>NZ_CP104064.1:2798333-4197500 GCF_026651605.1 Alicyclobacillus dauci | reverse complement strand
GCCTCAAGATAACGTATCCCATCCGGATAACGGAGTAAGACCCCTTGAAGAAGACAAGGTAGATCGGTCTGGAGTGGAAGCGTAGTGATACGTGGAGCGGACAGATACGAATCGGTCGAGGGCTTCACCAGAACAGAGAGGTTGTTCCATAGTTCAGAAGCAAGGACCACAAACTGTAGCGAAAGCTGCGGTACATAGGGCGAAACCGAGGAAGAAGTATCGTTTAAGGTACAAGATGCCTTGGTGGAGGGATCGAACGAAGCGTTCTGCAGCCCGTAAGGGCGAAGCCAGCGTAGAGAGAGCCCGGAGCCCAAGCAGTCTGGTGACCATAGCGGAGGGGAAACACCCGTACCCATACCGAACACGGACGTGAAGACCTCCAGCGCCAAGGATACTTGGAGGGAGACCTCCTGGGAAAGTAGGACGTTGCCAGGCGAGAGAGAAAGAGCCCTTGAGGGAGCAGAGGATGCTGCCTTGAGGGCTTTTTTGTTGTAGGGGGGATGACGTGCTTGATGGTCCAACCCACATGTGACGGAGGGTTTTTACAATCGAGACAAAATAAAATAGATAGGTCGCGGGAACATCAGGGCCTTGCATCCGGAGGTCGTATGGAATAGGGGAACCGTGGTTCGCTACTGACTACATATCATCAGCCAAAAATGGCTAGAGGAACGCACTGCCTTTATGTAACTATAGGCGACCGATCAGACGGCCCGACCGTGCCAACAACGGTCACCAGGTCCGTTGCTCGTGTCTATGCCGAGGCAGAATGGCCAACAGAGGAACGCTGGTGCTTTATGCCACCCGTGCCGCGGTCCTGGCACGCACCCTGCAACCATCCTCCTCACACCATCCGTGCCACTTTCGTAAGACTCTGGAAGACTGATAGAGCACGCTGTAACGTCCAACCAAATTTTGCTTACGCATCAGGCGGTTTAAATTACATATGCACTGTATTCGGAACGGCTAAATGGCGTGCGTAACTCGACGTTTTTACACGAACCAAAATACGAGGGAAAATCTCGTAGTTTACGTGCTGATACATGTATTCGCTTACACATCCCTTGAAAACAAGGAAAAAATAGATAAATCGTATTTTTATATGAAAAGGGTTGACCGTGCTACTTAGACGTGTATAATTTCGAATATAAATTTATCTTTTCGGAAATACGATTACCCGAAAATGTCTGAATTCGAAACAAAATTTGTGATTTGATTCCAAACGTGGACATCGCGCTTTTCAGTTTGTTGTAGGGTTAAGGAGTCGATGCGGTGAGTAGTTCTGGTGTAGAAATCGATAAGCTGAATTTGCAGATTATTGCCTATTTGCAAGAGGATGGTCGACGGTCGTTTCGAGAGATTGCTGAGCTTGTGGGCGTATCGGAACGTACGGTGAGGCTCCGAGTGGCTCAGTTGAAGGAACAAGGTGTTATTCAAATTGTCGGGGTCGTAAATCTCGTGAAGTTGGGACTGCAAGTTGTCGTGATCGCCCAGATTGCAGTTGAGGAGCCCCATCTTGAAGAGATGATTGAGCGATTGAGGCAGATCCCGGAGATTCGATTCGTAGCCCTAACATCTGGGGAGTATCAACTAATGGTTCAAGCCGTCAGCGATTCCCAGCACCACCTAATTCAGTTTCTCAAGAATAAACTTCACACACTTCCGCATGTGAGAAAAACCAACGTCATTATGGAGCTTGAGGTCTATAAGAATGAATTTGGATTTCTTAAACACACGCACTTGTTCAACCAACATGAGGTGTGAGGTCGTTTGAAGCGGTACGCCAATGAAAATAACGAAGTGAGACGAAAGGGGAGACCGCCATGATTCTGTACGCGGCGCGACGGATCGGGTGGATGATTGTCACCCTGTGGGTAATCATCACAATTACTTTTTTCTTAATGCATGCTATTCCTGGAAATCCAATTTCCAACGAACAAAACATGACTCCGGCCATCTTTCAGAACATGATGCACTATTATCATTTGGACAAACCTTTGTCGGTACAATACTTAGATTACCTTGGCTCGTTGCTGACGGGAAATCTCGGGCCGTCCTTTCAGTGGCAAGACCAAACGGTGAACGGAATTATTGGCCAGGGATTTCCGATATCGCTGCAAATCGGCTTGTGGGCCATCTGTGTGGCGTTTGTATTCGGCGTATTGCTCGGGACTATCGCAGCGGTAAAGCAGAGTGGTTGGCAGGACTACACTTCCATGGTCATCGCCATTCTCGGAATTTCCGTTCCAAATTTCGTCCTTGCAACGCTCTTAATTAACTACCTAGGAGTACAGTGGGGGATTTTCCCTGCGGCAGGCTGGGGTACGCCAGCGCAAGAAGTCATGCCGGTTATCGCTTTGGCAGTGACACCAACGGCGTACTTTGCGAGACTGATGAGATCGAGTATGTTGGAGGTCCTTCAGCAGGACTACATTCGTACGGCGAAGGCGAAGGGTCTACCTTTTGTATTGATTGTCTGGAAGCACACGATTCGCAATTCCATCCTGCCGGTTTTGACAATGCTTGGACCATTGGCTGCTTACGTGTTAACAGGCAGTTTTGTCGTGGAAAAGATTTTTGGTATCCCAGGTTTGGGACAACTCTATGTGTCGGCTATTACGAACCGGGATTACCCGATGATTCTGGGGACTACGGTATTTTTTAGCGCCATACTCATTTTTATTTTGTTTTTGGTCGACATCGCTTATGCGGTTGTGGATCCGAGAATTCAACTGACGGGGAGGAAAGCGTGATGGCGATGGAATTTTCAGATGACCTGTTCTTGCCGTTGCAACAGGAAGAACTTCCTCCGGAGACGGAAAGACCGACACTGACCTTTTGGCAGGATGTTCGCCATCGGTTCTTTCGGAATCGTTTGGCGACGGTCGGTATGGCAATCATCCTAGTACTCGTAATTATGGCCATCATTGGACCTTATTTGACCCCTTACTCCTACAGCGAGCAAATTCTTATCCAAAAAAACATTGCTCCCTCAGGACAACATTGGTTCGGCACTGATGACTTGGGACGTGACATGTTTTCACGGTCTTGGTACGGTGCTCGCATCTCACTGTTTATCGGTTTTATGGCAGCACTTATCGACCTTATCATCGGCGTAATATACGGAGGCATTTCTGGGTATTTCGGCGGAAAAGTGGACGAAGTGATGATGAGAATTGTGGAGATATTATACGGCTTGCCGTACTTGCTCATGGTCATATTGTTGATGGTCGTAATGGGTCCTGGGCTGTTCACTATCATCGCTGCCATGACGGCGACTGGCTGGGTGAATATGGCGAGATTGGTTCGCGGCCAGGTGCTGCAACTGAAAGAGCAGGACTTCGTTTTTGTGGCGAGATCGCTCGGTGCGTCCCTGCCCCGAATCCTCACACGCCACTTGGTTCCGAATACCATAGGGCCGGTTATTGTCAACATGACCTTAACCATCCCGACGGCCATTTTTGGTGAAGCGGTTCTCAGCTTCCTTGGTTTGGGGGTCCCGGCGCCCTTAGCAAGTTGGGGGACGATGGCCAACGAAGGGTTGTCTTCCATTCTCGACGGTGATGTATGGCAACTGTTTATTCCAGCTGTACTAATCTCACTGACCATGTTCGCTTTTAATTCGGTCGGGGACGGACTCTCTGAGGCGCTGGACCCTAAATTGAGGAAGTGACGCGATATGTTGCAGATTAAAGATTTGAAAGTTCACTTTCCAACGCAGATCGGGACGGTACAGGCCGTTCGCGGGCTGGATCTGACGTTGGAGGAGGGGAAGACGCTCAGTATTGTCGGAGAGTCCGGCTCGGGCAAGAGCGTTGCCGTACAGAGTGTCATGCGCCTGTTGCCTTCCCATGCAAAAATATCAGGTGAAATACTGTGGAACGGTAAAAATCTTCTAGGTCTAGCGGAAAAACAAATGCAATCCGTTCGCGGTAGAGAAATAGGGATGATCTTCCAGGATCCGATGACATCCTTGAATCCCACGATGAAGGTCGGCCATCAGATCGCCGAATCCATCCTCCAGCATGAACGGATGAGTGCGAAGAAGGCGGTCGAAAAAGCAGTTGAACTGCTCGATCTCGTCGGCATTCCCGACCCACGACGCCGGGCAGCGAGCTACCCGCATCAGTTCAGTGGGGGAATGCGACAGAGGGCGGTCATCGCTATCGCTATTGCCTGTTCGCCGCGTCTGCTCATTGCGGACGAGCCGACCACAGCGTTGGACGTCACAGTGCAAGCCCAGATACTCGAGTTACTCAAAGATCTACAAAAACAAATGGGTATGGCTCTCCTCCTCATCACACATGACTTGGCCGTCGTCGGTGAAGTGGCGGATGAGGTCGCGGTAATGTACGCCGGAAAACCCATTGAATATGGGCCGGTAGAGGACGTGCTCCATCGCCCTACGCACCCATATACGCAAGGCCTTCTTCGATCACGACCCATACCTGGTTCGAGAGAGCCTTTAATTTCAATCCCTGGCACACCGCCAGATTTGCTCAATCCGCCACAGGGATGTGCGTTTGCGTCAAGATGCCCGCACGCAATGCGGATTTGCAAGGACTATCAACCGGACGTTGAAACAATCGACAACAAGCAGGTGGCCTGTTGGCTTCTGCATCCACAGGCAAAGGAGACACTAGGATGGAACTCCTACAGTTACAAGGCGTAAAGAAACACTTTCGTGGACATCGCAGTCTCATTCGCGCTGTGGATGGCGTTTCGTTCAAGCTAGATGAAGGAAAGACGATGGGTCTAGTGGGGGAATCAGGTTGCGGAAAGTCTACCACTGGTCGCTTGATTCTAGGGCTGAATTCCATCACAGAGGGCCAAATCACTTATGAAGGTCAAAATATCCATCAAATGAATCGGGTGCAAGCACGTGATTACCGTCGCAAGGTTCAAATGATCTTTCAAGACCCATACGCGTCGCTCGACCCTCGCATGAAAGTAGAGGACATCATCGCTGAAGGGATCGATGTTAACCAGTTGGCGAGAGGGAAGGAACGGCGTGATCGGGTATTGGATTTGGTCCATCGGGTTGGATTGAAGAGCGATCACCTCTCGCGCTTCCCACACGAGTTTTCAGGTGGACAGAGACAACGAATTGGCATCGCTCGAGCACTGGCGGTTCGCCCTCGGCTGATTATCGCGGATGAGCCTATTTCTGCCCTGGACGTGTCGATTCAGGCGCAAATTATGACGCTGCTGCAGTCGCTTCAAGAGGAGTTTGGCCTATCATATCTATTCATTTCTCACGACTTGACCATGGTTCAGTTCATCAGTGACACGGTTGGAGTCATGTATCTCGGTCGGCTCGTTGAGTTTGGCGATAAGGACGAGATATACCACAATCCTCAGCACCCATATACACAGGCGCTGCTGTCAGCGATGCCGACTATAGGAGAAAAGCGTGAGCGCATCCGTCTCCAGGGGGATGTACCGAGTCCGGCAAATGTACCAACGGGTTGCCGCTTCCACACAAGGTGCCCCTTTGCGACACAACGGTGTAGAGAAGAAGAGCCTCTCCTTAAGGGAGGTGAGCGCCACACTATAGCTTGCCACTTAGTGGAATAGTGCCCTCCCGTATGGGGACGGCTGGCACCCTCACCGGCGATGAAGACTGGGTGAACTTAAACCGGTGCCAAGCGACATGGAATGGTCGAGAATTCAAGGGGGAAAACAGATGAAACGCAAATGGTACGGTACAGTTGGCGCAGCACTTGCGCTAACCTTGTTGACTGCAGGATGCGGCCAGTCGGGCGGAGCCGCGACTGGAGCAAAGACCACAGGGTCCAATGGTAGTGGAAGTCAAAGTATTTCGATGGATATTTTGACCGAGCCACCGACGCTCGATCCAGCTAAGTCCACAGACACAACGTCCGGTTGGGTAATTGATCAGTTGATGGAAGGTCTTACCTATCTCGGGAAGGACAATACACCACAGCCTGGAATTGCAAAGTCTTGGGATATCTCGAAGGACGGCACCGTATATACTTTCCACCTGCGTGATGCCAAGTGGACCAATGGGGATCCGGTGACTGCGGATGATTTTGTTTACGCCATTAAGCATGCACTTGACCCGAATACAGGTGCACAATTCGCAAGCTACTTGTACTACATCAAGGGTGCACAGGCTTACAACACGAATAAGGGCAGTGCAGACGCTGTCGGCATCAAAGCCGTAGACGCGCACACGCTTCAGTTTACACTTGAGCACCCGACACCATTTTTCTTAAGCCTCACGACATTCTGGCCGTACTTCCCGGTTGATCAGAAGGTTGCCAAAAGCACGCCAAACTGGACTGCAGAAGCATCCACTTATGTCAGTGACGGGCCATTCAAACTATCACAGTGGCAGCATCAGCACCAGCTCATTTTGGAAAAGAACCCGGACTATTGGGACGCTAGTTCCATCAAATTGAACAAGGTTACCGCCACTATCGTCAACGACAGTAATACACAGTATCAAATGTTCAAGAGCGGCCAGTTGGACATGGACACGCAGTTGCCGCTCAATGTTATTCCGAATGCCATCAAAGATGGCACAGCAAAGGTATATCCGTTTGCAGGTACATGCTTCTTGGAACTGAACACGACGAAAAAACCGTTTGACAATCCCGATATTCGCAAGGCGTTCAGTGTTGCCATTGACCGTCAGTCCCTTGTGCAGAACGTTACACAAGGTGGGGAGAAGCCGGCGTTTGCGATGGTTGCACCAGGTCTGCCGGGAGCGAACGGCGAGTTTAGGAGTGAGGGTGGAAATTTAATACAAGAGAATGCGAATGAGGCTAAACAACTTCTTGCAAAGGGTCTAAAAGAGGAAGGGCTGACACAGTTGCCGCCTGTCACCTTAGACTACAACACGTTGGAGGCAAACCAGCAAATTGCGCAAGCGTTGCAGCAAATGTGGAAACAGAATCTCGGCGTGACAGTGAACTTACAAAACGAAGAATGGAAAGTTTATCTTGACAAACTGACGAAAGGAAACTTCCAGTTTGGTCGTATGGGCTGGATCGATGTATATACAGATCCGACCGCAACATTAGATTACTTCAAGAGTGATTTCGGAAGTAATTACACCCACTGGAGCAATCCGAAGTACGACCAACTAGTCACGGCCGCCGAGTCTACGACGGACACAGCGAAACGGATGCAAGACATGCACCAAGCTGAGCAGATTCTCATGAACGATGAGCCCGCGATTCCGCTCTATTTCTATACACACGTATTTACGTTCAGCCCAAAATTACAGGGTATCGTGGTTCATCCGAACGCCGAATTCCCAGATATTCGATTTATGTCCGTTCAATAACCTTTATTTGGGGGAGGAAGTGGCGACGCAGGCCGCTTCCTCCGAATTTTTCACCAGATGATACACGCCGAAAGGAAGCGTCAGACCATTGAAGTCGATTTCATTTGACACCTTATATGACCTTCGTTTTAGCGGTGAGCCTGTGTTTTCTCCCGCAGGGGATTCATTTATCTATGTTCGTACACGGATGGACAAAGTCAAAAACGCGTATCGATCCGCCCTTCACCAAGTGGACCGAAATACTCTGTCGGATCGACCATTAACGTATGGTGGGGACACGGAGTACGCAGTTCAAGACAAGAGACCAAGTTTTTCTCCCGACGGCAAACTGATTGCTTACGTTTCTAATCGGAGTGGCAAGCCACAAGTGCTTGTCATGCCAACCAACGGTGGGGAGCCTATCCAGGTGACTGACATGCCGAACGGCGTTAAATCCTATGCCTGGAGTCCAGACAGTGCGTGGATAGTGGTGGCTGCACGGACTGACGGTACGCGTGCTTCTGATGGATTGCCGAAGGATGAAACTGACCAATCGGAAACGGAAACACAAGACGTTAGAGTCATCCGTAACCTTCGCTTCCACGGAAATGGCGAGGGATTTTACGACGGCAAATCCATTCATTTATCGCTTGTCGAAGTGGCCACAAGAAAGGTCCGACAACTGACGACCGGCCGCTACAATGAGACCCATCCTTGTTTTTCACCGGATGGCAAACGCGTCGCATTTATATCCTGGCGCGACGATGACGAGCGGGATGTCACTCCATCGATATACGCCATCAATGTGAATACGGAAGAAATGAATACCGTCTATCAAGGACGCGGGGGTGTATCGGCCCTGTCGTATTCCCCTAACGGCGAGTGGATCGCGTTTTTTGGTCACGACAAGGGCGAAGTCAGTGGTACCAATTCATACGTATGGGTTGTACCAGCCAAGGGCGGGGAAGCTCGATGCTTAACAGGAAGTATGGACCGACCACAGGGTACCCAAGTTGGAACGGATGCGAGATACGAAACAGGGGAGTCACGACCCATATGGTCTACTGATGGTACGCGAATCTATTTTACCGCAACGCGAAACGGGGATTGTTCCGTGTATAGCGTCACGTTAGATGGTGACGTTCGTGAAGAGACCAGAACAGCAGCGTGCGTTGTGACTTCATTCGATGTTGCAACGGATGGAGAGTTGGTTGTCGCACAAGAGTCACCCACTTGCCCGGCGGAAATTTTCCTGTACGCGGATGGCGAAGGACGTCAGGTGACAGACCACAACCGCGTGCTAAAACACGCCTACGCCGTCGCCGAGCCAGAACCGTTTTCAGTGACGAGTCACGACGGATGGACGATTCCCGGTTGGGTTCTGCGACCTGCGGACTTTGATTCGAATAAGAAATATCCCCTTGTACTGGAGATTCACGGTGGGCCGCATTCCTCATACGGGAATACGTTTCAACACGAATTTCAGTTGCTCGCGGCCCATGGGTACGTTGTCCTGTATATGAACCCACGTGGCAGCCACGGGTACGGGGAGCGTTTTGTTCAAGGATGTATAGGGGATTGGGGCGGCAATGATTATCAGGACTTGATGGCCGCTGTCGATGAAGTCATCAAGCTACCGTACATTGACTCAGACCTACTGTTTGTCACCGGTGGTAGCTATGGTGGTTATATGACCAATTGGATTGTCGGACATACGGATAGATTCAGAGCGGCTGTGACGCAGCGGTGTATTTCAAATATCTACAGCATGTACGGAACGAGCGATATTGGTTTCTGGTTTAACAAAGCAGAGCTGGGCGGCGCGGATCTTTGGGACAATGAAGAGCTCATTATGGAACGCTCCCCCATTCGCTACGCGAACAACGTAAAAACGCCGACGAAGATTATTCATAGTGAAGAAGATTACCGTTGCCCAATGGAGCAGGGACAACAGTGGTTCACAGCGTTAAAGCGCTTTAGTGTGGACACTGAGTTCGTGCGCTTTGCTGGTGAAAACCATGACCTTTCACGAAATGGAAAACCACACAACCGTATTGCTCGCCTCAAACACATCGTAGAGTGGTTTGAGCATTACCGGTAGAGCAAACATTTTTCGGACCTTATTTTTTGTCTATTTAGGGGGAATCATTGATGAAAATTTTTATTTCGGCAGACATGGAAGGCATTTCTGGCGTTGCGACCAATCAACAGCTCAAAAAAGAAGCTGAATATCAGCGGTTTCGCAAGTTGATGACGGCTGATGTCAACGCTGCTATAGACGGAGCATTTCGCGGAGGAGCCACAGAAGTTGTCGTGGCTGACGGTCACGGGAATATGTCGAACATCCTCATTGAAGAGTTGGATGAGCGCGCTACGCTCGTTTCAGGAAATAACCGCGTGATGTGTCAACTGGAAGGATTCGATGAGTCCTTTGACGGCATCATGTTCGTTGGCCATCACGGTCGCGAGGGCGGCTCTGAACGCACCGTGATCAGTCATACTCTCGCCGGAGTCGCTGTAAACGAGTTGAAAGTGAACGGAAAAGTGGTTGGTGAAACGGAACTCAACACGATAGTCGCTGGCTCGCTTGGGGTACCCGCATTGCTGATTACGGGTGACGATGCGTATGTCGCTGAAGTGAAAGAGACGTTGCCTGAGATTTCTGCGGCTGTCGTGAAACGTGGTGTGGATCGGTTTGCGGCTGAGTTGATCCATCCGCTAAAAGCGCACGCTTTGATTCGGGAGGCTGCAGAAGAGGGTGCACGCCGGGCAAAACAAACAGAGCCGTACAAGATGGACGGTCCATTCACGTTTGAACTTCAATTTAAGGGAAGCAACCAAGCGCTTATGACGACAACCATTCCACAGGTGGAACTTGTCGACCCTAAAACTGTTCGCTTTACATGCGAGAACCTGCTGGTTGGATACAAATTGTTTTGGGCGTGTGTCATGATTGGCATCTCCACTATCAACGGCATTCTCGGCCAAGCGAACGCGTGAGTTTAGGGACACGGATAATCCAGACTCCCCCTGCTAAGTCTATAGATGTTCGTCTTTTCAAAGGGGGAGTCAGTCGTGGATGAGGAATTACAAGGGTATGTCGAGGCGTCTATCGAAGAATTTAAAGACGGCCTTGGTTGGCTCGCGAAACAATTGCCAGAAGTAGGCGAGCGGTTTATCGCATATACCGATGCTTGCTTTCAAGAGGGAGAAGTCTCTGAAAAGCACAAACACTTGATCGCCCTAGGGATTGCCGTTCACGCGCAGGATGAGTACTGCATTATGTTCCACTGTCACAATGCCTTACGGCTTGGCGCCTCTGAGCGCGAGATTCTTGAAACGATTGGCGTCTGCGGGGCTTTTGGTGGTGGAGCGGCGCTATCACAGGGTGTGACACTTGTTCAGGATGTCATGGCAGAGTATCAAGGATCGACACAACAGCATTAAGACCTGTTCCTTTGACTAGACCAATGACTAGGCCAAAAAGATGAAGAGCCACACGGACGACGCGCAGGCGTCACCGAGTGGCTCTTTTGTCGTCATAGCTCCATCCCAAATCAATATCCCACATATCTTGTGAGTTACACTGATTGCTCAGCCAGCGTGAATAAAGAGTGGAAGCTTTTGCGCACCGCATAGGCGAGCGTAGACGAATAGTTGGCCTTTGTGGTGAATCTCGTGATCGCGCATGATGCTCAGCAATTGGCCAGCCGTTACATCTCGTCCAATCATTTTAGTTGTATCGATGGAGACGTTAAACTGTTCGTCACTCATGGAACGAATCGTTTCCACGGTTTTCTCGGTCCATTCGCGAGCGGCATTCTTCAATTCGTCGATAGACGTGAATACCGGCTTCTCAGGCCTCTCCCCAATGGCACCAGACGCTGCAGTACTTGCAAACGTATAAGTCGATGACAACATGTGCCATACGAGATCGGCGGTGGAAAAAGCGCCATCCCAGGGGTGGAAATCGAGGTCCTTGTCTGTGAGATTATCGAGTACGCCACCCAGAACATTGCGGTGCATCAGAAAAGATTGAATGAACGAATCTGCTTTCGGCACAATCATTCCTCCTCATAGGTACATCTATGTCGAGTTTAACAATTGTCGCGATATTTCACTAGTTGCGGCTAACCGGACTGCCGGGGCGAAGGCGTTGGGATCGAACCAGACCTATTTACAAAAAATTAAATTGCCAAGCCAGTATTGTTGGTTACAATGAGGGAGGTAGATGGACTGATTCGAAAGGAAGGCTACTGAATGCATATTTTGCAAGTCATAGTGTATGCCATCATGCAGGGAATAACCGAGTTGTTCCCTATCAGCAGCGTTGGCCATGCGGTGATTTTACCTTACGTGTTTAACTGGACAGAGTTTACCACATCGGATACTTTTCTGGCGTTCGTCGTCATGCTGCACCTTGGGACAGGCCTTGCGTTGCTCATTTACTTCTGGCGCGATTGGGTTCGTTTGATTGCGTCTTTGTTCATTCGCGAAATGCGCCGAGAGCGCAAACAACTGCTGCTGATTATCGTCGCTACCATCCCAGCAGCCATTTTGGGCAAACTGTTCGAACACAAGCTGCAAGATTTGTTTCCTCATGCAGCATCGGCTGCGATTTTTCTCATCGTTAACGGCTTTGTGCTGCTCGTGGCGGATCGGATGCGGCGGAAGCGCAAGGCTACGCGCAAACTGGAGGACCTATCGTACGGAAGAAGTTTCTGGATAGGCGTTGTACAAGCATTTGCACTGATTCCTGGCTTCTCGCGATCCGGCATCACCATGACGGCTGGCCTTTCAAGTGGACTGGATTACGAGGACTCGGCACGTTTCAGTTTCCTGTTGGCAACCCCGGTCATCTTGGGCGCTGGCGTACTTGAAGTTCCGAAGATGCTTCATAGCCATAACCACCAGATGCTTAACTACGGTCTCATCGGTGGGCTGGTTGCGGGTATTGTGGCCTTGCTGGCTACTGCCTTCTTGATGCGTTACTTCCGCACAACAGAAGTCAAAGCGCTGCGCCCATTCGGATTCTACTGTATTATCGTCGGTATTATCGTACTCTTAATGACAATCCTCGGACTGCACTTTTGAATGTAGATAGTCGGGCAAGTGTCATGTCGTGAGGCCTTCTTTTCACATACATTAGGTGAAGAACTTTGCTGCAGAACGTGCAGCAGGGAGGGCCAATATGAAAAAGACATTAAGTGTCATCATCGCCGCACACAACGAAGCCAAGACAATTGGCCCGCTGGTGCGGCGTTTGTGTCGTTGGTACCGACGGCCCGAGGTGATAGTTATCGCAAATGGGTGCACGGATAGGACGGCTAGTATTGCTAGAGGCGCAGGTGCTCGTGTGGTACGGTTTAAGAATCGACTTGGACCGGACGTTGGCAGGGCGGTTGGGCTATCAATCGCACGGGGAGACATCTGCCTTGTCGTAGATGGGGATATGATTGTCCCACCGGCCCAATTGGAGCCGTTCGTGCGTGCCGTCCAGGGCGGCGTGGACATCGCGTTGAATGGCTATCCGTTCCCGGGCACGAAAAAGTTTCACCATCCCACAGCGATTGCAAAGCATGCTTTAAATATTTTCGCCGATAGGGCGGATTTACGGGCTGCGAGCTTGACAACAGTGCCACACGCGATTTCTCGGAGAGCCATCAAGTTGCTCGGTCCATTGGCGTTTTGTGTCCCGCCCGTCGCGCAGGCGCGGGCAATTTGTGATGGGCGTTTGCGCATCGAGATCGCGGGGCAAGTTGCTGTGGGAGCTCTTAATCGGTCACGGGGCGCCGAGCACGACCAGGCTATGCGTCGGCTCATCATCGGGGATTGCCTAGAGGGTGTGAACATTATTATTGACCAGCGCGGTGTGCGTGGCGGATTTACTGATTTAGGCCGCAAGCGTGACTTGGCCCAAGGGGCATCGTTTATTCCCAAGGAACGTGTCAGCGCGGCCGCCATCGTCCCCACTCAGGGTGAAGCGGGTTTGACTAGGCTCGTCGGAGAACTGACAAACGCGCCATTCGATCACATTCGCTTGGTCCTCAACGGCGCCAACGAGGAAGACATTGAATCTGTGAGGACTACTTCCACAATCGAAGTCGATTACTTCGCGGAACCCGTAGGCCATGATGTGGGTCGGGCGATTGGCTGCATGCAGGTGGACTCCGATAAGTACTTCATCACCGACGCCGACATTCCACTGACAAGGGAAGACGTGGAGCCGTTTTTAGACGCCATCGATCGCGACGTCGACATCGCGCTTAACAACCTCGACCGCATTCTGAGCAAGGCTCGCCAGGTCGATCCCCCATCAATCGTCAAGCGTTTCCTCAATATCGCATGCGACAGGCCCGACTTAGGAGTCTCCTCGCTAACGGCGGTCCCGCACGCGATCTCGGGCCGAATCTTACGCGAGATCGGGTTCGAGAGCATTGCAGTACCGCCGCTGGGCCAAGTGAAAGCCATTTTAGCAGGGCTACACGTTGAGGCTGTTCATCCGGTGGACGTGGTCAAGATGAATGCCGTTCGTCCTCATCTCCATAATGCGGATTCTGGGAAACCGCTTCAGAAACTCATTGTCGGCGATCACTTGGAAGCCATAGCCTATCTGCAAGAGGTTCAAGGAAGTCGCGGCAACTTCCCCGACCCCATCCGCCGCATCGATCTCGCGGAGCGCTATATCATGTAGCGTTTTTCCGCCGAAAGATGACATGCTCCAGGAGCAGTACCAGAACAATGCCGACGATGAGGCCGTTGTCGAGGAGATATCCTAGAACTGGCGGCAGGCCCATCCAGGCGGTACCCGGAATGAAGTAGATCCCGACACCGGTCAGCAAGGCAATGCCCACGACGAAAATATCGCGCTGGTCGAGTTTTAACCGCTTATAGTCAAGCAGCCCAAAGCCCAGCAACTGGCCAAACACGGTAAAGAGAACAGCGTAACCGACTGGTGACGGCAACGTTGCCACGAGGCTCCCGATGTACGGAAAGAAACCAAGCAACCCAACGGCGGACGATGCGATGATGAACGGGAGACGGGAGGCGATCCCCGTCAGCGAGACCAAGCTGGCTGCAGCCGTAAGCGGGACGACGCCGACGGCGCCAAAGATTCCAGCGATGGCGGTGCCAATTCCGGTGAATAAGGATCCGCGATTGTAGGTAGCGTTTGTTGGCGATTCACCCGCCGCAGCACCGAAGGCTTGAATGCTCGCGATTAGGTTGGACAGCAAAATGATAGCGGTTATGGCACACGTGATGGTTACCCCAAGGTGGAACTTGGGTGGTCCAAACGGGAAGATAGACGGCAGGTGGAAAGCTGGTACGTGTGTATTTGGCGCGTCGATGAGTCCCAGAACCGCGTATACGATCCAGCCGAGAATGAGACCGATGAGGACCGCGATCGACTTGACCATGCCCTTGCCCCTGAACATGAGCAGAATGGTCACTACCATCAAGATGACGGACAGCAGGACGATTTCAGGCGACACGGTCGTGTGGTTGCGAAAGCCGATGCCAAGGACACCTTCGATGAGGGACTTTGACACCTGCAAGGCCAGCAGCACGAGGAATGTGCCGGTGACGACGGGTGTAAACAGCTTTCTGATGAACCCCAGGAGGCCAAACAGACCCAGGATAATGAAAACGACACCTGCAACGATGAGACCGAGTTCTAATTCTTGCAGCAATTGACCAGTGGAGCCGTGCTCGTCCTTTGTCATTTGGATGAGAACGAGGAAAACACCCCACCACATGCCTGCCGGTCCTTCGATGATGGCGTATCGGTGGCCCAGGACAGATTGTACCAGGCCGACGAGACCGCAAACGAAGAATGTTCGCTCCGTAAACTGAGCGACTTCGTTCGCAGGGAGGCCGAGCGCTTGGCCGAGCACGATAGGCACCGTGATGACGTTGGCCAACGAGAAGATAAACCACTGAATGGAGGACAAAATAAGTTCGCCGCCTTTTGGGCGTTCATTCAGGTGATACAATAACCCTTCCAATTTTCAACCTCCCTAATGGATAGCCGATAATAACCCGTTTAACGTAGAAAAAACCCCTAGGTATCATATCACCTGGGATCGGAAATGGAAAAACGCTGTAAAAGTGTTGGGGAGACTTTCGCCGGTCTAAAGAGATATCCACATAACTATGTAAGTATTACACGATACATGAGACGACAAATAAGGCACCCGAATGGCGGTAACCCTTGACTTAAACGTTCTTCATAGAGGGATCGTTTGCAGACTACACCTTTTGAAAACCTTCCGCTATTCACGTTCTCCATGTTTCTTACGCCGTCAGGGCATTGAATGGGGCAGGATGAACAGACGCTCGATGTGACAAGCGGCCATTGTTTTTGGCGCACTGGATCGGTATTTTGCACTCTTTTCTTTTTGGTCGCCATTCTATCATCACTCTCCACGGGAAGCTGCATGATCACGATATGCAGTTACGCGTCGCGGAGTTCGTGTGTAAATGGGGGCTGGCATTAGAGAACCATCTTTACATCCCCTGTAATTAGGAAATGAATTTACCGGTCTGAGCGACATGGACATGAGCAGAAGACGATCAGGCCATCACTCTAGACTCGATTTGGATTCCAAAGTACACAGATTTTTCACATCCTCATGGGGAGCAATTACACGGCTACAGTGATATCATCTGGAAGGCGAATGATAGATGAAAATCACATGTACCATGACAAATTACAGAGAGATTTGGAATCAGATCTTCGAGAGGAGGGGCCACGTTGACTCAAGTAGCGACGGAAATAGAAAACAGTAAGATGCGTAGGAGTACCGTTTGGACTATGGGCGGATCGCATATGCTAAACGATCTCGTCACAACCGGCCTCGTCCCATCCCTTGCACCCTTGTTCATGAAAACGTACCACTTGGACTACACGCAAACGAGTCTTATCGTGCTCTGTTCATATCTGACGTCATCTATATCACAACCGATATTCGGTCTTTTTGCGGACAAATCTCCGCACGCTTGGTTATTGCCGGTCGGTCTCCTGACCTCAAGTCTCGGGTTGGCACTCAGCGGGCTGGCACCAAACTTTTTACTACTTCTCCTATTCGTATCGTTAAGCGGGCTCGGTTCTGGAGCATTTCACCCTGAAGCTTCGCGTGGCACACATATGGCGGCAGGCAACTCGAAAGGGCTCGCCCAGGCCATCTTTCAAGTCGGAGGCAACAGTGGTCAAGCGTTAGGGCCACTCATGATGCCGATCTTCCTCCTCGCAACAGGTGTCCACGGTCTCTTGTGGTTCACCATCGTCACCGCTATCGGGCTGGGGCTCACGATGCGGATCTATCCGTGGTACCGGGACAACTTAAACTTGCACGGAAAGCGCATGCGCGAGGTTGAAGGCCAAAACCAAGTGGGGGCCGTGACGCTGTTGGTCATCATTATCGTGTTGAGATCGTGGTGCCAAATTGGCATTTCGCTCTTCATGCCGTTTTACTACGAGCACCATTTTGGCATGAAACTGAACATGTCCGATAAGTTTACATTCATCTTCCTTGCAGCAGGTGCCGTAGGGACATTCGTCGGGGGACTGCTTTCTGATAGGCTGCCAAAGCAGCGGATTCTCATGTACTCGATGCTTTGTTCGATCCCGTTCTCCCTTGCACTTCCCTTCGTACACGGCGCAGTCGCACTACTCATCTTAATTCCGTTCGGATTTTTCATTCTGTCCTCATTCGCCGTTACGGTCGTTTACGCCCAGCACCTGTTGCCGCGAAACATCAGTCTCGCCTCAGGCCTCACTATCGGATTCGGTGTCGGCGCCGGCGGAATCGGCGCTGTCTTCTTCGGGACGATATCGGACCATCTCGGCCTCCTAACGGTGTTCTATGTACTCATGGTCCTGCCCATTCTGGGAGGAATTCTTTCCCTCTTCCTGCCCAACGACGCCAAGGCGAGGGCCACGACGCATTCGTGATTCGGATGCGTGGCCTGGGGGGAGCGGGAGTGGAGGCGTGACGCTGATTGGCGGGATGTCGCGGCCTCGGGCGGAGCGGGAGCGGGGAGATGGCCCATATGAGGGGTTTTTTAGGATTAGAGGACAATTTTGGGCGGTGTAACTGGCGCTGATCATTTGGGTCGTGAAATTAAGCGAACAGTGGTCCCCTATGCTTCGCGAACGTCGTCACAGAGTTCGATAAGGGACCGTGATTCTCTTGTTTGGAACTTTCACTCCAGCGTGAGGCTCAAATCAACCGATAAGCGAATCCCGGTACCTTATTCCGCAACAATTGCTTGTTAAATGGTATACAGGGGACTCAGAGGGACTTATTTGTGGACTTGCTTGCCGACCTGGTGCCCGCGGCCAGCAACGCTGGCACATTAGACGCGGCTCCCGCCATCCACCGCCACCTGCGGTTGCCCTTCAGCCGTCCTGCCGCCTCAGGCGGCTCCCGCCCTACACCGCCAGCCCTGCAGCCGCCCGCCATCCGCGGCCGCCCCGCGCCCCCGGCCGCGCCATCCCGCCGGCCCTAGCCCAGCACCTTCGCCGCGAGGTGCTGCCCGATCCGCTCGGCAGCCGCGCGCAGGTTCGCCGCATCGGTCACGAGGGCCATGCGAACATGCCCTTCACCGCGGGGGCCAAATGCGGCGCCTGGGGTGACGGCCACGCCTGCTTCGCGGAGCAATTCCATGGCGAAGGCGTGTGACGGGCGATTATTCGGTGTCTTTGCCCACACGAACATGGTAGCGGCCGGCTTGCGGACTTCCCAGCCGTAACTCGTCAACGCATCGCACAGTGCGTCTCGTCTCGCGGTGTAAATTTGGCGTTGGCCGGCAAAATCGTGGTCCGTCGTGAGCGCCGTGATGGCAGCGTGCTGAATCGGCAGGAAGATCCCGTAGTCGATGTGCGATTTCAACTTGCGCAAGTGGCCGATGACAGCTTTGTTGCCGACCAGATAACCAACGCGGCAACCTGCCATGTTGAACGTCTTCGACAGGGAATTGAATTCAACGGCGATGTCTTTGGCGCCCGGGATCGACAGAAGGCTGACGGCCTCGAGGCCGTCGTATACCATTTCCGAGTACGCGAAGTCATGGATGACGAAGATGTCGTATGTTTGCGCCACGCGGACAACTTCTTCAAACATCGATCTCGTCGCCACACCCGCCGTCGGGTTGCTCGGATAGTTGAGAATCATCAACCTTGCTGACTGCAGGACGTCGTCCGGGATCAGTGAGAAGTTTGGGTGGAGCGTGTCTTCGTTGATCGGCAGGGGGTACGGAATCCCGCCGGCCAAGCGGACACTGGCTTCGTAGATTGGGTAGCCTGGATCCGGTAGGAGGACCGTTTCACCCGGGTTGATGAGGGAGAGCGCCAAGTGCGACAGTCCGTCTTGGGACCCCATCAACTGCAGGACTTCCGTCCCCGGATCCAAGTTTACGTGGTACCGCTTGTAGAACTGTGCTACGGCCTCATTAAACTCTGCAAGGCCCGTGATGGCGTAACCGTACGCATTCGGGTCCGTGACACCTTGTGCGAGTGCTTCCATGACGTGCGGCGATGGAGGGAGATCGGGGCTGCCGACGCTGAGATCGATCACGTCACGGCCACTTGCCACAATCCTTCGCTTCTCGAGTGCCAATTCTTGAAATACCCCGTCTTCTAACTGTTGAAGCCGTATCGACTGCTCTATCATCTGCAGCACTCCCTCATGGTATAGTGGACATAGATATGCTGATAAAATGATCTTACTCGCAGTACAGGAGCGTTGATATCGTTGACTTTGCGAATCGGATTTCTGGCGTCTCATAATGGATCGAGTATGAAGTCCATTCTTGCAGCCATCAGCGAAGAGCGTTTGGACGCCGTGCCAACGGTTGTCATAAGTAATAACCCAGATTCGGGCGCACTGCAAGTAGCTATGCGTGCTTTTATTCCTGCCTACTGCTTCAACCAGAAACGCTGTGGGAGTCATGAGGCCGTTGACGAAGCCATTGCACATACGCTGACGGAACACCATGTCGATCTCGTTGTGCTCTCCGGCTACATGAAACAGATCGGCCCGAAAACCTTGGCCGCACTTCCGGGCCGCATCCTAAACATTCACCCAAGCCTGTTACCCTACTTTGGGGGTCCCGGCATGTACGGCCTTCGCGTCCACGCCGCGGTCATTGAAGCGGGTGTGGAGGAGACCGGTGCCACTGTTCATGTCGTTGACGAGCTCTACGATCACGGCCGCATCCTCGGCCAAGTCCGCATCCCTGTTCTCGCTGGCGATACGCCTGAGCTGCTCCGGGCCCGCTTGGCGCATGAAGAAGGCCATCTGTTCGTTGGTGTTCTCCAGCGGATCGCAGACGGCGATATTGTACTTGACGAAATCTAACATTACTCATTGCGACACCGCAACCGCCCATTCTGACTCGCACGGTACACACGCCCAGTTCGTTCGGCACAGTTCATCGCTGTACGGAATACGTATGGTCCGACGACGAATTCTCAGGGATACGGGGTGCTGCTGTTGGGTAGCTTCGCCATGGATGAAGAAAACCTCAAGTCGCTTTCTGCCCGTCATGAAACGTTGACACCGGAGACCATCTTGGCAACGGCCATCACGACCGTGCCTCGCCTCACGTTTGCTTGCAGCTTCGGTGCGGAAGATATGGTTTTGTTAGACATGCTCATGACCAAGCGGGCCAAAGTGAACGTTTTTTATGTGGATACAAACGTCTTGTTTGAGGAGACATACGACCTCATTCAGCAGGTCGCCGATCACTATACCATACCCGACTTAACCCGCATCGAACCGGCGCTAAGCCTCTCTGCACAGGCCCGTAACTACGGTGACGCTTTGTGGGCTGCGGACCCAAATCAGTGCTGCAGCATTCGCAAGGTTGAGCCACTGTCTCGCCACCTCAAACAATATGATGGTTGGATAACGGGCATCAGACGTGATCAATCCCCCACCCGCGCACACGCACAAACTTTTGAATGGGACAAAAAGTTCAATCTCATCAAAATCAATCCCTTTATCCTCTGGACGGCGGAGGACGTATGGCAATATATCCGTGATCACGAGGTACCATACAACCCTCTTCACAACATGGGGTACCCGAGCATCGGATGCGTCCACTGCACGCGCCCACTACGAGCTGGGGAAGGCGTGCGTGGTGAGTGAGCGGGCGGACCGACAAAGGGCACAGAAGGTAAGCGCGGCCCTCACACAGCATATAAGGCGAATTCATGCACATGAAAAATTGAACATATAATGATCGCGGTCGGCGGGCAATTCCCTTCGTTCTATGTTGGAACGGAGCAGTTGCCCGCAGTTTTCAAAAACAGGTAATATAAAAGGGAACGGCATCGATGAACGGCTTAGGAGGATTTGGCATGAAGGCTGTTTTGTTAAATGGATTCGGAGGCCCCGAAGTTTTACATATCGCAGAAACTGAAACACCCACTCCAGGACCGGGTGAAGTCCTCGTCCGCGTTCGCGCGAGTTCCTTAAATCGCGCGGACTTGCTGCAACGGATGGGCCACTACCCGCCACCGAAAGGCGAGAGCGACATTCTTGGTCTGGAAATGGCGGGCGAGGTAGCCCAGTTGGGCGAAGGCGTCTCCTCAGTCCAGGTCGGCGACAGAGTGTGTGCGCTTCTGCCCGGAGGCGGTTACGCGCAGTATGTGACGGTTCCAGCCGGCATGCTCATCAAGCTCCCGCCCAAACTCACATTTGCACAGGGCGCTGCCATCCCGGAGGCGTTCTTAACTGCGTACCTCAACCTGTTCGTCCTCGGCCAACTGTCCCCGGAGGAGACAGTCCTTGTTCATGCCGGTGCCAGCGGAGTGGGCACGTCGGCTATTCAGCTCATTCGCCTTGCGGGAGCTAGGTCGATTGTTACGGCCGGATCGGAAGTCAAACTCGAACGGTGTATCTCCCTCGGTGCCAGCGCGGGCTGGAACTATCACGAGGGATCATTCGTGCCGTTTGTTGAGGAACAGACAGATGGCCAAGGTGTCGACATCATCATGGATTTCATCGGCGGTCCATACTACCACGACAACATCGCTTCACTCGCAGTAGATGGTCGCTTGCTCATCATCGGTACCATGGGCGGGGCGGCGGTGGAAAACGTCAATCTCGGCACTTTGCTAGGCAGGCGAATCCAAGTCATTGGAACCGCTCTCCGATCCCGCTCCTTAGCCACCAAAATCGAATTGACCGCAGCCTTTCAGGCGTTCGCAGGCGAAGCGCTGGCGTCCGGCGCCATCGCCCCGGTTATCGACTCGGTCTTCGACTGGCGCGAAGTTGCACAGGCTCACGAGTACATGGCTTCGAACAAGAACATCGGCAAGATTGTGCTAAACGTCGGAGAGTAAGGGTTGCGCGGATTCTGGGGGCGGCTTCGGTCGTGGGCTGTGGGCTTTTTGGCCACGGGCAACGGGGCCGATGGCCCCCCGGAATACCGCGCGTTCCCGCGAAGCCCCGGACACGACCGGATAGGGTGAACCATCCTGCTATTCGCGGCTGATCGACTCTCCGACCGCCTCACTCGCATCACATCCCACCGGCACCTAAAACAAAAATCGCCCTGAAAGCCAAATGACAAGGCTGAATGCCAGTGTCATGCCGAACAGTATCCATTCCCTCGCCGAAACTGTGGTTTGGTAGAGACCCTCGTAGTGGATTTGACTGTTCAGGATGTCGCGTGCCGTCAGCGCATCAGTGGTTGCTTCGCCATAGTGGATGAGGCGAATGATCAGCGGTGCCAACACGCGCGTCACGCTGATGAAAGAGGCTGCGCTGTGCCCCTTCGGTTGGGTACGAGCTCGGTATGCGCGCAGTTGCTGCTGATACATTGCCCCGATGGCGGGGATGAAGCGAAAGACCATGCCAGCTGTGATGGCCACTGTATGTCGAATGCGGTGAGGTATCCGGCAGGCCCGGCCAAGCCCGTCGATCATTCCCTGCACCTGCAACGACGTCGACTGTGTGACGAGCAGTTGGCCGAGTTGGAGGAAGCACCAGTAGGGGATGATCGAGATGATGGAGCGGGCCGCCATGGTCGCGTCAAACCCATATGGCGCGTTGCGATGGAACGGTGCGCCGACATGAATTCCCGCAATTAGTGCCGTTAGGGCGGCAAATGTCGCCCACGGAACGGTCCATCGAGCGATTGTGCGGAATTTCGCGCGCAGCCAAATGAGGAGAACGCACGTTAGGACGAGTCCCGTCATGATGCCGCCCGAATGGTGAACGGTGGCGAGGGCGATGGTCATCAACGTGATCGACAGCCAGCGAAATCGTGCGTCCATTACCCTTGTCGTCGGAGGATGCGGGTTCGCGACAGAGGACTCCGCGAAGCCGTAGGTATCCTCGCCTGGCAGATCGATCCGCCCGGCAGCCTCCCCGCCCGCGCCAGCACCCCGTATGTCCGAGGCGAGTTGTTGGGCGGAGCGCAGAGATGGCCCGTCAAGCAGTCCGGCTCGCATCAGCGCGATTTGCAGGCGCAATGATGGGGGGAGTCCCACGCCGTGGGTCTCCAGGCAGCTGGGACTTGCGTACAACTCGGCGGGAGAGCCGGAAAAGACCAATTTGCCGCCGTCCAGCAACCAGACGTGGGTTGCGTGGGGGAGGATGGTGTCGAGATCGTGGGTGGTGACGACGATGGTCTTGCCTTCATCGTGCAGCGTTTGTAACTGGTTGACTAGGAGTGCTTGACTGGCACGGTCAAGACCTGCCGTGGGCTCGTCCAGGATGAGGAATTCCGGTTTGCGCGCGAGCATGAGCGCTAGGGCGAACCGCCTTTGTAAACCGGTGCTCCAGGCGGCAGGGGTGTCTCCCAGGGATATGTTGTTAAGTCCGACGGACGTGAGGAGGTTGGTGACTTCGGTGAGTCGTGATCGGACGCTTGAGACGCTTGTTTCCCACGTCACGGCGAACTCCTCGGCGACTGTGCCGGCAAATAGGCTCAACTCGGCGTTTTGAAAGAGATAGCCGATGCGGGGGAATGGGTCCCCACCTGAGACGCTAATTGTACCGGTAGAGGGTGGAACCATCCCGGCCACGACGTCGAGTAACGTTGACTTACCTGCGCCGTTGCGCCCCACGACGGCGAGAAATGCGCCTGCGGGGACTTCGGCCGTGACGCCACCCAGTCGATTCGTTTGTCCGTCCGATACGCTGATTTCACGAAGGCACAGTGACATTGGAAAGCTCCTCCACAAATTGATGTTCGTCCACTGGGGTAAGCGCGTGACCAGTGCGACGGCTGTATGCTCTTGCCGTCTGCACGAGATACGGCGGCTCAAAGCCGAACGATTCGCACGGAGATTCGGTTCCGTCTGTGTCCGAAGAGTTGCCGTAAAAGAAGTCAATAGGCGTGCCATCATGAATCAATCGACCTTGTTCCATCACCAGAACTCTATCCGCCGCTAAGACATCCTCCATATCATGGGAAATCATGAGCAGTGTCGTGTTGGACTCCTTCGCGAGGCGTCGCAAGTGTTGGCGAAGGTGGGTGCGAGCGTCGGGATCGAGTGAGGAGAGTGCCTCATCCAGAATGAGTATCTTTGCCTCGGACAAGAGGGCCTGGGCAATGCACAGACGCTGCAGTTCGCCCCCAGATAGCTCCCGTATCCCTCTGGTTAGGGGGACGTGAAGGCCAACGCGGCGACACGCATCGGTCACCAGCTGCGCGAGCTGGTTACTCGGCAAGCACGCATCTCGCTGGAGAAGCGTGATGGCCAGTTCCTCAAACACCGTGTCGCCGATGATCTGAGCCATGGGTGGCTGAAACACCATTTGCACGTCGTGTGAGATGTTTCGATCCAGCGGCTGACCCTCGACGTAAATCGTTCCGTTCGCGAGGGGGATGAGTCCCAGCATGGCCCGCGCGAGCGTCGTCTTACCAGCACCGTTGTGGCCGCACAGGGCTACAAGTTGGCCGGCCTTGAATTGCACCGTGACATCGTCCAGGACGGGATGATCCTGTCCATACCGTTGGACAGATATATGGTCAACATGAAGGATTATTTTGGACAAGAGTCTTCCCTCATTTTTTCATTTTGTGCTAATGTACATATTGTTAACTGCATAATCATTTTAGGTTAACAATTGATAATTCGCAAAGGAGAGTCGTACGTGCGATTGAGAGGTCTCGTCTTTTCTGCGCTGTTTGCGGCACTATTCGCTGTCATCAGTCTCGTTCAAATTCATGTGAGTGTCATTCCCATTACGCTTGAAACGCTTATCCCCGTCATCGCGGGTGGACTGCTAGGCGCCTGGTATGGGGCTTTGACGTTCATTATCGTACTCGGCCTTGATGTACTAGGACTTCCCCTCATCGGGGGACATGGCGGAGTTGGTGTGCTTGTCGGTCCGACGGCAGGGTTCATATGGGCTTGGCCTGTCTGCGCATTTTTAACGGGGCTGCTGGTGTCACGTATCAAGTCTGGTCAGCGTTTCGAATACTTATGGATATTCTTGGCGGCGTTTATTTTCGGCGACCTGATCAGTTACATTCCAGGAGTTCTGTGGATGCGTCACGTCGTCCCTGAATACCGCCCGTGGGGCAAGGCACTCATGGCTGGGATGTACCCATTTCTCCCAGGTGACTTTATTAAAACGCTCATCGCAGCGCTCATTGTTGAACGCGTTCGCAAAATTTATCCCCAGCGGCGGATTATCCACGGTGATCGATTCGTTGGCAGTGACTCAGTCAAACCAGGCGGGATCGTCTAACCGCCGCATGGACCCAGCTCCGTTCAGAGTTGCCAGTATGCCAACATAAATGGTCGCACCAAAGGCTACAAAAGGGGCTCGACCCGACAGCGTTTCGATCACGCCGTCGAGTCGAGCCCCTTTCCATTGTTCGAAGTGCTTTATCAGTCGTTGTCCGCAGGAGATGGTGCTTTGCTTTGCGGTTGCGCCGCCACTTGCGCTGGTGTCAAGACTTTCGTGTCACCTGGGTACGGTTTGTCGAACCCCTTCGTTTCGTACCATATGTCGTGATTCTCCATATTGGCATTGGCGATATCCGGTTTCGGATTCTTGCCGCTCAGCGACGCTTTGTATTGGTTCGACCAAGTTGTCCACAACCGTGCAAGCTCCTTGGTTTGCGAGGTCACGTTTGTCGTTTGAGCCAGTGCAGGTTGGTTCGAGTTCGGATCTCCGTTGAGGGTGGTGAGAGGAATCTGATTCGGAACAAAGTTATAAGGGGTAAAGTCGGGTTTGTCCGTAAATATTTCACTCATCGGTGCCGCTGCAGCATCGTTTTGGTTCATGGGGGGCAGCCCGAGAATCTGCTCGATGCTTCGGACCATGTTGATGACCGTCCAATAGTGGCTGTCGACGACGCCCCGCTTGACCCAAGGGCTGATGACGTAGGCGGGCTCGCGGTGGCCGTCGACGTGATCGAGCCCATTTTGCGCGTCATCTTCTGTCACAAAGATCACGGAGTCTTTCCAGTAAGGACTGTGTGAGATGAGGTCTACAATTTTGCCGACGGCTAAGTCGTTGTCTGCAACAGCCGCCTCCGGTGTGGGAAGACCCGTTGTGGTTCCTGAGGTGTGGTCGTCCATGACCCACATCGTCGTCAACTGGGGCAGATTGTTGTCCTTTACATACTGGTCAAACTTTTGTTTAAAGATCTCGTATCGGTATTGATCCGGAATGGATGTGTTAAACGTGGGAAACGGTTTGTACGTGATGGGGTTGAGTGAGGGAATATCGCTTGTCGCCTGGTAGTCACCGACGGGGACATGCAGCGCGCCTTGCTGCTGACCGGACAGCTTTAGGTAATCGTTGTACCAATCGGTCCATGTACCGAACGGTTCAGGTCCGCTGAACTGCGTGGTGTCTTCCCCGAAGTTAATGACTGACACGTTGTGTTTCAAAGCGTCGTCCCAGAGGTGCCCAGTCGGTGCGTATGCCATCGAGTCACCAGCGCCGCCGGGATAGCTGCGAACATTACCTGTGTCCGTCTCTTTATCCTCGTAATCTGTGTTCGTGCCCTGCATGACCCATTGGTGTCCACTGGCTGATTGAATGCCTGACGTGTAGAAGTTATCCAAGAGGGGAAACGTGTCGGCAAGTTTGTGCAAGTTCGGCGTCACCGTCTGGCCGAACTGGGTGAGTGCGGGATCGCCGTTGCCTCGGCCGAGATCGCCGAGAACTTGGTCGTACGTCCGATTCTCTTTGATGATGTAAAACACGTGTTTGATGGTGGATGGCTCGCCAATGCGCTCTGGCATGGCGACAGGTTTTTGATGTTGTCGAGGCTTCGCGTTGAGATTTTTCAACCCGAACCAGTTGTTATCAGCATATACCTGTTCCGTGCCTTGCACGAGGTCTTTCGTGGACATGAATGGCACCAGTGATAACGATCCCTCTTGTGCATAAGACGAGTGGCCCGTGGCCGTAATTCCCTGAATCGTCGACGTGCGCGTTGGACCAAGGGAACCTACGCCGTCAGCGTTTGCCACGAGGAGACGTTTGTTGGCCGGATCGCTTTGGATGTCCACCGGAAACCACGCCGTGGGAACGAGACCCTCAAGTTGTGGCTCTTTGGATGGGCCATTCCAGCGGTACACAGCGAGTGCGTTGTCTCTACCCAAACTCACGACTAACTGGTCGTCGTTGATCATTTTGATTGCGTTCGGCGCGGAACCTTTTGGCGCGTTCGGATACGGTTTAATCTCGATGGTTTGGACAACTGAATTGGAATCGGTATCGATGACCGATACGGTGTCGCTATTCGTATTCGTTACGAACAGGTATCGGCCGGAGACCGTCATTCGTTCTGGTTGGACGCCAACTGGAATGGTTTTGGTTACGGTGTTCGTCGTCAAATCGACAACGGATACAGTTCCCGTTGTTGTCGCACCTTCATTGCTAGCGACAACAGGCGTGCCGGAGGAGTCTACCGTGGTGTCGCCAGCCTGGGCCTTACGCCCACCTTGGTTGGTCACATAAGCGGTATTGCCAACGACTTGCACACTGGTCGGAGCATTCCCAACCGGAATTCTGGCCGTCAGTTGCCCCGTCCCCGCGTCGATCACGCCAAGGCTGTTGTCCCGGTTGAGTGCGACCAACAGCGTTTTTCCTCCGGGCCCATTCGTGATGTCCAGTGGATTGATGTTTCCACCGACACTTGCAGCCGGAAGGGAAATCGTGTTTTTCACAGTCGGCGTTCCATCACCAGCTACCGACATCACAACAATTTTGCCCGTCGAGCCAGATGAGCCGGTTGCATACAGCGTGTTTCCATCAGGTGAATAGGTCAGGCCCCACATATGGGATAGGTTGAGGGAAAAATTCGTATCAATCAGCTTCCCTGTCGCCAAATCAACAATGTTCAGCCCGTTGCCACCGTAATCATTTCTGCCATTCAACACAACAGCGGTTTTCCCATCCGGGCGAACAGCAACGGAAATCGGATTTCCCCCAAATTCCAACTGCTTCCCAGCTGGCGTGACGAGTTGATTCACATCTGTCAGTACAGAGCCATTCGATTGGCGACCAACCAGGCTGGTCCCGAACGGATCACCGCCCACAGCTGCGTAAATACTCCCCGTACCAACGAGTACAGCACCCAAAGTCGCTCCGGCAATCAGAAACTTCCTTTTTCTCAAGAAACCCACAGGAAAGTCCTCCTTATGTCATTGCTGTAATCACTTAACATGGTATAAGGAGGTTTTTAATATTTAATTAAATAGATGTAATCAAAGAGTAATGTTTTCTATTGGTTTTTGATCAGGGGATGAAATTCGATAAAGTTTAAAGAATTGATTATTACACTAGTTCGCCTACGTGGTGTGATTTATGTGGGTGAGATGCTCGAAAAAATTGCCGATAGATCGATGATTTTCGGCTCGCTGGTTCGTCTAATAAGTGGGTACCAAAAATCGGTGAAAGTGAACTTATGGTGATAGATTCACCGGGTCAACAAGTTCATGAAGGAAACAACGTTAGCATCTGTCTAGCAACGAACGATGTTGAAAGAACAGAACACATTTATGAAGCCTTGCAGGAAGAAGGCACGGTGATCGCGCCCCTGGACAAAACCCCGTTCAGTCCCGCTTTTGGATCCGTCGTTGACAAGTTTGGTGTAACCTTCATGATTGTAACTCAAGTTTAAATCCAACAATGGGGTGTCCCGACAGGCATTTTCATGCCTGTCGGGACACCCTTATCAGTTATTTGGACGAATGGCAGTGTACCCCGTCTAAGCCAGGGACACGGCTTTGTTACCCTAACGAGAGACCCGAAAGCAGAAGCCAAATCGGGGAATGGGGGGATCGGGGCGCTTGGCAGAAGTGACTGTCGGTCTCTTCTTGTCAGGCTATCATGATATAAGAATTAATAAGGGAATCGGTACCTCTACTAGGCCAACTTTGGAGCTGAGAAGGTACAGAGGTGGAAGCAAAGGACTTTAAGTATCTTGTTTGCTCAAGGAGAGGCATGTGAATGTAGATTGGGGAACGACATTCCGTTCGGCCCCACGACAACAGCACCGTCACCCGCAAGTCGGTTTATGGACACCCCTTCCTAATTCCTCTCAACCGAAGTCTCACCAAAAAACTCCAGCACTTCTCGACTCGAATGAGCTCGCCATCCACAGCGCATTCAGCGCCCAAGCCTCCCGCGGTGTACCTCAGAATAATGGTTTTCACGGACCCTCATCTGATGTATCATGATTCAGAAACTAGTACAATATTCAGTTTGTACATCGCCCTGCCGCACACGCAGCGGTCTTCTGTCTTCGTACACTGTTACATGGAGGGCCTGCCTACATGACTGAACAGGAACTGAGTATGGTGTCGGCCGAGCAGTTGCGCCCGGAACTCACCGCGTATTGTTACAGAATGTTGGGATCCATTTTCGATGCGGATGACGCAGTTCAGGATACTATGGTCCGTGTCTTCCAGGGGTGGGGGCAGTTCCGGCAGGAATCCTCACTCCGAACTTGGGTTTATCGCATTGCCACCAACGTGTGTCTAGATAAATTGAGGGGGGCGAAGCGTCGCGCGCTGCCCATGGACTTGTCCGATCCCGCTGTCCCCACCGGGGTACCTCAAGACATTTTACCGCATGCCGAGTGGGTATGGCCGACACCTGACATCACGGAGGATCCAGCAGATGTGGTGATTCGCAAGCATACCGTTCGACTCGCCTTTATCGCTGCCCTTCAAAAATTGCCTCCTCGCCAGCGCGCTGTCCTCATTCTGAACGATGTTTTCCAATGGAAGGCCAATGAGACGGCGAATGCAATGGGGATGACTGTGGCTGCGGTCAATAGTGCGCTGCAGAGAGCTCGCTCCACCCTCAGTGGCGCAAATCTCACGTCAGGCGTGTTGCAGGATCAGGATGCCGCCGCGGATCGCCATTTGCTTGACCGATACGTCGATGCGTTCGAACGGTACGACGTACATGCCCTGATCGAACTCTTTCAGGAGGAAGGCAGCTTATCCATGCCGCCCTTTGTCATGTGGGTACGCGGACGAGTCAATCTTGCGTCATTTTATGAGACAACCCGTCATCACTGTTTTGGTTCCCGACTCTTGCCCGTCCGTGTTAACGGTACTCCAGCGTTTGCACAGTATGCACCGACCGCGTCGGCTAACATACTGGAACCATGGGGCATCCATGTGCCTGAGATTAACCACGGACAGATCGCCCACATCCACACGTTCATCGATTCCGCTTTGTATCCGAGACTCGGATTGCCCCTGCGTATAGAGGCGTAGTCTGTTTCAGACCGTGAGCTGGACACTCAAAAATATTTAAGGTGCACCGATGATTTCTCCCCCTTGTCATTCGTCTCAATATACGGGACCAGGCAATGAAGTGCTAGGAGAGAGAAATACATAGAAAGGATGTGAACTGGGTGCACATCAATCGACGCATGCTCATGGCGGTGATGATTTCCGGCGCGTTTGTCGCCATCTTGAACGAAACGCTGTTGAATATTGCACTGCCGCCAATCATGCGAGAGATGTCCATCTCAGCGAATACAGCACAATGGTTCCGTACTGCACATACTGAGTAACTCTTTATAAAAGGCACCGGGAATTTTCGGGTGCCTTTTATCATTCATCGTCGGGGCCTGCGCCATTGTCTCGTTCGTTTCTTCGATCGAAAAGCTGGATAACTTGCATGCAAAAACATAGCTAGCAGAACCAGGATTAGTAAGATAGCAATAAACACTGCGATATAGCGGATCACGACAACCACAAGCATTGCGAAAAGGAAGCAACAAAGCGCCCCGAGAACCAAGAGAGCTATGCGCTCTCGCATGACGACTCACCACCAACCGTTTCCTCGAGTGCACGGGATGCTGTGCATCCGTGGACTGTGTTGCGTAACCGCGGAATTGCATTGCGCCTTGCTTCCCATCTAGAACCGCCAGGTCAGGACGCACATTTGGTCAATACCCGTGCCGCTTACACCATCAATATGGTCTACTCCAGTCGGATGTTCCTGGCATCATACCCGCCATGATAAGTGCATCTTATGTGATAGCTCCTTCACATAAAAACAAGCCCACCACCAGGGTGAGCGTTGAACGAATCGGAATTCGTCTAAAGTAGTACCGCCAATTGCAGTTGAGGGCAGGAACTGCAGAATCTCAAGAGAATAATCCAAACGAGTAATAGACGTTTCGTAAAGGTGGCTATGAAATGACATCAGATCAGCGAATAAGATATGTAAATCCAGACAACATGCCAACGCCATTTGGATATTCGCATGTTGTGGAGGTTAGAAATGGTCGAACAGTGTATGTGTCTGGACAAGTTGCTCTCACCAAGGAAGGGGAACTTGTGGGTAAAGGGGATTTAAGACTGCAAACGAAGCAGGTGTTTGAAAACATAAAGTCTGCATTAGAGGCGGTAGGATCCAACTTTAACGACGTGGTAAAATTGACCTTTTTCCTAACGGACATTTCCAAAATGCAGAATGTACGTGATATTAGGGATGAGTACATCAATACAATGAATCCACCAGCAAGCTCGGCTGTTGAAGTCAGAAAGCTCATCAGGGACGAACTCTTGATTGAGATTGAGGCAATTGCGGTTGCCGACTTATAAGTGCCGTTAAATACCTTCACTACATAAGAGTTACTCATTAGCTAACGGTGCGAATGCACCAGGAGGATTCGCTCTTGTCCATTCTTTTCACACCTATTAGTCCTATGTGTTCCACGAATAGCATGGTGGTCTTTAGCAACAATCTTTGCGAAAACAGCCTTTGGATAAAAAAGCACCCCTAAGGGTGCTGCGAAAAAACGACTCATCATTATTCCGCTCATTGAAACAAGTGATCTAGAGCACGTCGTTTTATTAAGTTCTGCTTACATACCTCTACCTTCATGGCCATGGTGCCGACGGCGGCGATGATGGCGACGGCGCCGCCGACGATGGCGACGATGTTCCCATGAGGTCCATGGGTCTGATCCACCCAAATCCCGGACACGTCGGCCAGCTGTCGCTTTCACCTTAATGCTCTGTCCGGGCTTTAGGATGATAGTGATTGTTCCGCGATTACTGCTCATAATGTTTCACCTCCTCGTATAGAGATGAAACATTATACGTGTACAAGAAAGACATGGAGTGGACGAGAATCTACAATTAGGACAAAGTCAGCACAGGACGCCCCGCCCAGGAGGGGCTAACCACAGACAAGCAAATTCTTCCTGTTTTTGACTTTCAAGTGTGGCAGTGATAACATGTCCGTGTGGCCATAACGCGGGATGGAGCAGTTGGCAGCTCGTCGGGCTCATAACCCGAAGGTCGCAGGTTCAAGTCCTGCTCCCGCAACCAAAACTGAACATGTACCTGGGGCATCTCACCACAGAGGTGCCTTTTATTTGTTTACTCAGATTCCTGTTCAGATAAATATGGGGTGTAAACGATGAAAATTTATATTGTCACGTACGAGTTGAACGAAGCAGACACGCCTGCACACCATAGTCGCGTGATTGAAGCGATTCAGTATCAGGGTGAGGCGGTTGAAATACAACATGGCGTATGGATCCTAAAATCCGTATACGCACACTCTGCAATTCGCAAAGGGATCGAAAAGGAGCTCGATCCCGGCGACAAGCTGTTTGTTGGCTCCCTAAAAGGGTACTCGGCGATGGGCGAAACGTTTTCCAAAAAAGCCGCCAGCCTGATTGCTTCTGTCTGGCACACAGCAAAAGTACCAGTGACAAAGAACTATCTCCGCTAATGGGACTTGAGTACGACTTTGTCATCAAGTGTTCACCTCTTTGTCGAAACTGCGTCTAGTTTGTGGATGAATGGTTAAGATTCTTTTACAGACTCATGAACCCTTGTATTTCAGGGCTTTTCGGCGTTTCAACGGCGTTATACTGGCCATGTTGGATACGTAAATACAAAGGGAGTGGTCTTCATGGCAGTACCGACCTACATGTACGTAATGGTCTTCGCGAAACTATTGATTCTCGCCATAGCACTGCTTGGTGGCGTTCCAATGTTAGAGCGTTTTGTCCATCGAGAGGAGAAGGAACTTGACGGCATTACGCGAATCGTGCGCAAAGGTGCTATGCGATACGTGGAAATCATCCCAGAGGCACAGCGGGGTAACCACAACATTGCTGTGTAAAGAACTGACGAATGGGAAAGCACTTCGACTGATGACGAGCCGAAGTGCTTTTTACATGTTTGTCTCTTATTGTTCAACACGGCTGGCGGAGCCGTCTTCCTCAAAGTATCGCGCCAAGCTGACAATCATGCTTCCCATTCGCTCTTCCTTCGGCGTGATGACTCGCGAAATTCCTTCTTCCCTCAGTGCTTCAGCTGTAACTTTCCCCACTGCGACAGCGATCACATCCGTAAACGCAGAAACAACCTGCTCACCTAAGGACTGTTCCCGTGCATATGCCATCAGGAACCGCACCTGTGATGTGCTCGTGAACGTCACCGCGTCCACTTTCCGCTCTATGACTTCTGAAAGCAACGAATCAACAACAGACAATTCAGGTGGAACATGCCTGTACGGCAGAATTTCAGATACATCTGCTTGCTTGTCGTGCAACCACTGTACCAGTCGCGGTGCAGAATCGCCATACAGTTGCAGGGCCACGCGACGTCCTGTCAAGTCGTGATCGTCGAGAGCTCTCACAAGACCTGCAGTCGTTCCGTCATCGTCACGAATTGAGGGCTCAATGCCCAATGATCGCAGATACTTAACGGTCTTGTAGCCTCTGGCAGCAACATTCGATCGTTTGAGCAGATTCACAAACTGATCACGCATGCCCATACGATCCGCCGCTTGACACAACATCTCTGCCCCAATACCGGTGGTCAGGATGATCCAATCCGATCCGCCCCGAATCAACTCACCTACGGCCAGCTCAACTTCCTTCGGGTCGACAGCGACCGTCCCCTGCGCAGGCCGTGATACAGGAATGCCCCCCAGCTTTTCTACGATGGTACTGAGTTCAGCAATCTTGCGCGATCCCGTAAGAACAACCCGCTTACCAACCAAACCCTGCATCTTGAACCTCCATGTTTTGACATATCGTATTTCTTGCGATTATCTAGGCGGCCGCCTACTTCGGCCTATATTTTTCAGCATAGGCTAACGTGGATAGCTAACAAGGAGGCGAGTCAAATTGCAAATTCACGTTGTACAACAAGGCCAGTCATTATGGTCATTGTCTCAAATATACCGCGTACGCGTCCAGGATATTGCGGCTGCAAACGAAATTACGGATCCGAACCAGTTGGTGATCGGACAGGCTTTAGTAATTCCCACACCTCCAGGTACTTACGTAGTCCAACCCGGCGACTCCCTCTATACCATCGCAAGAATGTACAGCACCTCGATCTCGACCCTGGCCACCCAAAACCGCATCACCAACCCGAGCCAGATTTACGTCGGCCAAGTACTACGGGTTCCCCTACGCAACCGAGTCGCCATTGATGTGAACGCGTACCTAACCGATTTCGGCACCCGCGGGCAGCAGACCGTCCAGCAGTTAGGCCCGCATCTCACGTATTTGAGTCCATTCAGTCACCACGTTGGAACGGATGGCAGAATCACGCCCCTAAATGACACGCTAGTACTAAACACTGCAAAGTCATACGGCGTTGCGCCGCTGCTGGTGATGAGCAACTGGTCAGGAAATATGTTTAGTTCGGACGTGGCCCACACCATCCTAAACAGCACTTCTCTCCAACAGACGGTGATCACGAACGTCTTGGATCTCATGAAGAACCGAGGATATCGCGGCCTAAATATCGACTTTGAGTACGTATATCCACAGGATCGAGAAGCATACAATCAATTTCTGCAACGCGTAGTCACACAATTACATGCACAAGGTTATCTCGTATCCACTGCATTGGCACCAAAGGAATCGGCAACACAACCGGGGTTGCTGTATCAGGCGCACGACTACGCAACACACGGACGACTTGCGATTTCGTCGTGCTGATGACCTATGAATGGGGCTGGATTGGGGGACGCCCCATGCCCGTTTCTCCCATTAACGAAATTCAAAAAGTACTAAACTATGCGGTCACGGCTATTCCACGCAGCAAAATTCTCATGGGTGTCTCCGTGTACGGATATGACTGGAAGTTACCGTTCCAGCCGGGCACTCTGGCTGAGTCATTTGGTCCCCAGATTGCTGTCCAGAGGGCTGCTAGATATGGGGCGACCATTCACTACGACACCGCGTCCGAGGCCCCGTACTTTAACTACGTGGACGCTCAAGGGAATGAACACATCGTGTGGTTCGAGGATGCTCGAAGTTTCCAAGCAAAGCTGGATACGGTACGGACATACGGTTTGCGCGGGATTAGCTTCTGGTCATACCCCACAGAGTTTCCGCAAGTCCCTTACGTCCTAGCTGACAACTTTCAGGTCCGAAAGCTGTCATGAGGTAGGGTGCACAGCGGCATTGTACCCGCCCGCGGCTGTTGGATGGGCGGGGGAGAGCTGCTGGGCAAGTGGTGCTTCTGCTCCTGGCGGGGGCGTAGCTGTGTGCGGTGATCGGCGTGTTAGTTTGTCCGGTCGCGCGCCGCAGCACGGCTAGTACACATCGGCAGTCAACGGTGTCGCCCCTATGCCGGCGTGCTCTTGTCGCAAAACGCCGTTGAAGTGACTTTTGAAACAAATTAAGTGTTCTCTTAATCGAGGATCAATCCGACGTTGTACCGTCACAGTCGCAACTCGCCACAAGGTTCACCGGCAAACTGGGACCACACACTCTATCTTTGCAGTATGATGGTGGTTATAGAAAAAGGTATTCCAGACAATTAAAGGAGGGCCATGATGTTGTGCTCCGACTTTACCGAGTGATCCTACCTGTGACCGACATTGATCAGGCCGCGGCTTTTTACGCGTTTGTCTTTGGCATTCAAGGCAAGAGGGTGTCCCCTGGACGGCACTAGTTTGACTGTGGTGGCACAATTCTTGCCTGCTTTGACCCACATGCAGACGGAGACGCTTTCGATGCGAGTCCGAATCCGGACCAATGTGTATTTCGCTGTTTCCGATCTCGACGCCTTCCACACCCGCATGCTACAAACAGAGTGTCAGGTAGATGCATCAATTAAAATTCAACCGTGGGGCGAACGGTGCTTTTATGCCAAGGATCTCTTTGGAAATCCCATCTGTTTTGTGGATGATCCTACGTTATTTGTCGGATAAACCGCCTGAGTAGAGGGCGGTGGGGGATGTGCGCAGATATAAGTATTCGGAGGTCGCTAAGGGGGGATAGCATGGTCAGACGTACCCAGTTGATGTGGTCAGTCATTCTCGCAATCGCCGTGTGGGGACTGTATCAGATTTGGGCGGAGCATGCGACGTCTCAAGAGCCCGACAAGAATTACGTGCTCCCGAATGACAACTTTGACAGCGCTACAATGAACACCATTCATTCCGATTTAAATCAGTACAGTGTTTCTCAAGAACCGCTGGATCACGAAGTGTATATTCTCACAGGGGGAATCGGTACTGCCAATCCAAGGCTTATGGGATGGGATTCTATCGGCAATATGATGTTTGCAAAGCCGGATAGTCCAGAAACATTCGACTTTAGGCAAGAATCACAGAGTCCATCGACCTGGGAGACGGAAAGACAATCAAAGGGTGTACTTGTATCGGAAGGCAGTTCCTCTGGCATGAAGCCAGTTCCTTGGGTCAAAAAGACGACGAAATCAGGCCGCATTTACTTTCAGTGGGACGAATTACCGGGGATTACTCAGTTTTACTTCGAGCAAGGGCACACATACATCGTACTCGTGGTCGGTTCAGCGTCTGGCAATGCTTCGTTTCCGTCTGGAGTAATGACTCATCTACAACCAGTTGGCAACCCAGTTATAAGGAATTAGTTGCCACAGACATTTCTAGCAGGAGGGTTTGTCCTAGGATGAAACTGAATCGAATCCATCACGTGGCCATTATTTGCTCGGATTATGAGAGATCAAAAGCGTTCTATACAAATGTACTGGGTTTGCAAATCATTGAGGAGACATACCGCGCGGAAAGGCAGTCCTACAAACTTGATTTGAGACTCACTAATGGCGACCAAATTGAGCTCTTCTCATTTCCGGATCGTCCCGCGCGGCCGAGCTATCCAGAGGCACTGGGCCTCAGACATCTTGCCTTTCAAGTGGACGATATCGAGCAAGCAGTTGCAGAGTTGGAAGAGAAGGGGATTGTGGTCGAGACGATACGAGTCGACGCTGTGACGGGCAAACGATTTACTTTCTTCGAGGACCCGGACAAGCTCCCTCTCGAACTGTACGAGAAGTGAATTGTAATCCAGTTACCTGTACATTCGGATAGATGATTCAGTTCAATATTCGTCGAATGCTGTCTAAGTAGGTCGAATTAGATTACTATAGATACAGGTCTTCAAAGAGGCAAACTTAGGCAAATCAGAGGATGCAAAACTGCTGGGATTACACTGCGATAGACGTATCTACTAGGAGGATTACATTGAGCCAATACATCATTTTTGAATTAGGCGAAGAAAAGTACGCTGTTGAGGTATTGACTGTAAAATCGATTGAGCCTTTAGTTCGTACGACACCGGTACCAGGGACCAAAGAGTTTGTTAAGGGCTTAATGAATCTAAGAGGCGAATTTGTTCCAGTCATTGATGCGCGGCAATTGCTAGGAATGGAAGCGATCGAACCAACCAAGGAATCTAGAGTTATCGTCGCCGACATTGATGGAGTAGTCTGCGGTTTGCTGGTGGACTCGGCGACTACCGTGATCGATATCAGTGATGAATCCATCCAGTCCACGCCGCAAATGGGAGAGGGAGCCCACAATGATTATCTGTCGGGCGTAATCAACCTTGATGGGTCTGTCATAGCCATCTTCAACGTTGGTGAAATTGTCAAGCAAGAAGCAACCGAAGCTACTGAAGTTGCAATTTAAGAAGATAGCGACGTTATTCTAAAGCAGTATGCCCGACCTGGTGCCGGGCATGCTTTTCTGCACATTAGGGTAAATCAATTCATCCTTCCCCGTGCTCTTTCAACCACTTGTCGAATTCCACAGCCACGATGCGCTCACCTGTAATTCCTTCGGCCTGAGGCGAAGCAAGATACACGATGGGGCGGGCCATGATCTCCGGTGACAGAATATTTGGCATCGACTTAAACCGTTGAGCGTATGCCTCAGGGAGCATACCCGTGAGAGTGGCTCCACCCGGAAGCAGCATGTTGACCGTCACACCCGTATCACGTAAGTCTTCAGCCATAATGTAAGATAACGATTCTGCTCCAGCACGCGACGGACCGTACGGAACAAAACCTTTACGGCGCATGGTTTCGTGATTCATGGAAATGTTGACGATACGTCCAGAGCCCTGTGCCACCATCATTGGCGCAAAAGCGCGTGACACGAGAAAATACCCCGTCAAATTTGTATCGATCAGATCCCGAAATCCCTCCGGCGACACCTCGTAAAACGGTTGCGGTTCAAACATGAACCGTTCGTTTACAGTACGCATTCCGATGCCGGCGTTGTTCACAAGGAAATTCACATTACCCCAGTTGGATTTCACCCAGTCAGCTGCCGATTCGATGCTTTCGGCGGATCGAACATCCATGGCTAACTCGTGTGCGTCCAGCCCCTGATCTCGCAGGCGCTTTACAGCGCTGGAGAGTTTTTCGCCGGAGCGAGATGAAATGGCCACGGTAGCCCCTTCTTGGAGGAGTGCATGGGCCATCGCATAACCCAGACCGCTGGATGCCCCTGTGACGAGGGCGTGAACACCTGATAATAACTTCTCCGACATTTGAATCGCCTCTTTTCACATGGCATTTTCCGCTATTTGGCTAACAGAAACAAGTCGATGGGCTGTTGACGGGCTTCTCTACGTTCTGCTTTGTCGATCCGGCGCAGGATAGTCATTCGCATTTTGAACGAGATAGTACAGGATGACCCAAATACTATTTACTAATAGATAAATAGGAAACGAATACCCCAGCCGATATCCGTGCTTGTAGTGAAAAATGCCAAGCGAGAAGGACAGCCATTCGAGGCCAAGGGAAAGGAGCGCCCAAGCGAATATGTAAATTGGACTGTAGGCGGGTTTAACCTTGAGAACGTCATACATGTAAAAGAAAAGATATCCAACAGGCCCGTACATCCAATATTTGATGACATCAATTGGCGTGAACTTTGACGAGTCGTTAATATCGTAAAAGTCGACGGGTATGGTGCTTAGGCTGTGATCGAAAAAGAATCCAAAGCCTGCTCCAATCAAAAAATAGATGATGGCTTTTTTTGGTGGAGAATCGGCGGGGCAACCAAAACACCAGGATAAGCCCAACAATCATCCCCGCAATTACAGCCCATTCATTCCTATTGAACTGGCTATCATAGACCATTAACTCGCCCACACCTTTCTCCTGCCTAACTTGGAAAACCACCATCCAGTGAGGCTGGCAAATGCGACAAATTAGGGTAACCCACGCAATGATCACAAGGAAGAATAGTGTCACATTAAACACACCTTTTTACCAACGTAAAACAGGACTCTCTCTAGTATCGTCAATTTTTCCGTGATGAATCCGCGTGAGCTATTTGGACAGGAACGGCGTTTAGTTTTTCGACAGAAGGTCCCGTGATTGAACTGATCACTGCTTGTATAATTTTGGCGGTACGTGGTGAGGCTTTGGCTTAGAAGTCTTACGTGCTCAACGCCGTTAGTTCGATACCGGTTTCGATAGTCAAGGAGATGGGTATAGCCGGATTTGTTTGTGTCCGAATAAATCGAATTCTGTAGATACGACCCACGTACGGAATAGGACGAGTTTGATAGAAGTAATATGGCCCCTAATACAACTGAGCCTCTCCTTTGTTACAATAAATGCTAATCAATGCACCTTAACTCTCCGTAGGGGGTGGTTTCGCGTGGATTCTAATCTAATTCCGGGATTAGATGAACAGATAATAGGGTTGATTCAAAAGCGACATACCATGGCGGGCGGTGAGGTTGGTGTGAAAGAGGATGAACCACTGACCCAATGGGCCAAAGAGCTTGATCTCAACCCCATATGGTTGTTTCAGTTCTTGAGTTTAATGGATGCGATAAAGAAGTACCAATACGAGATTCAGTTTCCGAGCGTGGTCACGCTACAGACCGTCATTCCAGTCGTTCGCAACACTTTTCAGGATGGTATTCATTTTTGTATTACACATGTTGAACAGTATGAGGTTTGTAGTGTGTTGCATATGGTCATTTCCAACTCTAACCCGCATGTCCAACGATTTCACGGGGAGGGTATTCGGCCGCCAAAAGTGCAAATGCATGTCATTGGGGTGGAATGTACCACATATCAAACCCACTGGCGACATGAGGGTCCGAACATACACGCGGCGTTTGTCGCTATACCCAGGCTCCCAGAAGATTTGAGTGCAATTAATTTTGAGGTTTCCTTTCAAGGTGCTCAGATAACCAGTTATGAAGTTACCGAGACATGTGGGAGTGTCGAACTGACACCATCTGAAAATGATCCGTTTAAAAATAATGAAAAACAGCAGCGAAGAAGCAGAAACCATAACCCGCTATACAATAATGAGTTTCGTTTGTGTGACGAAGAGATTATTAAGTTGCTCAAACATCGTAAAACGTTACTGGGTCACACGGGACAGGTACTGAGTGGTTCAGAGGCCGAACGATTGGCAGAGCGATTGGATGTACATCCGAAATGGTTAAACCGGTATCTCAGTGCCGTGAACAGAATGGGTACGTATGGAGAGTACGTTGAGCCCATAGGGCCAAGAAATCCTCAAGGGATTGTGTATCCTGAACGATACACTTATAGTCAGGGCATGCATTTTAGGGTAAGTCAAATGGAGCAGTACGAAAACTGTAGTTTGGTTCAACTTGACATCCTGGTCGATCCCGCCAGGAAAACAGAACTGAAAAATTGGTCGAGGCCACGTCTAGTTGTTCGGGACAGCATTTGTAGTGAGTTTAGGTCAGGTGGTGGTGGTGGATCAAGCATGCGATTCACATTCCAGGTCGCACCCGCTCTGCCCGATGACTTGGTGGGTGTGTACATGGCGATTGAATTCGATGGCCCATATGCATATGAACCGACAACTGTTGAGGTGAAATCGATTCAAATGTAGTAAAACATTGATCTGGGGGATGAAAGGTGAGTCAGATTGCTTTTAATTACAAGGAATAACTGAGGTCCAAGCGGTTGCCACAGGACCATCGCAGGGTATGTTCCTTAAGTTTGGTTGCGGAGCAGCCGACGACTGTGTGTATTCTGTTTGCGATATTTTAGGCGAATTTATGGTTGAATGGACATTGAAACATTGAGCACAAAAATAGCAGAGATAATCTTCTCTGCTATTTAACCATATGGTGGGCCCAGGAGGACTCGAACCTCCGACCTCACGATTATCAGTCGTGCGCTCTAGCCAGCTGAGCTATGGGCCCAAAAATAGTGGCGGAACTGACGGGATTCGAACCCGCGGTCTCCTGCGTGACAGGCAGGCATGTTAGGCCTCTACACCACAGTTCCAAGTGGCGGAGTGAGAGGGATTCGAACCCTCGATACGGTTTTTGACCGTATACTCGCTTAGCAGGCGAGCGCCTTCGACCTACTCGGCCATCACTCCATAAATGGTGACCCTAAGGGGATTCGAACCCCTATTACCGCCGTGAGAGGGCGGCGTCCTAACCATTAGACGATAGGGCCAAACGCGTAAGCGGCTAAGCGATTTACCTGTGCCGCCCTTTACGCTTGTTGGTGCGGTTAATAGGAATTGAACCTATGACCCCCACCGTGTCAAGGTGGTGCTCTCCCTCTGAGCTATAACCGCATAATGGAGCGGGTGAAGGGAATCGAACCCTCGCTCTCAGCTTGGGAAGCTGACGTTCTGCCATTAAACTACACCCGCATATGGAGCGGAAGACGGGATTCCGACGGTTAAGTGCCCGCGGCAATTAACCTAGCCCCCGAAAGGGGGGAACCCTTGGGTGAGAATCCTGTCTTGCGCTTTTTCTGGAGCGGAAGACGGGATTCGAACCCGCGACCCTCGCCTTGGCAAGGCGATGCTCTACCCCTGAGCCACTTCCGCACAATAAACTGCGCGTCCAATATACTGGGATTGTACACCCTATGTCAATAGGACCCGAAAGGGAACCTGGTGACCCCAGCGGGACTCGAACCCGCGTTACCGCCGTGAAAGGGCGGTGTCTTAACCGCTTGACCATGGGGCCGCTGGAGCTTCCAACCAGGGTCGAACTGGTGACCTCATCCTTACCATGGATGCGCTCTGCCGACTGAGCTATGGAAGCAAATTGGCTCCCCGAGTAGGATTCGAACCTACGACCCTCCGGTTAACAGCCGGATGCTCTACCGCTGAGCTATCGAGGAATATGGTGGAGGTAAACGGATTCGAACCGATGACCCCCTGCTTGCAAGGCAGGTGCTCTCCCAGCTGAGCTATACCCCCACGTGGTCCCGAAGGCCGGAGTCGAACCGGCACGGTTTCCCGCACGATTTTGAGTCGTGTGCGTCTGCCAATTCCGCCACTTCGGGATGTCTAATAAGAAGGTGTTCATGGTCGGAGCAGCGGGATTCGAACCCACGACCTCCTGCTCCCAAGGCAGGCGCGCTACCAAGCTGCGCTATGCTCCGAAATATGGCGTGCCCTGAGAGATTCGAACTCCCGACCTTTTGATTCGTAGTCAAACGCTCTATCCAGCTGAGCTAAGGGCACATTGGCTGGGGAAGAAGGATTCGAACCTTCGCATGACGGTACCAAAAACCGTTGCCTTACCGCTTGGCTATTCCCCAATACGATTTTGGCAGGGGCGGCAGGACTTGAACCCACGACATGCGGTTTTGGAGACCGCCGTTCTACCAGCTGAACTACGCCCCTACAACTATTGTACGATCCATGGAGCCAGCGACAGGAGTCGAACCTGCGACCTACTGATTACAAGTCAGTTGCTCTACCAACTGAGCTACGCTGGCCTGGAGCCACCTATCGGATTTGAACCGATGACCTGCTCATTACGAGTGAGCCGCTCTACCCCTGAGCCAAGGTGGCATACATGGTGAGCCATGCTGGACTCGAACCAGCGACACCCTGATTAAAAGTCAGGTGCTCTACCAACTGAGCTAATGGCTCTCGATATCAATCGAATTCGCACAATGGAATCTAACACGTTCCCATTACTCAAGTCAAGAAAATCAACGAAAAAAGTTGCTGGAAAATACCTCGCACAATTTAACGTGAACTCTTTCTACATTAAATGCCGAAGCGTACGTTCTTACCAACTCGATCTGCCACATTCCCCAATCCACATCCACCGATCCGCTTACCGAATCCGGTCCAACACGAATGACAAGTGATTCGCATTTACGATCCCGCCCTTCGGATGCTTAACGCGACAACTCTGCGCTATCACCTGAGTTAGCGAATCTCGGCTCCGGAGAAGTAACCTATCCACCGCATGCCCGGTCTTTGCCAGACGGACGAGTCGGCACGAATGGCGGTTCTCGGACCTTGTCTGAAGACTGCGCGTTGTGTCCGGTTCGCTATAAATGTGTAAACTGCAATGCCAAACGCGTCAGCATCGATCTTGCTATACACACAGATCACCGGAAACACCATCAGGGGCACTCAGATATAGGAATCGTTTCTCATCATCAAAATGTTCATAAGAGAAGCGTAGAAAAGAGCCTTTTCGCTTCTGAAACGTCCACACGCTTACGATACATTGTGTCAGTTGGTACGAGCCCAAACCCTAGCCATGCAAAAGTACGATGAAATATTTTAGCGAATAGGTGTTGACGTGCCTTGGACAGGCATGTTATGATAGGCGACGCCGCTGAAGCAGCGGTGATTACAACCCGCCATCATGCGGTCAACGATAACGACTGTGTTCATGACGGATTTGGTTCCTTGAAAACTAAACACACCACGCCTGAAAGTTTCAGTCGAGACAACTTCGGTTGTCGCGACAAACGGATAACATTCTGGCGAAACGCCAGTAACATTTATTGAGAGTTTGATCCTGGCTCAGGACGAACGCTGGCGGCGTGCCTAATACATGCAAGTCGAGCGAACCCTTCGGGGTTAGCGGCGGACGGGTGAGTAACACGTGGGCAATCTGCCTACCAGACTGGAATAACACTCGGAAACGGGTGCTAATGCTGGATAACATTCGCGAAGGCATCTTCGTGAATTGAAAGATGCAAATGCATCACTGGTAGAGGAGCCCGCGGCGCATTAGCTAGTTGGTGAGGTAACGGCTCACCAAGGCGACGATGCGTAGCCGACCTGAGAGGGTGACCGGCCACACTGGGACTGAGACACGGCCCAGACTCCTACGGGAGGCAGCAGTAGGGAATCTTCCGCAATGGGCGCAAGCCTGACGGAGCAACGCCGCGTGAGCGAAGAAGGCCTTCGGGTTGTAAAGCTCTGTTGCTCGGGGAGAGAGGCAAGGAGAGTGGAAAGCTCCTTGTGAGACGGTACCGAGTGAGGAAGCCCCGGCTAACTACGTGCCAGCAGCCGCGGTAATACGTAGGGGGCAAGCGTTGTCCGGAATCACTGGGCGTAAAGCGTGCGTAGGCGGTTGCGTGTGTCTGGAGTGAAAGTCCAAGGCTCAACCTTGGGATTGCTCTGGAAACTGCGCAACTTGAGTGCTGGAGAGGCAAGGGGAATTCCACGTGTAGCGGTGAAATGCGTAGATATGTGGAGGAATACCAGTGGCGAAGGCGCCTTGCTGGACAGTGACTGACGCTGAGGCACGAAAGCGTGGGGAGCAAACAGGATTAGATACCCTGGTAGTCCACGCCGTAAACGATGAGTGCTAGGTGTTGGGGGACACACCCCAGTGCCGAAGGAAACCCAATAAGCACTCCGCCTGGGGAGTACGGTCGCAAGACTGAAACTCAAAGGAATTGACGGGGGCCCGCACAAGCAGTGGAGCATGTGGTTTAATTCGAAGCAACGCGAAGAACCTTACCAGGGCTTGACATCCCTCTGACAGGTGCAGAGATGTACCTTCCCTTCGGGGCAGAGGTGACAGGTGGTGCATGGTTGTCGTCAGCTCGTGTCGTGAGATGTTGGGTTAAGTCCCGCAACGAGCGCAACCCTTGACCTGTGTTACCAGCACGTAATGGTGGGGACTCACAGGTGACTGCCGGCGTAAGTCGGAGGAAGGCGGGGATGACGTCAAATCATCATGCCCTTTATGTCCTGGGCTACACACGTGCTACAATGGGCGGTACAACGGGAAGCGAAGCCGCGAGGTGGAGCAAAACCTAAAAAGCCGTTCGTAGTTCGGATTGCAGGCTGCAACTCGCCTGCATGAAGCCGGAATTGCTAGTAATCGCGGATCAGCATGCCGCGGTGAATCCGTTCCCGGGCCTTGTACACACCGCCCGTCACACCACGAGAGTCGGCAACACCCGAAGTCGGTGAGGTAACCTGTATCGGAGCCAGCCGCCGAAGGTGGGGTTGATGATTGGGGTGAAGTCGTAACAAGGTAGCCGTATCGGAAGGTGCGGCTGGATCACCTCCTTTCTACGGAGAAACACCCTTTCAGGTCGTGGGAATGTGTTTAGTTTTGAGGGAGCCAAAGCCTCTTGATGAGGTGGAAGCAAACTCAAGGCGTGCTACAAGATGCAAGGAGATCGAGACGGGCGGACGAAGAGGAGTGAGCGTACTGTTTTGTACGTGAGCGAGTCTGAGGACGACCAACGATGAAATCCGCAGCATATTGGAAGGCGTAGGTACCTTGGCAACTGAATATGGAACAACCTCGAATGAAGTAAAACCGGTAACCGAAATGCCAGTAACAGGTTAACGTAACCGGGAAGTATAGATGAACCGAGGCGTAAGCTGAGGGACGTCAAAAACGGTGAAGTTAGAAAGAGCGCACGGAGGATGCCTAGGCGCCAAGAGCCGAAGAAGGACGGGGCGAACACCGAAATGCCACGGGGAGCTGTAAGCGAGCATTGATCCGTGGATGTCCGAATGGGGAAACCTGCTAGTGTGAAGCGCTAGTACCGTACAGTGAATACATAGCTGTGCGGAGGCAACCGAGGGAACTGAAACATCTAAGTACCTCGAGGAAAAGAAAGCGAACGCGATTCCGTAAGTAGTGGCGAGCGAAAGCGGAGAAGCCTAAACCGTATACGTGGTACAGACTGCAGTCGATGCGTATGCGGGGTCGAGGGGCTGTAAGTGGGGACCTGCAGGGAACCAACTGGAAAGAATCCATAGGAGAACGGCATGGGAAGGCCGGCCATAGACGGTGAGAGCCCGGTAACTGAAATGGATTGTGGAAAGTGATACAGACCCCAAGTACTGCGGGACACGAGGAATCCCGTGGGAATCTGGGAGGACCACCTCCTAAGGCTAAATACTCCTTGGCGACCGATAGCGGATAGTACCGTGAGGGAAAGGTGAAAAGGACCGCGGGAGCGGAGTGAAATAGAACCTGAAACCGTGTGCTTACAAGCAGTCGGAGCATGCATGACATGTGACGGCGTGCCTTTTGTAGAATGAACCGGCGAGTGATGATGGCAAGCAAGGTTAAGGCGAAGGAGCCGAAGCCGAAGCGAAAGCGAGTCTGAACAGGGCGAATCAGTTTGTCGTCATCGACCCGAAACCGGGTGATCTACCCCTGGTCAGGGTGAAGTGCGGGTAACACCGCATGGAGGCCCGAACCCACTGGCGTTGAAAAGCCAGGGGATGAACTGGGGGTAGGGGAGAAATTCCAATCGAACCCGGAGATAGCTGGTTCTCCCCGAAATAGCTTGAGGGCTAGCGTCAGGGAATGAGAAGTGGAGGTAGAGCACTGATTGGGTGCGGGGCCCGCGAGGGTTACCAAGCTCAGTCAAACTGCGAATGCCACTTTGTCGAAGAACCTGGCAGTCAGACTACGAGTGATAAGACCCGTGGTCAAGAGGGAAACAGCCCAGACCAACAGCTAAGGTCCCAAAGTACTGGTTCAGTGGGGAACGATGTGGCGTTGCACAGACAACCAGGATGTTGGCTTAGAAGCAGCCACCATTTAAAGAGTGCGTAATAGCTCACTGGTCGAGTGCCGCTGCGCGGAAAATGTAACGGGGCTAAACCAGACACCGAAGCTATGGATGGAAACATGGTAGGGGAGCGTTCCATTTGCGGGGAAGCTGTGCTGGAAGGCATGGTGGAGCGGATGGAAGTGAGAATGCCGGTATGAGTAGCGAAAAGACAAGTGAGAATCTTGTCCGCCGAAAGCCCAAGGTTTCCTGGGGAAGGCTCGTCCGCCCAGGGTAAGTCGGGACCTAAGGCGAGGCCGAAAGGCGTAGTCGAAGGACAACAGGTTGAAATTCCTGTACCACCGCGGAGCGTTTGAGCGAAGGGGTAACGCAGGAGGCTGAAGGAAGCGGCCGGATGGAAGAGGCCGTCCAAGCAGTGAGCGTGGAGTGTAGGGAAATCCGCATTCTGTGAAGCGTGAGCTGTGATGGGGAGCGAAGAACAGTAGCGAAGTCCTGTAAGTCACACTGCCGAGAAAAGCCTCTAGTGAGTGAAGTGGTGCCCGTACCGGAAACCGACACAGGTGGGCGCGTGGAGAACACGAAGGCGCGCGGGAGAACTCTCGTTAAGGAACTCGGCAAAATGGCCCCGTAACTTCGGGAGAAGGGGCGCTTCGAGAGAAGCCGCAGTGAAAAGGCCCAAGCGACTGTTTAGCAAAAACACAGGTCTCTGCGAAGCCGAAAGGCGAAGTATAGGGGCTGACGCCTGCCCGGTGCTGGAAGGTTAAGAGGAGGGGTTAGGGAAACCGAAGCTCCGAATTGAAGCCCCAGTAAACGGCGGCCGTAACTATAACGGTCCTAAGGTAGCGAAATTCCTTGTCAGGTAAGTTCTGACCCGCACGAAAGGCGTAACGACTTGGGCGCTGTCTCAACGAGAGACCCGGTGAAATTGTAATACCTGTGAAGATGCAGGTTACCCGCGGTTAGACGGAAAGACCCCGTGGAGCTTGACTGTAGCTTGATATGGGATACGGGTACGTCATGTACAGGATAGGTGGGAGACAGAGAAGCTTGGGCGCCAGCCTGAGTGGAGTCGGCGTTGGGATACCACCCTTGAGGTACTTGTGTTCTAACCTAGGACCATAAGCTGGTTCGGGGACAGTGTCAGGTGGACAGTTTGACTGGGGCGGTCGCCTCCAAAAGAGTAACGGAGGCGCCCAAAGGTTCCCTCAGCGCGGATGGAAATCGCGCGGTGCGTGTAAAGGCAAAAGGGAGCTTGACTGCGAGACGGACAGGTCGAGCAGGGACGAAAGTCGGGCTTAGTGACCCGGTGGCACCGAGTGGAAGGGCCATCGCTCAACGGATAAAAGCTACCCCGGGGATAACAGGCTGATCTCCCCCAAGAGTTCACATCGACGGGGAGGTTTGGCACCTCGATGTCGGCTCATCGCATCCTGGGGCTGAAGTCGGTCCCAAGGGTTGGGCTGTTCGCCCATTAAAGCGGTACGCGAGCTGGGTTCAGAACGTCGTGAGACAGTTCGGTCCCTATCTGCCGCGGGCGCAGGATACGTGAGAGGGTTCGTCCTTAGTACGAGAGGACCGGGATGAACCGACCGCTGGTGTACCAGTTGTTTCGCCAGAAGCATAGCTGGGTAGCCAAGTCGGGAAAGGATAAGCGCTGAAAGCATCTAAGCGCGAAGCCAGCCTCAAGATAACGTATCCCATCCGGATAACGGAGTAAGACCCCTTGAAGAAGACAAGGTAGATCGGTCTGGAGTGGAAGCGTAGTGATACGTGGAGCGGACAGATACGAATCGGTCGAGGGCTTCACCAGAACAGAGAGGTTGTTCCATAGTTCAGAAGCAAGGACCACAAACTGTAGCGAAAGCTGCGGTACATAGGGCGAAACCGAGGGAGAAGTATCGTTTAAGGTACAAGATGCCTTGGTGGAGGGATCGAACGAAGCGTTCTGCAGCCCGTAAGGGCGAAGCCAGCGTAGAGAGAGCCCGGAGCCCAAGCAGTCTGGTGGCCATAGCGGAGGGGAAACACCCGTACCCATACCGAACACGGACGTGAAGACCTCCAGCGCCAAGGATACTTGGAGGGAGACCTCCTGGGAAAGTAGGACGTTGCCAGGCGAGAGAGAAAGAGCCCTTGAGGGAGCATAGGATGCTGCCTTGGGGGCTTTTTTGTTTTGTTGTACGGGGGAAGGTGCATGAGGGGACTAACTTTCATGTGACGAATGATTTTACAATGCGACAAAACAAATTAGAAAGGTCGCATGAACATTAGGGCCTCCGGGGGAATGGAATAGCAGATTGCCAGTCCGTTACTTGATACATGTCGTCGGACGGTTCCTTTATGTGGCCAGTTTCGACTGTTCATACGGCTGTACCTAGGCGACAAAGGATTCCTGGTCACTTGTCGTGCCCGAGCGGAGGAACAATGCCGATCAAGGGAATGACGGCACCTTACGGCGCGGGACCCCTCTTGGCACGCATCCACCTAGGAGGCCTCGGATAAACGAGACAGTCTTACCGGCGGAGTGTAGGGGAATACCAGGCCCTTATAGACAAAATCCAGTCACCGAAGATTGAATAAAGGAACGCGACACCTTAATTTCGACATTTGCCACTTCGTCGACCACTGGACAGTACGCACAACGGTCTCCCGATGCCTTGTACGCGTGTGAACGAAGGCAAATTGCCCAACAACGGCACGCCGGTCCCTTCCCCTCCCCGAACCTGCACCCCGCCCCGCGCACCCGCCCACTGCACCGGCCCTCCACCCCACCCCCACCCCGTCAGCCCTGCCAGGCAGGGCCCGACAACACCGCTCGCCTTTCTGATATCATCTATAGCGCAGCCAGAGCCACGCAGACAGTCCGTAGCACTGTAAGCCTCGGCACTGGTCTACTCCGCACAGCCCCACTCGATCCAGACCGGGTTTCTGTGGGCGGGGCAAGCCTGAGGCAGGGATGGAAAGTGGCAGGAAAGGACGGGAGCAGATGCGTGTTCGTAAGTGTACGTTGAGGCGTGTTCAAATGCCCTTGAGGGAACCCGTGAAAACATCATATGGGATGCATGCCATGAAAGATGTGACTATCGTGATCGTGGAGACGGAGAAAGGTGCTGTCGGCGTCGCGGAATGTGTTGCTATGAGGGAACCCACTTACACAGAAGAGACGGTTTCGACAGCGTGGCACGTGTTGACTGACTTTCTCGTGCCATCCATGCGAGACGTTGATATAAACGAAACACGGGGCTTGAGGTACATGAGCGAGAGATGGGGCCGAATTCGCGGAAATTGGATGGCCAAGGCCGGGCTTGAGATGGCCATTTGGGATGCGTATGCAGCGGAAACAAAGGTGCCGTTGTATCAACTCCTGGGGGGCACCGTTCGCGAGGTACCGGCTGGAATCAGCCTTGGTATGAATAGTGACTTGGATGCATTGCAGGAAAGGGCCCGGCGGGCAGTTGCCGACGGGTTTCAGCGGATTAAGTTAAAGATTGCGCCGGGAGCCGACGTTGAACCGCTCATGGCGATCCGCCGGGCGTTGCCGGACATACCCTTGATGGCCGATGCGAATAGTGCATATGAGGGGTGTGCGCAATTGTTGGCGGGATTGGATGGGGTAGGGCTGATGATGATCGAGCAGCCGTTGGCGTACGACGACATTGTCGATCACGCCGCCCTCCAAGACAAGCTCCGAACACCTATCTGTCTCGATGAAAGTATACGATCCGCCAACGACGTCCGTCGCGCTGCGATGATCGGTGCATGCAAAGTGATCAACTTGAAGCCTGGGCGCGTAGGGGGCTTTGGCAGTTCTATCGCCGTTCACGACGAAGCAGTGAGGCTCGGGTTGGGACTTTGGTGCGGTGGTATGTACGAGACCGGTATCGGCCGTTTGCACAATATTGCTCTGTGCAGTCTGCCTGGGTTTGGGTTGCCGACGGATACGGGGCCGAGTGATCGGTACTTCGAGTCCGACATTGTCGATCCGCCAGTCACATTCCATCGCCCGGGTTTTCTTGCGGTTGAACCGTTATGTGGTGTGGCTTCACGGGTTAACTGGAAACGGCTGGATGACTTCACAGTTCAGTCAAATACCATCGTTCTGTAGGGAATGTGAGATATTCACAACAGGAATTATGGCGAAAAGCGTCGAATCCTTCTTATTGTTTACGTTCGGCGTTTCTGGTTACTGAGCGAATCTAGCCAATCAACCAATTTATGTTAGAGGAGAATGATAGCGAAGTGATAGAAATGCAGGATGTATGGAAGGAGTATCCCAACGGGACGAAAGCACTCAACGGGATTTCCATCCATATTCAAAAAGGTGAGTTCGTATACGTAGTTGGACCCAGTGGAGCGGGAAAGTCCACGTTTATTAAGCTGATGTACCGGGAAGTACGCCCCACACGAGGGCATATCTTCGTCAACGGATTCAATATTGAGCGGCTGAAGGACCATAAAATCCCCCTGCTCCGTCGCAGCATCGGCGTTGTTTTTCAGGACTTCAAACTCCTGCCGAAACTGACCGCCGGAGAAAACGTCGCATTTGCACTTGAAGTCATTGGGTTATCGCCGAGACAAATCAAGCGTCGCGTGAAGGATGTGCTAGCTCAGGTCGGCTTGGAAGATAAAGGTGACAAGTTGCCGTCTCAGTTGTCGGGGGGCGAGCAGCAGCGGATCGCGGTGGCGAGAGCACTTGCAAACAATCCATCTGTCATTATTGCCGACGAGCCTACAGGAAATCTCGATCCCGACACGTCTTGGGGCATTATGCGCCTATTCCAACGGATTAACGACAGGGGTACAACAATTGTCATGGCAACACACAACAGAGACATCGTTAACTCGCTGAGAAGGCGGGTTATTGGTATTGAAAATGGAATCATTGCACGCGATGAGCAGCGAGGGTTGTACGGATATGATGACTAGAATAGCACGCCACTTACGAGAAGGATTACGGAATCTCTTGCGCAATGGATGGATGACATTTGCTTCCGTCAGCGCAGTGATGGTCACGCTTGCTGTCCTAGGGCTATCGCTGATTCTTGCCATGAATGCGCAACAAGTATCCACATACGTTGCGAACCAAGTCGAGTTCAGCGCCTTTTTGTCCCCGTCTGCGTCACAACAAACAGGGGATCAAGTAGCGACTGAAATTCGCGACATGCCGGGGGTCAAGTCTGTTCAGGTGGTGAGCAAGGACCAGGGTTTGAACCAGATGAAGCAGGAATTGGGATCGCAATACAACGACGTATTAAACGGCTTCAAGTCAAATCCGATACCCATCAAGCTGACCGTCCAGGCTAATAACCCACGCGACATCATGCAAATCGCTGACCAAGTGAAGAAGATGCCTGAGGTCAAGACCGTTCGCGATCCGCACGATATCGTCGGACCACTCTTCCACACGCTTGATGTGGTTCGGGACGTGGGCATTCTCTTTGTGGTTGCGCTGCTGGTCACGTCGATGTTCCTCATTTCGAACACCATCCGAATCACCATATTCTCGCGTCGGCGCGAAATTGAAATTATGAAACTCGTCGGGGCGACGAACTGGTTTATTCGTTGGCCGTTCATCGTTGAGGGCATGTTCATTGGCCTGCTTGGGGCCGTCATCCCGTTCGCCATTCTAGGCTACGGGTATAATGCATTGTACTCATATGTGCACGGCACATTTGTGGGACTAGCCTTTCCGCTCGTACAAAGCGGTGATTTGTCGATGAAGTTGGCCATCGTCCTCATTGGCATCGGTGTGGTCATCGGGGTGTGGGGAGGTGTCATGTCAGTCAGAAAGTTCCTCCGCGTCTAAAGTTCGTAATTTAGACGACAGGGAAATCCGTATCATCGAGCGAATTAAAGAACAGCAGAGATGGTATGGAGAAAGGGAATCTGCGTATGCATCACTGGACTGTTACATCCGGGTTGCAACTGGTCTTGGTGGCTCTGCTCACGTTTCTGTTGAATCCGTTGCATTACGTGATCACGGCGTTCATCATTTGGGACCTTGTTTGTAATATCCGAAATGAACGTCTTTGGTTTGGTATACGCGTTACGCGAATCGTCAAACCTCTCGTCGTTCGCTACGTCAAGGCGTGTGTAGTTGGCGCCGTTGGTTCGGCTGCGTTACTGGCACTCGGTGCAGCGGTATCGTGGACAACCATCTTGTTTGTCACGGTGTTATCCCTGGTGCTAGGGGCCATCCGATCACGATTTACGTCCAGTTCCTTCGCCATCAGTGTCGCGGTTACACTGGCAGGGGTCGCGGGCATGTTTCAGTCACCGGGACCATCGTTCCTGTCATCCGCTCTCCGGTTTCTCCAGGGATTTGAGACGAAGAGTTGGTTGGCAATCGGCGTCGTCGCGGCGCTGGCGGAACTCTTGCTCCAGTGGTGGAACAAACGTGATGCTGTATTTCCGGCACTCATGACGAGTAAACGAGGCAGACGTATAGGTGCATTGAAAATCCAACTGGGATTTGTGATGCCCCTCATGCTATGGATGACGCCCATCAATCACGGCGCGGTTACGTTTTTCGGTGGTTTCCATCCTTGGTTAACATCGCCGCAGACGTCTTTAGGGATTTGTATCATACCGGTTGTGTTCGGACTTCACGGGCTGTTTACGGCACTCAAACCGGAGCGGGTGCTCGTTCAATGGAGATGGTGGAACCTTGCTCAAGCTGCCGTCCTGGCGGCGGGTTTTGCCGTTGAACAATGGACGAAGATCGACTTTGGTTGGCTGGCGGCGCCGGTGATGATCGCGCTAATCGAATGTGTCAGAAGTGTCTGGCGTCGTGTTGATGCCTCGTCGGAGCCACTGATTGCTCCGGACAATCGCGGTGTCATGGTTTTGTATACCATTCGCGATTCCCTAAGCGATAAACTCGGCTTGTTGCCGGGAGAAATTGTGACGCATGTGAATCAAACGCCAGTTCACACAGAGTATGATTTGCATTTTGCATTCGACCAGAATCCAGCCTACGCGAAATTTCAGATTATAGATACGCGTGGTGAAGTTCGGCTCGTAGGCAATCCGGTGTATGAGGGAGAACGCCATCAGCTGGGTTTAATCGTTGTCGTTCCAGGTGAACAGCCGGCCTTGGCACTGAAGCGTCCGCTTGGCTTTCTCGAAACAATGTACCTTCGCAGGAACCGCTAACGCGGCTTATAGACAATGAATGTGGATGAATGAGATATACAAACGGGTGAAAATAGGGTCTGCTTTGGAATGGGGGAGGAAGCAGTATGGATTTCGCAACCATTATTGGACTCATCGTGGCGGTTGTTGGCTTAGCATTTGGTTTTACTTTGGACGGAGGTTCACTTGCTTCATTGTGGCGATTGCCTGCGCTGGTGATTGTGTTCGGAGGTACAATTGGTGCAACTTTGCTAGGGAGCAGAATGAAGTCTTTTACGGGGATCGGGAAGTATTTAAAAATCGCGTTCTTTACAAAAGCCACCAATCCTCACGATACAATTGAGAGCCTGGTCAACTTAGCGATTCAAGCTCGACGCGAAGGGATCTTGGCACTTGAGGAAAACGTAGAGCAGTTGGATGATCAGTTTCTGAAAAATGGTGTTCGTCTCGTTGTTGACGGTGTTGACCCTGAGTTGGCAAAGCAGATGTTGGAAACCGAAATCTCCTACATAGAGCGCCGCCACGAAGCGGGAATTGGTATGTTTGAATCTGCCGGCGGTTTTGCCCCCACAATGGGTATTATCGGTACAGTGATGGGGTTGATCCACGTCCTCGGCAATCTGGATAATGTCTCTAAACTAGGACCCGAAATTGCTACCGCTTTTACTGCGACGCTTTACGGTGTTGCTAGCGCAAATATATTATGGTTGCCACTTGCTAATAAGTTGAAGGCTAGATCGGAAGATGAAGTCCTTGAGCGAGAGATGACGCTTGAAGGGATCTTGTCGATTCAAGCGGGTGAAAACCCAAATGTGCTGAAGCAAAAGCTTCTTTCGTTCCTAGCGTCGTCGCAACGCGAACGCAAGGGCAGGGCAGGTGAGGCAGATGCCGAGACCGCGGAAGCCTAGAAAGCCGCAGAACCATGAGCGTTGGCTGATTACATATTCGGATTTGATCACACTGTTGCTGGTCTTCTTTATCATCATGTATTCGATGTCCACGATTAGCCAAATTCGATTTCAGTCTCTTGTGAAATCCCTGCAGGCTGCCATGCATCAGAGCGACCAAGTCCCCCTCAACGGGATGGGGAAGACGGCGCTGCTGATGAGCGGCACTCAGGATAACGGGAGTCAACCGCCAAATCCAAATAATTACTCAAATCCGGCGGAGCAGACTAAGGCGAATCAGCAGGATCAGCAGCAGTTGAACAATCTCGCGCAGCTTGCGGAAAACTATGTCACGCAACACCATTTGCAGAACCAGGTTTCTATTGCGAATGAGTCGCGAGGCGTCCAGATCACGATGAAGGACGTGGCACTGTTCGATACGGGGCAAGCGGTCCTGCACCCGCAGGCGCAGAAGTTGATCAAAGGGTTTATCCCGCTTTTCAAATCACTGCCAAACAAGATTCTCGTCGAGGGGTACACGGACAATCAACCCATCACCACGGCCATTTACCCGTCTAACTGGGAACTGTCCGCCGCCCGTGCCATGAGTGTGGTTCACGTATTGTCGGATGGAGGGATTGATCCCTCACGGTTATCCGGTACAGGTTATGGGCAGTACAACAATGTCGCACCGAACAACAATAAGGCGAACATGCAGCTGAATCGGCGAGTGAACATTGTCATTTTGAAACAGGATGTTCAGCCGGGTACAGCCGCGTCGCAACCTAACACAAATCAATAACAATGTTTTCCTGAATCTCCATTGCGCCGTGCCGTCGCTTTACCCCACTCGGTACATTCACTATAATTTGTGATAGACAGTTACATCGCTCGCGAAAAAAGGGAACACTTGTTCCCTTTTTGTCGTGTGCATGGTAAGGTAAACCTGTTATTGCTGATGACAATCAATTACAACGGAATTTGACTTGACGGGAGGGCTCCGATTGTCAATGCAACCCGGAAAGTTTGAACTTGTTTCTGAATATAAGCCGCAAGGTGATCAGCCTGCGGCCATCGACGCACTTGTGGACGGGGTGGACTCTGGTCTGCGCCACCAAACCTTGCTCGGGGTTACCGGTTCTGGCAAGACGTTTACCATGGCGAATATCATTGCTGAAGTAAACCGGCCCACCCTAGTGATGGCCCATAATAAGACCCTTGCAGCACAGCTCGCCGCGGAGTTTCGCGAGTTTTTCCCAAACAACGCCGTCGAGTATTTTGTCAGTTACTACGATTACTACCAACCTGAAGCCTACATTCCTTCGACGGATACGTTTATCGAGAAGGATGCGAAAATCAACGACGAGATCGATAAACTTCGGCACTCTGCCACGGCGGCTATTTTGGAACGCAATGACGTCATCGTGGTGGCCAGTGTCTCCGCCATTTATGGTTTGGGTAGTCCGAAGGAGTACAGCGAGCACGTTCTCTCATTGCGTGTCGGTGCAACCATTGAGCGGAATCAGATTCTCCGTCGGCTCGTCGACATGCAGTACGAGCGGAATGACTTGAATTTTACTCGCGGCACATTTCGTGTGCGAGGTGACGTTGTGGAGATCTTCCCGGCATCCCGGGATGAAAATGCCGTTCGGGTGGAGTTGTTCGGGGATGAGATCGACCGAATTACCGAGATCCACGTGCTCACAGGGGAAGTCGTGGCACGTCGTTCACACGTCAGTATCTTCCCCGCGTCCCACTTCGTCACGTCCAGGCCCCGCTTGGAACAGGCCATGGCCCGCATCAAGGACGAGTTACGGGAACGTCTGCAGGAATTGCGCAGCAACGACAAGCTGCTGGAAGCGCAACGACTGGAACAGAGAACCATGTACGATCTTGAGATGATGATGGAAATAGGCTTCTGTTCAGGCATCGAGAACTATTCACGGCACCTTGAAGGCCGGGGTGCCGGCGAACCGCCGAACACCCTCCTGGACTATTTCCCGCCGGGATTCCTGACTCTGGTGGACGAATCCCACGTCAGCCTGCCGCAAATTCGCGGGATGTACGGCGGTGACCGATCGCGGAAGCTAACGCTTATTGAGCATGGATTCCGCCTGCCATCGGCTGCCGACAACCGGCCACTCACGTTCGAGGAGTTTGAGCGCACGGTCGGGCAGTGTATTTACGTCAGTGCCACTCCGGGTCCGTACGAAGAGGAGCATCAGCAGCGAATCGTCGAGCAGATCATTCGACCCACGGGACTCCTGGATCCGACGATCACGGTCCGGCCCATCAAAGGCCAAATTGACGATCTCGTCGGTGAAATCCGCGAACGCATTCGCCGCAGTGAACGCGTCCTTGTGACCACGCTGACGAAAAAGATGGCCGAGGACTTGACGGATTACTTGAAGGAGATCGGGATCAAGGTTCGCTACCTGCACTCGGATATCAAGACGATCGAGCGGATGGTCATTCTGCGCGATTTGCGCAAAGGTGTCTTCGACGTACTCGTGGGCATTAACTTACTCCGCGAGGGACTTGACTTGCCGGAAGTGTCGCTCGTTGCCATCCTCGACGCGGACAAGGAAGGTTTCCTTCGCGCACATCGCTCGCTCATTCAGACTATTGGTCGCGCGGCTCGGAATGCCAACGGTGCCGTCATCATGTATGCCGACAAGATTACGGACTCCATGCGTATCGCCATCGATGAGACAGAGCGTCGCCGGGAGAAGCAAATTGCCTTCAACGAGTTGCACGGGATTGTGCCGACGACCATTCACAAGGCGGTGCGCGACGTGATCGAATCGACGAAGGTCGCGGAGGAAGCCGAAGATTACGTAAGCGTGGCCGAACAGGCACAATCGCTTGGCAAGCGCGAACGGAAAGACCTCATTGCAAAACTGGAACAAGAAATGCGCGAAGCCGCGAAGCAGTTGCAGTTCGAGCGAGCAGCTCAGTTGCGCGATATGATTTCGGAGTTAGTGGACGCTTCGTAAGCGCGGCCTAAGTTAAATAGATGTTCGACGAGATGGAAGCACTGCTGCGGAAACACCCAGTGTCACCCTTGTCGGGCAACCTGTTGAGGGATGTGAACCTTTTGCCACAAGACTATATACACGTGCGTGGAGCGCGTGCGCACAATTTGAAGAACGTAAGTGTACGTATTCCACGGGACCAGTTTGTTGTCGTGACGGGTCTGAGTGGGTCAGGAAAATCTTCGCTCGCTTTTGACACGATTTACGCAGAGGGACAACGGCGGTATGTGGAGTCCCTTTCGGCGTATGCCCGTCAATTCCTTGGGCAGATGGACAAGCCAGATGTGGACGGTATCGACGGTTTGTCACCCGCCATTTCCATCGATCAGAAAACCACGAGCCGCAACCCGAGGTCGACTGTGGGCACCGTGACGGAAATTTACGACTACCTGCGTCTGCTGTTCGCGCGAGTAGGTCATCCGTACTGCCCCAATTGCGATATCCCCATCACGTCTCAGACGGTCGAGCAGATGGTGGACCGTATTATGCAGCTTCCGGAGCGGACTCGTCTGCAAATTCTTGCTCCGGTTGTCCGCGGCCGCAAAGGTGAACACCAGAAAGTCATCGAGCAGATGCGCAAAGGCGGCTATGTTCGGCTCCGTGTTGACGGTGAAGTTCGTGAGTTGGACGAAGACATCCAACTGGAGAAAAACAAAAAGCACAATCTCGAAGTCGTCGTCGACCGAATTGTCCTACGTGACGACGTGCAAAGCCGCCTCGCGGATTCCTTGGAATCAGCGCTGAGTTTGGGTGGAGGCATCGTTCTCGTCGAAGTCATCGACGGGGAAGAGTTGATGTTCAGCCAGAACATGGCCTGCCCGAATTGCGGGTTCAGCGTGGATGAGCTTGCGCCGCGCATGTTCTCGTTCAACAGCCCTTTCGGTGCGTGCGAGACCTGTTCGGGACTGGGCGTCAACATGGAAGTTGACGAAGACCTTGTGGTGCCGAATCCATCGCTCACGATTTCCGATGGAGGTATTGTTCCATGGGCGGGATCGACATCGACGTACTATCCGCAGTTGCTGAACGCGGCCTGTAAGGCCTTTGGGATCGATACGGAAGTACCCATTGCCGATCTGCCGAAAGAAGCACTGCAAAAGATTTTTTACGGCACGGGTGAAGCTATCGAGTTCGCGTACGAGAACGACTTTGGCCAGCGAAAGGCGGCTCGTATCCCGTTTGAAGGAGTCATTCCGAACTTGGAGCGGAGATATCGCGACACGGCGTCAGACTCCATTCGCGAGTTCATTGAGTCGTTTATGAGCGCAAAGCCGTGCCCAGCGTGCAAAGGGAGTCGACTGAAGCCGCAGAGCCTGGCGGTTCGGATCAATGATCGGAACATTTCGGAGGTCACTGACCACTCCGTCGTCGAGGCCTTGGAATATTTCACATCACTGAGTCTCTCCGACAAGGAGATGCAAATCGCTCGCCAGATTCTCAAAGAAATTGAGAGCCGACTCGGATTCCTCAGGGACGTGGGGCTCGACTACTTGACCCTGTCCCGATCCGCCGGAACGCTCTCCGGGGGCGAAGCGCAGCGTATTCGACTGGCCACACAGCTCGGTTCATCGCTGATGGGCGTCCTGTACATTCTGGACGAGCCGAGTATCGGCCTGCACCAGCGCGACAACGAACGGCTCATTCGCACGCTGGAAAACATGCGCGATCTAGGCAACACCCTCATCGTCGTCGAACACGACGAAGACACGATGATGGCGTGTGATTACATCATCGACATGGGCAAAGGGGCCGGCGTCCACGGCGGTGAGGTCATCGCGCAAGGCACGCCAAAGCAGATCATGGAGGACTCGGAGTCGGTGACTGGACAATACTTATCGGGTCGTCGGTTCATTCCCGTTCCGGAAAAGCGGAGAAAGCCGGATGGTCGCTGGATCGAAATCAAGAAGGCTCGGGAAAACAACTTGAAAAACGTCACGGTGAAGATCCCTATCGGCGTCTTGACGTGTGTGACGGGCGTATCGGGCTCCGGCAAGTCGACACTCGTCAACGAAATTCTGCACAAGGCACTGGCGCGCGATCTCAACCGTGCCCGCGTTCGCCCTGGAGCACACGACGCTATTCTGGGACTGGAGCACCTCGACAAAGTCGTCGATATTGACCAATCGCCCATCGGTCGAACACCGAGATCGAACCCGGCAACGTACACAGGCGTGTTCGACGACATTCGCGATCTGTTCGCCACGACAAACGAAGCCAAGATGCGCGGCTACAAGAAGGGCCGGTTCAGCTTCAACGTCCGCGGCGGTCGCTGTGAGGCGTGTCGAGGAGACGGTATCATCAAAATCGAAATGCACTTCCTTCCGGACGTGTACGTCCCCTGCGAAGTGTGCAAAGGCAAGCGCTACAACCGGGAAACACTAGAGGTTCGATACAAAGGGAAAAACATCTCAGAAGTGCTCGACATGACGGTCGAGGATGCCGTCAGTTTCTTCGAGAACATCCCGCGTATCGCACGGAAGATGCAGACGCTGATGGACGTCGGGCTCGGGTACATGCGCTTGGGACAGCCGGCAACAACGCTGTCTGGCGGTGAGGCTCAGCGCGTCAAACTCGCCTCCGAACTGCACCGACGCAGTACAGGCCGAACGTTGTACATTTTGGACGAACCGACAACTGGGCTGCACGTTGCGGACATCGAGCGACTCTTGACCGTTTTGCACCGCCTGGTTGACAATGGAGACACTGTTCTCATCATTGAGCACAATTTGGACGTGATCAAAACGGCAGACTACCTGGTGGATCTCGGACCTGAAGGTGGGGATCGAGGCGGGCAACTGGTTGGAGCCGGCACACCAGAAGCGATTTGTAAGGTGGAGGACTCCTATACTGGACGGTTCCTGGGGCCAATTCTTGAGCGCGATATTGCTCGTGCAAAACTGCAGCAAGATACCAAGATGGAAGTCGACATGTCTCTCAAATCATAGGGGTGGGGATTCGATTTGACCGAAGAACGCGGTGTCAGCGTTAGGCAATTGGTAAAAGACCTAGACTTGCATGTTTTTAATGAAGACGCCGACTTGGACCGCGTCATTGAGACCCTGGACATCAACCGTCCGGGTCTGGCTTTGGCTGGTTATTTGCGTTATTATCCGGCGGAACGCGTTCAAGTTCTGGGACGAACGGAGTTGTCCTTCCTTCGCGGGATGAACGAGCGTGAGCAGGCTCTGCGCGTCTTTGCTTTTTGTTCCTATCAACAGACACCATGCATTCTGGTAACGCGCGGAGATACGCCGCCACCGACATTGCTACAAGAAGCTGCGGCAAAGCATATACCGGTGCTGGGAACAAACATGGTGACAACGAGGCTGACGGCTACGCTGTCGACGTATCTAGAAGAGCGTCTGGCACCGGAAACGTTGGTTCACGGTGTCTTAGTCGATGTCTACGGTATCGGGATTCTCATCACCGGATCGAGTGGGATTGGTAAAAGCGAAACTGGGCTGGAACTGATCAAACGAGGGCATCGTCTCGTCGCCGATGACGCGGTCGTCATTCGTCAAATCTCCGATGAGAGTCTCATCGGCAGTGCACCGCCTCTCCTTCAGCATCTGCTCGAAATTCGCGGCCTCGGCGTGCTCAACGCCATGACCTTGTTTGGGGCAGGTGCGGTGCGTACGCACAAGAAGATCGCCATGGTCATCCACCTCGAGGCGTGGAAAGAAAATGTCGCATACGACAGGCTCGGCATTGATCAGCAGACGATGAAAATTCTCGATCTCGACGTCCCACTCGTCACCGTCCCAGTAAGACCAGGCCGAAACCTGGCCGTCATCGTGGAAGTTGCTGCCATGAACTTCCGACTCAAAGCCATGGGATATGACGCGGCTAAAACGTTCACAGATGAGCTCTCGCAAGCCATTGCCGCACAGACGAAACAAAACGATTAAAGCATGACTGGCGTGTTCGGCCGTGTCACTTAGGGGTCAAGGTCGCCGGGTAAGCGACTTTGGTTCCCTTGTTACTGGGAATGCCTCAATGAATCAAGAGCAAGGGAAGTAAATTTTCGCCTAATCCCCTGGCCTCCCCGCCGCACCCGAAAGGGCGGTGCGAGAGCCACTCCCAGGTCTACACCGCGCACACAATAATTAAGAAAAACTTTCCTAAAAAGCAATTGACTCTCCCAATGTTTTCGTTTACACTCACCTTGTAACCAAATTATAGTTTTTCTGGAGGTGTCCATCAGCGTGACTTTTACACATTGCCACCTGTAACCAATTGAATATTGGGTTACGACTTTCTTGGTGAAACTGCGCTGAGGAAGTACGGGCAATGTAATGTGTCTGGTGGAGCAACCGTTTTTCTCATACATGTCACGACAACTGCACACGAATCACACATTGCGTGGATGGCGATGAAAGCCGTTGTGCGCTTTTTTTGCGTCTACGTTCGATCACGATAGCGGCATTGCCCTACTTCCTCGACCACAGTTTTCTGTGGTCTTTTTTTAATTTATTACATGTTAGAGGAGTAGGTTGAATATGTACAATTATTACTTGAGTGAATGTCTACGTAGATACCAACAAGCGGAGGTAGAGAAGCGGGCACGGAACTATTGGATGTTTGCCCATTTGAAAAATGGCAAGAAGAAACAGTCCGTAGCAACACATGAGGTGTCGGAAGGTAAACCGGCGTTAGGGGGGGTCAAAACCTAGTACAGATGAGTACCAGGCCTCCGAGTTGATTTCGGAGGCCTTTTTTTCGGCAGTATCTTACATGCGACAAATTGACGAACGGACAAGGATTTGCACTAAAAATGTCGAAACCATTTCGCTGTGCAATTTGTTATCGTTAGGGAGGCCTGCGAAGTGAAATGGACAGCGGCCCTGCAAGCGGTAAAAACCAAGCTTGCTACCGCTCGCCCGAAAGTTAAGGCGACGCACAGATGGAAGACGACCGGTACATCGACAACCCTACTGAAATTCAAATCTCCACGTCTGTTCATTGCGGGTACCACCAGTTTACTGGTAATCGGCAGTGGTGCCGTTCTGATATCGTCACATGTTCAAGCATCCAAGTCATGCCTACAAATCTACCGCGATGGACAATACATTGGACTGGTCCCGAACAATCCGGAGACCGTTGACACAATGAACCGAGTGGCTGCTGGCTATGGCGTTCAATTTGAGTCGACGCCTGTCTATACACAGGTTCGAGAGAACTATCCGTGGCAGCGTGTTGAATCGTTCCCAACGGCGGCGGCAGTGATCGAGTTGAACAATCAGCCCCTCGTCTACACAACGTCAACCGAATCCGCAAATCAAGTGTTGAACAACGTAAAACAGGCGCTCGCAGGTGACATCAAGTCGGCCTCACATGTCACGACGTCGTTTGTTGGAGATGTGAAGGTTGTTGCGACGACGATCGGGATCGCTGACATTGTCCAACCAAGTGACGCGACGCGGCTCCTCCTTCATCCCCAATCAACCGATCCCATGTCGGGACGTGCTTCTTCACCAGCCGCACAGCTGAACAGCGGATCGCATCAGGCAACAACGCAACGTCCAGCTCTTTCGGTTCAGACACACGCGACGGTGACGAAGACTGTCTCTTTACCCTACCACGTAAAGTATGTGAAGGATTCCCAACTTGCTAAGGGTGACAAAAAGGTTGTAACGGACGGCAAGTGTGGAACGCAAAAAGAAACCGTGTCAGAAATCTACCTCAATGGTCAGCAAACAGCTGAGCATGTCCTCACCAAGGATACCGTCACACAACCGGTTGACGAAGTTGTCAAACTGGGAACGAACGCAGGCGTCGCGAGTGGCGGCTGGATTTGGCCCACAGACTCCCATTTGATCACGTCGCCATTTGGGTATCGCAGCTTCGGCGGTGGCCAGTTCCACCCGGGAATAGACATTGGCGTACCTACGGGAACAACGATTCACGCGACGAATGACGGGACAGTCATCTCCGCCGGATGGAACTCAGGTGGATATGGAAATTGGGTCGAGATCGACAATGGAAGCGGAATTACGACCGTGTTTGGGCACATGTCCCGAGTGGCTGTGCACAACGGCGAAGTGGTGTCGAAGGGCGAGGTCATCGGTTATTCAGGTGAGTCCGGTGAAGCGACGGGACCGCACTTGCACTACGAAGTTCGCATGAACGGCACGGCAGTGAACCCGATGCCATATACCTAATCCGTCACATGACGCGGGCCCCCGTTGGGGGCCTGTTTTGTTGGTGGCGGGGCCGGGGAGCCGGGGGAGCCGGGGAACGGCAAGCGGGCGAGCGAAGGTACCTACGTTCCCTAGTTGGTCACACTGCTGCTCCCACCACCGCCAACAAGGGATCAGGAGGCCGTTGATGCCTCTGTTGAGCCGTCTGGTCAGTGACAAACTGCCCAACAAGGGAACTGCATGGAACTGCATGGCCTTATACAATCTCGGGTGACCCGATTGCTTCGATAAGGGTCTGGCATTCTGCTATTTGCGCACTTCGTATGTAAGACCCTGAGGCTCATGCGGGGGCAAGGCGGGGCACGGGAGGAGCCGGGAGACGGCAACCGGGAGAGCGAAGGTACCTGCGTTCCTTAGTTGGTCACACTGCTGCTCCCACCACCGCCAACAAGGGATCAAGAGACCGTTGATGCCTCTGTCCAGCCACTCGATTTGTTCAACAAGCGCCTGGGATTCCTCTATTCTGTACACTCCGAAACAAACCTTAAAATTCCACGGCTTGTCTATTTGCGTCAGGTTACCCCAGAGTCCATCTGTACAACCCTCGTTGGCCCCCAAACAATCACACCAGGCTCGTAAACCGGAAATTACGCTCGCCATCACCCATACTTAACTGAATACATGACAAGGGGGGCTTCCACCATGGGACAGCCCCCGCATTACAAAGGCCGGCGCCGCCCGGCTCGGCCGTGTACCGGCACCTGGATCAGCCACGGCGCGCGGCCCGCGCCACTCGCACGGCCCGGCCGTGCACCGGCACCCGCCGGCCGCCCCAGCGCGCCGACGGCGCCAGCATCGACCTTACATCTCCGTCGGGGCATCCAGTCCGATGAGGAAGAGTGCTTTCGCCAGGACCTTGCGCGTTGCGAGGGTCAGGGCTAAGCGTTGATCCCGCCTATCGGCCTCCGCTTGGAGAATTGGGTTGTGGTGGTAAAAGCGATTGAAGGCGTGACAGACTTGTAAGATGTAGCGGGCCATGACGGACGGATCGTATTCGTCTACGGCCCGAGTCAAGGCTTCGTTTGCCTGTCCGAGTTGGAAGACGAGGCCCCACTCCGTTTCAGACATCGATCCGCTGTCGACAAACGAGATTTCGCCTTCGCTCTTGTTGGCTTTGCGGAGCACGCTGCATGCGCGTGCGTGCGTGTATTGAACGTATGGGCCCGTTTCGCCGTCGAAATTGAGGACGTCTTCGTAGCGGAAATCGACGTCGTGGACGCGGTAGGTTTTGAGATCGTTGAAGACGACCGCACCCACACCTACGCTGCGAGCGACTTCTTCCTTGTTCGGCAAGGTTGGGTTCTTCTCGTCGATAATCTGTTGCGCCTCATCGATGGCCCGTTTGAGGACGTCTTCCAAATACACAATATGGCCGCGGCGAGTGGAGAGGCGTTCTCCATTGTAGCTCATAAACCCGAAGGCCACGTGTGTGCAGTTGTTCGCGTACGATCTGCCCATGAGTTCAAGTACCTTGAACAACTGTTGGAAGTGCAGTCTCTGCTCTCCTCCGACGACATAGACCAGTTTGTCCGCGCCCAAATTGCGGTGGCGATAGTCGGCTGCGGCGAGATCGCGAGTTGCGTAGATGGATGTGCCGTCCGACTTTTTGATGATGGCTGGGGGCATGTCGTATGCGCTGAGATCGACAACCTCGGCACCCTCGTCTTTGACGAGAAGACCTTTATCACGGAGTTCCTGGACAACGGGTTCCATTTTGTCGTTGTAGAAACTTTCTCCAAGATAGTGATCAAATTGAACGCCGAGCAAGTCGTACGTCTCTTTGAACGCCTTGAGGCTTTCGTCGATAAACCATTGCCACAAGTGGACTGCCTTCTCGTTACCTTCTTCGAGTTCCTTAAACCAGTGGCGGCCTTCGTCTTCGAGCTCCGGATTCGTCTTCGCCTCGTCATGGAAACGGACGTACAGCTTCAACAGTTCTCGAACCGGATTGGCCCGGACGGCGTCTTCGTCGCCCCAGTGTAAGTATGCCGCGATGATCTTGCCGAACTGTGTTCCCCAGTCACCTAGGTGATTGACCCCGACCACTTCGTAGCCGTCTTCGCGCATGAGACGGACGATGGATTCGCCGATGATCGTCGAACGCAAATGTCCAACACTGAATGGCTTGGCGATGTTCGGTGATGAGTAGTCGACAGCGGCTTTGAGGCCTTTGCCTCGATCCGCTGAAAACAATCGATGTGTGTCGGTTAGCGCGGATTGAATGATGTCTTGTGCAAAGATACTGCGGTTTAGCGAAATATTTAAGAAGCCGCCGGTTGGATTGACCGCATCGACTTCTGGTAGTTGTTGCAGGATGGATGCGAGGTCTTCGGCAATCTGTACAGGATTTTTCCGAAGACTCTTTGCCAGCTTGAAGCAGGGCAGAGCCAAATCGCCCAACTGGGGATTTGGTGGGTATTCGAGCATTTGAACGAGATCGGCTTCTGTTAATCCCGTTGGTTGTACGAGTGCTTTTGCTATTGTGTTTTTGACGGCCTTCACCGATCATCCTCCTATATTCCACTGAGCGTCGCTCACAAATACTCTTCCGTTGGCAATGTTTTCGGCTGTACGCAGGCAATTCTGCACTCATGCACCAGCCGATCTGTAACCGATTCTACATTATAGCATGAGGCTTAACGTATAGTGTACTTCGCTCGACCATGCAGATGTGGTATACTTTTTTCACCAGTTCACATAACTCGGATTCGCTCATCATTGCGGGCTACAACAAATGACCTACAAACTGACTGGTGGTATAGGAGGTGCCTTATGGACACTCGTCATTCTCGCGATAAATCTGGCGACAGAAGCAGCAACGTCATTGCGATGAACTTTGATGCAACATACTTCTTTGAGCGTGGCGTCCGCTTTTTGCAGCGGAATGAATTGAGCAAGGCCCTCAGAGCGTTCAGAAAAACGGTTGAATACGAACCAAACAACCCGGTTAACTATTGCAACTTAGCGGGTGTACTCTCTGAAATGGGCGATTTTCAAGCGTCCAATGAATTACTTGAACATGTGCTTCGCGAATTAGATCCGAATATGGCTGAGTGTCAATTTTACCTCGCGAATAACTACGCGAACATGGGTGAATACGACACGGCAGAGGAATATGTACTTCGCTATCTCGATGCGGATCCTGACGGGGAATACGCGGAAGATGCGGAGGAAATGCTCGGCGTCTTGATGGATGAATTTGGCGGCGGTCGAGTGTTTGAAAAGTGGCAGGAAGAGAAACGGCAGAGTGATGTTGTCGCCGCTACGAAAGATGGACGGTATTTCTTGGAGAACGGTCAGTTTGAAGCTGCCGTTGAGTGGCTGGAACAGGTCATTCAAAAGGAACCCGAAAACTACGCAGCGTACAACAATCTGTGCTTGGCCTACTATTACACAGGGCAGCACGACAAGGCATTGGCCATGGCCGATGATGTTCTCTATCGACAACCGGATAACATTCACGCGCTGTGCAATCGTGCGATTTTAATTAAGCACTTTGGCTGGGCGGACGTGCTGGAAGCAGCAGCGGAACCCCTGCGCAAAGTGTTTCCACTCCATTACGATCTCGCCATGAAAGTAGGCACAACACTCGGCATCATTGGATATCATGCGGATGCACTGGCCAAATTTCGCCGTCTGCTTCGGTTCATGACCCCGCCTGAACCTGTATTGCTTCACGCCGCGGCAGCGGCAGCGGCGAACAGTAGGCAGTGGGCCATTGCGGAACGGTACTGGAGTCAACTCGTGCGTGACATTGATTATCGAGCCGTGGGCGAATATTATCTCCGCCGTTTGGCAGAGGCCCGCAGCGCGGCTGATGTTGATTGGCGAGTGAGCTATCAACTCGATTTACCTGTTGAAGCGCAACTGGCTGAAGTGAAGGATAAGCTGAAAGACGACGACTTAGATGCATGGCGTCGCGATCCGCTTGTACGTGCCTCGCTCTACTGGGGCCTGCGCCACGGGAACCACGAGACTCGTCGGCGCGTCATTCGGGCTTTGGCGGTTGTCGCCGACAGCGATGCGGAGAAAGCATTGCGGTTGTTCGTTGGCCGAAATGACATTGACGCGACGTCACGTCTTCATGCGCTGGTTGCGTTGAAGCGCATCAACGCACAGGGAACCGTCCACATCAATGTGAACGGCGAGTGGCAAGAGATTCAGCTTGAAGAGGTGGACTCAAATATTATTTTCGAGTTGAATCCGAACTGGCGCGCAGTCTGGGAACGAACCGAGGGATGGCTTGAGGCACATCATTTAGGGCGATTGATTCCCGAAGCGAAGCGCCTTTGGCTTACTTACTTGTATGATATGTTTTTGCATGTAAATCGCCGGATTGGAAAGACAGATATATGGGTGGCAGGTCTGCTTTATATCACCCTGCGGTATTTTGGCGTTCCGGTCGTCCAACGCGAATTGGCTGAAGAATTCAAGGTGGCGCCGTCATCGATTCGAAAATGCAGTCTTCGCTTGGAACAGATCCTGCTGTCGGCTGGAATATGATCGCTATTTAGGGGTGTCCGACCCCCATGGGGGCCCGCGGTCGGATACACTATTTACGTGAACCGCGAGAAAAAAATCAGGCTGTCACAATTTTTTAATGGGTTTGTAACACGTTTGAAATATGGGAAGGTTAGGATACAGATGTAGCACATTTGACCCCCTTTTAACATATTTCATTTGGGCGCCTGGCTGGGCGCCCGCTTTTTTGTGTTCTCCCATTCCACCGCTGAGGCTTCTCAACTGGTGAATCGATTATTGACATGCTATTCTTTTCACGAGTGAGGTGGACGGGTTGCAAATTATTGTCAACTGTTTTGTGCCATGGCAGGACGGCTTCGTCATGCTGCAGAAGCCGCGTCGCGGCTGGTGGTATTTGCCGGGCGGGAAAGTAGAGGACGACGAATTGTGGCGGCATGGTGCCATGCGTGAGTTCAGCGAAGAATCGGGTCTTACCTTGTCTGACGCGACGCTCCGAGGGATTTATCGTGTCAGCATCGCTGCGGGTCAAGAGAGTCACGCCAAAGAACGCATCATTGCCCAGTTCGTCGGGCACGGAGCCAGTGGTACATTACTCGACGAGCATCGCGAGGGAAAACTTTCGGTCATCAAGGCGGGGGAAATCGGGAACTTGCCGATGGACGAGGGTGATCGGTTGATGGTCTATCATACACTAGCCGCCGAGATGCGTGGAGATGGGGTCGTATTCTTCGGGCGTTTTTCATATGATTCGGATCATCAGGTAGAGAGTTGGACGATAGACCCAGGAAACTATCCCATACCGTTTGATTCTTCGTTACTGACTGGGGGAGAGACGTGATGACAGCGCGCCTGCAAACAGTGATTCTGACCGGTATGTCTGGTGCAGGGAAATCCGTCGCAATGCAAGCCCTTGAAGATGTTGGTTTCTTCTGTGTGGACAATTTGCCGCCCGCTTTGATGCCACGGCTGTTAGATATGGCTGAGCACGCATCGGGCTCGCTCAACAAAGTGGCATTCGCGTGCGATTTGCGCGGCGGTGCACTGTTTGAACCGCTGCTGCTAACTGTTGAAGAGCTACGTCAACGCAAAGATATGGATACGATGCTGGTATTCTTAGACGCGAACGAGGCAACACTTGTTCGCCGATATAAGGAGTCTCGCCGACGTCATCCGCTTTCACCAGGATCGAGGCTACCGGAAAGCATTCAGCAGGAGCGGACGGTTTTAGCTGCTGTTCGTCGCGCTGCGGATATCGTGATCGACACGAGTGATATGGCGACCGGGACGCTCAAACAGGAGTTGACCCGCCGATTTCACGCGCATGCTGCCCGGATGCCCGTTCATGTGGTTTCATTTGGGTTTAAGTATGGGGTCCCCCTGGACGCCGATATGATTTTCGACGTTCGATTTTTACCTAATCCGCACTATGTTGATGAGTTGCGGCCATTTACGGGGGAAGACCAGCCTGTGTACGATTATGTCATGCAGTGGCCTGCGACACAGCAGTTTGTTTCCAAGGCAGAGGACATGCTCGACTTTCTGCTGCCGGAGTATCACCGTGAGGGGAAGAGCCACCTCGTTGTCGGCGTTGGCTGCACTGGCGGCAAGCATCGATCCGTCGCAATCGCCAAACATATCGCCAATCATCTACGACAGACTGCGGATGTGGAGTTGACTCACCGTGATCGGGGCAGGGAGGGATAATCCATGCGCCAGTGGTGGTTACTCGCGTGGACCATCGCCTGTTTCGGGGTAGGTATCCTCGCGGGCGTTCTGCGGCTTTCGAGGTGGCCGCACGCAGTTGCACTCGGTATCGCCGTCCTGGTTGCGGCCATCGTGCTGCTCGCGTTCGGCTGGTGGTCGGACATTCGACAAGCTAGAAGACAGGCGAAGTGGGAAGAGCGGCGGCTGAAAATCGTAGCAATGGGTGGCGGCACGGGGTTGTCCACCATTTTGCGCGGGTTGAAAGAATTTCAAGTCGATTTGACAGCCGTTGTCACCGTCGCCGATGATGGCGGCAGCTCCGGACGTCTGAGGAATGATTTTGCCATGCCTCCGCCAGGCGATATCCGCAACTGTCTCGTTGCAATGGCTGATACGGAACCGTTGCTCGAACGCTTGTTGCAGTTTCGCTTTCCGTCGGGGGAAGGGCTCGAGGGTCACAGCTTTGGAAATCTGTTTTTGGCGGCCATGACACACATCATGGGGGATTTTGAGTCCGCTATTCGGGAAACCAGTCGAGTTCTCGCCGTGCGGGGGCAAGTTTTACCTGCCGTGAAGGAAGATGTACGTCTTCGGGCGTATTTAACAAATGGGACCGTCGTTGAAGGAGAGTCCAATATTCCGGAAGCGGGCGGTGAGGTTGAACGGCTCGAACTTGTACCGAGCGAACTAGAACCTCTACCTGAAGTCCTGAAAGCGATCGAATCAGCGGACGCCATTGTAGTGGGCCCCGGGAGTCTCTATACGAGCGTTCTTCCGAACTTATTGGTACCTGGCATTGCCGATGCAATTCGAAAGAGCAACGCACGCAAGATTTATGTGTGCAACGTCATGACACAGCCGGGTGAGACGGATGACTTGTCCGCGTCAAGCCATGTGAAGGCCATTTACCGACACGTGGGCGATGATTTATTCGACTACGTCTTAGTCAACGCTGCGCCGCTTCCAGAGGAAGCTTTGCAACAATATCAAGCACAACACAGCTATCCGGTTCGTGTCGATATCGAGGAATTGAACCGAATTGGGCTGAAAGTGGTGGCACGGGATTTCGTTCACTACGCGACTTATGCTCGTCACGACAGTCGGAAAATTGCTGAACAAGTCGTGAGCCTGATGGGATACGAGCGCGATAGACGGCGGGGATAGGAGGGAAACTGCCGTGTCGTTTGCAGCTGATACAAAAAAAGAACTCACTCAAATTGAAGAAAACGCTTGTTGCGCGAAGAGTGAATTACGTGCCATCCTGGCTCTTGGTGCCTTTTTTGTATCTGTGGATGGACGTCGACAGATGATCGTTGAGACGGAAAACGTCGCAACAGCCCGCCGAATCTATACATCGCTGAAGGAACAATTCGACAGTCGACCGGAAGTCATTGTTCGAAAGAAAATGCGGTTGAAAAAGAACAACGTCTACGCCATTCGCCTGCCTGGTCCGCAAGCTGAAAGCATTTTACACGAGCTCGGGTGGCAGGGAGAAATGTCGGATGGTCCGGTTGCGCCAGAATGCCCGCTGCCAGTGGAAGATTGCTGCAGGAGAGCGTTTTTGCGGGGGGCATTTTTAGCGGGCGGATCGGTCAATGCACCAGGCAGTTCCTCGTACCATTTAGAGATGTACGTGGGTGCACATGTACTCGCAAATCAAGTGCTTTTTTTGATGAACGAGTTTGAACTTCACGCAAGACAGACGCCGCGCAAAAAGGGATACATTGTGTACCTTAAAGAGGGCGAGAAGATTGTTGACTTCTTAAATTTGATCGGCGCCGTTCAAGCGCTGTTAAAATTTGAGGACAGACGCATACTCAAAGGGATGCGCAACCAGGTAAATAGGCTCGTCAATTGCGAGACCGCAAACATGAACAAGACCATTGCGGCGGCTGTTCGACAGATAGAAATGATACGCTACGTGGATCATCGAATGGGCCTTGGCCAACTCCCTGACCACTTGCGCGAGGTCGCTGAGCTAAGGCTGAAATATCCGGAGGCGAATCTCCAGGAGTTGTGTGAACGCCTTGGAAATCGTGTTTCCAAGTCGGGACTGAACCACCGGTTTAAAAAAATCGAGGACATTGCGCAGAACTTGCGCGCAGGCGGAACCGCATAGTCAGAATGTCGTCATAATTGTGCGACATATCGCTGTTGTACTGGATTTTTCCGTGCTATACTGTAAGGCAATATACAGAGAAGTTTGGTGATCACGATGGTTCAACTCGAAGTTGAAGTGAAATTGCAGGGAGGACTCTTTGCGCGGGCTGCTGCGAACTTTGTGCAAGCTGCCAACCGCTTCCGATCCGAAGTGTTTTTGGAGAAAGACGGAAGAACGGTAAACGCGAAGAGTATCATGGGCGTCATGTCCCTCGCGGTTGCGTCCGGACAGATGATTGTCGTCCGTGCAAACGGATCGGATGAAGAACAGGCCGCCACACAATTGGCTCAATTTGTTCAAACAGAACAACTAAACTGACACGAGGGCAAGTCGTGCACCCCGTTCTGTCCACATAAGCTTGGTCATAGACTAGGTTATGGGCTCAGACAAGGGGGTCTACTGCATGAAGGTGCGCCTTGGTAAGCGGCGGCGTCTGCCCGTTCCTGTCTACTTGATATTGCTTTTTGTCGCATGTTTTTCGGTGTTTGAGGCTTACCGGTGGGTCATGCCTTTTGTGGCACGCAATCCTCTGTACCACGAGGTGACCATCGGAGAGTCTGTCATCAATAGTTGGCGATATGGCGGTGAGGACGAGGAAGGGTATCTGCGATTTTACGATACATCGTCCGGACAGACGGCGGTGTTGCCTCCAACCTCGAAATTGTTCGGAGCCGACGGCCAGTTCGTCGTGCTCGAAAGCGCCAGTCCTGGCTCCCTCACATTTGCCGAACCTCTCGAAAGCGCTCCGCCCATTTGGTACGCCATTATGCTTCTGTTCGCGGGCCTGTCTCTCTGGCTCATCATGTACCGAATGAAGGTCGGACGCAAAAAACGAATGCACATGCGTAAGCAATCACCCGCTTCTTCCATCCTCTCGGGCCTCGGGAAAACTTCGCAGACCCGTCGTTTTCGTCCTGCAAAAAAACAGCGTCCACGCTTCTTCCGTTGACACATCACAGGGTGACAATGACTTTGTGTTTTTATCAAGTCATGGTAACCTATAGTGAAGAGTGGCTTTACGGACTGAGGAGGGGCGTGTGTGGCGCTACGAGCAGGCCGCGTTCAACAGATTCACAAGCGTGAGGAACGTGGAATTGATCGGTCAAATGAAACATTTACAATCGAAAAGTTCTTTCGTCGACCGGGCCTAGTGGTCGTCCAACGTCCTGCATTCGAACACGGATACAGCAATCACCTGCGAGAGATATATCCACAGTGGGGGATTGCGGTTAGTACCTGTCTAAATCAAGGGGTGCCTATCAAACACCCGAGACTTCGGTTTGATCACTACGTCGATCTCGTCAAGGTATGGGAAGACCAGGAGTATATCTACGTTGAGGATATGTATGTGGACGTGCTCCTATACGAGCGATCGTACTACCACGTCATTGACCTTGAGGAATTTGGAGAAGCTTTGTTCTCCAGACAGGTGAGTATGGCCGAGGCAAGGCGCGTGTTGGAGAATACGCAGAAATTTGTGGACAGCATGAAGCGCAGTCGATTGTCTTATCAAGTGTGGAAACATAAATACGGAATTCATCGTCGTCACTTGTGACATGCTCTCGAAATGTGTTGTCCGGCGAACGGACGGTCGTTTGGTGATCGAGACCTTCAGTCGGACAACCAAATAGCATAGAAAAGGAGACAGAGTTTCTCAACTCTGCCCCACCGAGCGCTGTCCCAAATTCAGCTTTCGATTTCCCGCATGACTTCCTCTGCAATGTTGGATGCCACGCCCTGTGACTTCGACGATCCGCCCGCAGAGCCGCTTGCAGATCCACTCGCAGATCCACCCATACGCGAACCCATATTGGTTTTCCGCACGGCTTCCCAAGCGGCAATCCCAACACTGGCACCAACGACTAATGCGGTCATGGTACCCATACCGTTTCTCCGCCTTGGCATCATCCGGTAACGCATAGAGTTAGCCACGGTGTTCATCAAACCAAACATGGAAGCACCCCCTCGTCAATTATTCTGTCCTCGTTTTCGGTTTGTATAATGAACTTGTACCTTCATTAAAGGAGGATTTTCAAGGAATTGCGGAAGAGCTCGGAAAGCCTGGTCGACTTCGGGCATAAGCTTGTATCGTGGTACGAACTCCACAAACGGCCACTGCCATGGCGTGAAACATCGGATCCATATCGCATTCTCGTCAGTGAGACAATGCTCCAGCAAACGCGTGTGGAAACCGTTATTCCCTATTACCATCGTTTTCTCCGCCGATATCCCGACATTCGGGCGCTGGCGGAAGCGGATGAAGCGGACGTCATGAAGTTGTGGCAAGGTCTAGGTTACTATTCTCGGGCTCGGAACCTGCAACGGGCAATGCAAACCGTTGTTTCCGATCACGGCGGCATCATCCCTCAAGACACGAAACAGGTACAGGCACTACCTGGCGTTGGACCCTACACAACAGGCGCGGTCATGAGTATCGCCTATAACCAGCCTGTTGCGGCGGTGGATGGGAATGTGCTCAGAGTGATGTCGAGGTATTTAGGAATAGCTGATCCAATTGATGACAAGCATGTGAAAGCGGACATCACGAATCACGTTCAAACTGCTGTCGAACACAGTGTTCCAAAGCTGTTTACGCAAGCTCTAATGGAGCTCGGTGCAACAGTATGTACGCCGCGGCGACCACAGTGCCTAGTTTGTCCCGTCCAGGATGAATGCACCGCACGGAGCACGGGGCAAGTGGATGAGTTGCCTCGAAAGCGGCCTAAGAAAAAACGTAAACAGCGCGTTATAGTGGCACTTTGGGTGGAACAAAACGGTGAATTAGTCGTCGAACAGCGGGGAAGCGATGGGCTTTTGGCCGGCATGTGGCAATTGCCCCATGTTGAACTCGGTGTAGATGAAGCGACGCCACAGGCCATGCTCGCCGCGGCTGAAAGTCGCCTTGACCAATTGTTTCCGGGGAACGGCATCAAGGTGGCCAACGAGGTTCGCGAGGGCACAGATGGACTTCTCCAATTTGCGCAAATTGCGGAAGCGAAGCACATTTTCACGCACCTCGAATGGCGCGTTTGTGTCATGCGGCCTGTTGGTTATCATGATATCAAGTCTGGACAAGGTGACTTACAGGGTGCAGAGTTTGTACCAATTCATGATTTACAACGTTTGGTATGGCCGAAAGTGTATGAAAAGATTTTACACGAGATCCTGGGAGTGGACGTTGCCACTCGGGACCTCGTCACACGGTGACCTAGAAACGGAGGCGTCAAAATGGAAGCTTATACCCTGTCACAGAACAGATTGCTTGGACGTGTTTTCTTTGGTCTATTTGGCACGCTGCTTGCTGCCTTGGTCGGCGTCGGTGTGGGCACGCAAATTCCCATGGGGATGATTGCGGTTCTCAGTTTGGTCGAACTCGTCATGATTTTTGTTGCGATGTTTCGGCAGAGAAAGAAAGCCATTGGGTTCGGCTTTGTCTACGCGTTTACGTTCATCTCGGGCGTGACCCTGTGGCCCATTGTTCACCAGTACGCGATGACGCTTGGCGCCGGTCTGGTTCTAAAGGCATTGGCGGTGTCAGCCGGATCGTTTCTCATCGCAGCTATCGTGGCATCCCGGACATCACTTGATTTCTCGTTTCTCGGCGGTTTTTTGTTCGTGGGCCTGATGGCGATTTTGCTCATGGGGCTGGTTTCTCTGTTCACTGGCTTTTCGTCCCTTGCCAGTCTCATTTACTCACTGCTCGGAATTGCCATTTTTATCGGGTACATCCTGTTTGATGTGAACCGAATCGCTCGCTACGGAATTGCGGAGCAACAGGTCCCGTGGGTAGTGCTCTCACTGTACTTGGACTTTGTCAATCTGTTCCTGTTTGTTCTTCGCTTGATGGGCGTTTTGGGGTCGTCGGATCGGCGCTGATGGTGCTCTGCACTGGAGTGAAAAAGCCCGGTTGCAAACGTTACTGAGATGGGTATACTGGAGAACAAGACATGTAAAATCCTATGCAGCACAGCAACGGTTGGATTGGCACTAATTCGTGTTTGATCGCGTCATCATTTTCGGTTCCGAGGGAATCACAAAAATGTGGTCGACATATAGAGACCTGGTGGTTGGTGCAAACCAGGAGCGCCCCCAACAAACTCGGTGTGAAGGAGCTCATCCGAACGAATTTCGTGTAGGATGGGACGCGAACCTGGCGTTACGGGTGAGTGGAAGCGACACACTTGTGTCCTTCAACGTAGGTGGTACCGCGGGAATCATGCCTCTCGTCCTATATGGACGGGGGGCTTTTTGCATGAAGGTTGCGCGGAAGGTTCACAGTTCGCTGGGACGCCTAGCCGCTATTTCAGGAGGATTAGTCATGGAGTATCAGTCAAAACGGATCGAAGAGAAATGGAAAAGTCGTTGGCAGGAAAGCGGTGTGCACCAGGCCAACAAAAACGATGCAAAGCCGAAATATTACTGTTTGGATATGTTCCCGTATCCCTCTGGTAACGGGCTACACGTCGGCCACTGGCGCGGATATACAATTTCCGACGTGTGGAGTCGATTCAAGCGGCTACACGGTTACGAGATTTTACATCCAATGGGTTGGGACGCATTCGGGCTGCCTGCAGAAAACTATGCCATTCAGCACGGCGTACACCCGCGGATTGCAACAGAGAAGAATGTAGCGAATTTTAAGCGTCAGCTTGAGGAAATCGGGGCCATGTACGATTGGGATCGAGAGATTAACACGACGGACCCCGAATACTATCGCTGGACACAATACTTTTTCGTCAAGATGTACGAACGGGGCTTGGCCTATCGGAAGAAAATGCCTATCAACTGGTGCCCGTCCTGTAAGACCGGTCTGGCCAACGAGGAAGTCGTGGACGGCAAGTGTGAGCGGTGCGGCTCCGAAGTGACGAAAAAAGAAATGTACCAGTGGATGCTGAAAATCACCGCATATGCGGACAGGCTGTTGGATGACTTGGACGACCTGGATTGGCCAGAGCATGTGAAGCGGATGCAACGGGCGTGGATTGGCCGCAGTGAAGGTGCGAGAATTCGTTTCAAGTTGGTCGATCACGACGACGAGATCGAAGTCTTTTCCACCCGCCCGGACACCATTTACGGTGCGACGTACATGGTCTTGGCACCTGAGCACCCGCTCGTCGAGAAAATCACTACCGCGGAGCAAAAGGACGCTGTCGACGCGTATGTTCAAGAGGCGATGCACAAGTCCAACATCGAGCGGCAAATTGTCGACAAGACCAAGACGGGTGTATTCTCAGGAGCGTACGTCAAGCATCCGCTGGTGGACAGGAAGCTGCCTGTGTGGATCGCTGACTACGTGCTCATGGACTACGGTACAGGCGCTATCATGGCAGTTCCGGCGCATGATGAGCGCGACTTTGAGTTCGCAGAGCAGTTTGGGCTGGAGATCATTCAGGTTGTAGAGGGCAGTGATGGACCTGCAGAAGGGTTGTATACGGGGGACGGGGTCCTCATCAACTCAGAGAGCCTAAATGGACTGTCCGTGGATGTGGGAAAACGAGCAGCTATCGAGTTGCTGAAGAAATCTGGCCAAGCGGAGGCGACCGTCAACTACCGTCTACGCGATTGGGTCTTTGCAAGGCAACGCTATTGGGGCGAACCGATCCCGATTGTCCACTGCGAAAAGTGCGGCATCGTACCTGTTCCCGTGGAGGAACTGCCCATCCGGTTGCCGGACGTCGAACGGTACGAACCGACCGGCACGGGAGAATCGCCGCTCGCGGCCATCGAGGAGTTTGTTCACACCAGCTGTCCGAAGTGTCACGGGCCGGCTCGTCGGGAAACAGATACGATGCCGCAATGGGCGGGATCGTGCTGGTATTTCTTACGTTACGCCGATCCCCACAACAACGAAGCGCCGTTCTCCAAGGAAGCTATTGATTATTGGCTGCCTGTGGACATGTACATCGGCGGTGTCGAACATGCGGTGTTGCACCTATTGTATTCGCGATTCTACACAAAATTCATATACGATCTCGGTTTGATCCAGTTCAACGAACCGTTCACTCGACTGTTTACACAAGGTATGATCACTTTAAATGGCGCGAAGATGAGCAAATCAAAGGGGAATGTCGTCAATCCCGATGACATCATCCGCGATTACGGTGTGGATGCACTTCGGATGTACGAAATGTTCGTTGGGCCGCCGGAGGACGAGGCAGAGTGGAATACAAACGGCTTGGAAGGCGTGTCTCGCTTCTTGCAACGCGTCTATCGACTGGTCGCAGCACATTCTACGAGTCCGGTTGCCGAACGAGATTCTTTGACGAAACTTCGGCATCGCTTTGTTGCAGCCCTGACGGAACGGATGGAAAGCTTCCGGTTTAACACAGCCGTGAGCGCATTTATGGAATATCTGAACGCCCTCACGACCGAGGCTAAAGCAGGTCTGGACAAAGCGACGTTGGAAACGTTGACCGTCTGTATCGCACCGTTTGCACCTCACCTCGGAGAAGAGTTGTGGGAAATGCTTGGCCATAAGGTATCCGTCTTCGAGAGTGTTTGGCCCACGTATGAAGAAAAATGGTTGAAAGACGACGAAGTGGAAATTGCGGTACAGGTGAACGGACGTGTTCGTTCCAAAGTCACTGTGCCTGCAGACGTGTCGCAAGCTGAGGCTATCCGTGTGGCAAAGGAACTCCCCGAAATGGCAGAGTGGTTGGACGGGAAACAAATCGTCAAGGAAATTTACGTCACGGGTCGGCTCGTCAACATTGTAGTTAAGGGGTAATCCGTTCACGCTGGGCACTGTAGCACTGGACACTGTGGAAGGAAATGATTAGTAAAGCGCGAATACGAAATGGGCGGGACGTTGTTCCTGCCCATTTGTGCTGGAGAAGAGGATTTGCATTGGCTGAACAATCCCGTGGACAAAAACTGTATATGCAAATCGCTGAACAAATTCGGGTAATGATAGAGAATGGTGGACTGTTGCCGGGGGACAGACTTCCTCCGTTAAAGACACTGGCTGAGGAGTTCGCCTGCAGTCGGGCAACTGTCCGTGAAGCACTGGGGTCCTTGCGCGGACAAGGACTGGTGGAGTTTCGCCACGGCGATGGGACATATGTACGTACGGCCAGCGTTGAAATGTGGATGCAACCGCTGGATGCGGCAGTTCTGCTCGGGACCGACCAAGTAAAGGACTTAATTGAACTTCAGACCGCTATCTTGGCCGCCATTGCCTCGGCGGCTGCCAAACGGCGGTCCGAACAGGATTATTCTGCCCTGTCGCGCGCACTGTTTGACTTAGAGGCAAGCAGCCGACACAGTGAACACAGAATCGCCAGTGAACTACACTTCTATGCCGTGCTTGCTGAGTGTGCCGACAATGCGGTATTAGAAAACACCTTTCGCGTGCTTCAAGAGGCCCTGAGAAGCAGTCTTCGACTGTTGAGTCCCAAGCGGGAGCTGGGATTAAAGACCTGTCGCGCGGTCTATGACGCCGTACAAATGGAACAACCGGACGTTGCGCGTGAAATTATGTACGGGTACGGAGAACACCTGCTGCAAATGGCTCGACAAAGCCGTCGGCCCAAAATTTAAGAAAGCGCTTTAAAAGCGACGAGATATAGTGTAAACTATAAATGTAAGCGCTATCAGCCGATCGTTGAAAGGTTGATTCTTTTATGGCACCTAAATTGCTCGTTGCTTCATTTCACGCAGAGGAAAAGCCATATGTGGATAATGCCCTCGTGGACGGAATTGACATTCGGATTCTAGATTGTTTTGAGGAAACTCATAAAATCATTCATTCATGGTATCCAGGGCGGATTATTCATGCACCTGCGCATCGTATACCGGTCAAACGAGCCGTTGAAGAGGAATCATTTGATGTCGCCATCGTGCACGAATCTAAAGATGACTTCGTGAGAACGGCGCTTCTTGCTCAGACCCTAAGGGATGCACGTGTGCGTCATGTCCTGGTCGTCACATCTGACGTCGCCCGTACGCCGATTTACCGTCGATGCGGTGCACATCAAGTTGTCGTTTCATCGGATCTTGAAGAAGTGTGGAAACAGGTCCACACGCACTTGCTTGTTCAAGTATCAGCATCCTAATTGCTTGACTGATCTTAAAATTCTGATGCCTGGACGGGATTTCGACTCTCGAGTTGAAATCCCGTCTTTTCGTGCATGCTTGTGGTATCATGTTAGCGATCCACTAAACTATTTGTGCACGTTATCCTGAGTTAAATTATTACATAAATTGTACACATAGGAGGGTTCTACGTGTCCGCGTCAGTTCGTTTTCTGTTTTTCCTCTTTGCTCTTTTCACAATGGTCTGTTTCGCACTTGGATCAGTCATGATGGCACAGGGACATGGGTGGTTAGCAACGCTGTTCTTCGTCCTCGCAGTCGTTTTAGCCGCTTGCGGTTTCGTTGCGAAGCGCCGAGTCATGCCCCGTCCACAATCGTAGTCTGGTCCCCTGGAAGGAGACTTTCGTTTGCGAGCAACTCGTCATCAATTAGAATTGCGCCGGTATTATTGGCGGGTTTTAGAAGTCTTCTTGATGCTTGCTTTTATTGTGGTATTCGCGCTTTTGCTCGGGTTTTTAATGAAATACATTCTACCGTTTGTCATTGGGTGGATTTTTGCCATTCTGTTGATACCGATCGTGCGATGGATGGAGCACCGGTCCATTCCACGCTTGACTGCCGTGCTCATCGTTCTCGTTTGCACGGTTGCGCTCGTTCTTGCTGTATCGGCGGGTATTGTCATTGGCACCGCACGCGAGGCGTCGGCGTTCCTTGTAAACAGTCAAGCGTTTGTCCATGTTGAGAGTAACTTTATTCAAGAAAAGTTAGTTGCGACGCAAGTCCTCTACGGACAATTACCAACTCAACTTTCCAATCAAATTGACACGACGCTCCAGCAGTTTGCACGTGGTATCGAGGCCTCCGTGAGTAGATTTGTATCATCCGTACTGGGTTCGTTTGCACATTTGCCCGAGACATTGTTTGTCGGAGTTATTGGTGTTGTCACAACGTTTTTCATACTTCTTCGGCGAGAACGCATGATGAAGTCGTTCTTTCGAATTGTTCCACCCGGTTGGGACAAAAAGTTAAACAGCATTTTAAGTGACATGTCGAGAGCATTTTTGGGAACGATTCGCGTCCAATTTATCTTAATGTGCATGTCGGCTGTCCTCGGTGTCATTGGCATGTATGTTCTGGGAATCCCATACGCTGTCTTGCTCGGCATCCTATTTGCGCTAACTGGACTCGTTCCCATGCTGGGATCAGCCCTGTTGACGGTTCCTTGGGCGATTGGTGCACTTCTTCTCGGTGATGTATCCATGGCTATTAAAGTGATCGGGCTCCAACTCGTCATTTCGCTCATACGGCACATGGTCGAACCGAAGATACTGGCGGAGTCCGTAGGCTTGGATACGCTGTCCACCCTGTTTGCTTTATATGTTGGTTTAAAGTTAATTGGAGTTGTCGGATTATTTATTGGGCCGATTTTACTCATTGGTGCGAAAGGTTTACTCCGTACACATCTCTTCGTTGATTTGTTACCTCATTTTACGGAGGTGGAAGATGAGTCGAGGGGAGGAGCCGGGTCTTGAAGCTTGTGAGTGTGCATACGGACGGATCGATACACAGAACATGGTTGAATGTTCGCAAGACCGTGAGCAGGGGGATCTATCTCATTTCCCCCAAGTCGCCTGTTCTGGAGTCAGATGGGACCAGTTGGTCCAGTGACTATCCGGTTGTGGCTTTCTTTTGGCCGCGTTCATTTTTTCAAGTGTTCATGTTGCTAAAAGAAACAGGCACGGACTATTACTGTAACGTCACCCTGCCACCTGTCATAGGGAACGATGTTGTCTTTGTGGATTTGGATTTAGATGTTGTCGTTACAGGTGGACAAGCTGAGGTCGTGGACAGAAGAGAGTTTGATGAGCGTAAAGTTGCGTATCAGTCTGAGTGGATTGAAAATGCCCAGACTGCAGCAACCACGTTAATGTCGTTGGCCGAGAACCGGTGGGGCCCGTTTCACCCCGCCACCGCGTTGCGATGGCGGGCTTTATATCACTACCAGTTCAATTAACTGTCTGAATGCGCGCGATTGCTGTCACCCAAGAGTCGTCGAGCACGTTCCATAATAGCGAATAATGTTCGAGAGTCCTCTTCGAGTTGTTCGGGGCTGACTGATTTCTCAATGGTTGTTTGCTGTGAAGATAGTTGTTCCTGCAAGGATTCGACTTGCGCAGCAAGTGCGTGTTTTTCTTTCTCAATCTGGGTTAAGTATGTCCGTAGTTTCTGATATTGAGCGTCATATGTTTGTAGGAATTCGATGACGTCTTTCATCGACTCACTTGTCGCACTGGTATCAATCGTCTCTGTGGAGGGGGATTCAGAGACAATCGTTGCAACAACTATCGATCCCGCGTTTTTGCGAGCTTGTTTCGCAGCGGCTATTTCTGTGCGGTAATCCTTGCGAACGACGCCGTTCCAACGGTAACCGCAGGCGGCCGGCGTTCGTCCTAGCAAACTTGCCGCTTCTTCGAATGCTTTCAATTGAGTGCTGCCACTCCGGATATGTTGCAAAACTAGGTCCGCTAAACGCGTATCGTCGTCAGGTGTCCACGCATCTGAGCGAGAAGCCCATTTTTCTACCGTTTGCAAGGTGATTCCTCCCTCTAGTCTGTACTATACTTTATTTCCATGATGTACAAGATTCATACCGAGCCTCTATGGGCTGTTCAATATCATGCTATGATTGATTTTCGAAATCGTGACCATTTCCACTCAAATTTCGTAGAAACATCTTGATGATGGGCTTGTCAAGCTTGTCATTTTCGACAAAACACGAACAGGAGTTCGTGTTTTTCCGTCGAATGATGTCACATGAACGGCTGTACAACCTGTTTTTTTGTGATAGAGAGGTGCACTAGGATGAATTTGGAACAACTGCTGGGTGAATGGGAAAGAGATGCTTCGTTTATGGAGCAGATCGCCGCGTGGAGGGTCACTGAGGCAAAACCAGGACAGTTTCGGTCCATACCGCGCACAGTTCATCCGGAGGTCCTGGAAGCTCTCAGCAAACGGGGGATTAACCAACTGTTCAGCCACCAAGATGAAGCTTGGCAAGCGGTTCGCGAGGGGCGTGACACGATGATTGTCACACCAACCGCGAGCGGTAAGACTCTCTGTTACAACTTGCCTGTCCTCAACGCCGTTTGCGAAGATAAATCCGCGAGAGCACTGTACATATTTCCGACTAAGGCACTTGCGCAGGACCAGGTTGCCGAGTTGAACGAACTCATCGATCACGTTCGTACAGAAATTCATTCCTTCACGTACGACGGTGACACGCCCATGCACGCGAGGCAGAAAATTCGCGAGGCGGGGCATATTGTTGTCACCAATCCAGACATGCTGCACGCGGCCATTTTGCCGCACCACACGAAGTGGTTGCGGTTGTTCGAGAACCTTAAATACATCGTCGTGGACGAAACCCATATCTACCGCGGGGTGTTTGGCAGCCACTTTGCCAACGTGCTTCGGCGACTGGAGCGGATTTGCGCATTTTATGGCTCCAAACCGCAATACATTATGAGTTCAGCCACCATTCAGAACCCGGGTGAGCTCGCTCACTTGTTAACGGGCAGAGCGGTCCACGTGATCGATCAGTCTGGTGCGCCACAGGGAGAGCGACACACGCTTCTATACAATCCCCCCATTGTCCACAAAAAACTCGGTCTTCGTAAGTCTAGTCTTCAGGTTGCCCGCCGGATCGCAGGTCGCCTGTTGCATGAGGACATTGCCACCATTGCGTTCGTGAAGACACGAACACAAGTCGAGGTCCTGTCATCGTACCTCAAGGGTGACGCCAAGGAGCGCTTACAGGGCGGCATCGTCGGTTACCGAGGCGGCTATTTGCCCAGTGAGCGGCGGGCCATCGAGCGAGGCCTGAGAAGCGGTCAATTGCGGGGCGTGGTCAGTACAAACGCACTGGAGCTCGGCGTGGATATCGGTTCTCTTGATGCGTCCATCACCGTCGGATATCCGGGGTCCATCGCTTCTGTCCTGCAGCAGAGCGGGCGCGCTGGGAGGCGCAAAGGCGTTTCTCTGGCCATGTACATCGCCAATGCTTCAGCACTGGATCAATACCTTGTCCACCATCCTGAAGCCGTGCTAGATGCCTCGCCGGAATCCGCCCGAATCTACCCAGATAACCTGTTAATCTTGATGGATCACCTAAAGTGTGCGGCGTACGAGATCCCGTTTGCAGCAACTGAGTCGTTTTCTGTCGAAACCACGAGTGAATTGTTGGAATACCTTGCAGACACTCGAGTTTTACACAAAGGGCGGGACCAAAAGTTCTACTGGATGGCGGATGCATTGCCGAGTCACGGGGTGTCGCTACGGAGTGCTGCCCAGGAAAATGTCGTCATCATCGACGAGACAAGTCCCCGCCCTCAAGTCATTGGTGAGACCGACCGGTTCAGTGCGCTGACGACACTTCACGAGGAAGCCATCTATCTTCACCAGTCCAGGTCATTTCAAGTGGAGCGGCTTGATTTGGATAACGGTAAGGCTTTTGTCCGTGCCGTCGACGCGGATTACTACACGGATGCGGAATTGGCGGTGCGTCTGCAAGTGCTGGATGAACTTGAGCAGATGGAGGATGCCGATCGGGCTGTTCACACATTTGGTGAAGTGGCTGTCAACGCGACGCCTACATTGTTCAAGAAAATCAAGTTCGATACGCACGAAAATCTCGGTTGGGGCCGTATTCACTTGCCTGAGGCGGAATTGCATACCACCTCTTACTGGTGTAGTTGGCACCCTGATGCGTTCAATTTTGATCAAGACACGTGGGAAAGTGCGTTAAAGGGTATGGGACATGTGCTCAAGCATGCTGCAGCACTGCACTGCATGTGTTCGCAGCCGGATTTACACGTAACTGTTCAAGTCCGCGATCCGCTCCGTGCCCGCCCAACTTTGTACATTTATGATGCGTACCCGGGGGGGATTGGGCTGTCTGAGCGGATCTATCGCGATAGAGATCAGATCCTTTCCTCTGCTTTCGACATGGTTCGTCATTGCGAGTGTTCGGATGGCTGCCCCTCCTGCGTTGGGCCAGGAACGCCAGATGAGGAGCTGAAGCAACGCGTCATGTTGCTGTTGAAATCGTCCTTGTCAGACATGAGTGAACTGCAGGAGGCGTAGTCCATGGGAAGGAGCTTAATGGACAGGTTGCGTTCTCTGGAGCAGTCTGTTCGCCAGAACGTTCAATCGACCGCGCCATCAGCGAATGATCATCCGAGCGGCGATTCAAACGAAGTTCTCCGTCATCTTGCTGAGAACAAGGCGACCTTTGCCGAAGCGGATTCTGGCAGGACAGAGGAACTATCACCGGAGCGGTCTTTGTCAGAGGCCGCATTTGAGCCTTGCCTGACACCGTATGGACGCTGTTGGCGCCGTAAAACGTCATTTGATCTGTACACCAAACATGGACACTATCTGTTTGCTGATATCCTTGCTACTGACTTTGCAGGGTTGTCAAAGTTGGCAAAGTCCCAAATTGATGTGGAGCGTCTTCGCTTCTACGATGTTGAGACGAATGGACTGGGCACCGGCGCGGGGACGTTTCCCTTTCTGCATACGATTGGGTGTATTGATGAGGACGAATTTATTGTTACACAGTACTTCGTCGATGACTATGACGCGGAGGCAGCTGTACTGTTTGCAATCGGCGAGAACCATTTACTGGATGACGCCATCATTGTAACCTTCAATGGCAAATCGTTTGATTGGCCGTTGTTACAGAATCGCAGGGTGATGCATCAGTTTCCGCGCCTTGAGCGAGTGCAACTGGATCTCCTTCATCCAAGTCGCCGTTTGTTCAAAGGCCAACTTTCTCGCGTCAAGCTGGTCGATCTCGAGGAACACGTATTGGGCCTCACCCGCATTGACGACTTACCTGGCGGCGAAGCACCGGAAAGGTACTTTCGCTATCTCGATACGCGCGATGTTCGGGACGTCGAGCCTGTGTTTGGGCACAACGTGCTCGATGTTTGTTCACTTGTGACGTTGCAGGTTGCCATCGCAAGGCTCTTGAATGGGGAACAGAAGGATCTTCCATCCCAGACACACATCGCGCTGGCGACATGGTATGATGCCTGGCACGACATTCACGCAGCTGGCGCATCTTATGAAGCTGCTGTATCAGCATCGGACGCCGATTGGAAATCACACTGGCTGTACAGCATGTTTCTCAAACGGCGGCGCGATGACCATGCGGCATGCCAAGTCTGGTGGACGATGGCACGCGAATACCCAGATCATATTGAGCCGCTCGTTGAACTGGCCAAGTGTTACGAGCACCGCCAAAAGGATCTCGATCTCGCTCTGCAAACCGCAGAAGAAGCTTTGCGGCGGATCGTTCAAGTGAAGCAGCCAACATTCCACATTCCACACCGTGTTTCATCAAGCGACGACAGTTTGGGCCAGACTCCAGCTGATCCGCTCGCAGTTGCGCTGAAGCACCGAATACAGCGAATTGAACGAAAGAGATCGCGGCTGAAGCGAGATTAAAATGCCCTGTGATTGGCTGATCTCATAGGGATGCCTGTCGCTACAGGATTGACTGATAAAATGTTTTCGAATTCTCGTTGGTCTGCCGCTTGCACACGACTTAGGTCTTGTCTAGTGTTATAGATAACGCAGTGGAGTGGAGGACTGTTCCCGTGTTTTCTGGATTTCACGACGAAGATTTTGACGTATTCTCTGTCCCGGGTTTGGATGCTCGAATGGACGCCATTAAAACACACGTGCGGCCGAAACTGGAAGTGCTCGGCACACACTTTCAGTCCTACTTGGCCCCACGCATTGGTGACGAAGTCTACGCACATGTTGCCAAGCATGCACGCCGTACGGTCAATCCACCGAACGACACGTGGGTGGCCTTCAGCACAAATGCCCGGGGTTACAAACAACACCAGCACTTTCAAATCGGTTTGTGGCAGACACATATGTTTGTCACGTTTGGCTATATTTACGAAGCACCGAATAAATCATCATTCGGCGTCACATTGGAACAGAAGGCGGCACTCGTACATGATATGCTCCCGGAGCAGTTTGTCTGGATTCCGGATCATACAAGTCCCGAATCCATTCCCGGGTCAGATGTCGATGAGCCACAGATTGTGCAATTTGCGAAACGGTTGCAGACCGTAAAGAAGGCAGAGTTGCTCGTTGGTGCGAGATGGCCGCGCGAGCAAGTCGTGGATTGGGACGGGGAGCGTTTTCTGGCGAACGCGGAAGACGTCATGGAAAAGCTCGTTCCTCTATACCAATTGACGCCAGGAAGCTTGACTTAAGTGTGTGGTGCCGAGCATACATTAGGGTGTCGTTGGTTTGCGCACCGAGTGAGGTGAAGTTGTGCAAATCCACCTACTACATGTAAATGATGTTCACAGTCAACTGGAGAGTTACATGCGGCTCGGATGGCAATTGAGATCGTTGCGATCTTCTCTTCAAGCTGCTGGGCACGTAGTACTCACGTTCGATCTCGGCGATTTACTCGACCGAGTTCGTCCCGAGACGGAAGCCTCGATGGGCGTGATCAATGCCGATATGTGTGCGAAGCTTGGCGTGGATGGTTGGGTCTTCGGGAACAATGAAGGGTTGACGATTCCAGTTGCCGATTGGCCCATCTTGGCGGAGCGGGCTCACACCATCGTTTTCGGAACGAATCTCAAACAGAGTACGAATGTGCCGTTCCACTTTTTCCATGACTATCACATATACGAAGTCCAAGGTGTACGCGTCGGCGTGTTCGGGGTTACGCCAAATTACCGACTTCCCTACGATATGTTGAAAGTCCATGCGGAGGACCCGTACCAGCGAGCACAGGACATAGTCGCTCGCCTGCAAGCTGAGGACTGTGACATTGTCGTCTGTTTGTCACACCTGGGCCTCAATGCCGATCACGCCATGGCCAATCAAGTCGACGGCATCGATGTCATCCTCGGTGGCCACACGCACCAGTTCATGAAGGCCGCTGAATGGACACGCGGGACCGCCATTTTTCAACCGGGCAAACACGCGCGCGTATTCGGCCACACGACGTTGACCCTGGATGCGAGCCGCCGGGTAACAGACGTCGTCTCTCGAGCGGTTCCAGTGCATCTGGATACGCCCTACGACGAAGCCATGTTAGCGGCCTACGAGGCGCATATGCCGCAAGTTCAGTCTGTATTGCACCGGCAGGCCGCAGCGTTGCCCGAGCGACTCCCCGTTGACTACGACGATGAGTCGGTTTTTGCCAATCTGTTGGCGGACGTCCTCTACGACGAGTTTCCCGGCGACTTTAGTCTAATGATGACGGGGGCATTGAATGCCAGCCTGTTGCCTGGGCCAATTCAGTTAGAGCACCTCTTGGGTGCGTGTCCCACGCCGACACGTCCTATTGTCGTTGGCCTGAAAGGTAGCGAGATCTATGATGTGCTTCGTCAGGGGATCGAGCGCGAGACATATGCGCGACGCGGCATCGGTTTCGGTTTTCGAGGCGGACAAATTGGTTACTTAGTCGTCTCAGGAGCGACGATTGTTCTGTCGAACGGCGATGACGGTGAGCTGTTTGTAAGCGAGATCAGGGTCCAAGATCAGCCCATCGATCCCGATACAATCTACCGTGTCATCACCTGTGAGTATCTGTGGCTGTCGCCTGTCTTCGCACCGTTTCGCCAGGCGCGAGACATCTCATATCAGCCGCCGCTCGTACGAGAGGTCCTCTTCGCTCGTCTGCACGATGAAGGGCGCCTAGCGCGAGCGAAGACACGGCGCTATGTCCGGCCTGGCAGGCGTGCAGAGGGAGAGAGACTACAATGACGCTGATGACAAAACGAGAAACCGTCGAAGTGATGGAAAAACTGCGGGATCGATACCCGGATGCCCGCTGTGCGCTCAACTTTACGACACCTTTCGAACTGCTCATTGCCACGATGTTGTCCGCTCAGTGTACGGATGTTCGCGTGAACATCGTCACGGAGTGGTTGTTCAAAAAGTATCACGGGCCAGAAGATTTCGCTTCCGTGTCGCCGGAGGAACTTCAAGAGGACATTCGGGATGTTGGCCTATTCCGCAACAAAGCCCAAAACATCATTGCGGCCAGTCAACTCCTGTTGGAGAAATACGGTGGTGTTGTGCCGGCGGATCGAGAGGCGCTCATGTCTCTTCCTGGCGTTGGTCGGAAAACGGCAAATGTCGTCTTATCGAATGCATTTGACATTCCGGCGCTCGCAGTGGACACGCACGTCCTCCGCGTCTCAAACCGCATCGGTCTCGCAAACAGTGACAGTCCAGACGAGACAGAACAGCTCATCTGTCGAAGAGTGCCGAAGGACATGTGGTCGCAGGCGCACCACTGGTTGATTCACCATGGCAGGCAGATTTGCGCAGCGAGGAAACCAAAATGTGAGGCGTGTCCCATCACTTCACATTGTCAATATTATCGACGCCACCACAAAGCATGACGCCATCAAATCTCGCTGCAGGTTTGCGATATCACGAAGGGGGTTCAAGGGATGTGGTGGAAACGCGGCTTTATCATTTTACTTTCGTTGAACATTCTTGTATTTGCCGGCGGGTTGATTTTACTCGACACCTTTCCGGCGGCAAATTCCCCTCGCGTTAAGCAAATTGAACAACAGCAAGCACCGGGGCAGACCACCTCTGTTCAATTGGTACTCGGTCAAGATGCCATCAACACATACATGGACTACGCTCTGTCGCAACAGGCCGATGTGCATAAGGTACTCGATTATGCACACATCCAATTTGCATCGACATGGAATTGCGATCTCGGCGTCAAGTTGATGGATAAAGTGGTACCGTTTCATCTCGTGCTGGTACCGACGGTCGTGGGTGGCAACCTGTATTTGCAGGTGAAAAGTGCCGCAATGGGCCAAGTTCCCGTGCCGAACAGCCTGCTGTTCTTGATGCTAAAACATTTACCTTGGCCCGACTGGATCGGACTGGACGTACCACACCAAACGCTGCAACTCAACCTCACTAAGCGCCCCCAGAACCCGTACGGTGTCCGAATCATTGGCTATTCAGCTCAAACACAGCAGCTGAGCCTAGAAATCACAATGGTTCCCAAGGCACTCATGAACAGCGGATCCGCGTCCTAACCCGTTATAAGTGAGCAAACAATCTGCATATATGGAGGACTGAGCATAACCTCTGCTCTAGTGTAGCACGCTAAGGGAGATTCTAGGAGCGGGGGGATACACTGGTGCAGAGCACACTCGGATCAATGTTAAAGCGCTTGGTCACCGTTGAGGAGTCGGGCCTGGAAGACGAATTTACATTAGATGACGACGAGAGTGATACAAGCTATCAAGAAGAGGGCGACAAGCCCCAGTCGGAAGAAGTGAACTTCACGAGCGCGGAGAACAAGATCGATTCCCGCCGACCGATGTCCCTACAAGAATACGTTCGAAAGGGAGCAGAGGTTTACGACGATGCAGTTCGTAAGGCTCATACGGGTCAAGACGAAGAACTTCCAGTGGACATTGACGAGATGAAAGCGCGGCTTGAACGGTTTTTTCACCTTCCGCAAAACAAGGATATTGTCGTACGTGAATTTAAGGTGGGCGTCGACACACAGCGCCCATGGCCGGGTCTCGCCGTTTTTGTCGACGGTATGGCGGATAAAACCACTATCAATAGCTTTATCCTTGAGCCCCTCATGCTGCTGACCCACTTGGTCGACGAGGACCCGAAACGGAAAATTGAGTATATCTCCGAAACACTTGTACCTGGAAACCAATCGGACATGGTTGAGAAGTGGTCACAGGTTGTGGCAGCTGTCCTTACTGGATCGACGGTGGTCATGCTGGATGGTTGTAATGCTGCCTTGGTCGTGGAAACGAAAGGGTGGGAACACCGCTCCGTCAATACACCGCAGACAGAAGCGGTCGTACGCGGGGCACACGACGCGTTTACGGAAAGTTTCCGCGCAAATACGGGTCTTGTGCGTGCGAGGCTGCGCAGTGAGCACTTAGTGACGGAGATGCTGAGCGTGGGGAACTTGGCACGCACCGATGTCGCGGTCATGTACATTCACGGCGTCACAAACCCAAAGTTGGTTCGCGAGGTTCGTCGCCGGATCCAGGCTATTGATGTGGACTACTTACAGGATAGCGGTGTATTAGAACAGTTTATCGAGGATCAACCGAAAATGCTGATCCCGCAAACGATGTCTACGGAGCGGCCGGATCGGGTTGCCGCATCATTAGCCGAAGGATATGTGGCCATTTTTGTGGGGAACAGTCCGTATGCACTCATTGTACCTGTGGTGCTGTGGTCACTCATTCATACGTCAGAAGACGCAAACCTCCGTTACCCTGCAGGGACATTTATCCGCTGTCTGCGCGGGTTTGCACTGTTTGTCGCCTTGCTAATGCCAGCTCTCTATGTCGCGATAACAAATTACCAGCCCGAAATGATCCCGACTGACTTAATGCTTGCTATCGCTGGAAGCCGCGAGCAAGTCCCGTTTCCGGTCATCGTGGAGATTCTCCTCATGGAATTCGCCATCGAACTCATACGTGAGGCGGGGATTCGGATTCCCAGTGTCATTGGGCCGACGATTGGCATCGTAGGTGCTTTGATCATCGGCCAGGCCGCCGTCCAGGCGGGGATTGTCAGTCCACTGTTGGTCATTATCGTAGCGACAACTGCACTCGCAAGTTTTACGATACCAAACTACAACCTCAGTATGGCCGTCCGAATAATGCGGTTTGTCTTTCTCGTCGGTGCCGCAACGCTCGGGTTCTACGGAATCGCCATTTTGTTGTGCGTCTACGTTGTGCGTCTTACGATGTTGAAATCGTTCGGCGTTCCGGTCATGGCTCCCATTGCCCCGAATTATAAAAGTTCCAAAGACGTTCTCTTGCGCGGCCCAGTGTTCGCAATGAACAAGCGCCCAGAATTTCTACATACCTTGCGTAGTTGGCGTCAGCAACCTGTGACACGCCCGTGGAGCGCTAAGTCGACGAAGCGGCCGGGTTTGAGAAAGAAAGGTGACAAGAGTAAATGAGGAATCAACAGGCGAAGGCGAAAGTGAAAGCGAACGAATTGACCGCTATGCTGATGATTTTTGTCACCACCAATGCTTTCTTAACTTACCCGCGATATATCAGCCGATCGGCCTACGAAGCAGCATGGATGGAGACAGTCATTTCTGGGATTGGGACATTAGTTTTGTTTCTCATTGTCGAGAAAATTTTCAGACGTTATTTCCGGAATCTGGACATTGTCGAGGTTTCAAAAGAGGTGTTTGGCCGTGTCGGTGCAGCCGTCGTGGCGGTGGTGTTCGCTGTTTACTTTCTCTGCTCCACAGCTGCGGTTGTTCGAGAGTTTACAGAAAATGTGGTGAGCACGGTCTTGCCCGCAACACCCATTCTCCTTGTGGGCGCTGTCTTTATGTTTGCCGTTGGCTACATTGCTTACGCTGGGTTGGAGGGCATTTGCCGGACGGCCTACATTTTTCTCCCAATACTGCTCGTTGGAACTTTGGGGCTATGCGTAGCAACAATGAATTGGTGGCACTTTACGTACTTGTTTCCCCTTTGGGGAACCGGGGTTCCGCGGATACTCTCCGGATCGCTTCAATATAGTTCGATTTTCGCAAATGTGTTGTTGCTTACAATTGTGTACCCACACGTGCATGACGCTGCCAAGAAAATGCGTCAGATTGGATTTGTGAGCATCATCGGATCGACCGCCCTGCTCACGGCGCTGGTTTTGACGTATCTGATGGTCTTTCCCGCAGTGGAAACGGGACAGTCGTCATTTGCAATGTACCGGCTCGCTCGAGTGATTCACCTTGGACCATTTTTCCAAAGGGTCGAGAGTGTGTTCATATTTCTTTGGGTCACTTCAGCGACCGTGAAAATGGCGGTTACGTTGTGGGGCGCCGCGTACCTGATTGGCAAAGCATTCGGTTGGCCCAGTTACCGCCCTGGCATTCCTGCCTTATCGCTCATTTCGTTTTCACTGGGCATGTGGTTGGAAAATTGGATCGAAGTGATCAACTTGGACGCGAAATATCTCATGCGTTGGGGATGGTTAGTTGTGTTCGCTTTGCCGCTGGCGATTGTCCTAGTTGGGATGCTCGGTCAGAAGGTAAAAGGCAATCGATCTCGTCCCGACGGCTCAAGAAGAAGGAGAGGGAAACTGCAAAATGTTTAAATTTCTCACTGCCATGATCATCCCAGTGCTCATTTTCATTTACACGCTTTCGTTCACGCGCTGGCTATCCAAAAGGCACCATACTTCAGCCGCAGCATCGGTTGCTCTTCTAGCCGTCATTTCCCTTTGCTTCAGTGGTGCTTCATTGTGGCGCATGCTTACCTAGACGGACTTACCTGGAGGGAGCAGTTTGACCAAATGGTGCCCCCGTTATATGCTGTGGACAATGCGGGGGATCTGCATTGCTTTACATTCTCTGTCGAATGGAGGAGACAACGCACCCGTGGAAGATATCAAAGAGGTTGTCGTTTACACGGACGGCGCATGCTCTAGGAATCCTGGTCCTGGAGGATGGGCCGCTGTTTTAAAATATGGGGAACATATCAAAGAAATTTCCGGCGGTGAGCGCCACACGACAAATCAGCGGATGGAGATAACGGCTGCCGTAGAGGCACTCAAGACACTAAAAGAACCATGCAAAGTCACACTCCATTCTGATTCCGCCTATGTCGTCAACTGTTTTAAGCAAAAGTGGTATGTGAATTGGCAGAAGAACGGCTGGCGAAACAGCAAGGGAGATGCCGTTCAGAACCGAGACTTGTGGGAGGCACTTATCGCCGCCATGGAGCCACACAAAGTTGACATGAAGAAAGTAAAAGGACACGCCGGCGTGGCATGGAACGAGCGTTGCGACGAACTGGCTAGGGCGGCCATTCCCAAATGACGAGCAGTACGGTGACACTTGAACGCCTGGAGCAACTTGCGGAAAAAATAGGACTACAGGAAATCGGTGTAACTGATGCATCGCCCTTCCCAGAACTCATTCCGTGGCTTGAGGCGTATGAACAGCGTGGGCGGACGGGCTTTGAGGCATCCGATATTGAACAACGGATCAACCCCAAACTATGGATGCCCGGAGCGAACAGCATTATTGTCGCGACGTTGCCTTATTTGACTGAGGAAGGCATAAGCACGGCCCGATCACACCCCAGAGGCCGACAACACGGACAGGCATCTTGCTACACGTACGGGGTAGATTACCACACCGTTCTTAGTCGTCTGCTCCATGAATTGCATAAAGCAATGGAAGCCGAAGTAGGACATTCCATCGATGCAAAGCTGTCCGTTGATACGTCACCGCTGGTGGATCGGCGCATGGCAGAGCGGGCTGGACTCGGTTGGATCGGTAAGAATAGCATGTTCTATAGCGATCGCTACGGGTCTTTTGTATTCCTGGGTGCAATGCTCGTGGACATAGCGATTGATGTACCGAGGGCAGTCAAGCCACTGATCGGATATAAATGCGGAACCTGTAATCTTTGTTTGACTGCTTGTCCAACTGGCGCAATTATCGCACCGGGCGTTATCGACGCAACGCGATGCCTGTCGTATATTACACAAATGAAGGGTGTCATTCCATCCGAGTTCAGGACGAAACTTGGGCGACGGGTGTGGGGCTGTGATGTCTGCCAGTGGGCTTGTCCGGAAAATCGAAACGTGGATCGTTCAAGGTTAAGTGTGTTTGGACCGACCAGCGAATTGGCATATCCGGATTTACTTGAGATCCTACATCTTTCCAATCGGCAATTCACGAGGCTATATGGACATACCTCTATGGCGTGGAGAGGATTGCGCACACTGCAACGAAATGCGCTCATTGCGCTTGGCAATGCAGGAAATCAAGGAGCCGTACCGGATATCGCAACCTTTCTTCAACACAATCGAGTCGAACTTCGGATCAGTGCCGCCTGGGCACTCGGCCAAATCGGAGGCCAAGCAGCATATGAAGCACTGAAGACTGCCTTAGACAAGGAAGAGGACGAAGCGGTGATTGAAGAGTTGAGAAATGGAGTGAGTGCGTGCTATGGGCGCCGTTGATGGAAGAGTAATGAGAATGAAGGTCGAGGAATTATCCTTCCGAACGCTGCACACTCGTTTAGGTGACTTTCATTTGATCACGTGCGAACGAGGCTTGACCTATGCCGCTTGGGCTATATCACCCGAACTTCAGGAGTTTGTTTCCGCGCACAAGTCGGGACCGACTGCACAGGCGTACGCCGATGCAGCGGAGCGGCAACTGACTGACTACTTGAGTGGAGACCTTCAAGAATTCTCCCTTCCGCTCGTTGTTGAAGGCACATCGTTTCAACGAGCGGTGTGGGATGCGCTTTGCCAAATTCCGTATGGAGAGACATGGTCGTACCGTGACGTGGCAACGCATATCGGCAAACCCTTGGCTGTCCGTGCCGTTGGCCAGGCCAACCGAGCCAATGGCATCGCGGTCGTCATCCCTTGTCATCGCGTCATCGGTTCCAGCGGGGCACTCGTCGGCTACGCGGGGAGTGCGACAGACATCAAGGAACAACTGCTCAACATTGAAAGGCCGTCAGCCATTGTCAATGGATAGGCCTTGAACTTGATCGGATAATGATCGCAAAAAATGTTGACGACGTTCCTCTTGTTGAGCATAAGCTTGAAGCTCAGTTGTTTGTGCCCCATCGGCGAAATAGTGATACCTGGTATGGGCTAGACGCCAAGCACGATATGGGAACTTCAGTAGGGCCTGCACCAGTTGGTATTCCACCTTGGGCATGCTTTTGACGGCATTAAAATGGAGAAAGCAAGCATAAGCCATGTCGCCGTTCCAGTTCGTCAATTGAAGGCTTCGCCGCAATAGGTGCGCGATGTCGAGTGCCCGGGGCGCGAATGCAGACAGTTCGAAATCAATTAGATGAACATGATGGTCGGGTCCATAGAGGCAGTTTCCAGGTATCACATCCAAGTGGCAGATACCTGGCTGGGCCTCGTCGCTCTGCAAAAACGCCACACATTCGCTGCGTTGAAGCAGTTGAAGACTTTCCGCTGCATCGTTCTGCAACTGCGATTTTAGTGATACAAACAATGTGTCAAAGGCGTCCTTATCCTCTTTTGCCTCTGAGCGTGTCAGCAACTGGCGCAAGTCCCGGTTACGCTGCTGTGTCATACTGAACAAGTCAAATACCGGACTGGGTGTGAACTTGTCTGACGAGAAGCCACGTGTCGCTTCGTGAAACTGTGCTAACGCGTAAGCTGTCTGTGCAACATGTTCTGCCAATGCAAAATTCGCAGGTTGACCGTCAACCCACTCTGTCGCATAGTACACGTTTCCGTCGTACATGAGACCAGGAGCCTTTTTTGCTGTCAGTAAAAAACGGCTGTATCGAGTAAAACCCTGTTTTTGGGAGAAGTTTAAAGCTCGATGAATGAAGCGCACGTGTGGCATGGCCAATTGTGTTCGCTTCACGGCGTAGCGTTTGCCGTCTGTTGTATGGACGCGTAGCACGCCGGAGAGTTGTTCCTTGCGCTCCACTTGAAATGGAAATCGTTCAAGAACGGGCTGCGGAATTTGCATGGTCAGAGATCGTGACGCGGACGGTGCTCTCCCGTATCGCGCATTGTTCGTACCAGTTATACGGTGAACTTCAGCCTCCTTCACATAAGGGGATGTGTTGGATACCGATTTTCGCTTGGACGAATGAGCCGAATCATTCGGTGATCCAGACGCGGTCGGTAGGGTTGTGCTGCGATCCCCGCTGGAACCATGTGCCTCTGTATTTTTATCATCGTCGTGAGTTCGCGACTGCTTATTCGAAGCTGTTTTCAACTCGAATTGTTTCTGCAGGAAATAGGGGGGCTTTGTGAATTCCGAATATAGGAGTTCCAACCAGTCGGGCATGCGCTGTCGCTTTGCCATTTTCATCACCTGACTTACTTGATGATGTTAGCCTATTCAACGAATGCATGGTGTGCATGGGCGATAGCCCTTTTAGGTACGGTTGGACAATCTCAAAGGCTCTCCGAAAACAGTGAACAGCCCAAGGGAATCCTTTCACCTTGGGCTGTTCGTGAAATTCGCTTACATTGTTTCTCCGAAAGTGCTCCAGACTTCCAGTTTAGTGCGGACACGATTGATGATGTCCTCCGTGAACTCAGTGGTCGTCGAGCTTCCGCCGAGATCGGACGTTCTCGTTCCGCTCATGACAGCCTCAAGTGTACTTTCGTAAATTGCCCGAGAAACCGTGTGTGCATGGCTGTCATCGTGGTAGCCAAGCAACGCTGCGCCAGCGAGAATCATGGCCATCGGATTGGCGACGTTCTTACCGAATAGACTTGGCGCAGTTCCGTGTGGAGCTTCTGCCATGATGACATTTGGATGGAAATTGTCGTCCAATGCCAGTAACATGGACTCAGCACCAGCGATTGAGCCAAACATTTGAAGTACGAGATCTGACAGGCAGTCGCCGTCACGGTTCAGAGCAGGAATGACGAGCGGCTCGCCGGCCTTGACCAATAAGAGCGCATACGTTGCATCAATCAGTTGCGGTTCGTATTGCACGTCAGGATACTGCTTTGCAGCTTCGTCCATTTCTTCTTTTAACATGCCCTCGTAAATCGGGCTGACTGTGAACTTTGGTCCACCGAATACTTTGGCGTTCAACTTTTTCGCGTGCTGGAATGCATACTTTGCGACGCCCTTACAAACGGATCGAGAAATTTTTTCAGTCCGAAACGCGTATTCGTCGCCATCGGCGCCTTCACGCCATTCCTTCGCACCGTATGCATCGTCGACCGCCATGCGGACAACGGAAATCGGAGAGTAAACACCGACCGGCGGAGCAATACCCGGAATGCGGCGGCCTGTACGGACAATGACCGTACCGTTGATTTCCTTTCTCAGAATGGCGTTCGGACTACCCACGTCACCTTTTGTTTCAGGTGTGATGGTGGCAGCTTTCAGACCCAACCCGCTTTCCCGCATTGCGGCTGCAGCGTCAAAAACGATTTGGTTGTTCGTCTTTCGGCGATTTTCTAAGCTTAAGTCGAACCGCTGAAAAGCGAGATCGTACCCGGTTACTTCCGGTGACAGTACGCGCAGCGCTTGTTCGAGCAATTCCTGGCCTGTTTGATCGCCTTCCATCACGACGATGGTCGGTTTAGACATTCCGTTCACCTCTACCTCAATCTTAAGTACTCCACTTGAGCTGTTCTTCCTTGTGTACAGCTAAGTCCAATCCTCAGGACTTAGTGGGAGAGCATCTTGGTCAACCACGCAGCAGCCGTACACAGTGCATCGACATACTGATGCATCTTGTCAGTTGTAAACCGAGAGACTGGACCTGAGATGGATAATGCCGCAATACATTCATCGTTCCTGCCGAACACGGGCGCAGCCATTGCTGCCGCACCAGCGTCTCGTTCTTGGATGCTGACTGCATATCCGTCTACACGTATTTTGTCCAACTGCAGTTGCAATTCACGGCTGAAGTCTGACGGAATTTGCTCTCGCGTCAAAACTTCTTGCACAACGGCCTCGTCTGCGAACGCCAATAGAACTTTGCCGGAGGCTCCGACGTACAATGGGTAAGTTTTCCCGATGGCCACAACATTGCGTATCGGTTCGTTACTTTCAACAGCTTGAATTCGAATGCGCTCGATGCCGGAGCGAATATACAAGCTTATCGTTTCGCCCGTTTCATCTCGCAGCTTCGTCATTTCTGGCAACGCTAGTGTCGTTAGTTCATCGGACAAGTAGACGTTGCCGAGCAGTTCCAGTACGCTCCAACCCAATATGTACTTTTCCGATCCCGTCTGTCTCCGAACAAATCCCTTGCTTTGTAACGATAGCAACAGGCGGTGCGCCGTGCTCTTGTGCAACCCTACCTCGCGAGCAATCTCACTGAGACTCAACTCCCGCGGCGATTTGGCAAAACAGAGTAAGATCTCAAGCGCTCTTTCGACCGCGCGGACCGTAGTAGATGTGGTCGTCATGTTGTCCGCCAACAGTGGCTCCCCCTCTGTTTCGTCATGCAGAACAGCGCTCCAGAGCGTAGTATAACACACTTCACCCCGTGAAGCATGAGTTATGCCGGTCTTTATGCACAGGTCACGGCACCTGTCATAGGATGGTGTATCGAAAAGGAGGTGTAGCGCGATGAAATCCTGTATTGAAGCGGTTCGCCACTACTTTGACATGCGTACAAAGAATTGGTTGAATTCGGAACCCTCTTCGTTTCAAGACATTGTCGCAAGCGAATCCCACCCCAAGTGGCTGTGCCATATGGTTCACCAGGCGGAACGGAAACGAAGTGCGTACGCTGCTCAGGGGAAGCGGCTGGGTCGCGCGCACACAAACGTGAAAGTGCTGGAAGTGAACACAACTCCAGACAAGGAAACGGCGCATGTGACTGCTATCGAAGAAATTTGCTGGGCGTATAACGATAAACAGGAACCAGCGGTCGAATGTCGTTTGATTGTTCATCGCCAAGTATGGCGTTATCTCGATCACGCCTGGGTTCTCACCAAAGCAGACGAAACAAGTGACGGTTATTCTTTTGAGAGTGAGGATCGAGAAGCGGAAGTGGACGTTCCTGTCCGTATGCCGAGTGTGCCCTGGCGTAGAGCGTCATATGACAGGATCAGAGCCAGCCGCTACGCTGACGTATGGTGGGATCAGTTCAATCCCAGATATCCGAAAATAAGCAGTGATGACTGTACCAACTTCATTTCTCAATGCCTCCATGCGGGCGGTTTACCCATGACGGGCCACGGGAACCGGGCTAAAGGCTGGTGGATAATTACAGGTAAAGGTAAGGGTGAATCCTGGAGCTATAGTTGGGCCACTTCCCATGCACTCTACAAATACTTAAGAAAAACCGTCGGTGCCACACTCGTGCAAAAGCCTAGTGAGCTCAAAATTGGCGATTTGATTTTCTACGATTGGAATGGCACTGGCACGTACCACCACTCGACGATTGTCACTGATTTTGATGACCTTGGCGATCCGCTTGTCAATGCACATACCGATCCCAGCTTTCGCCGCCCATACACCTACTATGACAGTCGAGCCTGGACAGAACAAACACGCTACGCCTTTGTCCACATGCCGGACGATCTTCAGTCGAAGTGATTGTCCTCCAAGATTCTGCTGCGACACGGAAAATGCTACACTGATATCGCATCAGAATGCTTGGAGGTTAGGCTATGCACATTGTTCTCGTGGAACCCGAGATCCCATCGAATACAGGCAATATTTCTCGCACATGTGCAGTGACGGGATCCGCTTTGCATCTGGTTCGACCACTCGGGTTCTCCACTGACGATCGACAACTAAAACGCGCCGGCTTAGATTATTGGTCCTTACTCGATATTACATACCATGACTCCATTGAAGACCTGTGGAGTGCATTCCCCGAAGGCAGGTTTCACTACATCGAAACCCAAGCCGGGCAGTGGTACACGGACGTTCACTACGGGCCAGACGATTTTCTTGTCTTCGGAAAAGAAACGAAGGGTCTACCACAAACGTTGCTGGAGGAACACCAGGATGAAGTGATTCGGATCCCCATGCTCAACAACGCACATGCACGAAGCCTTAACTTGTCCAACGCAGTTGCCATCGTCACATTTGAGGCTCTGCGTCAACAAGGGTTTCCGAATATGGTTTAGGAGGTGACTTCCCGTGATCAATACACTGCTGTTTGATTTGGACGGAACACTTCTTCCATTTGACGTCCATCCATTTATGCAAGGGTACTTTGAGCGTCTAGTCCCGACGCTTGTCGATCACTACGAACCGACTGCTGTGACTGCCTGGATACTTGATGCGACACAAAAAGTTGTGGAAAACGAGTCTCCTCAACTGACTAACATGGAAAAGTTTCGGCGTGCACTGTTTGGCGGCAACGTCGACGATGAATCAAGAGTATGGCCAATTTTCGAGCAATTCTACCGGACGACATTTGAGGAACTACGGCATTTGACACACCCGACAAAAATTGCGCGGGAAATATGTCGAACAGCGACAGCTAAAGGATACCGGGTGGTCCTTGCGACAAATCCCATCTTCCCGGACATTGCGACGAATGCTCGCATGCGGTGGGCTGAAATCGATGATGTCGCGTTTGAGTTGGTTACGACAATGGAAAACAGCCATTTCTGCAAACCAAACCCAAAGTATTACTTAGAGGTTGCAGAAAAGGTCGGGGCGGCACCAAGTGAGTGCATGATGTTCGGAAATGATGTCCAGGAAGACGGGGCAGCCGGTTACGTGGGCATGCATACTTTTTTGGTGACTGACTATGTGATCGACAGAAATCTCGGGACATTCGATTTCGACCAACAGGGGACGTTGAGTGAAGTTCTTGACTATGTAAAGTCACTCCCAACAGTATCAATTTGACGGATAGTGTCTAAATAACATGAAATGTGGTGTTGATATGAGCGAAAATCTGCGCGGTCCTGTCATATACCATCAATGGTCGATTGAACAAACGTTGGCGCGTCTCAAGGAGCTCCCACAAGCGGTCATCACGGAGCCGATTCAGAGTGTGTTTCCAACAGTTCTCCATGCACTTCTTCACATTCTCTCTGCGGACGAGCTGTGGGTGGGCAGAGTGAAGAATTCTGTCTGGGCCAGTGAGAAAGCTAGCGGGGAGAGACATACGAAACCAACGACGGATGAACCACTGGACGGACTCGATATCGGCGATATGGGACAGAGATTTGAGGCGATATTCCGTGACCTTGTATCATTTACAACAGTCATAGAACCAACGTGCGAGGTCGAGTATCACAACTCAAAGGGTGAGGTATTTCAAACACTCCTCCAGGATATCATCACGCATCTAGTCAATCACGGAACATATCACTTGGGAAACATCACAGCCATGCTTCGGCAGCAGGGGTACACAGGTGTTTCCGTGGACTATATCACATTTGTCCGATCCGGTCGTGGCAGCGATTTCCGAGGGTAGCGACTAAGGTCAGGAACACTGTAATAAACATAAAATCTGGCCCAAAGAGTATATCGTACAGGCCAGACGAGTTTCTGTAGGTGGGTGAGTAGTGAGTTTATGGAACAATTGGAACTCGGGGCGAAAAATTTGCATTGACCCTCTTGTTACGACTTCCATCGCTTGTCCTGTGCCCCTATAATTAGCTCGATGTAAGTGTTTGCAGGGCGGTTTCATTTTTAGGATGGAGTATGTTAGTGCAGTGGGGGTCATCGTGCTTTGTTTACATTGGACTTAGATATGTACAAGCCGGTCTTTGAGACGATTTCCGATGTGGTGGTGATCGTAAAAGTCGAATCGGGTTCTCAGTACCGATACGCCTATGCAAATCGGGTTGCCTACAAGGTTGGAAGTGTGAATGAAGATCATATCGGACGGTTGATCGAGGATGTTTATCCATCCGGTTATGCACGGTACCTCATCAGCCAATATGAGTCTGTTGTATCATCTCTGAAACCTGTTACTTTTGAAGATAGCAATCCGCATCTTAACGACGCAATCAGTGAAGTAACGGCGACTCCGATTCACTCGGATGGAAGATGTCATTACATCATAGCGGTTGCAAAGGATATTTCTATTGAGGAAAGTCTTCTGACTCAATTAGATACAAAAAATCAGATGTTCCATGCGCTGTTTATGCAAACGCCCGATAGTATTGTTCTGTTGGATTTGTCGGGGCGTGTACAGATGGAAAACTACCAGTACCGAGTTGAACATGGATGGGCACACGAGGAACTGATTGCTTATTCGCTTCTACCTAGCATTCCAGACCATCTTCGTGATGAAGCGACGCAGTTGTATCGACGGGTGATCGATGGGGAGCATATCGAGTCATTCCACACGAAACGAATTACAAAGGGTGGGGTACTGTTCGATGTGTCCCTGAACATTTCTCCCATAAGGAATCGGTCTGGTGATGTCGATGGCATCATCATCGCCGAGAGAAATATTTCCGAGCAAGTCAAATACCAGAGACTACTTCAAGACAGCGAGGAAAAGTTCCGGTTGATCACGGAGAATATGACGGACCTCGTGGCTGTGCTCGACAAGGATGGAATTGTGAAGTACGCGTCACCATCATATGAACGGGTACTGGGTGTATCGCCCGACTGGTATACGGGTCAACTTGGGACAGTCGTGGTGCATGAACAGGATCGGAAAAGAGTCGCGGAGGCTTTCACTCGGGCAACCAAGTCACAAAAAACGGAACGGGTGGAATATCTAAAGCATAATATTTCCCGCGACGATTACATTTACGTAGAATCTCTATTTGTTCCGGTCTCGGACATGAATGGAGATGTGCAAAAGATGATTTCCGTTTCGCGAGACGTAACAGAGCGACAAGTGGCAAAAAGGCGTATGGAATACTTAGCTTACCATGATTCTTTGACCGACTTACCAAATCGCCGCATGTTTAGGCAACAGCTACAGCAGGCCGTTTTAAGTGCAGACCGTGACGGTACGAAATTAGCGGTTCTTTTTCTCGATTGTGATAAGTTCAAAACAATTAATGACACATTCGGGCACGATGCAGGTGATCATGTTCTAAAATTTTTCGCTTACACAGTTCAGGAAAGTGTCGACGGTCTTGGGACCGTAGCCAGGCTTGGTGGAGACGAGTTTGCGGTTTTGCTTGAGGACGTGTCGTCACAAGAGGAAGTGTTGAAAGTAGCTGATCGAATTGTGGATGCGGTTCGAACTCCTTGGGAATGGCACGGCCACACGATTAGACTGACAACAAGTATAGGTGTTTCGTTCTATCCACTTCAAAGGGATACAAAGACACTGTTGGTATCAGCGGACGGTGCCATGTATCAAGCAAAGCAAAACGGCGGTAACAAATACTACGTCGCCTCTGCGTTGGATTGAATCCAGTCCTTGTCTGTAAGAACCGTATTTTGATCCATACTTGTCAATCGCATGAACAAACAGGACGGGCAGCTGCCCGTCCTGTTTGTTTACCAGCTGTGGCGAACGACTCCGCTTAGCGGGTGATGATGTGAATTGGCGATCCGAGGCCGACTTCAGCGGCTTCCATGACCATTTCACCGAGAGTCGGGTGCGCGTGGATGGTCAACGCAATGTCTTCGAGCGTCGCACTCATTTCAATCGCGAGGCCAAGCTCGGCTATCAAGTTCGATGCTTCATAACCAACGACTTGCGCGCCAACGAGTACACCCGTTTCTTTGTCCGCAATGAGCTTCACGAAACCGGCATCCTGGTTAAGTGCAGTTGCGCGACCGTTTGCAGCGTATGGGAAACGGCCCACGGAAACGCTGGTGTATTCCTTCTTCGCTTCGTCTTCGCTGAGGCCAACGGATGCCATCTCAGGGTCGGAGAAGACAACCGATGGGATACAACGGTAGTCGACAACACTTGGCATGCCAGCAATGGCTTCAGCGGCAACCTTGCCTTCGTAAGATGCTTTGTGAGCAAGTGCAGCACCTGGAACGATGTCGCCGATGGCGTAAACGTTCGGGTTGGTCGTACGGCATTGCGCGTCCACCTTGATCAGGCCCTTTTCACCGAGCTCAATGTTCGCGTCTTGGAGGCCGAGTTCGTCTGTGTTTGGACGACGACCGACGGTGACGAGCAAGTACTCAGCTTCGATGACTTGTTCTTCACCGGCTTTGTTTGTGTACGTCAGCTTGACACCGGTATCCGTTTCTTCAACGCCCTTGGCCATGGCGTTCGTTTGGATGTCAACTTCGTATTTCTTGAGGTTGCGTTCAACCAAACGCGTCATTTGTTTGTCGAACAGCGGCAGGATGCTGTCGGTACCCTCGATGACAGTCACTTTCGAGCCAAACTTCGCAAATGTTTGACCCAATTCCATTCCGATATAGCCACCGCCTACGATGACGAGACTCTTCGGTACTTCGTCCAGCTCCAATGCTTCTGTGGAGGAGAGAACGCGTTTGCCAAATGGCAACGATTTAATTTCGATTGGACGCGATCCCGTCGCCAAAATACACTGCCCAAACTTGATACGTTGTCCACCATTCTCGTGCATGACACGGATCTCGTCCGGCTTGGTGAAGAATGCTTCACCATCGATGACCGTCACCTTGTTACCCTTAAGCAGAGAGGTAACACCGCCTGTCATCTTATTGACAACGGATTGCTTCCATTCTTGAACTTTTTTGTAGTCCAACTTAGCGGTGGTCTCGATGCCTGGGAAAGCTGACTCATGCGCACTTTCATATTGATGTGCAGCAGAGATGAGCGCTTTCGATGGGATACAACCGCGGTTCAAGCACACGCCGCCAAGTTCTGCCTTGTCGACGATAGTGACTGATTTGCCGAGCTGTGCCGCACGAATGGCTGCAACGTAGCCACCAGGGCCTGCACCGATTACTAGAACTTCAACTTCTTCTAACATCTCGCCAACGACCATGAATTACACCTCCAGGAGTAACAGACGCGGGTTTTCCAACAGACGCTTGATATCGTTGAGGAAGTGTTGGCCAAGCGCACCGTCAATGATGCGGTGGTCAAAGCTCAACGCAAGCGACATGATCTGGCCCACAGCAAATTCACCATTTTTGATAATGGGTTTTTCGGTAATACGACCGACGCCGAGAATAGCTACCTCTGGGTAGTTGATAATCGGCGTGAAGAACATGCCACCCGCTGATCCAATATTCGTGATGGAGATGGTACTCCCCTTCATTTCATTTGGAGCAAGCTTGCCGGCCCGTCCGCGGGTTGCCAAGTCGTTAATTTCCTCCGCGATGTTCCACATGTTCTTTCTGTCTGCATGGCGCACGACTGGAACCAACAGACCTCTATCCGTATCTGTTGCAATACCGATATGGTAGTAATGCTTGAGGATAAGTTCCTGCTTCTCTTCGTCGTATTCCGAGTTCAGTTGCGGACGTTGACGTAGAGCGGCAACGAGTGCCTTGACGATGAATGGAAGATAGGTGATCTTGACACCGCGTTCTTCAGCCAGCGGTTTGACTTCTTTGCGAAGTTTCACGAGTTCCGTGACATCGACTTCGTCCATGATGGTGACGTGCGGAGCCGTGTACTTGCTCTTGACCATGGCACGGGCAATGGCTTGGCGAATCATCGGTAAGGCTACGCGTTCTTCGACTTCGTCTCCAGTTACCTGGGTTGTCTTTTTCGCAGCGGGTGCATCAGCATCGGGTTGATCAGCCGCTGCGGGTTGTGCACCGCCTGCTAGGAACTGATCGATATCACCTTTGGTGACTTTACCGTTATTCCCGGTCCCAGTTACAGCTGTGATGTCAACGCCCTGCTCGCGCGCGTATTTGCGAACCCCCGGTGTAGCCAGGACTTCGTGTGCGGCGCTCTTGACGGTCTTGTCAGTGCCAGTTGCTGCAGGTGCTTCCTGTTTTGTTTCTTGCTTTGGTGCTTCTTCAGCCTGTGTTTCAGACTCAGCGCCACCGTGTGCAGCCTGGGCTTCCGCCTGCTGCGCCTTGGCGTGTTCCGGGATGTCGCCCTCGACCTCAACCGTCAGCAAGATGTCACCGACGACAGACGTTGTTCCTTCCGAGACCTTCAGTTCCTTGATGGTCCCACTGACCGGGGAAGGCAACTCAACTAGGGATTTGTCGTTTTCAACTTCAGCGACAGCATCGTCTTCTTGAATCTTGTCGCCTGGTTTAACCAGCCATTTGCTGATACGTCCTTCGTGCAGACCTTCACCGAGTTCGGGTAGTGCGAATTCAAACAGTGCCATTCAATTCACCTCCAGGGTTTACAGACTTGTCACCTTATTCAATGCATCCACGATGAACTGTGGCGTTGGAAGCCACTCGTCTTCGATCAAGCCGTATGGATAGACGGTGTCTGGCGGCGTAGCGCGCAGAACAGGCGCCTCCAAGTGGAAGATGACATTTTCATTGATTTGCGCAACGATCTCGGCACCAGCACCCGCCGTACGCTGCGCCTCTTGGACGACAATCGCGCGGCCAGTCTTTTTAATGGACTCAGAGATTGTTTCGATGTCAATTGGGCTGATGGTACGCAAGTCGATGACTTCCGCTTCCAAGCCCTTGTCTTTTGCCCATTGGTCTGCAGCTTTCTGGGAAACGCCAACCATTGCACCGTAGGTGATGATGGTGACGTCCTTGCCCTCGCGAACCACGTTGGCCTTGCCAAGCGGGATGGTGTAGTCGTCTTCCGGTACCTCTTGACGGAAGGAACGATACAGGCGCATATGTTCCAGGAAAATGACCGGATCGTTGTCGCGAATGGCGGACAAGAGAAGTCCCTTCGCATCGTATGGCGTGCTTGGAATGACGACCTTGATACCTGGTGTTTGCAAGAACAAGCCTTCCAGGCTGTCAGAGTGCAACTCCGGTGTACGGACGCCGCCACCAAATGGTGAGCGAATGGTTACTGGTGCAGAATAGCGTCCACCTGAACGGTAGCGCAGACGCGCGATTTGGCTCGCAATTTGGTCGAATGCTTCGAATACAAAACCGAAGAACTGAATTTCAGGAACCGGTCGGAAACCTTGAACAGCGAGGCCGTTGGCCAGACCGATAATACCGCTTTCGGCGAGCGGTGTATCGAATACGCGCTGCTCACCGTATTTTTTCTGCAAACCTTCCGTGGCGCGGAAAACGCCGCCATTGTGGCCTACGTCTTCGCCGAAACAGAGAACTTTTTCATCACGGGCAAGCTCTAGGTCGAGTGCTTGCGTGATGGCTTGGATCATTGTCAATTGTGCCATGTCAGTTCGCCCCCTCGCCAGTGATCTCGGCACGTTGGCGCTTCAGTTCGATGGTAGGTTCCTCGAACATCACATCAATGAGGTCTGTCAGCTTCATCTTGGCTGCGGAGTCGGCCTTTTTCAGCGCCTCAGTAATGGTGTCTTTCGCTTGTTCAATCACTTTCTCTTCTTCTTCTTGAGACCAGAGACCCTTTTCTTCCAGATAGGTGCGGAAGCGGATAAGGGGATCGCGCTTTTCCCATGTGCTTTCAGTCTCTTTGGTGCGGTACCGTGTCGGATCGTCACCGGACATGGTGTGCGGACCGTAGCGGAATGTGACGGCCTCGATCATCGTCGGACCCTCACCGTTACGCGCACGTTCAACCGCTTCGTGCATGACCGTGTACACGCCGAGAATATCCATACCATCGACTTGGACGCCGCGAATACCAGCCGCGATAGCCTTTTGGGCCAGTGTTTCGGCAGCTGTCTGTTTTTCGCGCGGTACGGAAATTGCGTATTGGTTGTTTTGAACAAAGAAGACCGCCGGCAGTTGCATTGCACCAGCGAAGTTCATGCCTTCATAGAAGTCGCCCTGGGATGTTCCGCCGTCGCCAGTGTAGGTAACGGCAACCCGCTTTTCACCGCGTAGTTTGAAGGCGAGGGCGATACCTGGTGTCTGAACAATTTGAGCACCGATGATAATTTGCGGCATCATCACGTTGACATCCTCTGGCACTCGGCCACCTTCTTGATGACCTCGCGAGTAGAGGAACAGCTTCTCTAGCGGATATCCGTGATACACACATTGTGGAAGGTCACGGTAACCCGGGACGATGAAGTCTTCTTTTGTTGTCGCAAACTCGCTCCCGATCATAGAAGCCTCTTGCCCAGCGACCGGCGCGTAAAACCCTAAACGTCCTTGACGAGTGAGTTTGATAGCACGTTGATCTAAAATGCGTGTAAAAACCATGCGGGACATCAGTTCACGTAATTGTTCGTCTTTCAAATCCGGCACGAGATCTTTGTTTGTCACTTTACCGTTTTCGTCCAGGACTTGAACGTACGAAACTGAGTGTTCTGCGACCGTTTTGCTCATTTCGTCACCTCATTCCGAAAACTTTTTCCGTTTGACAGGCGTGTTTATGTATTCGCCGAAAGCCGGCAAAATAGAAGAACACGCGGGTAGTGATACAGTCCAACAAATATTATAATACACAATAAGCAAGTGTGCGAATCACTTTTATGGATCACCACATTTACTGTTATAGAATAAGAGAATAGAGAGACTATAACAGTTTGCTACAGCGCTTTCACATCGGGCGTTCTGCTGCGCTTCCTTCAGGGCTGCAACGATACTTGTCCGCTTGTGAAAAAAGACCTGACAAAGGAGGATGAGTCGTGAGTTCGACGTCACAACGAAAGATCGAATCCCATACCATCCAGAGTGTTCATTTAAACGAGGAGAGAACCGTTAAGGTTTTTGTTCCCCACAATTACGATCCGTCCGTCCCCCTACCCATCGTTTACTGTCATGACGGTCTCGAATTCTTCACTCACGGACGCGTCGCCACGATAGCCAATGATTTGATGACTGCCGGCGAAATACCGCCGTTTTTGATCGCCGGGATCGCGGTCAACATGGAACATCGCCGTGCGGATTACTCTATGGATGGAGCACGGCACGAGTCCTATCAGAAGTTCGTTGTCGACGAGTGTCTGCCGATGTTGGACGAGCTGTACGCAGTGAACGGAGACAAGCGCCTTATGGCTGGAATTTCACTAGGTGCCGTCGCCTCACTCAGCTTCATGCTGACGTATCCGCAGTTCTTTCATACACTGATTCTGTTTTCGGGTGCGTATTTCCCCCCTGTTCAAGAAAGAATTCAAGAGGAACCGGATCTCAGTCGTCTCGCCGCTTACCTGTTTATCGGAGATGAGGAGACACAGGCGAACACGCCATCAGGAGTCTATAACTTCTTCGAGTACAACGAAAATATGCGGGACATTTTGATTGACAAAGGTGCTGAAGTTGACTTCCACGTGGGACCGGGGAACCATATCTGGGGCGTTTGGCAAAAGCAGTTACCGAACGCCCTGCGCTGGCTGGGCAAGCATATTTGACGGGCCGCGCGTCGGCGGGCGCCGGAGGCCTTGGCGGGCCGGGGTGCTGGCGCGGGGGGGGGTTGGCGCAGACCGGAATAACGACCTGAAGCTCCGCTGATCGTCGGAACGGTCGCAGTTACACAGGGATTAGGGACCTCGATTCCGCTATCCACGTAACAAAGGCATCAAAACCGGGAGTATTGGCGGTATAAGAGAATCTTGATCCTTTGTTGCCACGCACTGATTAGCCTCGGTGCAAACGTAGTTCCCTACCTGACGCGCTCCCCGCCCCGTATGATCACGGCTACGGCTGCCGGGTCGAGCCCGTTCCACAGGATTACCGTCTATCCAAGAAAACTAGAAAATGTTTTCCAACGCTCCGCGGTTGCTATAGTATTGGTAACGTACCGCTAAGGACTGGGGCGCTTCGTTTTAAAGAATACCTGTTGAGTATCTGGCATGTCGTGGTGGCCGAGGCCCTGGAGGGCCGGGGTGCTGGCGCAGGGCCGGGTATTGGCGCGGGCCGGAATAACGACCTGAAGTTCCGCTGATCGTTGGAACGGCCGCAGTTACACAGGGATTAGGGACCTCGATTCCGCTATCCACGTAACAAAGGTATCAAAACCGGGAGTATTGGCGGTTTAAGAGAATCTTGATCCTTTGTTGCCACGCACTGATTAGCCTCGGTGCAATAGGGGAACGTAGTTCCCTACCTGACGCGCTCCCCGCCCCGCATGATCACGGCTCTGCCTGCCGGGTCGAGCCCGTTTCATAGGATTACCGTCTACCCCGGATAACTAGAAAATATTTTTCGATGTTCCGAATTGCGGTGATATTGGCGACATTACCGCTAAGGATGTTAAGGCGTTTTGTCTTGAAAGGTAGCTGTCGAGTATTAGGCATGTGTGGCAAACGGGCGGCATGGGGAGGCGGAGCGGCGCTGGAGTGAGGGACTGATTTGTCGCCGCAGGCAAACTGATGGTACGGGCGAATGGCGCGGCTGAATCCACGGCGCCCCGTCGCACATCAGGCGTCAGAAAGCAGCACTTGGTGTCGCATCGACACGGTGCGAGCGCGAGGGCGTCTTGATCACACCGGATCGCGACGCTGTGAAGTTCCCCTGATCTATTTTTCTTGTCAAAATTTTTAGAAGGAAAGGTTTACTAAATCTCGAATATGGTTTCCTTAGCGAATGAAATGCTAAGGAGAGTTGCACTGTGAAAAAAGTGGTGATGGTGGCAGCCATGTCTCTGGCGGCCACCGGGTTTTGCGGTACACTTGTCGGTCCTGTAACGGTAGACGCTGCAACCTACCCAATGCGTGTTACGCACGTTGAACTTAACGGAAAGCAATTGTCCTCTCCCGATTCCTTTACCTATCAGAACACAACGTACATGCCCCTCTATTATGTTCAGCAGTTACTCAAATCATTGCACCTAGATAACACATGGCAGGGTAGTCAGTGGAACATCACGGCAAAGTTCTGGCAAAAGCCGGCCCAAGTGCTCAATTCCAAAACAGGGACGATGAGCATCCTTGTTAACAATGAGCCTATCGCGATTCACGTCAACAAGATCGTGACGAAAGATCCGGCGTCACACCAAAACACGACGTATGTTCCTATTTGGTTTATACAGCAAGCCCTGAAAGCGGTGGAGCTCCAGAGCACGTGGAACGGAACCACGTGGAACGCTGAGTCAAATTACACTGATTACACGAAGACGGGCGCGTATCTTGCGGGCTTTTACGGATTGGCGGATGCCAAGGCTGCGTTGGCACAGTACCCTGGCGGTGAAGTGCAGGACGGCTCTGGCAAGGTTGTTTACACAGAGGCTTCCTTTACGAACGTGGACCTGCGCTATCCTGCGCCAGCCAACGTGAATGCCAAGTCGCTGGACTCCTATTTGCAATCGCATAACTCAATCCTGGCCGGCCTCGGTCAGGTGTTCATCGACGCGCAGGCAACGTATGGCGTCGACGCCAACTACCTCGTTTCACATGCCCTTGAGGAAACCGGAAGTAACGGCAATGTCAGTGACATCGCATTACAGAAAAACAACCTGTACGGGTATGGGGCATTTGACGTGAATGCGGGAACTTCTGCCGGTACATTTCCTAGTGAAGCGTATGCGATTCGCTTTCAAGCATGGGAGGTCCGGAACAATTACTTGAATCCCGGTGCGTCGCATTACACGAGTCCTACCCTCGCTGGGATGGCGAACAATTACGCATCTGACCCAGATTGGGCGAATAAAGTAAATGACCTCATGGATCAGCTTGCCATCGATATGAACGATACCGTTGCAAGCTATCAACAGTACACGGCAAACAATCAACCATCGACGCCTGCAAATGCGTCAACTGAGCCTGTTTACCGCATGAACGGTGCAACCGGGGTCGTCCAGGCGGACCAGAACTACGGATCGACTGTACCGGTGTACGCCACACCGGCGGATGGGCAAAACCATCTTTTCGCGCGATCCCTTCAAATGGGAACCCAGGGTTCGGATGTTGAAACCCTCCAGCAGGCACTCAATCAGCAAGGAGGAACAAATCTGACAGTCGACGGAAAATTTGGTGCGGCTACGCAGCAGGCCCTGGAGAATTTCCAAACGGCGCATGGCCTTGCCGCAACGGGTGTATGTGACTTCTCGCTTTGGAATACCATTCTACAATTGTCCGCACCAGCGGCGACGATCACGGCTGGGCAACAGGTGAATATTGACGAGATCGCGCAGGGCATGGCAGGCGGGACGGTCACGGCTTGGTATCATGTGCCGAATGTCGGGTGGATTGACGCGAATGACGTTCAATTCAGCAACGTGTACCGTGTGACCGTGCCGAATCCGAACGCAGCAGCGGACGTGAATGTCCCTGTAACGGATGCGACTGGGAAGACAATTGCGACTTTACACGCGGGAGATTACGTTGTATCCACCTCACCGCAGGCGTCGGCTATTGCAGTTCAGTTCGTGAACCAAGACACGGGAGTCGCTGTTTCTGGGACGATCTCGTCTTCGACGGCATCGTTGACGAAAATAACCAGCTGACTGTGGATTATCAATAACAACTTGCGGTAAATAATCGAAAAAGGCTGCCTGTTCCATATCAACATGGAATTAGGCCAGCCTTTTTCGTTTCCCGAAGTGTTTTAAGTCAAGCACGTGCATGTGTCCAAGCGGCATAAGAATAGGATCAAGAAACATGCACCTTGATGATAGCCAGTGTCTAAGATGTCACGGAGGGCCCGTTGTAGCTCGGTTCTAATGCTAGTTCGAAAGGGGTTAATGCGTTCGAACGCTCACTAAACGGCCTGTCATAATCGCAACTGGAGGAGGATGGGACCATGAGTTTTCTTGACCGACTCAACACCTACCGCGCAGAGGAAGTAGGACTTAGCTGGGAAGGAACATTCGCGGACTATATGGAAATCGTGAAAGACCATCCGACCGTGGCTAAAACGGCCCATGCTCGTATATACGACATGATCGCGGCTGATGGGATCGAGACCGACACTGAGGGTCATCGCCACTACCCGTTCTTTGCGAGGGAGATGTATGGTCTCTCTGGCACCTTGGAACGGCTAGTTGAAGAATATTTCCACGCCGCAGCGCGGCGGCTTGATGTCCGCAAACGCATCTTGCTTCTCATGGGCCCAGTCAGCGGGGGTAAATCAACGATCGTAACGATGCTCAAGCGTGGATTGGAACGCTATTCGCGAACGGACGAAGGTGCGCTTTATGCGATCAAGGGGTGCCCGATGCACGAAGAGCCCCTGCACTTGGTTCCACTCGAATTGCGTGAAGAGTTTGAAAAAGAATATGGTATCCACATCGAAGGCAACCTGTGCCCAAGTTGCCGCATGAAGTTAGACGGTGAGTACCAGGGTCATGTGGAACAGGTGCCTGTCGAGCGCATCGTTATGTCCGAAGACAAACGGGTGGGTATTGGTACGTTTAGCCCGTCTGATCCAAAGTCTCAAGACATTGCCGATCTCACCGGAAGCATTGACTTCTCGACCATCACCGAATTCGGCTCTGAATCTGACCCGCGAGCTTATCGGTTTGACGGTGAGTTAAACAAGGCGAATCGCGGATTGATGGAGTTTCAGGAAATGCTCAAGTGCGACGAGAAGTTTCTTTGGCACTTGCTCAGTTTGACGCAGGAAGGCAATTTCAAGGCTGGGCGTTTTGCGCTCATCTCCGCGGATGAAATGATTGTGGCGCATACCAACGAAGCGGAGTACCGAAGCTTTGTGGCCAATAAGAAGAATGAGGCATTGCAGTCGCGTATGATCGTCATGCCTGTGCCGTACAACCTGCGTGTTGACGACGAAGTGAAGATTTACGACAAGTTGGTTCATCAAAGTGATTTGAAGGATGTGCACATCGCTCCACACGCGTTGCGAACGGCTGCTATTTTCTCCATCTTGACACGGCTTAAAGAGTCGAAGAAGCAAGGTGTGGATTTGCTCAAGAAACTGTATCTGTACAACGGGCAAACCGTGGAAGGAATGAAAGATGCGGATTTGAAAGAATTGCGAACGGAGTTTGCCGACGAAGGAATGTCCGGCTTGGATCCGCGTTACATTATCAATCGCATCTCCACGGCGCTCATTCGCCGTGACACACAATGTATTAACGCATTGGATGTTCTACGAGCGATTAAAGACGGATTGGACCAACACGCGTCCATCAGTGCGGAGGACAGGGAGCGTCTTCTCAACTTTGTGGCGATGGCTCGTAAAGAGTTTGACGAAATGGCGAAGACGGAAGTCCAAAAAGCGTTTGTGTACTCGTTTGAGGAGTCCGCAAAGACACTGCTCGATAACTACCTAGATAACGTGGAGGCATACTGCAATTGGCAAAAGCTCAAGGATCCGTTGACGGGCGAAGAGATCGATCCGGACGAACGCCTCATGCGTTCCATCGAAGAGCAGATTGGCATCTCGGAGAATGCGAAGCGAGCGTTCCGCGAGGAAATTCTCATTCGAATCTCGACATACGCACGGCGCGGAAAGCGGTTTGACTATCACTCACATGAGCGGCTGCGAGAAGCGATCGAGAAGAAATTGTTTGCTGATTTGAAGGACGTCGTGAAAATCACGACCTCGTCGAAGACGCCTGATGAGCAGCATTTGAAGAAGATAAACGACGTGACCGCGCGTCTCATCGACGAACACGGATACTGCCCGTCCTGCGCCAACGAACTGTTGCGATATACAGGCAGCCTATTGAACCGTTAGGGAAGGCCTGCACCCGAAAGGGGGGACAGTCATGTCGAACGTTTATTTTTCCTTACAAAAAGAGGACTGGTCGCTGCACCGGAAAGGGCAACAGGATCAAGAGCGGCACAAGGACAAAGTGAAACAGGCCATTAAGGACAATCTTGCTGATATCGTCAGCGACGAAAGTCTCATCATGAGCAATGGTCGGCAGATTGTCAAAGTGCCGATACGCTCTCTGGAAGAATATCGTTTCCGCTACAACTTCCAAAAGGGTAAACATGCAGGAACGGGTAAAGGAGACACGCAGGTCGGAGATGTCATTGCACAAGGCCGTGGTGACAAACAGGGCGCAGGCAAGGGTGAGGGCGCCGGTGAGCAACCCGGGATCGATTATACCGAAGCAGATGTGGCCCTGGAGGATATTCAGGCGATTCTCTTCAAGGAACTCGAACTGCCAGACTTGGCCGACAAACCAGCGGATCGCATGGTGACAGAAAGCATCGAGTTCAGGGACGTGCGCAAAAAAGGGCTGTCCGGAAATATCGACAAGAAGCGGACGTTACTCGAGTCCATTCGGCGGAATGCCATTCATGGCCAAGCGAAGACGCAAATTCTCCCGGAGGATTTACGATATAAAACCTGGGAGGAAGTTGAGAAGCCCGACTCCAATGCTGTCATTCTCGCCATCATGGATCTATCCGGTTCTCCGGGTGTGACATGATGAAGAAAAAACGAAGCGGGACATTGATGTAACCATCCCGCTCCAAAGGAAATTCCAGTGACTAGGCTGCGCGACGAATCCGGGTGTTGTCTGTGCGTTTAAGCACGAGGTAGAGGACGAAGGATACCGCGAAGCCGACGTAAAAGGCGAGATCGAGACCGCTCCACGCTTTCGCGATGGGACCTACGTAAATCGCATTGTCCATAAATGGAACCGACACCGCGATACCGATGACAAAACTGAGCAGGCCAACGGATTGGATGGATTTTTCCTCGATTATCTTGTCACGTGATTTGCCGCGAATGTAGAAATCCGCAAAGAGAACGCCCATCCACGGCGTGATCCAGTAGCCAATGAGCAACAGAAAGTTTTCGAAATTGGACTCAAATTGGCCTTGACCAACGAGACTGAGGACCAGTCCAATCAGGCTTGCCACGATGACGAGGGCCCAGCGGGGAATACGGATGTCGAGTGCGCGGGCGGAGAGGGAATTCGAATACAGGTTGATGGCATCCGCCGCCGTCCCGCCGAGAATGATGGCGATGGTCGCAATGGTGCCGAAACCACCCATCGTGTCGTGCAGTGCGTCAATGGAATTGGTGCTGTGACCTGCGGCCAGAACCGCCACAAACATGCCGACAATTTCGAGCCATGCGGAAGCGATAAAAGCGCCGATGGCCGCCAAAAAGCCAACTTTGACTTTGCTGACAGAGGCCTGCAGGTAGCGGCTATAGTCAGACGCATAGGGGCCCCAACTGCCCAAATAGGAGAATGTGGCACCTACCATCACCATGACAGCCAGACCCACATGGTTCGTCGATGCGTGATATCCCGCAAGAGCGGACCAATGGCCGAGACTTAGGACTGTGACAATGGCGAAGACGATGCCGAGAATGACGGACATGGCTCGCTCGTAGGCGTGAATAAAGTTGTGGCCAAGCGTCGCGACCACCCCTTGGACGGCGACCAGGATGACGGATGCTGCTGCCACCGGGAGTCCCGGGAACATGGCGTGCAAACCAAATGAGCCGAGAATGTTGTTGACGGTAAACCAGCCGATGGTGCTGATGAAGTTTAAGAGGCCAGGGATATAGCCTCCCACTCGGCCGAACATACCGCGTGTGATGATCAGTTGCGGTAATCCGTAAGCCGGACCCATGGCTGCGCACAAAGCGAGGACAACGGCCCCAAGCAGGTTTCCAATGATGATAGATATGATGGCCCAAGTCCATGACATTCCAAGGGAGACGGGGATAAATCCGAGTGCATAGTCAGCAATGGTGAGATTGCTGCCCAGCCACAATGTAAATTGACCGAACGCGTTACCGTGTCTTTCGCGATCCGGCACGCGTTCGACGCTAAACGGTTCAACTTTCAGAACTCGTTCACCGTACACGACGGTTTCTGGCTGCTTGATCATGTGAAGCCTCCTCAACTAATAGTCCATACAGGTGTATATACACCTATTTATACATACATGTAAAGGACGAAACCACACTTTTCGACAGATTATCGAACACTGGTAATATTCGAGAGGTTTTCCTGCACTTATGTTGAATAGTCGAAAGATTAATTTGATCGTGATGTCCGAGGAGTGGTCGCTTATGCAGAACTCAGCTTCCTTGATGGCCCCTAAGCTGAGGATGACCACATTGATTGCTATTGTAGGAAATGTGTTGTTAGTCGGCTGTCTTTGGACGACTATCAGCACGGGCAGGCCCCAACTTGTTCTTTTCATCTGTCTCACGTGTATCTTTTTGGCTGTCGCCAGATTGTCGGTGGTTTTACCAAGCGGCGCGGGATGGCGTCCGGGTGTGCCAATTGTCACGATGAGCATTTTTGTGTTGCCTCCGGCAATAGCAGCCGTCGTATGCCTCCCTGGGGTTCTTCTGATGGTGGGAAGGAAAGGTGGGTGGTGGAGGCAATTTCTCAAGACGTCAGCACATATGGGCATCACGCTATTTGTTGGGGCGGGTGCATATCGCGCGCTTCTCCACCTGCTAGATAGCCAGCGTTTCGATGCACTCTTGTTCTGTGCTGTTATCGCCTTAGCATGTGATTTGGGTATCAACCGAGCCATTGCCAGTGTTTACGTTGCGGAACGCGAAGGCCGAGCGCTCGGTAGGCAGTTCAGTCTCACATTTCGTGAATTGCATTTGGGGTATCCGACAGCGTATTTGTTGTCGTTTATGACCGCCATCCTCGCGGAGAGCGAAGGCGTACTTGCTTTGTTTCTGGGAACTTGTCTCCAGCTCGCCGTGTTCCAATCCATTGCAATTTACACAAAAATGTCCTCATGGCAGCGTACTGCCCTTACAGATGGTCTCACGAAACTCGGAAACCGACTTGCTTGGGACTCTTTTACTCAATCTTTCCTAACGGAGAGTGCGGACGGGAGCATCGCCGTGATCGATCTCGACAAGCTCAAGGAGATTAACGACACATACGGCCATATGATGGGCGACATGGTCCTGAGCGATCTCGGCGTCTACCTTCAGCAGGACTTACCGCCTTTCACACGCACTTTTCGCTACGGGGGAGATGAATTTGTCGTGTTCTACCCGCATGAAACGGTTGAGCGGGAACAGGTGTGTGTGCGATTGGAACGGTTACTTGAGGCTTTTTCGAACGAGTGGAGAAAAAAGGGGATCGACGTTGGATACAGTATGGGCATCGCGGTTTGCCCTATTGATTCCCGTGACATCACGGAATTATTTCATTTGGCGGACTCCAAAATGTACAAAGAAAAGTTTGAGCACAAGGCACTCAATTGCGGCACACGTTAACGCGTCTGTTGACCCAAAGCCACAAAGCTGCTTCACACCGTTTGACGCACTGATCAACCGGCGTGGTAGCGGTCTTTAATCGATCACCTTGATACCCGCCAGCTTGAGCTGTAAAACAGCATCCGCGAGTTGATCGGCAGTTCCGTACTCCACCAAGTGGTAATGTAATCCATCCGTCAAGGAAGACAGAAGCGGTGCTTGGTCCTTCGCAATCTTTCGCAAAAAATGCTCGACATCCCGCCGCGACGACAAATAGAGGTTCCCGACGATCTCACCGTACACCTGATGCTCCACACGCACGTCGATCACGCGCAGTCCACAGTCGACCAACACATTGAGTTCTGTTCCCGTCTGTTCTGGTGTATGCGATACGGCCAAGAGGACACGATTTGTCGCTGTCTCGGCGTTGAGCATGTAGCCCTTTGGCGTGGAAAGGATACTGTACCCAAGGGCGCGCAGCAGCGCGATATCGTGAACCACTACTTGGCGAGTCACATCCAATTCTTTTGCCAGTGCTTGGCCTGAAACTGGGTTCGAGTTGGATTGAATGATTTTTAGCAGTGATTGTTGACGACTCGTCAGTTCACTCATCGGGATCATCCTTCCAGTTTACATTTGACCTTTCTATCATAGCGAAACGGGGAATCATTTCACCACTACGTCATCGACGCCGCGCATTTTTTCTATTACCATCATGGGGGAATGATCAGATAGGGGTTCTAAATCAATGAGTACAGTGAGCACACAAATTCAGAAAGCCGCAGGCCTTCTTCAGAAATATTTTGGATACGAACGCTTTCGCCCGGGTCAGGAAGACATCGTTGCCAGCATTTTGTCTGGTCAAGACACAATCGGCATCATGCCAACCGGCGGGGGAAAGTCAATTTGTTATCAAATCCCCGCCCTCATGCAGGAAGGGCTGACGGTGGTCGTATCGCCGCTCATTTCGCTCATGAAGGACCAAGTCGATACGCTCGACAGTGTTGGCATCAACGCGACGTACATCAACAGTTCCTTATCTGCTTCCGAGGCTGAAGAACGGCTCAATTTTGTCCGCAGCGGAGCTTGCAAACTGCTTTACGTGGCGCCGGAGCGCTTGGAGTCTGCCTCGTTTCGGTACATGATCAATCGGTTACAACCCTCCATGTTTGCCATCGACGAAGCGCACTGCTTGTCGCAGTGGGGACACGATTTTCGCCCAAGCTACCGTGCCATTGCTGCAGTCATTGATGAGCTAGATCATCGGCCTCTCATCGCTGCGTTTACCGCAACAGCCACGCCGGCTGTCGTCAGCGATATAGCCGATTTGCTCGACTTGGTCAAGCCAGCCATTCATGTGACGGGATTTGACCGGGAAAATCTTTCGTTCGCCGTCATTCACGGCCAGAATAAACGGGATTACATCACGGCGTACCTCAAAAATCACCCTTCCGAATCCGGTGTAATTTACGCATCAACGCGCAAAGAAGTCGATTCCTTGTACGAGTTTCTGCACAAGAAAGGGTTCCTCGTTGGGCGCTACCATGCAGGCCTCAGTGATGACGAACGGATGGAAAATCAAGAACGATTCCTCTTTGATGATGTGCGGATTATGATTGCCACAAATGCCTTTGGCATGGGCATCGACAAGTCAAATATCCGCTTTGTACTCCACCACAACATGCCGAAAAACATCGAAGCGTATTACCAAGAAGCCGGTCGTGCGGGACGCGACGGTGATCCAGGCGAGTGCATCTTGCTGTACAGTCCTCAGGATGTACAGGTGCAAAAGTTCCTGATCGAACAGACGGTTTTGCAGCCGGATCGAAAACGAATGGAGTATGAGCGGCTTCAGACGATGGTCGACTACTGTCACATGACCAGTTGTCTCCGAGCGTATATCTTGCGATATTTCGGCGAAGAAGCAGGCGAACGATGCGATAACTGCAGCAACTGCAAACAGGATTTCGAAACGCGCGACATCACGATTGAGGCACAGAAAATCTTCTCGTGCGTTCATCGGACGAAAGAGCGGTTTGGGATGAAGATGATCGCTGCGGTGTTGCGGGGGTCGTCCAACCAACGCGTGCGCGACTTGGGCTTAAACAAAGTGTCTACGTTCGGACTCATGGCCGATCGTACGGAGAAAGACATCATGAGCTATCTGCAAACGCTCGTCGCCGACGGCTACTTGCGGTTGACGACGGGTCAATATCCCGTTGTCCGTTTGCAAGAAAAGGCCGTCGCGGTGTTGAAGGGTGAAGTCACCGTCCTGATGAGGGTGGTCCGTAAAGGACGAGCTCTTCAGATTTCCGATCCGCTGTTTGAAGAACTTCGTGCACTGCGCAGGGAGATCGCAGAACGAGAGAACGTCCCGCCTTACGTCGTATTTGCCGACAGCACCCTGCGCGAGATGGCTTCCGTCATGCCTACGGACATCTCTGCCCTGCGAACCATCAAAGGTGTTGGCGATGTGAAGGTGAGCCGATACGGAACGGATTTTCTACGGGTCATACGCGACTTTGGTGAGCGGCATGGAAATGACGAATCTGCCTCCGTGCCGAAGCAGCGTTCAGTAGAGGCTATTCCCGTAGAATTCACTGATCATGAGACGAGCACTGACTCAACATCACACAGCCACAGAGGCCCGAAGCAGCCAACGAACGTTGCGGACGAAACACCGAGTCACATACAATCGTTTGAATTATTCCAAGCAGGGAAAGAGGTCGAGGAGATCTCATCCGAACGCGGACTATCCACCATCACGATTGAAGGCCACCTCATTCGCTGCGCCCAAGAAGGTCATCCAATTGACTGGGCGAGGATCTTTTCAGAACCCGCTGAAGCACAAATTCTAACCGCCATTGACGCGGTAGGATCGGATAAGCTGAAGCCCATCAAAGAAGCGCTGCCAGACGATATCAGCTACTTCATGATCCGCGCCGTCATTGCGAAGCATGGCCTGTAGGTGTAGGCCACGGGATTTGTCGTACGGGGTGGTACTTCCTGTCGGTACTTCCCTCACGACAAACTGAGTAAACCAATAGCCCAAGGCCGCATGTTCGAACCGGTGCTCCGTTCATGAATTGAAGTAGACTGCCATGTGCAGTTCATCCAAGTACGTTTCCCCTACCTTCAGGGCTCGTCGTTCCACGCCAAACGTTTGGAAACCAACGGATTCGTATAAACGAAGCGCAGCATCGTTGGTACTGACCACGGATAACAGGATTTGCTCGACCTTCCACTCGTCCTGCGCGCGTCTTATACCTTCCAGAACCAGTTTCTTGCCAATACCCTGGCCTCGCGAGGACGGGGTCATATACATTCCCACCAGCATGCTTTTATGTCGCAGCTTTTGATGCTCGTGACGAATGAAGGTGACAATGCCGACGAGATCGTCACCGCTGCTCACAGCGCCGAGCCGTCGAATGTGCACGTTTGTTCCCCTTTCTCTCCGGAAAGTTTCGCAGGATTGATTGTAGTGTAGGGTGCGAGGGGAGTTCCGGCAAGGGCTGTCCTCTACAAAGCAGATAGCTGTGTATGTAGGGTACAGGCGCGCGACGGATCGCAGGCGAGATAGAGGAAACTATGGGTGAGGAAGGCGGCCTAGTTAGCGATAGTCGACCGGTGGCTTCGTCAATGTTGACATAAATCAGAGCTGAAGGATGTTCACCTTGCCGTTGAAGGCGAGCCGGTTCAATAAGGCCCCGGGCATTCCCCAGTTCCCAACTTTCCCTATGCACGTTTGCAAATTGGGGACCAGGAGGCCTTAGTTCCCCCTGGCGCAGACGTGAACCGCTCGAATATACCCAAACAACGGCATCCGGTTCCGTTATGTCATTCGGAGGTATCCGTTTGCGCTCAACAAGAGACTGGCATTCCCCTATGCTGCCACGCTGACCGGGTTTGAAGCTTTGGTCTCCCCGCTAGGGCACCGGCAAGGGAGTTACCTGGCAGCCTAAGCGACCTTTCAGGTAAGAAGCCCGTGACCCTCGCATAGGATCAAGCGAGGGGGCGGGACAAGTGGATGAGAAAATCCGTTTGGACCACGCTCAAGTCATCGCGAAAGAAGACGCACCACTCATCACACAATGGATCGAACGAGAAATTGAGCGTTGGTACGCAAGAAATGAAGGCAAAGATGTGGTGGCCGTCATTCAAGTCCAAGGCCACGAAGACCAAGAAAGCCAAGAACACGGCCCGTGCGACGATTCAGAGCGAGAACAGGGTTCTGTGGATTTGCCGGTTAGCCAGCGTGGCGACGATGAGGCGTTTCGGCGGTGCAGACGCGGGGGTGAGGGGGCATGAAACGGTGTGCCGTCTATGCCCGTGTTAGCACCGATATGCAGGGGGAGAGTTTGGAGAACCAGGTGGAGTATGCCCTTGAGTATGTGCACAGGCTTGGGGAGGGTTACTCCCTGTGCCGGGAATGTATCTATACCGACTTTGATCAGAGTGGGTATTACACTCGGTTTGTTCAACGCCCGGCCATTCAGTTGGCATTGAGTGATGCGACGGCTGGGAAATACGACGTGATCGTGTTTAAGGAAATCAGTCGTATCAGCCGCGATCAGGCGGAACACATAGAAATCGTAAGTCGGTTTACGCAGGCGGGCGTCCGTATGATTGCTATCAATGACAATCTCGATAGTGATCGACCGGAGACACTCGATTTACTCGGCATCCATTCCGTGATGTCGGAGATGGAGAGCAAACGAATCTCGTCGCGCGTCTCAAGTGGCAAGAAAATGCTCGCGCGACGTGGTCTGTGGGTGGGCGAAGCGCCAATTGGGTATCAGTTGAACACCGACGCGAGGCGATTGGAGATCGATCCACTCCATTGCGACACACCTCGCCTTATCTTTCATTTATTCGTGGACGAAGGGTTGGGGACGCTCAAAATTGCCGAATACCTCAACCAGTACGGACGATTGACGAAAAATGGGCGTCGCTGGTCGCGTGGAACGGTCGCGCAGGTCCTGCAAAATCCCGCGTACGTCGGCGATTTGGTGTATGGTAAAACACGAAATACGCTGAAGCGGACTTACGATGATAAAGGTTATGCAAAGTCGCAAGGGCGCAATGCGCTGCCCGAAGAGGACTGGATCATCGTGCGAGACGTACACCAACCGCTTATCTCACGTGATGTCTTCGAGGAGGCGCAGCATATTCGATCGCGCCGAGCAAAGAAAAATCCCCGCAAATCCCGTCACCCACTCACGGGCATTCTCGTCTGTGGATACTGCGGTGCGGGAATGGTTTGTCAGAAGCACAGATGGCGAGATCGGGTCTACCGTTATTACACATGCAGCACGGCCTTTCGGTTCGGGCGGACAGCCTGCTCACAACCGAATCTGAATGCGGAGTGGCTGGAGTGCTCTGTTTGGTCATACGTCATGAAACGCCTTCGCCCCTTGGACGGCGCTGATGTGACGGTCAAGCGTCGGCCCAGCGAGATACTGGATGGGAAGAACGAACGGTCTCGACTTGAACGAACCCTGGAAAAAGCACGATTAGGACTGCAGCGTCTCTTGAGCGATCCGGACGTTCCAGAAAGCAGTTTCGCCCACTTGAAACTTAACTTGCTGAGCACGATCCGCACGACGGAACAAGCATTGCATGCCCTTGACGAACGGTCCGAGTCCGCTCAGGCGATAGCCCCCAAAACGACACCACTCAAACCATGGCTTGAAGTTTTGGGACAGTTGGACGTGTCGGATTTGGACGGCAGACGCAGTCGGTTGCAGGGTCTGATAGATCGCGTTGAGGTGGTGGATTACGAGGTGACACAAATCTCGATTTGCTACCGTCTTCCGTAGTTTTTTCTTGATCACGCTATACCCATATCCATGGGTCTGTTTGAAAAGTATTGCGCCCGCACGTTTTTCTTCTGGATGACGCGCTTTCTGCGGACGAAGTACGACAATGTTCACATTCGGTACATTGCGCACCACACGGAGGCACACGAGGTATCCGAGGAGCACTTCTTCACCAAAGGAGAGAGTGGGGGGACCATTTGTTCGTCAGCTTACGAGTTCGCGTTGCAGCTTATCAATCGCGAGTATCCGACGGAACGATACAACATTTACCCCATTCATTTTTCCGATGGAGACAATCTCACATCTGATAATGAGAAATGTGTGCGACTCGTCACGGAGCTGTGCACCAAATCGCAAATGGTCGGCTACGCTGAAGTCAATCAATACTCCCGCAACTCGACGATGATGAATGCCTTAGGCAAGCTGGATATTCCTGCATTCCGTAAGTTTGTCATTCGCGATAAAACAGAAGTTTATGGCGCATTAAAGCACTTCTTTTCTCGACGTGACGGGGTGAGCAGCGCATGAATCACGAAGAGATGTTACAACTTGAGGAAAGCATTGAAGAAATGACGGATATCGCGAAGAAATACGGCTTGGACTTTTACCCGATGCGGTACGAAGTGTGCCCGTCGGATGTCCTTTATACATTCGGCGCCTACGGGATGCCGACGAGGTTCCACCACTGGAGCTTTGGAAAGGCCTTCCACAGGATGAAGCTCGAGTACGATCTCGGCATGAGCCGCATCTACGAATTGGTCATCAACTCGGATCCTTGTTACGCTTTCCTGCTTGACGGCAATACGTTGCTCCAGAATAAGACGGTTTGTGCGCACGTTCTGGCACACTGTGACTTCTTTAAAAATAACGCGACATTTCGCTACACGTCACGCGACATGGTTGAGCGCATGGCGGCGAGTGCGGAGCGGATTCGGCAATATGAGTTGAAGCATGGTCGCCAAGTCGTTGAGGATCTCATCGACGCGGGGTTGGCGTTGTCCGAGCACGTCGACGGATCGACAGATGGGCGGAATGCCCGAGCCAAAGTGAAGCAACAGCAATACCGTTCGAGGCACGGTGAGTATGATCCGATCTTTCGTTCAGTCGATCACGCCACATCCCCCTACGACGACCTTTGGTCCATCGGCGAGACACAAGAAGACCGACAGGCGAAGAAGAAGCCCATGGTGAAACCGCGGGCTGCCCAGAAGGATGTCATGCTGTTTATCATTGAAAACAGTCCCGTTCTCGAAGAGTGGGAGCGGGATGTCCTGTCCATTCTGCGCGAAGAAATGTTGTACTTCTGGCCACAGATTGAGACAAAAATCATGAACGAAGGTTGGGCGACGTATTGGCACCTTCGAATCATGCGGGAAATGAACCTGACCGATGAAGAAGCAGTCGAGTTCGCGAAGATGCACTCGGGTGTGGTCGTGCCGTCTCGTACGTCAATCAACCCGTATCACATTGGACTCGCCATCTGGGAAGACATCGAAAAGCGGTGGAACGATCCAACAGACGAAGAGCGAGAAAAGCTGCACCGTGAACCAGGCCAAGGACGCCAAAAAATGTTCGAGGTGCGGGAAATGGAGAACGACGTTTCGTTCTTGCGGAATTACCTGACCAAGTCGCTGATTGAGGATTTGGATTTGTATTTATACCAGAAGGTCGGGAATGACTGGCGCGTTGTGGAGACGGATTGGGAGAAAGTACGCGACAGCATTGTCGCTTCGCGTGTGAATGGCGGCATTCCGGTCTTGTATGTAGAAGATGGGGATTATAACAAGAACGGTGAGTTGTATATCAAGCACGAGTATGAAGGCGTGGAGCTCGATTTAAAGCATCTTGATAGGACAATGCCCCACCTGTATCGCGTATGGGGTCGGACCTGTCACTTAGAGACCGTCGTGGAAGCCCGTGATGTGATTTTTTCGCATGACGGGAAGAAAACACAAAGGCGGTTCCTAAAGGATTAGCTCTTGTCGAACGATCCAAAGTCGATTGGTTCAGGGCTGCCCCGAAGTTTTACGCTTTGGGGCAGCCCATTTCTTGTCCTCAAGTGGAAATTATTGTGCCCTTATGCCACTCTGTTTCGTTGCGTGAATTGCCAGTGATACCTCCATCCCGAAGAGAAAAATGATACTGGCGATGTAAATCCAGAATGTCAGCAGCATGACATAGGTTAGGGCACCATAAATGAGCTGGTAATTTCCCAAGTGGTGCGTGTACACGGCAAATAATTCCCGGCTGATGTAGATACAGCATGTTGCTACGGCGGAACCAATGACCAGAGCAAAGTTTGACGGAACCTTGGATGGCAGAAATCGATACGCAAAGTAGCAAACGGCAAACATGATGATTGCGAACAACACTCGTGCGATGGCGTGAGTGATGAGGATCCATGATGTCAATGGCGATTGCCCAAGCCGTTCGACAACCGCCGGAGATAGAGCCGTAACGGCGGCTGAGACGACAACGAGAGCAAGCAACAATCCAAGCATGCCGAATCCAATAATATATTGCTTTACGAAGGAACGACGGCGATGCACTTCACAGATTGTATCGAGTGTCTGTTGCAGAGATACCAGCCCGCCAATTGAGCCCCAGAGTAGCCCAACAAATCCAATGATTCCAATGACCGGTCGTAGGGTGGACAAATGGTGAATGGTCGTGTTGACAGTGGTTGTCCCACTGGGCATCGCGGGGACATATGACTGAAGCAGTTCATCAAAAAAATGTTCCACTTCCGTACCACTCAAGATGATCGACGCCAAATAGATCAACAACAAAACAACGGGAATCATGGATGTAAAGGCGAAGTACGACACGACTGCCGCGAGATAGCCAATGTTGTGCCGAATAACGGATTTGACGAGTATCGTAAGGAACTTTTTCATCATGTCTTTATTATTTCCGACTTGAGACCAAGTTCAACCAACTCCCTTGTCTTTTAGGAAACGCAAAATCTCTTCTGCTCGATTTGCCACACTGTACCATCCACGGTCACAAAATCGTAACTATTCTTATTTACATCCTATGGCAACACTGATACAATCTCCATGCACAAGTCTTGTAGAAACAGAGTGTGAGGGATTTTCATGTGGTTCGCTCTAATACTATGTCTAATCGCCGCGTTCGCCGACGTCATTGGAGGGGCAGCAACGGTCATCAAACGGCTGACTTCTAAGGAAGCAATGATTGTCACGGGACTTGGTGCCGGATTTTTATTAGGTGCTACCGTTTTAGACCGACTTCCGGATTCAATGAGTGAACTCCCGAATACGGCGCCACTTTATATCGTTGTTGGGTATCTGTTGTTGCTGGTCATTGGGCAATTGACGGGAAAGAGTCATGATCACGGTGCTTTATCCACTTCCCACGGCGTGGCATTGAGTACGAAATCGGCTGTCGTCTCTTTTGTAGGTCTTGCACTACATACGTTTATGGACGGCGTTATCATAGCTGGTGCTTTCACAATGAGCCGGTCCACCGGTGTGTTGATGTTTATTGCCATTACAATGCACAAAATTCCCGAGGGATTTAGCATGGCTACGATTACATTGGCATCCGGGGCGTCACGGGTCAGAGCATTGCTGACATCCACGGGGCTGGCTGTTTCAACGATGATCGGTGCTGTCGTCACGCTTGAACTTGGTAGCGTAGACGGGAGTGTCGTAAAAATCCTAATGGCGTTGGCCACAGGCACATTTCTCTACATCTCCACAACGGATTTGATCCCGGCGGTGAAAAGCCAACACCGCGGTGTCATAGCAGCAACTGTATTCGGTGTTGCGGTGTTTTACGTTTCACTTCTGCTGATCAAGCATGTGGGGCTCAGTTAAGGTCTTTACCGCACATCATTCAACCTGCATATAAATCAGTTTGATGCGCATAATAAGTCTCGTAAGGAGGCTGATGTGCTATGGTGACGACCTTTTAGGCAGTCTCAAGAACACAGGCTACTTACACAGAAGGGGACCGCTCAACAGCGGTCTCCTTCGCTGTCAATAGGGTAAACACTCAGGTGGCTCCGGATCCTTTAGAAAAGGGGTGCCAAATTATGTTTGAACGGTTTCAAAACGTACACGTGAAAATTACTGATTTTTCATTTTTACGGACGATTCCATTGGAAAAAGTGGATTCTTTTTTGCGATCCCGCGGATGGCAGAGCAAACCCCACGAGAACCTCATGATTTATAGTGACCCCATATCGAAAAGAACGCTTGAACTGTCGAGGAATGATGATTTTGACTACGCGGGTCGTTTGCAAGCGGCACTATCCGAGATGCAGGACATTTACAAATATAACGAACTGACATTAGTGGAGAAAATTTTGAACGCGAATTAGAAGATGGGTGACGGTGCTGTAGTTGTTGCGGCCTAGGACCCGCCGCTAATAAAAAAGGCGCCTCCAGGCGCCTTTTCGCGTTAACATTGACTAGTTACTTAATGTACCTTCTGGCACCGATGTATTTTGGTCCCCAGTAGGAGTTGAAGACGCCGTCTATGGAGACGCCCATGTCTTCGGAATCGACCATGAGTCCGTTTCCAATGTAGATTCCTACGTGGGTTGCGCCTGGTGCGTATGTACTGAAAAAGACGAGATCGCCAGTTTGGAGATTTCCACGGTCCACAGGCATACCGGATGCAAATTGCGCTTCTGAGGTCCGGTTGATGCTGACGCCAAAATGGCCTAGCACGTACTGTGTGAATCCGGAGCAATCAAACCCCGATGGAGACGTTCCACCCCATACGTAAGGCGTACCCATAAACGACTCGGCATATTTAATGAGCGACGATGTATCGGCGGAAACCAAACTTGCTTGTTGTTGCCGAACATAGCTTGGGTTGCTAGCCTGTTGCTCAGCGGCTTGTGTTTGGGCTTCAATGGCCTGAATCTGTGATTGCGTCAACTGAATTTGACTCTCAAGCATGCCCTGCTTTGTTTTGCCGGATTGAATATCCGATTGGATTTTCACTAAATCTCTTTGTTGTTGTGCCTTGATGTTCTGTTGAGTCTGCTGAAGTGTCACTAATTGAGCCTTCGTGGCGGAGACTTTCTGTTCAGAGGATTTTACTTGTGCCTGTTTGGCAACAACCGCGTCCTTCAGTTTTTTGACGGAGTTTACAACTTGGTTCTGTTGATTGGCAACGAGGGAGATGTCGTACATTCTGGAAAGCAGATCTGAAAAGCTCGTCGCGTGAAACAGGACATTTAGATAGGAAACATTTCCGTCTTCATACTCTGCTTGAATGATCTGCATCAAGTCGTTTTGTTGTTGTTTCAACTGCTCTTGATCACGATTCAGTTGATCATTGAGAGATTTCTCGGCTGACTGCAAGCTACTCAGTTGTGCATTGCTCGAGTTAATTTGAGAGGTAAGTGCCTTGAGGGAGTTTGAGTACGCGGCTATTGTCGCCTTTACCGTGTTCGCTTTCGCTTGATCCGCGCTAATGTTTTTCTGGACTTGCGCTCGCTCATTCTGTAGTTGTGTCAGCTGCTGATGCTCCGAAGACAACGACTTGGCTTGTGCGAATGGCATGTTCCATGCTAATCCAGCAAGAAGAGATACACCTATAGAAAGGACTTTCGTCGAATACTTCATTCATCTACCTCGGAATTAGATTTGGTTCGATGTAGACAGTCTTCGACACTCGGCGACATAATCCTCTTTCAATTTACTTGACAAATTGCTTGACAAAAAAAATTCACATTTCATGACGATCCGTGGGTACATTTGACGAAAAAGCGGGAGTGTAGCCGTGCGGGATTTAGAGCTTGAATCTTGTAGCTTACGAAACGATTGGCGGGTCCGTGAAAAAGGGGAGTGATCGTGCTGCTGTGGACGGTTGGCCCACACGATGCAGACCGCTCCCCTTCATCCGTTTCTTACTTGGCGGCAGCTTGTTCTACGTTATTGATAAAATCCCGTACAACACGGATATATTCGTCCTTGTCCTCGCGCAGCGGCGAGTGCGAACAGTTGTCGAATACATGGAACTGAGAGTCCGGCATACATGCGTGATAGTACTTGGTTGATTCAGGCGTGGCCTCGTCATGTGCACCGCAGCAGAACAAACTCGGTACAGAAATCTCATGCAACTGATCCGTTCGGTCAAAATCCTTCAAATTGCCTGTTGCGCAAAACTCTGAAGGGCCCCACATCGTGTTGTATACCAATTCGCCGAACTGTTCGGCCCGTTTTTTTCGCTCTTCTTCAGGTATCTCCACTCGGCAGACAAACCGCTTCATGTATTCCCGCTCAGCCTTTCTGTATGCTGGCGAGTCGGTGGTGCCGTTTGCTTCGCACTCGGCGAGCACACGCTGAACATCGTCAGGAAGTTCAAGCTTGAGCCGATTTGCATCTTCCATCCACATGTGTGCACTGAGGCACGGGCTAGAAAAAATGGCGCTGACGACTCCTTCGGGCTTTGTCAACAGGTAATCGGCCAACAACATCGTGCCCCATGAGTGACCGAGGAGATGGACCTGTTCCAAGTGGAGGGCTCGGCGTAATTCGTGGAGTTCGCGAACGAACCGATCGATCCGCCACAACGACGCATCCGTCGGCCGATCCGAATTGCCGCAACCTAACTGATCATAGAAAATGACCGGGCGTTCATCTTGCATCACTTGAAGCCCTTCCATCGCGTTGTGTGCACTTCCGGGGCCACCGTGAAGTACAACGAGTGGGGGAGCGTCTGTTCCACCGTTGATTTGATACCATATACGTCCGCCTTCGACTTCGACGAAACCTTCCTTGGACATCGTAGAATCCCCCTTTGACATCTAGTCTCTTTTTATCACAATGACACGCAACCTAACCACGTTTAAATTTGCATAAGTTTGAAAAGACAATCGTATTTGCATTTGAGACAGGACTGTTGCCGTCGAAGAGGGAAAATGGCAAACGCCAAGCGGGGGCACAAATACGGGGGTGGGCATCATCGTGGGTACACGCCAGGAAATTGGAAAGCAATTGTTTGCTGGACAGTTGAACATGGATTATTTGGAGCACCAAGACCAATATTTGTTTACCGCGCCAGAGGCCAAAGTGCGCTTGAATGTTGTTGGCATCGGAATGATGGGTATGGAGCACTGCAAAGTGACCATGTTGGAGGGCAGGGCAACTATTCATGGCTTCTATGATGCTGATCCGCACAGTCGCGATCATCACCTCAAGGCGTTGTCATCAGCGCATCCGGGGCAGAAATTTGTCGTTTATGACACACTGCAATCAGCCTGCAACGATCCAGACGTGGATGGACTCATCATCTGCACGCCCAACTGGACGCATGTCGATGTCGTGCGGGAAGCCGTGAAATCGCGAAAACACATATTACTGGAAAAACCGATGGCCACCACGATAGCGGACGCTTACGAAATAACAAAGTTGGCTGAAGGATACGAGGGTGTGTTCCAGATCGGACTGCAGTACAGGTTCAAGGCTATTTATGCCGAAGCCATCCATGAGGCGTTGGAACGAAAGGCCATTGGCGACATCAAAACCATCAGCATTCAAGAACATCGAGTACCATTTCTGGACAAGGTGAAGCAGTGGAATAAGTTCACCAAGTACTCTGGTGGAACCCTGGTCGAAAAATGCTGCCACTACTTCGATCTCTTCAATCTATTTGCACAATCGAAGCCAGATCACGTGTACGCGACGGGCGGCACGGCAGTAAACTTCCAAGACTTCGAGTATGCGGGAGAAAGATCGGACATTCTCGATCACGCATGCGTGACCGTTGTCTACCAAAACGGAATTCGCGCCAGCTTCAACCTATGTATGTTTGCCCCCATGTTTTACGAAGAAATTGTGTTATGCGGGAATGAGGGTCGATTAAAAGCATACGAGAATACGGATTATCTTCCCGTGCACCGAAAAGAGACCCATCTGGAAGTCCTCTCGGGTCTTCACCGACCGTCAAGGATTTCGACGCCGTGTTATCCCGCAAATATTCAACACAGTGGGCACCACGGGGCGACATATTATGAACACAAGTATTTCATCGACAATATTGAGGGCAACAAGACGAATACGGCCAGTGTTGAAGAAGGGTTCTGGTCTATTGTGGTGGGCGTCGCTGCCGAGGAATCGGTGAAAACGGGCAATGTTGTACAGATTGAGGAGCTGCTAGCCGAAAGTGGGATACGTGTTTAATTTTTAGGTCACTCTTGAGGACGACTGGTATTTCAACATCGCAATGAGAAGGTAGATAAAAGCTCCATTTGCCCCGTCGGTGAAGGCGGGGCTTTCACTTCACAGTGACCTCTGGACACCGACGAGGCGTTTGGCCGTACTGCTCAGGACGCGGGCCATTCGCGTGTTAAGCCTGTTAGTTACTTCGTTCACTTTGCTCTTGTTCGCCTCTGCGATTCGATTGTGTCATGGCTTTTCCGATTGCTTTCTTTCCAACAACAGCGCCGAAAACGGACATATAAATCCCTACTGGGATGAGGCACCAAAACCAGGGCCTCTCATTGACCTTTGCCACGATATCACCTCGGATATATACGATGCCACTGCGGCAATGGATCCATTCGTTTCAATGAAATTTCGAAAAATCTTGTCTATGCTTCCTGTGTATTGGCTCACATACCCTCTACCGGGAGGTCAAGAGATGAAACTGAAAGCGATTATCGCAAGCTCCATTGTTACATTGGGTGCCGTCGGAACAGTGACCGCATTTGCTGCGACCAACGGATCGTCAGCAAATGGAACGAACGCGGGAGCGCCCACAGCGACTGACAAACAAACTTCACAACACCATCGCGGAAAATTGCCCGAAGGTACCGCGGGGATTGCAAAGTTCCTCGGCATCGATGAGCAGACGTTGCGTGCGGACTTGAAGTCGGGTCAATCGCTGTCCGAAATCGCGCAAGGACAGAATAAGACCGAGCAGGACTTGGTGAACTTCATCGAGTCCTCCGCCAAATCGAAACTGGACCAGGCTGTGCAAAACGGCAAGCTGACGCAAGCACAGGAAACGAAGCGTTTGCAAGCCCTCGATGCGCACGTCACTCAGATGGTTGAGCACAAGGGACCATTTGTGAAAGCGGGGAAAGGGGATGTGCGGAAGCTCCTGCCTGCTGTTGCGAAGGCGCTTGGTGTCACACCACAGACTTTGATGTCCGACTTGAAGAGCGGCCAAACGATTTCGGATGTAGCACAAAGTAAAGGCGTGAGCCAGTCTACACTGGTTAGTCAGTTGAAATCTGACTTGCAGAATCGCCTCGACAAACTGGTGGGCAGTGGCAAGTTGACGGCTGCAAAAGAACAAACGATTTTGAGCAACTTTGACAACCACATTGGCCAGGTTTTGACGCACAAGTTTAATCAATCGAAGACGTCGACCCCAGCAACGACCGGTCAATCGTCTGGTGCATCAAATTCTACAACGAACAACGCTTAAATAGGCCAACTTAACACCTTGGAAATGACGGAGGGGCGGTCTCGCATACCATCGGACGATGGGTGCAGAGGCAGCCCCTTTTGTCGGGGGTGTGATCGAGGACTACTAAGCGCAAGTCGGGCTGAGGTGTATTGTTGATACTTGGTGTATGATGTCAGCGAGATACGTCAAACCGACTGACACTTTAAAGGAGTTGTTCGAGATGGACGTCATGGAAGCGATCGTTGGGAGACGACAGATCAAACAGTTTAAACCAGACCCAATTGATATGGATCAGTTGAAGTCGTGGCTTGAAGCGGCGAGCTATGCGCCAAATCACCGCATGAATCAACCTTGGCAAATTCTCGTGATCGGCGAAGAGACCCGTGCAAAATTGAATCATAAAGCCAATTTTGGGGACGCTCCGGTTGTCCTGGCGTTTGTGTGCGAGCCTGGAAAAACGCCGGTGGACAGGGATGAGAATCTGGTAGCTGTAGCTGCGTTCATTCAGAATTTCTGTCTTGCAGCGCACGCTGCGGGGGCGGGGACGCGTTGGACATCTATCGGCTCCACAGAAAATGGACACGAAGTCCTTGGACTCGGTGAGGGCTACGAGGCATATGTTCTCGGGGTAGGCTATCCACATGAGGTGCCGGCACCGAAGCATCACACGCCGATCGAGGAAAAGATGAAACATCTGCCATAACCGTAACGAGCCAGGTCGCGTAGCAGAGTCATCGAATCCGCTTAGGGTTGGGTGACTCTTTTTTCGCGTTGGATATTTTGAGGTCCCGGAGGTCATAGGCTCCTGTATAATAAACGATAGTCAAATTATTCTGCGATGTAACGGAGTCGACTATGAAACCATTTCTCAAGTGGGCTGGAAGCAAGTATCGCGTTTTACCTCATATTCGCAAAATGCTGCCAGAGAGCGGGAGAATCATCGAGCCATTCTGTGGTTCCTGTGCCGTGTCTCTCAATGTCCATCATTCCGCCTACGTTCTCAACGACTCCAATGCAGACCTCATTTGCCTCTATGAAACGCTTCGCGACGAAGGGGCGCAATTTATTGCCTATTGTCGCCGTTTTTTTACGGCAGAAACCAACTGTCCTGACGTCTACTATAGACTTCGCGCAGAATACAACCAGACAGAGGATAAGCGATACAAGTCAGCCCTCTTCCTCTATTTAAATCGTCATGCGTACAATGGTCTCTACCGGACGAATTTGCGGGGGGATCACAACGTACCATTCGGGCGCTACCGTAAGCCATATTTTCCTGAACGTGAGATGACGGCGTTCTATGAGCGATTCCACACCGCGCAGTTTCTCAGTCTGGATTTCGAGACGGTTATGCGTGCCGCACAGCCCGGGGATGTCATTTATGCCGATCCGCCGTACGTACCCCTCAGCAACACTGCAAATTTTACTTCCTACCAAGCCGGAGGCTTCAATTTGGACGAGCAGCGCAGACTGGCGCGGGTGGCCGAGGAAGTGGCCAACAGGGGGGTGCCAGTGCTCGTTTCCAATCACGCTACGGAGTTCACGAAGCAGATTTATCGCGCTGCTGAATGGGTGACATTCGATGTCCAACGCAATATCAGCCGAGATGCGTCAAATCGAGGACGGGCGCGAGAAATTTTGGCCCTCTTCCGTGGGGAGTCCGTCCAGGCGTGGCAATTCGAAGCGTCAATCAGCGGGACCGCGATGTTTTAGAATTTTAGACGAGGTGACGGTATGTCTTCCAATCATGCAGATTTTCAGGCGAGATCGCCATGGGCGTTGCACGACGTCTCACAAGCACGGATTCTTCCAGCGACAGGGCCGATCGACGCCGACGTTGTTGTTCCTGGCAGCAAAAGTTTTACGAACCGGGCCCTCATCGTGGCCGCACTTGCCAAGGGGACATCGCGACTTACCGGGCTGCTCCGAAGCGACGACGCATACTGGTGTATTGAGGCGTTGAAGTCGCTTGGCGTCGATGTCGTCGTCGATGGCGACAATGTGACGGTGCGCGGGATAAATGGCCGTTGGCCGCATCAGGCTGGCCGGGTCTACACAGGTGCAGGGGGCACGACCGCGCGATTCCTTACGAGTGCGCTGGCTGCTGGCGAAGGCAAATGGACGATTGAGGGAAGCAAACGCATGAACGAGAGACCAATGGGTGTCCTGTTCGAGACCCTTCAGGCACTCGGTGTGGGCATACATCCACTGTCCGAGCGTCCTGATACGTTGCCGATTGAGTTGGACACGAAGGGCCTTCGTGGCGGCCGCGTGCAGATGTCGGGCGCTGTGTCCAGCCAGTTCATCAGTGGGGCGCTCATTGGTGCGCCGTATGCGAAAGATGCGTTAACCATAGAGATCACCGACACCATTGTCCAGCACGCGTATGTACATATCACCCTCGACATGATGCGAGCGTTTGGCGGGAATGTCGAGGCAGATGAACAATTGCACGAGATGACGGTGTCGTCGACGGGCTACGTGGGACGCGACTACGACATCGAAGCGGACGCGTCCACTGCCTGCTACTTCTGGGCGGCCGCCGCTTTGACTGGCGGCCGGGTCCGTGTGAAAAACTTAACCTACAGCACCAGGCAGCCGGATGTGCAGTTCGTTGACGTGCTCGAGCAAATGGGATGCAGCGTTGACAAATCTGGACAGGGAATTGAAGTGCAGGGCCCCAGGCAACTTCGCGGCGGGCAAACCATCAGCATGAAGGAAATGTCGGATCAGACGCTCACGCTCGCGTTCCTGGCACCGTTCGCCGATGCACCGGTGAACATCACGGAAGTCGAGCATATTCGGCACCACGAGTCGGATCGTTTGGCGGTCATTTGCGAGAGTTTGCAGAAAATCGGCATTCGTGTCGACGAGAGGCCGGACGGTGTGACCATTTACCCAGGGCCCGCAGCGGGGACACTCCTTTCATCCCACGACGATCACCGCGTCGCCATGGCCCAATCGATCATGGGACTGCGCGTACCGGGCATTGTCGTGGACGATCCCGGCTGTGTCTCAAAAACCTGCCCAATGTTCTTCGAGAAGCTGGGCGAGATCGGAGTACAGGTGGAACTCAACTGACCGTCACTTGAGCTGATCGAAAAATTGAAGAGGGATGTTCCTTGATGACAAATAGTAGTAGGAATCCTAAGGTTGATGAATTTTTAAAGAAAGCTAAAAAGTGGAAAGAAGAATATGAGAAGCTGAGAAATATCGTTCTTGACTGTGATCTGACCGAAGAATTTAAGTGGATGCATCCTTGCTACACGTTTGAGAAAAAAAACATAGTTTTAATACATGGATTTAAGGAATATTGTGCGCTTCTGTTTCACAAAGGTGCCTTGTTACAGGATGCCCATGGGATTCTGATCCAACAAACGGAGAATGTACAGGCGGCGCGCCAGATTCGGTTCACCAATGTTCAAGAAATAGTTGACATGGAAACCATCTTGAAAGCCTATATTTATGAGGCCATTGAAGTTGAAAAAGCCGGCTTGGAAGTGAATTTTAAGAAGACGACAGAATTCATCATTCCTGAAGAACTTCAAAATAAATTCGATGAAGTTGCTGCCTTGAAAACTGCTTTTGAAGCATTGACGCCGGGACGGCAAAGAGCATACATTCTTTATTTTTCTCAACCCAAACAATCCAAAACTCGAGAGTCAAGAGTTGAAAAATGTGTGCAGCAAATTCTCGATGGAAAGGGATTAAATGATTAGACTCCCATGCCGCCGGGGCGGCACCAGCAGAAGGATGAAAATGCCTTTGTGTTGAATGATTTTTTGGTGGCTGGCGAAGGCAGGTCGTCACTCCTTGGTGCCTCGAGCCCGCTGATTAGACTGACTACGACGACCAGGTGCACCACAGAATGTCGCTCTCCTCCTCGGAGAAGCACGCAGGATAGAATGATCCATTATGGTCGTTGCACCAGCCCTTCAATATTACCAGTCCATCAGGAAGGATTGGCATGGATGCCGTATACGAACGTTGTTGCGGCCTCGATGTGCACAAGAAGACGGTGGTCGCCTGTGTGCTGACGCCGGAGGCCAAGGAGATTCGCACGTTCTCCACGATGACGGAGGATCTCCTGGAGATGGTTGACTGGTTAGGACAACATGAATGCACGCATGTTGCTATGGAAAGCACAGCTTCATTCTGGAAGCCAATCTACAACCTTCTGGAGTCGGCGGACTGTCAAGTGCTTGTGGTGAACGCCAAGCACATGAAGAACGTTCCGGGCCGTAAGACCGATGTGAAGGATGCCGAATGGATCGCCGGATTGCTCCGCCACGGGCTGTTGCAAGCCAGTTACATCCCCAACCGTGAACAACGGGAACTACGAGAACTCATTCGCTACCGCCGAAGTCTCATTGACGAGCGGGCAAGAGAGGTGAATCGGGTTCAAAAGGTGTTGGAAGGTGCCAACATCAAGCTTTCTGCAGTGGCCAGCAATACACTTGGCAAATCTGGGCGGGCGATGTTGGAAGCAATGATCCACGGAGAAGAAGACCCGGAGGTATTGTCAGGGTTAGCCAAAGGCCGGATGAAGGCGAAGAAGGCCGATTTGCACAAGGCACTGAATGGGCTTATGGGCTCCCACCAACGAATGATGCTGGCAGCCCAATTACGTCACATCGATTACTTGGATGAAGAGATTGCCCGGCTGGATGAAGAAGTCAAGGAGCGCATGCTCCCTTTTGAAGAAGACCTGGAGCTAGTGGACACCATCCCCGGTGTCGGTCGACGAACAGCAGAACAAATTCTGGCTGAAATTGGGACAGACATGACCCAATTTCCGTCTGCTGCCCATTTATGCTCTTGGGCAGGACTGGCTCCAGGGAACAATGAAAGCGCCGGGAAACGAAAGTCGGGGAAAACACGCAAAGGGAATCAAAAACTCAGAGCAGCGCTGGTGGAAGCAGCACGCGCAGCGGCGAGAACGAAGCAGACTTATCTCTCTGCCCAGTACCATCGAATTGCAGCTCGAAGAGGCAAAAACCGTGCAGCAGTTGCAGTGGCCCACAGCATCTTAACCATCGTGTATTACGTGTTACAGCGACGTCAGCCTTATATTGAACTCGGCCCAACATATTACGAAGCACGCAAGAAAGACGCAGTCGTAAAGCAGGCGATCCGGAAGTTGCAATCACTCGGGTTGGAGGTCACCGTAAAACCTGTTGCATAAATGATCTCCAGACATCACAGAGTTCCTTTTAAAACCCATCTTGTGGTGGGCTTATTTCAGTATGTCGTTTTACCCTGGTCATCGCTCAATTATTTTCAGGATAGTATATTCCTTACGAAAGAACACTGACCTGTGGCAAGCAGCTTTTGATACACCGAGGGACAAGTATCTGTTTCCCTCTGGTTGTCTTTTTCATAGGGTGAACAAACCACGTGACCGAGTACCTCGGTTGGTTGGAGGGCCCCTCATGAAATTAGCTGCCAGGGTGGGACATGGGTACGGAATTGACATAGTGGATTGGACGCCGGTCAAGGACGTCTATCGACTTCGCACACGTGAGCACGGTACGCTCTGCTTGAAGCCGTATGATCTGCCTATCGAGGAAGTGGAGTTCATTGCGGGCGTTCAAGACGATGTCAAACGGAACGGATTTCAGTTTGTACCCTACACTTTCCGCACCAGGAGCAACCGTGTTGGGTTCAAGCATAACGGAAACTGGTACATGCTGACACGCTGGGTTGTCGGGCGTACCCCAAGTTTCCGCAACGAGAACCGTTTGCATCAGGCCGTTCGTACACTGGCAAAATTCCACGATAGCGCGCAAAACTTATCTGCACGCCAACCTCCTACGAAACGAATTAAGACCAAAGGAATCAAACGTCGACTTGAACACGAGTCCCGAAAGATAGAGGAAAACTATCGTGGCGGGTGTGCGGAAATCCTGAAGGATTTATGTGCAGCATCACTCAGTCACATCGAGTCTTCCAAGGTCAAACGAGCCATTCGCCGCGAAGTTGCAGTGAAGGCGTTTGTTCATGGTGACTACAATTATCCAAACATCGTTCAAGACAAGCAGGGTCGTTATCACCTTATTGATTTCGAAAACACATCTCTTCATGTTCGCATGGAAGACTTGGCGCATTTGATCCATCACAATGCCGCATGGCAGGGGGAAAGGGTTGTGCGGATAATAGACGCGTATGATCGGGTACGACCGATGAGTGATGGTGATCTGCAACTACTCATTGCTTTGCTATATCAACCATACCCAGTGTTTCGGGCCATCCAGAACGGGAAACAGACGCAAGGGTTGTCCTGCGCCCTTCTCAAGCAGTACTTGCATCGTCTGCAGCGGATATGAGGAGATGAACTTTACCTCGCCGGGACGCATAAGTCATCCCGGCAACCGAGGGACGTTGATGATCAAGTGATCATGTGCCAATGTGGTTGCGGGAAAAATAGCCTGCGCGTCTGCCAGCAGTTTCGCTTCTCCTTCTTCGTCGTAGCGCGCGCTCACGTGCGTCAACACGAGTTGCTTCACCCCGGCGTTTGCAGCAGTTCGAGCTGCGTCCGTCGCTGTCGAGTGATGGTGATTTTGCGCGCGTTCCCACTCGCTGGCTGCGTACGTCGCTTCGTGCACGAGTACGTCCGCACCCTCTGCGAGTTCCTCAGCACTGTCGCAGGGTCGTGTGTCTCCGAGTATGGTCACCACGCGGCCTGGGGTAGGCGGGGCCAGGTAGTCAGCTGACCGCAGGACCCGGCCGTCATCCAATGCCACGTCGTGGCCCTCCTTTAACTTGCCATAGATGGGTCCGGCAGGTATCCCCTGTTCCTGAAGCAGCGTCTGTCGCAGCTTGCCTCTTTTCGGCTTTTCCTCAAATCGGTAACCGTACGACGGAATCCCGTGATTCAGTTGCCGACAGGTCACCGTCATCTGTTCATCGTCAAATATCACGCCTCCGTCTATGACACTTACCCACAATCGATACGGCAAGTGCGTCTCACTTAAACGGATGGTTGTTTCCACAAACTGCTCCAGCCCGCGAGGCCCATATATCACCAAAGGTTTCTCACCTGCTTGAAACCCTCGGCTTCCCAGAAGGCCGGGGAGGCCGAAGATGTGGTCACCATGTAAATGGGTGATAAATATGTGCTCCAGCTTTGACAGGCTCAGCGGTGAGGAAAGGATTTTGTGTTGTGTTGCTTCACCACAATCTATCAACCAAAACGTGCCTCGCTCATCATGCAACCGAAGGGCAATGGACGTGACGTTGCGGCGCTTTGAGGGCAAACCTGCCCCGGTACCCAAAAAATAAAGATCCATTCGACGGGGCTCCTTGGTGAAAAATCGCGTGCAAACGACCGCACGCGACTTATTCTGCAGTCAACTAGCTAGAATTAAAAGCGGGATCGGTTCACTTATCAGATTGCGGCGGCCGGTTCATCATCCGCACCTCTGCCGTTTAACACCTTCCGGAACTTCATAAAGCTCGCGATCCGCCACGGCACCAAATACCCAAACGCCACAAGGAAGTACATCATCGTCATTGTTGACGAATTGTACCCATGCAATAATTCTCGCAGGGCGATACGCAAAGCCAAGATGACCAGTAAGCAGACGACAAACGCCATGCTCTTCCTTGCGTAAATCAGACCGTCTTCGCGAATTTCATAATTCGTCGTGATGATGAGCGGGATCGAGAAGACGATGCCCACCATAAGTGGAATAATGATTTCCAGGGCACTCAGTTGCACACCAGGATTCAAGAACGATGCAAAGCCAAACAGAAGAAACAGAAGCGGTAAAATCATTCGGAGCCCATTCCCCTTGACTGGTTTCCGGGTTGCCGACAGCCTTCTCCACACAATGAGCGCGACCAAGACGAGAATTGGAACGATGTACATGTTTTATTCCTCCATAGACCATCTTTGTGCTCTCAGTATAGTTCGGCGCACCTGGGTTCCATCAGTGTAGACTGTAATTGATATGGGATGACAACTGTCATATCAGTTGGCAGTCGGAGAAAGTATTGCAACATAGGGTGGGGGTGTCAAGTAGCCGTATAGGGTGCAAAGACGTGCGCGGGGGATGGTCTCATCTGCCCCGTGCTTGTCGCGTAGTCAATCGACCATCGGTGTGTGCTAGCCTATACCGCGAATGCAACGATGACGGCAATGACGACAAGCGCAATAATGCCCATGGTCATCCACCCTACAACAGGTCGCTGCAGTGGTGATTGTTGATGTTCGTCGTTTTCCAGGTGATACTTATCATTGGCCTTTCGTTCCAAGTCCCTCGGGTTTAGACCATTTCTCGGATCATTCGGAAACACAGATTAGACTCCCATGCCGCCGGGGCGGCACCAGCAGAAGGATGAAAATGCCTTTGTGTTGAATGATTTTTTGGTGGCTGGCGAAGGCAGGTCGTCACTCCTTGGTGCCTCGAGCCCGCTGATTAGACTGACTACGACGACCAGGTGCACCACAGAATGTCGCTCTCCTCCTCGGAGAAGCACGCAGGATAGAATGATCCATTATGGTCGTTGCACCAGCCCTTCAATATTACCAGTCCATCAGGAAGGATTGGCATGGATGCCGTATACGAACGTTGTTGCGGCCTCGATGTGCACAAGAAGACGGTGGTCGCCTGTGTGCTGACGCCGGAGGCCAAGGAGATTCGCACGTTCTCCACGATGACGGAGGATCTCCTGGAGATGGTTGACTGGTTAGGACAACATGAATGCACGCATGTTGCTATGGAAAGCACAGCTTCATTCTGGAAGCCAATCTACAACCTTCTGGAGTCGGCGGACTGTCAAGTGCTTGTGGTGAACGCCAAGCACATGAAGAACGTTCCGGGCCGTAAGACCGATGTGAAGGATGCCGAATGGATCGCCGGATTGCTCCGCCACGGGCTGTTGCAAGCCAGTTACATCCCCAACCGTGAACAACGGGAACTACGAGAACTCATTCGCTACCGCCGAAGTCTCATTGACGAGCGGGCAAGAGAGGTGAATCGGGTTCAAAAGGTGTTGGAAGGTGCCAACATCAAGCTTTCTGCAGTGGCCAGCAATACACTTGGCAAATCTGGGCGGGCGATGTTGGAAGCAATGATCCACGGAGAAGAAGACCCGGAGGTATTGTCAGGGTTAGCCAAAGGCCGGATGAAGGCGAAGAAGGCCGATTTGCACAAGGCACTGAATGGGCTTATGGGCTCCCACCAACGAATGATGCTGGCAGCCCAATTACGTCACATCGATTACTTGGATGAAGAGATTGCCCGGCTGGATGAAGAAGTCAAGGAGCGCATGCTCCCTTTTGAAGAAGACCTGGAGCTAGTGGACACCATCCCCGGTGTCGGTCGACGAACAGCAGAACAAATTCTGGCTGAAATTGGGACAGACATGACCCAATTTCCGTCTGCTGCCCATTTATGCTCTTGGGCAGGACTGGCTCCAGGGAACAATGAAAGCGCCGGGAAACGAAAGTCGGGGAAAACACGCAAAGGGAATCAAAAACTCAGAGCAGCGCTGGTGGAAGCAGCACGCGCAGCGGCGAGAACGAAGCAGACTTATCTCTCTGCCCAGTACCATCGAATTGCAGCTCGAAGAGGCAAAAACCGTGCAGCAGTTGCAGTGGCCCACAGCATCTTAACCATCGTGTATTACGTGTTACAGCGACGTCAGCCTTATATTGAACTCGGCCCAACATATTACGAAGCACGCAAGAAAGACGCAGTCGTAAAGCAGGCGATCCGGAAGTTGCAATCACTCGGGTTGGAGGTCACCGTAAAACCTGTTGCATAAATGATCTCCAGACATCACAGAGTTCCTTTTAAAACCCATCTTGTGGTGGGCTTATTTCAGTATGTCGTTTTACCCTGGTCATCGCTCAATTATTTTCAGGATAGGCCTCCTTAAACGGCTATGTGGTTATTCTTTCTATGTAAATTATTCCATTCCTTCACTGATGTAGAAGTGCAGACATGGGAAGAGAAACTGTGACCTGTCACAGGAGAGGTATATAACATGGATATTGCTGTCAGGCAGGCGGTTGAAGGCGATATCGCTCTCGTCGCCGCCCTGGATCACCTAGTACTAGGGTCACCGGAAAGACGTCACCTTCTAGCAAACCACGTCCGCGACGGGCACACTTGGGTTGCCTTGCAGTTGTATTATACAACTATACAATGATTGGTTGTAAGGTTAGAATGCAACCCGAAGTGACAGATTATGCGGGGTGTGTCATAGCAGTGGACGACATATTGGAACAAATTGAACAGGAAGTCGCTATCTTTGCTCGGCGGATGGAATTTGCGCGGGTTACGAGTGACAGCAATGAGGACCTGGATCGATCCGGTTATCTTCTCCTCACCTCATTACAACGACGAGGCAAGATGACCATCGGCACCTTGGCAGAGGTATTTCAATTGGACATATCAACAGTGAGCCGTCAGGTGACACCACTGATTAAACATGGGTATGTCCTGCGGGAAACATCTGATGAGGACAAGCGAGTTAGTGTGCTGAGCATCACGGACGAGGGGGAGCAAAAGCTCAGCCGCGTCCGCGCGTCGCGGCGTGAACTGTACGGAAGACTGCTCAACGATTGGTCAGGGGAGGAACGTGCGCAGTTCCTGCAATTGCTGCGGCGTCTGAATGAGCGGATACGGAGTCGGCAACGTGATCGAAAGGAGAAGAGGTAGGTGGTGGGGAAGCGCGGGCGCTTGGCCATCTTGGGTACCGGTATTGGGGGATTGGCGACTGCGATGGGATGTCGGGCCCTCGGGATCCCCTACACCCTGTTCGATCCCGCCACCGACCCTCTCCAAGGCGGCGCTGCTCTGACACTGTGGCCGCATGCGCTACGGGCACTTCTTTGCCTCGCGGGCCGATCTCGGTTACCGGATTGGATGGAGCCAATCCAAGCGGGAGACGTTAGGACCGCACGAGGGTGCGCCGTCTATGAACTTCCGTTAGAATGGATGGAGAGGCGCTATGGATTGAGGCCGTCCTGTGTTCGCAGGGTGGATCTGTCCACGTGGATGTGGCAGGAACTGGGTTCCCCGTCCATTTTACGTCTGGCGGCTGAAGAGGCAGTCCATGTGAACCATGGGGGTAGCGTCGCAGTTCGCTTTTCCGACAACAGCACACGCCTGTTTGACGGTGTCGTCGCTGCCGACGGTATCCACTCGCGAATACGCAGTCAGTATGTTGGAGACGAGCCTCGCTCGACGGGTTACACGGCTTGGAGAGGCATTGCCCGCAGTTTGGGATCGACAAATCCACTTCGGATGCGCGAATATTGGGGACCCGGCAGTCGATTTGGGTACGCGTACATTGACGCCTCGTCTGTGTATTGGTTTGCCACGGTCAACCATTCACTTTTTTCCTCGCGTCGAATCCCCACTTGGGAAGACGCTCAACATTGTCTGCTGCGCTTACCGAGTGAAGTTGGCGACATGATTCAGCACACGCTCGTGACTGACGTTTTGCAGCACCCCGTACAAGATTTCGCACCTGGTGCGCCGTTGGTCCTTGGACGCATTGCATTCGTTGGAGACGCCGGGCACGCCATCACGCCAAATCTAGGTCTTGGCGCATGCTTAGCGCTCGAAGATGCCGTGACGTTCATGTCAGTCCTTCGGCAAGCTCGTACATACGACACTGCTTTTCAACACTATGCCCGATCACGCCGTCACCGCGTCGCATTAATCGCACGAGCAACACGACTCCTCGGAGATGTCACACAGTTGGAAAATGCCGCGCTGAACTGGGTCAGGAATAAGGCCATTCGCTGTACGCCAACCACCATCAGTCTTCCCGTCTGGAGATTGCTGCTTGGGGAGCCGATCCGCTGTTTGGAGGATGGGGTCAAGGGGATAAGCTGATCGCGTGGCCACGTTACTAGTCGGCAGTCCGATTACGGTTAAAACATCATACGGTTTCTGTTTGAGCTAGGGGGTTATCTATGAACACCATCACCTTGGTTATTGCAGTGGTCCTTTTATGCGGAATTTTACTAGCTCGGGCCAACAGGAGATTTGGGTTTCCTGCTCTCATCAGTTTTGTCGCCGTCGGTGCCATATTTGCCGCCATTGACCCGAGTGTTCTGGAAACCGTCACGCCGACTGTCGCGAAGGATTTAAGTTACATTGCCTTGGCGTTTATTCTCTACGAGGGTGGACTGCACACGTCCTTGCGACGGATACGCCGTACGTGGGCACCTGCTTTATCCCTGGCGACTGTCGGCGTACTCGTCTCTGCAGCCATCATGACTGCAATGGCATATTATCTGCTTCATTTATCGATAGTTGCAGCCGCTCTGTTTGGTGTTGCCGCGAGTTCGACCGACGCGGCATCTGTCTTCAGCGTTCTCGGCGGGACGTCGTTGCGCCGGCGCCTAGTCGATGTGCTGGAGGTCGAATCCGGGACAAACGATCCGATGGCCTTTTTCCTCACGACCATCCTCATTCAGTGGCATGAACAAGGGCTGGGTCCAGTCGGACATGCGACGTGGTACGTTCTCGGCCTCTTTATCTTGGAGATGGGCCTAGGGCTTGTGGTTGGAGCGTTGGTCGGGATTGTCGGATCGTTTGTCAATCGCCGCATACAGTTGGACACGGGCGGTCTCTACCCGGCATTGTCTCTAGGTTTCGCATTGCTCTCCTTTGCATTGGCCCAGACACTAGGGGGCAGTGGCTTTCTTGCGGTGTACGTCACGTCCGTCGTCATAGCAAGTCGGAAGATGGAACATCGCTATAGTATCATCCGGTTTCACGAAGGACTCGCTTGGACGATGCACATCTTGATGTTCGTGGTGCTTGGCTTCTTCCTTCTGCCCCGCGATTTGTGGTACGTTTCGCTGCCTGGTGTGGGCCTTGCCATCGGGGCATTGATACTCGCACGTCCTGCGGCGGTCTGGATGTCGACCATTGGCATGGGATTCACTCGTAAAGAAAAACTGTTCATCGCATGGGCTGGTCTTCGCGGAGCGGCGCCAATTGTCCTCATCCTGTCGGCCGTCGAATCGCAAATTCCCGGCTACATCGTGCTCATCCAAGTGATTTTCTTTCTTGTTATCGCGTCGACGTTGGTACAGGGGCTCACCGTTCATCGCTTCGCAGAACAACTCGATCTCGTCGAGCCCACCCCCTCAGAAGACGTGCTGGAACTCATCTCGATCGCCCGTGAGAACGCGGTGATTTTGCCGGTCGAGATCGCACCGGATTCGTCGCTTGTCGACAAGCGAATGGTTGAGATCAAATTCCCGGAGAACACGTTGTGTTACGGGATCGTTCGGGGGGAGCAGGTTGTTGTTCCGCGGGGAGGCACCAGGTTGCGCGCGGGCGATCACCTGTTGGTCCTCTCGGACAATCGGCACATTCCGAACCTGCGGACGCTGTTTAAAAGTGAACAGGTGGGGAGTCCGGCGATGTTGCCATAAGGTTGGGATTGTCCAGGATTTGTGTCATTCGCCTCAAAAGAGTAAAATTGACATGTAACAAAATCGCTGAATTCCCATTCCGGGAAGCGGGGGAACCAATTCTGGGGTGAAACGTTTGTCGTGGGGCGCCTTTCAGCCCTAACCCGACAGCTAACCTCGTAAGCGTACTGGAAGGAGATGCTTCACATGTTTCAGTCCCTCGGTAAAATCCTCAGTTCTCGTCACAATCCACCTTGGAAAACCGTCGGCATACCGGATGGTTTTTAACAAACAATAACCTTCAACTGAATCCTCCGACACAATGAGTGCGCCTTTTTCCTAAGCACAGGCCGGCACACACAGGTGTGTTCACCGTGGGCACAAGTCTGAGGGTCTCACACTTCTGTTTCTTCATTTTATGTAAAAAAATATATTTTTATCCAGGTAGGACGGACTGTCTTATCGTATTCAGAATGCACAGTCCCGTTAGTACACCGTTAGTACACAGAAGGGAGACACAAATGGAGAGAAGAAGGGAGAAAAATCCCGTTGAAGACGCAGAGTTCAGTTCGTTTCATGCACGGCTAACCATTTATTCGTCTGGTGGTCCATTTTTAGACGGTTATATCCTAAGTATTATCGCCATCGCGTTAACACAAATTACACCACAGTTGCACCTCAATGCGACATGGAGCGGTTTGGTTGGTGCATCAGCCCTAATCGGGATTTTTATCGGTGGTTTTTTGGGCTATGTGACCGACAAAGTCGGACGGCAGCTCATGTACACAATCGATTTCATTCTGCTTATAGCTGCTTCCATAGCGCAGTTTTGGATCCAAACAGGTTGGGAACTGTTTATTATTCGGCTGATCTTGGGTATCTCAATTGGCGCTGATTATCCCATTGCAACATCCCTCTTGGCCGAGTTCTCGCCGAAAAAACACCGGGGTATCATGCTGGGCGTGACTCTGGTTGCATATTACATCGGTTCCACGGTGGCGTATATCGTAGGGCAGCTGATGTTGAATATTGGTCCGGATGCATGGCGCTGGATGCTGGCAAGCAGTGCTATTCCGGCCATCATTCTCGTGCTCTTGAGATTGGGCACGCCGGAGTCTCCGCGCTGGCTGCTCCAAAAAGGCAAACGGGCCGAAGCGGAAAAAGTGCTCAAACAAGTTTATGGATCGAGTGCATCGCTTGACGATATCATCGTCCCGAGTGCTGGTGAGGCTGAAACCAGCTACCTTAAACTGTTTTCTCCAGGTTACCTCAAGAGGACGTTGTACGTCGGTTTGTTCTATATGGCTGCCGTTGCACCGTTATTTGCGATGCTGACATTTGGCCCAGAGATGCTTACCTCATACCATTTATTTGAAGGTGCATCGGGCTACGGCGCGGCTATTATCAGTTTCCTGTTCCTCATTGGCTGTATCCCAGCTCTCTTCTTGGTAAACAAGTTGGGTCGACGGCCCATGATCATTCTGTCCTTCGCGGGCATGACAGTCGGCATCCTGCTGTTAGGGCTTTTCCCAAACGGGCCTGTGAGTATCATCCTCTTTGGGTTTGTGGTCTACGCGATATTCTCTGGGGGACCGAATGTCATGGAGTGGCTGGCACCAAATGAGTTGTTTCCCACGGAAGTGCGCGGAACAGCCGTTGGTATTACAACAAGTATTAGCCGCTTCGGTGCTGTTTTTGGCACGTACTTATTCCCTTGGGGCTTACAGAAGTTCGGTATCGGACCGACCATGTTAGTGGGTGCGGCAGTCACATTTGCCGGTTTGCTGGTCTGTATTGCACTGGCTCCTGAAACGACAAACAAGACACTCAATGCTGCCAGCAACGTTCGTCGGGACGGCTTTTCCGGGAAACACAGAGCCCATTCATGAGGCAAATGATTTGGTGGAACTGTAGTTCTGACCACGGCAATACAGAGGGGGTATTCTCCCTCGTATGAACAGACCTTCCTCGTATCGGGGAAGGTCTGTTTGCGTCGAGTGGGACCAAACTAAATCTGCCCGCCTCACGTCGCACCCTACCCGGGCCGTACGGATTCGTCGTTCATCTCGGCGAGACGCTTGATTGATGCCAGGCGCTTATCCCACTCTGCTGCTAGATCTGCCATCCAACGGGCCGTGCCGTTCAGTTGTTCCGGGTACACTGAATAACGCATTTCGCGCCCGGTGCGACCGCGAGAGACAAGTCCAGCCTTGCTGAGAATGGTTAGATGTTTGACGATAGCTTGGCGGGATACCGGTATGTGAGTCGCCAACAGCGTCGCTGTGGCTTCTCCACGTGTCGCGAGTACATCGAGTAACTGCCGACGCGTGGGGTCCGCGAGGGCTGCCAACACCGCCTCGACGTGCCCAGTCTCCATCTTCACACCGACAACTCTTCCGCGTGTTGCCGCAACACATCTAGTTGTATAGACCATCCTTTGGTGTTTTCATCGAATGCCTGATGACGCCCGTTTTCTGATGCGTCGAGGCTCGCAAAGCCACTTTCCACAACACGCAGCCGAGTTCCGCCAGCCTCCGGGATCAAGGTAAACTCAACCAATGTGGAGTTCCCTTCCCTTGGTTCCTCACCAGGAAACGAGCTTGCCCACCGGCAAGCAATGTAGGTCGGTGCGTCAACGCGTTCTATGACCACCGGAAAGTTCCCGTACTTTGTCTCCGCCAATACCCGATTTCCATCCACGTGCACCTGATTTGGCCCTGGCGCGTCGCCAACCCACCATGCTGGTTCATTGACTAACGACCACACCCTGTCCAACGGTGCGGTAATAAAGATCTCTCGTTCGATCCGATTCCGTTCCACAGGTGTTCCTCCTTGATAACAATGTGCAACCGTAGGGTAGCACTTTGTTAGACCGTTGTTCAACTTCTGATAGGCACGTTCTCGCGATGACGACGGTAATTTCTTTACAAAACACTCAGATATAAGGTTTCGTCCAAATGTTGTTTAAATTTTAAATATTCAAAACTAATGACTCGTAAAACCTGTTCCATCTCTTGATATGACAATCGAGACCGAGAATCTTATTAGCTTTTCTTTTGTTCGGTCTGAGCTTCCTTCTTCGCTACTTTCGTTGAGTCGTTTAACAAGGCATACCTAACTCAACCAGCAATCCATATTTTGCGGTTTAACACTTCATTAGTCCGTCGCGGTTAACATGATACAGAATTTCCACGTCCCTAGGATTCTCAATATTTCCGCTTGCCAATCACATATCCTTGGTGTACATTGTATGCGTCATGTATGCTGGTTGTATACAATTTGCATACACGGCGACATCAACGAAAAGGGGGAGACCATGGCAACACAAAGGCGCACGACGGCCAAAGAGCGGGCCTATCAATACCTCAAGGCCTGCATCATTGACGAGACCTTCAAACAAGATAGCTTCCTGACGGAGGAAGAGGTTGCACAGAACTTAGGTATCAGTCGGACGCCGGTCCGGGAGGCCTTTCTCCTGTTGGAGGCAGAGGGGTTTGTAAATCTGTTCCCGCAACGCGGCGCCTATATTCCAACGATTTCTATCCGGGATATGCAAGAGGTTATGGAGACTCGGGAACTCATCGAATTGTTTTCCATAGATAGACTGATGGCTAACGTCGATGCCGTACGGGGGATGAAGCAGCTCATTCAGGAACAGGAACAGTTGCTGGAAGAGGGAGATATTCAGCAATTCATTGATTGTGATAGTGAGTTTCACAACGCGATTGTCTCGGCATCTGGAAATCATCTCTTAATGGAAATTTACAGTGGGTTGAATGACAAAATGCTGCGGATGGGTGTAAAGGCGGTTATGTCCTCATCTGAGCGCATGCGTCAGGTCATCTTAGAGCATCAAGCGATTCTGCGTGCTGTAGAAGCCGGAGAAGAAATCCGATTACGTGCAGCCATCATCAGCCATTTGGAAACGACGTTGTCGGTCTTGTTGAAACACAAGGTATAGGAATTTGAACATGGCCAGGTGAACAAAAGGTTTATGCGCCGGAAGAAAGCGCATTCACAAACATCCAGGGGAGTGACGATATGTATACATTGGGTTTTCTCTTGCCGAGCGGCCAAGCTTTGGATTTTCGTGTCGACAAGGCGATATGTGTAGGGTATTCGGGGAGAAACCAGGACATGGTGAAGCAACACATTGAGGAGCTGGCCCACGAAGGTATTGCGCCTCCACCGTCCGTCCCGATGGTTTATCCGGTCAGCGACATCCTCGTTACCCAAAACGCAGCCATTGACGTCCTTGGCGAAAAGACGTCTGGCGAAGTCGAGTTTGTCCTCTTAGTGGGGCCTTCTGGGACATATGTGACCGTCGGATCTGATCACACAGATCGGGAACTCGAAGCGTACAGCATTCCTTATGCAAAACAAGCTACGCCAAAGCCTGTCGCTACGCAGGTTTGGCCATTGGACGAAGTCATTGACCACTGGGATGAACTCGAGCTCATATGTGAAATCAAGGGCGAAAACGGTTGGGAGACCTATCAAAAAGGTAGTATATCCGCAGTCCTGCATCCTAACCAAGTAGTCCAATTTGTCCAACAAAACGGTGCATTCAGCCAACTCGGAACAGTTTTGTTTTGCGGCACTGTCCCAATTTCATCCGGCAGTTTTCGTTTCGAGAAGCACTTCCGGCTTTTCCTCCATGACCCACTACGGGCAAGAACCATCGTCCATGAATACACCGTGCGCAACGTCGCACAACACGGAGGCGAACAAGAGTGAAAATTGCCGTCTGCCAAATGCCCATCGTCCAGGGGGACCGCGAGAAGAACCGCAAAACAGCAGAACAAATGCTTACTGAAGCTGCAAAGTGCGGCGCAAACGTTATCGCGTTGCCTGAGATGTGGACAAGTGGATATGATTTTCAAAACCTCTCTTTGCATGAAGAATCTTTAAACGGGGAAACAGCTCTCTTTTTATCGGCGCAAGCGAAGAAATTTGGCGTCTGGCTGATTGGTGGTTCTCACCCGGTTCGCTACCCAGACGGTGTCCGTAACACTTCGCTCACGTTTGATCCAAACGGAACACTGCAGAACACATACAGCAAAATTCATCTCATCGGACTCATGAACGAAGACAAATACCTCGTTCCAGGTGATCATTTTGACGTGTTTTCCCTGGGTGGTGAGTCTGCCGCCGTTGAAATATGCTACGATGTTCGATTTACCGAACTCTCCCGTAGTTACGCACTGATGGGTGCGAAAATCCTGTTTATTCCAGCGGAATTCCCAGTCCAGCGGGAAGATCACTGGGTGACTTTACTGCGCGCTCGGGCGATTGAAAACCAGATGTACGTCGTTGGCATCAATGCTGTCGGGAAAAACGACAACGACACGTTTAAAGGAAAATCGATGATCATCGACCCGTGGGGACAAACGCTCGCGGTGGGCTGTGATTCGAGGGAGATTTTGACCGCTGATGTTGACCTATCCAATGTTAGTGAGATCCGTCAAATGATCCCCGTGTTCAAAGATCGGAAGCCAGAATATTACAAAATTGATAAATAGGGGTGAAACGTGTTGAAAAACCTTCGTTGGTGGTTTGCATTTTTATTTTTTATCATTGGGCTGGTTGCCTATATGGATCGCTCGAACATAGCCGTTGTCGCCACACCGATGATGAACGATTTTCACATCGACAAAGTGAAGTTCGGACTTCTTAACTCTTTGTTTTCGCTAGGATACGCGGTGGCCAATTTGCCGGCAGGCGCCCTTGCCGAGAAATTCGGCGCTCGTTATATTGTCGCATTCGCCATGCTCTGGTGGTCCATTTTTACCATGTTGACCGCTTCTATGCGTAGCTACGGATTGCTTGCCACAGTGCGACTTCTGTTTGGGGTGGGTGAAGGCCCTATGTACCCTGGAAACTCTGTGTTTAATACGTATTGGTTCCGCACAAATGAAAAGGCGAGGGCGTCCGGCGCGTTGCTCGCTGGGTCGTATTTCGGTCCCGTCATCGGTCCCATCATCACCGTAGCGATTTATCACGCTTGGGGATGGCATGCGGTCTTCTACGTGTTCGGTGTTGTAGGACTGATTGTGACCGTCATTTGGTTTTTTCTTGGTCGCAACAAACCGGAAGATCATCCAAGCATCAGTTCAGAAGAACTGGCCCACATTCAAGCAGGACGTTCTGTTCAAACGGAAATTAAAAAAGCAGCTCCTTGGGGAGAATTGCTCAAAAATCCACGTTTTTGGCTGTTCGCGTTGCAATATTTCGTCACCATCTATGTAGTCACAATGTTTCTCGTTTGGCTCCCTACCTACTTGCACGAAGCCCATCATTTGTCGGTCGCAAAGTCTGGTGTTGAAGCGGCATCGCCCTGGCTTGCCATTTTCTTTGTCGTTCTATTCGGCGGTGCCATTTCCGACCGCATGATCAAAGCCGGCAAGTCTCGAATGAAAGCGCGCGGTGGTCTCGCAATTGGCGGTTTTGTCGTTTTCGTGATTGCCATGTTTCTAGCTGCACACACAAGTAGCGCTGCCGCAAACGTGCTTTGGTTAACCGTCTCCCTCGGTGCGTTAGGTCTGCCTGTCGTGACATCGTGGGCTACCGCCCTGGATCTTGGCAATCAATTTTCGGGTTCTGTTTCCGGTTGGATGAATTTCTGGGGTAATGTCGGTGCCTTCTTGTCCCCGCTTGTCTGTGGTTGGCTAGCACAAACGGTAGGTTGGAACGCCGCGCTCCTGATCAATATCGTGCCTGTACTTATCGCCATTATCATGTGGTTTGGTGTTCGTCCGGACAGACCATTGCTTGACGACAGTGAGAGTACAAGTACTGTTCCAAAAGAATTTAAAGCTGCTACTAGGGGATAGACCTTTTCGCATCCGGTTATGAAAACCTCAAAACAGGTCGAAAAGTGAGCTATTCTCATCTAACCTTTTGCCTGAGAATGCAGAATCTACACTGGGTTCAATCGTGCTGGGCGTACTCCGCAGACTGGTGAAACCAGCGCTCGATGAGTAGCATACCAAGCGATTCAAATCAGGACTTGTCTTAAAGAGAACGGTGAGAAAAGGGTAACATACGACGTTACTTTTGAAGGTGTGGTCATTTCGATCACACCCTTTTTGTCTGTGAACAGAATAATGCCCAACATAATAGTTGAGAAACGTGATCGCCGCTTTTGCGTTACGTGGACCGTATTGTTAACTTTAAGAAGAGGTTGCCCCTTAGTTGAAGGGAAGGCGGAACGGTTGTCTAAAGATATGAGCCTGTGATTCTAAACCAGCAAAGAAGGTTGTTAAAGTGTTCGTATCTGAAACGGAAATTGAAGTACGGTACGCTGAAACAGACCAAATGGGTGTTGTTTATCATGCGAACTATATCATTTGGTTTGAAATTGGACGAACAAAATTAGTTAAAGATTTTGGATTGAATTATCTCGATATGGAGGATGCAGGGTATCTTGCACCCGTTTTGGATGTTCAGGCAACGTTTAAAAGACCCGTCAAGTATGGAGAAATGGCCACTGTACGGACTTGGGTTGAGTTCTACAACGGCATCAAAACGATATATGGATATGAAATTCTAAATGAAGACAACGAACTATGCGTGAGCGGTACGACCACACATGTGGTTGTTGCGAAGGATTCGTTCCGTCCCGTTTCGATGAGAAAAGTTTTTCCCAACTGGGACGAAATCTATGAGCGGAATAAAAAATGAGGAATCACGGGTCCTCGTCTTTATGTTATTGATGCATAGGCACAGCGGCAAGTAAGTCAATGTAAAAAATTGTGTAGTCTTTCTTTCGCGCGAAAGCGCTAACTGGACTCCTCTACCATTGTTAAATTAATAAATAACTCGTAAAATTCAATTTCATATTACTTCCTTAGAGAGTTCAGAAAGAGAGATGCTTCATATGAACATGTTCCGCAAAAAACCTCTTACGGACACTTCGAAAACCGAAAGTGTATCGCAATTGAAAAAATCACTTGGCCCGTTCGACGTCGTCGCGCTTGGAGTTGGCGCGATAGTGGGAACGGGTATTTTTGTTCTCACGGGTGTGATCGCAGCGAAAGACGCCGGACCGGGCATTCTGGTTTCCTTTATTCTGGCGGGCATTGCCTGCTTTTTTGCCGCACTGTGCTACTCAGAATTGGCTGCGGCAGTACCCGTTGCCGGCAGCGCATACGCGTATAGTTACTCATCTTTCGGCGAGTTGATCGCCTGGATTTTAGGCTGGGATCTCATTCTCGAGTACGGGCTTGCCTGCGCTGCAGTGGCGAGTGGCTGGTCAGGATACTTCCAAGGATTGATCAATGGATTTGGGTTACATCTCCCAGTCAGTCTCACCAGCGCCTACAATCCCTCGAAGGGTACCTACTTTGATTTGCCAGCCGTGCTGATTATGTTGCTCATTACATTTCTGCTCACGCGCGGCGCAAAGGAATCCGCTCGATTGAATGCCGTCATGGTTGTCATTAAAGTTGCTGTGGTCCTGCTATTTATCGTTGTCGGCGCCTTTTATGTGAAGCCCGCAAACTGGTCGCCATTTGCCCCATTTGGGTTCTCGGGTATCGAATTGGGAGGGGCGACCGTATTCTTCGCCTACATCGGCTTTGACGCAGTGTCAACGTCTGCGGAGGAAGTTCGCAATCCGCAGCGGAACATGCCCATTGGAATTCTTGGCTCTCTCCTGATCTGCACGATCCTCTACATCGCCGTCTCTCTCGTCTTAACCGGCATGGTTCCGTATCATCTTCTCGACGTAAAGAACCCGGTCTCGTTTGCGCTTCAATTTGTTCACCTCAACTGGGTCGCGGGTTTTGTTTCACTCGCGGCACTCATTGGGATCACGACGGTGCTTCTCGTCATGAGTTATGGACAGACGAGGCTCATCTATTCCATGAGCCGCGACGGGCTGTTGCCAACACGACTATCCGCCGTGTCGAAGCGTCAAGTTCCCCAGTTGGCTTGCTGGACGACTGGCATCGTCGTTTCGGTATTCGCCGGTGTTGTCCCCCTCGACAAACTGGCGCAACTTGTTAACATCGGTACGCTTTTTGCATTTGCCATGGTTTCCATCGGGGTCATTGTCCTGCGCAAAACTCAGCCTCAACTGGCTCGTCCGTTCAAAGTTCCTCTGATGCCTTGGCTGCCCATTGTGAGTACCCTTTGTTGCGGGTATCTCTTGTTCGAACTTCCGCGTACGACGTGGGTCAGCTTCTCTATTTGGCTCGTTCTCGGACTCGTGTTCTACTTCGCTTACGGTTATCGACACAGTGCCCTGGGCAGAAGCCAAGCTGTCGAAGACGGAAGTTTGCGGCAAATTAGCGGGTGATTGCCGCTCCTAGTGGGCGGCCCTTTCGGCAGAGGATTACCAGCGCGGTGGGATTGCGGCCCGCCGTGCGTGGGAATCCCGTTATGCGGCCCTCCTGAGAGTCCCACTTCATTCTCATCCAAGCCCCGCGGCCATCCTCCAGTGAAACCTCGCCATACCCCGCGCAAAACCCACTCAAGCCTACCGCCCCCAGTCCTCGCTTCTCCTTTCCTCCGTCACCCACCGTGTACCCCTCAAAAGAACATGACACCTGTCACATCAATTCGGTGATACCGTGCACTACGGCCAGACGTGATCGAGCCGTAGGATAAATGTAGAGCGAACAATCTACATGAACGAGGCAGGGGGAACCGGTGTGCAAGAGGCAATTTTGCTTGACGGTGTGAGCAAGCGGTTTGGTGATAAGACGGCTGTGGACAATGTGACGTTTTCAATAGAGGCCGGATCGATTGTGGCATTGCTTGGGCCAAATGGTGCTGGCAAGACCACGGTCATTTCCATGATGCTGGGGCTTGCAAAGCCAACCGCAGGGAACGTACGGGCATTTGGGCAAAGCCCGAACAAGCGGGCGACGCGCAAGCACTACGGCGTCATGTTGCAGCAGGTGAGTTTGCCGCCGAAGCTCCGGGTGCGGGAACTGGTGAATTTGTTTCGGAGCTACTACGATCATCCACTGGACACAAGCACCCTGCTCAAGATGGCGGACTTAGAGGAGCACGAGAAGAAAGAGGCCGTTAAGTTGAGCGGCGGGCAACAGCGCCGTTTGCAGTATGCGTTAGCGATGGCGGGGGATCCGCGGATCGTCTTCCTTGACGAGCCGACCACGGGGATGGATGTGACTGCGCGGCGATCGTTTTGGGAGAACTTGCGCGCCTTTGCACAGCAGGACGGTCGGACGATTATCCTCACGACACACCATTTGGAAGAGGCGGATGCCATTGCGGATCGGATTTTGTTGATGCAAAACGGTCGCATCACGGCTGATGGAACGGTCGATGAAATCAAGCTGCAGGCGGGCAACCGCTACGTCGCATTCATGGCCGGGCCGCAGGTGCAGTCGGATGCCATCGCGGGGCTTCCCTATGTCGCTCACGCCCAGTGGAGCGGTCGCCACGTACGCATTCGGACGAAACGACCGGACGACGTGTTGCGCGCTGCCATTCTCCGAAACTTGGATGTTTCGCACTTTGAAGTGTCGCAGGGACACCTCGAAGACGCCTTTGTTTCGCTGACGGAGGCAAGTGCAGCAGAAGAGGGAGGGACAAACCAATGAGCCGCTGGTTGGAGCAGTGTAAATATGAAATTCTACGCAACGTCCGGAATCGTCGCTTCTTCTTTTTCAGCTTACTGTTGCCCATCGGATTCTACTTCCTCTATGTCAACTTGATTGGCCGTGACACGCAAGTGAACGGGGCCAGTTGGGCGACGTACTATATGATGTCCATGGCGACGTTTAGTGTCGTTGGTGCGGGACTGAACGGATTGTCCTCACGCATTGCGTTCGAACGGACGCAGGGGTGGCTTCGGCTCGTCCAGACGACGCCGCTGTCGTCCACAAACTACGTGACGACAAAGATCGTTGCGAACCTCGTCATCAACGTCACGGAAGTGCTTGTTCTGTTCCTCGCTGGTGGCTTGTTCGAGCATGTTCACCTCAGTGCAAGCGAGTGGATCTTTAGCGGGCTGTGGATCGCGTTCGGAGGCCTGACGTTTATCGTTTTGGGGATTCTTATCGGGCAACTCGCGGGAATGGACGCGGCGCAAATCGTCGCTTCGGCCGTTTACTTTCTCGTGTCTATCACAGGTGGACTGTGGTTCCCGGTGACCATGATGCCGTCTCTGTTGAAGAATATCGCAAATTGGATGCCGACCTATCACTTGGCGCATGTGGCTTGGCAGCTTGTTGGGGGCGGATCGCCGTCTGCATCGGATTTCAGTATCTTGCTGGGATACCTCGTGGCATTTTCACTCATCGCCATTTGGGTGACTGGTAGACGGGGTGAAGCACGCGTGGCATAACGCGAAGCGGTGACCCACTGGATTCATTTGACATGCTAAAATGGATTCAGTCGCTTGAAGACAAAAAGTGGGATGGTGGAGAATGAGGAGCCTGGTCATGAACGCGCAGTTTCCGAAAAAGAACCGGAGGGTGCTATACTTTTTCCTCCTTCAACTCATCATCCCAGCGGCTTACCTGTTCCCTGGCAAGCCGCTCAAAGTCGCTATAGGGCTCGCCTGCATCGTTCTGTTCGGGGTCATCTACTCGTTAAGCTTTGCGGCGACCGGCAACCGACGTGTGATCTGCGCTATCGGTATGATGGCTGTCATGTGGTCGATGGCGTGGTGGTTCAGTCCGGGCTACTTCTCTCTGGTCTATTATCCCGGTGCGGTCTTGTCCTTTTCGCCAATTCGTAAACTGGTTATCGGCTACGCTACGCTGTTAATTGGCAGCTTTACGGAGATTTACTTTCTCTATCAGCATTACCACAAATCCATCATGGCAGATTGGCCCTCCATCATCGGAATATTATTCGGCATCGCGTCTATGTCATTCATGCTTCGCTATTACGGGAAAATTCAAGAGGCGAATGATAAGTTGGCGGCGGCGAACGCCGAGATCGCGCGACTGACGAAAGTGGAGGAGCGTGCCAGAATCAGCCGCGATCTCCACGACGTCATGGGTCATCAACTGTCCATGATCACGCTCAAAGCGCAATTGGCCACCAAACTGCTTGCCAAAGGCCGCGAACCGGATCGCGCTTTGACAGAAGTTCGAGACATTGAGCAGGCTGCGCGCGAGGCCTTGACCCGCGTGCGCGAGTACGTTGCTGACATGCGTCAGGCGGATTTCGGCGAGGAATGGGTGGCGGCGCAGGAGTTGCTGCGCACGGCCGGGATCGAATGCACTGTCGCGGATGACAGTCAAGGGACGGAAACTGGCCAGGCTTATCAAGTTTTGGCCATGTGCCTTCGGGAAGCTGTCACGAACATTGTTCGACACAGTGCTGCGAAAAGGGCGTTTCTCTGGGTACAGGAGAAAGATGATGGACTTGTTCATTTGTGGATCGTGGATGACGGACGCGGGCTGCCAGCCGAGGCGGAACACGTGACGGACAGCAGCGTCACCGATTCGTGGTCGGGTAATGGGCTGAAAGGGATGCGCGCACGTGTAGATTCCGTCGGCGGACACATCGCGTACTGGTGGAAACAGACGGGGCGTCAGTCGCCGATTCTGTTCGAAGCAGCCGCTCACATCCGTTGGGCTCCGAGCGTGGTGCTTCATGTTTCGGTCCGTCGTTCATCTCAAGAAGCAGAGACCGTGAAGGAGAAAGTACAGTGATCCGAATTCTCATTGCGGAAGACCAGGCCATGGTGCGCGGTGCCTTGGCAACGTTGCTTGACCTGGAGGACGATTTTGAAGTCATCGCCAGTGTGGGCAACGGTCTTGAAGCCGTTGAACGAGCGAAAGTCCTGCTACCGGACGTCGCCTTGCTGGACATCGAGATGCCGAAGATGAGCGGACTCGAAGTCGTTGAAAAGCTACGATCCGCCGTGCCAAGCTGTCGCTGTGTCCTGGTGACGACATTCGCGCGCCCAGGATACATGCAGCGAGCCATCAAGGCAGGAGCCCGAGGGTATTTGCTGAAGGATGCGCAAGTGGAGGAATTGGCGGCGGCCATTCGCCGGATCGTGGCGGGGGACCGCGTCATGAGTCCGGAACTCATGATGGCCGCCATGGAATGCACGAATCCGCTGACGGATCGAGAAAGCGAAGTTTTGCGCCTGGCGGCACAGGGAATGACAACGAGAGAGTTGGCACGCACACTCTGTCTATCTGAGGGCACGGTCCGCAACTACCTGTCCGAGACTATGTCCAAGCTCAGCACGAACTCTCGGCAGGAGGCAATCAAGACGGCTGAATCGCAGGGCTGGATTTAGCTGCGGGTGGGGCCGCTGCCGAGAAACGAAGCCTCCCCAACAGGCCGCCAGGGTCGCCCCCCGCGTGCCAAACCCTCACGACTACGCCGCAGATTTTTCTCCGCGTACGAGGGAGGCCAATATCCCGATCACGGTGGCAACGAGCATGGCGACGAGTGCCACTCGGAAGCCTAGCACGAGCAAGTGGATGTCGCCCGGAGGGAGACTTGCTTCGTTCCCAGCGTAGACACTGGCTTGCAGTGCTTTCGGCAGCCCCGCTGTCACGAGCATGAGCGACAAGGCGGTGCTGATGACTTGGCCCATGTTTTGCAACATGGATCGAAGGCCATTTGCTGTCCCGCGATGGGCTGGATCGATGGTTGTCATAATGGACGCCGTATTTGGCGTGAGGAACAGTGCACTTCCTGCTCCGACTAGGAACATACCGATTGCCGCCCACACGAACAGTCCGTACGGGCCTACCACGACTATCAGAATGGCGACGCCGACCCCCGACAGTGCGAGCCCGAGACTGGATATGACGCGGGCATCATAGCGACTGGCAAGGGACCCCGCAACGGGCGACAGAATCAACATGCCCAGTGTGACAGGTAGAACGGCCAGACCTGCTGTGAACGGCGTATCGTGATTGATGGTCTGGTAGTACAGGGCCATGAGCAGGACGACGGCGGATCGGGCAAATGAGTTCAGAAAAGCTGCGACGTAGGCCATTGCGTACCGCCGCTGCCCGAACAAGTGTAAGTCCATCAAAGGACTTTTGGATGTCCACTCAATGCGCATGAAGATCGGTGTCAGTATGACGAAAGCCGCCAGTCCTAAGAGCACAATCGGACTCGACCAGCCGAGCGTGCTGCCCTCTGAGAGTGCCAGAATGACACCGCCCAGTGCGAAGAAAACGAGAATGTTCCCCGACACGTCGAACGGCTCGCGCGTGCCTTTCGATTCCATTCCCCTTAACGTCGTGGCAGCCCAGATGACACCGAGGATGCCAAACGGCACGTTGAACCAGAACACCCACTGCCAACCGAGTGTGGAAGCGAAGAATCCGCCTACGACAGGACCGGCCAGTTGAGCGAGAGACGCGATCAAGACATTGATCCCAAGCCCCTTGCTCAATGTCTTTTCTGGGAACGCATCTGTGAGCAGGGGTGTCGTATTGGTGATGACAATGGCCCCGCCAGCCGCCTGAATGGCTCGGAGGACAAGGAGTACCCAGATGTTCGGTGCCAGACCGATCAAGAGGCTCACGACTGTGAAAATGGACAGCCCGATGATGTAGAGCCGACGACGACCGAACATGTCGGCCAAACGACCGAAGATCAAGATAAAGACCGTGTTGAACAACATATAGGAAAGCAATATCCAGTTTGCCGTTTCGGCATTCGCGTTGAAGTGTTTTGCCACCACGGGAAGCGCCACGTTGAGTGTTCCGACGTTCAGCAGGGTGAGCAGGACACCTAAGCTGGTTACTGAAAGAACAAGCCATGGATAGCGCGTTGAGGTTGTATTAACAGCCACAAATTCACCCCCAACTTAGAATTATTTCGACCCGAGAAATATATCACAAATGAAACGACTGGGCACACTGTCATCCGAAGCGTGTAAAATAGTGGATATAGTGACTTGGTTGCTATATCCTTGTATGAAAGGTTTCTTTCTATTCGTACAAGTCTGGTGCTCATGTCTAACATGCGATATTGGAGTGGAAAACGGATGCGTTACGCGTTCATCTCAGACATTCACGGAAATGACGTCGCGCTTGAAGCGGTTATGGAAGACATTCATGATACGGAGTGCGACAAAATCATCGTCCTCGGGGACATTTGCTTTCGCGGGCCTGCACCGAAACGTTGCCTCGACATCGTGCGTGATCGTGCGGATGCCGTGTTGAAAGGAAACGCGGATGAGTGGGTCGTTCGGGGAGTGAGGTCGGGTGAAGTGCCGGATGATCGGTTGGACATGATGAACCGTGAAGGAATGTGGGCACGGGAGCAACTGTCGGAAGACGATATCGCATTCCTGAACAGTCTGCCCATGACGTTGGACGGTAGCGATCACGGCACCAACTGGCTCGCCTTCCATGCCACGCCAAAGGACCTGTTTCAGGTGGTGTTGCCGGATGCGGGCGAGATCGAGATTGAGGAGCGAATCATTGGCACGCATCCGCATGACATGTTCCTGTACGGTCACATTCATCTCCCGTATGCGCGGCGAGTCAGGGACCGGACTATCGTCAATCTGGGCAGCGTGGGACTGCCATTCGACGGCGTAGCGGAAGCGAGTTATGCGGTCCTTGACTGCACTACTGCGAGGGTTGACGTCGATTTGAGACGGGTGCCGTACGACATTGAACGAGCTGTGACGGCGCTCTCGGAGGCGGAGTACCCCAACGCAAGTTACATTGCCGAAGTGATGCGGAACGGGAGGCCGTAGGGGGACCTGATTCATTTGCGGTCGAGAAGAGAGATTGCTGATTTTTTGGCGGAGGCCGCTACAGCTTCAGATACGAGCCGAATTTGATTCTGATATCGCGCTCTGTCCCACGAGTTGTATGACGGGTGTGGGACTTCTTCGATGATCCGCCAGTTTGGATCGGAGAGTCCAGCCAAGCGCACAAACTTCTGAGCGAATCTTCCACAAGGGACAAGCGTAATCTCTCTGCCCAGATGGGGTGTGAGTTTTGTACGCAAGTGATCGATAAGCCAATCTTGAATGTCCATCTGCCGCTTACGAGAATACGTTTCCTTCTGGTTGGTCGTCCGCACGTACTCCATGTCATGGAACCACTCCAGGATGTTGTCAACCATCTCACGTTCACCGTAGGCGCTCTTTTGAAGTGGTATGTTGCAGACATTGACAAGTCCGATCCCGTTCAATATAGGTTCATCCAACACCCTATCCGCGCACTGCTTCATTAACAGCCCCAGTGGCGTGCGAGCATACTCGGTGTTGAAAAGGTGTTTGCTCATCGTCACCCCAGAGCTACCAGCCACGGGCGCGCCGTGTTGAACCTCTTGAACATGCGGTGATTCCAGCACAAAAATGCAAGACGAAGTAGGCAGGAGAATATCGGGTACATGGTAGTCTTTTGCGAATAAGCTCACAATGTCGTAAAATGTCGTCGCACCTTCTGTCACACAACACACCTCCAGGTTCAATCTTAACACGGTTTAAATTGTCTCGAAAAACCCGATACTGGCTTCTTGAAGCTACGTCTACCACGCTATGTAGAGTGTAGGCAAATTCGGGACGCCGCTGTAAAGTGAATTGAACGGTGTTTTGTGACGAATAGGCAAACAAGTGATTACATAACTGTGAAGCGCTTGTGAAGCTTTTTCAAATTCTGCTGCTGTGAGAGCGCCATTTGTAGACGACTCTGGTATCATCTATATGGCGTTTGAGACTGGGGTACATGTACCTTGTCCTAGAGGGGCTCCGGATAGACGTGTTTGCCTGGATTCATATCTGGTTTCGTCCTAGGCCAACGTAGTCCGCTGTAGGACAAAGGCACCGGCACTGGTCTACATATCTCATAGATAGAAAGGAGACGAAAGCGACGATGAAGCCATCTGGGCGTCGACTTCGCGGCCTATTTCTCGTGGTTGGGCTTTCCATGTTGGCCCTCACAGGATGTGGCACGGGTAAGTATATTCCTGTGCTCAGTCCGCAAGGACCTGTCGCGAGAAGCGAGTACTACCTGATTATCTGGTCATTTGTCTTGATGATTGTAGTAGTTTTAGGTGTGTTCGTCATCTACTTCTATATGCTCGTCAAGTATCGTGCTCGACCAGAGAATAAAGATTACGTTCCACCCGAAATTGAAGGGAACTCACGTTGGGAGTCCATTTGGACAATCATCCCAATCATTATCGTCATTGCGTTGGCTATCCCGACGGTTGCGGTGACGTACAACTTGGTGCAGCCACCGAAGTCTGCTGCAGCCACGACTGCAACGAAGGAAACTCCGATCACAATCGACGTTATCTCGGAACGTTGGAAATGGGTGTTTAAGTACCCTGGACAGAACATCGAGACAGTCAATTACGTGAACATTCCAGCCGGTCAACCGATTGACTTCGAATTGTCGTCGACAGGTCCCATGAATGCGTTCTGGGTTCCAGCCCTTGGCGGCATGGAATTCGCGATGCCAAGTAAGGACCTTAAACTGTGGCTGGAAGCTGACCATCCAGGTACTTATGACGGTCGTAGCGCACAGTTCTCAGGTCGTGGCTTTGCGAACATGACCTTCAAGGTCAACTCTATGACGCAAGCTCAATTTAATGCTTGGGTTCAAAAGACGCAACAGACTGCACCAAAGCTTACGAAACAGACGGATGACCAACTGCAAAAGCCTGGTTTGGTTTCTCCGATGACATTCTCGTCAATCGAGCCGGAATAATCTCCGACTTATCGTTTCGACTGAATAAGTACGCGGCAAGGGAGGAAGCAGAGTGGGAAGCATTCAGCAGTTTGTCACGCATTTCTTCATGCTTGACGAAGGCCCCCTCATTTGGATGTCCGATGCGCTCATCACATTAGCGACCATCGGTATCATCGTTGTCCTCACCTACTTCAAACTGTGGAAGTGGCTGTGGGACAACTGGCTCACGACAGTGGACCATAAGAAGATTGGGATTATGTATTTGATTGCCGCCATCTTGATGCTGTTCCGCGGCGGCACCGACGGTATGTTGATGAGGGCTCAGCTGTCGTGGCCGAATCTGCATTTTCTAAATGCCGATCACTACGACCAAGTCTTCACCACGCACGGTACGGTCATGATTCTCTTCATGGCAATGCCTGCGATTATTGGTTTCTTTAACGTTGCGGTTCCACTGCAAATCGGTTGCCGCGACGTCGCATTCCCGTACTTGAATGCAATCAGCTTCTGGTTGTTCTTTGCAGCAGCGATGCTGTTTAACCTGTCGTTCGTAGTCGGCGGTTCTCCGGACGGTGGTTGGACGAGTTATACACCGTACGTTGAAAACATGTTCGATCCGGGCCCGGGTGAAAACTACTTCATCGTTTCCCTGCAGATCACGGGTATTGGTACCATCGCAACAGGTATCAACTTCATGATCACCATCTTGCGCATGCGCGCACCAGGCATGACATTGATGCGCATGCCGATGTTCACGTGGTCCGTTTTGATCACGTCGTTCATCATCGTTTTTGCTTTCCCTGTATTGACGGCTGCTTTGGGTCTTCTCTTGATTGACCGTGACTTTGGAGCGCACTTCTTCACAGTCAGTGGCGGCGGTATGCCGATGCAATACGTCAACTTGTTCTGGATTTGGGGACATCCCGAAGTGTATATCGTTATTCTGCCTGCTTTCGGTATTTTTTCCGAAGTCATCAGCACGTTCGCGCACAAGCGTCTATTCGGCTATGCTGCGATGGTCGTATCCATGGCATCCATCGCCATCCTGAGCTTTATCGTGTGGGTTCACCACTTCTTTACGATGGGTGCTGGGCCGGGCGTTAACTCGTTCTTCGGTGTATCGACGATGGCAATCGCCATTCCGACCGGCGTGAAGGTATTTAACTGGCTGTTCACGATGCATAAAGGTCGGATCGAATATACGTCTGCCATGCTGTGGGCACTTGGCTTTATACCGAATTTCTTGATCGGTGGTTTGACTGGTGTCATGCTTGCTGTGCCACCCGCTGACTATCAGTATCACAACAGTTACTTCTTGGTGTCACACTTCCACTACGTGCTCATCGGCGGTACGGTCTTCGGCGTTTTTGCCGGTCTCTACTACTGGTGGCCGAAGATGTTTGGCGTCCTTCTCAACGAGCGCCTTGGGAAATGGCACTTCTGGACATTTATGATCGGATTCAATGTTTGTTTCTTCCCGATGTACTTCCTCGGATTCATGGGTATGACACGTCGTGTCTACACATATCCGGCTGGTTACGGTTGGGGCGTCATCAACTTGATTGAATCCATCGGTGCAATCGGTATGGGTGTTGGCTTCCTCATCATGGTTTACAACATCGTTTGGAGCGCACGCTTTGGTGAGCGCGACACAACAGGTGATCCGTGGGATGCACGTACACTGGAGTGGGCGACAACGTCTCCGGCTCCCGAGTACAACTTTGCACGTATCCCTGAAATCAAGGGTCGCGATGCTTGGTGGCTCATGAAGCGAAATGGTGAGTCCATCAACGGTCCGAAGGATATCCCGTTCGAGCCGATTCACATGCCGAACAATTCCGGTCGACCAATTATTATGAGCTTGTTCTTCTTCATTGCCGGTGCCGGTTTCATCTTCTCGTGGTGGATACTGACCATCATTGGTCTGTTGGGCGTTCTTGTCACTCTGGCACAACGTTCCTTCGAGTACGATGACCATCACTACATTCCGGTCGAAGAAATCGAGCGCACAGAATCTGCGGCAGGGAGGTTGTAAGGATGTCTGACGCACACTCTGCGGTCCATGGGGGTCACCACGTGGACCCGTCACTTCCCAAGGAGTACCAGACGGAAGAAAACAGTCTTCGGATTGCAGGCTTCTGGGTGTTCCTAGGCCAGGACTTAGTGTTGTTCTCGTGTTTGTTTGCTACGTACGTTGTCATGCACGGTCGTACCGCGGGCGGTCCGACATCCATGGACCTGTTCGATGTCCCGGGCTTTACGATTGAAACCATTGCCCTGTTGTTCAGTAGTTTTACTTGCGGTCTCGCAACGTATGAGATGCGTCGAGGGAACAAGAACCCAGTCATCGCGTGGTTGATTGTGACACTGATCCTGGGTCTCGTCTTTATCGGGTTCGAAGTTCAAGAGTTTGTGAAGGACGTATCGGACGGCGCACGTATGAGCACGAGCGGTTTCCTTTCATCCTTCTTTACGCTTGTTGGAACCCACGGTTGTCACGTTAGTGTAGGTATCCTGTGGATGGCTGGATTGATTTTCCAGGTAGCACGTCGAGGCCTCACGCCGACAACTTCTCGCAAATTGTTTACAGTGAGCATTTACTGGCACTTCCTTGACGCAGTTTGGATTTTCATCTTCACCGTAGTCTACTTGACAGGGAAGGTGTTGTAACATGGAGGAGACCAATCACAAGTTTCACCAAGAGACGGGTTTCCCTTGGAAACACGTATGGGGTCTCGTCATCTCGTTGGTTTTGACGGCGATCGCGTTTTGGTTGGCCTTGGCAACACACCAACCACCAGCTCTCGTCATCACCGTCATCCTGGTGTTAGGTGTCGGTCAGTTACTCGTTCAGTTGTACATGTTCATGCACTTTACGGAAAGTGACGAGAAGGCTTGGCAGGTCCCGCTTATCTTTTTCGCGATTTTCGTCGCGTTCACGGTAGTAGGCGGTTCCATTTGGATCATGGCCTTTAAAGCGCTTGTCGCGTAATTACTAGGATAGAACCCGAAGGGATGTACAGATATGCCGAGAGGTCGAGGTTGGGGGATAGCTGCATTCGTCTTGAGCCTCCTCGCGACGATACAAACTTTCATCGTGAATTCGATGGGTTTTCTTGATGCCGCGACGGGATCTGCGTTTGGTTGTGGGCATGAGTGGTTACACTGCAATAACCAAATTATCCCGTCACAGTGGGGGCTGCACACGGCCATTGAGTTTATGCATCGAGTTGGGGTACCAATTCTCACTGTGCTGTTGTTGGCGACAATTGTCCTGGCGAATGTACGCTATCGCAAATGGATTGAAATCCCGATTTTCTCGGCTATCAGCATCTTCTTTGTGATTCTAGAAGCATTTCTTGGGGCGATGGCCGTCGTGCACGATGAACCACCAGCGGTTATCGCAACGCACTTCGGTGTGTCGCTGTTGGCTTTTAGTTCCAGCCTCCTGCTGACCATCTACATTTGGCGGGCAGAACGAGTCAGGCGTGCATCGTTGGAGAGTGGGCGGCTTATGCCGTTGCGCGAGGTCAACTTGACGAGAGGACTTCGTCTGTGGGCTTGGCTTGCCATACCGTATATCTATATTGCGATGTACGTAGGGGCATATATCTCAAGTTCAGATGCAGGTGACAGTTTTCGCGGTTGGCCGATTCCTACCGAGTCTGTCACGGCACCGAATGATGCCTTGGCTCTGGACTGGCTGCATCGTTCACTCGCACTCATTCTCGTTTTGTGGATGGTGCTCTTGTTCGTCAAGGCGTACCGAACGCGAGGAGAACGCCGAGATCTCTACACGGGGACAGTGTTTGCACTTGTCTTCGTTGTTTTACAAGCCTTTAGTGGTATGTACCTTGTTCTGACTCATATGAGTCTACTTGCATTCCTCATCCACGTATCGGTGATCACGGGCTTGTTCGGGACGCTCTGCTTCATAGCGGTACAGACATTGCCGCCATCACGGAGAAGTGTTCGAGAACCAGATGCACCTGGGCGTGACATCAGAACTGGCAGTCGCATATAAACTCCGAATCGAACTCTAGAGTAAGCATACTGGGGCTGTCCCCGCATTGCCATCACAAGGATGGGGTGCAGGGGGCAGCCCTTTTTTGCACTGCCCTGATAAAAAGGACGTCACATCCAGCCTTTTGGCTCGAGCTAGATATTGAGGCATATTCCACATGGATAACAAAGGAAATAAATTAAACATTATGGACTCAATTCCGATATTTGCTTCCGAATTTTCCCTGAGTTTCGAAATATGTTACCATTGAATTTAGGTGCGCTATGTACCGTCGGGTGGCTATCCGATCATATTTTTTTTGGGGAGGTGTCGCATGGGAGAGCCGTTAATCGAAGTACGCGAAGTGACGAAGATATTTGGGGGTCGTGCTGAGCAAGCTTTAAAAATGCTCGAGCATGGCAAAGGAAAGGACGAAGTTCGAGAAGAACTCGGCGTGAACGTAGGGGTGGACAAAGCTATCTTTTCTATCGAACGTGGTGAGTTATTTGTCATCATGGGATTGTCTGGGAGTGGCAAATCTACGCTGCTGAGATGCTTGAACCGTCTGATCGAACCAACATCGGGTTCCATCGTTGTCAACGGAACGGATATCACCAGGCTAAACAAAAACGACCTATTAAAATTTAGGCAGAAGCACATGGCAATGGTTTTTCAATCATTTGCATTGCTACCGCACCGTACAGTCGCTGAAAACGTAGCATTTGGACTGGAAATTCAAGGTGTAGGTAAGGAAGAACGTCTAAAGCGGGCACAAGAGCAATTGGCAATAGTGGGTCTTGAAGGTTACGGAGACCAGTACCCTCACAACTTGAGTGGTGGTATGCAACAGCGCGTGGGTCTTGCGCGTGCCTTGGCGAATGATACGGATATCCTTTTGATGGATGAAGCTTTTAGTGCGTTAGACCCACTCATTCGCGATGACATGCAAAACGAGTTGCTAAATCTTCAACACAAATTGCACAAGACCATTGTGTTTATCACGCATGACTTGAACGAAGCATTGAAATTGGGAGATCGGATTGCGCTGATGAAGGATGGGGTCGTGGTTCAAACGGGCCGACCTGATGACATTATCAGCAACCCTGCAAACGAATACGTCGAGCGGTTCGTGCGCGGTGTCGATTTAACAAAAGTTCTGACGGCAGCGGACGTTATGAAACGCCCATCTCCTTTGCTGAGAGTTCGCGACGGCGTACGTGTCGGCTTGCGTAAGTTGAACGAGGCTGGCCTTTCGTCAGGATTCGTTGTCGATGAGGACCAACATTTACTGGGGCTGGTATCGGCCGACGCGCTGGCGGTTGCCATCAGCAAACGTCTCGATATCGTGGGCGACTGTGACATACAGCCTGTAACAACTGTTGTTCCTGAAACCAACATGGAAGATCTATTCCACTTAGTGGTTCAATCAAATTATCCGCTGCCCGTCGTTGCCCACGACGGAGTGCTCCATGGACTGCTTTTGAAGAGTGCAATCCTCGAAGCCCTGGCTTCACAAGGGGGTGACAGGAATGAAGTTTCCACTTCCTAAGATTCCTTTAGCCACTTGGGTAACTGCCATTGTCAACTGGATTGTGAAAGAAATCGGCCCGTTTCTATCAGCCATATCAGACTTTATACGGGTTATCGTGAATCACGTCATTAGCTTTCTGGATTGGGTACCGCCATACGTTTTAATCCTTGTCTTTGCAATCTTGGCGTATCGAGCGGGCAAGTGGAAGTTGGCGCTTGGTACCGTCCTCGGGCTGCTCTTGATCTGGGACTTGAACTTGTGGAAAGACATGATTATTACCCTGGTGCTAGTGCTCATTTCGTCACTCGTCTCCGTCCTCATTGGCTTACCGCTCGGAATTTGGAGTGCTCGACGCGAACGGGTATATCGCGTTGTATCTCCCATACTTGATTTGATGCAGACGATGCCGTCCTTCGTGTACCTTATCCCAGTGATTATGTTGTTCAACATCGGTTTGGTTCCGGCCATCATTGCGACGGTGATATTTGCCATGCCGCCAACGATTCGCCTGACGAGGCTTGGGATTTTACACGTGCCGGGGGAACTCGTTGAAGCCTCGCGTGCTTTTGGAACGAACGACTCGCAACTTCTCTGGAAAGTGCAGGTCCCTCTCGCTACGCCAAACATTAAGGCTGGTATCAATCAGACCATCATGTTGGCGTTGTCCATGGTGGTTATCGCGTCGATGATCGGTGCAGGTGGGCTAGGCTCCGACGTTATGTCAGCCCTGCAGACGATTAATGTCGGCCAAGGTTTCGAAGCTGGAATTTGTATTGTCATTCTAGCGATAGTGATGGATCGGATTTCACAAAAATTTGGTGGCAAAAGAACGACTGCTTCCGAATGACGCCTGTCGTAGACCAAAAATCTCGATGACTCAGGAGGAATTTTGACATGTTCACAAAGAAACTCGGATTGACCGCTGGCTCTGTTTTAACAATGGTTGCTCTCCTCGCAGGTTGTGGTTCCGCAAACAGTTCTTCCTCAGGCGGGACGGGATCGTCCAATGGGACTACAGCAGGTTCCAATACTGGTGCACCGGCGACTACAGGCAGTAAGACCGTAAACATCGGTTACATTACATGGGACGAGGACGTCGCAGCCACGTATTTGTGGAAGAACCTGCTGGAACAAAAGGGGTACACGGTTAATCTGCAGCAGTTGGAGCCAGGAATGCTCTTTGCAGGACTGTCAAAAAATAATCTCAACTTGTTTTTTGATACGTGGCTGCCGGTTACGCACAAGCAGTACATGGACCGTTATGGCGCTGATCTAACAAATCTAGGTCAGTGGTACGATGGGAAAACGCAAGAGGGATTTGTCGTTCCGACGTACATGAAGAATGTCAATAGCATTAGTGATTTAAGTAAGATTTCCAACCAAATTCAGGGGAAGATTACTGGCATTGAGGCTGGAGCAGGTGAAACAGGGGCTGCACAACAGGCACTCAAGACATACAACTTGCCGGAAACACTGCAAACCAGCTCGACGCCAGCGATGTTAACAGCGTTGCAGAAGGCGTATGAACAAAAGCAACCGATCGTCGTGACGCTGTGGAGTCCACATTGGGCTTTCGCCAAGTATGATCTGAAGTACTTGAAGGATCCGAAGGCGGCCTTCGGAACAGGAGAACACATTCAAACAGAGGCAAATAAGGATTGGGCGTCAAGCAATCCTACCGTTGCTGGATGGATCAAGAAGTTTAAGTTGAACCAGAGCCAATTGGGGACACTTGAGGAAGATATCAATCAGGCCAGCAGCAAAGATGCTGGCGTGCAAAAATGGATCAAAGATAACCAGACGCTCGTTAACAGCTGGTTAAGCTAACTTGACGTGACCACACTAACGGCTGCGGATGAACAATCCGCGGCCGTTTTTGCATTTTAAGGTGCCGAAAAATGTTGCATCTAGTCAAAAGGTAATACGACAAATTATTATAGAAAGGATAAGAAGCATAGACAGAAATAGGTTGTCGCCTGCATCAGAGCCGTTACGGGCGAGGCCTAAAACAACGACAAGGAGAATGGTAGCTTGAGGGACTTATGCTGGGGTAAAGGAATGCGACGTCGGATCGGAAAATGGATAGGTACCGCATTGATTGCTACTGCCGTTATGACGTTTGCACCTGGAGAGGTTTTTGCCGCACAAGAGTCGCTTAATCAAACCTATGATCACGGCATGCCGTCCATACAAAACGAGAATTCGCCCGCATGGCCCAGCATCGTGTCACAGGCTGCCGTTGTCATGGACATGAATACAGGCACGGTTGTCTACGGAAAGAACCCGCTTGTTGAACACTATCCAGCAAGTATCACGAAGATCATGACTGCCCTACTGGCATTAAAATATGGTCACTTAAACGATACCCTGACTGCCAGCTCGAATGCTGTGAATCAGCCACCAGACAAGTTGTATATGGTCCCGGGGGAGAAAGAGCAGTTAGAGCCTCTGCTTTACGGGATGCTGCTTGATTCCGCGAATGATGTTGCTGTAGAGATCGCGGAGCACTATGGCGGATCCATTGCAAACTTCACGCAGATGATGAACGCGGAAGCGAAATCCTTAGGGGCGACACATACACATTTCGAAAATCCGAATGGTCTTCCGAATCCTAGTCACCAGACGACAGCGTACGATATGGCAGTCATTGCACGTGCTGCCATGCAGAATACTGAATTTCGCAAGATTGTCGGAACCAAATATTATAATTGGCACGGAGATAAGTGGAGTTCCAGGCTGTCCAACCTAAACAAAATGTTGTTCTACTATCCTGGTTGCATCGGCCTCAAGACGGGATTTACGAGCGTAGCGCACGAAACGTTGGTTGTGGCGGCGACGCGTGGTTCGAGTACGTTTCTCGCTGTATTGATGGATGCGCCAACGGACTATGAGATTCGGCACGATGCGAGTCAATTGTTGGATTACGCATTTGGCCATTATCAGACGGAAACGGTGGTCCGTAAGGGCCAAGTTGTGGGCGATCTCCCTGGTCACAACCCAACCCCCCTGGTTGCATCGAATGATTTGCTAGCTACGGTACGCAAAGGTGATCCGATTCATTACCAGACCGAACTGTCATACGCCCTGCCGGCCCATGCCGCCAGCAAGGGGACAACCGTTGCGACGTTAAACGTTGAAGATGTTACGGGAGCGATTGTGGATACAGTGCCAGCTCAGTTGACTACAGATTGGACCCCCAGTGCAGTTCATAGGGCACTCAGGCCTTGGCCCGTTTTGGTCCCACTGGCAGTTTTTTTCTGTCTCCTAACGTTCATAGTGAGGGGGACGTTCAAGCGACGTATGAGGAAACGCGCTCGCCGTTCCGAGACATGGATAAGCTCATCCAGATTGCAGGGGGACTAGAGGTGTTAAGCCTCAAGTCTCATACCTTGTTGCAGGAGGTACATCTTGTGGTACAGGCCTCCTTTTGTAAGCAACTCCTGGTGGTTCCCCCGTTCCACAATACGACCATTCTGCAGGACAAGAATCAAATCCGCATCTTGAATTGTTGACAGCCGATGTGCGATGGCAATGGTCGTTCTTCCGCGCCGCATCTTCTCCAGCGATGACTGGATGGCTTCTTCTGTTTCGGTGTCGATGCTGGCAGTGGCTTCGTCGAGAATGAGCACTTTTGGTTCGCCCGCAATGGTTCTCGCGAATGACAGAAGTTGTCGTTGACCAGCGGAAAACGTTGTGCCGCGTTCGCGAATGACGTGATCGTACTTGTCCGGCAGTTTTTCAATGAACGTGTCTGCCTGGACAAACTCTGCCGCGGAGCGGACGCTGTCGTCGTCCAAGGTACGTCCAAATCGAATATTGTCTGCGATGGTTCCCGTGAACAGTGTTGAGTCTTGAAGGACGAGTCCCATTTTATTTCGAAGTTCCTCATCGTGAAAGTCCTCCAAAGGTGTTCCGTCAACGAGAATCCTTCCACTCTGATAAGGATAGAATCGCATCAACAGATTGACGATGGAGCTCTTGCCACTGCCAGTGTGGCCGACGAGCGCCACTGTCTGGCCCGGTTTCGCGTGAAACGAGATATTCGACAGTACAGGATGGATGCCATCATAGGAGAAAGAGACATCCTCAAAGACGATGTCACCTACTTCTACGACGGGTTGTTTGTCGCTGTTCGAAGCGACTGGGGCCGTGTCCGTTTCGTCGAGCAATCGAAATACTCGGTCCGAGCCCACAAGCGCTTGCTGCAGGATGTTTAGCCGTTCCATGATGGTGTTGATGGGTTCAAAGAAACGTTCTAGGTAGTTGACGAACGCGTAAATGACTCCGATGTCGATCACGCTATCGAGCGCCCGGAACCCGAAGAACGCAATCACCAGAATGAGGGTCGCGTAGTAGACGATGTCGACCAGGGGACGCAGCATCATCCCGTTCAGTTTGATGTTGCGCAAGCGAGCGCGTTTGTAGGCGTTGTTCACCTCTGAAAACTGACGAATGAGACGGTGCTGCTGGCGCATTGCTTGAATCAAGTACATTCCCTGGAGGGACTCATTGAGCGAGGCATTGAGCTCACCGAGTCGATGCCTTGCAAGGTGAAACACTCGGAAACTGAGCTTGCGGTAGAGTGTCATCAAACAGAGAAACAAGGGAATAAGGATGACGCAAATGAGTGCCAGTCGGACGTTGAGTGCAAACATTGAAATGAGAATGCCGATGGTCAATACGCCGTTTTGAACAAACGGAGCCAAGGCACTCGTAAAGAGATCCTCGATGGCCTGCGTATCGTTTGTGATGCGGGATATGAGTGAACCAGCTGGCGTCCGGTCAAAAAACGATACACTTAGGTGTTGGACCTTTGTAAAGACTTCTACCCGCAGCTTTTGGATGACATTCTGGGAAACCCGTTGGAAAAGGAGCATTTGCGTGTAGTTTCCAGACGCCGTGATCCACTGGAGCAAGATATAGGAGATGGCAAGAAAAACGATTTGTCCAGTTGGGAAATGTCGCGGTGCCAAATACTTGTCGATGAATGTTTTCATCAACAATGGGCCCACGACGTCGGCGAGCGTAGCCACCATCAACACACATAGGCCTAACGCTACCAAGCGCGTATGCGGCTTGGCGTATCGCAGTAGACGACGAAGTACGCCCTTGCCGACAGTATATAAGTAGTTCTCGGTCTCTTGCATCACATTCCACCTCCTACCAGGGCCTCCAGCTGTTGATGCTCGTACATCTCTTGGTACCAGCCGCCGGATCGAACTAATTCATCGTGTGTGCCGCGTTCGATAATTCGCCCGTCGTCAAGCACCAAAATCAAATCAGCGTGCTCGACCGCCGACAGACGGTGGGTGGCAATCATGACGGTCTGAGTGGCGCCACGGGCTTTTAAGCCCTCCAGAATGGCTGCTTCCGTCTTCGCGTCGACGGCGGACAGACAGTCGTCCAGAATGAGTATGTCGCTGTCGAGAAGTAGTGCTCTCGCGATGGATAATCGCTGCTTTTGTCCACCGGACAGGGTCACCCCGCGCTCTCCCACAAGTGTGCTGTATCCCTCTGGGAAAGATAATATGTCCGTGTGGACACTCGCAGTTTGTGCGACCGCTTCAATTTCCGCCTGACTGGCATCGGGTCGGCCGAAGGCGATATTTTCGGAAACAGTACTGGAGAACAGAAAGTGATCCTGTGGCACATAGGCAATTCGGTGACGCAACGCGTCTATCGTAACGCTGTAGATCGACTGACCTCCAATGTGAATGTCACCATCCGTGACATCAAATTCGCGTAACAGCAAGCGAAGAAGTGTTGTCTTTCCACTGCCTGTCTTGCCCACAATGCCAAGTGTCGCGCCGTAAGGCAATGTGAAGTGAACATCGGCAAGTGCGCGTTGAACACTCTCTGGATAAACAAATTCACGGACGTCATAGTCAATGTCACCCATTTCGACGTGGTCAGCGGCCCCTGGCGTATCACGAATGTCCGGTTCAATGCGCAACAGTGCCTGGACCCTATCGTGAGATGCACGCCCTCGTTCCACAATGTTGAATAGAAAGCCAAACGCCAGCATGGGCCAAATTAACTGTCCCAAGTAAATGGTGAAACTGGTCAACTGCCCAATGCTTAAGTGGCCGTGGACGACGTACGTCGATCCGATGGCAAACGCCAAGAAAAAACTGGTCCCGACGATAACTTGAATGGTTGGATCAAACAGTGCATCAATTCGGGCAACAAGCATGTTTTTCTGAACAACGTCGCTAGACAGAGCACTAAAAGCACGGATATCGTTATCCTCTTGACCAAATGACTTAATGGCTCGGATTCCGTTAATACTCTCGTGCACCTTGTCGTTCAGGTCGGAAAACGCCGCCTGTGCTTTATCGAATCGGCGATGAAGAAGGTCGCCGTAACGGCTGGTCGCAAAAGCCATAATGGGCATGGGCAAAAGTGAGAAGAGGGTTAACCTCCAGTCGATGGTGAGCGCCATGGTGACGATGACGAGTAAACCAGTCGATATGGAGTCGACCAAGGTTAAAATACCATCCATCGCCGTTGATTCGATTGCTCGGATATCGTTCGTTGCGTGCGCCATCAGGTCTCCCACGCGGTGTTTCTGATAAAACGATGGAGACATTTGACTCAAGTGGCGAAAGAGACGAAGGCGCAAGGTTGTGGAGAGTTCGATTGCCGATCCGAACAGAAGCACTCGCCAAAAATACCGCAATACGTACATTGCCAAGGCCATCAGCGCGATCTCGCCCATGTCAAGCCACACGGTCTTGGCTGTCAATGTGTGCCGCTGAATGTGATCGACGAGATTGCCAACCACTCGGGGCGGAAAAAGACCGATAAACGAGACCATCATGAGCAGAAAGATGCCGCTAACATAGTATTTCTTCCGTGTTTTAAAAAACCACATTAAGTCAAGAAAGACGTGCATATGGTTGCCCCTTCGTTTTAACCGTGGTTCGGGTGATTTTAGACTGAATGTTTCATTCGTGATTGCAAAGAATGTTTGGAAGGAATAGAAAGATTATGATAAGACTCCAAGTCAGCATACCATATTTGGGTATTCTATGGATGGTAGGTTCTTGGATAACGTGGTATTTACGGGAAAAAATGTAGGGGCAGATATGACCCAAGGGCTGCTCAGTGTCATGCCATGTCCCGACATGAAAACAGCCCTTGCACATGACAGTTGGACAGTTGGCCACATGGCCCCAGGGCATCTGTTTCAACTGATTAGCCCCATCGGATTTTACGAGAACAAGTGACTAGCGGTGAAATTGAAACCCCGCGATGACGTTTTGGCTCGCATCTGTCCGGCCCTTTGCAAAGAGCGTTTCGACATATGCATAGCCGGCGTTGTCGGTGGATGTGATGAGCGCACCGCGACCCTGATACGGATTTCCTGATTTCGTGAATTGGTATGTAATTGCGTTGTCTGTCCGAGGCGATACATGAACGTTTTCATCGCCTTGTGGGACAACTTTTGTCGGATCAGGCTTGCCATTCGATCCCATGTAACAACCAACACAAGTGGATGATACGACGACTTCCACTTGGTTTGGGTCACTAGGATTTGTAAACTTCCATCCGCTATAGTCGCCGCCCCGTACTGGAGTCTGCGTCCAGTTCGCAGGTACTTGAACTTGAATACCAGAGCTTGTGGCATCGCTGAACGGTACGAGTTTGATAGGGGTCTCGCTTTGGCTCGACGCTGTCGTGTCATTCGTGTTCGTATGATTAGAGTGATTGGTTGAATTGGAAGAGTTGCCGGGTGAACTTTGACCATTTGTAGTCGTGTTGGCGGACGGAGTAAAGGATGTCTGTGATGTTGCCCCGCATGCCGTCACTAGGAGCAATGCACACATTACTGCGCCAACTGTGGTGGCTTGTGTTTTCATCCGGTTCAGCTCCTTTTCTGCAATTCGCGGTGATAAGTAGCTCTCTGGTCCAGCATAACATATCGTCTGGACAGACTCACAACCTAATCAACATCGTCTCTGACATGACCTCATGATGAATTGACGTTTCTTCATGTCGACTATTCTTTTTCTGTTAAGCGTGCAATCTTACTCAGGGACTCATGCGGACCAACCAACACCATAATGTCACCTTCGTAAATCGTATCGTTTGCGGAAACTGGGAAAATCGTTGTCTTGCTCCGAATAATCATGACCACTTGAACCCCAAACCGCCCAGTCAAATTGAGTTTTTCCAGCGTCTTATTCACGAGTTCGCCCTTTGCCGTCAACTCCATCATGAACACTTCTTCATATAGTTCAATCATATCGAGGACGGAAGAGCGGGTGAGTAGACGAGCCAATCGCATTCCAGAATCTCTTTCAGGATAGACGACGCGATCCGCCCCAAGGCGCTCCAGTATTTTCCCGTGCGTCGCATGATACGCCTTTGAGACGACATACAAACCAAGGTCTTTACAGTTCATCGTCGCGTGGTTGGAACTGGTTTCATTGTCGCCGATGGCGACAATCACCGCATCCACCTCTTTGATCCCGGCTTCTTCGAGAAATCCAATGTCTTCTGCATTTCCGATGGCTGTCTCACATCGACTGGCGAATGGCTCCAGGCAAGAAGCATCTTTATCAATTAATAGTACTTCGTGTCCATGTCGCAGAAACTCTGTGGCGGCACCACTGCCAAAACGTCCTACACCAATAATTCCAAAGGTCATTTTCCGATTTCGAGGCAAGGTCATCCGTCTCCTCACTCAGCCTGCGTATATCCATCTAGAACCTACTGTACACGGCATGGTGGCTTGTGAACAAGGGTTACCAATCATAGAGCACCTATATAATGAAGCAATTGAAGAAATCCTTCAGTCCACACAGCTTATTCGCGAACACAGGCGATGGCGAACCCGTCGTGCACGGGCAAGATAGTGGAAATCAGGTTTTGAGCAGACACCAGGGATTGATTAAATTTACGAACAGCCTCCGGGGACGGACTGTGATTGTCTGCGTCAAGAACCCGGTCTTGTAGGAGAACATTATCCGCTATGATAAGCGTCCCCGGCTTTGCAAGACGGCATGCACAGTCGAGGTAAGCGGGATAATTGGGCTTGTCGGCATCGATGAAAATAAGGCCGAACCGCTCCCCATTCTCGATGAGCATCTTCAGCGATTCGAGGGCGCTTCCCACTACGATCTCAACCTTCTCGTCCATTCCCGCCTGCCGGAGATTTTCGCGTGCTAGTTGAGCATGTTCTTGACGAACTTCGAGGGAGATGAGTGAGCCGTGAGAAGGAAGTCCCCTGGCAATGCAGATCGCGCTATAGCCCCCAAACGTTCCAATTTCTAGGGCCTTCTCTGTTTGAGAGGCAGACGTTAAAATAGTTAACAACCTTCCTAAATCAGGTTTCACAGACATGGGCGGGAGTCCCACTTGTGAGATTGATTCTGCCACGTGGTGAAGCACGTTGTCTGAGGGAAATAAGCTGTTGATATACTCGTTGCGATTCACGACAAACACCTCTTTTGACCCATCTTTGATGTCCCTTAAGTACAGTTATATGGACAGTGTAATAGAGAGAATCCAATTCTCAAGGTTATCCAAAGTGCTGACAATTTTGCAAAACGTGAATCCGAATCGACTTTTGTTATTGTGTGTGGAAGTTTGTCGATTACAATGGTAAGAGGTACGCTGGGAAATAACGACCTTTACAGAGGTTGTCCGACTGCCCTCATGAAGGTACGGTTAGGACATACCATTATAGATGTGATAGCAAAATTTACAGCAGATTATAAGAATGAAAGATAACTCGATGAAATGAAATTATGAGAATCAAATAGCCAAAAGCAGGTGTTAAATTAGCTATGACGCAAGGAAGAAATCGAAAACAACAAGGAAACGAGAAGCAGTCGAAGCGAGGGCGTCCGGTCATCCGCTGGATCGGTTACTTGGTGTTCGCTATAGCCTATATTTGTATATCCACGTCATTATGGATATTCCATGGACCGTTCCCTGCGTTGAAAAACTATCTGATTGACAGTATTGATGCGACTCGGCACGGTTATCTCTTGCGACCCCTATCACTTTACACGATTCCTGAGTCGGTGATCAAAGCGCACTCGCTGACGAATGGGCTTGTCAGTACGACGGTGCCCGTCGCACAGATCACCCGGCGGGATTACTCCAACGTGAAAGACGGTTCCATCGTTCATGACACATATCAGGGTCAGACGTTTAAGGCGGATATTCTTCTCATTCGCGATCCTGAACGGGTAAAAGTGGAAGCCACCAAGTACTTGAATCAGCACGGCGAGACGGTGCAAGAAATGGTCAAAGATACGGGAGCCGTGGCGGGTATCAACGCGGGCGGCTTTGACGACAGTTCCTGGCGCGGAACGGGTGCGTATCCACAGGGGATCACCATGCACGACGGAAAGCTTGTGGCCTTGACCGGCTCCAAAACCCAGCCGCAACCTGTCATTGCTTTTACGCAAACAGGGCAGATGATCGCTGGAGCTTATTCCTTGCCACAACTGCAAAATCTTGGTGTGACAGAAGCGGTCACGTTTGGGCCCGTCCTCATCCAAGATGGGAAGCCTGTGTCAACAACCAACGGATATGATAGAAATCCACGTACAGCCATCGGTCAGACGGCAGACGGTACGGTCATACTGATTGTGACGGATGGACGCTTTGCAACTGGGCCGAACGATGCGGGTGCCACGTATGATGATGTCAAGCAACTCATGCTTAAATATCATGCCGTCATTGCAGCGAATTTGGACGGCGGATCGTCGACGACGATGATCTACCACAACCAGTTGTTGAACAAGCCCGTGGATATTTTGGGCGAGCGCAAAGTTGCGACATCCATTATCGTGATGCCGGAAAGCGGAGGTGGCGTGTTTGGCTAAGAAAATTGGACGCAAACTCCTTGCATTTGTCGGCGTCGTAACAGTGGGGCAGTTGGTTTTGTTTCAGCACTATAATGCACTCTTTAACACGAAGTCTGATGCGAGCATGCTGAATAACAGCGCAACGAGGCAAGCACCCAAGGTGTCGCAGAAGGTGCAGCAAGAAATCGCTAGACTGCAATCGCAACAGTCGTATAAGTTTGTGACGGTGTCACCGAATCAGGATTATGCCACGTATCTAGACGACAACAACGTGCTTCATATTGAAGATTTGCAGGCGGGTCATGATGTCAGCGCTGCAAAGAATCCCTACAAGGTTGAATATGTGTCGTGGATTCAGGACCAGGGAGACAGTTCGGCGAAAGTGTTCGTCGGGGAACAGATCCAGCCAGGAGACCTGGAACTGAAGACGGTGGACGTCTCGGATGGCAGTCAAGCACCCATTGCTCAGTTTACGGGATTGGCGTCGAACGCGACCATTTCCAAAATCACGTTTAGTTTTGATACAAACGATATCTACATTCTTGTGAATACGGATGCGACAAGTGCAGTTTATCACATAGGTACGATGAAACATGTGACACAGGTCCCTACTGGTGGTCGCTACATCAAGAACATCGCTATCGCGCAAACGGGGGACAAACTGTATTTTGAGGATCGCGTGAACGGATCGTACAACGTCTTGTACTTTGACACGCAATACGTTGCACATCGCGTTCAGCTGAATGCGGCTTTGGTTGCCGTCGTCGGCAATACCGTCTATTACGGTCAAATCGACAACAACGGGCTTGTGACCGCCGTTTATCGAATGGACAGCGGGGGGCAATCCACTCTTGTTTCAACACTGCAAAAGCCGACCCTTGCTGCAGATATTGATATCACGGAATCTGGTCAAGTCCAAGTCAACTCCTCCACAGCGTGATCTGTGAAGGAGTTTTTTCGTGGCCGGAGCGGGTGTTTGTCACGGCCTGTGCTCGACATATCGATTTTGTTCAGAGGCTCCATTCAGCCATGCGATTTCCGCATCTGTAAGCGGCATCACCTGAGCTGCTCCGATGTTGTCTGTGAGTTGTGAGAATCGGCTCGCACCGGGAATGGCCACACTGACGACGGGCGGGTTTAACGCGTAACGCAGACTGACTTGGCTCGCTGTTCTCACGTTGTTCGCAAGGGACTCAACTGCATCTTGAGCCATCGCTACTTGTTCCGCGGTTCTGTCAACGTATGTCTCCCCTGCAGGCAACTGTTTACCTGTTCCAGACAACAGGCCTCGTGCAAGCGGACCGCGGGCAATGATGGATACCCCGCGTTGTTCGATGTCGCCAAACCACTCTTCGGGCCGTCTATCCAACAGGCTGTACTGCATCATGATGGTATCCACATTCGATCCACTCAAAAAACGCCGAATCACGTTCGGGCGAATAGAGGAGATTCCGTATGCGCGGATCCACCCTTTTTCTTTCAAACGCTCAAACGTTTCTACAATGCTATCAAACGGATCGTCCATTGTTCCCCCGTGTAACTGGTACAAGTCGATATAATCCGTTTCTAGTCGGCGCAGACTTTGCTCAACCGCTTGCAAAATGTACGCAGGTGACGGATCCCAATTCCATCCCGGTTTTCCCACGTCAAACCGATTGCCCACTTTCGTCGCAATGACGACCTTGTTGCGCCGACCACGCAACGCTTTGCCAAGGATCTCTTCGTTGCGGCCTTGATCATACAGATCTGCCGTGTCGAATAAATTCACGCCTTCATGGATGGCATGGTGTACGAGTCGTGTAGCGGTTTTTGCATTGGTGCCGAGCGACATACATCCGAATCCGATCTCGCCAACTTCAAGCTCACTTCTCCCCAGCCGCTTCCGTTGCACCGTCCGTCGCCCCTTCTGTACCGTGTTGTGTTCATACTAGCGCAGGACCGTCGGGGTGGCTACGGAATACTTACAACCTGATGTCATGGTCAACTTTGCTTCACCGGGAGACACGAATCCGTACCACTTCACGGATACGCAGGAAGCTACTTGCGTACCGTGACGAGCGTTCCATACGTGACGATGTTGAACACTTGTTTAGCCGTTGACACAGGAATTTCGACACACCCCATGCTTTGTGGGTATCCGTAGGACGCGCGGGGGAAGCCGTGGACAGCGTCACCGCCGTGAAAATAATTGACGTAGGGTACGCCCGGATCGTCATATGTTGTTCCCCACGGTGTTCTACCTTTCATCTCCTGAGTTTGAAAGCGGAGGTAGATGGGCCACGTTCCAATACTTGTAGGGCTCTGTGCGATCCCGGTATTCGCCAGAGTGCGCACCGCCACCTGGCCACCAACCCACACTTTCAGCACCTCAGTCGGACGCTCATCCACCGTGACAAACACGTATGGGGCCTTGCTGACTTCGTGTGTGGATAGTGCTGATTGTAGGGCTTTCCACACACTTGGCCCGGCAACGCCGTCCACGGCGATATGGTGATCTGCTTGAAAGTGCATCAATGCCCCCTCTGTGATCACGTTCGCTGTATTTGAATTCCACAGGGAACCAATTTGTTGTGTGGTCTCTTTGTCACGCCATGTATAAGTTCCGTCAAGTGGCGTGAATTTCAAGTTTTCAGCGTTCACAGCCAACTGTGACATAGCAGTCGCGGTGTCCGTGCTTGTGGTCGGTGTGAACTGAACTGGCATATAACCTAACAAAGTCAAACTCTCGTTGAGATAGCGAGCCGCTGCGGATCGATTTCCTAGTTGAACCAACGGTGGGGCTGGTGGCGTTATGACAGTTACTTTTGCGGGAGATGATGCCGTGCCGGTAGAGCCGGTCCCGTTTGATGTCGTCGTTTGCGACGATGCGCCTCCGTTTGCCGACGCGGAGGAGGTTGAATTTGCCGTCGCTGTATTCGTGACATCGGAGATTGCGTGGGTGGTCACCTGACTGCGGTCTGTCAAGGAAGTGATTGGCGTGCAGCCAACGAGCGCAGAAACAGCGACCATACAAAATGATAGTGTAATCATGCGGAGCCCACGGAAAGATTTCAATTGTACACCTTCTCTTCCAGCCTCAGTTGTGCCTTACAACGTATTCGGCACTGCAAATGCTTATGCTGGGCAACTGGAAGGGACAGCTAAAAAAGGCTGATGCAGCAGGCCGTGTAGTGGCGTGTGCGCCGTGAGTGGGGGAGGCAGGAACGTCAGGGGGTCGTGGGGGAGGTTCTATGTGCACCCGCCGATGCGCCAACCAACGCACACAATAAAACGGGACCCTGTCAAAAAACAGCGCCACAAGCTGCTTTCGGACAGGGTCCCTGTGTTTTGCCAGCGGGAAGAAACGTTACCTCGCCTGCTGTTCGAGCCAAGCCAACGTCTGTCTGATACCTTCCTCGAGGCTGGTTGTTGGTTGCCATCCCAGTACCTCTTTGGCGCGGGTACAGTCGAGGACGCTGCGACGGACATCACCAACTCGCTCTGAAGCTCGTTGCAGGGGTATATCACTTCCCAGTACATCTGCGATGAGGTGATACACATCTTCCGTGTGAACTTCGGTACCCGTTCCGATGTTCAGCACTTGGTCGTCACCCTTGGTGAGCGCAAGGACATTCGCTTTTGCCACATCGTGGACGTAGACGTAGTCGCGTGTCGTTCCTTTCGGTTGGTCAGCGTACGCAAACAATATCGATGGCCTACCCTCGACGAGATTGTTCATGAAGATAGGAATAACGCCGCATTCACCGTCCGCTATTTGATTCGGCCCATATACATTTGCATAGCGGAGGACGGTGTAGTGAAGACCATACGTTACGCGATAAAAGTGAAGGTATTTTTCCCCGATGTATTTGTGGATCGCGTAAGGCGAAATCATGACGGGCTGCACCGTTTCGGGTGTTGGAATCTGGGCAGCATCTCCACCCAAGGCGCCACCAGACGAGACGAAAATAAACTTCTTGACACCGTACGTACGAGCGCATTCCAGGATGTTGAGCAAGCCCATGACATTGTACTCCGCGTCGTACATTGGATCTTCGACGGACTTCGGGACCGACTTTTGCGCGGCGTGGTGGTTGACGACGTCGGGGCGTTCGAGATCGAATACTCTGTTGAGTTCTTTGGAGCGGATGTCCATAAAATAAAACTTTGCTTTTGGGTGGATCCGTTCTTGTATACCGGAGCTCAGGTTGTCGACGACAACCACATCATGACCTTGTTCGATATATGCTTTGACGACATGTGAGCCTATAAAGCCGGCGCCGCCAGTTACGAGGATTTTCACTGGACACTTTCCTTTCGGCGACAAATCATTGAGCGTTCTGTCTATGAAATCTAGGTATCAATTCAACAACACGATACCATAGAAATGGAGGCAGTGCCTACGGATGAGAACCGGCAAAGGCTTCCTCCAAGATGGCTCGATACGATTCAACAGACATTTCGCGAACGTTGCTCTGGGTTGAACTGTTTGCCATCGCCAGTTCTATGATGCGCGCTTCGTCGCTGCGAGAAACGTTTGGCAGTTCGGACAGCGGTGGAATGTCGAGTTTTTGCAGCCACTCAGAAAGCGCGAGAAGCATCTGTGAAACGGCCTCATCGGGGCTGTCACTGTCGCTTGCAACGCCCATGTGGCGCGCTACTTGCGCGTGGAGAGCAACGTTTTCCGATGCATTGTATTTGAGTACCGGCAACAAAAACACGGCATTCGCTAGCCCGTGGGGCGTATCGTACAGGCCGCCTAGTGCTTCCGCTAAACAGTGTACCGAGGCGACGTCAGCCGACCCGAAGCAAAGGCCCGCCAGCAGACTGCCGAGTAGCATATCCGATCTCGCCTCGATATCATCCGGATTCTCGTATGCCGTGGGCAATGCGCGATAAATGAGCGACATCGCCTGTGCGCCAAATGCTTGTGAAATAGGTTGCGTCCGCTTGCACGTGTAGCCTTCAATGGCGTGTACCAGCGCGTCAACGCCTGTGGCGGCGGTGATAGTCTTTGGGACGGTGCGGGTGAGGACTGGATCGAGGACGGCTAGCTGCGGGCGCAACCACTCGTGCTTGAGCGTCATCTTGCGATGCGTTTTCTCCTCCGTGATAACCGCGCTTCGCGTCACTTCAGATCCGGTACCGGCAGTCGTGGGAACACAGGCGACCGGGGCCACTTCACCGTACGACAGTTCGCCATCGGCATACTGCTGTGGCGTGCCGCCGTGGCGGGCGAGAAGCGCGATGGTTTTAGCCGTGTCCATGGCGCTGCCGCCGCCGACGGCGACGAGTGCGTCGCACCAGCGGGATCGAAACTTTGCGGCACCCTCGAGACAATCCGAATCACGCGGGTTTGGCTTGACCAAATCGAACAGTGTGACGGAAAATCCGTTCGCTTCGAGGAGGTCGGTGACGCGGGCGGCGATACCCGCTGTGACGAGGCCTGGGTCGGTGACGAGCATAATGCGACGTCCAAAGCCTGCTGAAGTCAGATTTTCGGGAAGTCGGTTGACGGCTCCCACACCAAAATCGATTCTCGTGCTGCACGCATATTCAAACGAAGTCAATGTGCTCGCCTCCAAACTACTCTTCATAGATCATCTTCACGGTCATGCCACCGTCTATCACCAAGTTTTGGCCCGTGATGAACGAAGCCTCGAGTGAGGCCAAGTAAACACATGCCTGGGCGATGTCGTGGGGTGTTCCCACCCGTCCAACGGGATGTTGTGCCAAATCTTCCGGTCGGTGTTCGGGTATCGCTCTGCGACTTGACTTCTTCCAGTCCGAAACTTCGATCCACCCCGGCGACACCGCGTTCACTCTCACATCCGGTCCCAGGCTAACGGCCAGCGCATGCGTGAGTGCCACGATGCCGCCTTTGGACGCCGAGTACGGTTCCGTGTGAGCTTCCGACATGAGGGCGCGGGTCGACGCGATGTTGATGATGTTTCCGGGGTCAGCCTGACGCAAGTACGGCGCACAGTATTTGGCCATGAGAAATGGGCCGCGAAGGTTCACGCCAATGACCTTGTCCCAGACAGCGACGGGCAACGACTCAATTGGTTCGTGGCTAAAGATCCCCGCGTTATTCACAACGACGTCGATCCGCCCGTCCCCCTCAACGACATCATCAACGAGCCGTACGACGTCAGATTCCACGCTGACGTCGGTCTGCACGAAGCGAATATCCAGGCCTTCATTGCACAGCCGGTGCGCTGTTTCTCGTCCGGCTTCCGCATCTCGATCCGCCATCACGACACGCGCTCCACATCGCCCGAATGCCTGGCTGATCCCCAGCCCGATCCCTTGGGCACCGCCTGTGACGATGACAACACGATGGCTCACTCTACATCACCTCTAATGGCCAAGATAAGAGTGCATGAGGTTCGCTGTAGCTCCTGGTGAATAGATCACGTATAGCAATAAAAATACCACAAGCCCAGTAGCAGCTGTGATAAACCAAATCACGACAGTCCAAGGTGCGATTTTGCGGTGACGGGAGAAGCGGGCCTTGGCTGCATAGGCCAGCGTGATGATGCCAAGAATGGCTGCAATGGTCGCAAGGACAGAGTGTGATTGCAAGAACACATAGTAAAATGTATTGAGGGACTTTGGTCCTCCGAATTTTGTATCGCCTATCAAAAAGGTTTTCAGTGCATAGATGATGAAGAACAAAGCAGCGAACACAACGCCAGTCAGCATCCAACGGCGATGTATGCGAACGCGATTTTTACGAATTTGGCCCCAACCGATGCCAAAACAGATCGCGCTGATGATAATGCAGGCCTCATTTAAATAGGATACGAATACGGCCATGATGCACCACCTTTCTATCACTAGGGCGAATTGTATCAGATGTACGCTATCGAAACACGTGTGGTAAGCGGGATCTCGGTCCTTAAACTCAGTTGTTTCTAATTTGTTCAAGGAATATTCTCTTTGCGACATATTAGGACAGGGTAAAGAAGAAATAGATTAGGTAGATCATACTAATATTTACATCACTACTCAAATGTGTATAGTAGAAAGGGTTAAGGTGGAAGGAGGCGTCCAGTCCGGATATGCAACGACTGGTGGACTTCATTCGGGTGTCACGTTCATGGGCTAAGGCGGAACGCGGGGTCGACTTTTTTCGTCGCGTGGCGAGCGTCGTTCGCGATCAGTTCGATGTTGACGTTGGGATGTTTGTATACGCAAAACGCTTTATTCGGGATCACAGGAACCAAATTGACAGAACTGTTCGAGTCTATGAGCCGTGGGGATTTACTGTTCCGGCGAGCGAATTGAACGCTTCAGTCGCAACGAGTCCTTGGTACGACGGGCAGGACCGGTTTCTGACAAGTCAGCGCTTTGAACCGGTGGATGACCTTACACCACCGTGGCGAAATTACTTTGTCCAAGCAGGTGTGTCCATCGTCGGATCGTGGCCTATTACAGAGGGCGACACACCAATTGGGGCGATGGTTGTAGGACTTTGCCCATCTACACGGCAGGTCGATGAGGTACTCTTATCTGTTTGTGCCACACAAATGTCCATTCTTGGCGAGTTGTTGTTGGCCAAGAGAAAAGCGGAGGAACAGAGTCGACGCGATCCGCTGACACGCAGCCTCAACCGACGGGGTTTCAATCATTTGCTCAAACCGATGCGCCTTCAAGCGCAACAAGAAAACAAGCCGCTTTATGTGGGTGTTTTAGATGTCAACGCGTTTAAGAAAATCAATGACGAGTACGGTCACGCTCGTGGCGATGCCGTGCTTGAGGATATTGCCAAGACGCTTAACCAGGCTCTCGGGAACCGCGGAATAGCCGCTCGCTTTGGCGGCGATGAATTTGTCTTTGCAGTCGTGGATGACGTTTTACACGCTGACGAAATTCGGCAACAAGTGAAGGACCTGTTCACTGACAAGGAGTACAAGATTTCCGTTGGTTGTGTCGAGTGGTGTAACGATATGGACCTGGAAGCATGTCTGCAGAACGCTGACTCGCATTTATACGAACGAAAACGACTAACTGGTGCTCAAGTGCCTTTACTCGAGCGCTAAGGGGGATTCGAACATGGCAAACGTGCATGTCGGCGTGCAAATTGTTCCGAATGTGCCGGATGGGCTGGGTCTCTATGACGTGATCGATAAGGCTATCGAGGTCATCCAGGCATCAGGTGTACGGTATGAAGTGGAGCGATGCAGACAGTCATGGAAGGGGAACTGGATGTATTGCTTGACGTCGTGAAGCGGGCTCAAGAAGCCTGCGTGAAGGCGGGGGCTATCGATGTCGTGACGCAGTTATCCATTCACTATCGCCCCGGTGGTGTAACAATGGAAGAAAAATTGAGCAAATATCGCCCGGTACATTCATATGTTTGAAGAGGCGCAGGAAGTGACCCTACTCTATCGCTTCTCGTAGCTGCGAATGTATCTTTCGTTGCAATCGTGGCCACGCTGTTGCCAGTGAGGCATTTTGGATTGCAGGGAGCGATGCAGTATGTGGAAGTCCGTTACCGAAACAGTTCGCTTACGTGAAGTTGCTGATGCAGTACGGGAAATTTGGTATTCATACGCAGAAGGTTTTTTGCCCGCCGTGACGGGAACAGTCGAGGATGACAAACTGTATCAATTAATAGATGAAAGAATGCCAAGGGGATGGACGGCCTCCATACTGCCGTCCGGTACAGTTTATGCATCAAGACCTATCTTTGCTCGCAAATTTTTGGGAGTGATCGTCATAGAGAAGCGAGCCGATGGGAATCAACGGGTGTTTGAAGTAGCTCTCTAAAAGGTGAAAAATGAAACTTTGAGGGCTCTTCGCTGGTTGAGATGGGTTGAACAAGTCAATCATGGAGGTATAAAAACCCATTGGCAAACTAGAGTTAGGGTCAATGCCTCCTTGTTGTCGGCTTGACATGACTTGTAGGATGCCAAGTTGGGCATCCGTCAAGAGCTTTCGCGGCATATCCTCCCGTTGGTCGGTATTCCACGCTCTCTTGACGTAACAGGAGGTTATCCAAATGTCCGATCCCGTTCTTGACTTGTTCAATCACTCTATTGGCGTTCAATCTCCCTGGCATGTTACTTCGGTTGAATTCAGCAAAGAGAATAAACGTCTTGACATCACGGTCGACTACAAAGATGGAACCAAGTTCCCATGCCCAAATTGCGGCAGTCAGAACACGGACATCTACGACCGCGACACTCGCTCATGGAGGCACCTCAATCACTTTGAGCACGACACATACATTCACGCCAAAGTGCCTCGAATCTGGTGCCATGATTGCTCGAAGGACAAGGGGGTGTACGGACCATCGAAGTGCCCTGGGCACGCAAACGCGGGCATTTCTCATACGGCTTCGAGGCATTCATCCTTCAACTGGTTCGCGAGATGCCCGTTCTGGCAGTTGCACGTCTAGTCGGGGAACATGATACCCGTATCTGGCGTATCGTTCGCCACTATGTGAATCAGGCTCGCGAATCACAAGACTTCTCAGATGTTCACCACATTGCGGTTGACGAAACCTCTACAGCTCGCGGTCATCACTACGTGACCGTTGTTGCAGATACAGAGCAAAGACGGGTAATCTTCGTCACGCATGGCAAAGACATGAGTACCCTTACGCGATTCGTCGATGATTTCACGCGACATGGCGGCGACCCAGATGAAATCGAAACTGTCTGCTCCGACATGTCTCCAGCATTTATTGCTGGTGTTCACAAATACTTTCCTGACGCTTCACTCACATTTGACAAGTTCCATGTTACGAAAGTAATCGGTGAAGCGGTGGACAAAGTACGCCGTGAAGAACAACGCACACAGCCCATGCTCAAACAATCCAGGTACATTTGGCTGAAGAATGAGCACAATTTGACAAGCAAGCAAAAAGAGCGATTACAGGAGCTTCGGCACTTAAATCTCAAGACGGCAAAGGCATACCAGATGATGCTGACATTCAAAGAGCTTTGGATACAGCCAAAGTCCCTTGCCAAGCCGTTTCTGGACAAGTGGTACTTCTGGGCCACGCATTCGCGGCTCAAACCAATGATTGACGCCGCTAAAACCATTCGCCGCCACCAAACTGGCATACTGTCTTGGTTTGATAGCAGAGTGAATAATGCCCTGATTGAAAGTATGAACAGTCTCATCCAAGCCATGAAACGAAGAGCGAAGGGTTATCGCAACGTCGAGAACTATATCTCTATGATTTACCTGTTGCTAGGCAAGTTGTCCTTCGCTTTACCCACCTAAAACAGCGAGGAGGCAAACAACATCAAAGCCATGGTGGACGATATTCAACTGTCTGTGAGCCAAATGAACGATAGATTCTCTTCCTATCAAAAGACCATTTATCTGGATGCGGACAGGCAAAACTACAATGCGCTTGTAGCAAGCTGGAATCAATACCTGGCGTATAATGACCAATTTATCAGCCTAAGTAAAAACGTAGACATCGTGCATGGAGCAGGCAAATCCGCTCCGCAGGTCCTCAATTTGCTCAATCAGTCCTATTCTACCTTCAACGATGTAAAGAAGTATCTTGCTGCCGAAACGAAGATCAACCAGGACGGCGCAGCCCAAGCGGCTCAAGCAAGTCATAACAGTTACGTCACCGGGCGCACCAGTTCTCTCATCATTATGGTTGTCGCTTTGCTGGCATCGATTGCGCTTGCCTATATGATTGTTCGCAGCATTTCCAAACCAATGACGCTCATGGCCGATGGGGCAAAGCGGATCGCGTCGGGAGATCTTACGGTTGAAGAATTTCGGGTGAAACACAGAGATGAAATCGGTGCTCTGGCGAAGGCCTTTAATCAAATGGTAGACAGTCTCCGAAACGTCATCAATCAAGTAAAGGATGGTGCCGAAAACGTTTCTGCTGCTTCTCAACAGATATCTGCTGCAACTGAGCAGATGGCGAGCGGAAGTATGAGCTGTGATTTTCACAATTATTTGTCGTAATAAGTGGATTTTTATTTGTCATCATACTGTATTCCGTGGTTTCAAATTGCATAAAACGTTTCGATCAAATATTCAAATAATAGGGGTCACAGGACCATTTCAACTAAAGTGTAAGTTTAGACACATTTTAGACACAAAATATCCGACCTCTGTACGGTAAGGAATCTGTAGCGCCAAACTCAAGTAGAACTATACATTTGTTGTGGGGTACACGCGGGTCTTTGCAATGCTGAACAAAAGCCAAATTTACAAAGGGCGGGAAGTGGTATCTTAACCACGCGTCGCCCGACAAATGATGTTTTTACAGATCTGTTTGCAGATGATTGAAGAGGAGTTCAGCGGTCACGCTATCGTACGCGCCGTAGGTCTTAAATATCCAATAAAAATTGAATACCCTAAAAGTAAGACAAGTGCACGCTCGTTTTCAAAGAATGCTCCTTACGTCAGAGAGCCTTTGTGTAACAGGGTCACGTTCACCTGGATGTCGGGTTTGGCATGTGCAAAGGCCTCGGCCCATTGTTGCTGAACATAACGTTCCGTGGCCAAGTTATGTAACAACACATATTCCCCAAATCCGTACGCATCAAGTCGATTCTGTTGAAATCGTTTCAAGACACGTTCCGCTTCCTGTTGATCTTGGTTTGCTAATACTTTTTCGTAGCGGCGCATTTCTTGTTCCGTAAGTGGTTCTAAACCTTCGCTTTCATCTTGCGTAATGATGCCAGTCACATGAATTTTTGCATGCAAGACTGGAACTTGATTTTGCATGGTGACTGATAGGTGACTATGACTCTCTATATTGCTCACTTGAAATGCCCGATCTTTGTCTTGGACCCACTGTGAAAATCGTTCAATCTTTTCACTGACCAGATTGAAATATACTGTATCTTTCGGCGAAAGTTCGAGGCTCGGACGCGTTTTATCAAACGCGATTAGGCCGTACAACTCAAGTCCATCGTCGGCAACTCTGATGAGTCCGGTATGTGGTTTCATGCCTGTTGCACGTAACTCCCGCCAAAATTCCCAAAGTCGTGTCCGGGTCGTATAGCCCTGTTGTTTGACCGTGGAACCTAAGAAACGCTCAATCATGTCCGAAGGGGCGGAAACACCCGTAGTGGACAAGATTTCCTTTGCAGATTGCGGGGTGACAAGAAGCCAAGCAAGTTTATCAGTGTTTACGATGCGGATTAGCTCTGAGACCACTCGTTGGACTTGATTTTGCGTCAGTTGACGATTCAAAATCACTGTCGAAAGGTTCGAAAGGTAAAACACGTTTTCATATCTCGTTTGAGCGATTGAGATGGCCTCCTCAACGCCATGTGCTTGAATGGTGAAATTGCGGAAGATCGCAGTGGAACTGGCTTGACTTGAGCTCACTTCCGATTGTCCATCTCCTTTGCTTTGCCCTACATCGAAAACTGGAATTTGAAACGTGTATGATAGGTAACCGGGCTTTTGTTCTACAGGATCAACACCCATGCCAATGACTTGGGCTCGATCATTAATCTTTTCATAATCCCAGCACCCGGGCAAAAAGAGTAACAATAGACAAAGTGCACCGAGAATTGAGGGCTTTTTCAAAGACAATATCATCGTACGCGACCTCGACGTTGTTGGTTTGGCTTTTGGTATGCTTTTTCAAGTTGGGGATGAGGCACTGGGTTCTGATAAACGGTCGCTCCAGTGTCATCTTGAGGATGCAAGTGACTGGGACGTTTGTTGCGGAACCGTAGAGGTAGTTGAATAATACCGTCGAGGAATGAATCTCGAAAATGTTCTCCACTATACGGGTCCAAATATGAAATACCCAACGATTTTAAGCTGCTCACTTCGTACAGCAGCCAAATGGATGTCAGTAAGATGCCATACAGTCCTAGAAAGCTGGCGCTCATAATCATGCTCCAAGTACCAAGACGCACGGTGGTCGCAAACTCGTAATTCGGGCTAACGAAAATGCTTACTGCTGTTAGTGAAACGACGATAATTAGAATGTTGCTCACCAACCCTGCCTGAACCGAGGCTTCACCCACTACTAGACCCCCGACGATACCAATGGTTTGCCCCATTTGCTTTGGCATACGAAGTGTCGCCTCGCGTAAAATTTCCACGACGGTCTGCATAATGATCACTTCGACTACTGCTGGGAAGGGAACGCCTTCGCGAGACCTGGCAATCTGTATTCCAAGTACTTTGGGTAGCAGTTCTGGATTGAAATCCACAAACGAAATGTATAACGCCGGTAGGTATAAGGCGAAAATGAAGGATACTATACGTAACCAGCGAATAAACGTGGTTTCATAAAAACTCCGGCTGAAGTCTTCCTCCGTTTGGAAGAAGTCTTGTAGTGTTGCCGGAACCATGATAATCGTTGGATCCCCGTCGACGAGTATGGCAATCTTTCCTTGGTTAATTTCTTTAATTGTGCTGTCGACACGGTGCATCGTACGTGTTAGTGGGAACGGTGTCCATGTATGTTCGACAATCCGTCCTTCAATTTCATATCCTTGAACGATGACATCGGCATGAATCGCCTTGATTCGTTTCAGCACCGTTTCCACCGCTATTGGATTCGCAACATCTCCAATATATACAATCGCAACTTCTCTTCGACTGCGATACCCGACTTTCAATTGTTTAACATGTAACGTGGCTGTCTTAATTCCTTGCCGAATAAGCCCTAAATTGATGTCAATGTTTTCAACAAAACTGATCTGCGACCCACGAACCGACGACTCTACAACTGGTTGTTCCGGGGCGCGGTGTTCCACGGATTTTGCGCTTATGACAATCGCGGGTGAAACGCCCTCAATCATGAGTACTAAGTCTCCGGATGAGATGGTTTCACTTAATTCAAACAAATTTTTCATAAACGTGACGTCGGCGCTAGATAGTACCTTTTTACTCAAGTACTGCGCTAAGTTATTCGGTGTGCGCTTTGGGTAGGGATACTCATGAAGTAATCGCAGAGTTTCTTGAACGACTTTTTTATCACAAATCGTGTTAATGAACAGACAAACCGCAGAGCGTCCAGCAACACTGATACTACGTACTGTGTAATCGTCGCTGACGCCGAGAGATGGTGCGAAATAGTCAAGTGCTTTATTTAACTCCCCATGGTAATGCGGGGCATTACGGTAGTCTGGAACGTGGGGATCTACTCTTCTTTGTGCTGGTTTCTTCTTTTTGAACAATGGAAATCAGCCGCCAATCGTTTAAATTTGGATCACGAGGTTATGATAACCAAGCGGTGAGGGATTATTCATCGATGGATCGAACCGGAGGAATGGAAATGACGGAGCAAGAGAAAGTCATTCAAGTGTATCAGGACGTGTTAGATGGCAAGAGAAGTCGATTTCCAAACTACTTTTTTGTCGGAGAACGAGGCAAGAAATACTTAGCTTATATCACACGTTATTTGATTGAAGACTACTTGGGCATTCCACTCGAGGAAATCCCCCGTTGCGTGAGCGCAGAAATCCTATGGCATTATCGTTTACGTCCACCGGCAATGACCCATGGTTGGAACTTTATTCAGGTGATTCAAAACGCTTACCCAGGCATATTTGAGCCATGGGCGTTCAAACAAGTTTCAAATGGGTATTGGCAACGAGAAGAAGGGCAACAGAGGGCTCTTGATGCGATTCGATATGTAATTGAAGAGAAATGTCGGATCCCGCACAAGGAGATTCCTCTCCGAATTACGAACCACTTTTTTAAGCAACATGGGTTGCGCGGTGTATTTAATCGATTGGGACAGTCCCCTTATTACATCATCGATATGATCTATCCCGGTCAATTTAAAGCATGGGAATTTCACACGGTGCCGATGAACTTCTGGCGGGACCCAGACCATGTTAAACAAGCTATGGATTGGCTTCTTTTTGAAAAGAGCGGATTTTCCTCTTACCATGAGGCTGTAAAAAAGCTAACACTAAGGTACTTCTTTCAGTATCGATGTACTGGCCTTCTTCAAAGAGCTTTTGATGGAAAGTTACAGAAAGTGAAGGAATGGATCCTAGAACAACAAACATGGATATAAACTGAATCTCATATGCAGGTCCTTAGGGTTCGTTAACTCGGGCTAGGTTTCCTTTCTCTCACTTGGCACAGGCTCCGTCCGGAGACCACGCAATACCGCGATGATCCACTTCAGAAGAGGTTCGCCAAGCACTACGACCCAACTTAATGGAACCAAGTATTTATCGAGGAACTGAAAGCCTTGTTGTTCACTTCGGAAAGAACAAGCGACTATCATAGTAAGAATGGCCACGGGCGAAGTAAACCATTTGTATTTGTCATCCGACATATTGAAGATTCGCGCAGTCAGTGTTGACAGTCCCCATATCGCGTTACTTACAAACAACACCGTAAAAGCCGTGGCAACAATAATGATAAGAATTCCCACTCGTTCAACCGGCGAGCCCGTCAAGCGTAGTAATTGAATGGCAAATGGAAGTGAGAAAGAGATGTCTTTTGTGGCTTCCCACCCCAAATTTAAGATCACCGCAAGAGATACGATTACAATTATAACTCCTCCAGCGATAGCGCTGATGATGGGATACCAAACCGATTGCCGCTTTTTGTGTTGGTAATAGGGGTTCAGCATGAGGACGATGTTAAACCCAAAGTACAGTGGATACAGATGATAAATACCGTTAATGATGTTCGTCCAACTGGTCACGGTATGTGGAATCCACAAGCGATGTGCTTGAAATAGGAGAACCAGGAAAATGACAACTATGCCAAGCCAAGTAAATGGATGTACGATGCTGGCAACACGTGCTAAGGACTCAATCCCGAGCCAAGCCCCTCTGGCAGCAACAAGACACATTACAACAATCAACACCGGTAGTGGTGTATTTGGTAAGAAACTGTTTAACACGACGACGAAAAAGAAAACGCACAAAGCATTGAAACTGAGATAAACTGGGAAGTACAACATATCCACTGCGGTACCGATCCATTTCCCCCAAATTGCTCTAGTCATGTCTGCCCCTGTGATGTTTGGAAACCGCTCATTATTCAGACCTATTACCCAGCCAGTCATTACCCCTACAATAACCACTCCGAGGACCGCCCATAAGGCATCCAAACCTGCATGCTCTACAGCAATGCGAGGGAAGAACCAGAATATCAATGGCAAGTAACTGGTGGATGAAACTGCAATTACTTGAAACCAAGATAAGTATTGTTTCACACCGACTATCCCTTCTCATGAACATCACAGATTGCTGTTAATGGTGCATTTGCGCCCTGTATCTAGTACTATTTAATTCACTTTGTCGAAGCTAGCTTTTTTGCACGCAGAAGGACTTCTCTTGTAAACTGCTCCGGATAAATGAGATTCAGCGCTTTGGAGACCGAGCCATGAAAGACCTGCTTGAGCATATTACCCAGCCCATATTTTCGAAAGGTTTCTCCGGATACTCGATACGGGATTTCATCAATTTCCAAATTCAACTTTTCGAATAATAGCCATTTCAGTGCTTCTTTTGCATGAGTAAGTCCTTTTGGCCCATTCCAATACCCGTTTCCCATAGAAGAGAATTGCCATTGTTTGAACCTTCCAGGATAGGTCGCTTCGATTGCTTCGTAAGGGGAACCTAAAAAAACTTCTTTCAGCATAGAGCTAAGTCCATTTTGTCCGAAATGGGAACTTTTAACCGTTGACGGAACTGCTTCGATGGGGATCTTTAGTTTCTCCTCGATCAACCATTTGGTTGCTGTAATGGCATGTATTCGTCCATTCTCGCCCTTCCAATACCCGTTGGGCACCTGGTGAATTTCCCAAGGGTGGCATGGACCGAATCCCGCATCTTGAATCGCCTTCCAAGGGGAGTCGCGGTATACTTGGTTAACCATGCTATCCAATTTGTACTCGATAAATGTCTTGATAGTGATTTTATGTAGGTCCTTTAATGTATAATTTAATTTGTCCACAACCATCCATCTGACTGCTTTCCGTGCCATATCTCTTCCCGTTTCACCTACAAATACATGTTTCCTTGCCTTAATCAACTCCCAGGGCTGAAACTCCCCCGGATAAGCATTTTCAATCACTTTAAATATAGAGTTCTGAAAATAGGTTTTTAACATACCGGCTAGTCGGTATTCTGCAAGAAGCTCGCGACAAATGCCACAGCGAATATCCTCATGGTTCCAATGCTCTTTTTCCTCAAGTACATATCGTGTAATAATCCTCGCGTTACGTTTGCCTTCATCACCGGCAAAAAAGTAAGGAGCAAACTGATGTCTTCGATGATGAAGGATGTTCTCATATAGATGAATGATTGGACGTTCATAGTTCATAGTCGGTTTCTCCTAAGAAAGTACTTTATATGAGACATTATGTACGAGACTGGCCAGATGCATTCTTAGTACATATTATACATAAATAACATTTTATTCCTTATGTCACCAAAAATCACGGGATAATGAGTATCACCACGACATCCAGACGCTCCGTGTCAATCACTTGGGGTAATGGTGAAAGAGGATGTGCGACATGGTCAGTGGTGTACTAAAAGCAAATATTGCAATATTGACCGATGGGGAAAACAAGACAAGAAGTCACCAGTGAGCGGACCAACCTTCCGCATACATGGAATCACTTTGTTCAACAAAAAGGATTCCATTTTCAGCTTTGTGCTGGCATCGATTCGTACTATCACCCGTTCAGAAAGTCCTCATTTTCTGGACGCATGATTCGACACAACTTCATTCTATAATTTCAATGATGTGATTTTCAGATTTACTTGTCGCAATAATTATCCATGGTTGAGGTTGATTTTCTATTACCGTCGCTCTGTTCACAAGTCTAATCATTCTATTATTTCGAAATCACATAACACTTAGATGGAGATTAATGCAGGGAAATCTAAATAATGGGTCGAATTGTATTTGTTAATATTCACTTCACAGAACGTCCCTTCTGTGAAGTGAACTACACAAAGAAGGTTTCAAATGACATCAAATAATGTACAGTATCTCGACAAATTCACTTTACGAAAGGCGAATTTTGATTCACCCTCATTTTCCCAGGGTATTTCAAACAGTTTGCAAGTGTGGATAGAACGTTATATGAATTATGCAGTAAATGGAATTCGTTCAGAAGAAGTCGCCAAGAAGATTTTTCTGCACCTCAATCGATTTCTGGATTTCTTCCTTATTAACTATGGTCATGATCGAATTTCGGCCTGTTTAAAACGAGATGTCATTGGCTGGCAGAGACATCTTTGCGAACAAGGGCTCGCTGCTTCCACAGTGAACAATCATTTAGCATCCTTTTCTGCATTTACAAGTTGGGTATGTACACAAGAACCAAATATGTTTCCCCTCGGGGATCCTGCAAAGGGTATCGGAGAACTTGCGCTTCCACCACTTGAGCCCAGAGTGCTTACGGATGACCAGGTTCGTTCACTGAAGAACATTTGCGATAGATTGGAACGGTTTCATCAACTAAAGGGTCGGCGACGGTCAGAGACAGCTGTAAGGTCGAACGCTCGCCCTTGGCGAGACCGTGCCATTGTTTTTGTACTCCTTTCAACGGGTCTTCGTCGTGAGGAACTGGTCCGTTTAAATTTGGAACAAGTATCGCCCAATACACCCGTGGAGTTACGTGTAGCCCGACGTGCCCGCATCATGAACGTAAAAGGCAAGGGCAAAACCGAACGAATTGTGTTCTTATCAGCAGATGCTCGATTGGCGCTTGCAGATTATATCGAGAAGGAGCGCCACCTGGACGAAGGACCAGCAAACGCGGCTGTGTTTTTAAGTGCAAGAGGAATTCCTGCTAGAAAGAAAGACGGAAGGCTGTCCAAGACCTCAATCAACCAAATTCTGAATCAAATTGGTCGATGGCATGATGCCGAAATTCGTGATGCCGAGCGTCACATTTCCCCACTTCGGCCACACGACCTGCGCCACACGTTTGCATTTCAACTCGCAAGAGCAACTGGGGCAGATGCGTATGAACTGGAAAGAAGACTTGGGCACCGCTCCGGGCGTTACATTCAGCGGTATACGAACCCTCCCGAAGACGTTTCAGCCGGGTATGTCGAGGAGTTTTAAATTATGAGTGATAATACTGAGTTACGAAACTTGACTGATAGGGAAAGAGACCAGGCACTTGCGCGCTTTCGTGTTATTCAAGCACATCTCGAAGATGGTGTTCCCTTATCAGAGCTAGCGAAGACTACCAGCGTAACACTAAGAACGCTGCAAAGATGGCTGAAATCTTATCGCGACAAGGGGCTTGTTGGACTTACTCGTTCAGTACGATCAGATCAGGGAACACGAAGAATATCGGACGAGCTGATTAAACTTATTGAAGGATTTGCCCTTCAGAAGCCAACTCCAAGTATCGCTTATATCTATCGAAAAGTGTACGACATATGCGTACAGCAGCAGTGGAGTACGCCAAGTTATAGTCAGGTGTACTCAATTGTTCAAAGCCTAGATCCTGCACTTGTTACACTAGCTCACGAAGGTGAGAAACGATACAAAGCCGTCTATGATTTAGTGTATCGGCGAGAAGCAATGGGGCCGAACGGAATCTGGCAGGCCGATCACACGCTCCTAGATATTTGGGTGCTAGATGAAAAAGAGAATCCTGTGCGGCCCTGGTTAACTATAGTTTTAGACGATTACAGTCGTGCAGTGGCCGGTTACTTCGTATCTGGAGTCCGTCCGCACATCAAACTGCACTCGCTCTCCATCAAGCAATATGGCGAAAATCACATGTAACGTGGCATATATGTGGGATTCCAGACGTGTTCTATACAGACCATGGCAGTGATTTCACATCCAAGCACATGGAGCAAGTTGCAGCGGATTTGAAAATGCGGCTCGTTTTTTCCTTACCAGGTATGCCTCGTGGAAGAGGTAAAATCGAACGATTCTTTGAAACTCAACTTTCGCAGAGCAATAGGTCATCAAATCCAAGGAACGGCAAGGGTTTGATGCGATTGAGATGTAGGTGTTGACAATATTAAAAGCACCACTTCGTCTGGTATAGTGAATGTGCGACCAAACACTACCATTCGAAAGAGGTGCTCTCCTTCATGATAGGCCCTACAGACGATAATAATCAACTGCCGCTTGAGATTCGCCCTGCCGTTCAAGAACTTAATGTCCTCAAACACCTGCGAAAATCTGGTATCACGAAGAAATTTGGGTTTCCATGTGCTTACCTGTTTCAACTCGTATTCGTGCTCATCTTCCATCATCGAAACTGGTTCCAGTTACTCGACAGTACCAAGGGAGAAACGTTCCCTGGCAAAGATTCCGTGTATCGCTTTCTCAATCATGCTGGATTCGCCTGGCGCAAATTTCTCGTAGCTCTCAGTGCAGAAGCCGTTCGCAAAACAGCTTCCCTAACGTCCTGTAAGCGTGTCAGCGTGTTTGTTGTCGATGACTCCATGTATGAACGAAATCGAAGTAAGTGCGTGGAACTCCTGGCCCGATTCAAAGATCACGCCCGCAACTGCTACTACAAGGGTTTTCGTATGTTGACACTAGGCTGGTCGGACGGACATACGTTTATTCCTGTGGACTTTTCACTCCTCAGTTCTGCTAAATCTCAGATTCACGGCCTGAGCCAGGCGATTGACAAACGTACCCACGGGTATAAGCGCAGAATGGAGGCACTTCGTCCGGCACCGGAAATTATCCCGGCTATGCTCGACAGGGCCCTGGCTGCTGGAATGAACGCCTCATACGTCTTGATGGACAGCTGGTTCACGTATGCTCCGCTCATCCAGGCGATTCTGGACAGAGGGCTCGACGTCATTGGTATGGTCAAGGCAGACAATAAACGGTATCTTCTCGGAGAACGACGTTTATCCTTGCAAGAACTGTACTACGCTGCAACACCCGTACAGGGGACGAACAAAGGCATTCTACGCTCTATACATACTCAGTTGAGCCCCGGCTCCCTATTGTGATGGTATTCGTTCGTCATCGGACCAATAAGAAGGAATGGTTGGCCATTCTCTGCACGGACACCTCCCTGACGGTTGAGGAGATTATACAGATTTACGGCATACGCTGGGACATCGGCGTGTCCAGATAAGGACACAGTAGCTAGTTGGTGCAAGTCCAACCGGGAGAAGAGACTCCCCTCCCGTAGCCTGAGAGGCACCGTGGAGCGAAAGCGATACGGTGGAGCCCTCTGACATCGTGCTCAACAGGAGCGCGGGCAAAACTCCAGGTTGTAACGATAGTGAACGCGGATGTAGCCTCGTTACACGCAACTCCGGTGGCTGAGACGGTCGATAACGTGCGAAAGCAATAAGAACTGACCGAAATGAGTCTGAAACGGTGGTTCTCACCGGCGGGGTATCAGCGGCGACATGGAGGGAAAGTTGCTGTGGAAACTGGAGAAGCCCTCGACGCCCGTTGAAGAAATCTCATCGAGGAGGCCGCCCCTATAACCGTGATCGGGAAATGGGCGCGGTAGGCGTCAGGGTGGCGGAACGGACCGTAGTACCGTGGATTCGCGTGCAGTAAAACACGCGAGGAGGGAAGGGTCCGAACCTGTAAACATTCCGTACGACCGAGGGAGGCAAGGATGTCATGATAAAAACATCCATCAGTTTGCAGGAACTAAGGCGGCGGATATATCAAAAGGCGAAGTCTGAACCTACGCATCGATTCTGGGGATTATTCACCCACATCACCAACATGACGACCCTCTACGAAGCGTATCAACATGCGAAGAAAAACGGCGGAGCCCCAGGCATCGACGGACAAAGCTTCGCAGATGTAGAGCAATCGGGCGTCCGAGCGTTCCTAGAAGACATTCGAGCAGAGCTGCAGGCTGGAACTTACCAACCGCAAGCCAATCGTAAAGTGGAAATCCCGAAGGCGAATGGGAAAATGCGTACCCTGCAGATTCCGTGTATCCGGGACCGCGTGGTACAAGGGGCGTTAAAACTGATACTGGAGGCGATTTTCGAGGCCGATTTCTGTCCAAACTCGTACGGATTTCGACCGAAGCGCTCCCCGCATCAAGCACTGGCAAATGTGCGACGTAGTATACTGCGACGTATGACAACAGTGATTGACGTAGATTTGTCTCGCTACTTCGATACGATAAGGCACAATTTACTGCTGGAGAAGATTGCGAAACGTGTCCAAGACCCACAGGTGATGCGCCTTGTAAAACAGGTGATTAAGGTAGCTGGGAAAATCGGCGTTCCGCAAGGCGGACCGTTTTCTCCGCTCGCTGCAAATATCTACCTGAATGAGGTTGACTGGGCATTTGATGCTATCCGGCGGAAAACAGCGGAAGGTAGTTACGAAGCAGTGAATTACCACCGATTTGCCGACGACATGATTGTCACTGTAAGTGGCCACTCCAGTAAACGTGGATGGGACAAGCTAGCGTTGCGGCGACTGCGAGAATATTTGGAACCCTTGGGGGTTGAACTGAACCTGGAAAAGACTCGAATGGTCAACGTCCTAAAAGGTGAATCATTTTCTTTCCTAGGATTTGATTTCAGACGAGTACAGAATCGGAGCAGGACTGGATATTTCATCCTGATGACACCGAAGAAGAAAGCCCGACAGGCGATAAAAGCGAGAATCCGCGAAATAATTCAAAACGGGGGCGCGAAACCGGCAAAAGACGTTGTGAAACAAGTTAATGCCATACTGACTGGATGGGTGAACTATTTTCGGGTCGGCAACTCGAGCCGCGCATTTGGAGAAATCCGTGACTATACAGAGATGAAAATCCGAACCCTGCTGTCAAGAAGGAAACGAAGACGAAAGCGTAGCATCGGGTGGCGGAGATGGAGTAACGAATATCTGTACGGCGTGTTGGGGCTTTACTGGGACTGGAAAGTCCATCCCCTCAAAAGCGTAGACGGTTTTCGATGAAAGTGTCCGTAATCACGATAGGTCTCATAACCCTTTTGACAAAGTTTATGGGGTGAGCTGCTTGAGGGAAAACCTCACGAGCAGTTCTTATGGGGAGGGGCTGGAAACGGGTCGCATGGCGGTACCGCGCCAGTCTTTTACCCGACAAGTGTTTTTCAAGTGCACGAAGTCGTTACTACGATTGCAAAAAGAGTTTCAAGGACGCTCTTATGACATGCTCATCAGCCACACAACCATTGTATTCTCTCGCTATATCGTACTGGCTTGGCAGCATCGTCAGAGTACTGATGACCGAACCTTGGGGAGTCTGTTTCTGGCACTATGCGACGAGGTGGGCCAATTGGATTGGACAGTTGCACTGAGTCAACTGATCGAAATCGTGAACGACGTTTCGAGAAAGGCTAGCAAGCGTATCTCAAACCTCATTTGCAGTCAATTGCAGAAGTGGATCGACGGCTTACCTAGATATATCAAGGCATACATGCCTGTTTCGGTCTGCGAAAGTTGAGTTTGAAACAGTAAATCAACGGCTACTTAGTACACTTCCTGGTTATGTGCAGGATGGGGACAGGCAACCATCCCCGGAACTAACGATGCCTGAACTAGTATCTCAGTTAGAAACGTTTCTTCTCACATATAATCTGCAACCCCATAGCGAAACAGGAGTTCCTCCCCAGGAACGCTGGGAAGGAGGCGGATTTTTACCCCGGTTACCAGAATCACGCACTGAATTAGACCTTCTTCTTTTGCAGGTGGTCAAGACAAGGCGTGTGCATTCCGACGGTATCCACTTTCTTAATCACCGTTATATGGACACAACACTTGCAGCATACGTAGGCGAAGAGGTCGTAATTCGCTACGATCCACGAGACATCGCAGAAATCCGTGTGTTTCATAAAGAACGTTTTCTCTGTAATGCAATCTGTGCAGAACTTTCAGGTCAACAAATTGGTATTAAGGAAATCACAAGGGCGCGAAATCAAAGACGTAAAACACTGTCAGCTATTTTGCGTGATCGCGCTTCATCTGTAGAATCCTTCTCTCCCCCTAAGGCACCTCAGTCCAGCGTTAACGAATCAAAGCCAATTGGAACACAGCCAAAGGAGACGGTTACGTTGAAGAGGTATCGCAATGAATGATTTTACATTTCTTGTTACGAAGGAATACCGGCGATTTGAGGAATTCTGTGATGCATGTCGGCGCTATCGATATATCGGCCTATGCTATGGACCCCCAGGCGTAGGGAAAACGCTATCTGCTCGGAAATATGCAAATTGGGAAGCGATTGAGGACCTTCTAGAACTAAAGTTTGTAAGAGGCAGTAAAGGTATTGTGCCTGACGCTTCAATTGTCGATCCACGAGCAATTTTCTATACAGCTCCTGTGATGGGATCGCCGAATAGAATTAGTAAGGAGATTGGCCACATACGATCTAAATTCAAGTTAGGTCTTGAGTGGGTTCGGGCTTTTCGGGCTGGTGATGAGGAAAACTATGCGAATTGTACTGACCCGACCGAACTTATCATCGTCGATGAAGCTGATCGTCTAAAGATAACTGGTCTGGAAGAAATCCGGGATATTTATGATCGAAGTCAAATTGGTTTGATACTTATTGGAATGCCGGGTATTGAAAAACGTCTTTTACGTTATCCTCAATTATATTCAAGAGTTGGCTTTGTTCACGAATTTCGGACACTGAATGTCGAGGAACTACGATTTATTTTGGAGCACAAATGGCGTGATCTTGGCCTACAACTGCAACCTGAAAACTATTTTGGGGATGCAGAGGCATTATCAGCAATTACACGTATTACAGGTGGGAACTTCCGCCTTGTTCATCGATTGTTTACGCAAATTGAGCGTGTCATGGAGATAAATGAACTGAAGAACATCACGAAAGAGGTTGTGGAAACGGCTCGGTCAAACCTGGTCATTGGGGCTGGCTTTTAGGCAGCCCTTGGCGACGTAACGACAAATAAACATCAAATTTATACGACAATTAATTGTAAAAGTCACAAGTATGAGCCAAGCGACGACAAGTGAAACGGTCAATCAACTGTTTAAAGAATTGTCGGCTGCCATTCACTCCGTTGCAGAAAATGCGGAACAAGCTGCGGAACTTGCGTCTCGCACTACGAACGCTGCGGAGGAAGGCCAGGAGATCGTCCATTCGTCTATCAATGGCATGAACGCTGTCAAAGAACACATGGGCCGGTTGAATGCAGATTCCGATCGCGTTGGTGAAATTGTCGAGGTGATTGACGACATCGCTGATCAAACGAATCTCCTTGCACTGAATGCTGCCATTGAAGCGGCTCGGGCAGGCGACCAAGGCCGCGGATTTGCAGTGGTAGCAGATGAAGTCCGCAAACTGGCCGAGCGAACGAGTGAGGCGACGAAACAAATTGCGGCCATCATCAAGACGATGCAAGACAACGCGAAGGCCAGTGCAAATGCTGTGAACGAGGGCGTCGAGTTATCGAACCGAAGTGGCGAGTCGTTTACAACCATCGTCCAAATTGTCAGTGAATCTGCTCAGAAAGTCGCTGAAATTGCTGCGGCAAGTGAAGAACAAGCGGCACAGTCGACGGAAGTTCTCACGTCGATTGAAACCATTGCGGCCGCCGCGCAAGAGTCAGCAGCCAGCTGCGAAGAAACGGCTTCATCTTCCCAATCGATGGCCCAATTAGCCGAACAGTTAAACGGATCAGTCGCCATATTCAAGTTGAGCTAAACGCCGTGTTGGGAGGCCATCATCATCATGAGCTGGGAACAGTTTGTTGAAGTTCTGGTAGGGCGTGAACGGTACGCCCTGCCTATACTGGAAGTCCACGAAATCATTCGTATGCAGGAGATCACGGAGTTGCCAAACAGCTCGCAAGACGTCATCGGGGTGACCAACTTGCGCGGCCAAATCATCCCCGTGGTCAGTGTTCGACAGCGCTTTAGGATGCCCGACATCGAACCCACCAAGTCGACTCGGATTGTTGTTGTCAACCACGAACAGGGTGCGGTGGGCATGATCGTGGATGGTGTAAGTCAAGTTGTGACGTTTGATGACATTCAGTCTGCACCGGAGAGTGGACGTGGCGACAACGTCCAATTTCTACGCGGAATGGCGCGGAACGGTGAGACGTTGGTCAGTATTTTGAACTTGGGGTTACTGCTCCAGGAATCATTCAGTTAGGGGTCTTCTTCATGGATATGTCCGAGTTCGTGGGTGTCTTCCTTGAAGAACTGGACGAACAGTTGGTTGTAATGGAACAGCAAATCCTGTTGCTTGAAGAGCGTGGCGGCGATGAGACAGTGCAAAATCTGTTTCGCGTTGTTTTCGGGGTGCGCGCTCGTACGTGCTCGTGGGTGACATATCTCGCCTCGGGGATGTCGTTCAAATCACTCCCCCTCTCACGGAAATAGAGCAGTTGAATGACAGTCAGGTGTTCGGGTTTCAGGTGGTTCTGGTCACCGACGGGGATTTGCAATGGATGAAGCAATCGCTGTCGGATCTGGAGGGTGACGGTATTCGGATAACATTGGCGCCGGTCGCTCAGCCGCAGCATCCTGCCGCGATCGAATCTCGCTCTGAGAGTGGCCCTGCGGCTACAGCAGATCACGTTGCTCAGCCAAAAGCGATGCCAAGTTCCCCGGCCTCGGCGAATCGTAAGACTCAGTCTGTTCGTGTGGACGTAGAACGATTAGAAAACCTCATGAATTTGGTGGGTGAACTGGTGATCGAACAGGCTCGCATTCATCAGGTGGGGAACTTACTTGGTCGTGAACTGAATAATAACGACTCACGTTCGCACGCTTGGCGACATTGCACGACACGTTTCCTGGGTGGTTTCCGAATTACAAGAGAACGTCATGACAGCCCGTATGCTGCCCATGGAGTCGCTGTTTGATCGATTTCCCCGCATTGTTCGGGATTTGGCGAAAGCTTTGGACAAGGAAGTTGAGTTGACCATTGAGGGTCGGGAAACACGATTGGATCGAACGGTCATTGAGGAAATCAGCGACCCACTGATTCACCTTGTCCGCAACGCAGTCGACCACGGGTTGGAAGCAACTGCAGAGCGGGAGCGAAAGGGCAAGGATCGCAAAGGCAAGGTCCGCCTAACAGCTGCACACGAGGAGAATAAAGTAGTCATTACGGTCGAGGACGATGGTGCCGGGATCGATGCGCAGAAGATAAGGGACTCTGCTGTCAACAAGGGGATCGTCTCCCGGGCCGAAACGGATAAGATGTCCGATCTCGAAGCGATATACTTAATTTTTCGCCCAGGGTTTTCGACAGCGTCTGTGGTGAGCGACATCTCCGGTCGCGGCGTCAGAATGGACATCGTTCGCAATCATATTGAGAAGTTGAACGGCATGATTGACATTCAAACCGAACTGGGAAGAGGGACGATGTTCCGAATTAAGCTACCCATGACGCTGGCTATCATCCCCGGGCTGTTAGTGGGCGTGGGTGGTGACACGTTCGTCATCCCGATGACCAATGTTGCTGAAATCGTTCGGGTAAATCCAGACTCGATTCAATATGCGAACGGAACGCCAAGTGTTTTACTGCGTGGTCAAGTGATCCCACTCACGTACTTACGTGATAAATTTAACCGTCCTGTCGTCGAATCGAATAAAAAGTACCTTCCTGTCGTGGTTGTCGGTACAGCCGAGAGACGAAGTGCATTGGTCGTAGATGAGTTGCTCGGCAATCAAGAAATCGTGAAAAAGTCTTTAGGCGCGAACGTCGCCTTGCCGGATGGCATTTCGGGTGTCACCATTCTCGGTGACGGTCGAGTTGGCCTGATCATAGACGTGTCCGGGATTTAAAAGATGCGGGCGAGTAGTAGAGAGGCGGGTTAAGAGAGGGCATGTCTGTGGGATTAGATAGTTCGGCTGACTTTGATTTGTTTATACAGAAGCTAAAAGTGAAGACCGGGCTCAACTTAGAGCTGTACAAAAGACCACAAATGGAGCGGCGATTGAACAGCCTACGTATCAACAAGGGCTTTCGATCATTCGCCGAGTTCTACAATGCGCTCTGTCAAACGTCAGGGTTGTTTCTGGAACTCATCGATAAACTGACCATAAACGTGACGGAATTCTATCGAAATGCCGAAAGATGGGATGTACTTTCGAGCAAAGTTCTACCCGAGCTCCTTGCCCGCACGAGCAGACTAAAGGTGTGGAGTGCCGCTTGTTCCACCGGTGAGGAACCATACACGTTGGCGCTCACGCTCGGTCGGTTTCTAAACCTGACGGATATTTCCATTTGCGCCACAGACTTGGATCAAGTGGTTCTTGAAAAGGCGAGACGTGGGCGATATACGCAGGAGTCTGTCAAGGCAGTTCCACGTGATCGTTTAGATACGTATTTCCGGTTGGAACAAGGCCAGTATGTTGTGCGTGAGGAACTCAAGAAGTGTATCAAGTTCTATCAGCACAACTTGTTGGCTGACAAGTATGAATCCGGTTATGACTTGATTACGTGCAGAAATGTCATGATTTATTTCACCGAAGAAGCAAAAGAGCAGATATTTATCAAGTTTCATGAGGCTCTGAAGCCAGGCGGGTATTTGTTCGTCGGTGCTGCAGAGCAAATCATGTCTCCATCAAAGTACGGATTCGTCAGTACGGACACATTTTTTTATAAGAAATTGTAAGCGATGCCGAGGAGCCAACACTGTGAAAATTCGAGTGCTCGTTGTAGACGACTCTTTGTTCATGCGAACGTTTATCACTAGAATGCTGCAAGAGGATCAGGACATCGAGATCGTTGGGACGGCTGCGAATGGGGTCCAAGCGGTTGAACTTGTCAAACAGCTTCGTCCACAGGTTGTCACAATGGACATTGAAATGCCTGTCATGAATGGCCTTGATGCCCTGAAACGCATTATGGACGAGTGTCCAACCAGTGTGATTATGCTCAGCACACTGACCGCCGAAGGTGCGGACTTGACCGTCCAGGCATTGCAATGCGGGGCAATTGATTTTCTCAAGAAGCCGGCAAACGTACCGACCAAGATGCTTGACGTAAAAGAGAAACTCCTCGCGAAAATCAAAATGGCTGCCCACTCGAACGTACAGCGATCGAATCCGGTTACGCGACGTAATATACCTATGCAGTCCGCTAAGTCGTTTGCAGAAGCACCTGTGCCTGCACTTCCCATACCATCGAATGCCGCGAAGCTACAGCACATCGTGGCTATTGGTACGTCCACAGGGGGCCCGCGTGCACTGGAAGCGGTTCTTCCTCTGTTCCCTCGAGATTTTCCGCACCCCATTGTGGTAGTTCAACATATGCCTGCTACGTTTACCAGGTCATTGGCTACAAGGATGAACATGATTTCCAACATTCACGTGACAGAGGCAGCCGACGGCGATTCGCTCCTTCCAGGCACAGCCTACATCGCTCCAGGTGGACTGCACATGGAAGTTGCACGCCATTTTCACAACTATCGAGTTCACCTCCACCAGGGACCAAAACGGAACGAACACCGGCCATCCGTCGATGTGCTGTTTGAGTCCCTCGTACCCCTGAATACGCTGACCAAACACGTGGTACTGATGACTGGTATGGGGAGTGACGGGGCAATTGGCATGCAACTCCTAAAGCAGACAGGCACTGCAACGACCATTGCGGAGGCACAGTCGACCTGCGTCGTATTTGGCATGCCGCGAGCCGCCATAGAGCGAAACTGCGTGGACTACGTGCTGCCATTGCAGAACATTGCCGACAAAATCATGGCGACATGTTAGTTGCCTAGGTGCGATTGGGCGAGCGAGGATCGCAAATCATCCAACACACGAGGTACGCCTTCCACATCCCACACGGGCACAATCCACGGGGGACACTGGACAAGCATCATTCATTGTAAATCGTCACATAGGGTGAACAGATTTACAGTCTAGCAGGCAGTCACGAGTATGATGATTGCATAATATGTTAATACAATACAAAAGGCTCTTCGCTGGTTGAGATGGGTTGAACAAGTCAATCATGGAGGTATAAAAACCCATTGGCAAACCAGAGTTAGGGTCAATGCCTCCTTGTTGTCGGCTTGACATGACTTGTAGGATGCCAAGTTGGGCATCCGTCAAGAGCTTTCGCGGCATATCCTCCCTTTGGTCGGTATTCCACGCTCTCTTGACGTAACAGGAGGTTATCCAAATGTCCGATCCCGTTCTTGACTTGTTCAATCACTCTATTGGCGTTCAATCTCCCTGGCATGTTACTTCGGTTGAATTCAGCAAAGAGAATAAACGTCTTGACATCACGGTCGACTACAAAGATGGAACCAAGTTCCCATGCCCAAATTGCGGCAGTCAGAACACGGACATCTACGACCGCGACACTCGCTCATGGAGGCACCTCAATCACTTTGAGCACGACACATACATTCACGCCAAAGTGCCTCGAATCTGGTGCCATGATTGCTCGAAGGACAAGGGGGTGTACGGACCATCGAAGTGCCCTGGGCACGCAAACGCGGGCATTTCTCATACGGCTTCGAGGCATTCATCCTTCAACTGGTTCGCGAGATGCCCGTTCTGGCAGTTGCACGTCTAGTCGGGGAACATGATACCCGTATCTGGCGTATCGTTCGCCACTATGTGAATCAGGCTCGCGAATCACAAGACTTCTCAGATGTTCACCACATTGCGGTTGACGAAACCTCTACAGCTCGCGGTCATCACTACGTGACCGTTGTTGCAGATACAGAGCAAAGACGGGTAATCTTCGTCACGCATGGCAAAGACATGAGTACCCTTACGCGATTCGTCGATGATTTCACGCGACATGGCGGCGACCCAGATGAAATCGAAACTGTCTGCTCCGACATGTCTCCAGCATTTATTGCTGGTGTTCACAAATACTTTCCTGACGCTTCACTCACATTTGACAAGTTCCATGTTACGAAAGTAATCGGTGAAGCGGTGGACAAAGTACGCCGTGAAGAACAACGCACACAGCCCATGCTCAAACAATCCAGGTACATTTGGCTGAAGAATGAGCACAATTTGACAAGCAAGCAAAAAGAGCGATTACAGGAGCTTCGGCACTTAAATCTCAAGACGGCAAAGGCATACCAGATGATGCTGACATTCAAAGAGCTTTGGATACAGCCAAAGTCCCTTGCCAAGCCGTTTCTGGACAAGTGGTACTTCTGGGCCACGCATTCGCGGCTCAAACCAATGATTGACGCCGCTAAAACCATTCGCCGCCACCAAACTGGCATACTGTCTTGGTTTGATAGCAGAGTGAATAATGCCCTGATTGAAAGTATGAACAGTCTCATCCAAGCCATGAAACGAAGAGCGAAGGGTTATCGCAACGTCGAGAACTATATCTCTATGATTTACCTGTTGCTAGGCAAGTTGTCCTTCGCTTTACCCACCTAAAACAGCGAGGAGGCATACAAAAAATTAAAATATAATACTTTTATTTCAATTCTATTACAAAAAAATCATGTTCATTTTACAATTGCACGATAATCTTGCTCTCGAGCATATCTTGCTTACCATTTTAGCCCTTGGGAGGCTGACCTTGAGTATGGATCGTAAGTATTCCAAATTGGTAGCTGGATTCGCAGCATTGGCAACGTCCGTTTCCGTGTTCGGTTTGACTGGACCCACGGCATTTGCTGCAACGAGTATTTCAGAGAGCGGATCTTCTTTGATGTACCCCTTATTTACACAACAGTGGATTACAGCTTATAAGAAGGTTGCCCCAAGTGTTAGCATCAACGCTGCCTCGACCGGTTCAGGTACAGGTATTGCGCAGGCGATTGCAGGTACCATCAACATCGGCGCATCAGATGCTTACCTTGCACCTGCACAACAGAAGCAGAACCCAACCATGGTGAATATTCCGGTTGCCGTGTCCGCGCAGCAAGTGATGTATAACATTCCTGGTCTATCGCAATCGACACATCTGAAGTTGACGGGTGATGTCCTGGCACAAATCTACCAGGGTCAAATTAAACTGTGGGACGATGCGAAAATTGCATCGTTGAACAAAGGAGTAAAACTGCCGCACAAACAAATCGTGACCATTCGCCGATCCGACAGCAGTGGTGACACCTTCCTGTTCACCCAATTCCTTTCTGACACGAACAGCAGTTGGGCAAATAACGTAGCTTACGGAACAACTGTTTCCTGGCCCGCTCTTCAAGGTTCACTTGGGGCAAAGGGCAATAGCGGTATCGTGACAGCGTTGGCACAAAACCCATACTCCATCTCGTATGTCGGCATCAGTTGGTTGAACAACGCACTTGCGACTAAAAAGATTGGGTATGCTGCATTGAAAAATCGCTCTGGTAACTATGAACTTCCAACCAACGCAACGATTTCCGCGGCTGCGAACGCAATGGCAAAGAGTACACCGAAAAACGAGAGCGTTTCTCTCGTCTACGCACCAGGAAGCACCGCGTACCCAATTGCAAACTACGAATATGCAATCGTCAATACAAAGCAAGCAAACAGCACGACGGCCTCCGCCGTGAAAAACTTCTTGAATTGGGCAGTGAGTTCGTCGGGCGGAAACAGTACGAAATACTTGGCACCAGTTCACTTCCTCCCACTTCCGTCGACGGTTGTGTCGCTCAGTAAAGCACAGATCAGCAAGATTCACTAAGCCATTTTTCTGATTTAGAGCGAAATCCAGAATGACACCACCCCCGACGGATCAACTGTTGAGGGTGGTGTTTGTTTGGTCACTATCAGTTCCCGTATCGAATTGTTAAATGCGTATCTAACGTTTGATGTGGTTCCACGTGGACAAGTCCCTCACCTGTATTCATCGCATACGTCCGTGCCATCCATGGTTCAACACAGACAAAGTCTTTGCCTTGTACAGACCAGATCTGGACATTCGTGAACACATCGCCGTACTCTAAAACGATTTTTTTGTCATAACCCGGTGGTTGAAAACCAATTCGACGAACTTTAGTGTCCATCAGTGCGACGGATTCAACCAATGGGGCGAGATCGATATGTCCTTCGTATGGCTTCTCCACCATGTCATTGTAGTCGAGATACGACGTGGCATCTGTTTCATACGCCAGATCTTTCTCGGTCGTCGGAAAGTAAGGATGGAAGCCCGCGTACATCGGCATCGTCGTTTCGCCGCTATTGGTGTACTTTTGATTCATGATGAGTTGGTTATCCATCAGCACATATTCAAACTCAAGTTCAAAGTCAAATGGATATACTGCCTTTGTCTCACCGTCACTCTGCAAACGCAAGGTAACCGATGCTTTGTCCTCGTCTGCGACCGTATCAATGACTTGCCACGGCTTATTCCGGGCGAATCCGTGATTTTTCAGACGGTAAGACACGCCTTCAATTTCATAGTGACCGTCGAGCAGTTGCCCGCACACGGGGAATAAGATTGGATTTCCGCCACGAATATTCGCACTTTCATCGTAGAACGTCGTTTTGTCTAAATAGAGCAAGTCTTTCCCCTCGACGCCAAAGCTTGTAACAATTCCCCCACGATGAGGGCAAATATGTACCCATGAATTGTTTGCTTCGTTCTTCAGTTCCACCATCTTGAACTTGTCGACAAATTCTCTAACGATGTACATTGTATTTCTCCTTTGATAGTTGTAGGGAAGGTCTTTCATCGAGACAGAATGAGCACTGTTAAGTATAATCCTTTCACTGCTGACATAACCAATAGGTGCCCCACGATAGGTGGTCCAAGGATGGCCAATGAAATGCAATATCAAGTGGGTACGTAGGAGTAGACAAAAAGGGGGGCCGCTACAAGTTGTAGCGGCCTAAGCTTATTTTAAAGGGGGTCAAAATGTGATGCATGGAAACGGCCTTGCTTCCTGAAACCGATTATAAGACCCGAACGTTGAATTTCTATTGAATTATGGTGAAGTTCACGTGTGAATTTGGAATTGTTGTTGCCATGCTCTTTACAATGGCACTCCAATCGGCAGCTCCGTTAGCCGCTAGTCCGCCGTCCGCGGTTGCTTGTCCGTGCCGTGATCGTGTACAGAATCAGCCCGATCACGAGGGCAACCAATGCGGCCAACAACTGCTGTGGCGTCTCCTGTGCAAGCAGCCAAATACAGAGGATTGCAGCCACTGCGGGAATGGCGATGCCAAATGGCAGTTTAAATGGCCTTTCAGCGCCCTTGGACTTGTACCGTAGGATGACAACCGAGACACAGACGGCCAAGTACTCGTAAAGACGTGCGGCGACGTTTAGGAGAATCAATGTTGTAAACGTGCCCGTCGTGGCAAAAATCATGACAAGGATACCCGTTGTCCAAATGGCAACCACGGGTGTTTGGTATTTGTCGTACACCTTTCCGAGGACGCCTGGCAACAGTCGATCACGAGAGAGTGCGTACAATTGCCGCGGGGAAGACAATGCAACTCCACTTTGCGTACCGATAATGGACAGAACTGCACCCACGGTCATCACGGTCAAGCCGCCGGCGAACATGAAACTTCCTGCTGCCGCCAGAGGCGCTTTTGCGGTGGCGATGCCAGGGTCAAGTCGCGTGGCAGCGAGCTGAATGAGCATGTAGAAAAGCGTGACCCCAATCAGTGTTCCAATGACCGCTGTGGAGATCGTTTTACGTGGATTGACCATTTCGCCTGCGGGGATAGTTGCCATTTCAAACCCGCCGTAGGCAAATATTAGCACTAAAACGGCTTGGCCAAAGTTCGACGATCCGCCGGCAAACCCGAGTGAATGCGTACCGCCGGAGTGTATGAGCCCAACGATAATGAGTAGAAATAGGGGGATCAGTTTGACGACTGAAAAGAACAATACAGTGCCCGAGCCCTTCCGAACGCCATATGTATTCAGCAAACAAAGTAGCGCGATGACGACGATAATAACTAAATTCCGATAGGCCGCCACCGCAGGAAATAGCGATGATAAATAGCTCACCAGTCCGTTCGATAATGCGCCCCATCCGGCGACATATGTCAACCAGCCCATCCATCCCACCGTGAAAGCAACGGTTCGTCCCATTGCGGCTTCTGCATACACGTACGCGCCACCGGTTTGGCTGAACATACTGCTTGCTTCGGCAAATGCTAAGCCTATGAGAATAGCGATGATCCCGGCTACTAGATACGCCCACAAAGCGTTTGGTCCGGCCAGTTTGGCAATTTGACCAGGCAACAGGAATATTCCGCCCCCGACTACGCCGTTGATACCGATGAAAAGCACTTCTGGCGTTTTGAGTACTCGCTTTAGATTTTCTTCCATTGTCGACTCCCTTTATCTATCAATCCATGTAATTAGAACCGACCACTAGAATACAGTTGCCCTAAGTGGGTTTCAAATGAGGCAACATTCCTTCCTATTTTGACAAATGGACTGTTTTCCATACATGGTCGGGGAGTTGAAGATGTGGGAGGGTCTGGGGGCGTATCGTGATCGTCGGTAGTGTATGATTGGCTTGTGTGTAGAGCGCATATTTCATTGAGAGCCGCACGTAGCTGTGTCTATAATTGATTTGCCTGAAATCCTTCCAATATGTCTCCTCGCACGGCGCCGTTTCAGGACACGCTCTGCGAGGAGATTTGTATGTTAAAGTCCGCCATGGCCATCCCTCCACACACATGATTCCGGGCCGCAAGCCCCACCTTCGCCTACGGCCATGGTGACCACCCATGTCACCCTTCCCAGTGTTCGTTGTAAGCATATCAACCGTAGATAAAGAGGAGATTGAATCTCTGTGGAGACACTTTAATGATTTTGTGGAGACGAACTTCACAATTGACTCCCGTGTAGTCACTTTTTAAAAGAGGGAATTAGGGAATGGATGACCGGATCCGTTTTTACCCGGCCTTGCTACAGGGCCGTGGTCGTTATACCCTACCTACAAGGGATTGGAGCTGAACACGATATGGAAATGGTCCTTATATGCATCGACGGCATTCTTGTTGTTATTTTGGCCGCCGTGGCACTGATTTTTGGGAATCGGTTAATTGAAAAATATACAGAAAGTCAAGAAAAAAAGACCAAGGGCCAAACATCAACATATCGTATTGGCGGGACGAAATACGTCAAGATTGAGAAAGAAGAGGAGAAAGATCAAGATGAGCCCCTGCTATGACCGTAGGGGCGCTTCAGTCATCTAGGCCAACAGACTCAATATGGTGGAATTTCCCGTGGAAAGCCGTTTAGCGTGAAAAAGCCCATGCAGAGGAATCCGCATGGGCACGTGTCTCGATTACAGCTTATATACGTTCGCTGCTTGTGGGCCTTTTTGTCCTTCAACGACGTCGAATTCTACTTGTTGCCCTTCGTCTAGTGACTTGAAACCATTGCCTTGAATGGCGCTGAAATGTACGAATACATCGTCTCCGCCTTCAACAGAGATGAAACCAAAGCCTTTTTCAGCATTAAACCACTTAACTGTTCCTTGTTGCAAAAGAATTCCTCCTATAAAAACGCTCTTTAATTTACATAAACGCCGCCGTCTGACTGACGTGGTCAGGCAGGGAAAGAGGTTCATGTACACGTCCAATTATATGGTGTTGCACACGCAAAGACTGTCGAATCATGGCGTTTGTAGAAACAGACTCAACAGAAAAAACAGCCCACACAAGGTGGACTGCTAAAACAGGTTGAAAAGGTGTGCTATTTGCCAGTTGAGTTGCTCGTTGTGGGCGTACTTGACGTCGAACCCGTCGACCCTGCTGAACCTGTCGATCCGCCCGCTGAACCACTTGTGTTGGACGTTCCTCCTCCCGAACTACCGGTACCGGATGAGCCACCGGATGGTGGTGTCCCTGTGCCAGTCGATGTACTGCTGTTTGTCATTCCGCCTGAAGGTGTACCCGTGGAATTATCGCCAGTGGTTGGGGCAGTGTCATTCGTTGTTGTGCTCGAACTGTTGCCGACCGACTGCGTTGTCGCGTTAGCAGTATTAGTTGTATTTGTACTTGACGTCGTAGTGGTAGAGTTGGCCGCCGGTGTCGTCGAATTTGCGGTGCTGTTCGCGGTCGAAACCGTCCCACTTTGCGATGGGCTGTACGCGGCCTGATTAAATTGTTCCGGTGATATGCCCGCTTCTGCCAAGCGAACAATGTCGCCAAAGATCTTTGCAGCATTCGCCGACGGATCCAAAGGAGACATAGTCATATGATGTTCTGGGGACGAAATATCGTAACCGATATGAATCGATCCCACGATGTTCGGCGTATAACCGTCGAACCAAGCGTCTCGTATCCAGTTGGGGACGCCGCTGTTCAACCCAGCACTGTACTGAACGGTACCCGTCTTTCCCGCAACGCCCCACCCCGGAACTTGGGCGGCCGTACCGGTTCCGTAATTGACGACATCCTGCATGAGGCTCGTCATGACGGCTGCCGTATTCGGGCTCATGATCGTCGAAGATTGCGGCTGAAACTGATATATCGTTTGTCCGACTTGATTCACGACGTGATCGATAAGGTGTACTTTCATTTGTACACCGTTATTGTCGAACGCCTCGTATGCCTGGGCCATTTCCAACGGATTTACGCCATATTTCATACCCCCGATGGCCACACCCAGTTGCTCACGATCCTGCTGGGTCAACTGGATTCCATCTTTCATTGCGAAACTCGTACCAGTTTGGAGTCCAATTTGTTTCAAGAGCCAAACAGAAGCAACATTTTGTGACCACTGAAGCGCATACTGCAACGTAACCTTCGAGGGACCATTGACTCCTTCCCAGTTATGCGGGGTATAACCACCTCCGAAATCCTGTAGCTGATTGTCGAGAATGGATGTAGGACCCCAATTGCCGCTTTCAATTGCAGGCGCATACTCCATAATTGGCTTAATCGACGATCCCGGCGAGCTATTGCTATAAATACGGTCCATGCCAAACGGTGTGTAGCCTTGTTTGCGTGAGCCCGCTGCACCTCGGATGCCTCCCGTCTTGGGATCGACAAAGACGGCGGCTCCTTCGACGGGTCCAGGGAAGTCACTGTCATAATTTCCGCTCCAAAATACGTCGTCCACTGCTTGTTGGACATTTGGCTGGATCGTTGTATAGACTTTCAAACCGCCTTGAAGAAGTTGCTGAGCTGAAATTCCCTGTTTCGCTGCGTAGTCAAACAAGACATTCGTAAATAGAGGATGGGTATTCCAGGTCGAATCAGGCAGCGAATGATACTTCGCTCCGAGAGGCGCATTTTCGGCTTCGGCCGCTGTCTGTTCGCTAATATATCCGTATTTGGCCATGTTCTCTAGTACTTGGTTTCGCCTGCTCAGTGCTGCCTGCGGGTGCATGAGCGGATCGTATGCGGATGGCGCTTGAGGCAAACCGGCCAATAACGCGGCTTGGTCTAGTGTCATACTGTCTGGATGTTGTGCCAGGTTAATGCCGAAATAACGCATGGCAGCTTGTTGAACACCGACGGTATTTTCACCCAGAAAGACTTTATTCAGATACATCGTTAGGATCTCCTGTTTGGAGAAGTCCTGATCGATTTGAGCGCCCATTGCAATTTCTTTTAGTTTGTAAGAGAGAGTTTTATTGTCGTTTAGAAAAACAATTTTAGCTAACTGCTCTTCGATGGTGCTGGCACCCTGGCTGGCACTTCCCCTTAACAGGTCAACGACTACGGATCGACCAATGCTTCGAAAGTCGACACTGGACCCTGTCCAAAAGTTGTGATCTTCCGTCGCTACAATGGCGTTTTGTAGATTCTTCGGAATCTGGTCGGAACGTAAAGTAGTCTGCGGCGTGCCGACCTTTTCGTACACGTTTCCCGAGTTGTCATATACCACAGTTGGCTGTGGTGTAGCGGTCAGCTTGGCTATCGAAATTGGTGCCATTCTGATCAGTGCGAAGAAAGAAACTGCACCAAGCGCGACACCGATAAGAAAGAGAAGCACGATTGTCCACACCAACGCCCGCAGTCTACGTCGTTTAGGTTTTGGCTGCGACTTTTTCGTGTTTGTACTCTTCAACCCATATTTCCCCCTAGCGATATAGCCTGGACATGGTCGTTAGCAAATATATGAGTTTCCTATTCCACTCATTCCGAGCGTAACCCAGAATGCGTCTGTTCGCAGAAACCCATACCTATCATTATATCGATGTAATCTACCGTAGACGTGGAAATATTGTTGTTATGTGTTGAAGTAACTCTGATGACGGGGAAAAGGGTCATCTAAATTTCGATTATGAATGCCTAGGTTTCGTTGCTTCGGCTGTTACGTAATTAGAGCTTCTTTTGAGGTTTGCTCAATATAGTGTCAGTACGTGCACGAGATGGAGGTATTACTCGATGTCCAGGGGTATGTTGTATGTCAGTGGAATCTCCGTTGGGTTGATTGCTGGGCTTATAGTGGGACTTGGGTTCTTTACGATTGCATCCGTTGACAGGATTCAACCAGAGATAGAAGTCATTCCACTGCTACCTGTTATTTTAATCGCCGTAGGTTGGACGAATTATAGACGCCACTTCGACTGGATGTGGTTTTTCATCTCTTTCCTTCTTGGCGTTGTATTCTTTGAAATGGTGTTTGTATAGACAGGGGGACGGGGGACGAGGCGCTAAAAAAGAGCACGGAACGTACAGAAAAACATAATCCCGGATTTCGACAGTTTTTGAAACGTCGAACAATAATCACCCGCCGTGGTTTTTCCCAAGAAGTAGCCTCATACATGAGCGTTTCGTAGTCGCAATTCCCGCTCGCTCTTTGTAATGCAATGCCATGCGAGATTTTGAGTAAGCGTGGCTAACCGTTTTGTCCATCGTAACTTCACGATGTAATCTTGGTGGTCTTGCTCTAACGTTTGAAATACGCGTTCGCCCGTAAATCCTTTGTCAGTGCGGATTGCGCGAATGTTGCATCCAGAAGGCAGTTGTTCCTTCATGGCGTAATAAAACTCATAAAACCGATCCGCCGTGTGTGCACTTCCTGAACGCAACCCGTCATGGAGGCAACAACCTGTTCCTGAGTCAAAAGCGAAGAGGGGATGAGCTCGCTCGTCCGTTATGGTGCGGATTGAATCCGACAGCCGATTGTTCCTGTTCACCGTGGACGGTCTCCACAGAGGAGTCGATGTCGACGGCAATATCTCGGCTCGACAGGAGACTCGCTAACGTCTGTATTTGTGCATTGCGGATTGCTGACATACCAGCTTGTAATCCGATGCGTCGTAAGTCTTTGTAAAGCAGTGTTGTATCAGGTAGCTTTGGCAAGCCCAATTTAAGACGAAGAAGTGGATCTTGTTCAATATCCTCGAAGTGAAAAATTCGTTCCTGACCTAGCATAGATCGTAGAATCATGGTAAGGGCAATGTCGTCCATTTGGAATTGAGCGTCCTTACGTTTTCGTAAACCATTTACTCAAAAGAACCTGTCGATGCCCGTTTCTAGAACGAAGTCTATGAGTCCAACCGAACCACCAAATGTGGCGTTGATTGTAAGTCAAAGCGAGTATGGATTTTACGGCTTTCCGACGCGGCGATTTTGGTGTAGGGTTCACCTAATAGGTGCTCCTTTCTGGCTTGGATTGTGTTCTGGTCAAACCCAATTAGCCATATACGGAGCGCCTTTTCAATTACTTAGGATATACTACTGCGCAAAAACCGTCGAAATCCGGGTTTATACTAAAATCGATCGACGTAATCAATGTATATGTGTAGTTATGTTCATGGCTTGTTTAACTGTCAAATGGGTAAGGAGGTATTTGTGGTGAGTACAATTGAACAGTCATTTTCCGACAGGAACGACATTAAATTATTGGTTTTGAACGCAATCCCCGTAGCTACATACTTGGTGACTAAGGCAGGTGACATTCTTTTTTATAACCCTGCCGCAGAGCCATATATAAAAAGGCATGGTGCCGTTCTGAAAAGTCCACAGCTATGTTCCATTTTCAAAAATAGTTTAACAACTATCGGTTACGTCGTGCAAATTGATGGAATTGACTATTTAATAAATGCGTCTTCGATTGTACACGACTATTTGGGGATAATCACAGTTGTCACTATTGATGATTCATCGGTGTCACAGCTAATAAATCATCATTTGAATAACTCAAAGGCTATCATTGATGACCTACAGACAATATTTGATAATTCTTACGATGTTCTCTACGTGTCTGATGGTAATGGAATTACTTTGCGAGCGAGTTCTGCTTGTGAAGAATTATGGGGCAAGAAACCTCATGAACTCATTGGTAGAAGTGTCTATGACCTTGAGACTGAAGGAGTATATTATCCTTCAGCAACTCGAATAGTGTTAGAGCGCAAGAAAAAAGTTCAAATTATCCAAAAGACTAAAACTGGTAGACAACTAATGGTCACCAGTACCCCGGTTTTTGATTTATCCGGAAATGTTATTCGTGTTGTGAATGCGTCTCGAGATATTACAGAAATTCAAGAACTTGAAAATGAGATTCAAAACCTACGCGACATTGTCGCTGGATATCAGAATCAATTATCGCAATTGCAGGTTGCAAAGAATGCCAAAGATGGTGAGCTAATTTACCGAAGCAAGCAAATGGAACAAATTATTGCATTGTTGGGACGAATCGCTCAAGTAGACTCAACAGTACTTATAACAGGTGAGTCTGGTGTTGGCAAAGAGGTTATAGCCAATCATATACATGCTTGTAGCTCTAGAGTAGATAATCCATTTATTAAGGTTAATTGTGCAGCTATACCTCAGAGTTTGCTCGAGAGTGAATTGTTTGGCTATGCTCCTGGAACATTCACAGGGGGGCAGAAAAATGGAAAAGCCGGTTTATTTGAATTAGCTAACACTGGAACTATATTTCTTGATGAAATAGGAGATATGCAGTTGGATCTCCAAACGAAAATTTTAAGGGTTCTTCAGGAGAGAGAGGTGACCCGTATTGGGAGCCACCGTTCAATTCCTCTGGACATTCGTTTTATTGTAGCTACAAATCAGGATTTAACTCGAAAGGTCGAGGAAGGCTCATTTCGATTAGATCTTTATTACCGACTGAATGTAATACCCATAAATGTTCCACCTTTAAGAGAACGCCGAGAAGATGTACTTCCTATATTCAACCATTTTTTGCACATGTATATTGAACGTTTTCATCGCCGATCGGTCACACTCTCCCAAGAGGCGTTATCTATAATAGAGTCATACGATTGGCCAGGGAATGTTCGAGAGCTCAAGAACATTGTTGAGCGATTGATGGTTACGACGAATGGAACCGTCATAGATGTCACTGATTTACCAATCAATTTTACTCGAAAACAATCTATGAAACTTCATCAGGAAGATTCTAAGGCTTATCATGCAGTTGAAGTTCACGAATTACTTCCACTTAAAGATGCTACTGATTGTGTAGAAAAGCAGCTTATAGAACTAGCATCACGTAACGCAAGGACTTTGTCGGACATCGCGACTTTATTGAAAGTAAACCAATCGACAATATCGAGAAAGGTACAAAAATACAACATGAATATCTAGTTGCAGGGGTTATGCAAAATGGCATAACGCAATGCGTTTTTGCAAAATGGGCATTTTGTGATGTATGCGCCTTCTCTATTAGGTTGCTTTAAAAGTGAATTTTGAACCAAATGTATTATCTTTTAGTGTATTATGAGCTGCTTATATAGATTTTTATCCGTTGGCACGATAATTGCTTATATAGAGGTGAGTAAGACTTTGGGGGGATGTCGTCGTACTAGTCCTATATGCTCGGCGTTAAATTTCCTATACGAAAGGGTGTAAGTGATGAGTATTGGTACAAATGAAGTCCAGGTACAGAAGATTCAAAATATACCATTTACACGTGGCCAGGTTACGTACGCATTAATTTGTTCCTTTTTTGCATGGCTTCTATCCGTGTACGACTACATTTTGTTTGGGACATTACTTCCGGTGATAGCACTCAGCTTCCACTGGTCTACCACCAAGAGTTTGCAGATAGCCACATTTGTTTCCATAGGAACCTTTATCATTACTTTTTTAGTTGGGCCGTTAACAGACTACTTTGGACGTAAAAATGCTTTGATGGTTACCACCTTCGGCGCAGCAATAAGCTCAGGACTCACTGGATTCACGATGAGCCCGTGGTACTTAATCGCAATTCGTTCCTTTTCAGGATTAGGCTATTCGGAACAAGCTGTTAATGCAACTTACTTGTCAGAGGTTATGCCTCCTGGTCGTCGGGGTTTTGTTTATTCCTTTGTTCAAGGGGGATGGCCACTCGGAGTTTTACTAGCCTCATTGATGGTAGCTGTACTAGAGCCATCCGTAGGTTGGAGAGGTGTCTTTTGGATAGCTACATTCCCGGCACTAGTTATTGTCGCCTTGTGGACTCGACTAAAAGAATCTCCACGATACCTTCAAGTTAGACAGATTCGAAAACTTCTTAAGACAGGGAGAAATAAAGAAGCAATTGAATTGGCCGCCGAATACAATATTGATTCTGAGAAAATGAACAAAAGCTCAATTCGACAGATGTTTGAACCAGGAATTCGTCGACACTCAATATTCTTATGTCTTGCCTTCCTATTTAACTGGATGGCTGTACAGGTTTTTGCAGTCTTGTCTACGACCGTTCTGGTAAATGGAAAGCACATCTCCTTTTCCAACTCGCTCATTTTGCTCATTTTATCCAATGCGCTGGGTTATGTTGGATATGTTGCCCATGGATTTGTAGGTGACAAAATAGGCAGACGTGCGACGATTATCATTGCCTGGATCGTTGGCTCAATATTCTACGGCATAATGCTATTTGTCGCACAAGGATTTACAGCTGTCATCATTACCTATTCGTTGGGGCTGTTCTTCTTGATTGGATCTGCGTCCGCCTATATGTCTTACTTTAGTGAGTCTTTCCCGACTCGCATGCGTGGCACAGCTACTTCAGTTGTGAATTCCATGGGGCCCATCGGAGCTATTCTCGGTTCGGCAGTATTTGCCGCTGTCTCTGCTAGTGGGACTGTAAGTAATGGGGCTATTGTAGCAGGTGCAATTCCAATGTTAATTTCAGGGTTTTTGATGTTTGGTACACGAGCAATCAAACCGGGTATGAAACTCGAATCCATTTCTCAGTAAATTTTCAAGAGTGTTAACGTAAGGTTTCAGGGGACTGAAGCCCGAAAACATGAGAGGTAGATTAGATTGAATAATTCTGGGCGGGTTCAAATAATAACTACTGGTGGGACAATAGCATCGTTACCCAGAGAAAATGGTGACGTAATTGCAACCCTGAACGGTGATGAATTTATTCGGAGGATGGGTGTAAATGGAAACATAGAAATATCAGAGTCCGTCAAAATCGGAAGTTTTGGTTTTAATTACGAAACCTTGCGTGATGTGGCTCTAGATGTTGTAAACGCTTTATCTTCTCCGGAAGTAGTTGGTGTCGTAGTTACACATGGAACAGATACAATGGAGGAAACTGCATTTTACTTGTCAATTACTACGAGCCATATAAAAAAACCGGTTATTTTAACTGGTGCACAGTTGGATGCCTCCTACATGGCCAGTGACGGGGCGAATAATCTCCGCGATGCCATATGCGCTGCTCAAGTCCCGGCACTTGGAGAAGGTGGCGCACTGATTTCATTCGCAGGATTTCTTTATAACGCAAGGGAAGTCACAAAAATAGATACAACGGCCATCGAGGCATTTGAGTCTTTAAACTGGGGGCCAATAGGTCGTATCGACAAGGACGATGTGTGGATATCCCGAAGGTTATCTACCAAAACATCCATGAAAATAGCTGTTCCATCATCTGTAGCTCTCATTCGCCTAGCTGTGGGTATGACCGGAGAAGAAGTTCGAAAAATGGCACAGGGATATCCTGGAGTAGTACTTCAAGCTTTTGGTCGTGGTAATGCACATCCGTCGGTATCCGATGAAGTTCGGAGATTGGTAGAGAATGGTGTGCCGGTCATTGTAACGAGTCGGTGCATGCGTGGCTCTGTACGTCCGGTATATGGAAATGGGGGTGGGAAAGATTTGGAGCGAGCTGGCGCATGGTTTGCAGGCGACCTCTCAGGAGAAAAAGCCCGTGTATTGCTTGGATTAATGATTTCTAACCAAATACACTGCGACGAGATGATCAAAATTCTAGGTGAATATAGTCATCCTTAAACTCAATGACACCCAATTGAGCCTATTTCGTTCCTCAAGGAACAAAAATAGAACAATAATCTTTTTATGGAGGGATTACGATGTCTAAAAAAGAGATTTTGGTAGGTTATGGCGTTGATGTGGATGCAGTTGCTGGGTGGCTTGGCTCCTACGCGGGTGATGATTCACCGGATGATATATCTCGTGGACTATTCGCTGGCGAGGTAGGGGCACCTCGTCTATTGAACTTGTTTAAAAAGTACAATATCAGGACGACTTGGTTCATCCCTGGTCACTCCATAGAGACTTTTCCAGAGCAAATGAAAATGGTAGTCGATGCTGGCCATGAGATTGGTGCACACGGGTACTCCCATGAGAATCCAATTGCAATGACTAAAAAACAGGAGGAAGATGTCCTCTTGCGCTCATTAGAATTAATTGAAAAATTATCGGGAAAACGTCCAACTGGATATGTTGCACCGTGGTGGGAGTTCTCCAATATCACCAACGAGCTGTTACTAAAACACGGTATAAAGTATGATCACAGTTTGATGCACAATGATTTTACACCGTACTATGTACGCGTTGGCGACAAATGGACAAAAATCGACTATACGAAGGAAGCCAGCGATTGGATGAAACCACTCGAACGAGGAGAGGAAACAAATTTGGTTGAAATTCCAGCCAATTGGTACCTGGATGATTTGCCTCCAATGATGTTTATCAAGAAGTCCCCTAATAGTTTCGGGTTTGTAAGTCCGCGGGACATTGAACAAATGTGGAAAGATCAATTTGACTGGGTGTATCGTGAACACGATTACGCGATTTTCCCAATGACAATTCATCCAGATGTCAGCGGTCGACCACAGGTGTTGTTGATGCATGAGCGACTGATTGAGCATATCAACTCGCATGAAGGTGTACGTTGGGTAACACTTGATGAAATGGCGAGTGATTTCATGAAACGGAAGCCATTTAAACAGGCTTAAATTGCTGTAAAAAAGATCCCCCACGTGTCTCATCGGGGGATCTTGTAGTTAAAGCGGAGGAGAGGGATAGGATGATGAAACTTAATGACAAAGTTGCTGTAATTACAGGTGGGGGTCGTGGTATTGGACGAGGCATAGTACTTAAATTTGCTGAAGAGGGAGCAGATTTAGTGGTTAATGTCTTTAACCAGTCCAGTTCTGAAATAGAAACATTAGAAAAAGATGTTAGGAATTTTGGGAGAAAACTACATGTTGTAGTAGGAGATGTGTCTCTCGACGAAACGGCAGAAGAGATTGTTTCAAGGGCGATTTTGGAGTTTGGAAAAATTGATATCTTAGTTAATAACGCGGGAATTCTTACACAGAGTGAACTCTACAATATGGACGTTGAAATGTGGGATCGGATGATCGCGGTTGATCTTCGAAGTGTCTTTCTTACAACCCGCCACGCTGTACCATACATGATGGAACGTCGTTCGGGACGAATTATTAATATCGCTTCGCAGTTAGGTCAAAAAGGTGGCGTGGGTTTAAGCCATTATGCAGCTGCAAAGGCCGGAGTTATCGGCTTTACAAAATCTATTGCTTTGGAGTTAGGCGGATATGGAATAACAGCAAACTGCATCGCCCCAGGGCCAATCGAAACGGATCTCATATCTGGGCTAGATAGTGAATGGAAACAAAACAAATCGAGAGAACTGGCAATTCCAAGGTTTGGTTCCGTTGCCGAAGTAGCTCCTACGGCTTTGTTCTTGGCGAGTGAACCGGATGGAAATTTGTATACGGGGCAGACGCTTGGGCCAAACTCAGGTGATGTCATGCTTTAATATCTCTACAACGTAAGATAGGTATGATGATATTTTGATATTTTCAAATGGAGTACTTATTTTACAACCCAATTGATGGGGGTGTGGTTATGTGTGTAATGTGCGGTGATCTGATAACACAGGTACACTGGGCAGATAGGATATATTCAGGAAGCGATGAGGCTGAGGTCGTTGTGGGTGACAGTTCTTATCGCGATAATACGCGAACTCGACTACTTCGCGTTCAATTTATCAATAGCCTGGTTTCATTTTATGGACTCTCCGTAGAAAGTTGGAGATCTTCAACGTACGTTATTCGAGATAAAAAAGGGAATTCAAAAATGGCCACAAATCTTGCGGAAGTTTGGAGCCTATCTGAGCAACTTGTTGAACGAAAAATAGATATCCTTGACCCTGAATTTCTTTCCTTTGTTCAACAACGAGGTGAAGTGTAAATGCATATAAACAACAAAACACCGGTTGTCGTCGTTACCGGTTTCTTAGGGAGTGGTAAGACCACATTAATCAAGTCGCTGTCAGAACGTAACGACTTGGAACGTACTGCTCTTATCGTAAACGAATTTGGAGATGTATCAATTGATCACCATCTGCTTAAAAGTGCTCCTGAACAAGTGGCACTAATTGGTGGGGGATGTGTCTGCTGCCAAGTTCGTGAAGACCTCGTACAAAGTTTTCGTAATCTCTTGAATGAATCAGAGGCATCAAACAGCCAAATCAACCGCGTTGTAATTGAAACGTCCGGACTAGCTGACCCCGCGCCTATTGTTTTCACTCTTCTAAGAGATTCGGTCTTACAACATCACTTTTTTGTCGAGCGTATTGTTGTTACGGTCGACGCGTTCAATGGACTTCACACCATTAAAACGCAGCAGGAGTCGCTGAAACAGTTGGCAATTGCTGATACTGTAGTCCTTACAAAAGTTGACCTGGTGGGACCATTCCAACTCGAAACTCTAGAAAAGTCGATAGAGCAACTAGCACCCGATGCAAAAATTGTTCGATCATCCTTTGGTGCAACATCAATGCGTGAATTGATTGAGGAAGAGAACGCTCTGAGGTTCGATAAGAAAAAATATGACAACCTAACACTAAGTTCTGAACATATCAGTAAGACACGTGCTGTTTCAGTTTTATTTAATGAACCTATTAACTGGTCAAATTTTGGCGTTTGGATGAGTATGCTTCTGCATGCTCATGGTCAAGATGTTCTCCGCATTAAAGGAATAATTAATGTTGGAACAGCTGGCCCTGTTTCTTTAAATGGGGTTCAACATATTATTTATCCACCGCAACACCTTAAGGAATGGCCCGATACGAATCGCGAATCTCGAATGACATTGATAGTACGAGAATTAGATACAGCTAGCATATTAAAGTCATTGAATGTATTCTCTCGATACTTTGGAGCAACGCCTGTACTTTCGAGTCGTGAATGATAAGGCTTTCAATTTCGCAAAAACGCTGGTTAAGGCTTTTAAGCCAGTACGAGTAACGGGACAAAACATATTTGTCGATGGTGAAACGACTCATTTGCTATGTGAGTTTAAACGGATTAAAAGGGAGTGGCACAGTGAATCTGACAACCAATAAGAAACATCCTGATCTATTCCAATCAATTCGCCTCGGAAGTGTAGAGCTGTCGAATCGAATTGTACTTGCACCTATGACTCGTACGAGTGCGTCTGAGGACGGGCTGGCTACAGATAGAATGGTAAGATACTATGCCAGGTTTGCGAAGGGTGGATTCGGACTTCTCATTACTGAAGGAATCTATCCAGATGAAGTATATAGTCAAGGGTACTTTAGGCAACCAGGCCTCGCCAATGATAGTCAAGTGTCGGCTTGGAGAAAGGTGACAGAAGCAGTTCATGAAAACGGGGCTCGAATTTTTGCCCAGTTAATGCATGCGGGTGCTATCTCTCAGGGGAATACCCATCAAGACTTTGCCATTGGACCATCGGCTGTACAGCCGAAAGGAACAATGCTTGAAATGTATGGGGGTAGTGGAGCTTTCTCAATTCCAAAGGAGGCAACGAAAGAAAAGATTCGTCAGTTGACACAGGGATTTGTTGACGCTGCGCTCCGTGCTCATCAGGCTGGCTTTGATGGGGTTGAGATTCACGGCGCAAATGGGTATATCCTTGATCAGTTTTTAACGGATTACATGAATCAACGAACGGATGAGTACGGCGGATCCACAGAAAATCGGGTTCGTTTGTTAGTAGAAGTGAGTCAAGCTGTACGTCAAGCGGTTGGTCGTGATTTTGCTGTCGGAATACGTATCTCGCAGGGAAAAGTCAACGATTTTACCCATAGATGGGCAAACGGCGAAAAAGATGCTGAGATCATTTTCAAGAGTTTAGGAAAATCGGGTGTGGATTATATTCATACGACGGAACACTACGCCAATAAGCCCGCTTTTGGTGAAGGTCCAACGTTAGCGGAGCTAGCCAAAAAATACGGAAAGGTAACCGTGATCGCAAACGGGAACATGGACCATCCGGCAGATGCAGAACGCATAATCGTGAGTAAGCAAGCTGATTTGATTGCCTTGGGGAAAGCGGCACTTGCAAACCGAGATTGGCCAAACCGAGTTGCTGAAAATGAAACTTTGGATGTATTTGATGGGTCTGTTTTACAACCGACTGCGGTTGTGAAGGACATCGAGTTATAACCCGGAAGAGTGAGCTTGATCGGGCGTATAAGGAGGAACTTTCGTTGCGAAAATTCTGGCGGTTGTACCAAGCGGGTACAAAGATACAAAAAGTGCCTACGATGATCAATTCCTCAAGATCCTTCAAGAGGGCTACAAGGGTGTCAAGGCCATCGTTCCTCCTCAACTTCAGGTTGATCACACCTGAATCGTGAATTGCAGGATTACGGACCGAAGCGCCTCGCCCCCACCAACAAAAACCACGGATTAGTTGCTCCGTGGTTTTTGCCTTCGTGGCTATTCCGTTAGCTCAGCATAGGTCACAGTTTTGGTAGAAACGGCAGCGGTTTAGGAGCCTGTTGAACCATTCTCCTTGGAAGTTTCGGCGGCTATAGCGGTAATCATATTCATCCAAATATGCCTGAAGATGTTTTCTCTTGATGCCGTGATACGTTCTCAAGATGAATGCTTTAGCGTTCGAAATGGCTCGGTGTACTCATTTCATATGATCCGGTTTTTTATGCGATCAAACTTAATGGTCAACGTACTGCGCGATTCGGACAGTTTTCTTGTAGGCACTGAATCCATCGTTCACAATGGTCACATCCGGGTCCAAAGAGCGCTCGGTGAACTTTAGTGTTTCGCTCTCCACGTTTACAGCAGCCTGCATTTTTAGGTATTTCGGTTTGCCCTGTGGGCTCAGCGCCATCGCCACAAGCACGGGCGTCTTGTTGGTCCCTCGGCCGCGTTTGGGTTCTTCACCGGGACCGCCGAAGTAGGCTTCATCCATTTCTACGATGCCTAACAAAACGTACTGCTCCTCACGTGTATGCATAGCTCGACAGATTTTATGTAGCAGTAGCCATCCGGTTTTGTAGCTGATATCCAGTTCTCGCGCCAGCGCCAATGCAGAGATACCTCGCTTGTCATGGGCAACGAGAAACAATGTCCAAAACCACACCGTCAATGGTGTGCGTGTTTTATGAAATATCGTGTCTGAAGTTAGCGACGCTTGGTACCTGCAGGCGGTACACTGGAACAGTAGGCGGTCAGCAATTTTGTAGTACTGGTTGTGCCCGCATTCAGGGCAACGGAACCCATCCGGCCAGCGCACCGAGAAAAGATGTTGCCGACATGCCTCTTCCGTTCGGAATTTGCGGTTGCAACAGTCGCAGGGTCATATATCGTTGTTTAATCGCTATCACCGCTCCCAGGGATATATACCCATTATCCCGGATTTCGACGGTTTTGTCCTCTTTGAATTGACCCGAATAATTGAAAAGGCGCTCCCCGTAAGGCTAAGATGAGTTTGTCGAGAACACATCTCTAGCATGAAAGGAGCACCTTTAAGGTGAAACAACATAAGCATACACGAAAACACCGCCGCCGGAAAAGCTGTAAAATACATACTCACTTCGACCTCAATTCTGCCACTGCATTTGGCGGGGCGGCAGGACTCATCGATTTCGTCCTCCAAACCGGTATGGATAAGTATTTTTGCACAGAGGAACTTGGCAAACGGAAAGACGCTCAATTCCAAATGGATGACGTTGCTCTTACGTTCGTCCTCGGTACATTGCTGGGTCAGGAACGAATTTTCCACTTCGAGGACATTGAGCATGATCCCCTTCTTATGCTCAAGCTGGATCTGCCGAAGCTGCCAGATACAACGCTGCTGTACAAGGACTTGAAGCGGCTAGGCTCCCCTGTTGGTATGGAGGCGATCCGCTCGGCACAGCGCCTTGTACTCAAGTCGCTACTCCCCAAAGGACATGACATTGTCGTTGACATAGATTCTTCAGTGGAGACGGTGTTTGGAAACCAGGAACAATCTGCTGTAGGGTTCAATCCGCATCATCATGGAAGGGCAAGTTTTCATCCCTTGCTAGCGTTTGAATCGCAGATGGGGTGCTGCATCTATGACGAACTGCGTTCCGGCGACGCTCACACAGCAGAAGGGTTTGCAGCCTTCTATGAGGCGATGAAAAAGCAGTTGCCAACAGGTGTAAACATCCGTGCCATCCGCATGGATAAAGGGTTTACCGGTGAAAAGGTGTTTCAGACACTGGAACAAGACGGGCGAGACTACGTGATCAAACTGAAATGGACGAAGCGACTAGCAGAGCTGGCCCCCAACCTAGCGTGGCATTGTATCACCCAGAGTGATACAGAACACTGCGATGTTGCCTCCCTTATGTACCAGGCAACATCCTGGGAAAAACCTCGGCGAGTTGTCATTGTGCGTCGATTGGACATTGACCCGCAGGAGGTCCTATGTGCGGATTGGTTTTGGGAGTACGAGGCCATAGCCACAACGTTTGACTGGAACGGTGAGGACATATGGCATTTCTACAACCACCGTGGCAACGCTGAGAATCATATCAAAGAAGCCAAATATGGATTCGCCGTTGACCAATTCTCGAGTCAGAATTTCAATACCAACAAAGCGTTGGAAGCTCTGAAGCTGCTGGCATACAACCTGCTCCTGTTATATAAACAAGCAGCGTTGCAACCTGGAGTGCGTCAGTGGACAGTTGGACGGCTCCGGCGGAGACTATTCCTTCTACCCGGAATTTTGGTTCACCATGCACGTCAGTGGACAATTCGTCTGCCCGAGTTCGCACAGCGCCTGTCCACCCAAGTCCTTCAGGTGGCGACATAGTGATTTCCAAGCTGAACTGGCAAAAATGACGGTCCATTATGGGGAGGGGGAAAGTGTGTCCAAAGGTTCAATCCAGGACCACTATGCTATCGTGATCGTTAACATATTTACCTATTAATTGAATTTCCAGCCCTGTCGGGCTGTTAAATGAAAAAACCGTCGAAATCCGGGATTATACCAAACATACGTTCATATGTACCTGGAAGCTGAGCTAATGGAATAGCCATGTTTTATAATTCTATGCCGTTAAACGGATTGTACTTATCGTTTCGTTCTTTCAACGAAGCACCCCATATTGCTAAGTAGCGTTGGGTGATGCTCAGATCAGAGTGACGTAATAATCTTTGAGCGTAAAAACATCCATCCCTGCCATCAAGCAACGATGAGCAAACGTGTGGCGAAAGGTATGACTCGACAGACGGACATCTGTGAAATTCATGATGTTTTTAAGGCGCTTAAAGACATTCTTGATTGCGTTTGGAGTTTTACCCTTACCATGGTTGTCAACCAATACATGTTCAGGTAAATAGCCAAACCTTTGCTCTACATGTAGGCGATATTCAGCAAATTCCTGCTTTAGACGGTGTGTCATAGGTAAGGTTCCCCATGATACGTTTTTTACCAAACACTGTGATGGTATCGTGTTCGAAATCAACGTCATGCCAGCGTAAATTGGCTAGTTCTCCAACCCTTATACCTGTACCAAGCAAATGTCCGATGATGGTGGAATCGCGATAGGCATAGAACGTCTTGTCTCGCTGTCTAAGGCTGCGATAGTACAAAAGCATTTGTCGAATGTGGTAATCCGTGAATACGTCAATCTTCACGTCAGTTTTAAATCGAGACATTTTAAGGATGAGATTGCTTTTTTAGTTGTACAATTCCAATTCCGCTTCTGCATAGTTGAAGAACGCCCGAATGTTAATCAACTTGTGGTTGAGCGTCATGGCACTGTTATCACGTTCCGATTGGCAGTGGAGGAAGTACGTTTTGACCAGGGGGTGTGTTACATGGCCAGTATCTACAACACCATTGTCCAAGCAGAATTGATGAAATTCTCCAAGTGTACGTTGATAACCAGAGATTGTGTGGGGAGATAGGTTTTTGAGTCGACGATCGTCAAGAAAATCTTTAATCGCAAATTTGATCAACAAAAACCACTTGTTTCCTGATTTTTGTCTCAGGAAACAAGTGGTCGTTGTTTAATGTAACCGTGTCTAGCTGCGGCCACACGGTACACTAATTTTATAAATCCCTTGCCATTACTACTTTGGTCGGAATGACAGGACTCGAACCTGCGGCCTCACGGTCCCGAACCGTGCGCTCTACCACCTGAGCTACATTCCGTTAAGCGTACCGCAAAAGCGGACAAATGACACTATAGCAGGTCTCCATAGGCGAGTCAAGTATATTGTTAAGTTCCAATTATTTACTCACTGTGATGTATGCGAACAAATGATCGCCTCATGGTGGTCAAGCTGGTATAATCATCTTTAGATAAGCTCGGGAAAGGTGTTGAGCACGTGGCTCTATCACAAGCCAATACAGAACAGATCCTCGACGGACTCAATCCGGAACAGCGACGGGCCGTTCAGACGACGGAAGGACCGCTCTTGATTTTGGCTGGTGCAGGTAGTGGGAAGACGAGCGTGCTTACGCGACGGATCGCGTATTTGATCACGGAGCGCCGAGTTCCACCCTGGGCTATTCTGGCCATCACGTTTACCAATAAAGCAGCTCGCGAAATGCGGGAGAGGATAGAAACTTTAGTTGGGGCGGTCGGTGCCGACATTTGGACATCAACGTTCCACGCACTGTGCGCACGGATCCTGCGGGGTGACATTCAGCGACTGGGTTACGCGACTTCGTTTACTGTACTGGATAGTGCGGACCAGTTATCGGTCATCAAACGCGTGATGTCCGACATGAACATCGATACGAAAAAGTTCGAGCCCAAAGCCATTCAGCACCAGATCAGTCAACATAAAAACGAGCTTCGAAGTGCAACCAAGGTGCGAGAGGCGGCTGTTGCACCGTATGATCGAATGCTTGGCGACATATATATAGCGTATGAACGACTATTGCGGCAAAATCAATCACTTGATTTTGATGATTTGATTTTCAAGACCGTGGACTTATTTCGGCAATCACCCGAAACACTCAGTTATTATCAGAACCGGTTTACCCACATTCATGTGGACGAGTATCAGGACACCAACCATGCGCAGTATACGCTCGTCAAGTTATTGGCGGAAAAGCGGAAAAACCTGTGTGTTGTCGGTGATTCGGATCAATCCATCTACGGTTGGCGCGGAGCTGACATTCGAAACATCCTGGACTTTGAACGGGACTACGCAAATGCCGAAGTGATACGGTTGGAGCAGAACTACCGCTCGACAAAGCGGATTCTTCGCATTGCCAACGAGGTTATTCAAAACAACCGCATGCGCAAGGAAAAGAATTTGTGGACAAGCGCCGATGAGGGCGAAATGGCGACGCTTTATCATGCGACAGATGAACGAGCGGAAGCCATCTATGTCGCCAGCCAGATTGAACAGTTGTCTCAGCAAGGGCATACCTATCCGGACTTTAGTATCCTCTATCGAACAAATGCACAGTCTCGTGTCATCGAGGAAATTTTCCTGCAAAAGGGCATCCCTTATCGGATTCACGGTGGGCTGAAATTCTATGATCGAAGAGAGATTCGCGATGTTTTAGGATATCTGCGGCTGATTATCAACCCGGATGATGATGTTTCATTCAACCGTGTTGTCAACGTCCCGAAGCGCGGTATTGGGCAAACTTCTCTCGACAAACTGGAAGCATACGCGCGGGCAAATGATTGCTCAATGTTCAACGCGGCACAGCGTTCCATGGCTGCAGGTTTAAGCAAACGTGCGGCCAGTGCGCTCGAAGGGTTTGTCCAATTGGTGCTTACGTTGCAGCAACAAAGATCGTTTTTACCGCTGACGGATTTAACCGAGGAGTTGCTTGTACGGTCAGGCTACCGAGAAGCACTCGCCGCTGAAAAAACACTTGAGGCACAGAGCAGATTGGAGAACTTGGACGAGTTCCTGTCGCTGACGCGTGAATTCGATGAGAATGGCGCAGTTGATGGAGACGTAGGCGCACTGGAGCAGTTCTTGACAGATGTGGCGCTTGTGGCGGACAGCGACTTAAATAAAGGGAAACCAGAACAGGAAGAAACGGATGACGGTGTCACCATGATGACACTTCACTCCGCTAAGGGACTGGAATTTCCCGTAGTGTTCTTGGTCGGCCTCGAGGAAGGAATCTTCCCTCACAAACGGGCCTTGGACTCCGAGGAAGAGATGGAGGAGGAGCGCCGACTCTGCTATGTTGGAGTCACGCGTGCCAGAGAGCGGTTGTTCTTGACTGCCTGCAGCAGCCGTATGATCTTTGGCGACAGGCGGCCATTTACGGTTTCACGGTTTTTGGCTGAGATGCCTGAGCAAGATATTGTTAAAGAGGGAATCACTCGTAGCCGATCCGTTTCCGATTGGAGTACCCCGTTCAGATCAACCGGTTCGCCTGCATCGCTTGCGAAGAACGAGTCGCGGATAGTGATGCCCCAGTCTTTCGGTGCGGATCTATCTCTGAGGTATGATCCTGGCGACAAAGTCGAGCACCGGAAATGGGGTGTGGGGGAGATTGTCTCCACCAGCGGAAGTGGCGAGAAGCTGGAACTCGTTGTTCGTTTTCTCGATCCCATTGGTGAACGAAAACTATTTGCGAAATTTGCTCCCATCACCAAAGTGGTTGCGGATTAGTTTAAATATGGAGGAGTATCCGTGGGGATGACGTTTGAAGAGGCACAGTCCCGTGTGCAAGAACTGCGCGATGAGATCGAGTATCACAATCAGCGCTACTATCAGGAGGATAATCCGTCGATCACGGACGCTGAATGGGATGCGCTGATGCGAGAACTCATTCATTTGGAGACGACATTTCCGGAGCTCCAAAGCCCCAGCTCTCCGACACAGCGTGTTGGGGCACCTGTCTCAGAGGGATTTGTCAAAGTGGAACACGAAATCCCCATGCTCTCCTTATCGAACGCCTACTCGACTGAAGAGTTGAGAGAGTTTGATAGACGTGTTCGACAAGTCGTGGGAGATGATGTTCGCTACGTGTGCGAACTCAAAATTGACGGGCTTGCCGTTTCCTTGCGGTACGAAGACGGTCAACTTGTTCGCGGGGCGACACGCGGTGATGGTGACGTCGGGGAAGACATCACATCCAACATCCGAACCATCCGAAACGTGCCTTTGGCTTTGAAAGAACCCGTTACACTGGAAGTTCGCGGTGAGGCGTACATGCCAAAACAGTCGTTCGCCAAGCTCAATGAACAGCGGGAGCAACAGGGAGAGCCACTGTTTGCGAATCCTCGCAATGCTGCTGCGGGCTCGCTGCGGCAGTTGGACCCGCGCATTGCAGCCAGCCGTCGGCTCGGCGTCATCATCTATCAATTGGCGCAGGCTGATAGATACCCGGTCGAACGGCACAGTGAAGCACTCGAGTACGTCAAATCCCTGGGGCTTCCGGCAAACGGTGAGCGCCAAGTCTGCAACGATATCGACGAGGTTATCGCATATATCGAAGCGTGGGGAGAACAGCGGAGAAGCTTGTCTTACGCCACGGACGGCATGGTCATCAAGGTTGATGATATCGCCCTCCAACAGGAGCTCGGGTTTACGGCGAAGAGCCCGCGTTGGGCCATTGCATACAAGTATGCGGCGGAGCAGGCGGAGACGACTTTGCGACGGATCGACTTGAATGTCGGGCGCACCGGTGCCGTTACGCCAACAGCCATTTTCGATCCCGTTCAACTAGCCGGCACAACCGTTTCCCGTGCATCCCTACATAATGAAGATTTGATTCACGAGAAGGATATCCGCGTGGGAGATAGGATTGTTGTGCAAAAGGCGGGCGACATCATTCCGGAGGTCGTTCGTTCATTGCCGGAAAAGCGGACAGAAGACGTTGTCCCATTTTCCATGCCACATGATTGCCCGCAGTGCGGCGAGCCTTTACATCGACTGCCGGATGAATCCGCGTGGCGCTGCGTCAATCCGAATTGTCCAGCACTTATTCGTGAGGGGCTGATTCACTTTGTGTCGCGTGACGCCATGAATATCGACGGCTTGGGAGAACAGTGGATTACCATTCTCTTGGACAGACGGATGGTAACGACCGTGGCCGACCTGTATCGGCTCACGAAGAACGACCTGTTAAGCCTCGAACGGATGGGTGAGAAGCTAGCGGATAAGCTTCTCCATTCCATTGAAGTCAGTAAAGGCAACTCGCTCGAAAGGTTGCTGTTTGGCCTGGGTATCCGATTGGTTGGGGAGAAGGCGGCCAAAACCATCGCCCAAGTATTTCTCTCGATGGATGCCCTTGAAAAGGCATCCGTGGACGATCTCGTCGCCATCCCAGACATCGGACCGAAAATGGCGGAAAGCATCGTTACGTACTTTCAGGCACCCGGTCCGCAGCAACTGATTGAAGAACTGCGGGCACTGGGGCTCAACATGACATATCTAGGTCAGACAGCTGCCAAGGTCGAGAGCGTGTTTACGGGTAAGACCGTTGTTTTAACTGGCACAATGGCGACGGTGGATCGAAAGCAGGCAACGGAGTGGATCGAGCGGCTGGGTGGAAACGCCAGCGGTAGTGTGAGTGCGAAAACGGACTTTGTTGTCGCGGGGGAAAAAGCGGGAAGTAAGTTGGAAAAAGCGAGATCCATCATTGCATCCGGGAAAAATCCGGAATTGCGGATTTTGGATGAAGATGCGTTTTTGCAGATTGTCGACGAGGCAGGTTTGCGGTAGTCGACTGAGTCGCCGATGACATTTCAGGCTCCATGTGGGGCCGTAAGAGGCTTGGTCTACATAAATATAGCAGGTCCTGTACTCACCCAGATTTACAGGACCTGCGATATGAGAAGTATGGGACAGGTTACACTATAGATTTCGTCGAAGAGTAAACAAAAGTGTCTGTCGAAAAATATATTGTCGAAACTTACTGCCTGCTCAAGTAATTCGTCAGTTGCCCACGAATGGCTCTGGCTGTGCTATCGTTGTCCACGTAAATCTTGTAGTGCAGATGATTTTCATCGTATTCAGTTGTGAAACCCTTGAAGTTTTCCCGATGTAGGAAATTTCCCACGTCGTCGATTGACTCCGCCTGCTTCAGCAGTTTCTTGTGACCCACAAACTCGTCGTTCACATATACGTCATACCGCGTGAAAGCCCTGTCCAGGTTGATTTCATTGCCACCTGCACGGACAAAGGGTAGTGCGGGTGAGTTGTTGTCCAATTCTGCCATACAGATTACCCTCCGTTGTTCCGTTCATTGTCTCGATCACGCCCGCATCCACGAGAGACCCCCGTCTTTCGACCGCAGGATAACGGGGTGCTTGTCCTTGCTGCCGACAACCCAAATATGTTGACTGTCAACGGCGCTGATGGCGATGGGTGCATTTAGGAAGTCGAATACGTTCATCCGATCCGTCCCAACCACGCGTTGAAAGGCGAACTTTCCACGGCTCGTAAATCCCGTTAGTGTGGTCAAGCCACCGTGATTCGATTTCAGCCCAAGCATGAACAATTCACCAGTCGGGAGAAGTTTAAATGGGCCCGGTTGCTCACCGGCGTTCGTACCACTCCGTGGCCTAGCACCCATGTAATCAGACGAGAAGTATCCCTCGCTCACGGTGGGATCCCAAGTCCTTCCTGCGTCATTTGATTGATACAGGATGTATGCGCTTTGACCCATCCCGGCGTCGCCGCCGTAAAAGAGGACCGCGACATGGTTGCCCGTGGCTTCCAGTTTGGTGCGCCAAGGACCGTTTTTGAGGGGGGCGGTGAAGACTTTTGTCCAATGTTGGCCGTGATCGGTCGTTTTCAAGATGGACTGATCCACCGTTACATAGCCAACTTCGGGGGAGCTGAGCGCAAGGGAACCGACTTTTTTACCAGGTATGAGATCCTTTAGTTGGCCGGTCATGGGATCGGAGCCCAAAACAGACCCATTGTTCAATACCCACATGACCCCATTATCAAGCAAAGACACGCCCTCGAATTGGAATGTCCCGATGTTTGGAACAGTCTCTTTGCTGAATGCCTTGCCATTTGTGCTGACGAGTAAATTCGTCTTTGTGTAGGCGACCACGTATTGCTTGCTTCCCTCAGGCTGGTACTTGGCTTGAACACCAAGCACGGGATCGTTTGAGTGGTATAGTCGCGACCACGTTTTTCCCCCATCCGCTGTCTTATAAATGCCATCATTTCCCGCAAGAAAGCCCACGGACGTGGAAATGAACGATACGCCTGTCAGCGAGGAAGATTCGACAGGTGACGTTTGGACATGTTCCGAAACCATTTGGATATCGGACGCGGTGACAGCACCTTGCCCTGCGGCGTATAGTTCGTGTCCTCCGCCTGCGACATGTACGACCCTATAGGCGTTCAAGCCTACACAAGCGATTGAAAGTGCAATCAACGAGAGCCCTGTCAAAGCCAGTTTTCTCATGCGCAACAATCTCCTTTCTCGTCGTTCTAAGGCTGCCTCTGGGTAGTATTGGATGTGGATCGTCATGGGGATTTTGCGCGGAAAGGAGCAATTTATGACTGGTTGATTTTTCAAAGCGGAGGGGCAGGGTTCGTATTGTCACACGCGAAGACAGTGGACTTCGGTCGGTTCATTCCGTTACTTTCACACGATCACGATTATGAATGCAGGCCGACCATTTTGACGTTAACGAGTTTCGATGTTTCGCAGAGAGTCTGGGAGATCCGTCAATTGAGTTGATGCCCAGTCTCGTACGTGACTGAGAAGGATATAGTACTGGCCAGAAGGGACGGTACCGCTCTGTTCCGGCTTCCACTTGAAACTCCATGCAAAAGCCGTTCGTGCTGCCTTTGGGAACTCGTGTGTGAATGGTATAGTCGTGATCGTTTGCTGAAAACCGAATGGTATCCGACACTGCACGGCCTCCTTGGCAGACTGGGAGTAGCATACCCACATGAAAAGCTGTCCATCCACAACGAACTGCAGACCCTCATTCATCGCTGGAAAACCAGTGCTCAAGCACAAGAAAGGCGAGCCTTCGCGGCACGCCCTTTTGTTTATTCGCAGGAATGGTCGGGTGGTTATTTTCTATGTCTCAGACTATTCGCGAGACTTGAGAAATTCGGAAACGGTTAGCTTCTGTTCTGTTTGCGCATGAAAAAACGTAATGCGGGTCGAGTACCGACCAACCAAGAAAGCGATAGGCAGAGCAATGATTAAACCTATGATGATATCGTGAGGTACCATGAATCAAGGCCTCCTTTAGATGACGATCATGTTCCTTGCTCTATGCTATGTACAAGGTTGACGTGCCATGACAGAAAATCGAAAACTTCAAGGCGCAAAGGTAAATTCAATCCGCATTCGATATGACGTTTGCTATAATGAGGGCAGTGTGCAAGGTTGCCTATGATAGGAGGTCACTTGACACAACATGATTCCCATGTGGTACTACCTCATGTGCTTCGCGGTAGCATTTTTAATTGCATACGGATTGGTTCCACTGATTCGAAAACTAGCCATCAAAACCGGTTTTGTCGACAGGCCGAATCAGCGAAAAATTCATACGGAGCCCATACCGCTACTGGGCGGGATAGCGATTTACGTGTCGTTCATTGCGACAGCCGGTATCCTGGGGCGCGCTGGTCCGACATTTTGGGGGATCGCGGTTGGGGGATTCCTTATTTTCGGCATCGGAATTATTGACGACTTTTATAAGACGCGAGGTCGGGACTTTAAGGCACTACCCAAGTTCCTCATGCAAATCGTCGCCGCCGTGGTCCTTGTCTTCTTTCACATTCGGATCAGCGGAGTGAACCTACCTTTTCACCACGGATATGATAGCTTTCCGTTGTGGGTTTCCGTTCTTGCTACGGTTATCTGGGTCGTCGCCATCACAAACATGATGAACTTTTTGGACGGAGTCGACGGACTTGCTTCCGGGTTGGCGGCTATTTCGGCACTGACACTGGTCTTCATCGCGGTCTTGAAACACCAAGATGTCATGGCAATATTGGGCGTCGCTCTCATGGGGAGTTCAGTTGGGTTCCTTCGGCACAACTTTCATCCCGCGAGAATCTTCATGGGCGATGCGGGTGCCACTTTTCTCGGGTATGTGCTGGCAGCCATCGCGATCGACGGAGCCTTTAAGAGTGCGACCATCGTATCGCTAATCGTCCCAGTACTGGCACTTGGGGTGCCCATTCTCGATACGGTTTGGGTTATTTTTCGTCGCTTCAAAGAGAATCGACCCATTTACATTGCGGACAAAGGGCACACGTTCCACTTGCTCATGAAGTCGGGACTGACACAGGTTCAAACGGTCGCTTTCCTATACCTGCTCGGTGTCTGTTTTTCCCTCGCTTCTATCGTGGTGCTTTTGGTCGCACAATAATGGAGCGTGTCCGCAAAGGTTCACAGGTGAGATTCGATTTGGGGCACCTAGGCCTTGAAAAAGCTATGGAGCCGTGCTTAGGCGTACGTGAGTGAAGGCTTTTTCAATGCCTAGGCGTCCCAACCAAAGAGAGTTTGTGAACTTTTGCGGACACCCTCTGTTGGCCATGAGTGACCACTTTTTTGTTTCCCGGAAAGCCCGACGGCTGGCGCCAAGGGCAGCAAATGCTTGACGCCGCCCTTGTGTGCTATAATCCCCAGAAGAACCACTGTACCATGCGATTTCCTGTTTCTTTAGGAGGGACAAGCAGTTGAAAATTACCGAAGAGACGGTCAGTCACGTCGCTCGCCTGGCTCGACTAGCGATGCCGGAGTCGGAGAGACAAGTGTTGGCCCCTCAGTTGAGCGATATTTTGGAGTACGCTGAGAAACTTCAGGAAGTGGACATGACGGATGTGATTCCCACGAGTCACCCATTCCGTCAAACGAACGTATTGCGGGATGATGTCGTTCGTCCGAGTCTTCCACACGACAAGGCCCTTCTTAACGCACCGGATTCAGACGCTGGACAAGTCCGTGTACCAGCTGTTCTGGAAGGGGGCGGCGATGCATGAGCGTACATAGTGTGAAGGAAATTTTAGCATCCATTCAAAAGGGTGAAACGACCGCCGCGGACTGGGTGAAGACCTCTCTGGACGCGATTGAAAAAATTGACGGTGAATTAAAGTCCTTCCTTACGGTCACTGCCGACCATGCAACCGATTTGGCCGACAAGAAGCCAACCGGTCCGTTGGGAGGCGTCCCGTATGCCCTCAAAGACAACATGGTTACAGAAGGAATTCGCTCGACGGCGGCATCAAGAATTTTGGAGAACTACGTACCGCCGTATAACGCAACAGTGGAAAATAAGCTGCGTAGCGCAGGCGGCGTTCTCGTCGGCAAGACAAATATGGACGAGTTCGCCATGGGATCTTCAACGGAGACGTCTGCATTTCAAAAGACGCTAAATCCGTATGGCCGTGGGCATGTGCCTGGCGGATCGAGTGGCGGATCCGCAGCGGCGGTTGCAGCAGGGCTCGTGCCGTTCGCGCTTGGGTCGGATACGGGTGGATCCATCCGTCAACCTGCAGCCTTTTGCGGAGTTTTCGGTCTGAAGCCGACATACGGACGTGTGTCCCGTTACGGACTCATGGCTTTTGCTTCTTCGCTCGATCAAATTGGTCCGTTCACACGAACGGCAGAAGACGCTGCCATCGTGATGAACGCCATTTCCGGTTACGACGAGCGTGATTCCACGTCTGCAAAAGTGGGTACAGAAGATTTCACCGCGGATTTGAACAAAGGTGTCAAGGGTCTGCGCATCGGCATTGTGCGGAATCTGACAGAGGAAGGTTTGAATCCGGCCATCAAGGCAGCCGTTGATGGAGCCATTCGCGCGTTGCAGGGTGCGGGTGCTGAAGTCGTGGAAGTGGATTTGCCGCACTCCGAATACGCCGTCGCGACCTATTACCTGATCGCGCCTGCTGAAGCGTCTTCCAACCTTGCACGGTATGACGGTGTGCGCTATGGGCGTCGGGCTGAGGCGAGCAGCATGATCGATCTGTTCGAACAGAGCCGCAGCCAAGGTTTCGGCATGGAAGTTAAGCGACGCATCATCATCGGGACATACGCATTGTCATCCGGCTATTATGACGCGTACTACAAGCGCGCACAGCAAATGCGTACACTGATTCGCCAAGACTACGAAACGGCGTTTGAGTCCTGTGACGTCATCGTCATGCCGACGACACCGACGACGGCGTTCAAACTTGGAGAAAAGGCGGACGATCCGCTCGAAATGTACCTGAACGACATGTATACCATTCCGGCCAATCTCGCGGGTATCCCTGGCGCGAGCATTCCGTGCGGATTTGTTGACGGGTTGCCAGTTGGCCTGCAAATCCTCGCGAAGCCGTTCGATGAACGAACGATTTTGCGCGTTTCTCACGCATATGAACAATTGCGCGACTTCTCGTGGCCAAAGCCGGAGTTGGGGGTGGCAGAATGAACTACGAGACGGTCATTGGACTCGAAGTCCACGTTGAACTGAAGACGAACTCGAAGATCTTTTGTGGATGTAAAAACGACAGCAAGTCAGAGCCGAACACGAACGTATGCCCCGTGTGCATGGGCCATCCCGGCGCCCTCCCGGTTCTCAATCAGCAGGCTGTGGAGTTGGCGCTGCGCGCTTCGACGGCACTCAACTGCACCATCAACCAAGAGTCGAAGTTTGACCGGAAAAACTACTTCTATCCAGACTCGCCGAAGGGGTATCAAATTTCGCAGTTTGATAAGCCGGTTGGAGAGCATGGTTACATCGAGATCGATGTGAACGGGGAGCGCAAACGAATCGGAATCACGCGCTTGCACCTGGAGGAAGATGCGGGTAAGTCGACGCACGCGGCGGACGGATCGCACACGCTGGTCGACTTCAACCGCACGGGTGTCCCGCTCGTCGAAATCGTGTCGGAGCCGGATATTCGGACACCTGAAGAAGCACGTCTGTACCTGGAAGCCTTGAAGAGCATTATGCAGTACTGTGACGTGTCGGACTGCCGCATGGAGGAAGGATCGCTTCGCTGCGACGCCAACATCTCACTTCGTCCAGTTGGCGAGACGAAGTTCGGCAACAAGGCGGAACTCAAGAACATGAACTCGTTCCGCAACGTTCAGCGCGGCCTGGAATATGAAGTGGAGCGCCAACGGGCAATCTATGAGCAGGGTGGCACGGTTGACCAAGAAACCCGCCGCTTTGACGAGGCAACGCAGACGACCATCACCATGCGCTCCAAGGAAGAGGCGCACGATTATCGCTACTTCCCGGAACCGGACCTCGTCGATCTCGACATCGACGATGCCTGGCTCAATCGCATTCGCGGATCCTTGCCGGAGCTGCCGCTCGCAAAACGTGATCGGTATGTGAGTGGGCTCGGTCTCCCGGAATACGACGCGGGCGTGCTGACGGCTGATCCCTTTATGGCGCAGTACTATGAACGGGTCATCGCATTGGGTGTCGATGCGAAAGCTGCGAGTAACTGGGTCATGAGTGACGTGCTCGGGGCATTGAACAACGAAGCTAAGACGTGGACAGATAGCCCGATCTCGCCAGAAAACTTGGCTGGCCTGATAGGCGAAATGAACTCTGGCAAGATTTCCTCGAAGCAGGCTCGCGAAGTCTTCAAGTTTATGTGGGAGAGCGGCAAGTCAGCACAGGAAATCATTAAAGAGAAGGGCTTCGAGCAAATCAGCGACGAGTCTGTTCTCGGCCCCATCATTGACGAGGTTCTCGCCAACAACGCGAAATCCGTGGCAGACTTTAAGGGCGGTAAGGACAGGGCACTCGGTGCACTCGTCGGCCAAGTGATGAAAGCGACGAAGGGCAAAGCCAACCCGACCATGGTAAATGATCTGCTTATCGCCAAAATCAATGCCCTAGACTGACACAAATCGGAGGATTATGATGCCAGACTCCAAATTGGACCATCCAGTTCAGGCTGGTGGAACGTACGACGTGACGGCGATTCGCCTCAACGACGATGGAGATGGCGTGGCAACAGTAAATGGATTTACGGTCTTCGTACCGTATCTACTGCCCGGGGAGCGCGCGACTGTTCGGATTACCGACAGGCAGCGCCGCTTCGCCCGGGCTTTGTTGCTTGAACGCCACTCCACATCACCCGACAGGCAAGATGCGCCGTGCCCCGTCTTCGGGGAATGCGGAGGTTGCCAAGTTCAACATCTCACATATGAAGGTCAGCTCGAGTGGAAGACGTCGCGAATCGCTCGCGTTGCAAAGCAAGTGGGTCTCGACGCAGACAAGGTTGTTCGGCCGATCATTGGCTCAGACGAGCCATTTCGGTACCGCAACCAGGTACAGATGCCATTTCGCTACAACAGCGACGAAAAGTCTGTAGAGATGGGGTTTTATGGGGCAGCTACACATGATCTGATCCCCACGGACTCCTGCCATCTTCAAAGTGAAACCATGCAAGAGACGCTCAATGAAGCGCGCAAATTTTTAGAGGGCGTCGGACCGGACATCGCGTCGCTCGTGCACCACGTCATCGTTCGTGAATCGGCCGCAAACGGGGAACAAGTTGTCGTCTTTGCCGTCTTTCGCAAGCCTGAAGCCCTGCGGGCGGCTTTGAAGACGTTCGATGCGCCACGTGCAGTGACAACGGCTGTCACGGTCCAGCCCAAACTCGGTGGACCTGTGTGGGGCCGGACGGTGGAAACCATGAAGGGATCCGGTACGCTTATCGAGGAGATATCGGGGATTCCGTTTCGGGTGTCGCCGAGATCGTTCTTGCAGGTACAGACGGGGATGGCCGAGCGGATGTATGAAACAGTTCGGGAGTACGCTGCGCTGAAATCGGACGACACGGTCATCGACGCGTACTGCGGCATCGGCACGATGACGCTCATGCTGGCGAAGGAGTCGGGGCGTGCCGTCGGGATCGAGGAGATCGCTTCGGCCGTCTCGGATGCGCGGGTGAATCGGGACGATAACGGGATCGAGAATGCCGAGTTCATCGCGGGACGTGTGGAAGAGTGGATGCCGAAGTGGGTGGAAGATGGCGGCCACGCGGACGTCGTCGTGTTCGACCCGCCGCGCAAAGGTATCGATGCGGCTGCGCTATCGGCCGTGATCGAAGCAAAGCCCCGCCGCATCGTCTATGCGTCGTGTAACCCGGCAACCCTGCAGCGGGACTTGAAGGGACTGCTCGCAGGCGGGTACAAGGTGGAAGCGATGCAGCCTTTTGACATGTTTCCGCAGACGTCGCATGTGGAGTGCGTTGTATCAACATATCTCGCCGACTAAATTCTTCGGGCATGCAGACTACATTAATTTACGAAACTGAAATTTGGGCGTCCTAAAATCAACTTGGTGTATCAAGGTACGCCAAGTTGATTCTTGTCTACGGGACTAGTCTTTTGGGCTTACATATCAAAATAGGACCATGAGGAGGGAAGCATTATCGACAACTGAGGTATTATCGAAACGATACGATGTTATTGTCGGGTTTATGAGGTTCCACCCTAAAAGGTACTCGATGGACGTATGGAATAGTCACGACAAGACAAAAAAGAGGAAGCTAGCTATAGGTGGATAGTCTTTTTGTTTTTAGCTTCATCGTGATTCCATTCGGACACTTAGATTATTTATCGTTATGTCTGATATCCGTTGATTTGACGGTTAATGGCACCGACAACATTACTCGGTTTGTAATGATAAGTTAGCAAAAAACAACGAGTTACGCCATGAAGACTGATGTAATAAAAATCGTCTACTCAGTTCTAGAAACATGGCACTTCGAGTAACAGTAAAGTTCCATGCAAGATTAGGACCGAAGCTCATTCGTTTCCACGTATTCAATTGGTATTCCGATGAATGCGTGTCTTTCTATACGATAGTGTTCTTTGGGACAAGCCAAAACTGTACAACAGTATGAGGACCTTTGTGGGACCAAGTTTTCATGACACAAAGGGCAAGCTTCTTTTAACCAATTCATTATTTTATTCCGCATTTGGACACATCTCCGCAAAAACCGATTTATTTACTTGTATATAGTATACCATCAAATCATCTCTTATTCGCTTGACAATACTCCTGGGGGTATAGATAATATACCCCGTGGGGTAAACTGATGTGTGTTAGGGAACCGCAAGAGGTTCCCTCTAAAAACCCCGAAAATATACCCGTATGGGTATACGAGAGGAGGTCGTAGATACTATGACTAACCAACTCATTATTAACATTCTTCCTCTTGATGTTAAGGAGCGCCTAAAGCGTGGCGAGTCCCTAGTTATTGTAGATGTTAGGGAAGTAGCTGAAGTGGTCCGAGAAGGTATGATTCCAAGAGCCAAGCACGTCCCCCTGTCGAACTTGGCGGATCGGTACCAGGAATTCGATCCACGTCAAGAAACCATTTTGGTCTGTCGCAGTGGAGGCCGTAGTCACAAGGCCTGTGAGTTTTTGGTGAAAATGGGCTATTCAAACGTAAAAAATATGCTCGGTGGCATGAATGCTTGGGATGGAGATATTGAAAGATAACTGCGAGTTATTCCGTAGAGGCGTCACTTACAAATTTGAGGAGGAAAATAAATTATGACGAAGCGTGTCGCGATTATTGCATCAAATGGTGGATTGGAAACTGCATATAAGGTCTTAAACATCGCCACTGCGGCTGCGGCAACTGATGCCGAGGTAGGAATTTTCTTTACTTTTGATGGACTCACCATCATTCACAAGGATGCTTCAACCCTACTGACGATGGGGGCAGGTAAGGAACATTACATGGAGGGGTTCAAGAAGGCAAATGTACCATCTATCCAAGAGCTTCTCGAAATTGCGAAGGAAAGTGGCGTAAAGCTCATTGCATGTCAAATGACGATGGATGTAACAGGACTGCAAAAGGAGCATTTCATCGACGGTATCGAGGTAGGTGGCGCCGCTACATTCTTGGACTTTGCATATGACGCCGATGTTAGCGTTACGTTCTAAGCACGAGTTGGGGTCTTCAGCTCCGACTGTCCATAAGTGACTGAAGGAGCGATTGAAAATGACGTTCGGGTACGTCGCTACACTATTTTGTATCGCTTTCGTCGGTTCGTTCCTATCGGGACTCCTTGGCATCGGAGGAGCCATAATCAACTATCCGTTGTTGTTGTATGTTCCTGTGATGATGGGATTTTTGGGTTTCACGCCGCATCAAGTGTCTGGTGTTGTAGCCGTACAAGTCTTCTTTGCCACGATGGCTGGTGTAGTGGCCATCCGAAAACAGAAGCTTATAAATTTTAGGCTGGTCGCCTACATGGGCATTCCAATTGTTATAGGCAGTTTTGTCGGTGCTTTTGGTGGCAAATTATTATCAGGGAACGCCGTCAACATGGTTTATGGGATTCTTGCTGTAATCGCAGTCATCATGATGTTGATTCCACGCAAAGGAATCGATGACATACTACTCGACGAGCTAAACTTTAACCGTCCAATTGCCGTCGTGTCTTCTTTGGTGGTCGGAATAGCTTCCGGCATCGTTGGAGCCGGTGGGGCATTTATGCTTGTCCCTATCATGTTGACTGTCTTGAAAATCCCGACTCGCATTACCATTGCTACTTCGTTGGCGATTACATTCATTTCTTCTATCGGTGCGACGGCAGGAAAGGTTATGGCGGGTCATATCCCGCTATGGCCCTCGGTCATCGTCGTTATCGGTAGCCTTTTGGCGGCGCCTCTCGGGACAACTGTAAGTAAGCGTATCAATACGAAAGTATTGCGCATCATTTTGCTGGTCATGATTGTGGGGACAACCATTAAAATCTGGAGCAGTATTCTGTAGCCGTTGGAGGTCGAACACACCAGTGAATACACAGAAGGTAGATAAGACGCTTGATTGTAAAGGACTTTCATGCCCAATGCCCATTGTTCGGACCAAGAAGGCGATGGAAGAGTTAACACCGGGTCAGGTCCTCGAAGTGTTAGCAACCGATCCCGGTTCTGTGGCCGATATGAAAAGTTGGGCTAACCGCACTGGCCACCAGTTTATTGGAACGAAACAGGAGAATGACGTATACAAGCACTACGTTCGTAAGTCCGATCCCAGCGAAGAGAAACCAGAAACGAGACACCCAGATGTCGTGTCCAATGAGGACTTACTGAAAGAACTAGTACAAAAACCGGTCGTCTTGGATGTTCGAGAACCGATGGAATATGCCTTTGGTCACATCCCAGGTGCAAAGTCCGTACCCTTGGGTCAACTGGAAGAAGCAGTGAAGGAAATGAACCCCGAACAAGAGGTATACGTGATTTGCCGGACAGGGAACCGCAGTGATGCTGCTTGTCAAATCCTCGCTGGAAAGGGCTTTTCAAAGGTTCGAAATGTGGTTCCAGGTATGTCCCAATGGACTGGACCTACGGAACAACAGTAAATCGAGAAATGAGGTGATATGTCATGGCAGGCACATTGAGTGTAGACCAGCTTCACCGGAAAATGAGTCAAGATGAATCGGTATTTATTCTGGATGTCCGGAACCCAGAGGACTACAGTGAGTGGAAAATTGAGGGGCACAACGTACAGTCGCTAAATATCCCGTACTTCGACTTCCTTGATGAGGACGAAGCCTTGTATAAGGATTTGCCGAAGAACACGGAAATTGTGGTCGTATGTGCCAAGGGTGGATCATCCGAAATGGTGGCCGATATGCTCGAGGAAAAGGGATATCAGGTGAAATCCTTGGCAGAAGGCATGCGTGGTTGGAGTCAATTATACGTTCCGGTGACCATCTCTGTGGACGAACACATGAAGTTGGTTCAGTTTAACCGCCTTGCCAAGGGTTGCCTTTCCTACATGGTGATTTCAGAAGGCTCCGCTTTAGTCGTGGATCCAGGGCGGAATATTGAAGAATATATCAACGTTGCAAAACAGGAAAACGTCAAGATTGCTCATATCATGGATACTCACCTACATGCCGATCATATTTCAGGTGGAATTGATCTCGCAAAGCAGACGGGAGCTACGTACTATATTTCGTCTGGAGAGATGCAGGGTTCCAATGAGTCCTTTGAACCCTTAGAGAAACACCGTCACGTTCAGTTCGGTGCTGTTGATGTTGAAGTATTGGCGATGCCTACTCCAGGACATACCCCAGGGAGTACATCCTTTGTGATAAATCGTAAATTTTTGCTGTCTGGTGACACGATATTTGTCGGCGGGCTTGGTAGGCCTGATTTGGGTGGGAAGGCCCAAGAATGGGCTCTGACTTTGTACGAGACTGTATTCAAGAAAGTCGCAGACTTGCCGGACGATGTGCTCGTGTTGCCTACCCACTACGCTGATATTAAGGAAATCAATGAACGTGGTTACGTAGGGGCTACACTCGGCGAGATCCGCCGCAGTAACGAGATAATGCGTACAACCGATATTCGGAAATTTACAGAACGGGTCGTCAGTGCAATTGGGGATACCCCGCCGAACTATGAACGTATCGTTGGGGTTAACCGAGGTACGGAGCATGTGACGGACCAAGAAGCAATGGAACTGGAAATTGGCCCAAACAGGTGTGCAGTACATCACCAATAACGTAAGGAGGGAACGAATTGTGGAAGCAGATATTTTCGTGGATGCAAAAGGACTGAGCTGTCCTATGCCGATTGTTAAGGCAAAGAAGGCAATCGAAGGTTTGGAATCAGGGCAGATTATGCAATTGGAGTCGACCGATAAAGGTTCGCTGAATGACTTTCAGAGTTGGGTAAAACGTACGAATAACGAACTAGTCAAAGTGGAAGAGGACAATGACGTATTCCGGTTCTTTGTAAAGAAGGGCTGAGTCCTATAAATAAATTCGGGGGTGTAAAGATGTCAACAGTTCCGGTAACAGACGCTACATTTCAGGATGTCCTTCGGAGTGACAAACCTGTACTAGTGGACTTCTGGGCAACCTGGTGTGGTCCATGCAAGATGATGGCTCCTGTGTTGGAAGAAGTGGCTACAGAAAATCAAGAGAACTTAGTGGTCGCAAAGTTGGACGTTGATCGTAACCCTCAAACAGCATCACAGTACGGAATCATGAGCATTCCAACGATGATTGTATTCCGTAACGGGACACCAGTTAAACAGATTGTGGGATACATGCCAAAGGACACGTTAATGGCACAACTCTCAAACGTTATTTAATAACGGAGACGTAGACGGGTGTTTCAATGGTTCACGAGGGTCAAGGCGGTCCGAATATGTTGGATGACCGCTTGTCCTCGTGATTTTTGCTATTGGCTCTACAACAAACCAATAATGAGAGGTGAGAGACGTAATGAGTTTTGTGTGGATTGTTGTGGCGGTAGTTGCCGTGGTTTACGTAGCGTATCGGCTGATACCGGCTAAAGGTGTCAAATCTGTTAATATAGAAGACTTGAAAGAACTGTTGAAGAACAAGAGCAGCGGCATCCAGTTTATTGATGTTCGTGAACCAGGGGAGTTCCGATCCGGACACGTTCAAGGGTTTAAGAATATATCGTTGAGTCAGATTCACAAACGGTTGGGTGAAATCCCCCAAGACAAGCCGGTTGTATTGATGTGTCGAAGTGGAAATCGCAGTATGCAGGCGGCTAGAATTCTTAATAAACATGGGTACACCGACGTAACAAATGTAGTTGGTGGAATGATGCGTTGGAATAACTCGGTTTAACCATGGCACGCCTCGTGCTAAGTATATTGCGGGGTGCGGTATATTATCATGACGTGAGGGAGTGAAGGGTATGCAATATAACGATCAGATGAAGCATCGATTGCGTCGTATTGAGGGACAAGTTCGGGGAGTGCTTCAAATGATGGACCAAGAAAAAGACTGTAAGGACGTAGTGACTCAATTGTCAGCTATTCGATCCGCCGTCGATAGAGTGGTTATGTACGTAATTGGAGAGAATATGGAGCAGTGTATCCGTGATGAGATCGAAAATGGCCGTTCTGCTGAAGGAGTGCTGAAAGAAGCCATCGACCTTTTAATGAAAAGCCGATAAGGAGCGTTATATATGGATTTTCACTACTCGGTGTCAACCAACAAGACTGTAGATGAAGCTGTACAAGCGCTGGAGGAAAGTCTGAAAAACCACAAATTCGGTGTTCTCTGGCAGATGGATATTCCTGAAAAGCTCCGAGAAAAAGGAGTCGAGTTCGATACTCCCTATCGAATCATGGAAGTGTGTAACCCGCATGAAGCGAAAAAGGTATTATCACAAAACCGTTTAGTGGGGTACTTCCTACCTTGCAAAGTGGTCGTGTATCAAGACAATGATGGAAGTACGAAAATTGGACTTCCGAGACCGACTGTTCTGATGCAGGTTATCAATGATGCTACGCTAGAAGATATCGCACAAGGTGTTGAGGAATCGTTAAAGCAGGCGATTGACGAAGCGAAATGAAGGAACAAGGTGGGATAACTTATGGGGCATCGTTTTAATCCGAAGCATATTGAAAAGCTGGACAATCCAGAACGCCGCAAGGCGTTGCCCCCCGATAAGATTCTCAACTTATTGGACGTTCAGGAAGTTAGCAGCATAGCTGACATCGGATGCGGGCCAGGGTACTTCACACTTCCAGTTGCTCACATGACGGAAGGAACGGTCTATGGCATTGATGTTTCTCCAGAAATGCTACGTTTGTTAGAGGAAAATGTACAGCGAGAGGGATTATCAAACGTATCGCTAGTGGAGAGTACAGCCGAACGAATAGCGTTGCCAGACGAAAGTGTGGATCGCATCATTTGTTCCCTGGTGCTGCACGAAGTAGACGACTTGAAACAAACACTTTCTGAATTCAAACGGATTCTCCGAGCGGATGGAAAAATTCTTTTGATCGAATGGGAAAAGAAGCCGATGGACATGGGGCCACCTGTGGAGGAAAGACTCGATCCGGAGACTTTGCTGCACGAAGTCGAAATACTGGGATTCCATGGTCAAATTTCTTATCCGAACCCAAATCATTATATAATTTTAGCAGAGTGAATAAGACAGCTTGAAAGGAGCGAAATACATATATGCTGAAAGAAGTATCCGATCACTTCGAAGTGTTGACATTGGTGCATCAGACTATTGACAACATGATAGAGGGCTTGAGCCAAGACCAGTGGTTGTATCGCCCGAATGGGACCTTCAATAATATAGCTTCTATCATCGATCATACTGCAAGAGTGGAAAAGAAGTTCATCTCTGCAATATCGGGGGAACCGCTGGATATTGACACCCAAGCACCATTCAAGGAAAGTCAATGGGATGTCCCAACTATTCAAAAGGCTTGGGTGGATACACTGCCATATACTCGAGATGTGTTGGAGCGCTTAACTGAATCCGACCTCGACAAGCCAGGGTTGTCATTAAGAGTAGGTGAGTTGAACCGTAGACAGCTCATTGTGTTCACCATTAGTCATACCACGCATCACCGTGGACAGATTCCGCTTGTGATGAAACTATTCCAGGGATGAAGATGTTGAGTTATAACCTGCGGACAGCGGTTTGTTTACCTCTTCACTGCTTGAATTGTTCGAAGACGGCGATACATAACATATAAATCACGTAAACGCCGAGATACGCAGATGGAATCAGAAAGAATGGGTCTATGAAGAGAGCGTGAAGGGTTGTCATAAAGACTGTGTTATTCTTTATAACAGAGTAAATGGTTGTGGATGATGCGCTAAAGGATACGATGGCCGAGATGAGGGCAACCACGTCGTAAACTAGCCGCAACCGATGCCACATGAAGTATGTACCGCTCATGACGACAGGTATAAAAATTATCCCGAGAATGATGATTGTTGTCAAAGTGACCACTCCAATTACAGGGTGGTCACTTTTTGCCAATTTGATACCCACTTCAGAAAGAAATAAGAGAACGTCTAATGAATGGTGTCTTGCCCTGTGGCCGAATCCATCGATTTTATCGGAAGGTAAAGCATCTAATCCGCTGTAATCCAAAGAGTAGTAAACCCATGCCCGAGCGACTGAGATGATCCCGTATTGCCGATTGAGAAATACCAAATAAAGGTGAGTTCGGATACACAGCACTCACGGACTTTCAATAACGCAGTAATGCTCAGCGTAGTAGGTTCATTGATAGCTTTTAGTATATCGGCCAGTTCCTCATGCCCCGTAATATCACCTAAAGTATAAATGAACATTGATTATATGATTTACAACGTTTCCTTAAGACCAGCCGGAAAATTATATCGTGGTACGGCTAAAATTCCTCATCGTAAATTTTGACTCAAAAAGTCTCCATCCTATACCTTGAATATGCGAGTTACACCCAGCTCGTCACATAGTAATCCAACCTGGTTCCCCTTCATTACATGCCGATGCTGTATTTCCGCATCGGACTCAATCAACAAGGGGGAATGCAATATGGCAACACGAAAGAACCATGAAGTTGCAATCCATTGTCGGGAATACCTCGGTAGCAAGACCATTGAGGCTATCTTGATTCTCCTGCTATCGATTGAAGAGGATGGTGGCTGTGATGAATGACAAAGAGCTCCTATTCCAATTCGATCCTATGGACCCGAAGTTCCTATTAGAGGGAATGTGGCGAGCTCGTCATGTTATAAAGGATGCTCGTAGAATCTTTGTCCTTATTCGGGTTTCCACAGGAAAAGAGTCTCAAGACACTAGTATTATCCATCAGTTGGAACACGCAAGGAATTACGCTTACCAGACGGAATCGCAGGTAGTGCTGTGTTAGTGTTCACTGTGTTGGTCGCAAAACGGTTGGACGTACTCAAGGAATTAGAACAGGAAGAACTCTAGATCTACTCACCGTTCACAACTAATCTAGAACTTTATCGTGTTTGTACTTGGGTATTGCCCATTATCATCTATCAATACGAGACTTTTCTATCAATTTACCCTCGTGAGAATTCGCAGATAATTCTCCCCCTCATCTTTATGTTTTCTTTATACCCAAGCCTCAAATTCCCCACACCGTTTTTACGGATGACCAATTACCATGTTACGAGTCAGGAGCAATCCAGGTTTCATGCGCGCTTTTATGGGAAATGGGATTAGTTCACAAGGAGGGGCAGTATGGGGGACTTCATAGCACTGGCAGTCACCGTCTTGTGTTTTGGTGGGTTCATCTACCTCATTCGAGTTTTTGACAAGGCCTAACAAGGAGGCAGCATTATGTGGGTCCTATTGTTAATTGCGATCGTCCTGGCGATTTACTTGATTTACGTTGTCTTTCATCCGGAACAGTTTTAGCAGGTAACGTAAGCCAACGAGGAGTGAGGCATCTTGACTGTTAACGGTATCGTTCAAATATTGTCTGTGGTGGGTCTCATCCTGCTCATAGCTATCCCACTCAGTGGATACATCTATGGGGTATTTACCGGAAAACGCAGTATTCTCGAACGGGTATTCAGCCCAGCAGAGAGGGGTATATACAAACTCGCCGGAATCAATCCAGCCGTGGAGATGGATTGGAAGGTGTATCTCAAATGCCTGTTGCTTGTCAATCTGGTCATGATGGTATTTGTCTACCTTGTCTTTCGGCTACAAGCCTGGTTGCCGTTCAACCCAGATCACATCAAGAACATGCCTTGGGACCTAGCATTTAATACCTCTGCGAGTTTTATCACGAACACCAATTGGCAGAATTACGCTGGCGAGCAATCCTTGTCGTACCTCAGCCAAATGATCGCGATCCAATACTTGCAGTTTACGTCCGCAGCGACTGGTTTCGCTGCCGCGATTGCTATTGTTCGGGGAATTGTGGCAAATAGGTCCACAACAATCGGCAACTTTTGGGTCGACCTTGTAAAGGCAAACACCCGGTTGCTGCTACCGGGTGCGATTGTGTTTGCCATTGTTCTGGTCGGTCTCGGACTGCCGCAAACGCTTCACGGTGCACAAACTGTCCAAACACTAACTGGTACGGTGCAAACCATTTCGCGCGGTCCAGTCGCGTCACTGGAAGCCATCAAGCAATTGGGTACGAATGGCGGAGGGTTCTTTAATGCGAATTCAGCACATCCCTTTGAAGATCCGTCAGCCTTGACAACCCTATTAGAAATTCTTGCAATGGCGGTCATACCTACCGCACTGGTGTTTTCCTTCGGACGTTTTCTTAAGAACCGTAAACAGGCGGTTATCCTATACTCGGTTTTGACCGGCTTACTGCTTGCTGGGGCGTTCACGGTGTACGCAGCGGAGACCGCAGGGAATCCCATTCTCCACGACTTGCTGGGGATATCAGGGCCGAATATGGAGGGGAAAGAAGTTCGGTTTGGTCCGGCGCTAAGCAGTTTATTCACAGCAGTGACAACCGCCTACACGACTGGTGCCGTCAATAACATGCATGATAGTTTGACACCTTTGGGCGGCTTGGTACCGCTGCTGTTCATGATGTTCAACCTCGTATTCGGAGGGAACGGCGTAGGGCTTATCAATATCATCATGTATCTTATTATCACGGTGTTCCTCGCCGGATTGATGGTCGGGCGGACGCCGGAGATCTTCGGTAAGAAGATAGAAGCGCGCGAAATTAAATTGGCAACGTTCGGCATACTGATACACCCATTTCTGATTTTGGTAGCAACGGCGATAGCCGTCAGTACGCATTCAGGTGTCTCATCCATTGCCAATCCGGGGCTTCATGGACTTTCGGAAGTCCTTTATGCGTACACGTCTGGTGCCGCCAACAACGGATCAGCCTTTGCAGGACTGAGTGGCAACACGCCGTTCTACAATGTTTCTCTTAGTCTAGTCATGTTACTGGGACGATTCCTGTCACTTATAGCCATGTTTGCTCTTGCCGGGTCCCTTGTGATCAAGCCGGTGATTCCGGAGAGTTCCGGGACGTTGAAGACAGACACTTTTTCGTTCGGCATGGTTTTTCTCGCCGTTGTCATTATCGTTGGTGCACTTACGTTTTTCCCGGCTCTCGCGATCGGCCCGATTGGCGAACACCTCCAAATGATGGCTGGACAGGTCAACCATTAAGAATTTTCCGGGAGATGGGCATAAAGGAGACGTTTTGAATGGAAAAAACAACGGGTACGCTCTCGCGTGGTATGGTGAGCCGGGCATTCGTTGAATCCTTTGTCAAACTCGATCCGCGCGTCATGGTTAAAAATCCAGTGATGTTTGTTGTTGAAGTTGGATTTGTGATTACTGCATTGCTGACATTCTTTCCGAACTTGTTCGGCGGGCACTACGGTGCGGATCAGCGTTGGTTCAACCTCGTCGTGACGGTCATCTTGCTGGTAACCGTGCTCTTCGGAAATTTTGCGGAAGCCATCGCTGAGGGCCGCGGCAAAGCGCAGGCGGAGTCGTTGCGAAAGACGAAGACGGACCTCATGGCGTGGCGGCAGAAAAGCGACGGCAACTACGAGAACATACCCGCCAGTACCGTTCGCAAAGATGACATTGTGAGAGTCCGCGCAGGCGAACTGATTGCCGCAGACGGCGAAGTCATAGCGGGTCTGGGGAGTGTAGACGAGTCTGCCATCACTGGTGAATCCGCACCTGTCATTCGCGGGGCAGGCGGTGACTTCAGTTCTGTTACAGGTGGTACCAAGCTGCTGTCCGATGAACTTTTGATTCAGGTCACTGTGAATCCGGGGAGTCGTTCCTCGATAAGATGATTGGGTTGGTCGAGGGCGCGTCACGTCAGAAGACGCCGAACGAGTTGGCCTTGTCCGTGCTGCTCGCGGGACTGACACTTGCGTTTCTGATTGTCGTGGTAACACTTCAACCCTTGGCGCGGTTTGTCCATGGATCCATTGATACTGCCACGTTGATTGCACTGCTAGTCTGCCTGATTCCAACGACGATCGGTGGCCTTCTGTCAGCCATCGGCATCGCCGGCATGGACCGCGTAATTCGGTTCAATGTGATTGCGAAATCTGGGAAAGCAGTCGAAGCGGCGGGCGACGTCAATACGCTGATTCTCGACAAGACCGGCACGATCACTATCGGAAACCGTTTGGCAAGTAGTTTTGTTTCGGTCGGCAGACACGAAGAACGTGAACTCATAGAAGTAGCCGTGCTGTCGTCGCTGTTTGATGAAACACCGGAAGGGCGCTCGGTAGTTGATCTGGGAAGGGAACTGGGTGTCCAAGTGAAACGAGAATCGTACGCCGATTCCAAGAATGTGGAGTTCTCTGCGGATACTCGGATGAGCGGGTTGGATTTTCCGGATGGCACTCTGGTGCGCAAGGGCGCGGTGGACTCGATGAAAAAGTACGTGGTCGAACAGGGGGCGTTGTTCCTGCTGATCTGGACACAAAGACCGAGTCCATTGCCAAGGAAGGAGGCACACCTCTAGCTGTAGCCCGGGGGATGAGTTGCTCGGTTTGATTTACCTCAAGGACATCGTCAAGCCTGGCATGCGTGAGCGGTTCGAAGAGCTGCGGCGAATGGGCATTAAAACAGTCATGTGTACGGGCGACAATCCATTGACCGCAGCGACCATAGCACTGGAGGCAGGCGTTGACGACTTTATTGCTGAGGCCAAACCTGAGGATAAAATGCGGTTGATTCAACAGGAGCAGGAACAAGGCAAACTGGTTGCGATGTCTGGTGACGGGACCAACGATGCGCCCGCCCTTGCACAAGCAGATGTCGGTTTGGCCATGAATACCGGGACGACAGCCGCCAAGGAAGCTGGAAATATGGTGGATTTGGATTCGGATCCAACCAAATTGATTGAAGTCGTTTCGATTGGCAAGCAGCTTTTGATTACTCGTGGGGCCATTACGACATTTTCCATTGCGAACGATGTCGCGAAATACTTTGCGATCATCCCGGCGATGTTTGCCGCAGTCGTCCCGCAGTTGCATGTATTGAACATCATGTATTTGAGCAGTTCCCGGAGTGCCATTCTGTCTGCTTTGATTTTCAATGCGTTGATTATCCCGCTGCTCATCCCGCTTGCCATGAAAGGGGTCAAGTACCGGCCGATGACGGCAACTTCTATGCTGCTTCGGAACCTGGCAATTTACGGATTAGGTGGCGTTATCGCACCGTTCGTTGGAATTAAGGTCATAGATTTGCTGCTCACCGTGTTGGGTATTGCGAACATTTAGAGGAGGGATTCAGATGATAAACGTGATTCGTGCCATTCGGTTGAGTTTGGTCCTGGCCCTCATTCTGGGTCTCGGTTACCCATTGTTGATTACTGGTGTCGGTCATTTACTATTTCCCCGTCAGGCTGAAGGGTCAATGATCAGTGAACATGGGCGGGTTGTCGGTTCCACCCTGATTGCACAATCCGTGACCAGTCCGGGATTATTTCACCCGCGGCCATCGGCAGTCAATTATGCCGCTAATGGGTCAGGTGGATCCAACTTGGGGCCGACAAATCCGGCACTTGTTAAAGAAGTGGAGAGCAACCTGAAAGCCACAGGTCTCCGAGGGAGTCAGGTTCCGCCCGATATGGTGGAGTCCTCTGGTTCCGGACTGGATCCCGACATTTCTCTCGCCAATGCGTATGCACAGGTTCCACGGATCTCTAAGGCGACGGGAGTGCCGGAAGCAAAATTACAGTCACTGGTTCAGACGAATGCCGTTGGTCGTTTCCTTGGAATTTGGGGAGAACCCTATGTGAACGTCTTGCAACTTAACATGGCTATGCAGAGTTTTAAGGGCTAAATAGTCGTTGGATAGCATCCGATTTGAAAGGATGCTGTCCTTTTGAACGTTTGACAACGGGGGAGAGATGTTCGGTGAATGACGTGCATCAAACGGGCATCAACACGCCACCCGCTGACAATGTACCGAAGCGCAAGTGTGGTAGGTTGCGGTTATTCATTGGGGCTGCCCCGGGCGTAGGCAAAACTTACACTATGCTGCGTGAGGCCAATGCGATGCTGCAACAGGGGATAGACGTCGTGATCGGATATGTTGAATCTCATCATCGACCGGAAACTGTGCGCCAAATCGGTGAATTACAGGTACTCCCACGTAAGCAAATTGAGTTCGTAGGTCGAGTGTTTGAAGAGATTGACCTGGATGCCATTGTCACGCGGGCGCCGGAAGTGGTTGTGGTGGACGAACTAGCCCACAGCAACGTGCCTGGGTCTATGCATCCGAAGCGATACATGGATGTGGAATACCTGTTGAATCAAGGCATCCATGTGATGACCGCTGTGAATGTACAACACATTGAAGGGGTTCACAAGGAAGTCGAAGAGGTCGTGGGCATTCGCGTCCGGGAAGTGATTCCAAAATCGTTTGTCAGACGGGCGGATGAAATCGAAGTCATTGACGTGACACCGGAAACGTTACGGCAGCGGTTGCGGGATGGAGACATTTATCCAATCGGCAAGGTCGGTCAGGCGCTGAACCACTTTTTCAGGAAAAGCAACCTCTCAGCGCTCCGGGAGTTGGCCTTGAGAGAAGTGGCGGACGGCGTAGATGCACGGTTGCAACAGTCACTGGATCGCAACCAAGTGACCGGTCCGTTTGGTGCGAAGGAAACGATACTGGTCTGTGCCAACTATCTCGAACGCTCTGAGAAGCTCGTCCGCAAAGGGCACGTGATGGCCGAGAGAATGAATGCAGATCTGGTTGTCCTTACGATTTTAAACGCACCTCGCGATGATCTGACTCCGAAGGCTGGGGAAAAGGTATCAAGACTAGTCGAGATCGCTCACAAGTATGATGCACAGCAGGTATTGGAAATACGGAATGACAGAAGTATTGGGGCTGTCATCATGGAAGTGGCACAACGGGTGAATGCCACTCAAATCGTAATGGGGCAACCGCAAGGGAACCTGCTCTGGACAATGTGGAAGGACAATCCAGTTCGGTATCTGCTGTACAACATGAAGTACCTCGACCTTCGCATTGTCGGGTGGAAGGATCCGCGGGGCGGTAGTTATCCGAATGAGGTAAAGAGGCCACAGTCGACATCCGTCCGATCTGGTGAAGAGTCGCGGAAGGGACGCCTAACGATTTACGTTGGCGCCGCGCCCGGTGTTGGAAAAACCTACACGATGCTGCGGGATGCAAATGACTGGGCCGACAAGGGCGTGGATGTTGTGATTGGCCTGATTGAGACACATGGACGCTCCGAAACAGCGCAACAGGTAGGCAATTTAGAAGTACTGCCAAAGCTACGATTGTTTTTGGAAGGAAGAACATACGAAGAGCTGGACGTTGACCGGATTGTCCGGCGTCGCCCCGAGGTTGTGTTGATTGATGAGTTGGCGCATACCAATGTCCCGGGGTCCCAAAGGGAGAAGCGTTACCAGGACATCGAGTACCTACTCGAATGTGGTATCGATGTTGTTACGGCTGTAAATATACAGCATCTTGAGAGTTTGCGGGATAAAGTCGAGCACATTACGGGTGTGAGGGTTCGGGAACGCATTCCCGACTGGTTCATGGATTTGGCGCGGGAAGTTAAACTCATTGACGTGACGCCGGAAACACTACAACAGAGACTCGTAGATGGGAAAATTTATTCTCAAGACAAGATAGACCGGGCGTTGAACCACTTTTTTCGGCTGCCAAACCTGGCAGCACTGCGCGAGATGGCTTTACTTGAGGTTGCAGATGACGTGGAGCAGCGGCTCGACCGACAGCAGAGCAGAGGAAAGAAAAACCGGGCCAGAGACAGCATTTTGGTATGTGTGAACTATCGTCCACATTCAGAGAAGCTGATTCGGCGGGGATGGCGCATTGCAGACCGCCATAATGCCCAATTGTTCGTACTCGTAGTGGTTGGAAGTAAACCGATGACCACGGATGAGCAACGAGATTTAGCCCGAATTCAGAGCCTGAGCAACCAATTCAATGCTGTATTTTTGCAGAAACAAGCCTTGGAACAAGAAGTCGGTCAGGTCATTGTCGACACGGCCAATGATTTGCATGTCACACAGATTGTTATCGGTCAACCGCTTTCGGGAAAGGGGTGGCTACGTCGGTGGAAAGCTAATCCTGTTGGTTACGTATTGCAACATGCAGAATTCGCCGACTTACACGTTGTCTCCAACACGCGGGAGACGTGAGCCATTCAGACGAACATGAGGTGCAGCAATGGGACCTAACGAAGAAGTGTATACGTTGGCACAGGTTCGTGTGGTTCCATACAACGCCTATCTTTACTTCTTTCCCGGTGTGGGGCGTATACAATAATGTCTGTGAGCAACACCAGCACAGGATTTGGTCTAACTTGACTGGAACCGGAGGTAGCGTGTACCTAAATGAGTGAGCGTGAACGCAGTGAGCTGGAAATAGAGGCTAACCTTGATACTGGACCTGTCCTTGTGTGTATTGGTACAAGTCCGTTTACGGAGAACATGATCCGTATGGGGCAACAAATGGCCGACAGACTGAAAACCGAATGGTTCGCCCTGTTTGTCGACAATGCAAAAACAGTGCCAACTACCGAAGAAGACGTCAATCGCCTATCCTTTCACATGCAACTGGCGCAGCAGCTTGGTGGCGAGGTGGTGTCTGTTACTGGAGAGCGCATCGGCGAGACAATCATCGAATTTGCGCGGTCCAAACATGTGAGACACATTATCATTGGGAAGCCCGAAGAATCGCGACTGACAAATTTGCTGCGTCACTCCATCATTCAACAGCTGTTGAACCAGAGTGATGGTATGGTGATACACGTGATTCCAGGACGGATGGATGTCACGGAGAGTATTGTCCACGACATGCCAGGAGTTCGACACAGGTGGCATGCATACGTCCTGGTTACTGTCTTTGTCTGTCTTCTAACCGTATTGTTGCATCAGTTCAACGTGTCCCGAGACTTGGTGAACATTGCACTAATATATCTGCTTCCAGTCCTTGTGAGTGCAGTGCGTTGGGGGCTCGGGCCGGCTTTTTTTGCTTCTGCTATAGGCGTCGTTGCCTTTGATTTCTTTTTTGTACCGCCTACGCACAGTTTCACTGTTGCGGATTTGCAGTACCTTGTTTCCTTTGCAGTCTTTCTTGGTGTCGCTACGCTCACGGCCAGTCTGGCGTCACGACTACGAACGCAACTTTATTTTGCGAAACAACGTGAGGCAAATACCGCTGCATTGTACGCATTGAGCCGCCAAATGACGGCTGTATCAGGGTTAGGAAATGTCCTTCAGAGTATCGTGAAGCAAATTTCCACAACGATAGGTCACGAGGTGGTCATCTTTCTTGGGGACAATCTGCGTGATTTACATCTAGCGGTAAGCTCGCGGGAAGAAATGCAGGACAGTGAAATACAAGGCGATTACGGTGTCGCCCGGTGGGTATACACACATGGGGAAATCGCTGGCCATGGGACTCGTAACCTTCGTCAGTCGCCTGACCTGTATCTCCCCTTGAAAACAGATACCAAGATTCACGGTGTATTAGGGATCCGGATAGCTCGGGGGCTCACGCCCGATAAACTTCGTCTGCTTGAGGCACTGGCAGGACTATCAGCCATGGCTTTGTCTCGTATCAAGTTGGAAGAAGAGGCGAAAGTTGCGCACCTTACTGCAGAGTCGGAGCGGCTCCGAACCGCATTGTTGGACTCCATCTCACACGAATTACGGACTCCGCTTGCCGCCATTATTGGTTCTGTCACCGGTCTGATTGAGACGGGCGAAGTGCTGTCCACAGAGGATCGGCAGGAGCTTCTGTACAACATTCGGGATGGAGCGATGCGTATGAATCGGCTCATCACGAATCTGCTTGGTATGGTTCGCCTGGAGAGTGGAATGTTGCGACTGAACAAGAACTGGTGTGATATTCAGGACATTGTAGGTGTTGCTTTAAATCAGTTCCGAGAAACACCCGGGCACCGAATTGTCGTGACATTTTCCGATAACATACCCCCGGCTCCCCTTGATGATGTACTGATGGAACAAGTCCTTGTTAATCTGTTGAGTAACGCCATCAAGTACTCTCCTGTTGGCAGTGAGATCACTCTATCAGTCACGTTCGACCGAGAACAGCTCGTGGTTCGGGTCGCAGATGAGGGAGTTGGAATACCTGTTGGGGAACACGAAAAGGTATTTGATAAGTTTTATCGGGTTCAGTCCGGACTGAAAGTTCCCGGTACAGGACTGGGTCTCGCAATTTGCAAGGGTATTGTCGAAGCACATGGAGGGACCATCACCGCAGCACCGAATTCACCTCGCGGCACGGTGTTTACGGTGACCGTTCCTATTGATTCGGGCAGTCAGTTTTAGGGGAGGATGCTATGTCTGGCAATGGGGCAAAAATTCTCGTGATCGATGATGAGCAACAGATCAGAAAACTACTGCGCGTGACATTACAGGCACATGGATTTGAAGTCATTGAATCACCGACAGCTGACGATGGGCTGATGCAAGCTGCAATGTCTCGTCCCGATTTGATCGTTTTGGACCTCGGACTTCCGGACTTGCCAGGGATTGAGGTTCTTAAGCGGATCCGAGAGTGGTCGAATACTCCGGTCATTGTACTGACGGCGAAGGAACAGGAGGCCGATAAGGTAACGTTACTCGACGCGGGAGCAGACGACTATATGACGAAACCCTTTGGAATGGGAGAATTATTGGCAAGAATTCGTGTGGCTTTACGTCACGTTGCAGGCGCATCAACTGAGCCTGTCCTGGTGTTCGGGGAGCTGACCATTGATTTAGCGAAACGCATCGTTAAGCGTTCAGGCGAAGCAGTGAAGTTAACGCCAACCGAATATGACCTTTTAAAGGTCCTGGCAACGCATGCAGGACGTGTGATGACACACCAACAATTGCTGCAGCACGTTTGGGGTAGTCTGGACGAGCAGTTAGATAGTCAGTACCTCCGTGTGTACGTGGGGCATCTCCGAAAGAAGCTGGAAGAGGATGTTACGCACCCTAAATATATTCTCACGGAGCCAGGAATTGGTTATCGATTTGCTGACTTCTCAGTATGATTGTTTTAACACTGGATGTTGGTAAAGCAAAACAGTGGGGACAGATTACAAGTAGACGACGGATGAATACGCATGGCATTTGTAGTAGCCATCTGTGGCATTTTACTATTAAATCTGCCAACATTTACGGTTCGCCATATTCATACATAAAAATCCCCCGAATATACGGGGGATTAAAATAACCTGCGTTGGTTCGTCTGTATTTACTGTTTTTTATTACCTCTTAATGAAAAGGCAATGGACACACCAGATAGCAAAATTGCCACAATGGAAACCGTAAGTACCCAAGTGTCGGCCGTCGTCCAACCGAGCGAGAACGAAGCCGTTGAAGTATTTTCGGCTGCATTACCAGACGAACTTGTTGGTGTCGGTTGGGTATTACTAGTTAGAACTTGTGTGATGGAGTGCGGTGTTGCAGATCCAGGTGCACCTGTCCATTCCACAATGGTTCCGTCTTTGTAATACTGGTAGGCGTTCCAATCAAGCGATGCTGGTTGTTTTGGATTAGTTGCTATAAACGGGAATTCCATAAATTGTCCGGGTTGAATACCAGATCCAATGGTTCGCCAAGTAACGACCTCATCCTGGCCTGTTTTTTGTGCTTGAACGGTCCAACCGGCAACAGGTTCGTACTGCTGAAACTGAACACCATTCGGTATTTTAAGAACAACCTTCATGGTAGGATCCGTTTTTTCACACGGAACACGCATAGTGTATTCTTGCCAAGCACCAACAGTAGATTGAGCTGGGTTTACGATAACGTGTGCAAATGCGGTAGCTGTGACGGATAGAGTGGCAAGTCCACTACCGACGCCAATAAGACTGCGTATCATTCGATTCATCATAAAGCACTCCATTCTTCTATAAGCTCTATTGGCCGACGGAAATCGGGAAGGTAACGTTCAGATCCGTAAATGAATTAGTTAAAATGTCCACTGTGACGTTCCAGCGACCTCCACCGGAGAGGTTTAATCCTTTTCCCGAATAGACTCCAAGTCTCTCCCGTGTAAGCCTTAAGTTCTCAGCACCTTGGGGAACAGATGCAGAACTGAATTCGAGAGTAACTTGTTGGATGGTTCCAAGCGGTTTGCCCTTGTTGTCTGTTACAGAAACCGTGAACTGGTTCTCCCCTACATGGCTTGGCGTGATCGAAAGCGTTATTTTTTCGTCCGAAATCAACCGAGTTTTGTGAACCGGTCCAGGGTTATTCTGGCCTGTCGGTAGATTTGTTAAAAGGGCTGTCGCAACAAATACAGCTAGACTAACGACAAACTCTGCGGCCACAAAGGTCCGTAGAGAAACCGTCACCTTGGTTCTTTTAGCCCAGTGAATGGCTGCCAGTAGTAGCATTGCGCCGAATAATAGCAATTTCACCAATAAAGTTTGACCATACTCGGTCCGGAATAAGGCGTACCAGGTTGGAATGTGCAAAAACGCCGCATAAAAACCAGTTAGTCCCAACAAGATCACACTTGAAACGGCAACAATTGAGAATCGTCTAATCGAGTGAAGAACCTCGCTATGGCCAAACAACTCAGGTTTTCGTAACGACATATTGATTAGCACTAGCGATGCAATGATCCCACCCACCCAGATAGAAGCAGCGTAGATGTGGATGATCACCGCAAACACAGGTAGGGTTGGATTACTCTCCGCTACGGCATGGCCTGTTAATCCTATTGTGATGGGAATCAGGAAGCCTGGAGAGACTATCCACCACCAACGATTGCGAATTCGAGGACTCATGAGAACGGCTATAACCGGCGGTACGATAAGGAGCAACAACATTTGTATAACCCAGAGGTAGCCAAAGAGTGTAAAATTTAAGGTTCTCAAGAGATACCTCGGAGAGAATGATGTAAACCCATGTACACTCCAGGTAATTGCCGCCTGTATCGGCAGACTGAATGCCACCCCAACAGTCATGAGCGCCCAGCCTAGTCCGATTACCCACCTTTGAATTCCTCGTAACCCCGCCGCAGTCGAAATAGGCCATAGAAAGCGAAAAAACACGACTACGCCTATTATCAAAGCGAGTCCTAGATACTCCGAACATCTATCCAATAACATGGATGGACCGGGTGTATATCCAGTCTCGGTTGCCCCTAGATGGAGCGAATTAACGTCGACTTTGATACCAAAAGGAATGGTTCCTTGGACCATATGCCCATCTGCCGAAATCACCTGCCAGTGAATGGTATATATACCTTTGGGCAAATTTGATGGAACCCGACACTTAATTTCGTTATGGTCCTGTGGGTCAAGTTTAGCGTCTTGCAAGTCAACTCGGTGATTGTCCTCGTCTGTAACCGTCAATCCGTCTGGAACGAGTTGTACATTCTCGTCAAAACGGACTTCGATTATGGACGGGGCATTGCTGAGTGACTGGCTGACAGTTGGACTTGATTGCACGACATATGCATGGGCGCTTGCCACCATAGGCAGTGAAACCATAGCCATAAACAATCCGAAAAGGGCTAATACGACGATTTTTATTTTTTGAATCAGTTTTGTTATGTAATCACCCGCTCCAGTTTCAGTATTATCGCTACCTAGCCATAGAAGGAGGACAGGTAAATCGTAAACCTAGAGCACATGCGTTGATCTAGCCCCAAAGGGCTATTATTGTGACAAGACTCCAGCAACTGCACGTGAACGTGGTAAAGTATTCAGAACTCTTAGGTTATCATTCCCGATACTAGGGGTGTTAGGTACGGAGCGATTTGGCTTGTTGAATAGCCACGGAGAAAGACAACGGACTAGATAAGTACAAGGCAGGAGTCAAACCGTCAGAATCACTACCACCGAAGGAAAGTAGCAACTTTATTGACTAGAAGACATTGATGTCATCTGTGACTTATAACTCATCCGATGGGACACAATCGCAGGCGCTAAAAGAGTGATAACTAAGATAAAGGACACACCAACAAGTAGCCATATGATACGCAGCATCATCTTCGTGGTAAGTGCTATAGGATGTGCATCTCCGATTTGCACATTCAAGATGTGGGAAAGTAATAAAACGGATCCGACGAAGACAATAAGTAAAAATCCTAACACGCTGATTCTTGTAGTCAGAATGATAATTACGACAAGCGTTATCGTCGAAAGAAGCACGGTCATAATTCTCGCCTCCCTTTTATTACATCACCCAGTTAATTGAAACGATAGGTGCCGTACTCTCATGTGTACGTGCTCCAATGCACGTTATGTTGGCCCGAAAGGGCTATTTTTGCCTCGGCTATGACATTCACCTACGAATGTAATCCTGTGTAATCCTGGAATATGTAGTGGTATGCGCACAATAGAATAGCCTTAGTGGACAACTAAAAGGCCCCCTATATAGCCCGGTGCGGAGGTATGGAAATGAGTAATCAGAAGGCTAGTTTGTTGATTACAGGAATGCACTGTGCGGCTTGCGCATCCAGGATCGAGAAGGTGGTAAAGAAACAGAATGGTGTCGTAGATGCAAATGTAAATTTAGCAATGGAACGTGCTTTAGTCGTGTTTGAACCTGAACATATCGACATAAACGACATTATCGCTCGTGTTGAGAAATTGGGGTATGGTGCGAGAGCTTATCAGAACTCTCGTGCTTTGCCAGAGGGGGAGAACTGGGACTCTCTCGAAATGTTTTTGTTTTCAGCTATACTATCTCTGCCATTTTTCCTATCGATGTTGAACATGTTCGGATTAAGCGTTGTACCACATGTATTTTTGAACCAGATTGTTCAGTTAGGGCTGGCAACTCAGATTCAGTTTATTGCAGGTTGGAGTTTTTATGTAGGCGCCTATAAGTCACTTCGTGGGCGAAGTGCAAACATGGACGTGTTGGTAGTTTTGGGAACATCCACTGCATATTTTTATAGTGTATGGATGATCCTAACAGGCAGTGAAAATGCATATTTCGAGACTAGCGCAGTGATTATTACTTTGGTTCGACTTGGGAAAATACTTGAAACAAATGCAAAGTCACGTACAAAAGATGCACTCAACAAGCTTGCCCAATTGCAGGTGAAAAATGTTCATCTTCTACGTCGGGGAACCGAAACAGAGATTTCAATTCAGCAAGTGGTCGCAGGCGACTTGTTAGTTGTTAGACCCGGAGAAAAAATTCCTGTTGACGGCCACGTTGTGAGTGGAGAGTCTAGCGTAGACGAGTCGATGCTAACTGGGGAAATCCTCTCCATTAGTAAGAAACATGGGGACTCTGTTTATGCGGGTACACTAAATCAGTATGGGGTTCTACATATTGCTGCCACAAGAATTGGTTCGGATACTGCACTTGGGCAAATTGTTCGACTAGTAGAGGAGGCACAGGGGACAAAGGCACCCGTACAGCGTTTGGCAGACACAATTTGTAGTGTCTTCGTTCCCATTGTAATCGTCCTCTCACTTGCCACTTTTGTCTTTTGGTATTTCGTACTGGGAGTCCCTGTGTCAAGCGCCTTGCTGAACACAACTGCAATACTGCTTACGGCTTGCCCCTGTCCACTTGGCCTTGCGACTCCCGCCGCACTCATGGTTGGAACAGGACGTGCAGCACAACATGGTGTGTTCTTTAAGGGCGGAGAGCAGTTGGAACAACTTCAAAGGACCAAGGTCCTAGTTATCGACAAGACCGGAACAATCACGGCTGGGAAGTCGACCGTTACAGACATTCTTCTTGCTAACCACCCAATGATAAAATCAAAGGGAGAGCTGCTTTATCTCGCTGGAAGCGCAGAACTCCCCTCTGGTCACCCGTTGGCGTCGGTTATAGTGGAATATGCCAATGAGTACACCCGACTATCGGAACCATCTGACTTCCTGTCCCTAACCGGTCGTGGAGTTCGGGCCACCGTCAAGGAAAATGAGGTGTTGATTGGTAACATCCAATTGATGAAGGAACATGATGTGAATACAGCCGGGCTTCCGTTGTTGATAAAAGAGGACCTTGAGAAGGCTGGGAAAACCACTGTAATCATTTCTGTAAATGGGCACATTGCAGGACTAGTCGCCGTATCAGACAGCGTCAAATCATCGTCGTATCACGCCATCGCCAATCTCAAGGCGCTTGGTATGCACATCGTCATGGTCACGGGGGATAACTTAAAAACCGCACAGTTCATAGCCGATCAGGTCGGAATTCACGATGTATTAGCTGAGTTGACACCGGAAGACAAGGTGCATGTCATTCGATATTTCCAAAAAAAGGGGTTGCTCGGTGGCGATGGTGGGAGATGGTATCAACGATGCTCCAGCTTTAGCCACAGCGGATGTCGGTATTGCTGTTGGGACGGGAACCGACATTGCCTTGGAAGCTGCAGACGTGGCACTCATTGGTGCCGACTTGGAGGGGGTACTACAAGCCATTCGGTTATCTCGAGCGACTATGAGAAACATTCGCCAAAACCTCTTCTGGGCGCTCGTTTACAACGGGATTACGATTCCCTTTGCAGCGCTCGGCTGGTTGAGCCCCTCGATTGCGGGGACAGCAATGGCCTTTAGTTCGGTCACTGTCGTCCTAAATGCATTGCGACTGAAGCAAACGAATATCGACCGTTAATTTCATTGATCAGTCTGACGGTTCCTCACGTAGGTGGCCAACTGCACTCGATTCTGAATGTGTAATTTTGCCATTATGTTCTTCAGATGATTTTTCACTGTATTTTCCGCTATGAACAACTGGTTAGCAATTTCACGATTGGTGGCACCAGTGCTAACAAGTTCAAGAATTTCTTTCTCTCGATGGGTCAATTTCTGTGCGAGTTGTACATCAAGTTCTCTCGATGAAGGTGTAGTCTTGAACTCGGCTAGTATCCTTTGAGCCATTCTGCGAGAGACCGGCATTTCACCGTTAAGAATTCCGTGCAAGTAGGTGATCCAATCAGAGGGTTGCAAACTCTTGACGAGATATCCCTGCGCACCATTTCGAATTGCCTCAAAGAGATCGGCCGCATCGTCCGAAACGCTGAGTATAACAACCCGCACGTAGGGCAGTTCTTGTTTAATGATTCGAGTGGCTTCAAAACCGCTCATGCCCGGCATGTTGATATCCATAAGGACTAAATCAGGCATATATTCCTTGGCCATATTGATAGCTTCATGTCCATTTTTCGCCTCGGCGACAACATTAAATTGAGGCTCAGAATCCAAAAGAATGCGAACCGCTGAGCGTGATCGTTCGTTATCATCTGCTACTAGGATTTCATAAGTTCTCATCTTTTCACCACCGGAAAATGGCTACCTCATTTATTTTCTTCCACGTTAAGCTATTCTTATGATAAACCAAGAGTTTATGCAGCCAAAACAACAGGAAGACGGAGGGCCGATATGACTCCTAAATATATAAAATGGGCGCTGTTTCTAGTTCCAGCACTCGTGATTGGTGGCTTCGAGACAATTCGCCACACCTTACTGGAGAATGTGTTACCAATGGAACTTGGTAATTGGGTTACTGCGATTATCGACGCTGCGGTGATTGCAGTGGTTTCACGGACATTGTTTCAGCAATTCGCCCGAACAGAGAAAGAGTTGAGCAAAGAAAAGGAGTCCCGGGCTATTTTGGAGGAACGGGAACGACTCTCCAGAGCATTACATGACCAAATTGCCCAATCGATCTTCTACTCCGGTGTACAGGTCAATGCGGCCCAAACAAAGGCAGTTCAGTACGACGATAAGGAACTTCAAGTACAACTCGGTGATGTACTTCTGTCCTTGAGAGAGATTGACGAAAACGTTCGTCAGGCTATTTTCAACTTGAAACATAAAACGATTGACGGTGGCAATCTTGAAGAGCGAATTCGGTCATACCTCGACAAGACTCTTTCTACTAGCAGGATTACTTGGGAAGTATCTTTTCCTGAGCAACCCGTTGTCTTGAGTCCGTCGGAGCAGGTTCAATTGTTCGGTATACTGCAGGAAGCGGTCACCAATATAATCAAGCACGCTAATGCTACACAGGTTCACGTAAGATTTGAAACGGGAACTTCAGATAAATGGAATTTTCAAATCTACGACAATGGAATTGGGTTTGACATACAGTCTGTAGGAGGAAGAAGATATGGACTGGATATTATATCCAATCGAGCGAGAGATATTGATGCAGAACTAATGGTTGAGTCAAGCAACAAGGGGACCATGGTAGCCATAAGACGACTGTAAAATCCCCTCGTGGGATATTTCCTGTAAGGCGGTTGTATATCGTTTGGGATCGGATCTTCTGTCCCGTCGGGGCCTGCCAGCGGCACGGCTAGATGTTGAGTACAGGAATATGGAGGTGAAGTCGTTGACAATGAAATCGCAGAAAACTGTGGCTCGAATTGTGCGGGAGTGCGGGTTAAAGAGCCGTACAGAACGCAAATATAGGACGACAACCAACTTGAAACACAATGACTCTGTTTTCAATGCGGAGCGTTAAAATCAGGTGGGATGTAGGACATTACGTACGGTGGGACGAAACGAGGGGTGGCTGTATGTTGCCAGCATCATGAATCTGCCTACACGGAAAATTGTTAGTTGGAAAGCTGACCTCACGGATGACAAAAGAGCTTATCATTGATGCATTAAAACAATCGTACCAGCGGGGAGAATCCGGATGAGTGGTGTATTTGCACCACTCAGACCGTGGAAGTCAGTATGCGTCGAAAGAATACCAGGACAAACTGAAGGCGTACAAAATGATCGTCAAAAACCCGGCGAGCTGGTCGGCAGCCAGGTTTCCACGCCCTATATCATATTGCAGCTTACGGAGTAGTTTAGCGGAATAGGTCCGAGTAATCTGTTGCCCATTGACGGAATGTGTGTGCTCGTCGGTCGGTTACATCCTCTACCGTGGTCGTCACCGAATCCACATGATTTCTGTTGTCTCTGATCAAGGCAAAGATTGCATCAACGATTTCCGGCGGAGCAAATCGTTTCATGCTCTCTGCAGCAACTGACTCGGGGACATTTTCAAAGCGAATGTCTCTACCAAGCACGGAGCCTAGAATTTCAACCTGCTGAACGGGGGTCAATATCTCTGGTCCGGTAAGAGAATAAACTTTTCCATCGTGTCCCGAAGACACGAGTACGTTGGCGGCGACGGATGCAATATCTCGTTGGTCGATTGGGGCCGTGCCTACATCACCAAAAGGAGCCCTGACAACATTTTCTGTTCGTATCGATTGCGCCCAGTGCAAAGAGTTCGACATGAAAGCCCCCGGGCGAAGAAATGTCCACTTCATACCTGACTGTCGGATTAGCTCCTCAGTATGCAGATGATTCCGACCAATGGCATTTTCAGTTGGTGAGTCAATCGCCCCTGAGGAGAGAAATACAATCTGGTCAACGCCAGACTCCTTCGCAATCCGTGGAAAGGCATCACTTCCGGGAACTCGCACAAAGAAGACTTGTTGCACCCCGTTCAATGCATCTTTTAATGTCACGGGGGAGGCTAGATCACCGACAGCGATCTCAACGTCGGTAGGAAAAGACGCTTTCTCTGGATTCCGAGTCAAGACACGTACATGTTGTCCGGCTTGATGCAATTGCTTTACTAACTCACGTCCCACGTTTCCTGTGGCACCAGTCACCAAAATCATTTTACGGCCTCCTCGTCTTTGCTCCATGTTCAAAACCCATTTGTAATGTTACATCATCAATCCTCAATATCTTGTATTCCCTCAACAAAACGAATAGCATTGGTATATTAAAAATTCGGAACGCTTGTTCCGGCCTGTGGAATATGGCAAGAGGAGACAACATCAAATGGGCGAATTATGGAGCACGAAAGGAATCTTTGCGCATGGGGAAAACCGAGTCATTCCCACTAGGGTGAAAAGGAGAATGACGATTCCGTCGCGGCGTACGATGTGGGAAGCGGCGGCCGTCATCGAGATGTCGGCAAGGGTAGGGTTCCATCTCCTCGAGCTCGAGGAACCGATTTTCGACTCACTCTTTGTATTCGATAGACTTGATGTATCTGAGTCTGGGTCGCGAGATGAACAAGGGGTCCACATCGTGATCGGCTTTGATGAGAATTGGTTGACAGAGGTCCTGTCCGATAAGGCTATGCCCATCTTGCAGGTGAGAAGCGAATGTTCGAGTGACCGGGGGATTGTCTACGTATACCGAGACATGGGGAAAACCATCATGGTTGTTACAGGAACCAAGCCAGAGATGACGTTACTGGCAGCACGATATCTGGTGACGGATGGTTTCGGTAAGGAAATCGACTTTGATCATCCGGTCATCTTCATTTCTCCGGAACGAGCCCCACTCGTGAATCAGCAGCCTGGAGAACAAGCGGACCTTGCGAGCGGATTATCTCTACATAACATCTTTACAACTGACGGGATTTATCACGTTCAGGCTGGCGAGTTACACCCCACGCTGGATGTGACGTTTCTGGTGGACGATACCTACGAGATCGAGGAAGGCGGAGTGGGAAGCGAAGAGACGATTGCCGCTGTCGAACTAATGGCTCGGATGGCGTTGTCCGCGGGTAACATGACTTTCCCGGTGACTTGTTGCGCGGGGGAACAGCCGGGAACAACGACACTCGTCGTGTCTACCCATCGGCATGGGGATGAATCTGACGAACGTTTGGTGGAGCTAACCGACGACAAAACCACTCCACATCTCCAAATAACGGCGAGTACGGGTGAACTCGTCCCGCTTGTGCGTGAGATCATCAGGGAATGGTTTGAACCTACGGATGTCCTAGAACGGGATACTTGGCGGCATCGTTTCGCCATGCTTGGGAGTCCGAGTCGAGACATCGCTTCTCGGGCCCAATTGGCCATGATGGCGTGTCATGCAATGGATCAGGAGCAAATCAAGGAAATTCGCATTCCAGCACATCTGGCACGACCCATGGAGCTGTGGAATGGGGTGGGGGCAGAAACTGTTTCTATCGATCACGCTGAACCAGCGTGGACTGTTGATTGGGATGATGCCGGCGAGATCGCAGACATGGAAGATTTCATTGTAGACTTCTTCGCAACGCGCGAAGGACAGGCGGATGCGCCCATGGCGTCGGATATTGAAGTAACGACCACGATTAGTCAGATTTCGTTTACGACGTGGGCCGCAGTGATGCAAAAGAAACTGGAGGCCGCATATAGGGTGCAGGCGCGTTTCGTCTATCGGAACGCAAATAAGTCGGGATTGCATTGGTTCATGAACGAGGTACTTCCGCACCTGAAGGGGATTGAAGGTATTCACCGTGTTGATGTGGCAGCGAGGGCGTTCCGGCCGGAAACACAATACATTGACCGACCGTACCGATTTTTGCAGGAGCTCTACCCGGTGGATGAACTGTTGTCGGCAGAGTTGGGAATTTTGCTAGAACAGGTTGAGTTACGCTTACTTGAATCGGAATCTGCACCGATGTTTCAGGTTCGGGCGCTCGACGCGGAAGGCGAGCAATTGGGGACTTGGACTTGGGAAGGCTGGACCGAAGGTGCCACGTACATGCCGGAGAAACCAGAGCTTGGGCAGGTGCTCGTACCAGCCGCCGGATGTCGAATCTATGAACGAGATGGGAACAAACCAGTCGCGAGTCGGGTCTTTCGGACGAATCCATTTCGATTTTGGCGTTGGTATCAAACCATCCTGTCGCAGATTGAACAACGTTCGGACTTACACGTGGACACCCCGAAATTCATGCAACTGGAATGTCATGTCACGATGGACGCCGAGGATGAGAAGATCCCGTATCAGGAAGAGGTTAACTCAGTCCTTGAAGCGCTGCATGAAGATATTTACTTTTATACGCTACATGCGTTCTACGAATACGGATGCTCTGTCGGGGACCTAACGTGGAATGCACCAGGAGGCATTTTGCCGTTTATGCATACTGAATCCGGCGTTTCTCCTCGTGCGACTGTTTCCCTGTACCCGTTTCCGAAGACCGATGAATTAACGATGGTCTCCGAAAAAGGGACGCATGTCATTCACCCTATGAACTCAGCAACTTTTCAGTGTGGCCGCGTGACTCGTCTAAAGTGGAATGCGTCGGGATGCCGCTTTGCATTTCGGGGAATGGCCGGTGAAACGTTGTCAGAGGTGTGCGGCAAATGGTTGAGTATGGGTGCGGCTTTCGGATGTGATCACGTCATCGAAGGTATGTCTTATTTGCGGTATGGCGAGAAATCGATTGATAATGAGATGCTTGTCAATCGAGATGTCACTATGTGGATGAATCAACACCAAGCACGAATTCCAGGGCGCGCCATGCGCCTCGACTACTCGTTTCAAGGGGAATGGATCTGGTTTGTCGAGCTGTTTGGCCGGGGATACCCAGGTCGCATTTCATCACCTGTGAAGCACTCGTTGTACAAGCCGACACTCTTTATCACCGCTAGACACCACGCAAACGAGGTTTCAAGCACCAACGCCGCCTTAAGGCTCATTGATGAGATGGTGACCGAAGATAAATTACTAGAGGCCGTGAATCTCGTGATTGTACCGCTTGAGAACGCGGACGGAGCAAACTTGCACGCGCGGATGGCAGCGGAGCATCCGAAGTGGAAGTTACATGCCGCGAGATATAATGCGTGTGGTCTTGAGTTCCAGGAGTATCGTTTCCAATCCGATACCGTATTCGGCGAGAGTCGCGTCTATTCGAAGATTTGGGAACGTTGGAAACCGGATATAGCCATTGACGATCACGGCATTCCCTCCCACGAGTGGATTCAGCCGTTCAGCGGCTACAGTAGTCCACCGCGATTTCCGGTTTCCTATTGGATTCCGAGCGCGCGAATGTACACCATTTGGCGACAACCAACTCAAAATCGCGCTGCATACACGGAGGCATATGAATCGCTCCGAAGGCATGTGACGGACCGGCTGGATAGGAACCCAGACGTTGCGCGCGATAACGCGATGTGGTTGCGGACTTATTCCCGCTGGGGGAACAAGTTTGACGCGGATTACTTCCCAATCGAGCTGTCAAATGGGAGTATTGCTCATACATGGGGGAGCCAACCCAACCCCGCTTCGCGAAACTTAATTGAGCGCTTTCCCGATTGGGTGACTGCCGACGTGATTACAGAGGTGAACGATGAGACCGTACAAGATGTCCAATTGCAGGCGTGTGCGGAGGCGCACTTGGTCGTGAATCGTGCAACCTTGGAGTGGATTAGTCAAACGAAGCAGAAAATCATAATTTCCCCGGAAAGATTAGCGAGTGGGAAGGTTCGAATTCGAATAGGCAGACTGAGGCCGGTTATTTAACAGGATTTGCAAATCAATTTTTAATTTTATCATTCTACAATTTCTGATATAACTATTAAAATACGGACGTTCAGAATATAACACCAAAAACAGTCAGTAAGTGCAACAAGGGTCTTTGTGTATTTGACTGGATGCCAAATAGAGGAGAGTGATTCAAGAGTGGTTTTAATCGGCGTTGCAATCGTCATTGTTGGTTTTATCATTCGTCTAAATCCATTGCTCGTTGTCACGGTGGCCGCACTTGTGACGGGACTTGTGGCGCACCAATCCTTGTACAATATCATCACACAATTCGGTACCGCATTTGAAACGAATCGCTATATGGCGATTTTCATCGCTACCCTCCCTATCATTGGACTGTTAGAGCGTCATGGCCTGCGTGAACAGGCCGAGCGTTTGATTTCCAAAATTCGCGCAGCGACGGTTGGTCGTATTCTCATTTTGTACATGCTGCTTCGTGAAGTGACGGCAGCACTCGGGATCACGTCCATCGGCGGTGCAGCCCAGACCGTTCGACCACTCATCGCTCCAATGGCGGAAGGCGCGGTTGAAGCCAAGTATGGTGAAGTGCCGGAAGACACAAAACAGGAGATCCGCGCGCACGCAGCCGCCTCAGATACCATCGGCGTGTTCTTCGGCGAAGATATTTTTATTGCCGTTGGGGCCGTCCTGTTTATGAAGGGATTCTTTGATCAGAACCACATTAAATCGACACCGATTGAAATGGGCCTGTGGGCCATTCCAACCGCCGCCGCGGTATTCATTATTCACAGTATCCGACTTGTGCTTCTTGACAGGCGAATTAAGCGGCGAATGGAGCAGTCCACCTCGTCCGCGAACACGGTAGGGGAGGCGTCTAACGTTGATCATCTCAACTGAGGCAGTTTACATCTTTCTGGGAATCATTACGCTGTGTGGCAGTATCTACACATTCTTTGATCGGAAAAACCCCCGCCGGATCACGTCAGGACTGTTTTATCTCTTGTATGCAGTGACGCTCATCTGTGCAAAAGTCATCCCGCCATTTTATATTGGCTTGATTGTCATTGTAATTGTCATATTAGCTGGCATGGGGTGGGTTCGCAAAGGTGAATACGGCGAGGCGACACGGGAACAACGTGAGCAAAATCGCATACGACTCGGCGGCTGGTTGTTTATGCCTGCCCTTCTTATTCCGTTGCTAACCGTGGCTGGCGTGGAAGGGGTTCACGCGCATAAAATTGCCGGGAGATTTATATTCGATCAGTCAAATGTCACCATGGTTTCCTTAGCAGTCGGAACCGTCATAGCGGTGATTGTCGGGCTTTTCATGACCAAGAGCTCGCCGTTGACTTCTGTGAAAGAATCGAGACGACTGCTTGAATCGATCGGTTGGGCTGCGGTACTGCCACAAATGTTGGCAATGCTTGGTACCATTTTCGCCAGTGCCGGCGTCGGTACAGAGGTCTCAAAGGCAGTGGATCACATTATTCCCGCGAACTCGCTGTTCTGGGCGATATTCGCCTACTGCGTGGGCATGGCATTATTCACCGTCATTATGGGCAACGCATTCGCAGCGTTTCCGGTGATGACAGCCGGTATCGCCATCCCACTCATCATTCAGCACTTCGGCGTGAATGCAGACCGGGTCGCGGCGATTGGGATGTTTGCAGGGTACTGCGGCACGTTGATGACACCGATGGCCGCCAATTTCAACATCGTCCCTGCAGCACTACTGGATTTGAAGGATAAGTACCATGTCATTCGCGCTCAGCTTCCAACAGCGCTAATTCTTCTGGCTGTGAATATTGTCATTATGTATGTCGTCGCCCGCTAAGACGCTTGTAGGGCCAATTCAATTCCCTTAACATCGGGCGGGCTTGATTGAGTTGAAAGGTGTGTTGAAGATGGAAACGCGAGTACTCGTCACGGGGTTCGAACCGTTCGGTGGTGAAACGGTCAATCCTGCATTAGAGGCAGTGAAAAAGCTTGAGGGCAGGGTCTTCGAGGATGCGGACGGATCGATACGCATTGTAGCGGCCGCGATTCCAACGGTATTTGGTAAATCCATCCACGCGTTAGAGAAGGCAATCGAGTCCGAGAAACCGGATGTCGTCATATGCGTTGGACAGGCCGGGGGCCGTTACCATATTACTCCGGAACGGGTAGCCATTAATGCGGATGACGCTCGAATTCCAGACAACGCAGGAAACCAACCGGTGGACTCGCCGGTGGTTGACGGTGGTCCAGTAGCGTACTGGACTCAACTTCCCATTAAAGCGATGGTTAAAGCAATACAGGAAGCTGGCATCCCAGCGTCAGTTTCTAATTCAGCAGGAACCTATGTGTGTAACCACATTTTTTACGGATTGATGCATCTTCTCGAGACAAAGTATCCAGAGGTTCGTGGCGGGTTCATTCATATTCCATTTCTGCCAGAACAAGTGGTCAACCGGGAAGCCCCTTGCATGAGTTTGGATCAGATTGTCCACGGCTTGGAGATTTCCGTGCAGGTTGCAGCTCGCCAGCAGACGGATATCCGCATGGCGGCGGGGAAAGAGAGTTAATACGATCACGTCGGTTCAGGTCATGTAGTGGAATCCCGAAACTTAGTGCGATTACCTTCTGTCTTGCCCCCATTTTTTTGTTCGGATTTTCCCTTATGTGCCGACGCACACTAAGAACGTCGTACATCTAAGGGGGAGTAGGTATGGATGAAGCAACGATTTCCTGGTTAATGAACCTCGAGAATGAGACGATCATGTGGATGATTATCTCCGTGATTATGCTTGGGGGTACCGGATTTGGCTTGTTATTTTGGGACAGATTCCTTTATCGGCAAGATGAACAGACGAATCAAGAGCGACGGTAAGCTAGGAAATTCCCTCAGATTTACATCCCGCCTGAGATGGATATGACAAGTCCGCCCCACCTGGTTTCATTATGGGGCGGACATTCTTTTTACGCTGGAGTCTTGATTGCGTTCTGTTCGATAAGGCCGTGATTCTAAGGGTAGCAACAATCAGATAACGTCCGTAATGAGCAACTGCGCTACGTTCTGCTCCTGCTTTTAAAGTAAACGGCTATATATACCAAAGGACCAGCTATAGCAACAATATAGGCGATACCCCAGAGCCAATCCGGTACCATTTTGTCTCCCCCCTTTGAGTCACGCTTATCATCCGCCAATTCAACGTCTATATTCAGAGACGTTGAAGTTTAATTCATCCGATGCAGGATACAAGTGTGTACCTGCAGTGACCAGATGTGCCCCGATCTTCGTATCTGCTTCAAGCACTTAGCGCATCATATCCAAGATGAAACTGAATGGGGGATATGAAATGACCCACAACAATACATGGGCTGTGCTTGGTGCATCCTTCGCTCTTCTCCTTACAGTTGTCGGATGTGGGCAAAGGGGCGAGGGCGGTGGAATCAATACCGACATTTTCACGAATGCACCGAGTGGTGGACAAAATACCACAGCACCAAATCCGACTAATGTGACAAACACATCGATCACGGCGCCACCAGCCCGATCTCACCCGACAAATGGTACAACGAACGGCAGCCAACCGCGCGTCACGGGTGGTACTCCCGGGTCAACTCCGCCGCGGGTCACAGGTGGCGCGCCGCCTACTCCTAGGCCACGAATAACAAACGCAACGACACCGAATGTACCGCCAAGTACAGGGTCAAATACAACGTCGACGAACGCATCGAGCACAACTGATAATTCGACGGCAGGCGGCACCAATGTGGGCCAACCCAGTATTGTCAACGGTACAGCCGGAAACCAAACGGCGAACATTACTTCCAGTGGAGCAGTGACAAAACCGGTAGTCTGGCAGACTCAAACGCAACCACTCGGTGCGGGCGTTGTCGTTTCCCTGTCTGTTCCGGCTCAGTGGGTCAAGTATCGGGCCACTGTTGAGGGAACGAGCGGGTACGAATGGACGAATCCGGCGAATGCAAAAGAGAGAATTGCAGTTATGGCGACACGCAATCAAATCGTCATGCGAAATAAGCAGGGTGCATGGGATGTCACTGGTCTGTTTAACAGGAACAAAGGAATTCAGTGGACCAGCCTGTCGCCAGACCATTTGAAGGGGTATTTTGTCGACTCGAACCCCAACGGACTGCCTAGTCCAAGGTCTACTGTCACACCTAACCCGTATACCACGTCCGGGGTGGTACAAATTCGTATGAACCCGAATCCAACCGCTGTCCTGGTAGAGGCGAGGGCGCCTCAAAGGATTACCCAAACAGCGATTGCGAGTGTACGCGTCCACTGATCATCGACTCTCGCCATCCCTGTGGCGGATGTCAAGCTAAAGGCCCTTTTTGCGCCAATACTCTAAGATTGGTCAAACAGCCTATCCATATACAGTGTGATGGCCATACATTGAACCGTGGTCATCAAACTGTGAGGGAGGTAATCAAATGGGAGCATTCGGAGGATACACACGTTGGGCTGTCGTGTTCCTGATCATCTTCGTCCTGTTCTTCCTGCTTGTACCAGCGTACGGCGGAGGTTACGGCGGTTCATGTGCAACCAGCTGCGCATATTGATCTCTGCGCACGTTTGGCCTTGACATAGGCCAAAGAGCGGGGCAGATTCTCGTGTCAGTTCGCCATCAGAAACGGACTCCTGTCAGTGTGACTGGGTGTCCGTTTTTCTGTTATCGAGGGTTCCTCATGATGAGTAGTGCTGGATTTGGGTGTCCCAGGATGGGTGAACACCGTCTCAGAGTACCTGTCCATGCACATACGTTGGACTACGTTTGATTGCAAAGGAGGTAGGCCGAGTGGACGGTTGCTTTGGTGGGTACACACGCTGGGCAGTGGTGTTCTTGATCATCTTCGTCTTGTTCTTCTTGCTTGTTCCTGCGTATGGATACGGAGCAGGCTACTGAGCTTGACCTTGTGAGCGTACAAAAGGGGGCTTGTGAAGATGTATGATGGTGCTTTCGGTGGATACACCCGGTGGGCGGTGGTATTCCTCATTATCTTTGTGCTGTTCATTTTGCTGGTGCCGTATGCAACAACAACCTGTTGCACAACGACGTACTGAGTAACAGAGACTGCGTAAGTGAGCTCGACCTGCTGACTTACGCAGTCTTCCTATTTTAGTGGAGGTGTTCAATTTGTGCACAAGACAAGATTGTGAACGTCACATCGGAAAGTGGGTGCAGTTCCGCACGCCGTACGGGTATCATCAGGGAATGATCGAGCGTATTACAAAGGATGATAAAGTCATTATCCTGTCGCCGCGACGATACGCACCGGCGAGTCTCATCACTGCTGAGGTTGAAGGCGATGAGATGCAGAGGCTCGATCTCGCTCTTGCTTGGTACGGACGCCGCCCAGGCTATCCGGCTGTGGGCTACCCTGGTGGCGCAGTGGGTGGATATGGTCCTGGCTACGGCTACGGGGCTTGGGGTTGGTCCAGATGGGCTGTATCGTTTCTCGTCATCTACGCATTGTTGGGCCTGTGGTTTTGGTAAACGTTTTAGTATAAAGGGAAGCCGCTGTACAACGGGTCACAATGTGCCGCCCCAAAGTAGCTATCATGGTATACTTTGGGACGGCGTACTGGACCGATTGGGTGCCATCCTCCTATTGGACATCCCTCTTGGACATACATATTAATTTGCTGGACCCCCCTAAAGATTATCCCGACCAAAACAAATCTACTGTTTTGAGAATGGAAGTCGTGTCCTTCAGCCACGGTCGTAGAGCTCTACAATTCGGTACACAAAAGTAAATCTGCATGCAGTCGGGCGAGAGTTTGAACCGATAGCGGCACATCCACGCCCGGATCAAAGATAAATGATGAAAAACGTCGATTTTTATCGAAAAGTGCCAAATTGGGGATAGATATTTTTCGCAATCTATGTAAATGTTAGTGATGTATAGAACGGGTTCCCGAACACCTCAGAAATTATTGTGAAGTCTATCGCGAACCGTACAAATATTTTTTCAAGGGTGAGTTGTTAGTGACAATCAACGTAGCGGGCCCTCTACAAGGCATGGTTCAAGGCGTTCAGGAAGCCGTCCAAGTGGTTCTACCGTTTCCTGTTGTATGCAATCCGGTCGAGTCTATTGAAGCTTCCATTCTACAACCAGAAATGGGTGTTTTGGTCGGCGTTACGGGTGACGTTCGAGGTCGACTGGTGTTGGAAGCGCCAGTTTCCGTTTTCTCCTTTATTTCCATGTCTATGTTCGGCATGCAACTAGAAGGTGAGATGCTCGAGTCGTTTGTTGGGGTTATCTAGACCTACAAAATTACCGTATTTAAAGTTTGCAACGATGCTAAAAATATCTAATTTTTATCATTGCAAAATTATTATATAGATTTATTATTTATAGTGTTCATAGTAGTTATAGTTGTGTGTTGGTCCGTGTTCTAGAATGGAAGCTTGGGTGGTGAGGGGTTGAAGGTACAAGAGGTCTGGGTGGATTCGTCGCTCTCTGAAGGCAAAACTAGATATATGCTCATTGATGCTAAAGCAAATCCTGTTATACTGTATGTAGATTCCTGAAATATTTAGACGATATGCAAAAATCCCAGAACACCGTACGATCTTATGCTCATCACCTGAAGCTTTATTTCGAGTTTCTTGAAGAAACAGGAGTTACATTTCTAGACGTAAGCATGAATGTCCTTGCAGAATTTATAGGCTGGCTTCGTCGTCCATATAAATCCAAAACGATTGTCTCGTTATTTGAGATAGAGCCGAGACGCTCAGCCTCGACAGTAAATACCATTATTTCTTGCGTGATTAGTTTCTATGAGTATTTAAGTCGTTCTGAGCAGTTTCATGGCAACCTGAGTGAAGATTTATTCGAAATTTCAACTAGCTACCGTAAACGGTACAAGGAATTCCTTCACCACATTACAAAAGGAATTCCCATTGAGAAAAATAGACTTAAGTTAACAGTCCCCAAGCGTCGGATTAAGGTTCTGTCTGAAGAAGAAATCTCTAGATTAAGTAATGCTTGTACCAATATCAGAGATAAGCTTTTGTTGTCAGTGTTATATGACGGTGGGTTGCGTATTTCAGAAGCACTATCGCTCTGGATAGAGGATTTTGATATTGGAAAACAAAGCATAAGGATACGTAATTCTAAAACTGCTAGTGGTGAAGGTAGAGAGGTTTTTGTCACAGAACAGACCATGAACTTATTCCAAGACTACTTAATTGAAGTTCACGCAAATGAGTTCGATACGAACTTTGTTTTCGTTAAATTACGGGGGATAAATCGAGGGCAGTGTCTGGATTATAGGAGTGTTGAGTCATGGGTAAAGCGACTAAGAAAGAAGACGGCGATTAACTTCCATGTTCACATGTTTCGACATACCTATGCCACGACTTTAGTGCGAAACGGCATTAGTACAAAAGCCCTTCAGGAACTTGTAGGGCATGCTCAAATCCAAACTACAATGGACACGTATGTTCACCTTTCAGAAAAGGATATAAGAGAGCAGTACGACACAGCTAATCGGCGAGCAAAAAGGGGGGGGGGCTGTGAAAAATAAACAGGAGCGTTCTTCCAAAAGTAGAGAAAATGTAATGGAACGTACGTTACAGGATTTCTGGGCTAAGGATGTCTGGAACGTTATTGAATGCCCCTTGAGAACGGAGCCGTGGATATATAAGGGGAAAAATATATTTTTTGATAGAATTTGCAACGCTAGTTTACGGACAGAACTGAAGTATTTTTTTGCATCTATGTTGATAGAGAAACATTACTCAGTAAAAACGGTCTTCAATAATTATAAGGGCGTATCTGGGAGAATGTTCGATTTCTTCAATACAGTTATGCCACGCTTAAATTCCGTTGTGGATGTTCGTAAGGAAAAACTGATACTTCAGTGGAGAACGTATCTAGAAGAGAATGGAATAAAAACCTTAACCCCTCTGAGAATTAACGCGGTTGACGGGCAAGTTAGGCAGAGTGTTACATCCTATATTAGTGTCATGAACCGATTCTATGATTATATGTATGACTTTTATGATGAAAGAGAAGAATTCGAAAAAGATCGATGGGATGTTCGAAATCTCGGACTGCAGTATAACGTAACATCTGTTAATTATTACTTGGATTTTAGAAAAATACCTAACGTACATAGAGCTTTAGTTAAGAGATACATAAAGCTTAAATTGCGGCTCTTCGCTGGTTGAGATGGGTTGAACAAGTCAATCATGGAGGTATAAAAACCCATTGGCAAACCAGAGTTAGGGTCAATGCCTCCTTGTTGTCGGCTTGACATGACTTGTAGGATGCCAAGTTGGGCATCCGTCAAGAGCTTTCGCGGCATATCCTCCCGTTGGTCGGTATTCCACGCTCTCTTGACGTAACAGGAGGTTATCCAAATGTCCGATCCCGTTCTTGACTTGTTCAATCACTCTATTGGCGTTCAATCTCCCTGGCATGTTACTTCGGTTGAATTCAGCAAAGAGAATAAACGTCTTGACATCACGGTCGACTACAAAGATGGAACCAAGTTCCCATGCCCAAATTGCGGCAGTCAGAACACGGACATCTACGACCGCGACACTCGCTCATGGAGGCACCTCAATCACTTTGAGCACGACACATACATTCACGCCAAAGTGACTCGAATCTGGTGCCATGATTGCTCGAAGGACAAGGGGGTGTACGGACCATCGAAGTGCCCTGGGCACGCAAACGCGGGCATTTCTCATACGGCTTCGAGGCATTCATCCTTCAACTGGTTCGCGAGATGCCCGTTCTGGCAGTTGCACGTCTAGTCGGGGAACATGATACCCGTATCTGGCGTATCGTTCGCCACTATGTGAATCAGGCTCGCGAATCACAAGACTTCTCAGATGTTCACCACATTGCGGTTGACGAAACCTCTACAGCTCGCGGTCATCACTACGTGACCGTTGTTGCAGATACAGAGCAAAGACGGGTAATCTTCGTCACGCATGGCAAAGACATGAGTACCCTTACGCGATTCGTCGATGATTTCACGCGACATGGCGGCGACCCAGATGAAATCGAAACTGTCTGCTCCGACATGTCTCCAGCATTTATTGCTGGTGTTCACAAATACTTTCCTGACGCTTCACTCACATTTGACAAGTTCCATGTTACGAAAGTAATCGGTGAAGCGGTGGACAAAGTACGCCGTGAAGAACAACGCACACAGCCCATGCTCAAACAATCCAGGTACATTTGGCTGAAGAATGAGCACAATCTGACAAGCAAGCAAAAAGAGCGATTACAGGAGCTTCGGCACTTAAATCTCAAGACGGCAAAGGCATACCAGATGATGCTGACATTCAAAGAGCTTTGGATACAGCCAAAGTCCCTTGCCAAGCCGTTTCTGGACAAGTGGTACTTCTGGGCCACGCATTCGCGGCTCAAACCAATGATTGACGCCGCTAAAACCATTCGCCGCCACCAAACTGGCATACTGTCTTGGTTTGATAGCAGAGTGAATAATGCCCTGATTGAAAGTATGAACAGTCTCATCCAAGCCATGAAACGAAGAGCGAAGGGTTATCGCAACGTCGAGAACTATATCTCTATGATTTACCTGTTGCTAGGCAAGTTGTCCTTCGCTTTACCCACCTAAAACAGCGAGGAGGCTAAATTGCTCGACCAGATGTCCATTGAGTTCATGACAGCAATAGGTACATTAAAGAAACTAGATTATTTCTTCGCTTTTCTACATCAAAGCCATCCTGATTGGGTGGATATGCGTAACTTATCGAGAAATGACATAGAGGGTTTTCTACACTTTCTAAGAACGGAGCCCATGGGTGGGGTTCCAGGTGGTCAAAAGGCTACCAATTCACACGTTAACACTGCCATGGGAAAACTAAGAGTGTTTATTGAAGATATACAGAGATACGGATGGTCGGAATCCCCATTAAAACCTGTAGGCAATTTAATTTATCCAGAGGATTACCCTAAACGTCAGGAAACAAACCCAAATACGGTGAAATATATCCCAGATTACATTTGGGATCTGGTCTTAAGTAATATTGATCAGTTTAAACGCGAATACATTCCGATTCTACTGGTAATGGAAGCTACAGGATTTCGAGTTTCTGATGTCTTGATGTTAAAACTTGATTGTTTAACGAAGGATAAAACTGGTTGGTGGATTATTGGGGACCAGAGGAAAGTCAAATACAAGGATCACAGGGTGCCTGTTACAGAAGAAATAGCAGCCGTTGTCCAATCTCAAATTGAACTTGTTCGAAAGGTGTCCACTGCAGAAAATAACCCTGAACGATACCTCTTTGCAACGTTCACTGGTAAGCGCAAGGGATACCCCATAACGTCGAACACAATGCGTAACAATCTTAACGCTCTAGCAAGAAAGTGTCATATTCTTGATGAGAACGGGCGGCCCTATAAATTTAAAAACCATGCGTTTCGTCATCGGTATGGAGTGACTCTTCTTAACAACGGAATGGATATAGTTATTGTTCAGCAATTAATGGCGCACGCAAGCCCAGAAATGACAATTGTTTACGCGAAGATATTGGACGAGACTAAGAGGAAAGAATGGGAAAAAGTTAGGGCGACTGGTGCTTTTGCAGCAATTCGGATTAGTGAACAAGGGAAGATAGTACCCGCCACATTGGAAGAACAAGTAACTGAAAATGGACTAGAGCTGGAATGGATTAGACACAATTTTGATTCTATTCGATTGGATCATGGAATTTGCGTCAAGAATCCGAAGATAAAATGCACTTTCTTAGATAGTGTTTTGGAACCGCCTTGTATTAAAAACAATTGTCGTAGTTTTCATGTAGACTCAACGTTCATCGACTATTATAAGCAGCAAATATCAAAAATGGAAGAAGACATTACGGCTTATAAGAAGGCTAATCGGTTACGTTCCATAGAATTAATAGAGCCAAAGCTTAAAAAATATAAAGAGATTCTATCTGGCTTACAAAATGGGAATGGAATATTTGGGTTGGAGAAGTCGCGGCGCGAATATACGGGAGATGAACGAGAGAGGGTGGCGACCAGTGTCGAATGAGAAACCTAACGTCACCGGACTGTTGGAACATGCTAAAACTAAAACTCAACTAGCCGAAGACAAGGTTTTTGAGGCAATAAAGAAGATGGTCAAACATCAGATGAAAATTAACTTTAACACTGTATCGGAGGAGTCTGGCGTTACAAAATCGTTTCTCTACAAGAATAAAAAGGTTCGCGATCGTATTGAGTTTCTGCGACAGCAACAAGAAGGATTACCGTCCGCGAAAATGGTTAAGCGTAATACGAGTGACGCTTCGAAGGATGTAATAATTGCTACTTTGAAATCTCGGAACCAACAACTAGAAAATGAACTAAAAAAGTTACGAGAGTTGGTTAGGAAGCGATTTGGGGAGATATACAAATCTCTGTAGGATGCAATAGCGGGTGAAAGCTACTAAATTATCGAGGACTTAATTAAGGAGGAATCACTTTCTATGGAAACAGCAACACTGGTTACCGAAATTTTAAACGGTACACTTTCTGCACTATCTACGGTTGTTCCATTTCCGATTGAACACGGAAATGCAGAAAGACTCCCTAATGCCTTCAGACAGCCCGAAATGGGCGTTCTGATTGGGGTTACTGGTGACTATCACACCCGCCTCGTTATCGATGCAAAGAAAGAGATATTTATGGCGTTAGGTGCTTCAATGTATGGTATGACCGTAGAAGGAGAACTGTTAGATTCACTAATTGGTGAGGTCGGCAACATGGTTGGTGGCAACATGTGTACAAATGTTTCTATGAATGGGATTCATCTTGACATTACTCCCCCAACCGTCCTTATTGGTGATACAAAATTGACTGGGTTCACATATGCACTTTCAGTACCCGTAATTATTAGTAGTATTGGTGCCCTTCGCGTTAGCCTGCTCATCACTGAATAGTTACTGTATTCTGCGGTTTCGATTTGCAGAAACACGCTGTGGTGGTTTATGCGTTTATATTGCATGAATATACATAATTCGAGTGCTACACTTATGGCAGAAACGGGCAGAAGAGCGACACAAGCTAGGTTGGAAAAAACAACTGCGATAGTATGAACCTATAATTTCTGGGGGAGTAGAGATAACACATGAAAAACAGAATTGAAACATATACGGGCTCAAAGCATTTCCGGCTGAATTACGTCGCTGAGGGTGTCGTTGCAGCAATCTCGGTCCCTGGTACCGGCTCTGTCGGGAATGCAGCAATCATTGATCTAGGTGATACAACACTCGTGGTGGACACCCTTAACACTATCGAGGCCGCAGAAGATTTGCTGGCAGCAGCAACCTACCTCACAGGACACCAAGTATCCTACGTAATCAACACACATTGGCACAGTGACCATACGAGCGGCAATCAACTGTTTCCCCCTACGGCACAAATAATTTCTACATCCACCACACGTGAAATTATGGCTACATTCGGGAAAAACAGGTTAGCCCAGCAGCTGTCAAACCCAGTACCGATTTATCAGGCTATCGAAGAACTCGAGGAGAAAGTACAACAAGAGACGGACGAAAAGTTAAAGAAGGAAATGCAATGGGAAAATGCCAGTGACCGCGAGTACATGAAAATGCTTTCCAATTTGGTATATACACTACCAACGATAACCTTTGACCAGCAGATGAGTATTTATGGAAGTCACCGGACCGTGCAACTAATAACGTATGGCGGCGGTCACACGCAAAGTGATGCATTCGTGTACCTTCCTGAAGAAAAAATTGCCGTAATGGGGGATCTGGTGCTCTCTAAGCATCATCCAGTCATGATGTATGCGAATCCCCAGGAGTGGCTGAATATTCTGAAGCGAGTCGAACTACTGGACATAGAAACTATCGTACCGGGGCATGGTGAAGTTTGCTCAATGAAAGAACTTCACGAAGTGAAGTGTTACATCAAAGATATTGTGACATTGGTCGAAGAAACCGTTCAAAGTAAGAAGAACATTACTGATATTTCTGTACCAAAGGTTTATCGTGACTGGTTCTTTACTACATATTTTAGTTCAAACTTGAAAAGAGTTTATGATTTGATCACTAAATCAGCCGATTAGAAGGGTGTATGGTCCATAAGCCTCACAGAGCTGTTCTGAAGAGAAACTAATTTTGTTGAACTAAAGGGGTCAAAAATGGAATAGTCCCCGATTCTGAATAAACATCCATAGCAATGTTTTCGTTCTTACTGCACAATTGGGGGCGAATATGAAATAAGCATACCCTCTTCACATTGCATAAACATCCAGAACACGGTATATCTGATACCCGAGTTATTCTGTAATCTTAGGTTGCGAAAAACATCTAGAGCACATGGGGGAATTCACTTGATGATCTTATGGTTTGATGATGGATGATGACCAAATGTACAACCACGGAAACGTTAACTATATATATTCAACGATTGGGAGCCTTTGCATCAGTATTCTCGGCATCCCTAGACTAGATAATCGGCGAACTCGCTAACATGATGGCAGGGAGCATTTGTACGGCCGTATCGAATAAGGGCTTTTCATTGGATATCACACCGCCGACGGTGATGGTAGGTCAAACGAAATTAAGTGGTTTTCAACAGGCTTGTTGTGTACCCATTTCCATTACGGATGCTGGGGTTTTGCGTGTTATCGTGATGATTGAAGACGCGAATTGAGATATCTATAGCGTTCACATGTACACCTTTAGGAGGTTACCTCATGGCAAAGATTATGGTAGTAGACGATGCAGCTTTTATGCGAATGATGTTAAAGAACTTATTAACGGAAGGTGGTCATGAGGTCGTCGCCGAAGCTGGGAACGGTCGTGAAGCCGTTCAACTATATGAAGCACACCGCCCAGACGTTGTCACGATGGACATCACCATGCCGGAAATGGATGGTCTGGAGGCAGTAAAGGCCATTATGGCATTGGACCCGAACGCAAAAGTGGTTATGTGCAGCGCGATGGGTCAACAGGACATGGTTATTGACGCCATTAAATCAGGTGCAAAGAGCTTCCTCGTCAAGCCATTCCAGAAGGAAAAGGTACTTGAGGAAATCGCGAAGATCTCCTGAGCCTTATAAATTAGATCGTGCAGTTTCATAGGTTAAATTTGACAGTCCGGTTGGGGGCTGTCTTTTTTCATTTTCTCACACAGCTCATCGCCACCGCCGCACACGCCGACAACCCGAGAGGGCATGCATGCATAGGGTGGTGTAGCAGAGGCAGGGCCCGTCACGGCGTGACAGGAACAAACAGCATTCGCTGTGGAAGGAGACGATCATGGCTTCCAAAGCATTGAGTACATTCAGACGCAAAATGACGAACCCATTGAACTGGCGAAAGGCCAACCAAGTTCTCGTGAAGTACTCAAAAGCGGAATTGGCAACCGAGCGCGGTGCAGGTCGATTGATCGAGGAGTTGGCTGAGAAGGTTGGGGTTGACCTTTCTGCGGAAGAGCGGAAAGAGGCCGCGAAGTGGCTTGTTGGGCAAGGAATGGATCCGCAAAGCAAGCGGGATCGCATGAGCATTTGGAAGCAGGTCAAATAGACGCGGCAAGCGCACAATCTCCATACGCCGTCTGATGGACATCTACACTCCAAACGGTGGCAATTGCCCGACTCCCGGCGTCACAGATTGTGCGTTTGCCTGGCTCTCCACCACTTCTTTGGTCACTCTTAACTCGTCGATCCGCCGGTTGACGTCTTCAACGGACATCCCAAGTTCCCGTAACTGCTCGCGAATAGACGCGAGTTCCTCGAGTTTTTCGTTCGTCGCACGGAGTTCCTTCAACAATTGTACATTCGTTCCACCGCTAAGGGGTGCCTTCGGCAAGGATGTATTCGGGCTCGTTGGCTTGAATTTTTCCATGCTGGTTCGGCGTTTTACCTTGGGCCGTTTGCCGGTTTCTGCGCGCAGTGGTACTTTCCGCGAACGTTCATTGTCCTTGACAAGGATCTTCTCGCTCTGTGTTTCACCGCGCTCGGCATCAAGCCTCATTTGTGCTTCATAGTAGGCGCGGAGCAAAATTGGAATCCAACGAAGCCTTGTGAATCGATTCACTCGAATCCCCTCCATTTGTCAGGCTAACAGCAGACTAGATAGAGCATAGGGCCGGGATGCGATCCCTGATGGTATTCAGCGTCATCGCCAAGAATGATCAAGGCGTGATCGGGAGGAATAGAATTGGCATCATCTGCAATGCCTGTGCTCGAGTCCCGTAAGCGGCCCCTCACTGACAGTTACCAGTGCCTCTGCATGTGCCCACCGTTTGTATTCGGGTGGTACGGATGTGTTGGCTGCGGGGGTGGTGTCATCATCATTGGTCTCTGCCCCAGTGACCCAGGATGCATTGGAACCTGTTGGTAGGGAAGGCCAGGTCGCGCTGGGCCGTGCATTTGACGGTGGATTGGTCCCGTCATGGGTCGGTTCATAGGTGGGCGGCCAAAACGCTCGATACCCATGAATTGGTTTGGCATCTGGATGGGCCGCTGTGCAGGATGGCCAGGAGCACCGCCACGCATATGTTGCCCCCACGCACCGCCAAGGCCGGTGTGCGGCTGACCACCCGGATACATGTGTTGATTCGCCTGAGGCCGGCGATTCGCTCCTTCGCGATTGAGAATTCCATTTGTTGTCGTGCGTCCAGTAGGGTTCGACCGTTGACGCGCAGCTGCCTTACGGCGAAAGAGTCCCAAGAGTCCCCTTCGTCGTGGAGCCGCTGGTTCGACCGCAGTCTGCGACGGAGCCGGCGAAACACTTCGTGTGGCGTCGGACTGCCCCCCAATGGGCGCGCCTGGCACGCCTCCTGGTAGGTGACTATATGGATTACCAAACATGGATTGACTATCAATGGATTGCACACCGTCACCGGGTTTACTCGATGGCGAAGTTGAACTAGCCGGATCATCTGTAGATTCGGCAGTTTCTGATGTGGGCGATTTAAGTAACCCTTTGAGGATGTTAGAAATCATTCTCTCAACATTCCTTCCCGTTTTTTACATGACATGCGGCTAGCATTACAGCCGCAAGGTACAGGTGGTAGGGGATGAACGATCTCGGCTCGCTCTCGGGGGTCGATGGCCCGGCAGACCGGTTGGTCGACCGTCGGAGAAGGGGGTGAACGGTGTAGGCCGGGGCCGGGAATGTGCGGGGCAGTCGCGCGATGGGAGCAGGTCACGTGAGGGTACTGGCATGTCCGCCGCTAGGGAGGACCCTGGCATTCCCTTATACGCCAATTTTCTTCTGTGGAATCGCAAACAAAGGAACGAGGATACCTTAGTTCCCGCTGTAAGTCGTCCGGACTATGGGAAAAGGTCCGATAGGGGTACAGCGTGCCGCTCGCGGCACATGTGCGGAAGCGTTGGCTCGATAAGGTCCCTGGGTTCCTCTCTCAGACGGCCATGCAGTACCACGGCATGCGTTCAACTTAATTTGCCCCACCTATGGCGTAAATCTGTAAATTAGGAGCCCAGTCCCGAATTGGAGACACGGCCATCCTACCCCCTCCCCGCACGCACCCTAATTCAAAAAAGTCAAACGCTTTCAATAAATTCCGGAAACTGGAGATAATCACTGTCGTCGTGCTATAATCTATTATGAGTATATCTTCCGCAATTCTTCATCTCTGTAGAAACAATCTCTATCATCTCAATTTCAGAAGCTGATATTTTTAAGAGTCTCAATCGGCTGAAGGAGGGACCATGATGAAAAAACTACAGCGGCAAATCGGGGTGTTTTCACTCACAATGACCGGGGTGGGGTCCATCATTGGATCCGGCTGGCTATTCGGGGCCCAGAAAGCTGCTACTGTTGCGGGGCCGGCTGCCATCGTGGCTTGGCTCATTGGCATGGTTATGATTTTATTTATTGGCTTGGTCTATGCTGAACTCGGAGCGCGGTTCCCGGAGTCGGGCGGGATGGTGCGTTACTCGCAGTACTCACACGGTTCAGTTACGGGGTTTATCTCTGGGTGGGCGAATTGGATCGCAATTGTGTCGGTCATTCCAATTGAGGCTGAAGCTTCGGTCCAGTACATGAGTTCCTGGCCATTTGCTTGGGCACACGCACTGTACAGTAAGAACACAGGCCATCTCGCGGGACAGGGATTGTGGATTGCAGCGGCCCTTGTCTTCGTTTACTTCTTGCTGAACTACTGGACAGTGAAACTGTTTTCCCGTGTAAACACTTTCATCACGGTCCTTAAGCTGGTGATTCCTGCAATCACTGGTATCGCACTGCTGTTTGCTGCATTTCACGGGGGAAACTTCACGCACCACGGCGGGTTCACACCGTTTGGTTGGTCGGGTGTTTTAACCGCTGTTGCCACATCCGGCATTGTGTTCGCATTTAATGGATTTACGAGTCCCGTCAACTTGGCGGGGGAAGCGAAAAATCCGAATCGTGCGGTGCCGATAGCGGTTGTGGGATCGATTCTCGTCGCTGCCGTCATCTACATCATTTTGCAGGTGGCTTATATTGGTTCCTTGAGCCCCGCTATGTTGGCACAGGGATTTGCTGGATTGAACTTTGACTCGCCATTTGCCAACTTGGCTGTCGCATTTGGATTGAACTGGCTTGCTATCATCCTGTTTGCGGATGCGTTCGTGTCTCCGTCCGGCACGGGCATTACCTATACAGCTACGACGGCACGGATGATTTTTGGCATCAGTGAAAATGGATGGCTTGCCAAGTCGCTTTCGAACGTGCATGAGAAATGGTATATTCCTCGGAACGCGATGTGGTTAAATCTCGTCGTGTCGTATATTTTCCTGCTTATATTCAGAGGCTGGGGTGAATTGTCGACGGTTATCTCGATTGCCACACTGGTCTCCTATGTAACGGGGCCGGTTTCGGCGATGGCTTTCCGGCGGATCGCGACGAATATGGGGTCCATGGTTCGAATTAAGGGATTACAAGTCCTTGCACCGATCGCGTTCGTCATGGCATCCCTCATCCTGTATGCAGGTAAGTGGCCGAGCACGGGACGCGTCATCTTTGTCATGTTGGTCGGTTTGCCTATCTACCTGTTCTTCCAGGGCAGGAACGAAGGTTTTTCTGGGTTCGCGAAACACATTAAGTCGAGTCTCTGGCTCATCATTTATCTCGGCTTTATGATTCTGGTATCGTGGCTGGGCAGCGATAAGTTCGGCGGTATGAATGTGTTGCCGTACGGAGTGGATCTGCTCGTCGTGGCCGTCGGCTCCCTCGTCTTTTTCTTCTGGGGTGTTGGCAGTGCATGGGTCACACCTTACTTGACCCGTGCTCAGTCTGGGTACGAAGAGGAGCGTTCTGGACAGGTGGAGCGATTGGAGAAACGTACGGGTTCGGATTCTAGCCTCGGGCTGTAATGGGGCTGTAATTGGTAACGAAAATGATACGGAGCATGTCGCTGCGCGCGGCGGTGCTCTGTCTTTATTTCAGCGCAGCGACGGACAAACCGATAAGGACCGCGAACGCGATGAGTTCCGTTCGTTCGTATCCGATCACGCTGTACATGCCGAGAAACAAAGCGATTCCAACAATACTGGCGATAACCGCTTTCGTGATGGTCTGCGACATTTTTGACATCCAGAAACTCCCTTCGAACAAGGTCTTGGAGACCTAATTTTGCCCGTCGGGATTGACTTCATACTTGCGCCTTTCCTTTAATAGACTGGCATCCGTCTAATGTGGTGCGTGTTGACTTATATGTTAAGCTTTGAACGGAATGTGTTCAGACACGTTCCCAGGGCTACAGGACAAGCACTAGAGGTTTTCAAGGAAAATTCTATTTAGTTTTGTTATGATGCGTCTAGCATTCGTATAGGGGGCAGTTTGATTGGCATCTATAAAGCAATTTGTCTCTCCGGTCGTGGGTGCACTTGTCGGTGCGGTCATCGTCGGTGGAGTATGGTATGGGGTACATGCGTCTACGTCTTCGAGTCATCAGATCGTTGCGAAGGTTGGGAGTACCCCTATCACGCACCAAGATCTAGTGAACGAGACTGAGGCATACGCTGGGACACAAATGTTGTCTCAGTTGATTACAAATCAGTTGATTTTAGATGCTGCGAAGAGTCAAAATGTGTCAGCGTCAGACACAGAGGTCAATCAGTCTCTGCAGAGCTTGGAGCAACAAAATGGAATTTCCAGTGACGCGCAGTTGCAGGACATGCTCAAACAGAGCCACATGACGAAGGCAGAGCTCATGAACCAGTTAAAGGTTCAGGTACTCGAACAAAAACTTGCTGAAAGCAAGGTCACCGTCACGGATCAACAAATCCAGGATTTTTACAATAAGAACAAGCAAAGTCTTGCTTCTCCAGAGACACGTTCCATCTCGGACATTATCGTTTCTTCTCAGGGACAGGCAAAGCAAATTCAGCAGCAATTGAGCCAAGGCAAGAAGTTCTCTGATTTGGCGAAGCAGAGCTCGACGGACAGCGCCACGAAGGATAAGGGTGGGGCGATGGGAACGTTCTCCCAAGCTGAATTGTCACAACAGGCACCTGACATCGCCAGCGCGGCCTTTAAGCTGAAGAAGGGTGACGTAAGCTCGCCAATTAAAGTTGCTTCCGGGTATGAACTGGTTCAGGTAACGGCTATCACACCCGCGAAAGTACCGACGTTGGCCGAGGCGAAAAGCAATATCGTCAGCGCGCTCAAGCAACAGAATGCACCGGCACCACAGCAACTTGTTGCAGATTTGATGAAGAAAGATAATGTACAAATTATCGATACAAGCTATGCGAGTGTCAAACAGCAATTGGCTAATCCAGCACCACAAACTGGTCTCCCAACAGGTGGCCAATAACCTGTACAGTAGAATTATCGCGAAAACGAAGAGGCCATCATACACCTCCCATGAGGTGTGTGATGGCCTCTTCTCTAGTGATCTCTTAATCCTCCGGGTGATGGGAGAATGAAGCCGTTGTTTGCTCAAACGTCGTCTGTTTTCTCGATGTCAGCCCCAGTGCGATCCCGGCTACAGCAGCGCAAGTGGCCAGTAGAATACTGCCCCAGTGGTAGGCGGACTGGATGCCTACAGAGCCGATGAGCGCTCCAAATAACGGAAAGCCGATGACCATGAAGAGGGAAAATGCCGTTGAATTTGCGGACAAGAGGGTGGCGCGGCTGGATGACGGAACGAGATCGTTTAGGTTTCTGTCGATGAGCGGTTCCGCCGCACTGCCGGAAGCCTGCGAGAACAAATAGCCGATGCCTTTGCCAGCCCCCGGTAACCAACTGAACAGAAGCATACCGAAAACGGCCAGCCCCGCCAGCGTTCTAGCTCCGAACCTGCAAGTAATGGGCTGAGACGCGACGGATGCAAGCGCGCTCATACCACATTCGAGGCCCGTCAAGAGCCCAATTTCCCCCGTGCTCCAGCCAGACCCATGCAAGAGGGACTGACCGTAAAACGCACATGTTGCGATAATCCCAGAGAGGGTAGCACTATATGCGATCCAGCGTCGGTACGACGAACTGAATTTGGCAAATTGGTAGGCGTCCTGAACAATTTGAAGGAATGACGGCCGATCGCTCTCCGTCACAGAGTCCCCCGTTGTAGCTCCGTGCCCCTGGTTCTTTGTAACCGGGGTCTTTAAAAACAACGTACATACACTACTGAGTAAATTGGCGACACCGAATGCGCCATATACCAGGACCCAACTTTGGCTGGCGAAATATCCACCCAATGCCTCAGCCATACCAAGCGAAATCAACTGGGTTGCCATCATCCGACCGCTGATTATCTGATAGCGATGGACGTTGCCTGAGGCTTTGACGGTTTCGTAGGTCATGGCCATGTCACTGCCGTTTGACATGGTGATTTGTAACCCGCGGAACGCAAATGCCAACATCCCAGCAACGAATGGATGCGGCAAAAGGGAACAGAAACAATATATTGCGCCGGCGACACCACTCAACATGAGTGAGACCTTCCAGCCGATTCTGTCGGCGAAAATCCCCATTGGAATATCCAGAGTTAGGGATACCAAGTGCAACAAGGCCTCGAGAAGTCCGACTTCGAACAAAGTAAGACCGCGATGCTGCCAGTAAACAACCCAAAGTGCACCGTCAAACCATAAGCGCGATGTGGCTTGGAAGATATAGAGAAAAACCAAGTTTCTGTGTAGGGATGGTGACGCAGTGTTCATGGACAAGGGGGTATCCTCCGTTTCGTATAGAGCCGACGTCGTGTAACAGCCCGAGACGTGGCGACGAAACCTGGATACGTTTCACGAGGGATAAGTCCGTTAGAAACGCGAGCAGGATGAGTCGCCAAAAAAGGGCATAGCTATCCCGTTCACGGCGACTGCAGGTCCGAATAACCGGATGACATACTGCCATGCAAACTGCCTCATCCTACTCGCACTCCTCTCAGTGATTTATGAGTTCATCATAAGTTTGCAGCTTCCACCTGTCAATTACGCATACAGGATGAAAAATCCTGTTTGGCGGCCTGGCACTCCTTACTTTGCTGCACCGCCGCCATACGACGGGGGTAGTTTAGGGTTATCAGCCACAGCTCTTTAGGTATTCAATGACCGCGCTGGTGACGTCTTCTGTGGTTGCCCTTCCGCCCAAATCACGCGTTTTGATGCCAGACACAAGAACGTGTTCAATGGCATCCAGAAGTAACTTGCCGAGGTCTTCGTACCCCATGAAGTCGAGCATCAGTTTTCCTGTCCAGATTTGGCCGAGCGGATTGGCTACCCCTTTGCCTGCGATGTCGGGTGCTGAACCATGTACCGGTTCGAACATAGACGGCAGTGTTCGTTCAACGTTGAGGTTGGCGGCAGGAGCGATCCCGATGCTGCCCATGATGGCACCGCCGAGATCGGTCAAAATATCGCCGAACAGATTTGACGCCACAATGACGTCGAATACGTGGGGTTTCATGACAAAAAACGCAGCTAGCGCGTCAATATGGTTGCTCGTCGTGGCAATATCCGGATAATCCTTGAGAACGTCTTTGAATACATCATCCCAGAATGGCATGCTGTGAGAAATTCCGTTTGATTTCGTGGCACTTGTGACGTGCTGCCGCCGTTTTTTAGCGAGATCGAACGCGTATCGCATGGCCCGCTCTGTGCCTTTACGCGTGAACACGGCGCTTTGGATGGCCATTTCGTCGCTGCCACTGTGCATCCGTCCGCCAATCTCGGAGTATTCGCCTTCGGAGTTCTCGCGGACGACAATGAGATCGAATGGCTCAGGATCGCGAAGAGGGGACGCCAAGCCGTTGAGCAGCTTCGCCGGGCGGACATTGATGGATTGTTGCATCTCACGTCGGATTTTAATGAGCAGTCCCCAGAGCGAAACGTGATCCGGGACGAGATTTGGCATGCCGACAGCACCGAGGAAAATCTGGTCGAAGTTCCGGAGCGTTTGGATTCCGTCTTCCGGCATCATGGCACCGTGTTCCAAATAGTACTCGCAGCTCCATGGAAATGACGTCCACTTGAATGACAGGCCGCCGTGGATGTCTGTCAGTGTGTCAATGACTCGAATTGCCGCTGGAACGACTTCTTTCCCGATCCCGTCACCGGGGATTACGGCGATCTCGTACTGATTCATAAAAAGCCCTCCGTGTCTTACCGCTTGTGATTCAAAAGAAAAGCCTTCGCGACGTGTTCCACCCTTGTGGTGCAACCCATTACGAAGGTTAAAATTATACTTTTTCTATCATTTCGTCTACTGTTATCTGTTCGCTGTAAAAGAGGTATTGGCCTGACCAATGCGCCTGCGCCCAGGTGATACAAACAGCATCGCGAGCATGCCGACAATGGCAGCAACAGCAGCTGCGACAAACATGGCCGAATAACCGTTTGCCGTCACTAAGAAACCGGTGAGCGTTGGTGCAACGACGGTCGCGATGTTGGTGATGAAGTGTGTCACACCGCCAAAACTCCCGGCTTTGGACGGTTCCGTATCAATGACAACTGTCCAGTAAACGGAGTTTGGCAGGAAATTGAATGCATTGCCCACAGCCATTAAGAGCAGCACGCCACCGATGCTGTGGATGGTTGGAATGAGCAAGAAGCAAATGGCCGTCAAAATGAGCGAAACAACCGCCAAACCCGAACGGGCGATTTTCAGGCTTCCAGTCTTCTTTCGCAATGCGTCGGAGATTTGGCCGCCGAGCAAAACGGTGATACAGGCACCAATCCAAGGAATCATACCCATGTACCACAGTTTTCCAAGAGAGTAGTGGAAGTTGTCTTGTAAGTACTTCGGTGTCCAGGTAAGAATGAGAAAGTTCACGTACTGGAATGCGAAGTAGCCAATGGCGTTGAGAATCAGTGTTCGACTTTTAAAGAAATGATACCAAGGAATGTGTTGGTGTTCGGACTCGACGAGCGTGGTCTCGTTTTGCACGACCCCGTCTTGAGAGCGAATGACCGCTAGTTCTTCTGGACTTACGCGCGGATGCTCCTCAGGTTTGTTTCTAAACACCTTCGCCCAGATACCAACCCAGATGAGACCGAGTACTCCTAAGAGGATAAACGTGGTTTGCCAAGTCGTGATAGACAAAAGCCCGACGGCAACGGGAGCCGTGATCAAAGAACCGAATGGAACGCCAAATAAACCAAATGATTGCATGAATCCCTTTTCTTTTGGTGCGGCCCAGTTTGCAACCGTTTTATTCATTGTGGAAAACAACGGGCCTTCCGACACGCCAAATGCGATTCGAAATACAGCAAAGCCGGCAAGTGCTGACCCGCCAAACACCGCCATGCCGATGTTGCCTGCAAACGCCATCGAAATTTCGAAGATAGACCATAGCGTGCCAGCCAAAAGCCAAACGAATTTCGGGCCTTTTCTGTCTGACAGCATTCCACCCAGAATAGAACCGACCATGTACCCGTATCCAAAGAATCCGAGTACCTCGCCCCATGTCGACTTGTTCAGGTGGAACAGCTTGATGATAGGTTCGGCTGCGTACGATACAGTGCCGCGATCGATATAGTTGATCATGGTCATCAACACGATCAATGACATGATCACATAGCGATACTTTCTGTTCACGCGTGTCACTCCTCGCAACTTGAAATCGCTTACTAATTTGGTATAGCACATTTTAAAATACTGGAGCAAACGCAACTTATGTCTTGAGTTTCTTTTGAGACAAGACGTTGAAAATGGAAACTTAAGGTGAACATGGTGCAAATATCCTGAGTAACGCAATTCTCACAACACGCTCTACAAAGTCTTAGCAGTCAGTCACAAGCCGCACAAGCCCAGCAGGCGCAATCAATAGACGCCGATCACGACGGCGACGTCGTTATGGGTGGAGCCGATACGAATGACGGCAAGGGTCAGTACGTTAACGTAAAAGCATAATCGGGTTACATTTACTGATGCGTGCTGTAGGACCGCAACGAATCGGCTTATTGCTGAGAAGTTGCGGTCGTGTTTGCTTTCGCGGAGAGTCACTTCGGCGAGCTGACAAAAAGTTGTCGGAGCTTGTCAACACCGCGAATTGAACTGTACCATTTCGTGTTTCCGAGGAGCTGTGCGTCGTTCCGCTAGCGGAGGACGATCTCGCCCACCCATCCCAGCCCGTAAGCGACTACCCCGACAATGATGCCAACCACGGTCATTTCCAGACCGCTGACCCACCAACTACGGACTGTCAGGACGCTCTTTGCACCGCCGACAGCAAAATGCGCCAAAATGCTCACGATCGCAGCAATGATCATGGCCCAAACACCGTGAATGAAGAAGAACGGGATCAGGGGAACGAGGCCGCCTACTAGTGTCGAGAGGCTGCCAATACCAGCGCTCTTCCAATGACCGCGGGGATCTTCCTCCATATCTAGGCCGAGTTCTTCGGTCGCCATTGTCCGTAAAAACAGTTGCTCATCTCGGCTCACGCGCTCTGCCATAGCATCCGCTTCTGATTCCGTAAAGCCTTTCAGTTGGTACATGAGCGAGAGCTCTTCCCGTTCGTGCGCTGGGTTTTCTTTGATTTCTCTCAGTTCGTGGGCAAGCTCTTGATGCCTGAGTTCCTGTTCCGACTTCTTCGCAAGCCAAGCACCTGCGCCCATGGAGAGGGTGCTGGCAAGCGCTCCGAACAACCCGCTTATAAGCATGATGTGGCTGTTTGCAGTGTAACCGGCAACACCCGCAATGATGCCGAAAATGGCTCCGAGGCCGTCGTTCACACCATAGATGGCGTCGCCGATCCATCCACTCGAGTGTGTTTTATGCCAGGCTTCGCGGCCAAACATTCGGTTCAATCTTGATTCGATCTGCTGCATTGGCTGAACCGCCATATCTCTCACCTCTCACATTGACTATATCGACAGTGTGTCGAAGGGACTTTTGATTAGTCAACAAAAATTGGAACCCGCAAACCACCTTCACTGACCTAATTTGTACACGCTAATAGGACGCATTTTGCAAGACATCTCTGGACAATCTGGAGATATGGGCAATGGGATGGAGGGATTTGTATGGAGCGTTTCGAACAGGAAATCGCCGAAATCAAGGCGACGGCGTCTTTATCACAACTCGATTCTCAGGCATCAGTACAAACTTCTACCAGCACGTCGTCCGACATTTTATTGGACCTTCAACACGTGTTTAATGAGTTGGCGAACCAGGCAAAGCGAGCGGATTCTGACTTGGAAGTGAAAGTTACAGGCGGATCCACGCCCGGCATGACAGCGGGGTTTCTTAACTCTCATTTCAACACGCCTCGCTTCATTGTGAAAACACAGTTCACGGGTGACACGGTACAGCTGAACGTCACGGACGGTGATTGGCAGGAGGCGGGTAACCAGCATGGACTGTGGGGAAATTGGGTCGATGAATCCGTTGTGTATCACGGGAAGTTTGACGATGTATTGATTCGATCAGCACTGGAGAAAGCGTTCCTGACCTGGTACAAGCACATCAGGCTCAATGACTCACCTGGTATCCCGATGTCGTAGTCGGGCGGCAGGGATGGCAGGGAGTTGTCGCACTTGCGTGACGTCACAGCGTAGCCGACTGCCGGTGGGAGCGCGTGTCCGGATTAGCGGATGAAAAGTACGTTAATGGCCCGAACCGACGGGCGAGTCGTCCAACAAGAGACTTGAATTCCGCTATGTGGACAATCTCCGCCCGGAACTAGGGGAATTTGCGTGATAAGAGACCCTGGCTCCGTTGATGCGACGCACTGAGTGCTCTCGAGGCCAGAAGGGAACAACAGTCACTTATGAGCCGGGCGTGGCCCGGATTGCTGACCCGGACCGGCGGACCGGCTGCGCTGCTGCCGGGCAAGCGAGACCCCGGTTGGCCACGGGGCCACAGCGATCCGCAGTTAGGGGGCCGTCGCACTGCGTAACGCCACAGGGTGCCCGACCGCCGGTGGGAGCGCGTGTCCGGATTAGCGGATGAAAAGTACGTTAATGGCCCGAACCGACCGGCGAGTCTGCTAACAAGAGACTTGAATTCCGCTATGTAGACAATCTTCGCCCGATTCTGCAGGAAATTCGTGCCATAAGAGACCCTGGCTCCGTTGATGCGACGCACTGAGTGCTCTCGAGGCCAGAAGGGAACAACAGTCACTTATGAGCCGGGCGTGACTGCGCCGGGTGTGGGCCGGGCGCGACGACGGACCGGTCGGCACTCCGCACTCCGGCCGGGCAAGTACCCCCGGAAGCCACCCGGCCATCGTAATCTACCGTCGGAGTAGTCTCCTATCACTATCCGCAATGCCATAAGCCACCCGATCTGGTGGGCGAGTTGTTTAACAATCCGTTATGCAGCAGTTGTCCGCGGACGACGTCCAAAAAGACATTCCAGACGGGTTAGTGGCGGGTGCCGGATCGGGACAACACCGAAATCAGTTGCCACAGGCCTCCGAGACCAACTAAAGCATAGATGGTACGGCTCAGACCTGTACCTGTTCCGAACACGGCATCGATGACATTGAAGCCGAAAAACCCGATAACCCCCCAGTTTAAGGCGCCAACGATAGCAAGGACCCATGCAACCCAGTCGATCGTGTTCCATCTCATGAACATACCCTCCCTTGAGGAATCTGGTACTTGCACTAGGTTTGGACAAATTCAAACCCTTTATTCCAACGGCTCTGATAGTGAGCCAAGCATGATAACGTTTGGATTCGATCATACTAACCTCCGGGTTGATTATGTGAAGGAGGACTGTGCCATGCAGCAGCAGCAACAAGGACAAAGCATGCAGAACCAACAAGGCATGCAAAATCAACAATCGATGCAGAACCAACAGGCCACGCAGACGCCACCGAACACTTTGACGAACAAAGATCTCTCGTATTTGAAGGATGGGATGTCTTGGCTGCTCAACGCCGTGAAAAAGTTTAACCACTACGCAAACGAGTGCACGGACCAACAGGTAAAACAAGCCATCCAACGAGTATGCCAAACACACCAACAACAGTACGATCTATTGCTTAAGCACTGCCAAACACAGAGTCAGCAGGGTGGTCAAACAGCCTCACAGCAGACCATGCAGTAACTACGAAAGGAGGAACGAAACATGCAAAATCAAGGACAGTCACAAAACAATCAAACACCTCAAATGAATGATAGGGATTACATGAATGATGTGCTGTCAACCGAAAAATACCTGTCGGACGGTTTCAACGTGGCAGTACGGGAGGCAAGTCATCAAGGGCTGTTTCAAGATATGATGCAGGTCCTCATGCAAACGCAACAAAATGTTCGAGACGTCTTTGACTTGATGTATCAAAAGGGCTGGTACAAAGTGGAGTCAGCCAATCCGCAACAGGTCACGCAGACAGCGACTCAGTTCCAGAGTTACAAGAATCAGTTTCCCACTGGACAAACGCAATGACACACAAAGACAGTGGCCTCGCTTTGGTCACTGTCTTTGTTTTTGCCCATATGCAGTACCGACATTCTGTGTTATAGTAGAGCATTAAAGAAGAGAGATATACCGTGTTGGGTGGGAGTGGAGTGTTATGCCAGAACAGGAGGTTGTCGCTGTAAGGGAGTCTGATCATTCATCTCTACAGGCTGACATCGATACCAACCACCATTTGCGAGTTGGTGGCTGTGATGCCGTTGAACTTACCAAGTCGTACGGCACACCGCTCATTGTTTACGATGAAGAACGACTTCGCCGTACCATTCGGGCTTTTCACGAGGTCTTTCAACGCGAACGAGTTGAATACCAAATTTCATACGCCAGCAAAGCCTTCTGCACGATGGCCATGTGTCAGTTGGTGTATGAGGAAGGTTGCGGCATCGATGTTGTGTCGGGGGGCGAATTGTACACCGCCCTAGCGAGTGGTGTTCCTGCACATGCCATCCACATGCACGGAAACAATAAAACACCAGATGAACTGGAGTACGCTGTAAGGGAAAATATCGGTGCCATCATCATCGATAACTTCTACGAATTATCGCTGCTTCAAGATATCGCTGCTGCGCGCGGGCGGAACGTTGACGTTCTCATCCGCGTGGCACCGGGCGTAGAGGCGCATACACACGAGTTTATCGCCACTGGTGGCCAAGATAGTAAGTTCGGGTTCGATTTGTCGAGCGGTCAGGCGGGTGAAGCACTGCGACAATTGTCGCGTGCAGAGAATCTGCGGTGTGTGGGACTGCACTCCCACATCGGATCGCAGATTTTCGATGCGGAAGGTTTCGTCGTGGCAGTCGAGCGGCTTGCTGATCTGTACCACTTCGGCGCTATTGAGCTAAAGCTGCCGTTCCGCGTGCTCAACGTGGGCGGTGGATTCGGCATTCAGTACACGGATGAAGATGCGCCGCCTGTTTCAGAGACCATCTCGGCCATTGTCGCAACGGCGAAAGAGGTTTTTGGTCGAAAGGAAATACCGCTGCCGACTTTATGGATCGAACCGGGCCGGAGTATCGCAGGGCCTGCGGGTGTAACGTTGTACCAAGTGGGCAGCCAGAAACGAGTTCCGGGGATTCGCAATTACCTTGCCATCGACGGTGGGATGACGGATAATCCTCGATTGGCTCTTTACGGCGCCAAGTATCATGCGGTGTACGCCAACCGAGCCGATGCGACACCCGAGGATGCATGGTCCGTCGCGGGAAAGTGTTGCGAAAGTGGCGACATGATCATTTGGGACGCGCCGTTGCCTAACCCGCAAGCTGGAGACATTCTCGCAGTGTTTGCAACGGGTGCTTACAATTACAGCATGGCCAGTCACTACAATCGGATTCCCAAGCCGGCGGTCGTCTTTGCTCGCAATGGCAAGGCAGAATTGGTTGTTCAACGAGAGACTTGGGCGGATTTGGTACGACGCGACATGCCCTTACGTGGCAAATAAACGTGATAGAATAATTGGGGCTCCTCGTTTTGTCGAGGGGTCCCATTTTATTATGTAGAGCGGCGTGATCGGAAAGCGATTGTCCACATGAAAGCGGTGACGTGGCAGATGCTCGAATTCGGTTACAGCGCCGGATCGTGTTATACTATTTCTTGGTCATTCTGTTCGCAATCGTGATTGCGAGAGGGGGAGTTCATGTGGCAACGAAAGATAGTTTGCTGCAATTGATCACGGAGACGTCAACCAATTTGCCGCCGGACGTACGGCGCGCCATCAAGAAAGCACAGCTCCAGGAGGAATTTGGGACGCGTGCTGCACTCGCATTGAACACCATTGTCGATAACATCGTGTCGGCGGAAGAAGATGTCCAGCCGATTTGTCAAGATACGGGTATGCCGACATTTATTGTCCATTGCCCAGTGGGATTCAACCAAATTCAATTCGAGCGGGAGATTCAAGCGGCTATTGCTGAGGCGACGAAGCTCGGCAAACTGAGGCCAAATTCGGTCGATCCGCTGACAGGCAAAAACACAGGCGACAACTTGGGAGAAGGCACACCCGTTGTGCACTTTCATCAATGGGAGAAAGACGAGGTTGAAGTGAAACTCATCCTCAAAGGCGGCGGCTGCGAGAACAAGAATATCCAGTACGCCCTGCCGACGGAATTGCCAGGACTCGGTCGGGCTGGACGCGACTTGGAAGGCATTCGAAAGTGCATCCTGCACGCTGTTTATCAAGCGCAGGGCCAGGGCTGTAGCGCTGGGTTCATCGGTGTTGGTATCGGTGGTGATCGGACAACGGGATATGAACTGGCGAAGGAACAACTGTTCCGATCCGTCGACGACGTCAACGAGAACGAAACGCTCGCAGAGCTTGAGGACTACATTCTCAAGACAGCCAACAAGCTGGATATCGGTACGATGGGCTTCGGCGGTAAGGTGACCTTGCTCGGTTGCAAAATCGGCGTTCGCAACCGCATCCCCGCGAGTTTCTACGTGTCGGTTGCCTACAACTGCTGGGCATATCGCCGCTTGGGCGTCATTTTGGACCCGAAGACTGGTGAAATCAAACAGTGGCTCTATCGTGACTCCGAAGAAAAAATGGATCGTCCGCAAGACGCGTTCGCCTCGGATGACGCTATCGTCCTCCAAGCGCCCATCAGTGAAGAGCAAATTCGCTCCCTCAAAGTTGGGGACGTCGTTCTCATCAAGGGCGAGATGCACACGGGCCGCGACGAAATTCACAAGTACCTCATGAAGCACGACGCACCGATCGATCTGAACGGCGGCATCATCTACCACTGCGGTCCCGTCATGCTCCAGGATGACGACGGCACATGGCACGTCAAAGCAGCCGGTCCAACGACCAGTTCGCGTGAAGAGCCATACCAAGCGGACATTATCGAGAAATTCGGCATCCGCGCCGTAATCGGTAAAGGCGGTATGGGTCAGAAGACGTCAGACGGCTTGAAGAAGTCCGGTGCGGTCTATCTCAACGCAATCGGCGGTGCCGCACAGTTCTACGCCCGCTCCGTCAAGAATGTCAATGGTGTCGACTTCCTCGACGAGTTCGGCGTACCGGAAGCCATGTGGCACCTGCAAGTGGAAGGCTTCCCGGCTATCGTCACCATGGACGCACACGGCAACAGCCTTCACAAGGAAGTGGCTGACGATTCGCTCGTCAAGCTCGAAGACCTGAAGGAACCCGTGTTTGCATAAGTAACTTGATATGATAACAGGGTGTCGATCGCGTTGGCGGATCGACACCCTGTTTTTTGCGCCGGTCGGTTGGTATGATCGCGCGCCTGCGTTGGGGCACATGGACTGTTACGTCAGTGTTGCAAAGTATACCACGACGGCAAGCACCAGTGTGGGCAGACCCATGAGAAATAAGGTGGAAGCCCGACGTATTCTTCTTTGCCTGTCCTCTATGTTTTCGCTTGCTAAATTTGCTCGCATCCGATCACCACTGTTCATCGAGCCCGATAAAATCGCCGAGACAAACCAAGACGAAACCCCAAACACACAACAAATCTTTAACGCCAGACGCCAGTTTCCAGTGAACAATGAAGTCACAAGGACGATAGCCATGACTATCAATCCAATGAGGAAACCAATCTTTGCCACATTACCGCCCCCTTGGTTCATTTGTATTCGCAGGGGCTTGGTTAACTGCCATGAGTTTTAGCGGCGGTATGATTGTACTGACGGCACAAGTTGGACATATATTGGGAAACTAGAGTTGAGTCATCTCTCTTGGTGCTCAGATTAGGGAACGCCAGGGTCTTACGGGCTAGATCGAATCACTGACGAGTCGACAGCGGTACGTGGTACCGTTATCTCCCCGATTTCGGGAATGTGAAGACATGGTCAGTGCCAATTACGGAATCCCGGTCATTTATTCCGTGAGTACGCCAAGGATAATGGGACGTAAGGGAATCGCAGGGACTTATCGCGAGCGCGTTCATAAGTGTAGCGTCCGACGGCCGAGGGGTGTTTAATGCGGGAATCTCGTTCCCCTGTTTGCACTTCCGAGGAGAAAAATTGGCTCGCAAGGGAACGGCAGGATTCTATTATGTTCAACTGCTTTGGTCCAAGGCGAGGGAGGGGTCTCGAGGCTGGGAGAACTTGGGTAGTCGAAGCCGCTCGAGGAGCCCCAGCCCCACCACGCCCTCACCGGAGCCCCAAGCGCCGCTACCCCTGCCGGCCCGCGACGCGACGGCGAACGCCGCGCAAGACGTCCATGTAAGGTTGCAAGTCGGATCGACGAATCACCCACAAGTCGCGTCCTTTGCGTTCAGACACGCGATTGTACCAGTAAACGTAAACGGACATTTCGAATAGATACGCGACACTTGATGCGATGGACGCTCCGTACATCCCGAGCAGTGGAATGAGGAAGAAGCAGAGGATAGCGTTGAACGCGATGACCATCATGTTCACAAACAGGAGTGTGCGCGGCTTCCCCTTGGAGTTCGTGAAGTATTGGCTGATCACGTTTGCAGAGGCCTTGAGGATGAGGCCGGGCAACAGGATGTAAAATGGCCCGATGGCACCGCCGTATTTCTTCCAGCTGTAAATGACCATGAGGGCGGGCACGACGGCTGCTAGGGCAATGGCCAGTCCTGTTGATGTCACGAGTGTTTGTCGTGTTGCGACTTCCGTGATTGCGCCGGCATCGTTGGAGTTCGCAGCGGTCACGCGGTGAAAGACCATCGTCGAAATGGACTGCGTGAGTGTATTGAGAATTTCTGCCGCAGTGACGGCAATGCCGTAAATTGAGACGATGGAATCGCTGTACATCCTGTCGTGCGTCATGAGCATCGTCATGATAGAGACCATCCAGAAGTCCGTACGGTAGTTTACATAGCCGGACAGGAGGGCGAGGGATGACCAGGTGCCAAATGATCGGAGTCCGCGCCACTCTTCGTTTGACCATTTCCATTTGATCGCGTCGCGCGCGCCGAGCTTGCGATAGGCGACAAACAGGGTCATGCCTACGGAGATAGCCCATGACAACAGCCAAATCTTGAACGTCCAGCCGAGTTTGGTGCTGCCCGAAGCATGCAAGTGAGAAATGGCGAACGCCGAGTAGATGACTAAGAAAGAGACAGCCTGGGCGATGTTGGCCCGGTTTAGCCAGGATATTTCGCCGAGCGAGTTCAACAGCCGCGATCCGTACCCAAATAGAAACGATAGAGGCGTAGTTAACAGTGCATAGAGTACGATCTGCGACGGATGCCCGAACCAAGCAACGCAGCCCGCAATGAGCCATACGAAAATACTCAGGAGGAACATCACGAAATTGCCCATCTGCACGATGCGAATCGTGTCCTCAGGGCGACGCGGTAGAGACCATGAAAAGTAGTTCGAATATCCACCGCTAAAAGATTGTCCACTTGACGAGTAGGTGACGCTCGTTTGATATTCACCGCGCAGGGCAACAGGGAGGTATCGTGCTGCGATCGCGCTGTTGACAAACGTGAGACCGGCCGACAGACCGCGGTATATGAAGCTGTAAATGGTGATTCTCCGTTGGTTCAATGAAGACACTCCGTTTGCGACTCCGGTGGGTAAAGTAACCGATAGTCGCTGATCAATTCGTCTAAATATAACATGTGCCACGCCTGCTGAGTGGACTTCGTGTTTTTGGAAACAATATGATACCATCTTGGATAAACGGTGCCAGAAGAAATGGTTGGAATTTCGGTCTGGGTCCTAGGTGTACCTGCTGGATCATAACACATTACATAGAATGAGGAGGCGCACTATGCGAGCCGTTGACATCATAGATAAAAAGCGGCGCGGACTTGCGCTGTCAAATGCAGAAATGAAAGCGCTCATGGACGGGTATCTCGCGGGAGACATTCCAGACTACCAGATGAGCGCGTTTTTAATGGCCGTCGTCTGGCGCGGCATGAATACGGAGGAGATGGCGAACTTTACAGCGCTCATGGCCTCTTCTGGCGACCAGCTCGATCTCTCCGCCATCCCCGGCATCAAAGTCGACAAACACAGCACGGGCGGCGTCGGTGACAAAACGACACTGGTTCTGGGGCCAATGTTGGCTGCCATCGGTGTGCCTGTTGCCAAAATGTCTGGTCGTGGATTGGGTCATACGGGTGGCACCATCGATAAATTGGAATCCATTCCCGGGTTCAAAACGGAACTGACAACGGATCAGTTCGTGAACCAAGTGAAGGACATCGGTCTTGCTGTTGCAGGCCAAACCGGCGACTTGGCACCAGCTGACAAGCGGATCTACGCCCTTCGCGACGTCACGGCCACGGTCGAGTCCATTCCGCTCATCGCGAGCTCTATCATGAGCAAGAAACTTGCAAGTGGCGCGAATGCCATCGTGCTCGACGTGAAAGTGGGCGACGGTGCGTTCATGAAGACATTCGCGGATGCAAAGCGACTCGCCCGGACGATGGTTGATATTGGAAACCATGCGGGCCGCAATACAGTGGCCGTCTTGTCCAGTATGGAAGAACCGCTTGGACACGCCATTGGCAATGCGCTGGAAGTGAACGAAGCTATCATGACCCTTCAGAACAAAGGTCCCGACGATCTCACCGAAGTCTGCTTGGCACTCGGCACGGAAATGGCCGTGCTCGCGGGAGCGGCTCGCGATGCGGGAGAGGCGAGATCGAAATTGGTGCGTGCACTCGAAGACGGCTCGGCCCTCAGCAAATTTCGCGAGTTTGTCGCGGTTCAGGGCGGTGACCCCACCGTTGTGGACCATCCCGACAAGTTGCCCAAGGCACCTGTCACCCGGTCCCTCAAGGCATCCGCTGACGGTTACATCGGTCCCCTTCCAGCTCTCCGCTTCGGCGAGGCGGCCATGCGCCTCGGGGCGGGGCGTGCGACGAAGAATGACGTTATAAATCCGGCCGTCGGCATCGTCCTGACCATCAAGGTGGGCGATCACGTCACGGAGGGCGACACGCTCGCCGAAGTGCATGCCGCGACCGAGGAAGCTGCCGAGGCGTGCTTACGGGAACTGGACGAGGCCATCTCTATTGAACCGAGCGTCGTTGAGCGGCCCAAGTTGATTCTCGGCCACGTGCGTGGCAGCGAGGATAACACGGACAGCGATCTCATTGAAGCGGCCAAATCCGCACGGGGACAGGCGTACGTGCCGTATTCCGGCTTTGCCGTCGGGGCCGCGCTGAAAACGGGTGACGGCAGCATTATTACTGGCGCCAACATTGAAAATGCATCTTACGGATTGACCAACTGTGCAGAGCGAAGCGCAATGTTCACACTGCTCACGCAACGGGGGCAAGAAGGCGTGCGTGTGGACGAAATTGCCGTCGTCGCGGATGCGCCCGTTCCGGTGTCGCCGTGTGGGGCGTGTCGGCAGGTTTTGACTGAGTTTTGTGCTCCCCAAACGCCTGTCATACTGGCGAACTTGCGAGGGGACATCAAGCGAACAACCGTGGGTGAATTGTTGCCGGGGGCCTTTACACCCGATCAGATGGCCTACGCAGAGTCGAAGGACAAGGCTTCGCAGAAGGGATAAGCGAGGATATTCAGAGGAGGAGATCATATGGCGAGACAGTTGATCACGCAGCTAGGCATGGGCATGCCTTCCATCCCGACATTGTGGAAGGCAGAGACGAACGATGGGAAGAGATTGCGTACGCGTGACGAGATCGACGATAAGTACAAGTGGGATCTCGAAGCAATTTACCCATCCGAGTCAGACTGGCAGAAAGACGCGGATAAACTTGAGGAACTCCTGCAGCAGTTTGCTGGATTGCAGGGCAAAATCGGTGAGTCCAGCGAGAGCTTGCTGAACGCTTTGAAGTTGCATGACGAGGTCGGCAAAGTGTCCGGCAAGTTATACGTCTTCGCCAAGATGAAATTGGACGAGGACACGAGCAACAGCCGTGCACAGGCGTTGCAGGATAAGGCATTTGGCCTGCTCGTCAAGACGGAATCCGTGACGGCCTTCCTGGTTCCGGAAATCCTGACCATCGACGATGACAAGCTTGAAGCGATGGTAAAGGAAAACAAGGATCTGCAATTGTACGAGTTTTCACTGCAGGAAATTACGCGACAAAAAGAGCACGTTTTGTCGGAGAACGAGGAACAACTGCTCGCGTCTTTCGGTGAAATACTCAACGCGCCGAGTGAAATCTATCAGATGTACAACAACGCGGACATGGTTTTCCCGACCATCAAAGATGAAGACGGCGACGAGGTCGAAATCACCCACGGGTTGTTCTCGCAACTGCTTGAGAGCAAGGATCGGACTGTTCGCAAAAACGCGTTTGAAGCCGTCTATCAAACGTACGAAAAGCACCGGAACACGGTTGCCGCCATGTACGGCGCAAACGTCAAACGCGGTGTCGTCAGCGCGCGTGTACGCAACTTCGAATCCGCCAGACAGGCGTCCCTGGAGTCGGACAACATCCCGGTCTCGGTCTACGACAACCTCATCGAAGCGGTTCACGATTTTCTGCCTTCACTTCACAAGTACCTGCGCCTTCGCTCGCGCGTCTTAGGCCTACCCGATCTCCAAATGTACGATCTCTACACCCCCATGGTCCAAGACATCGACTGGAAGGTGCCTTACGACGAGGCGAAGGAAACAGTCTTATCCGCCATCAAAGTACTCGGCGACGATTACCGTAGCATTGCCGAAAAAGGCCTCAACAGTGGCTGGGTAGACGTGTATGAGAACAAAGGCAAGCGCAGTGGTGCATATTCGTGGGGAACATACGGAACGCATCCGTACATGCTTCTCAATTATCACGACTCCCTCGACAACGTATTCACTTTGGCACATGAATTGGGCCACTCAATGCACAGCTACTTCTCCAAGAAGACGCAACCGTATGTGTATTCCGGGTACACCATCTTCGTCGCCGAAGTGGCGTCCACGTGCAACGAAGCTTTGCTCCTTGACTATCTGCTTAAGCGGACGGACGACAAAGCGAAGCGTGCCTACCTCCTGAACCACCAACTGGAAACCATTCGCGGCACGCTCTACCGCCAAACGATGTTCGCAGAGTTCGAGAAGATGGCGCATGCCCACGTCGAAGAAGGCGGGGCGCTCACTCCGGAATGGCTGGATGAAACCTACTATGACCTCTGCAAACAGTTTTTTGCTGCTGGGTGTCATGTGAACGACGAGATCGCGCGGGAGTGGATGCGCATTCCACACTTCTACACACCGTTTTACGTGTACAAGTACGCGACCGGCATCTCTGCAGCCCTCGCGCTATCACGCAGAATCTTGACGGAAGGCGATCCGGCCGTGAAAGACTACCTGGGCTTTCTCTCCTCCGGCAGCTCCGATTACTCCATCAACTTGCTCCGTCGCGCAGGTGTAGACATGGAATCACCGCAGCCGGTTCGTTCGGCGCTAGAACAGTTCGACTCGATGGTAGATGAGCTGGATGGTTTGTTGAGCTGAGGCGGGGCTAGTTTTTGGCCGGGCAGCGGGGCTTGCGGGGCTTGCGGGGCTTGCGGGGCTTGCGGGGCTTGCGGGGCTTGCGGGGCTTGCGGGGCTGCCGGTATATTGGATATAGTGGGCCACCCTTGTGCCTTGAGGGTGGCTTGTTTGTTTTTGGGCGTGGGTATGCGCCGGACCGGGGGGACTGCGAACGCATAGGCGCTGCTTGGGTGTCGGGAGGTGGAGAGTTAGTTGGCGGTAGATGATGACGAGATCGATGACACGGTGATACGCGGACGTATAAGTTCGAGTCGTCATTCAACGTGGGTGGAATTAAGGGATTGCCAGGGCTTTATTCAGCCCATTCCCATAGAAATGACGGTGACAACGGCATGTGGGCCCGCTATCTGGCCATATTCGCGGCTCTGAAGGGTAATTGAGGACGAACTGAGGAATTTTAGTCCGTTGTTGACGAGTGCGAAAAGGAGCTGAGGTGACAAGGGAATGGCGGGGCGTTATCGCAGCTATAAGTGTTCTTCACGCCAGCTGATGAACTTGAAAACGGCTCGACAAGGCGAAATCCCCGCCATGTTGCGCCTACTCATTCTGCGATCCGTCGATCCGACGCGCTGTTCCTGTGCCACGTGGGCCAGTGATCGTCCCGACCTGCTAGACGGCTCCGGTGCCGTGCCGTAAAGCCACTCGGTGCCGCAAAGTCCCTTGGGTGCCGTGCCGGGCCTCAAGCGGCACCCGAAGTCCGCCCCACAGCGCCCCATGGGCCTCGTGAGGCCCACCATCGGCACCACGCGCACTCACACCGGCTATCCCGTACGTCCCGGCCCCAAGCCGCTTAGCCGCGCGCATCAAGCGCGCCGCAACCGCCCAAATCACCCGCTCAACCGAGGCAAATAAACGGAGACCGTTGTGCCTTCGTTCAGCACGGAGTCCACTTGGATGTGACCTCGGTGTTCTTCGATGATATGCTTGCTGACGAACATGCCGAGCCCTGTGCCGGCCTTTTTCGTGGTGTGGAAGGGGTGGAATAGCTGATGCAGATCGGCGATTCCGCATCCGTTGTCAGAAATCGTGATGACAATGTGATCCTCGTAATCTTCGAGACGAAGGATGACACGGCCGAATTTATCGCATGCGTGAACGGCATTTTGCATCAAGTTCATGAGGACCTGTTTGATCCGACTGGACTGTAGGACGGCGTGAACGGGATCGGCTGGAACATCGTAGGCCAGTTCCACACCGCAAAGGCTTGCTTCTGGTCGCAGAAATTGGTAGACGGAAGAGGTTAAGTCTCGCACATCAACCTGAGTTAGGGACTCGTTATCAGGGCGAGACATCCCCATGAAGTCTTCCAATAACAGTTGGATGCGATCCAGCTCGCGGATAGTCAACTCGACGAAATCTCGATCCGCCGGCTCACAACGCTGCTCAAACAATTGCAGAAAGCCGCGAGCCGTTGTGAGTGGATTGCGAATTTCGTGGGCAATACCGGCACTTAAGGATGCGAGGGAAGAAGTCTTCTCGAACTCCTGCAACTTCTCCTCGAGCTTCCGGAGTGCTTTGATATGCTCTGCTTCGCGGTGTGCCTCTTGCTGGCGATTTGACGTCAGCCACAGCTGGACAATCGCGTGTGCACTTGTCGCCGTCACCTGGACCACAGTTGAGGCCGATACGGGTTCTTTGGCGACAAGAACAATTTTTGCGTCGCGACTCGGAATGGTCGGGTGCTTCATGCCGATCATCGCAGCGTGCCAATCCTTGCTTAAGCCGTGAACGCCGACTTCAACTGGGACGTCAGCTTGGTCTAAGAACGGGACCACTGCAAGGTCGTACGCTGGCTCGAAAATAAAACCTGGCCGGATTTGGGAACCGATGGAACCGCTGAGACCCCCGTGAGGGGTAAGCGTCTCTAGGATCACGTTATCCGTATCCAGAATCAGGGCAGCGAATGGACTTGTCCCAGGGAAGTCGGAGAAAAAGTTCCGTGCGATGCCGCAGATTTCCGAACAGTCATCGAGACGTTCCTTCAAGTTTCGCACAGGTTGCTTGATATTTGACGGGCAACGACGGTCATCGACATGTTGAGGAAAAAGTAGACTGTGTTGGCTTGTCGACAGGGTCGTATTGGATGCCTGGGTAGCAATACTCAAGATTTGAAAGCCACCTTTAATCGGTTGTCGGAACACCACAAGCCAAAAGGGACTCACCGTAAACGGCTTCGATCTGATTGAGACTAGGTTCTCTGCTGTAAAATATTAACTCAACTATTCTCTAGTCAAGGGACGAACCCTTTTGGCCAAACGATTTGGCGAAACCCGAACCATGATAGACCGTTTTACATTATTATGGGGTTACACAGAATTTCAGACAAGCCAATTTTCCGAAACTTCCCATGGTTCGACAAAGGTTGTCATGATTCGCCTTTTCCCGATCACGTTACTGACGTGGAGATACAACACTATCACCAATTGGAGGACGGTGTCCGCGCGTCGCATGCCGTGCAGTCTCAGCGTGAACACGGGCGAATAGGTTCTGGGGCAAGTCTTCCATGCTCCGAATTCCGCATTCAGTTACGCCGCCTGGGATAGAGATTTGTTCGATCACGTCCTCGAACTGCATACCTGACTCTAACAGTGCGGCCAAACCGATCAGCATTTCTCTGATAAGCTGCTCAGCCGTGGCTCTATCAACGCTGGCTGTTTGCGCTGCCGCCTGTGACCAGGCTCGGCAGATGGTGGCGAGGAATGCCGGTCCACAACTGGCCAGATCAGAGCAGACCCGAACTTGCCCCTCGTCAATAGTAAATGGTTTACCGATCTGTGATAGTCGGGATTCCAGTTGCTGTTGAAGTTCCACCGGCATGTGACGTGGGTAGGAGAGTAACATCACGCCCTTATTGGCGGTTTGAGTGAGACTTGGAATCAGTTTGACTGGCGTCGCTGGAGTCAGATCACGCCATCTGTCTAAATCAATGGTACTGATGGTGGTCACCAGCATGTGTTCAGAATTGAGATACGGTGCCATTTGTGTCGCTAAATTGATGCCATCAGCGGCTTTGGTGCACAGGAACGCTGTATTCGCGCGAGCAATGAGGGAGCGCCAGTCATCGCAGACGATAATATTGGGGAAACTGGCGGCGACGGCGTCTGCTTTCGGGCGTGATCGATTATAGATGTATATATCGTCCGTCGCCGTTTGGGCAAAGGCACGCGCCAACATGCCCCCCATATGGCCCGTTCCTATAATTCCGATTTGCAAGGGACGCCACCTCCGTAAAGTCTTTGCTTTTGTCATATCTATTCAACAGCGACCTGTCTCTAGACAAAAAAGTTTGTATTCATGTATGGGTTTTTTCGGCTTGTGTCACTCTGGTACAATAAACGGTGGATCACGTTCGTACTGTTTTGCAGTCGGACAACCGCTCTAAGTTTATGGCTCTTAAGTAGATTGGAGGCACTAGGAGTGGCTAAAAAGACGATCGAAGACGTCGCATGGCGTGGAAAACGGGCGCTCGTGCGAGTGGACTTCAATGTTCCCATGAACGATGCGGGAGAGATAACAGACGACACTCGTATACGCGCAGCATTACCGACTATTACATATTTAACGGATCACGGTGCGCGTGTCGTGTTGATGAGCCACCTTGGACGGCCAAAAGGCGAGCGGAATGAAAAATACTCATTGCGCCCCGTGGCGGAGCATTTACAAGGTTTGCTCAAGGACACGCACGTGTTTTTTGTTGACGACTGCATCGGTGACGCGGTGAAAGCCGCTGTTGCAGATCTGACGGACGGAAACGTTCTCCTCCTTGAGAATGTTCGTTTTTATGCTGGTGAGGAGAAAAACAATCCCGATCTCGCCAAAGCTTTCGCCGAACTCGGCGACGTCTTTGTGGGCGATGCATTTGGTACGGCCCACCGTGCACACGCGTCGACTGCGGGTGTAGCAGAATACTTGCCCAGTGTTGCTGGATTTCTCATGCAAAAGGAAGTTGGCGTCATGGGTGAGGCACTGGCGAACCCAGCACGTCCGTTTGTGGCTATCATCGGTGGCGCAAAAGTATCTGATAAGATTTCCGTAATCGAAAACCTTCTCCCCAAAGTCGATGCGTTGCTCATCGGCGGCGGCATGGCGAATACGTTTCTGGCCGTTCAGGGCTACGACATGGCAAAATCGCTCGTCGAGGCAGACGCCAAGGAAACAGCGGAGAAGCTTTTGCAACTTGCGAAACAGCACAACAGCAGACTCTTGCTGCCAACGGACGTTGTCGCAGCCAAGGCCTTTGCAGCCGATGCTGAACACGCGGTTCGCAAGGCAAGCGAGTTAGAAGCGGATGAAATGGCCCTGGACATCGGACCAGCGACAATTCAAACCTTTGAGTCCGAGATTCTCGGTGCGAAGACCGTTCTCTGGAACGGACCGATGGGCGTGTTTGAAATGCCAGCGTTCGCGAAAGGCACGTTTGCCATTGCCGACGCCATGGCCAAGGTGAACGCAACGACCATTGTCGGGGGTGGAGATTCCGTCGCGGCAGTGGAGCAAGCTGGTGTCGCGGACAAAATGTCGCACGTGTCAACGGGTGGCGGTGCTTCGCTTGAGTTCCTAGAAGGCAAAACATTGCCAGGTGTCGCAGCACTCGAAGACAAGTAGGCCTTATCTAACTACAGACGAGGTGGGGTTACGATGGCAAGAACACCGCTTTTGATGGGTAACTGGAAGATGTATAAGACGGTTGGGGAATCCAGGTCATTTGCCGAATCGCTAGCAAAACAGTCCGCCGCTCTAGGAGCCAGCGTCGAATATGCTGTGTGTGCACCGTTCACGACACTGCATGTGCTGCGCGTCATGTTGCCGTCGCAGGTGAAAATCGGTGCGCAGAACGTGTATCCGGAGAAAGAAGGGGCATTCACGGGCGAGATCGCGCCGCCTATGCTTGTCGAATTCGGGACACAATATGTCCTAGCTGGACATTCTGAGCGCCGCACGCTGTTTGGCGAGACAGATGACCTCATTGGACGCAAGGTTCGCGCCATTGTTGACCATGGAATGCGGGCTGTTTTGTGCGTCGGTGAGAACCTGACGGAAAAGGAAAGTGGGCAGACGAACGCTGTTGTGGCGGGCCAAGTCATCGCGGGTCTAGCATCTCTTAGCGCGTCACAAGTGGCAGAATCTGTCGTCGCGTATGAGCCTGTTTGGGCTATCGGGTCTGGCAAAACAGCGACACCGGAAGACGCACAATCCGTAGCAAGCGAAATCCGCAAATTGATTTCTGAGAAATACGATGCAAGTGCGGCCGAAAAAGTACGCATCCTGTATGGCGGAAGCGTGAAGCCGAACAACATTGCTTCGTTCCTTTCGCAACCAGATATTGATGGGGCACTCGTTGGTGGTGCTAGTTTGGACGCCACATCGTTTGCCGATATGGCAAAAGCCGTTGGAGGTGCACAGGCATGAGTGACTTCACACGCAAGTCTCGACCGAGCGGTTCGGGACCGGTGGCACTCATTATTTTGGATGGATTCGGTCTCAACAAGGATACCGAGGGCAACGCAGTTGCGCTGGCCAACACGCCGACGTTCGACAAGTTGTGGGCGACCTACCCGCACACACAGCTGCAGGCGAGCGGTGAAGCCGTCGGCTTGCCCGAGGGACAGTTTGGGAACTCCGAAGTCGGTCACTCGAATATTGGTGCAGGACGCGTTCTCTATCAAGATTTGACCAAAATCAACAAGGCCATTCGCGAAGGTGACTTATTTCAAAACGACGTTTTGAAGCGGGCCATGAACGCAGCAAGCCGCAATCACAAGACACTTCACCTATGCGGCTTGGTTTCAGATGGGGGCGTTCACAGCCACATCGATCACCTCCTAGCCCTCCTCCGCATGGCCGCCGGGCTGAACATACCAAAGGTGGTCGTCCACGCGTTCCTTGACGGCCGCGACACATCGCCGAAAACGGGGGCCGGATTCGTCGAGCAGGTCGAGGCGCTCATGGACGATCTCGGCACCGGCATCATCGGAAGCGTCATCGGTCGCTATTATGCGATGGATCGCGACAAACGCTGGGAACGCGTGAGCAAGGCCTACAACCTCATGGTCCACGGCGAAGGGGAGGCAGCGACAGACCTGGTTGCGGCCATTCGCGAGAGCTACGACAAGGATGTCACGGACGAATTCGTCTTGCCCATTGTTCACGTGGACGACAAAGGTGATCCGGTCGGCAAGATCGAGGACGGCGATTCGCTCATCTTCTTCAACTTCCGCCCAGACCGCGCCATCCAGTTGTCTCAGGCGTTCACAAACGATGACTTCGCGGGCTTTGACAGGGGCACCAATCCACCACACGTGCATTTCGTCTCCATGACGAAATACAGTGACTCGGTGGGCGGCGAGATCGCCTATCCGCCTGACAGCCCGACCAACACGTACGGTGAAGTCGTGTCGAACGCAGGGCTTCGTCAGTTGCGTATCGCCGAGACGGAAAAGTTCCCGCACGTCACGTTCTTCTTCTCGGGCGGCCGCGAGCAGGAATTCCCCGGCGAGGAGCGCATCCTCATCAGCTCGCCGAAAGTCGCGACCTACGACTTGCAGCCGGAGATGAGCGCGTACGAGGTTGCGGAAAATGCGGCAAAACGGTTGCGATCCGGCGAGATCGACACCATGATCCTCAACTTCGCCAACCCCGACATGGTCGGGCACACGGGCGTCCTCGAGGCGGCCATCAAAGCCTGCGAGGCGGTTGACACCTGCCTCGACACGGTGCTGACGGCCTTGTTCGAAGTGGGTGGTGTCGCTCTGGTCACAGCCGATCACGGCAACGCCGACGTCATGTACGTACCGGAAACACACGAAGTGTGCACGACGCACACGACCAATCCGGTGCCACTCATCATCACCAAGGAAGGCCTCGAGCTTCGCAAAGACGGCGTGCTCGCTGACCTCGCACCGACGATGCTCGACTTGCTCGGCGTCAAGCAGCCTGCAGAGATGACCGGCAAGACATTGATTGTGTGATGGGGGACGCGGTTAGGCTGTAGGGTCCGGTTAGGCTGCGGCGCTGTGCCTGCGGTTCGGCAGGCCGGTGGCCCGGTGGTCGGTGGTCGGCACCGGATAGGGGCATGGACCCGGGGATGCAGTAGGCCCTTGGCCGGCGTCCGCGCGACGAATAGGGGAACGGAAGTACCCTATCAGCCGCATCGACCCGGTAGTTCGCGGGGACAAGAGACTATATTTCCTTTGTTACGGGGGAATTAAAGCTTAAAAGGCGGACGTTAAGTGTCTAGGGGAATGCTAGTCCCTTAATTCGCCAAGCCTGGCCAGACTCGCACGACAACGGACTGTGGGTCGCTTATTTTGTTCCGGGAGGCCGGCGTACCGGCGGCTCGTTGACCCGGGGATGCAGCAGGCCCGGCCTCCGCGCGATGAATAGAGGAACGGAAGTACCCTATCAGCCGCATCGACCCGGTAATCCCCAGGGACAAGAGACTAGATTTCCTTTGTTACGGGGGAATTGAAGCTTAAAAGGCAGACGTTAAGTGTCCAGGGGAATGCTAGTCCCTTAATTCGCCAAGCCTGGCCTGACTTGCACGACAACGGACTGTGGGTCGCTTATTTTGTCCCGCCCCGGCTCCCGGCTCCCGGCTCCCGACGCAGCCGACGCAGCCGACGCAGCCGACGCAGCCGACGCAGCCGACGCAGCCGACGCAGCCGACGCAGCCGACGCAGCCGACGCAGCCCGGCGTCCCCGTGCCAAGACGGTTTCCCGGGCACCCAAGGGTGCTCTTCAAATAAAACCAAATTCAAGGAGTGACTATCATGTCAGAGATTTTTGACGTACAAGCGCGCGAGGTACTCGATTCCCGCGGCAATCCGACAGTTGAAGTAGAAGTAGAACTCGAGAGCGGTGCTTTTGGCCGGGCCATCGTTCCGTCCGGTGCATCCACGGGTGCGCACGAAGCCGTTGAGCTTCGCGACGGTGACAAGTCTCGTTACCTTGGAAAAGGCGTTCTCGAAGCAGTGAAGAACGTCAACGAAATCATCACGCCGGAACTCATTGGTGAAGAAGCACTCGATCAAGTAGCCATCGACCAACTCCTCATCGCTCTGGACGGCACGCCGAACAAGGGCAAGCTCGGTGCGAACGCAATTCTTGCTGTGTCTATCGCGGTTGCGAAAGCAGCAGCACAAGAGCTTGGCCTTCCATTGTACCGTTACCTCGGCGGTTTCTACGCACGCACCTTGCCAACGCCGATGATGAACATCTTGAATGGCGGCAAGCACGCGGACAACACAGTGGATATCCAAGAATTCATGGTCGTTCCGCACGGTGCGTCAACATTCCGTGAAGCGCTTCGCATGGGCGCAGAAATTTTCCACAACTTGAAGAGCGTGCTCAGCAGCAAAGGTCTCGCGACGACCGTTGGTGACGAAGGCGGCTTCGCGCCGAACCTGAAGACGAACGAAGAAGCTATCCAAATTATCGTGGAAGCCATCGAAAAGGCCGGCTATAAGCCTGGGCAGGATGCTTCCATCGCGTTGGATGTCGCTTCTACCGAGCTGTATAAGGATGGCAAGTACCACTTTGAGGGCGAGGGCGTAACCCGTACGACTGATGAGCTCATCAGCTACTACGAAAAACTGATTGGCCAGTATCCCATCATCTCCATCGAAGACGGCCTCTCCGAAGATGATTGGGAAGGTTGGGCGAAGTTGACGAAGGCACTGGGCGATAAAGTGCAACTCGTCGGCGATGATTTGTTCGTCACCAACGTCGAACGTCTCCAGCAGGGCATCGAGAAGAATGTTGCGAACTCCATTCTCGTTAAGGTAAACCAAATCGGATCGCTGACCGAGACGTTCGCGTCCATCGAGCTCGCGAAGAAGGCAAGTTACACATCCATCATTTCGCACCGCTCCGGTGAAACCGAGGATACCACCATCGCTGACATCGCGGTCGCAACCAATGCGGGCCAAATCAAGACGGGGGCGCCGAGCCGGACGGATCGCGTTGCCAAGTACAACCAATTGCTCCGCATTGAAGAGGAGCTTGGTGGTGCAGCTCTGTTCGCGGGAAAATCTGCGTTTGTCCACAAGTGACATTCATGGTAGACTAACCATTGGAAATATACGTGGAGTGGAGGTGACAAGCGGATGGTTTTAGCAGCCAAGATCGTGTTAGTCGTCTTGTGCGCTCTGCTCGTCCTGGTCATCTTGCTCCAGTCCGGTCGCAGTGCTGGTCTATCTGGCGTCATTGCCGGAGGTTCAAACCAAATTTCCAACCGCCGTTCAAAGGGAATGGATTCATTCCTCGGAAAGGTTACGGTGGTTATCGCCATCCTGTTCTTCTTGATTTCAATGGCGATTGCTGTACTCTACCATTATCACAAGATGTGATGGATTTTGATGAGGCAAGGAAGGAAAGAAAAGGTGTCGCCAAGATCGGCGGCACCTTTTCTTCTACCATTTGGGGATTGAAAAATATACCATGAACGGATGTACCAGAACGCAATATTTCTGTCCATACTAGGGAGAAATACGTACATACATGTCGAAAGAAGCAGGCATAAGAAGACAGTGGATAAGAAGCTAGAGGTGAGCCTCAATATGTTGCGGGATAAAATCTTGGAATACATGGAAAGCGACATTTATAAACCGTTGACGGCACAAGAGTTGAGCCAGGTTTTTGAACAGGAGTCTGCGGCTGAATTTCGCGATCTCGTCAAGCTCCTCAACGAACTCGAAGACAGCGGGTTCGTCGTGCGCACGAAAAACAACCGTTACGGTCTCCCAGAGCAGATGAACCTCGTCAGCGGGAAGCTGCAAATGAAGGCCCGCGGCTTCGGCTTCGTCATCCCCGAGAAGACGGGAGAGACAGACGTCTACATCCCCGCAACGGAAATGAACGGTGCCATGAGCGGTGACAAAGTTCTGGCACGTGTCGTCGAGAGCGGGGGTAAGGCTGGCCCGCACCGTGAGGGAGTCATCGTGCGTGTCGTTGAACGGGCAAACGAGCGCATCGTCGGTAAAATCACCATTTATGCCAACCACGCCTTTGTTCAACCAATCGATAAACGCTTCCAACAAGACATATTTATCCCCAAGGAAGCCGTCGAAGGCGCCCACGACGGATACATTGTTGTAGTAGAGCTCACCTCGTTCCCATCTGCCACCCACGGCCCCGTGGGAAAGATTGTGGAAGTCCTCGGCCATCCGGACGAACCAGGCGTCGACATCCTGTCTGTCATTCGCAAGTACGGCCTGCCGGAAAGCTTCCCGGAAAAGGTATTGCAGGCGGCTGAGGCGATTTCTATCGAGATCGATCCGGATGAAATGGAGAAGCGCCGCGATCTTCGCGACGAAGTCATCGTGACCATCGACAGCGAAAGTGCGAAGGACTTGGACGACGCCGTTCACGTCAAGCAGTTGGAGAACGGCAACTATCTCCTTGGCGTCCACATCGCGGACGTGGGCTATTACGTCAAGGAAGGTGGCGTGCTGGACCAAGAGGCGTTTCGTCGCGGGACGAGCGTCTACCTGGTCGATCGCGTCATTCCCATGCTCCCACCGCGCCTGTCGAACAACATTTGCTCCCTCAACCCGCAGGTGGACAGGCTGACGCTGTCCTGCGAGATGGAGATCGACAGCGAAGGCAACGTAGTCAATCACGACGTTTTTCCCAGCGTCATCAAAACGACGGAGCGCATGACCTACAACAACGTCCGGAAAATTGTGGCCGACAAAGACGAAGAAGTAATGGCCCGTTACGAGGCACTCGTGCCCATGTTCCAGCGGATGGAAGAACTTGCGCTCATTCTTCGAGCCAAACGCATGCGCCGCGGTGCAGTCGACTTTGACTTCGATGAGATATACGTCCAGGTCAACGATCTCGGCGAACCCGTCGACATCATCCCTCGCCAGCGCTCCATCGCAGAACGGATCATCGAGGAGTTCATGCTCGCCGCCAACGAAACTGTCGCCGAGCACTTCTACTGGCTGGGCGTCCCATTCGTCTATCGCGTGCACGACGAGCCGGACTCCGACAAAATGATCGATCTCAACGCTTTTCTCCACAACTTCGGGCACCACCTGAAAGGCGTCGGCGGCAGCAAAATCCATCCGCGTGCCCTTCAGGAAGTGCTTAGTGCAGTGGAGGGAACACGCGAAGCCCGCATGATCTCAACCGTCATGCTCCGGTCAATGCAGCAGGCGAAGTACAAGCCGGAATCCACCGGTCACTTCGGCTTGGCCGCCGAGTACTATACACACTTCACGTCGCCCATCAGGCGTTACCCTGACTTGACCATTCACCGCATCATGCGTGAGGTGTTGTCCGGGCCGCTGTCCCCCGAGCGTGAGGCGAAACTCCGCGACTTCGTCGAGGAAGCCAGCCGTCAGTCCAGCGAACGTGAACGCTTAGCCCAAGACGCGGAACGCGAAGTCGATCAACTGAAGATGGTCGAGTACATGCAAGCCCACATCGGCGAAGAATTCGACGGCATCATCTCCAGCGTTACACAGTTCGGCATCTTCATCCAACTGGACAACGGTGTGGAGGGTCTCATCCACATCAGCGCCTTGAATGACGATTATTATGTCTTCAACGACAAGCAAATGGCGCTCATCGGCGAACGCAATCGCCGCGTCTTCCGTATGGGCGATCCCGTCCGCATCGAAGTCATGCGCGCCAGCAAAGAAGACTTACAAATCGACTTCGCCCTCGTCGAGCACTATCGTGAGGGGACATATGTCGGCGGCCATGGTTCCGAAGCCATTGTCTACGACGAGGACCTATCACCTAAAGAGCGCCGCCGCAGCGAAGAGCGACGCGAGTCTCTCTCCAGTGCTCCGCCGAAAGGTAAGGCTCACAGTGGCGGCCACGATGGACGATCCCGCCGGGATCGCACAGCCGGCCGCACCATCGAAGGCGGATATAGCCGCGACGGCCGAGCGCGCAGTGCGGAGTTGCCCGTGGACATGCCGTACGATGAGTGGGACGAGGAATTCCCAGACCCGCGCGAGCTGCGTGAACAAGCGCAAGCGGAACGGGCAGCCCGTGAAGGCGGTCGTGAGCGCGGCAGCCGTGGGCGTGATGGGGCTTCGGGCCGCAATCGTGATCGTGATGGTACCGGGGAACACAGGCCTTCTCGGGAGCGTGATTCACGCAGGACGACTGGTGGCTATCGCACATGGCCGAGCCGTGATGACAGCAGGCGAACCGGTACTGGCAGAGCTGGCGGTCGCGGCGGGGACCGTGACAGGGGCCGCGCGCGTACGGGCGAATATGGCGGCCGTGGGCGTGATGATACCGGGCGCTACCGTACAGGCGATTCTGTGCGCGGCAGTCGTCGCGATGACCAAGGGAGTGAGCGCCGGAGCCGATCAGACTGGTCGAATGACGGTGAGCAGTTTGGCAGCAATGGTCATCGCCGAAGTGAGGGTGCCTATGGGAGCGGCGGACCACGTGAGGACGGTCGACGCGACGATGCCCGCCGGGGTGGCGGTCGCCGTGAGTTTGGACGTCGTGAAGGCGGTCGTGAAGGTGGTCGTGAAGGTGGTCGTGACAAGCGAGACGGCTTCGGCGGAAACTTTACGTCAGGCGACGGTGGCAAGCCTCGCAAGCGACACAAAGGCGGCGTGAAATTCGGTGCGAAAGCCGCGGCACGGAAAGCAGGCGGTCGCGGTGGCGCCGGGAGTAGGCGCAAGGGTCGCTGACGAGTTACGGGCTGGGGAAGCGGCAATAGGCAGGACTGTGGTCCCTGGCTTGCACACCGACTCGTGGCTCGTCACAGGGATATCGGGCCGAGGCGATCGACAGGTGTGGCCTTGTTCGATGCCTCTGTTCGTGGTAAGATAGAAGCTACGCATCTGGCAAATCCCTGGTTGAATGTTGGAGTGAAGTGACCGTGCCAAAGTCGGGAGAGGGTAAGATTCTCGCGCAAAACCGAAAAGCGTTCCACGATTTCTTTATCGAGGAATCGTTTGAGGCCGGCCTGGTACTCAGCGGTACGGAAATCAAGTCGATGCGTAAAGGCTCTGTGAGTCTTCGTGATGCGTATGCACGGGTGGAACAGGGCGAGGTGTGGCTGCACAACATGCATGTGGCGCCATACGAACAAGGGAATCGGTTCAATCACGATCCGCTCCGATCCCGCAAATGCCTACTCCACAAAAAACAAATCAACTATCTGTTTGGCGCCGTCCGCGAACAGGGCTACACGCTCGTTCCAACGAAAGTGTACCTGAAGAACGGGTTCGCGAAAGTGGAACTTGGACTGGCCAAAGGTAAGAAGCTTCACGACAAGCGTGAGTCGATGAAGAAGCGTGATGCGGCGCGTGAGATTGAGCGTGCATTGCGTGATAGGAATCGCGGATGAGTTAGCCGTTCTCCGCTCACAGTCGGTCGAATTCCAGAAAGCCGTTGGATATCATTGAATGACTGGCCGTTCCTCCAAATTTGAGGTTTAACTGTAAATCGTTGTCCAGTTGCACCATGAAGATGGTGTTGTTGATGACGCGTTTGCGTGTTAACATAATAGATGTCGACACGGGCTGTAACGACGAGGAGTTGCGTGGCGGCGTGATCGACATGAGTTAGTGAACCATGATAACACTATATACAACGAGAGGTTGCTCGCAAGACATTTGTACGATCGTCCATGCGAACTACCAACGCTTGGACCCAAAACGCGGGGGCGTTTTGGATTCGACGGGGATTGTTCGAGCATGTACGGCGGGCCGTGGGGCTGCGCACACGTTAATCACGCGGACCTTTCTTTAACTGGCAAAGCTAACAGCTTTACCTCAAAGAGCAACCTCGCCCTCGCTGCGTAAGTAACGAGGCCGTTACATCGTGTGTCGCCTGTGCACACCCTGTAACGTCAACTTAGCAGGCTAGTTGATGGTCTTGTTCGTGGACCACCGGCGAAACTTAAGCGAACTTGCCTGTTTGTCAGCGTGATCGCCCGCGGGCAGCAGGGACTTTAGTAGACGGTCTACGCCCGTAGATGTGCATGTAGCGAGATCTTCGGACGCGGGTTCGATTCCCGTCGCCTCCACCATCGACTTGCAATTGCATAGCAAGATGTGATATGGACCAGGATTCTGGTCCATATTATTCTTTACGAAGGTTTGGTGGGCCATAGTATAACATGGGCATGGATTGTTCGGCAGGGAAGGTTACAGATAAAAGGACTGCAACATCGACTCACGCCGTGACTGGGAAGCGGAAACAAGTAGGACTTCGGTCCTTTTACGGTTTGATGGGCGTATGCTAAGTGAATGTTTACTTGCAAGAAACTTTTCCTTGAACTTCAATTTTAACATCTGCTTTTTTCAGCATATTCCCCACTTCGCACCCCTTATCTGCAGCTTCCGTCGCTCTCTGTGCTGATTCTATCTGTTCTGGTGTTGCACCAGAAGATAAAACAATATGAGGATGATGTGTAATCTTAAACTCATCATCAGATATGTTTGCCTCAGAATGCACCGTAAGCTCCGCTACAGGCAGTTTTTTGCTTTCGAGCATGAACACAAGAGTTGCTGTATAACAAGTTGTCACAGACGAAACAAGTACCTCTTTTGGATGTGCTCCATGCCCGCTTCCCCCTAAGGGTGCAGGTATCGCAATTTTTGTGTCAATGAAATCTGTTTTAAGTGTTCCATTCCCCTTTACTCCACCATCCCAGACAGCATTCACATTTACTTTCATGTCAGGCATCTATAACACTCCTTCAGGAAAATAAATTACGTGCCTGATTATGCTCGTCATGTATGGTTCTTATTCGATGGGAATTTATTGTAAACTATGTCGCTAACGCTGCATTTGAGGTGTCAGCACTTAGATTGAGTCAGGCGTAACATAGCGACTACTGATAAACGGTTGATTCGACAGGAAGACCATCGTCAGCGAAAAGGCAGTACACTGGTGTACCTGCTTGGGGGAAGGAGGAGATACGGTCTACATCAAGCTGTCGGAGACAACTCGTTCTGGTTGTTGACCCCGGACGGGTGCGTCACACCTCAAGAGTCATCCTGAGGATTTCGGACCGAGGAGCCTCGCCTCCACCAACGACTTGCAAGTTCATAGCAAGATGTGATATGGGCCAGGATTCTGGTCCATATTCTGTTTTGCGAGGGGAATAAGTCTGCGCTTACGGTCACTCCCTCCAGTTTTGCGACAGAAGGTTTCCAATCACAGCACTGGCCGTAATAGTGCATAAAACAGCAGCAGTATACATTCGGGACTTTAAGGCTGCCGGCTGGGATGAGAGCCTTGCTATGGTCCTTCATGTTGACCGCAAGTGATAACACGTAATTTACTGCCGTTTGGGTTCTTTGTTGAGCAAGGAATTCATGCGTTTATTGTTTGGTCATTTTGTGCCCTCAAGCGCCTTACGTCTTCTATTGGTGGAAGGCCAAACATGCGGGAATATTCACGGCTGAATTGCGATGGACTCTCATAGCCAACCCGGAATGCGACATCAGCCGCATCCGTTGACTCGGATAATAACAGGCGACGGGCTTGCTGCAGTCTCAGTTGTTTTTGGAACTGAATGGGGCTCATTCCGGTGACCTCTTTGAAGTGCCTATGAAGTGAAGAAACGCTCATCCTCGCTATTTCCGCAAGCTCCTCAAGTCGGAAAGAACGATCAAAGTTATTCATGATGTGTTCAATCACGTCTCTGATTCGATAGGTACTGCTTCCTTCTATTGCAATTTGCTCGAGTGCCACTCCGTGCTGCCCTTGCAGAACCTTGTAGAGAATTTCCTTCGTAAACAGAGGAGCAAGTACCGGTATATCCTCCGGATTGTCCAACAGACGAGCAAACCGGATGACCGCATCCAACAAAGATGATTCCATGTGGCTGACAAACATGGCTCGCTTCGCACTTTCTTTCGGTAGAGCTCGGACTTGGGAATCAGTTAAAACCTCTAAGATTTGACTCGGCGTAAATTTGAGTTTGAAACCCAAGTAAGGAACGTCGGATGAGGCTTCGGTGACTTGGGCGATGACCGGCAAGTCAACGGATGCAACCAGGTAATCGGCAGGACTGTACTTGAAACGCTCTTGTGCCAGGCACACTTCCTTTGCCCCTTGAACCACAATGCAAAAGCAGGGTTTGTAAACTCCGTAACTTGGTCCAGTCACTTTTGAATGGCGCATGAAAAACAAAGACGGTATAGCAGTGGTGTGAACACCATCTCCGGGTACGTGACGCTCAATGAGTTTAGCGAGCTCATCCTGGTGTTTATTTATCCGTTCAATCATAAGATCCGCCTCGTTTCTTCATCTTTGACGGTTTGATTATAATGCACATCTTGCTACCGCATAAGTGGTGGTGAGAGGATTAGGCAATCATTTGAGACGAATGGGATAACGGTCGTTTTGTGATGTGTTTCATAATAACTATGCCGAGCTCGTTCCACTACTTGTTGCCACGCTTGTGCATGCGTATAGGCAGACGGGCATCATTGGATCGTCATGGACATCCAAACGATTGCCTGCTTTTCAATGACCCAAATCACCGGTATCCAATTATAGATTTAGGGGTGGGTAGGACATAATGAGCAACACTTGGAAAATTTACTTGCTGACGCTGATTAGCTTCTTGGTTGGCACGTCACAATTCGCCATCGTCGGTATTTTGGACAAAGTTGCTGTTTCTGTCGGCGTATCGGTATCTGCGGCGGGACAGCTTATAACGGTATTTGCGCTCGCTAACGCAATTGGCACACCTATCGTCATCTTGGCGACGGCAAAGACAGACCGGCGCAGGCAACTGCTGATGGCTCTCGACATCATCTTACTTGGTTCTATTTTAGTCGCCCTTCCGGGCTTTGCCTTCCTGATGGTCTCCTACATCGTACTCGGGGTCGGAACGGGCGTCTTCGTCGTCACCGCCTACGCCACCGCTGCGAATCTGGCACCTCCGGGGCGGCAGGGTCGAGCGATGTCCAACGTCTCGTTAGGCTTCAGCGCCTCTCTTGTATTTGGTGTTCCCATCGGGCGTGTGGTCGCTGCGGCATACGATTGGAAGGTGATCTTTTGGGTGATTGGATTCTTAACGCTGCTCGGAATCTTCGCCGTGGCAAGAGCGATTCCATCTAAGCAGGCGCCTGTTCCTCTCGGCGAGCAATTCGCACTGTTGAAGAATCCGAAGATCGCTTTCGCCCTCGGCGTGACATTGTTCGTATTTATCGGCTATTCGGTGATGAATACGTATATCCCGCCCTTCCTAACCTCCGTCATGTCGGTGGGTGAACGGAACGTAAGCTTCATTCTCTTCGCTCTCGGCACTGCAAGCCTGATCGGCTCCAAGCTTGGCGGATTTCTGTCGGATCGTATCGGCACCGCCCGCACGCTCGTCGGTGACATGGTGGTACACGCCTTGGTACTGGCGCTCCTGTCACTAGTCGCCCGAACGACCGTCGTGGCTATCCCGTTGCTCATGCTTTGGGCCATCGCTGCTTGGACGTTCGCACCGACCCAGAACTTCAACTTGCTCTCACTTGCTCCGGAAGCTTCCGGCATCGTGCTTAGTCTGAACAGTTCCTTCGTGCAGCTCGGATTTGCTGCAGGAGCTGCCATCGGGGGAATCGCCGTAGGCGGGTCGGTACTAGCAATTAGTTGGATAGGGGCTACTTCGGTCGCAATCGCAGTATGTGTAGCTGCGATCTCCTTCGGGCTTGCTCGTATGATGCCAAAGCATTCGACGGAGAGGTGACGGTTGACCGCTCTGCTGGGGAAGTGTTTTAAGAACTTGGATGGAAGCACATAAACCATCAAATCGAACAGAGCTTGCTGCCACACAGAAAATGAAAAATCGGAGGGTTTTATATGCAAAAAGTAACTTTGAACAATGGCGTTGAAATGCCAATACTCGGCTTTGGTGTTTATCAGATGACGGATGCAAATGAATGCGAACAAAGCGTATATGATGCACTTATGGCAGGCTATCGTCTGATTGATACCGCTGCTTCTTATCTAAATGAAGAAGCGGTTGGCAGAGCACTAAAACGCAGTGGCGTGTCCAGAGAGGAAATGTTTGTCACGACAAAACTCTGGGTCCAGGACACGGGCTATGAGCGTACAAAGAAGGCATTCGCAAAGTCACTGGAACAGCTGCAATTGGATTACTTGGATTTGTATTTGATCCATCAGCCATTTGGTGATGTGTATGGTTCCTGGCGTGCAATGGAGGAATTGTATCGTGAGGGAAAAATCAGAGCCATTGGCGTGAGTAACTTCCAAATGGATCGTCTGATCGATTTGATCATACACAATGAAGTGACTCCCGCTGTAAACCAGGTTGAAACGCACCCATTCTGCCAGCAAATCGAAAGTGCCGAAATCATGAAAGACAATAACGTGCAGATTGAGTCCTGGGGGCCTTTTGCAGAAGGGCGAAACAACATCTTCCAGAACGAGGTTCTAGTATCCATCGCTCAGAAGTACAACAAGTCAGTTGCTCAGGTGATTTTGCGTTGGTTGACACAACGAGGAGTCGTTGCGATTCCAAAGTCTGTTCGTAAAGATCGGATCATCGAAAACTTCAATATCTCTGACTTTGAATTAAGCCAAGAAGACATGGCGAAGGTTGCTATGATAGATACGAAACAGAGTTTGTTCTTTTCGCACAACGATCCTGAAATCGTGAAACGGCTCAGCAGCCGTAAACTTGATATCTAATGCTCTGAAGCACTGGAGGAAGAGCGCTATCCGGCAGGTTCAGAATGCGCAAATAGAACGGGCAAATAACGCAGATGTTCTAACATTTATCTACCAAGTGATTCGGGAGCTCGCCCGTGCGACGTTTCTAGCGACCTTGTACGCAGCATGATAATAAATGTTATTTCGTTGAGCCGTATTTCCGAGAAAGTTGATCCGCAAACGGATGGCGGGATATGCCCCGGAAAATCGGTGTATACTGCGATTCAATTGCTGAACCGCTTCTAACACAGGCCGATGCATTCGGTGAGTCTTAAAGTTCAGCAGGCGCTGAATATACTCTACGTCTGAGAATAAAGCGACAGACTTGACAGCATCACATTCCGAAGTGTTAATGCAACGTTCGACGCACTGGATTGCAAACTCAATTGCTTTAATCTCGCCGAGAACCGAGTGCTCCGGGAATCGGGCGCTCAGTGAACATCCGAACAACCTACAGGTGCGGAGGCCGGCAATGCAAACACCCAAGTGAAATTGACCGGCGATGATGCTGCAATCGCAATATACTGACAAAGTAGTAGTGCTATTCATGCGTTGGTGAAGATTAACCCATGGTCCGGATGCCCCCTCTGCATGGGCAGTTACCGTACACTTGATCGATTCCTCAAGATGAGTCAAGATGAGTCGCAAAGGTTTCACAGTCGTTGATCCTCCTCGAACAGGTGGGTCAGACCTGAATCGTGAATTTGAGGATTTCGGACCGACTCCCGTCGCCTCCACCAACGACTTGCAAGTGCATAGCAAGATGTGATATGGACCAGGGTTTGGTCCATATTTTGTTTTCCGGGGCTGCGGAGAAAACAGTGAGTGAACAGGCTCAGATTTCACACATGGTATTGACGATGCATTGTTGCAGTAACGGGAAGGAGTGTTCAATAAGCACTGAGCGCACGCCGTGTAGCAATGTCCCAAGCACGTTCATAAGAATACTTACACCAGGGTATTGACTTAACGATTCAGGCGAGTTACTTTTATCATAAGTACGAAGGTCACCTTCGTATTGTGGAGGCGTAACCTTGTACACAAAACAGGATTTGAAAATCGGAGCACTACTTCGAATCGCCCATCAAGAATCAAGTAAGATTGTCCACCAGCGTTTGATTGAAGCTGGCTACTGCGATGTAAACATGACTTATGCACCGGTGATACAACCTTTAGGCTTCAATCCCTCGGGTCTGACTATATCAGATTTGGCGAAGCTTGCAGGGATGACAACTCAATCCATGGGGGAGTTAGTACAGCATCTAATTAGGGGAGGTTATGTAGAAAAAGAGCGTAGTCATCACGACCGAAGAACAAGAATTGTGAAATTAACGGCAAAAGGTGAGGAATTGAGCTTGTTTTTCTATTCAGTCATGGCGGACATCGAAAGAGAATGGGCAATGAAAGTCGGACATGAACGCTTTCAGGAATTGCGGAACATCTTGGTTGAATTGATTCCATCTCCGATAATAAGCGAATCATGAAGGAGGAACTTTTCTTGGATACGAGCATTGTTAAAAGCCGGGAAGGAAAATTCATTCAACTAGCCGGTATTAAACTTTGGGTGATCGAGGACGGAACACGGACGAGGCAAGAGTTGAGCGTGGTCGAGGCGGAGGTACTGCCAGGGTCCACCACTCCGCCTCCACACGTCCATTACGCTCATGAGGAAATCTTTTATGTTTTGGATGGAGAACTTGACCTGAAATATTCATAGCCAAGTAAACCGCTTGTAACAAATGGATGAATATAGGAAACCAATGGTCTAGGATCAATTGAACTTTCGTTCTCGTAGGTCTGGACTTGGACTTTCATGACCACGGTCTCCTGTGGGGTTACGTGTGGATAAATATGGACTGATGAGAAGGCGCACCTATCCCGTATTCACCTCTCATGTCTGTTCCAGTTGTTATTCAGACGGGAATCATCTCAACCGAACTGCGGTAATGCGGCTACGTTTTTAAGCGTCTGAATGAACTCTTTTCGATACACACACGAACTGCACAATTTCCAAGTCCAGTATCGGCCAGAGTGAGCTAGCTTCCCCGCAACTTTGACCAGTTTGGTTCGCAAAGTCTCCATCCGACTTGATTGCATTTTCTCTGGTACACACAATCGGCGAAACCAATTGTTAAAGTTATACGCAAGTATGGCTAACTGGAGTTTCACGACATTCGCTTCAAAGTCTGTACTGCTCATCTTATCGCACGCAAATCCATTTTTGGCTTCCTTGATGAAATTCTCCATATGACCGCGCTGGCAGTAAAAGCGAATGATGTTCTTGGGCTGCAGCGTCATATTGGTCACGATAAATGTGAATTGAAACAACAGTTCACCAGCCGGACGTTCCATCTTCACGACCACCCGGCGGGCATGTTCCCAACTGGATGCTTGATACATGAATTCCCTGTAATGGACTTGTCGTTTGTGTAATCTTTCAGCGTTTAGTAATGGATCCGCCATGACCTGCGCAATGGACTGTAGCCGTGCGTTTGACTTGAGGCGGATGGCGTATTTATGACCCTTGGTTTCCGCCAACTCAAACAGTCCTGGAACGGCAAACCCACTATCGCCACGAATGACGATGAGGCTATCCGGGTTCAGCCTACCGTATCGATTCAGAATTGGTCCCACAAACCGGACGACTTGACGGGAAGTGTATACGTTGCCTGCACGAAGCTCTGCTCGCAGACAATCACCGGTCAGACCGTCAAAGCAAAACAACGGATGAAATCCATGTTGCTGGTAGTGGTAATTGAAATTCGCTCCATGCTGTTTTCCGTAGGCAGCAAAGCTGGAGGAATCCAAATCAAAAACGAATTGGTTCTGGGGTTTTATAGCGTACACGCGACGCTGCAACGTTTCATTCACACACTCCAGAGATTTGGCAGTCGCAATATCCGCCTTATCGTTGAAACGAGACAAAGTAGGTTGTGAGGCCAAGCTTTCCTTTCCCAGCAGCATAGTTAGCAATGGCTCTACAGCTAAATCATCTGCGTGATCGTCTGTATGGTAGCCAGCTATGTGCTGATACAGTTTCTGAAGAACCACGTCGCTATTTGGATGATCCCGATGAAAGACCGAATCATGAACCACGAGCAGTTCTTCTACCGCTTCGGATAGGCCCAGTTTGTGATCGAATTCTTTGTATAGGAGCAGTCCAGCATCCGAGGTCAAGTCGCCGCCGTCAAAATTCATTTTCACCCTGGGGTTGAAGTTCATGACATTCTCTTGTAGGCTTTTCAATAGAAGAGCTCTCCTTTGATGTGTTTGGATTAGACACCTTAACACTACCAAAGGTTGGGCTTTTTTCCTATGTGCTCACGTCACTTTTTGAGTGAATCGCTAAATCCCCTTATAGCCCTTGCACCGCTTGCATTTACAGGTCCTTCACGATCGCGCTATGAATATTCCAGGCTTGAATTTCTGGTCGAGGGCAACCCAGTAAGACTCAGAGGGGGAGACACCCTCACGGTCCCTATAGGGGTTGCTCATACTTTTCATAATCCCACCGACGCATCAGCCCGATTCATCAACACATTCTCACCGTCCAAATACGTTCACTATTTTGACGACATTGCCCAATTGGTTAAACAAGGGAATATCAATCCTCAAACAATCGGCGAAGTCATGAAAAAGTATGACACTGAAGTTGTACCGATTGCATGAGGGTCGCGCTGTAACCGCAGGGAGTCACCTTGTTTGGACGGGGGTGACTCCCTGTTTTTAGTCGATCATTCGTGAACCTATGTCTCATATGTTGAACATTAATGGAAATTTTATTGGCGGGGGCATTAACGTAATATGTGTAGAAGCTAGGCACGTACAACTTGCTTGCGCCGGATGACTCTTTCTAACCTCCGCTTTAGTGCAAGACAAGGAGGCGAGGCAGATGTTCAGAAGCGGTACCATTCATACTCAAACCAGTATCGTCATTTTGAGGATTTCGGACCGAGGAGCCTCGCCTCCACGGACTTGCCAATCAATACTAAGATGTGTTAGGGAACCCATTGCCACTGGGTTCTCTTTTTCATTTCCATACCCAGAAAATAACTTTACATGCTTGTCCTGCATCATCTGTCCTTTTCAAATTGAGTACCTCCCGAATTTACTGGAGACAACACAGTGTTGGATTAGGGGCGAGAGTCTGCGCATCATGCATCCAAACATTACCTGAGCGTCTGAAACATTACTCAGACGACGTGTCCAGAACATAAAGCCCGGTCAACTTAAATCAATTTTTTCACTTACCAGACAGCATGTTTTTAATAGGCTTTAGCAAACAAAGCGATCGAAAATCGTTTGAGTAGATAAAAGAAAGGAGTTTTCTGAAGAATGCCAAATCCGAATCTCAATCTGAAAAAAGGGGAATGTGTCGGGGTAGTGTACCGGAGAAGCGGCATGTGGGTCGTACACGATGGAGTGCTGACATCAGCTATCGCAAATGGAAACAAACCGCCGAATACAGTTACTATCATTCATTACGTAGTTAATCAGTTAAATGGGAAGCTCGTTCGGCAGAATCTTACTTTACACAATGTGAGGCAAGTGTTACGGACTCCAAGCAACCCAACATTCGCTTTAAAATGCCCTGCAACTTCGAACCCCAATCTTCATGTCGGAACTTGCGTGGTAGTTAAAATTCGAGTTAAAAAAAGTATGAACCTACCCACTGGACTGGATGCAAAAAACGGTGTACTGGTGTGTTCTTTACAAAACCGTCTTCATCCTGCAGGAAATGTTTGGATTAATCATTGGAAATTAATCACACCAACCAGTCCACGTGTTTTCCTTACGACCACACGTTACAAGAATGCTTTGTTTGTTCGCAGAGTCACAGTTTAATTTTGCAGAACAAGGTTTCATAAGCGGTGAATTTGACTGGTTCTCAAGACTTGCACTTTCATAGCAAGATGTGATATGGATCAGGATTCTGGTCCGTATTTTTTATACCAGTGTGACGAATGATTCATTGGCTAGCACACCTAGTAACACCACCAAAGACAGCAAAATCCTGACTACGTTTGAACAAAAAAATGAGCAGAAACAAACTAAACCTTAGGGTGATGTGGTAACATGATATCGAACTTCGATATCTATATTCGATATGAGGTGATTGGCGATCGAGGATCGTATCCTACGGAAATTGTTTTTGGGGTTTATTCAGATCCACATCTTGCATCACGCAAAGACGGAGCCCATTTACGGCAAATGGATGTTGGAGGAACTAGAGCATCACGGGTACAACATGAGTGCGGGGACGCTGTATCCAGTGTTGCACACAATGGAAAAGGAAGGGCTTTTGATGAGAGAAGATCTGCTTGTGGACGGTAAGATTCGAAAATATTACACCACCACATCAATTGGTGCGGAAGTGCTCGAAGAAGCCAGAAAAAAAGCATCTGAGCTGTTCAAAGAGATCAAAGAGTAGGACGTGATTGCCATTGAATCGCATACTTGAGGTTTTGAAGATTTCAACCCGGTTAGGACTAACATCATTCGGTGGTCCAATTGCGCACTTAGGGTACTTTCACGAGGAATACGTGAAACGTCGTAAGTGGCTCGATGAAAAGAGTTATGCTGACTTGGTAGCACTTTGTCAGTTCCTCCCCGGTCCCGCAAGCAGTCAAGTAGGAATCGCAATCGGAATTCAACGTGCAGGACTTATCGGGGGTCTCACCGCATGGCTTGGATTTACACTACCGTCCGCCATTGCGCTGATGATTTTTGCTTTTGCGCTTAAAAGCTTCAATATACAACAAGCGGGTTGGCTGCATGGTTTGATGATCGTTGCCGTAGCTGTTGTAGCCCAAGCGGTTTGGGGGATGGCAACTAAGCTCGCAACAGGACGAGTAAGAGGTGCAATTGCAATCCTCGCGGCGGTCATCACGCTTTTGGTTCCCACATCCTACGTTCAAGTGCTCATCATTATCGTCTCAGGACTCATTGGATGGCGCTTTTTTAAAACAGATTCGGCTCAGAAAATCCAACCAATGTATATCCCGATTACCCGAAAAGCAGGAATAGGCTTTCTCATTTCATTTCTTGTACTTCTACTTACACCGCCTCTCTTGAGGGTTGGCATTCACAATCAGGGACTCGCAATGTTTGATAGCTTTTACCGGGACGGTGCCTTGGTTTTTGGCGGAGGTCATGTCGTTCTTCCACTATTACAACGAGACGTGGTTCCTACAGGATGGATGACAAATGCACAGTTTCTTGCGGGTTACGGTGCTACACAAGCGGTGCCAGGACCATTATTCACTTTTTCTTCCTATCTCGGATACGTATCAAAACCATATCCAAATGGAATCGTCGGCGGCCTATTGGCACTAATTGCCATTTTTCTACCCGCCTTCTTACTGGTGGCAGGTGCATTGCCGTTCTGGAACGCAATACGTTCTCGACCAGGATTTCAATCCGCACTTGCCGGAATAAACGCATCTGTCGTTGGGATACTCATCGCTGCGCTGTATAACCCTGTATGGACCAGTGCAATTAAAACGCCATATGATTTCTCCCTCGCAATTGTGGTTTTTGCCTTACTCATGATTTGGAAACTGCCACCTTGGATAGTTGTAATCATTTCTGCGGTTGGCGGGATTGTGATATCCGCTCTTGTTTAGGAAAGTGGGGCATTTATAAATCATATCTGAATTATCGTTTTGAGGATTTCGGTCCGATTCGGGTCGCCTCCACCAATCAAAACCACGGATCAATTGGTCCGTGGTTTTTACCTGTACATAGGAATAAACCCATTTTAATGGGACTCCCCTAGGACTGCAGGATGGTACGGTGAAGCGGCTGAGATATTGGAACTTGCTAAGGGGATACTGCGTGTTGAGATCAGACCGTCAAGACACGATATGAAGAAGTACTTTTCCGATCGTCTAGCATGTGATCTGCTGACTGCGCAGTTCTTTGACTACTTCATGAGTCTGAATAAGGTGCAGGCACTACTTCGATTCACAAAGACCCTTAGACCTGACTTTGGCTATGCCTGGCTTCAGGCTTATAAGATTAGTCGAGTTGAAACATTGATTGGGTTTTCCACGTTGCTCGAAGCCATCGGTGAAGTTAGACTCAGGGAGTTTTACAGTGAACAAACATACAGAAATAGGAAGAGGTTAATTACAGAGGTTGCATCTTCGGTGGATAATCCCTTTACGGGACTGAAATTGTAGACAGACGACAACGGAGCAGGATCCTGCTCCATTCTTGCTACATACCATATACGCTCGGACAGTCAATTCTCCTACGAACGATCCGAGTGGTTTTATCGATTTCTGAACATGCATAATATCGATATGTACAAGGGTGTATTGCACGTTCTGACTTGTCACTCCGATCATGCGTACCGATCTCCAAAAAAATGATAAAACATTGGGTATTTTCAGGCTTGGTCGACTGAGGTCATAACACGCAGTTTTTGAATCTAAGCTTAAAAATTAATGCAACCAGTGTCCAACTACATAGGGTCTGCTGAATGAACCATAAACCTAATCGTAGCAAGGATTTCGCGTGCCAATTGTCGAAATAAAGTGTATGGATTTTGAGCGGAACAGGCGAAAAACCGTGCACTTGGAGGTCTGTAATTGTACGCGAATCATCAGGACCAACAGATACTTCCCGGAGACTTCTTCCTACCGTTTGGTGGCCGACTTAGCGAAGACAATCGCTGGGTTCAACTTTCATATATCATTCCGTGGCGACGTGTGGAACAGGAATACAGCAAACACTTTAGCAGAGATCTTCGAGGCGGACGGGCCGTCTCCGTTCGGATGGCGCTTGGCGCGCTAATCATTCAGGAACGAGAAGGTTTTTCGGATCGTCACTTGGTCCAGCACATCACGGAAAACCCGTACCTGCAGTACTTCATTGGTCTTGAGGCGTATCAAGAGGAACCACCTTTTGATCCCTCTCTTCTGACGTATTTTCGCAAGCGATTGGGTCCCGATATCATCAACCAAGTCAATGAATGGATTGTGCAAGCCGGATTGCAGGAAGAACAGAATGGGGACGACGACGAGAACAGGGACGAACCTCCTAGGGAATCTGGAAAGTTCGATGCAAACGGTGGATCGCAATCTGAAGTTCAGGAGCCACCAACCCATCAAGGAAAGCTCATCCTGGATGCAACCTGTACACCAGCAGACGTGGCCTACCCAACTGACTTGTCGTTGTTGAACAAAGCGCGTGAGAAGTTGGAGGATATCCTTGACACGCTCCATGCGCCGCACAAAGGCGAAATGAAGAAGCCGAGAGACCGACGTCGTCAAGCACGCCGGGACTATCTGAGAACTGCAAAGAACCGCAAGCCAGGTCGCTCAGAGATTCGCAGAGCCGTTGGGCGACAATTGCGTTACGTGGCGAGGGACTTGAGATTTATTAAACAACTCGTCCAACACACTCCGCTAACAGCACTCTCGCGGCGACAATACCGTGACCTCTTGGTCATTGGTGAGTTGTATCGTCAACAACGAGAAATGTATCGATTGCGTAACCATCGGGTGAGCGACCGGATCGTGAGTATCGTACAGCCTGATGTTCGGCCGATTGTACGTGGAAAGGCAAAGGCGAATGTGGAGTTCGGTCCAAAATTGGCCATCAGTGTGGTCAATGGATACACCTTGCTGGAGGAGATCGGTTGGGACAGTTTCAATGAAGGCACGACGCTGATAGAGTCGGTGGAGCGCTACCAAGAACGCTTCGGATACTACCCGGAGGCCATCTTGGCGGACAAAATCTATCGAACGCGGGAGAATCTCAAGTACTGCAAGGACCACGGAATCCGGCTGAGCGGTCCGAAACTCGGACGACCGCCCAAGCAGACGGACCCTGAGCAAAAGAAAATGGAACGGCAGGACATGGGCGAGCGGAATGCCGTGGAAGGAAAATTCGGAGAAGGCAAGCGAATCTACGGGCTTGGCCTGATTCGAGCACGCCTTCGTCAGACGAGCGAGACGGTTATTGCCATCCAACTACTGGTATTGAACCTTGAGAAGAGGTTACGGCTTCTTTTTTGGCTCATACTCGATGAACTCTTCGGAACGGATTTCGACATAAGCAAGGTTGTTGCATAGATCATTCAGCAGCCCCTAATGAATATTTATCCCGGATTTCGACGGTTTTTTCATTTAACAGCCCGACAGGGCTGGAAATTCAATTAATAGGTAAATATGTTAACGATCACGATAGCATAGTGGTCCTGGATTGAACCTTTGGACACACTTTCCCCCTCCCCATAATGGACCGTCATTTTTGCCAGTTCAGCTTGGAAATCACTATGTCGCCACCTGAAGGACTTGGGTGGACAGGCGCTGTGCGAACTCGGGCAGACGAATTGTCCACTGACGTGCATGGTGAACCAAAATTCCGGGTAGAAGGAATAGTCTCCGCCGGAGCCGTCCAACTGTCCACTGACGCACTCCAGGTTGCAACGCTGCTTGTTTATATAACAGGAGCAGGTTGTATGCCAGCAGCTTCAGAGCTTCCAACGCTTTGTTGGTATTGAAATTCTGACTCGAGAATTGGTCAACGGCGAATCCATATTTGGCTTCTTTGATATGATTCTCAGCGTTGCCACGGTGGTTGTAGAAATGCCATATGTCCTCACCGTTCCAGTCGAACGTTGTGGCTATGGCCTCGTACTCCCAAAACCAATCCGCACATAGGACCTCCTGCGGGTCAATGTCCAATCGACGCACAATGACAACTCGCCGAGGTTTTTCCCAGGATGTTGCCTGGTACATAAGGGAGGCAACATCGCAGTGTTCTGTATCACTCTGGGTGATACAATGCCACGCTAGGTTGGGGGCCAGCTCTGCTAGTCGCTTAGTCCATTTCAGTTTGATCACGTAGTCTCGCCCGTCTTGTTCCAGTGTCTGAAACACCTTTTCACCGGTAAACCCTTTATCCATGCGGATGGCACGGATGTTTACACCTGTTGGCAACTGCTTTTTCATCGCCTCATAGAAGGCTGCAAACCCTTCTGCTGTGTGAGCGTCGCCGGAACGCAGTTCGTCATAGATGCAGCACCCCATCTGCGATTCAAACGCTAGCAAGGGATGAAAACTTGCCCTTCCATGATGATGCGGATTGAACCCTACAGCAGATTGTTCCTGGTTTCCAAACACCGTCTCCACTGAAGAATCTATGTCAACGACAATGTCATGTCCTTTGGGGAGTAGCGACTTAAGTACAAGGCGCTGTGCCGAGCGGATCGCCTCCATACCAACAGGGGAGCCTAGCCGCTTCAAGTCCTTGTACAGCAGCGTTGTATCTGGCAGCTTCGACAGATCCAGCTTGAGCATAAGAAGGGGATCATGCTCAATGTCCTCGAAGTGGAAAATTCGTTCCTGACCCAGCAATGTACCGAGGACGAACGTAAGAGCAACGTCATCCATTTGGAATTGAGCGTCTTTCCGTTTGCCAAGTTCCTCTGTGCAAAAATACTTATCCATACCGGTTTGGAGGACGAAATCGATGAGTCCTGCCGCCCCGCCAAATGCAGTGGCAGAATTGAGGTCGAAGTGAGTATGTATTTTACAGCTTTTCCGGCGGCGGTGTTTTCGTGTATGCTTATGTTGTTTCACCTTAAAGGTGCTCCTTTCGTGCTAGAGATGTGTTCTCGACAAACTCATCTTAGCCTTACGGGGAGCGCCTTTTCAATTATTCGGGTCAATTCAAAGAGGACAAAACCGTCGAAATCCGGGTTTATACAAAGTGTGTCTTGGGACTCCTTTGAAAGTCTGTATACACGGTTTCTAAACGGGTAGCTACACAACAGAATGTCTCATAAACGTGGAAGTGTTTTATCAAACTTAGTGGGGACAAGTGAGGGGATGTTCACCGGTTGTGGGCATATTACATAGACCTGAAATATTCATAGCGCGATCGTGAAGGACCTGTAAATGCAAGCGGTGCAAGGGCTATAAGGGGATTTAGCGATTCACTCAAAAAGTGACGTGAGCACATAGGAAAAAAGCCCAACCTTTGGTAGTGTTAAGGTGTCTAATCCAAACACATCAAAGGAGAGCTCTTCTATTGAAAAGCCTACAAGAGAATGTCATGAACTTCAACCCCAGGGTGAAAATGAATTTTGACGGCGGCGACTTGACCTCGGATGCTGGACTGCTCCTATACAAAGAATTCGATCACAAACTGGGCCTATCCGAAGCGGTAGAAGAACTGCTCGTGGTTCATGATTCGGTCTTTCATCGGGATCATCCAAATAGCGACGTGGTTCTTCAGAAACTGTATCAGCACATAGCTGGCTACCATACAGACGATCACGCAGATGATTTAGCTGTAGAGCCATTGCTAACTATGCTGCTGGGAAAGGAAAGCTTGGCCTCACAACCTACTTTGTCTCGTTTCAACGATAAAGCGGATATTGCGACTGCCAAATCTCTGGAGTGTGTGAATGAAACGTTGCAGCGTCGCGTGTACGCTATAAAACCCCAGAACCAATTCGTTTTTGATTTGGATTCCTCCAGCTTTGCTGCCTACGGAAAACAGCATGGAGCGAATTTCAATTACCACTACCAGCAACATGGATTTCATCCGTTGTTTTGCTTTGACGGTCTGACCGGTGATTGTCTGCGAGCAGAGCTTCGTGCAGGCAACGTAGTCAAGTCGTCCGGTTTGTGGGACCAATTCTGAATCGATACGGTAGGCTGAACCCGGATAGCCTCATCGTCATTCGTGGCGATAGTGGGTTTGCCGTTCCAGGGCTGTTTGAGTTGGCGGAAACCAAGGGTCATAAATACGCCATCCGCCTCAAGTCAAACGCACGGCTACAGTCCATTGCGCAGGTCATGGCGGATCCATTACTAAACGCTGAAAGATTACACAAACGACAAGTCCATTACAGGGAATTCATGTATCAAACACCAGTTGGGAACATGCCCGCCGGGTGGTCGTGAAGATGGAACGTCCGGCTGGTGAACTTCGGCATCCATGGTGTCTTATATCATGAGTAAGAAGTTTGTGGAAGGCATGCCTTTGTACCGACAGGAGCAGCAATTCATCCGACAGGACATATCGCTTTCTCGTCAGACGCTGGCGAATTGGGTGGTAGTCGGAGCTACGCGTTGGCTGAGCCTCATATTCGACAGGCTTCATGAGGAATTGCTTGCCCGACATTATTTACATGCAGATGAGACAACACTGCAGGTACTACACGAACCCGGACGGGCGGCCAATTCGAAATCGTATATGTGGCTGTACCGAAGTGGACGTGATGGACCGCCGATTGTGCTGTATGACTATCAAGAGAGTCGGTCGAAGGAGCATCCGAAGACGTTCCTCCGAGGGTTCAAGGGGTACCTGCATGTAGACGGATATGCCGGATACCACGACGTGGAGAACGCGACACTGGTCGGGTGCTGGTCTCATGCGCGGCGCGGTTTCAATGACGCCCTTCAATCGCTGCCGAGCGCCGAACAGAAAAAACTTCGGCTGCACGGACTGGGCTTCAATATTGCAATGAGTTATTCAAGATTGAACGTGGGTTGAAGGACGCCACACCGGAAGAACGTCGAGCAGGCCGAGAAAAGCAAAGTCGACCCGTGCTCGATGCTTTTTCAGCATGGTTGCATGAGCAGAGTCCACTTGTGCTGCCAAAGAGTGTTTTAGGCAAAGCCATTACGTATTGCATGAACCAATGGAGCAAACTCATTGTGTTTCTAGAAGACGGGAACCTGGAACTGGATAACAACCGGAGTGAGCGGTCTATCAAGCCTTTTGTGATCGGCCGCAAGGCGTGGATGTTCAGTAATACACCACGTGGTGCGAGAGCAAGTGCCATTACTTATAGTTTGGTAGAGACGGCGAAAGAGAATGGTTTAGATCCGCGCCTATATCTGGAGTATCTGTTTGAGCGGCTACCAAACATCCAAATGGATGACGAGCATGTCGTAGACGCTTTGCTGCCGTGGTCCGAAGAGTTGCCAGAGGAGATACGAAAACGAAAGACAAGAGCATAGAAGATCAACATCCCCGCCAGCGACGCTGCGGGGATTCATTATATCCGATTATGAACAAACGTGGTTCGTGCACAAGGTGTGCCGGGTTTGACGTTCACTACCTATAAATTATGCCTTGGACCGCCATTGATTGATCGCGACCATGACAACAATAACGATACCTTGACTAATGAGTTGACCTGCGGAAGACACGTTGAGAGCCGTAAGTAGACTTTGCAGGAATTCCATGATGAGCACGCCTGCAAATGTTCCGGAAAGACCGCCGCGACCTCCCGTGAATGCTGCCCCACCGATGACCGCTGCGGCAACGGAGTTTAGCGTGTAAGGATCCCCCACCCCAATAGATGCCACCCCGATGTATGCAGAAATTAGGAATCCAGACAAGGAAGCAAGTACTGAGCTCAACACGTAACCGCCGATAATGATGTAATTCGTGGGTATGCCAGAGAGCCATGCCGTACGGTCATTCCCGCCAGTGGCATACAAGCGTCTGCCAAACGATGTACGGTATAGGAGGAATGCAGCGATAATCCAAATGAGAATCCAGATGACAACAGCCCATGGTAATATGTTGACAAACCAACCATTTGACATCCAGCGAAAACCAGAAGCGATATTCCCGATCGGCGAGCCTTTGGTATAGACGTAATAAATTCCCTCCACGATAGAACCCATAGCCAACGTAGCCAAAAATGGGGGGATTTTTAGTTTCGTGACCGCGACTCCGTTGATGATCCCGATAGCAATTGCCACTACTAGTGCAAAGATCACGGCAATGCCCATGCGACCATTCTGTCCCACCATCACACCAGCCAAAATTACGTTCGTAAGGGTAATTACTGAACCAACCGACAAATCGATACCCGCCAGTAGCAAAACAATGGTCTGTCCAATCGCCACCACACCAAGTGGTGCAGCCTGCAGGGCGACGTCCATAAGGTGGGTCCCAGTAAAACTCTGAGGTGAAGCGATTGCGTAAACGATGAGAAATGCCACCAACAGTGCGTACACACCTAGCACACTATTGCTTTTGTTTGATTTTTTCAGAAAAGATGGTGTAAGTGAGGCAGTTCGCAACTTCTTCAGCTCCTTCCTCTACGCGCACGCAGTTGATAGAGTAACAATGCCGTTACGAGGATGACACCTTTAACAATATACTGATAGAAACTTGGAACGTTCCACATGTTCAGGATGTTACCAATGATTGAGATCAAGACTACGCCAGCGAAGCTACCAATGGCCGTTCCAACACCGCCAAAAAGAGAGGTTCCGCCCACTATGACGGCCGTAATCGAATCGAGAGAGAATGTGTCGCCAATGACCGGATCGCCAGAGTAGATATTCGCTGCAAGCAGTAATCCACCTAGTGCTCCCATCAATGAACATACTACATACCCGAGAATCTGTGTTCGGTTTACTGGGATACCTGCCTTACGAGCTGAGGATACGTCCCCCTTGTCGCCGCCCACCGCGTACGTGTAACGTCCAAACTTCGTCTTTTGGAAGACAAAGGTGAACAAAGCATAGAGTAGGATCGTAAGTATGAGCATCACTGTAATGTTTCCGAAATCGGAAGTGAGTGCACCCGCAAAGCCACTATTAACGGCTCCACCCGGCGAAGGCATCAAATACAATGCCACACCTTTTACGATGACCTCGGTACCGAGTGTCATGATAAGCGGCGGTACCCGAAAATATACGATGCCAACGCCGTTCAGCAGCCCGACTAAAATTCCCACCGCGCAGACGAGAACAACAGCGATAATCATTGCGGTAACGTTGTTCCCGGAATATAAAGCCATGAGGACTGTTGACAAACTCACAACTGAGCCGATGGATAGGTCGATGCCGGCTTGCAAAATTACTATCGTTTGACCAATTGCGACGAATGCAAGCGGAGCAAGCTGAGTGGTGATGTCCGCGAAGTTCTGTCCACTGCGAAAAGATGATGAAAAAATTGATGTCACAAGCACGAGAACCGCGAGCAGAATGTAGGCCGGTATGGAACGTCGGGCTTGCATCCAGGATGATCCGAACATTACATTTCCACTCCTTTCGCAGCGGTTGTAGCGAGACTCATTACCTGTTCTTCTGTAGCTGTTTCTCCATTTAAATGACCGGTGATTCTTCCTTCGTACATCACATATATCCGGTCTGACATTCCGATTAACTCCATCATGTCACTCGAGATCATCAGAATTCCGACGCCTTCATTGGCTAACTTGCGTAATAACTGGTAGATCTCAACCTTGGACTGAATGTCTACACCACGAGTTGGCTCATGGAGTACAAGGATTCTTGGGTTGTTTCGCAACCACTTGGAGAAAATAACCTTCTGTTGGTTTCCGCCGCTGAGTGATGTGATGAGGTTCTCCATCGAGTGGACTTTGATGGAGAAGCTTTCAATTGCTTGCGTGACTTGTTGCCGTTCACGACGCTTTTGTAACACACCGCGAGAGGCAATCTGCGGTAACGTCGAGAGAACCATGTTTTCTCGCACGGACAGCGGTGGTACAATTCCTTCCTGACGACGATTATCTGGAATGTAAACGACACCGCATCGAAGGGCTTGGCGTGGGCTCTTGACACGAACCACTTTGCCCTCGACAACCATCGTTCCATTGGAGAATGGATTGACTCCAAAAATAGCCCGGGCCAAATCTCGTTGCCCCTGTCCCTCAAGTCCACCAAGTCCAACGATGTGTCCTTTCGGAACGGACAAGGATGCCGAATGAACTTTTCCCGGAACAGAGACATTTTTCAGTTCGAGCATCGATTCTTCTTGGCCGGTTATGTGGACGCGAGGTGGGAATGTCTGTGTAATATCGCGCCCGACCATTAGCTGAACTAGGTGATCTCGGTTGAGTTCAATCGTTGGTTTTTCCGTGACAAGGACTCCGTCCTTGAGAACAACAACGCGATCGGAAATATCTAAAATTTCGTCCAAACGGTGGGATATAAAAATGATACTAACGCCCCGCTCTCTGAGCGTGTTAATCATTTTGATAAGCAAAGTCACTTCTGATTTCGGCAAACTCGAGGTCGGTTCGTCCAGAATCAAGAGCTTAGGTTTACGTGACCAAGCCTTAGCGATTTCGATCATTTGTTGTTGCGCGGGAGACAACGATGAAACCACTAATTGTACATCTAGATCAAACGAGATATCGGTTAGGATTTCTTTGGCCAGTTCTACGGTCCTACGATTATTCAGGAATCCAAGTTTCCCTTTGGGTTCGTATCCGAGAAAAATATTTTCCGCGATGGTCAGATGCGGTAATAGGCTGAGTTCTTGGTGGACAATGTAAATGCCACGTTGCATTGCATCGTCGGGATTACGAAACTTCACATTCTCTCCTAACCAGAAGAGGTCACCACTTGAGGGAGAAAGTACACCGGAAATAATGTTCATCAGTGTACTTTTACCCGCTCCATTTTCCCCACACAGCGCTAGTACACTACCGGGCTTACAAACCAAGTTAATATCCTTCAGTACCACGTTCCCGGAGAACTCTTTGGTAATGTGGTGAGCTTCAAGAACCGGCTTCATCGAGTTCAAAAGGAGTTCACCCCGAAACGGAGTGCCGCCTAGTGGCGGCATCCGCGGATATTATTTAGAGAACAGTTGTTGCAACTCAGAATTGGAGAGTTTGGTATTATCGTACATGCTGTCGGACATATTCGGCTTCACATACTTGGATAGGTCAGAGTTCGTAATAGTAGGTGGCTGTAGCACATTGTCCTTTTTATAGGGCTTCCCATCGAGGATATCCAGCGTCGTATCCAACGCGTCTGCGGACAGCCAGGTTGGCTTACTTACACCGATAGCTTGGAATCCTTGTGGCTCCAACTTTGCCCACATTTTAAGGAATCCATTGTTATCTTCACCGGTCATTGGAACGAGTGGTCGATGAGCTGCTTGGAATGCTTCGATGGCTCCCATGGTCATCGAACCGCCTTGCGACCAAACACCATCAATTTTTTCTGGGTGAGCCGCTAGCATGTTGCTGACAGCTGTCTTACCCGTCGCATAATCCCAGTTGGCATTGGCCGAGGCAATGACATGAATGCCTGGGTAGCTTTTGAAAACGGACTCGGCACCGTTCCAGCGATCCTGGGACACCGAGATACCAGCCATACCGTTCAAGACAATGATATTACCCTTTCCATTCAATTGTTTGACTAGCCACTCTGCACCAACCTTACCGAAGTCTGTGTCATCAACAGTCACCAAACTGTCGTAGTCAGGGGAGTTAATAGTAGCAGCAAGGAGGACGACCACAATGCCTTTTTGACGTGCTTCTTTTAGGACAGGAATCAATGCGGTTGGAGAGTTAGGTGTGACAATAATGGCGTCAACGTGCTTCGCGATGAGAGACTTAATGTTTGAAATCTGTGTGTTGATATCCCCATTCGACTCTGTGTAGTCTACTTGCTTGATTTCACTTTTGTGCTTAGCGGCTTCAGCCTTGAATTCATCAGCTAACTGTACGGACCAGCTGTTACCTGCGAAGTAGATATCATAGCCAATGGTATAAGGTCCTTTTTTAGCTGCCGGCTTTGAGGATGACCCTGCGGATGCAGCAGTGCCGTTCGATGTTGATCCGCACCCGCTCAGAATAAATGTTGTTGCGAGCACGCCTAGAACACCCGCCATGATCTTTTTGGAATGCATGCCTTTTGTCCCCCTCGTATTCGTTTTCATACAGCGCTTTCAATCACGGTTGAATAGTAGCACGCATAACTTGACTAGTCAACTAGTCATGTGTTTCTATCATACTAGGGTCGTTGCTCACCCTAGACCATCGCGAAGGAGTAATCATACATGAGTTTTGTTCGTACGGTACTTGGCGACATTTCTCCAATAGAATTAGGAAAAACGCTTACACACGAGCATATCATCGCAAGTCCACCGAAGAAATTCGCAGATAAAGATCCGGATTTGGTACTTGATTCATTGGAGAAAATTATTGCCGAAGTAGTAGATTTTCGGAACACAGGCGGCAAGAGCATCGTAGACGCTACGGCCATTGACTACGGCCGCAACATTGAAGCGGTGGTTGAAGTGGCGCGTGCTACTGGCGTTAACCTGATTGCAACCGCCGGCTTCAATAAAGGGTTGTTTTTTGATCAATGGGTGTACGATGCAAGCCAGAATGAGTTGACGGAGCGTGTCATTCGAGAAGTCGAAGAAGGCATCGATGGAACTAAATACAAAGCCGGTCAAGTCAAGTTCGGCACGATGTACAACTCTATTTGGCCTGTCGAAGAGAAAGTACTGAAGGCGGTTGCCGAAGCGCAAAAACAGACTAAAGCTCCCATGTTCTCGCATACCGAAGCAGGAACCATGGCCTTGGAGCAAATTGAAATGGTCGAGCGCCAAGGTGTGAACTTGGAACATTGGACCGTCGGACACCTGGATAGGAATCCAGACCTTTGGTACCACCTCCAAATCGCAAAAAAGGGCGTTTATCTCAGTTTCGATCAAGTCAGCAAGATTAAATATCACACCGATCAGGCGCGCATTGACGTTATGATCGAGCTAATTAAGAGGGGATATCAACGGAAGATTCTGCTGTCCGGAGATATGGCCCGTAAATCGTATCTCACTCAGTATGGTGGCGGACCTGGATTCACGTACATCCCAACGCGCTTCGTTCCCCGTTTGGTGGACGAACTTGGAAATCACGGGTTCAGCGATGAGAAAATTGATCAAATTATTGAAGATTTAACTGTTAACAATCCTCGCGAATTTCTCACGTTTAAGAAGTAAGGAGATGATCGCCCATGTCTAAGGTTTTAGAATGGGGAAATCTGACGTGGCCGGAGTTTGTGAAGGCTCGTAAAACGACAAACATAGCGGTTCTGCCGATCGGAGCAATTGAGGAACATGGACCGCATCTGCCGCTCAATACGGACAATGTCGCTGCTGATGCATTTGCTCGATTGGTATGTGGGCAGACCGGGGCATTTCTTCTACCGACCATGCCGCTGGGTCAGGTATGGTCGTTAAAGCGGTTCCCAGGATCGCTGACCATTTCTAATGACACGTTGAAGGCCATCATTCGTGATTTATCTGAGAGTCTACAAATGCAAGCAATAAAAGGCCTTATTCTAATTAGCGGTCATCTCGGCAATATGGCGGCTCTAAAAGAGGCTGCGCGAGAAGTGCAAGAAAGCCTGCAATTTCCCGTTATGTACTTATTTTATCCAAGCTTAAATGAAGCCTCCAAAGGCGTGATGGAGGCTCCAACCAGCCATCCATCTATTGTCCATGCCGATGAACTAGAAACGTCCATCTTGCTCTCCCTGAGACCGGACGTTGTGAAAATGGACAGGGCAGTCAGAGAGTATCCGGATTATCCAGCCGATTTTGATGTCGTTCCAACCTTTTGGGACGAGGTGAACGAATCCGGGGTATTTGGCGACGCCACTATGGCATCGAAGGAAAAGGGAGACGCCATAATGAGGCGAGTTGTCGACAAGGCGGTCGAACTCGTCGAGCATTTCAAGAAAGCGGTGAATCAAACTAATGACTAAACCATCACTCCCTATCGAATGGATTCATGGCCGGATTGCCGTCAGCTTCCTTGTAAAAGACGCACAGAATGCCAAAGAGGTTTGGGAGGCGTCTGAAGGGACCGCATTCGTTACTTTATCCGCAACCAATTACGTTGATCTAGAGCAGATGCAAGAAGATATCGCAACTGTTCGCGAGGTGGCTCCCGCAGTCAGTTTGGCTCTCGGTGGCGGGGCAAACCCCGCAAACTGGGATAGAGTGTTCGGGGCAGGCAAGATGGGCGCAAATCACCTCAACCAACCGTTTCCCACTTCTGGATACACCAAAGGTGTCTACTCTCAACTGTGGGTGAATGCTGCTGTAGAACCCACCGGCCAACCCGGCGTGGTGAAAGCTCCTTGGCTTTCTGGGCACGATTTCACACTGTCGGTTGATTCTGTGGTTAGTACGCTTAAAGCGACTGGTGTGGACGCAGTGAAACTACATCCAATTAAGGGTGAAATCGTGATGGAAGAACTAAACGTCCTAGCTAAAGCAGCTGGATCTGCGGGAATCCTAGGATTTGAACCAGCCGGTGGAGTAAAATTGGAGAACGTAGTACACATTGTTCAAACTATCTTGAGCGCTAATGTGGAGCTCGTCATTCCTCATATTTTTAGTGATGCGATTGACAAGGAATCAGGCAAGACTCGGCCGGACTACGTTGCCCAAGTTGTTCGTACGCTGCGGGAACAGGTGAGAGTTTAGCATAAAGGAGAAATCGGATGAGTGTGATACAAAGAAGCACTAGGGAGCCCTTGTATCTACAAATTAAGAGAGTGCTCATTTCACGGATCGCACATATGAAAGAAAATGAGCTCTTCCCTTCTGAACACGACCTCGCCGCAGAGTTTGAGGTGAGTCGCGGCACAGTGAAACAGGCGATTGTGGAATTGGTCAACGAAGGGTATGTCTACCGTATTCAGGGAAAAGGGACATTTGTATCGCCTCCTCGAATTATCCGTGGGTCTGATGGTCTTCCGAGCTTTACGGATGACATTCGGCGGAAGGGATATGTCCCCGTAAGCACTGTGCGATTTATTGGGTTGGAGCTGCCTCCAGCAAGTATCCAAGATAAGTTAAATGTTCCCAATAGCCAACCCGTTTGGCGGATAGAGCGAGTCGTTACAGCGGACGGGGTTCCTGTGGCACTCGTCACATCTTACCTTCGTTCTGACATTTACCCAAGTCTCGACCAACACGAGGTAATCAATAACTCATTATATCAGACCCTTGCCGAGCACTACGGCAGAGTACCAAGCTATGCCAAGGATACGTATCAAGCACAGGTGGCATCTACAACACTAGCGCATGTGTTATCGCTTCATGCAGGAGATGCAGTACTGTATTCTGAGCGTCTTGCGTTTCTTGACACGGGACTACTGGTGGAGCACGTACAGAGCTATATGCGTGGTGATCGATTTATTGTACAAGTACAATTCCCGCAAGAAGGTGACGCAGATGAAAGCGCTGTTGGGATTAGACCTCGGGACGTCCGCCGCTAAGTGCCTGGTAATGGACTTGCAGGGAAAGGTACTTGGAGTTGCAAGTACTGCCTATCCCACCTATACGCCTCAGCCGGGATGGGTGGAGCAAAAGCCAATCGATTGGTGGCACGCATGCGTTAATTCCGTTCGAGCCTGTCTCCGGGAAATCCCGAGTACCGTTTCGATTGAGGGTATTGCACTATCTGGACATATGAGCGCACTTTGTATGGTGGACAGTGAGGGCAACGCATTACTCCCAAGTATCACCCTCTCCGATACGCGCTCCGAGACCCAGACCTCATGGCTCGGGGCAAATTATCGTGACAAGTTGGTAGGTGTCTCTGGGAATGTTCCTATCGATGCGCTGCTGTTACCAAAACTGCTTTGGGTGAAGGAAACCTTGCCTGAGGTGCTCGCCACAACTCATCGATTGCTCTTCCCCAAAGACTATTTACTTTATCGGTTAACAGGTCGATTTGTAACAGAGCCAACTGACGCAGGAAACAGTATGGTGTATGACGTACAGCGAGGAAAATGGGATGACGATTTGATAAGGCAGTTTGGTCTACCGACCTCCGTGTTTCCTGATGTCGTAGACACTACGGAGCAAGTGGGGGACCTACTTCCAGAGGCGGCATCCGTTCTTGGCCTCCAGCCGGGTGTGCCCGTCGTAGCTGGCGGCGCTGATATGGCTTGCAGTGCTTTGGGGACAGGTGCTGTATCGCCAGGTGTAGTATCGATCACTATCGGCACAGCAGCCCAAGTACTTACCACCGTTCCTGCCATTCATCGCGACGGCATTGGAAAGATTACTTTTCACCGCCATGCATTGCCGCAAAGCTTTTACGCCCTCGGCTCCATTTTTACTGGTGGTCTTGCTATGAACTGGTTGTCCTCTGTGTTGTTTGATCGGTCGAGCGGTAGCTACCAGGTAAACGACATTGTAAAACTTGGTGAACTGGCCTCGACTGTGGCTGCAAAGGACTCGGCCCTCATGTTCCTACCGTTCCTGGTCGGTCGCGGTAGTCCGAAGTTCTCGGCGGACGCGCGTGCGTGTTTCATCGGTTTGTCCGCGCATACTCGGCAGGGTGCGCTCGCTCGAGCAGTAATGGAGGGTGTGTCATTCAACATTCTTGAATGTCTGGACGTTTTTGCGCAGATGGGCAATCCGATAACTCGAGTTCACATGGGTGGCGGTGGTTCGAAACTGGCGGTTTGGCGGTCAATTCTAGCGGATGTATTAGGAATCGAGATTCACTTAATGGAAACCAGAGATGCTTCGGCGATTGGCGCAGCAATCATTGCCGGGGTAGGTATTGGCGCGTATCCGGATGTCGCTACCGCAGCTAACACGCTGGTCCACACGGGTGAAGTCGTTGTACCATCTTTGTCCCAGACAGCCATTTATAATAAAAAGTATCAAACTTATCGGAAATTGATTGAATCCATCTCGCCGTTGTTTAGCGAAATTGCGAACTCTTGAGGAGGTCAGTGCATGATCCGTTCGATGTGGACATATCCGTGGGATGTACTCGATATCGGTAAAGAACGAGTGTACGGCGATCTATTCGATATCGCGAAACTGAACTCAATCAGTTTGGCGATGTCCTACCATGCGGGTCGGTTTGTCCAACCTCGCAGCCCCAAACGGAAAGTGTACTTCCCTGAAGACGGTACTTTATACTTTCACGTCACTCCGGAATTGTACGAAGGTCAGTTGATTCAGCCTAGAACGGTTTCATATGTCGACGAATGCGACGCCCTCATTCGCCAATTGTCGAATGACAGGAGAGAGAAAGGCTTTCGACTCTCCTCTTGGTTCGTGTGTTTGCACAATACCCGAATTGGTATGGAGTATCCAGAAGTAACTGTCGTGAATGCGTTCGGCGATCACTATTACTACAATCAATGCCCAAGTAACCCCGCCACACGTACTTATATAACAACAGTTTTGAAGGACCTCACTACGAACTACGAGATTGATGCGGTCGAACTGGAATCTCTCAGCTTTATGGGCTTCCCACATGAGTTCCATCACGAGAAGGATGGTATTGGTCTAAACGACTACGAGCAGTTTCTATTGTCGCTTTGCTTCTGTAATTCTTGCAGGGAGCGCGCGGAACAAGAAGGCGTGCAGTTTGAAGCCGTTCGCAAGTACGTCCAAGATGAATTGTTGGTCACATTCGAGCGGGATATTCCACAGCCGATTGACCCGGAGTTCTATTCCAAGGGTATGAACTTCTTTCAAGATAACGAACCGTTCTACAAATTCTTGAAGTGGCGGAACGGCGTTGTCACCTCTCTGACCCGTGAAGTCCGCGAAGCTGTTCATCCGCGCACCGATGTGATCTTCTTAAGTCTAGTAACCGATACTGCGTGGACCATCGGTGTGGACGTGAATGAGATATCCAAGGTGTGCGACGCAGTGTTGGTATGCTGTTATGATACGGACGCACGTCAAGTGGGGATCGATACCAAGACATCCCGTGACACCGTTGAGTCGAGCACACCGCTGCTCACCGGTTTTCGAGTCTTTTATCCGGAAGTTCATTCGAAAGATGAGCTCATTGACAAAATTCGTAAAACAATCGAAAACGGTACAAACGGCATCAATTTCTACAATTACGGCTTGATTCCAGAAAGCCGTCTGAAATGGATTGGCGCAACCTTTGAAGTCGATTGACGTCCCATTGTGTGTTGTCACGAGGCTAATGTCTCTCCACAGTAAGGCGTACTAGGAGAGTCTCTCATCGGAGGGGCAGAAACACTGTAAGCGTTGTCCCGTGTTAAGGTTGTGGTTTTGTCCTGACACGAATCACCTCAACCAAATATAAAAAGGAGTTTTCACCGAATATGTGAAGCCCCTTTTTATATCTGCACGAAGTAGTTCGGAGAGAGCACGCCTGGATCCCGTCCCCGCGAACAGAGGTTCCAAGCACAGAGTACAACATTCGTTTTATCTAAAAACCGGCCTCCGCGGGGGAAGGGTCTGTACACCACACTTTACGGCACATTGCCTCACATCGTCACTGATGTCGCGGTCAGACACCAGGAAATCGAAGGCGGATAATGGCGCGATCGTGGCGAAGGAGACCCGACCAAATTTGGTAGAATCGGCAACGAGGGCGGATTGCAAACTGTGCTCGATCATCGCCTGTTTCACCATAATGTTTGCTATCCTTGTTCCCATCGCACCATCTTTCACAGTGACGGCATCGCAGCCGACGAACGCTAGATCTGCGTGAAGTGCACGGATCATATGAACAGAAAATTCTCCTCCGACACTTGCGGTAGAGCGATCGACCATACCGCCACAAAAATAGACATGAAATCGCTCCTCTTGGCGGAGGAGATCGGCAATGTGAAGATCGGTTGTACATACCGTGAGTTCCTTCTGTACATGAGTGCACATGATTTTCGCGATTTCATACGTAGTACTCCCAGCATCTAAAAACAAGGAACTGCATGAACGAAGCAGCGATAGGCTGGTCTCCGCTATCTGAAGCTTCTTGTCCACGTTCATGACGGACTTCTTGTCTATTGGCTGAGGACCCCATAATTGTTCGGATATCACCGCCCCCCGTGAACTCTGCGTGCCTTGCCTTCTTGCTCAAGCAACTCTAAATCCCGTCGGATGGTCATAACAGACACACGAAACCGGTTGGCCAGGTCATGCAACTGTACCTGACCCTGCGAGTGCAGAATTCGAAAGATCTCTTTTCGACGTTGAACGGACAGCATCGGCGAGGGTCACCTCAATCAGACTTTTCAGACTTGACAGAATTATAATCCTATCTAAAATGAACATATAAGAACATTAATGAACAAATTGTAACATCAACGAGATGACTTCGACTACTTGTTTCTTGGTGGACGACTTCAGGAGAGTAGGTGCACGTGTTGCGCATAACTATCCTCGCAGATGATCTCACGGGCGCCAATGCCGTGGCAGCACTCCTGAAACATGAAGGGTTTCAGGCGACGGTTCATCTAGGTCCCCATACATACCCGCAGGAGGGCAACCGGGACCGGGAAAGTCCCCATTTGGTTCAGGTGTGGAACGTTGGAACACGAAACATCCCTCGGGAAAGTGTGAGCGATCGACTGGTGGATTTCATTCATCTTCTCAACATTCCGGTATATACCGGAGAGGACCTGGTTGGATTGCGAATCGATAGTACCTTGAGAGGGTCCATAGCGAAGACCATCGATTTTCTTTTGCAACGTCGGACCGATGTATTTGCTCTCGTTGTACCGGCTTTTCCAGCATCCGGGAGGACGACTGAAAACACCATCCATTTTGTCGACGGTGTCCCTGTTCATGAAACGTATGTCGGACACGATCCGTTTTCACCCGTCTCTTCGCCGGACCTCAGGGCGGTCATTGGTGATCCTAGCGGACATACGTATGATTGCCTCTCGATCAGAGACATTCGCGGTGGCGTGGCTCAGGTTCAAGATATCTTGACAAGCATTCATGGGGAGGGTGTCAGGATGGTCTTGTGCGATGCGGTGACTGATGACGACATTGACACGCTGGCGAGGGCTGCGACACGGTTCGCAGCGAAGCACCCGGCTGTCTCGCTTTGCCCAGTCGATCCCGGCCCGTTTACAGCAGCCCTTGCAAAGCAACTTGTTTCAAGACTGCAAGGCGAGCGGTTGACCATCCCTAGTATTATCTCTGACGCGAATGGGGCGGCCACGTCTCGCGAAGGTTTCGTTCTCCCCGATTCACCTGTCATCCTCGGTATCTCGGCAAGTATTATGCACAACGCCAAGAAGCAAATGGACTTTCTCGAACGCGATCCGTACGTGCACATGTACCATTACCGCGGCGAATCAGCCGATGAGGTCATTCGTGGTCTCGTTCAGCGATGCCCGAAATCGAAAACCACAGCTGAGACAGATTGGAACAGACCTTTCAAGTCCACTATTTTTCTGAGGACCGACACGTGGCAATTGCCGACGGAGGAAGCCAATACCGTTGTCCAGCATTTACCGCAAGTGGTTAGTCGCATCTTGGGGGAGTACCCCAGCATTTCTGGGATTTACTTATCAGGAGGCGAAGCTGCAGCCTCCATACTGACTGCACTCGGTGTGACTCGCCTGTCACTCGAGGAGGAGTTGGCTCCACTAACGACGCTGAGCCGTCCGGAAAACGGTTTCTTGATGGGTCGATGGGTCGTAACCAAAGGTGGTTCCATTGGCGATGAAGTTGCTGTTTCTCGGATGGCAGCGAAAATGATGAGCACCATCCTCCGTCATTAGCGTTTTTACCTGCTTAATGCGCCGTCGAGAGGCAACAAAGACAAGGAGTGTTTTGTATGCAACGACCTGTTTTAGCTTTGACTATGGGAGACCCGGCCGGGATCGGACCCGAAATCACTGTGAAGGCAATGCTTGATCAAGAAGTGCACAATATGTCACGCTCCTTCGTTATCGGCGACGTGAGCGTCGTCGAAGACGCACTGAGCTTCTCGGGCCTGACTGCGAACGTACACAAAATCTCTTCTCCGGCCGAAGCCAATTACGAGTACGGCACCATTGATGTGCTCGATCTCGATGCCATTCACGCACACGACGTGGCGTATGGGGAAGTACAAGAATCCTGCGGGCGGGCGGCGTTCGCCTACATTCAAAAGTCCATCCAACTGGCCATGGACGGGGCGATTGATGCCGTTGTCACCGCACCGATTAATAAGGAATCTTTGAAGGCTGCGAATGTACCATATATCGGTCACACGGAGATGTTTGCGGATATGACCGGTGCAAATGAAGAGATGACCATGTTTTCCATTCTGAATTTGAAAATTTTCTTTCTCACGAGACACGTGTCCCTTGCAGAAGCCTGTCGTCTCATTACCCAGGAGAGGGTGTCTGCCGGCATTGATAAATGTGTGAGCGCGCTCAAGCAACTCGGTTTCGAAAATCCTCGTCTGGCAGTAGCAGGCCTCAACCCACACGCTGGGGAGCACGGATTGTTCGGCCATGAGGAGATGGAAGAGATCGTTCCAGCTGTGGAGATGGCAGTCGCACGCGGACTCAACGTTACAGGGCCGGTCCCAGCCGATTCTGTGTTCCACATGGCGCGTATGGGACGATTTGACGCAGTGCTCTCACTTTACCATGATCAGGGCCACATCGCCGCCAAAATGATGGACTTCGAGCGTACGGTAAGTGTCACGCTTGGTCTGCCTATCTTGCGCACAAGTGTCGATCACGGCACCGCATTTGACATTGCCGGTCAGGGAAAGGCGAGTGCGGTAAGCATGATTGAGGCGGTTCGGGTGGGCGCTGAGTATGCCAGATCCGGTGTTAAACTTGCCTAACGAGGCAGATCGAGGTTGAAATTTCCGCGCGGCTCTCTGCTTACGCAGGCATGATGCCGCGCGGGTGATCCTACACACTGATTTTGAAAGCGCTACCAAACATGATGACCGATAGTGGGGTGAATCGTTTCTCATCTTTGCGACGTTGTCCAGTTGGAAACGTAGATCTCTGAATATTATATCGTTTTTGATTCCTGGGGTGGAATACCAATGTCAAAAGTCCCGGCCAAGCGGTGGCAGTACATCATTCCGGTGGCTGCCATCATGTACATGCTTGCCTACATGGATCGGATCAACGTGTCGATGATTTTGCCCTATGTCGGTGGAAACTTCCACCTGACTAGCGCTGCAACCGGTTTTGCTTCAGGCATATTTTTCTTTGGATATATGGTTTTGCAGATCCCGGGTGGGTATTTAGCAAGTAGGTGGAGTGCGAAACGAGTGGTATTTATCCTGATGATGCTGTGGGGCATCTCTGCGATGGCAACAGCACTCGTTCAAAGCACGACGGAACTGTACGTCATGCGTTTCGTCCTCGGTATCTTTGAGGGTGGCGTTTGGCCGGCTGTACTCGTCCTACTGGCATCGTGGTTTCCGCAGAATGAAAGGGCCCGTGCGAACGCTCTGTGGATGGCCTGTCTCCCGGTTTCGTCCATTATTATGACTCCTATCACTGGTTGGCTCTTAACTGTTGCGAGTTGGCGAGACGTGTTCTTTATCGAGGGTTTACCGCCCATTATATGGGGCATTGTTTGGTGGTTTGCTTTGTCGGATCGCCCCAGCGAAGCCCGCTGGATTTCGGACCAAGAGCGCAGCTTCATTCAAACCGTGCTGGCCTCGGAGAATAACAAAAAGCCGGCTAATGGCGGCTTCAAGCAAGCCCTCGGCAACAAAACAGTGTGGATCTTAATCGCCGTCTACTTGTGCTGGATTACTGGTTTCTATGGTTTTAGCCTATGGGTTCCATCTGTCATCAAAGAGTTTAAAGGCGTCACGAATTCCGGTATGGTTGGTATTCTCTCCGCGATCCCGTTCATCTTCGCCTTCATCGCCATGATCCTCAACTCCGCCTGGTCAGATAAACGCGGCAAACGACAATCTCACATTGCCGTGCCGGTGATCATCGCTGCGCTGAGCCTCATTTTAGGACAATTGGTTGCACACGATCCGACTACGAAGATGATCTTCCTCGTCATTACCGCCATGGCCGTGTACAGTCCTTACGGACCTTTTTGGGCTATTCCGAGTTCTCTGCTCCGTATCGAGATCGTGGGGGCTTCGATGGGTCTCATCAACGCCATTGGCAATCTAGGTGGATTCCTTGGCCCTTATATGGTGGGCTACGTCAAACAGCTCACTGGAAGTGGGTTTGCTGGATTCTTCCTCTTGGCCGTGTTCCTCCTCATCACCGTGATTTTCGTGGCATTGCTGCGGACCGACAAGCGGGCGCAGTCAGCGATAGACGAGACCCAAATCGCTGGGTGATGTGAGCGTGTCACTATATTGACAGGTTTCTGTAGCGGTGTAGTCTCGAGGAAACCATAGAAAACCATGACCAACCATTGTGAGAAACCCAGCGCCTTATGGCGGCTGGGTTTTCATTTATCATAATGTGCTAGGCATAAACGTCATAGGTAGAATTCAAATAATTAAATAAGTATTCATTCAATTCAGCATAGACCCTCTCTAAGTTGTCAATAACGTAGATAGATCTACCATTTCTTTTCCATGGAAACCAAAACATACAGTCTATCTTTTATGAAGAAGACTCTCCTATCCTATTAATTGAGGAGGTTCAAGAGGTCATGGATATTCGGTATACTGGGGAAATAGATTCGGTAGTTTTGCAGAGGATGAGTGCCATGAACCGACATCAACTTCGTGAATTATGGATTAAACCAGTTCCTGAGGTCAAATATCTAAATGCCGAAAATGTGGGTCGATACCGCCTGATTATGCGGTTCTTTTACGAAAATCATAGCAAATTGAAATATTGGTTGAAGCCAGAGGATGTGTTCTCGGGCATTTCGGCGTGGAATTTAATCGATGACTATACGCTTGAACAGTGCCAGCGAGATCTAGATGTGTTAACCGAATGGAGAAATTTAACTAGCAGTCACGATGGCGGACGGGCGAATTCCATTGAGGAATACTTACGCAAACGGTATCGCTATCAGATGACACCGTACGCGATTGAGATTGAGCGAATGCTTGAGAGTCTAGAGAACGTACAGGGGTATGGGGGTTCTCTGGAGCCGACACTGTTGGAGCGGATCGTCGGATACGTGCGGTCCATCGTTGAACGGACGGGGCTGTTTGCACCGGGGAAGCCTCACAATTATGGCGTGATTTGCAAACTTCGTTTCGCGTACTTCACGAGAATGCCTCTGATTATCTAGCTAGCCTACAGACTACCCGTGCGGAAGAATTGATGTTGACGGAACAATTTCTTGTCTTTAAGGATACATTGACGAATTATCTGCAAAATTTCATGATCGGACTTCAAAAGTATGGGACACAAGTCGAAGGACTGATTCACGGTGGAGACTCTGACGTGTGGCGGGCATTTCTATCTGCTGTGGTAGAGGATGAAATGCGAACTCCGAGCCTGGATGAGGTGTTGTCGGCCGAGGAACGTCTAGAGCGGCGGATGGAGGAATGGACCATCTTCACGAGGTGGTTTATCGGCAGTGAAACAGAAGCAAGTGACGTCGTGTTTCTCGAACGGGCGACGAAGGATACGATTGGCCGAATGGTTAGGTATGCCATCGCAATTCAGGAGAAGCAGAGACTCGGTATCAGTCGTCGGCGAGAGCTCGATTATCTCGGACAGTGGTTTCTGGGACTTGAATCGGTGGAAGAAGCCCACAAACTGGGGGCGGCTGTGTACGGCTTGATGAAGCCGCGTCATTTTCAAGGTGAACCGCCGAGATCGTCAGATTCAACTGATTTGTCGATGTGGGACGAGGAACCCATCACACGTGCATTGAGCTCACGCAGTCGAGTTCGCCGCCGGGCTGGAACGACGGAGCCTGTGAAGGTGCGCGATGGCGAACAGGCCGAGGCGAAACAGGTGTTATTGGCACAGTTGGAACGCGAGGCGGCGGTCGTGCGGTGGTTCCTGGAACTTGGGGCCTTTCACTTGTCTGATCTCGACGTTTTAACCGTCGAGCAACGGCGAGTGCTTCTCTCATGGATCAGCCGTTGTTTGGTGAGTAAGTCCAAACAAATTCGAACGGCGGATGGCTATCATATCGAATTGAGTCTGCCGCAGTCGGATGATCGAACGGAACTGAGTTTTTCAGATGGACAGTTGGACATGCCCAATTTCCACTTGTCAGTGCGGGAGGCGAGCAGAACATGAACGGACGGAGCCGCAGACGGGGCTCATCGAGCGCAGAGGTTCAATCTGATTTGCAGGCAGTGGCGATGGCGTTGCTCAGTCGACCGTGGATTACGAAACAGGACCACCCGGACGAGTTTCTCCTTATCAAGGACCACTACGGGTACTTGCGCGATTGGTTTCACGATCACGCTGGGTATTCGTTGTTGGTGACGAGAGCGTTCGCGAAGCTCGAAAAGGTGCCTGCTGTATATCGGAGCTGGATGGGCATTGACGGCTTTCACCAGCCGCGTGATTACGCGCTATTCACATATGGACTGTGGTATTTGGAAGCCAAGTCGGATACTGACCAGTTTTTATTGACGGAAATGGTCGAGGCGATTCGCAATCATTTGTTGGGCTCGCACTTCGATGTCGATTGGACATTGTACGATCACCGATTGTCGATGGTGCGTGCGCTTAAAAAATTGCGAGCGTTAGGCGTGCTCACTTCCATTGAGGGCGAGGAAACGGGATGGGCTCGTGATGGCGCGAGCGCTAACGTGCTCTATGAGGCTTCGCCGTTGGCCCGATACCTACTTCGGAGATTTCCGAAAGAGCTGATGGCGTACAGCGAGATCGAAGCGTTGTATGAAGTTGAGCAGACGACGACCGTACCGGTGGGCGATGAACTTCTTCACAACGCGGATGTCCGATCCCGCCGTCAAAAAGTGTTCCGCCGCTTGTTGATGGAGCCTATCGTCTACGATTGGGAATGGACGGACGATGAACGGCGATATGTTCAGACTAAGCGTCCGTGGATCATCTCTCAAATGGGCGAGATGGTTGGGCTCCAGGGTCGGCGTTTTCGTGAAGGACTCTACTTCCATTGGCCCGAACTGATGGCAGAAGTGGACTTGTTTCCAACACAATCAGCGGCATCAGATGTCACAATGCTGCTCGCAGCGCAGTTGCGTGAAGCGGCAGCTCAATATCCGGACCGATATCCGTGCGATGAGAATGGCTGTTTTCGCCTGACGCGCAGCGAATTCGAGGGCCTCTTACTGGCTGTCCGCGACAAGAGTGAAGCTTATTGGACCAAGGAGCATCGAGATAAGTCGACCACGCTTTTGGCGGAGGATATTCTAGCGCACATGGTGGAGTGGAACTTGGCGGCGCCCGATGACTTAGGCGGGATTTTGCTGTTGCCGGGGCTATCGAGATTTTGTGGCGAATATGCGGCGGTGATCGATTAAATGCGTAAATGCGGGAGGGCAACCCTATGGCACACGAACGATGGCAGATGAACCGCGCTGGTTTGTTGAACTTTTGGTTTTATACGGACGAAGTGTTTCAACTTTCAGACGGTCGAATGATTTTCCGCGGTGCGAATGGTGCGGGTAAGTCGGTCACGATGCAGAGTTTTCTCCCACTTGTCCTCGACGGCGACAAGCGGCCCGTTCGGCTCGATCCGTTTGGTTCCAAAGACCGAAAAATCGAATATTACCTTTTAGGTGACACCGATAGCGGCATCTCGGATAGGACCGGCTACGTCTATTTGGAGTTCATCAAGCCGGAATCGGAAAAGACGGTGACGGTTGGCATTGGTATGAGGGCGCGGCGTGGGGCGGCGCAGGTCGGCTTCTGGGGTTTCAGTCTCACCGACGGTCGCCGGATAGGGCGTGACTTCTTCCTTTACGACGTGGACGTGTTCGAACGGGAAGGGGAGAAAATTCCGCTCGATCACGCTGGGCTCGAAGCCGCGATTGGCGGCGGTGGGAAAGTCGTCAAAGAGCAACGCGAATATCAGCAGATGGTCAACCAGGTGCTCTTCGGTTTCAAGGATGAGCAGGCGTACAAAGATTTGCTTAACCTGCTGATTCAATTGAGATCGCCAAAATTGTCGAAAGAGTTTCGTCCGACCACGATTTATTCCATCTTGAATAGTTCGTTGCCTCCGCTCGGGGATGACGATCTGCTCCCGCTGTCGCAGGTCTTGCAGGACATGGATGAAATCAGCGATAGACTGGATGAACTGGTTCTGCATCAGGATGCTGCGAAACGACTCGCTGACGTTTATGGACGGTACAACCAGATATGGCTGTTTGATACGGCAAAGCGGACGGTTGACGCGACCAAAGACTCTGATGTGGCGTTTCAGGCGGTGGAGGAGAGTGCAGCACTTCTGAAGGCGGCAGAAGCGCAACGACACGAGACGGAAGTCGCACTTGAGAAAGCCACTCAGGAACTCGACAAAACAGAAACAGAACTCGAACTATTCAACCGCTCGGAAGCGATGGATCTCCAAGTCGAGCTTGAGGGCACACAAAATCGGATGAAGGATACCGAGACTGAATTGGAGTCGACGCAAGGCCGGATTACGACGAATCGCGACAGCGTAAAGCAGAAACACGTTCGCATGGATACTGCGTTGCGGAAGTTGGACGAGGAAGAACACGTACAGCGTAATCAGCTTGCGGAAATGGCAGACATAGCGACGCAAATTGAGTTCGCGGTCCACGACGCCTACGCGATACCGGCTGGCAGATCCGCAGAAGAGCTGGATCATACAACGTGGAAACGCTGGTTGGTGGACGTGGACAGTTATCGAAACGAGCTCGAACATGCGGTGAATCTTTGCCAACAAGAGCGCGTACAGGCGGCGAAGCTAAAGGAAGCTGACCGCCAGATGAGCGAGGCAAGGGAGCGCCGCGACGCATCTGAACGTGCGGTTCAAACGCGGGAAAAGGAATTGGCAGAGGCGATTGGCGCGCAGGAAGACGCTGCCTACGCATGGTTTAAGGGATTGAAAGAGCTGCCGTTGTCCGAGGAGGCTTGGCGATCACTCCTCTACGGACTCCGACAGTACGGCGAGATTTCTTACGACCAGATTCTCGTTCCTGTGAAGGAAGCTTTTGATACGGGCCGCAGCCAGGCGACCGAACAGCGGTTGCAGTTGGAACACGAGAGATCGTTGATGGTCGGGCAGCGCACGCAATTGGAACTGGAGCTAGAAGAATGGCGCACCGTCAAAGAAGCGGAGCCGCCAAGGACGGGTGCAAGAGCAGATACGCGCAACCGGCGGATGGGATTGGAAATGGACGATCACACCCTAGGTGCACCTCTATATAAGGCGTGTGAATTCCGCGATGAAGTGGACGAGCCCACTCGCGCCGCGTTGGAGACAGCTTTGTTTCAGAGTGGGTTGCTAGACGCATGGGTGTCACCTGAACCGCCCGCGATTGCGGAGGGCGATGAAGACGGTTGGATCCGCCCGAATCCGGCCGTGTTCGGCTACACCCTTGCGGACTACCTGAAGCCCACTCCTCCAGAAGAGAGCGGGCTGACACTTTTATTGGTCGAAGATGTGCTTCGCACTATTCTGATCACGGATCCAGCTGAGGTTCGTGACGCCAACGCGGCTGCGGTGACGACCTCCGGACAATACGTGCTAGGGCCGTTAATGGGACAAGGTGCGAGTAAACCGAGTGCCGAGTGGATTGGCTATGAAGCACGAAAACGTTCGCGACAGGCAGCTATGGAACGGTTAAAAGCGGATATTGCCGCCTTCACCGATGGAATCGTCGAACTGGATGGGCAGATTTCCGAGGTCTCGCGGCGAATTCAGCAAATGCAGGTGGAGTTTGCGGACTTTCCTCAAGAGGACCAACTGAGAACGTGCTATGAGGCGGTCGAGCGAGCGAAGCGTGATTTTGCTCACGCGAGGGAAGTTGAGGAGAGACAGACTGAGGCGTTTCGATCTCAACAATCCATCTGGCAAAAGGCGACAGAAGCGCTGGTTTCCTTCACGAGCCGCTGGAGAGTATTGAGGTCCGAAGAGGATTTTCAGCAGGCGCTGGTACAGTTACGCAACTATGAACGCACGTGTCAAGCCTGCCAGACGAGTGTTCAATTGTCTGTGCACATGCGGTCGGAAATTTCCTTTCTGAGAGACGAGATCGATCTATTGGAGCGGCGGATCGACGACGACTTGCGCAGCGAGACGGATTTACGTCGACGTCAGTCGGGGCTGCAAAGTAAGATGGCCTCGCTTCGAGAAAGAATGAAGTCGCTCGGTGTTCTTGATGTGTACGAGCAGCAAAAGCAATTGAAGGACAGGCTGGAAACATTGCGTGCCGAGGTTGCAAAGTTACAGGATAGGAAGGTGGACTGCGTCAAAGCGCAGGTTAGGGCCGAGGAGCGTTTGCAGACAAGGCGCGAAGCGTTTGATCGGATCGAGACCCTTCTCGACAACTGCATCGAACGGTTCCGACAAGAATGGAAACTCGGCTTAACTGACCACGACAGGGAGACTACGGGTGAAACGACTTCGGCCCTCGGACGGCAGGAAGCCATTCAAATGGCACGCCAAGTATTTCGAGCATTGCGCAGCGTATGTGAGTCTCGCAATATCCAGCAGGTCACCAATCAGTTGCAGGAAACGTTCGCGATCGAGAAAAATACGCTCCTCGACTACTCGCTCGAGTCGCGGTTCGACGAGTCGTTGGAACGGATGTTTGTCGTGTCCGCTCGGGATAGGAGCAAGCCGTGGACGCCATATCGGGTTCATCTGGAACTTACCCGGATGGTGGAAGAACAGCGCGTGTTGATTAGCGAGAAGGACCGCGAGTTGTACGAACAGATCCTAATCCACAGCGTCGGTCGTGCAATACGGGATAAAATCAATCGGGCAGAGCGCTGGGTCAAAGAGATGAATCAGTTTATGTCGCTCCGAAATACGTCGAGTGGAATGGTGCTTGCGTTGGACTGGAAGCCCCGACCCGCGCGCGGGGAGCGGGAACTGGACACGGAGCGTCTCGTCCATTTGCTGCGAAAGAGTCCCAGCACCTTGTTGGAAGAAGAAATGGAAGACATGATTGAACATTTCCGATCACGCATTCGCGTCGCGAAGGAGGCCTCCGAATCTGGCGACACGCTTCGCAGTTTGATTCGGGAGTTGCTCGACTATCGTACGTGGTTCTCGTTCACCCTGTATTTTCGCAAGGGCATGCAATCGCGCCGCGAGCTGACTGACTCACAATTCAACGTGCTCAGTGGTGGTGAAAAAGCCATGGCGATGTACATTCCTTTGTTCGCCGCGACGGACTCGAGATTTAAGGACTCTCACCCAGATGCACCTCGTCTCATTTCACTCGACGAGGCGTTCGCGGGTGTCGATGAAGAAAACATGCGCGACATGTTCGAACTGTTGACTGACATGAAGTTTGATTACATGATGACCAGTCAACAACTGTGGGGTTGCTACGACACTGTGCCGGCACTCTCGATTTATGAAGTCTTTCGACCCAATGACGTTGATTTTGTGACGGTCATCCCGTACTACTGGAACGGTCACACGAGGCGTATGATCGACGGAGATGATTGGCCTGCGTTCCATGAGGCTGCGATAACAGACGGTCCGAGCGGATTGGATGAGTCTCTAGACGGTGATGACTGATGTGTACTGAGGAGTTGTTGAGGTATCTTGGCCAAACCGGATTAAAGCGATTATGGGATGCGGTTAGGGATAAATATGAGCGATATGGGCGCGTTGGTGGAACGGTGAAACTCGACGATGTCTCGACAGACGAGGTTGAGGCGTTGTCGGGTCTTTTGGCCATCAATCTCTACGGTCAGACCCGTTTCGCTGTGCAACTAACCAAGATTGACGCTGCACTCCAGGCGAGCAAATTCGACGTAACCCTGGAGGAAGCATTAGGTTATCTGTTTCCCGACATGACAACGCGCGAACAACGAGTGGTCGAATCCGAAGCCAATTGGTCCGCATTTTGTATGTGGGCGAGACACGACGTCGGCCTTCCATCGATTCTCGATTGGATCGACCGACTAAGCCAACGTGATGCGCCGGGGTATCGAACCTATCTCGATTGCTATCAGGAGTACGTGCAGACTGGTCAGTGCGATGCTTGGAGCAACGCTGTACAAGCTCTGGAACTCTCGCTTTCATCAAATCTCGTGTGGAGACTTCCGGTATTTGCGGCCCATGTGACTGGCAATCCACACGGACTAGATAGAGATACGCTGGCCGGCAAGGTGTTTTATTGGGGATTGGTCGCTTTAATAGGTGATGAAGCAGGGATGGAGACGTTGACGTCTATGCAGGCGCTCGAGTCAGTCGACGACCTGTACGGAGCTGACTCGCCTTCCGAATATACGCGAATGGTGTACTCGAAGGCCGGAATTGTCTTGGATGACGTTAGTTCCATTGTTTGGGTCGGGAATTGGGAAGGTTTTTACGACGCGCCCGTTGCTATTCCATTAATCACACTAGAGAGTCGTATTACCGAACTACCGGCAGTGGAAGCGGTTTACGTGGTCGAGAATCCGTCTGTTTTTGCCGAGTTAACTGAACAGATCCCAACTGGCATCCCCGTGGTCTGCACAAGTGGGCAGCCGTCGGTCGCGGCGCTTCGCCTGTTGGACATGGCTGTTGCGTCTGGTGCAACTCTTTATTACAACGGGGACTTCGACGTCAAAGGATTGCAGATGACAATATTTTTGCGCCAACGATATGGACACAGTCTGGAACCGTGGCACATGGATACATGTACATATCGATCCGCGAGTAACGCAAAACAACCGGGTCTGTCCGAGCGGGAAGTGCAAGCGCTGAAGAATCTCAAAGTGGATTGGGACGACATGCTGATTGAAACGATGGCGAGCGTGCGGAGAAAGGTATTTCAGGAGCAGTTTATTCCGGTGTTGGTGAGTGATTTTGTAGGTGGTTTAGTCTAGCAATTCCAGCAAACGTAACAGATCGGTGTCGTTCATATGTCCAATATAGGTTATAAATGCTTTTACATCGATCTGGATTACTCTATTGGACTTGACCCAGGAAGGCTTGCGAAGCCCCGCCTCTCGCCAGTGACGTATCTCGACCTTAAAGTTGTCATGATATTTTGGAGGGTCTTGAGGCGCCTTGCTTGTGATAGGGTGAACAAAGGCCACAACAGGTTTTTCGTTATCATCAATGTACAAAATTACAACAGGCCTGATTTTCGCTTGTTGGGGGTCTTCTTCGAACTCCACTCGAATGGAATAGATATCGCCAACTTTATATTTGCTCATGGATCAGTCTTCATCATCCTCAAACCATTCGACATGTTCAGGGTCATCTTTATGCAACAAAACAGAACCGTCGTCATTCGTCTTGAGCACTTCAGCCCGTGCTTTTAATTTCCCTACATCCAATTCTGCATATTTCTTGTTGAGCACAGAAGACATTCGTTTATCGCCCTTCTTCGATTGCACACATGTCACCACCTTTATGGTGACATGGTACGCCTATCTAAATACCATTATACAACTAGATTGACTATTGTGACAGAGGAGAGGTAATGCGGTTGGATAGGTCGAATTTGAAGGAAAACTGAGTGTGAAGTAAGCGGAATGGGGGCATATGCAAACGCCCCAGCTGATGGAAACGAGGTGTAGTGATGGCCGTCAAATCCGTAAAGGTCAAGTTGCGTTTGGGGGACATGGCAGAGATTCGGGCGGGGCTTTGGAAACTCCACACGGAGGTCAACGCTGGAGTTCGCTATTATACCGAATGGCTAAGTCTCCTTCGCCAGGAGAGTTTGTACAGGCGAAGCCCAAACGATGATGGAACTCAGGAGTGCTACAAGAAGGCTGAAGATTGCAAATTAGAGCTGCTAGAACGGCTGCGACAGCGTCAATTGGAGAACCGGCATCGTGGAGCGGCGGGATCGAATGAGGAATTGCTGCAGTTGGCGCGACAGCTTTACGAATTGTTGATACCCCAGTCGGTTGGGGGAACAGGTGCTGCTCCGCAATTGGCACGCGAGTTTCTCAGTGGACTTACGGATCCGGACTCCGTCGCCGGACAGGGTAAGGCCAAGTCCGGAAGGAAACCTCACTGGGTCAAGATGCGTAATGAAGGACTCCCTGGCTGGGAGGAAGAGAAGGCCAAGGATGACGCAAGGAGATCGGTGAAGTCCAATGCAAGTGTACTGAATTTATTGAAAAACTTTGGGCTCATCCCATTGATGCAGGTTTACACTGCGTCGGCCATGTCTTCAGTGGAGTGGAAACCACTGCGCAAGGGACAGGCTGTTCGAACGTGGGACAGGGACATGTTCCAGCAGGCCATAGAGCGGATGATGTCGTGGGAATCGTGGAATCAGAGGGTTGGGGAAGAATATGCGAAGTTGGTAGAGCAGCGCGATCGCTTCTGGCAGAAGAACTTTGTGGGACAAGAGCACCTGGTCCATCTCGTCAAGCAGATGGAACAAGAAATGAAGGAAGCTTCCCCAGGTCTTGAGGCGAAGGAACAGACTGCGCATTATATCACCAAGCGGGCGTTGCGTGGGGCGGATCGGGTTTTTGAAAAATGGGCAAATCTTTCAGCTAAATTACCCTTAGAACAGTATGATGCGGTGATTAAGGTTGTACAGAGGGAAAATTCACGCCGCTTTGGCTCGCACGACCTATTTGCAAAACTGGCAGAACCAAAATATCACGCGCTGTGGCGGGACGATCCGTCGTTTGTAACACGCTACGCGGTTTACAACAGTATCCTTCGAAAAGTCGATCATGCCAAACTATACGCGACATTCACACTCCCTAACCCAGTGGCACATCCCATTTGGACGCGGTTCGATAAATTGGGCGGGAACCTGCATCAGTACACGTTCCTCTTCAACGAGTTGGGGCCAGGCAAACACGCGATTCGCTTTCAGAGGATCCTGGTCGTAGAAAACAGCGCCACGAAGGAAGTCGACGACGCGATGGTGCCTGTTGCAATGTCGAAACAATTGAAGAAGTTGCTCCCCAAAGCTGCAGATGGGCCGATTGCACTGTCGCTATGTGACCATGGCGCAACACAGGCTTTTGAAGGCGAATTTGGTGGAGCGAAGATACAGTATCATCGAAATCGATTGGACCGATTGGATGCCCGTATGCGAAAGCATCCAGTGGAGCAAGCGTCTCGAGGCTATCGTCCATCCGATCCGACGTGGGCGTCGGAGGAAGCGGGGATGTCTATCTGAACCTAAGCCTTCGCGTACAAAACAAATCTGATGCTCGCGGTGAGCGGCGCCCGGCGTATGCATCGCTGTTTAAGCTTGTCGGAGATACGAATCGAGCGTACGTCAATTTCGACAGGCTGCAAGACTACATAGAAGAACATCCAGATGAAGGCAAGTTTGGTTCAGAGGGATTACGAGCCGGCCTGCGCGTCATGAGTGTCGATCTCGGCCTGCGCACGTCCGCATCCATCTCCGTGTTTCGCGTGGCAAAGAAAGACGAGTTGCAACCGGACTTAAACGGGAGAGCCCCCACGTTTTACCCGATAAAGGAAGTGGATAACTTGGTCGCCATCCATGAGCGCTCCCAATTGTTGAAGCTGCCGGGGGAAACGGAATCAAAGGAGCTGCGGCAAATTCGCGAGCAACGGTTGACGGCTCTGAACAAATTGCGATCACAGTTGACTTACCTCCGGCAACTTGTCCGGTGCAGCTCAGACGATGAGAGGCGGCGGGAGCGGAGTTGGTCGCGACTGACGGAGAGCTCACTTGATGCAACGGATCGGATGACCGAGGATTGGCGAATCGCGTTCGACGCGGAACTGGAGAAGCTCAAGGAATTGCATGGGACGTGCGGAGACGCAGAATGGATTGCTGCGGTTAACGAGAGTATCAAGGTTTTGTGGCGTCACATGGGGAAGCAGGTTCGGGATTGGCGCAAAGAAGTTCGGAGTGGGGATAAAATCAAGGTCCGCGGCTATGCTCGGGATGTGGTGGGTGGAAACTCAATCGGGCAGATCGACTATTTGGAGCGGCAATATAAGTTTCTCAAGAGCTGGAGTTTCTTTGGGAAAGTGTCCGGGCAAGTCATTCGTGCTGAACGAGGTTCCCGGTTTGCCGTAACATTGCGAGCGCATATCGATCACGCTAAGGAGGACCGTCTCAAGAAGCTCGCTGACAGGATGATCATGGAGGCCCTCGGCTACGTGTACTGTGTCAATGGGCGCGGAAAGGGCGAGTGGGTCGCCAAGTACCCGCCATGCCAATTCATCTTGTTGGAAGAGTTGAGCGAGTACCGCTTCCACAATGATAGACCACCGAGTGAGAACAATCAGTTGATGCAGTGGAGTCATCGCGGGGTATTTGAGGAACTAAAAAACCAGGCTGACATGCACGACGTGTTGGTTGGGACGATGTACTCAGCGTTCTCGTCGCGATTTGATGCTCGAACCGGCGCTCCGGGCGTCCGTTGTCGCAGAGTTCCGGCACGTTGTGTGCGAGGGAACGGTTCGGAGAGTTTACCGTGGTGGCTTAGCAAGTTCGTGGAGGATTATAAGCTCGACCGCTCTCAACTCAGACCGGACGACTTAATTCCCACGCGCGACGGAGAATTCTTCGTTTCTCCATTCAGCGCGGATGAGGGGGACCTTCGTCAGGTTCACGCCGATCTAAACGCGGCGCAGAACTTGCAGCGGCGTCTGTGGTCAAATTTCGATATCAGTGAAATCCGGGTGCGTTGCGATTGGGGAGAGGAGGCCGGGGAGCCCATTCTCATTCCCAGAGTGACAAGCAAACGGGCTGCTGAGTTATACAAGAACAGGATCTTCATGACGAATAACAACGTGACGTTTTATGAGCGGGATCGAGGGAAGAAGCGAGCGAAAATCATTCACAAGGACGACATTTCTGAAGAGGAGATGGAATTGCCGAACGAGGCTGACGAAGCGAGGGAGAAATCAGTTGTATTGCTCCGCGATCCGTCAGGCATCATTAACCACGGGCATTGGACAATTCAGAAGGTGTTTTGGTCCTTGTTGAACAAGCGTATAGAGGGATATTTATTACGCAAGATTCGTCAACGCGGAACAGCCTGTAAAGAGGTGTAGATGAATTCGGGTGGCCGCGTCGTTGTAGAATGGATATGTTTAGAAGTCTCTTATTCAGCCCAGACTAGTGATAGATTTACAGCGCCGAGATACATCAGAACTGTGGCTGGAGTGAGGCGACCATGCAAGCGGTACCAATTCGTATGCTCAATGAACTCTCCTATTGTGAGCGGTTGTATCATCTCATGTACGTCCAGGGGTTATTTGAGAAGTCGGCGGACACCGTGGAAGGAACCGGCCAGCACGAGAGAGCCGAGCGACGGCGACGGCCATCTGACACGGGAAGCGATGTTTGGGATATAGCACCACAGAGCTTGCACTTAGGTGACGAGAGCCTGGGCATTGTGGGGAAGTTGGATGCCATTCGGTATCAGGGCGACGGTCACTGGGAACCGGTCGAAGCAAAGCATTCCAGTGCACCGAGGGGAGACGGCTCATTTCGGCTCGGTAAGTGGGAATTGGATGGCAGTGCGTGGCCGAATGACCAGATTCAGCTATGTGCGCAAGGTCTACTGCTGAGATCAAACGGATTTCCATCAGAGGCTGGACGGTTATACTACAGAGGGAACAAGAAGAACGTGCGGATTGCATTTTCCGACGACTTGGTCGCGGCTACCCGTGCGACGATTCTCAGAGCACACGAGTTGGAACGGGCTTCGATGCCGTCCCCGCTTCAGAATTCAGACAAGTGCTTTCGTTGTTCATTGAACGGCATTTGCTTGCCGGACGAAACCATCCGTTTGACGAACCCAGACGCGACATCGACCCCGATTCGAGATATTGTCCCAAGCCGCGATGACTTAGGTACTGTGTATGTCTCGGAGATTGGTGCCCGGCTTGGTAAACGGGGATACGAACTTACCATCACGTCGAAAGACGGTACTCAAGCTGAAGTCCCACTCAAGGACGTCCGCCACATTTCTGTGTTCGGCAATGTGCAAGTTTCGACGCAGTTGATGAAGATTGCATGGAATCGGGTATAACCATCAGCTACTTAACTTCGGCTGGTCGCCTGGTTGGCATGAACCACAACCTCGTCACCAAAAACGTACTCGTCCGCCGTGAGCAGTTTCGGAGGTTTGGGGACGAGCGGGATCGACTGTCGCTTGCCCGAGCTATCGTGCGGGCGGAAATCCTAAACCAACGCACCCTCCTGCGCCGGAACGCCCATGGGCTCGATAAGTCCACCTTGAAGGATCTACTCGATCACGCCCGCCACGCAGAACAAGCGTCCTCACTCGACTCACTGCTCGGTATTGAAGGGATTGCGGCGAAGCAGTACATGCAAGCGGTTCCCTTGATGCTGAAAGTCGACAATGTCCCGCCAGGCGAGACGTTAATGAATGGCCGCAATCGCAGACCGCCAAAGGATCCGGTTAACGCGCTCTTATCGCTCGCATACTCACTGCTGGAGCGGGATATGTACGCCGCACTTGCCACAGTGGGTCTTGATCCACTTTTGGGCTTTTATCACCGGATTGAAACAGGCCGTCCCTCGCTTGTGTTAGACATGATGGAACCGTTTCGCGCCATCATCGCCGATTCGGTTGTCATAAGAACGTTAAATACTGGCGAGATAGCATGGAATGACTTCTATATCGGAGATGAGTCGTGTTCGTTGAAGTTGTCTGGGCGGAAACGCTTCTTCCAAGCCTTCGAACGACGCATGCACGAGACTGTGACTCATCCCGTTTTCGAGTATAAGTTGAGCTACCGTCGAATGCTCGAACTCGAGGCGAGATTCTTGTCACGATACTTGATGGGCGAATTACTTGAGTATCGGCCGATTGTAACGAGGTGATGGAATGCGTCGTTATGTGCTTGTCAGTTACGACATCAGTGACCCAAAACGATGGCGGAAGGTATATAAGATTGTACGAGGATATGGGACTCACGTTCAGTATTCTGTATTCCTCTGCCAACTGACTGATCAGGATGAGGCAGAACTGAAGCAATTGCTACTCGATGTGATTCATCATTCCATGGATCAGGTCATTTTTGCGAGGCTTGGAACCGTGCAGTCGAATGCGGCGGAGCGGAATATGACATGCATCGGGCGAGACTTTGTGCCGCTCGATTTGAAGGGTTTAGTTTTTTGATTCGGGAAAAGCGTCGACGTGGAGTATAAGGGTATGTAGTAGTGGGCACGGCAAACGGAAATCGAATTGAAATAGAGCCGCGTGTGGGGTGACGGAATATTTCATTAGATTAGTCGGGTACGGATTGATTAGACTACTCACAAGGTATAATGTAATAGTAACAAGCTGTCTAAAGGACAGAAAGAGCCAACGGTTGTGCCAATGCGGAATTTTCAATTCCGAACACCCGTTGGGCTTCTCAAAAAGAACGCTCGCTCAACGTTCTGACCTTTCGAGCGCCTTTCCAGGGCGAAATCCTTGGGAGGCGCTCGAAACGTAGATGGGACAAGGGATTCGACGCGGCTAGCATGGAGGAGAGCATGGATGGAACGAGTAAGTAACGAAGCGAATTTAGTGGCACTCGTTCATGGGTTTAACTTTCCTTGTGGTTCTAGGGCTGCGAGCGCCCGCTGTCGGATCGTTGAGCGAGCGATCTGAGAAGTGGCACAATATATATGCGAAACGCAGCAGAACATCGATTTCGTCGGATCGTTGAGCGAGCGATCTGAGAAGTGGCACAAAAGTAGGGGGTGAATTTTAGTGGCTAATCCCGCTGTCGGATCGTTGAGCGAGCGATCTGAGAAGTGGCACACCAGACACGCGACTATCACAATGGCCTTCACTTGTCGGATCGTTGAGCGAGCGATCTGAGAAGTGGCACTCCTTGAATGTAGAAAGCTCATCTTCGGTCAATTTGTCGGATCGTTGAGCGAGCGGTCTGAGAAGTGGCACGGTTACCTTATCTAGGCGTCGGTGAGGTATTCCACGATACGGTAATGTCGGATCATAATCGAGGGAGAAGAGGAGCAAGTGTTCCTTTTTGTCAATTTTACAGGGTTGCAACGTCCCGTCCCCATCAAAATAGGGCTCCACACTTAGCGTAAGAGCCCTTCACCTTTTTGCAGTTTTACCCCGGATTTAAAGACTCCTCCAGTTCCAGCACAACAGGGCAGTGATCGCTCCCGAATACGTGTGAATCTATCCTCGCGTCGACGATGAATGGACGTAATCTAGATGAAACGAGAAAATAATCGATTCGCCACCCAACGTTTCGATCCCGCACCTTCGGCATATTTGACCACCACGAGTAAGCATCAGTACGGTCAGGGTAGAGGTATCTAAAAGAGTCCGTGAAACCAGAGTTCAGGAGCAGCGTCATCTTCTCCCGTTCTTCCTCTGTAAAACCCGAATTACCGCGATTCCCTTTGAAATTTTTGAGGTCAATCTCCTGGTGGGCGACGTTCAAATCACCGCAGATGATGACGGGCTTATGTGAATCAAGCTGCAATACAAAGTTTCGAAATCGATCTTCCCATTCCAGCCGATATGCAAGTCTTGATAGATCACGTTTTGCATTGGGGGTGTATACGTTCACGAGATAGAAAGAGTCAAACTCGAGTGTAATGATACGTCCCTCGGGCTCTGTTTCATCTTCCAGGCCATAGCGTACTGAAAGCGCACTTGCCTTGGAGAATACGGAAGTTCCGGAATATCCTTTCTTCAGGGCGTAGTTCCAGTACTGCCTATATTCTCCCTCAAGTTCTAGGTTGATTTGCCCTTCCTGAAGTTTCGTCTCCTGAACACAGAATATATCCGCTTGGATATGATCAAAGTACTCGTAAAAGGTACCTTTATTTACACATGACCTCAAGCCATTAACATTCCAGGATACCAGTTTCAGCGTCAAAATCCCCTTATAGAGCTACTTAGATTTTGTCTCAGTTTAGCACAAACCGCCGATGCCCCCACGACTCTTATCCTCTTTCATTCCATGCCCTCCATCCTAAAACAGTGGGGTTCTCGGCTTATACTTCCGTCCAAACCAGCACGTAAAAAAACATCGTGAATCCGTTTACGCAACGTGCTTCTGGTGATATATTCTAGACACAATAGTAAATAAAGTTTACTATACGTAAATATCTTGACTCCTTTAGGAGGTGTATTCCAGGGAACGAACTCGATTAAGTGGCGTCTTTTGGGCGATCAAATCCGCTGCCCAGGTCTGTCAATTTCGTTAGAGAGAATTCACCAGAAGGGACGGAGTCGATTGAAACATGTTGTATTTTTACGAGAAGGCACGAATGAGGTATCGACTGAAGTAATTACGGCCCATAGAGATTATTTAGATAAGCTAAGGACAAAAGGGATTCTTTACGGTTCTGGACCATTTCAGAATATAGTTGGTGGATTATTAATTTACAACGTCGACGATTTAACTGCAGCTGAAGAAATTATTCTGAATGATCCAATAATTAAAAGTGGATGTAGAACATTTGAAGTGTACTCGTGGTCAACAAATGACTGACTTTACCATCTTATCCAGGATAGGTTCGTTTCGGGATGTTGACGTATAGAAGCACAAAGTTTGGCCACGAGTGTCTGCGTCCTGCCACTCGTGGCCCTCTAGCGTCCATTATGTACATAACAACTACAATAATGTCTTTGATAGTGCCAGACACTCTTCTTTCAGTACATCTACAACTTCTGAATCTTCCTCCGTTTGCAGGTACCCAAGAATTCCTACAATCGTGATCGAAGCGACAACGGAATTGTTTCGTCCAAATAGTGGACAGGCAACAGAGGCGATACCTTGCAATAAACTTCCTTCTGTAGTGGCAAACCCTCTTTTACGAATAGACGCCATTTCCTCTTCAAACGCAGCACGTGAAATTCCGTGTTCCTTTAATTCCTTTTGAACCACATGCTCCGTTTCATCCTTGGGTAAGAAGGCTAAAAATACCTTGCCTCCTGCGGTTTTTAAGGCACTGACCTGGCTACCGACACGAATGCCTACGTTAACAGCCCGCAGACTTTCCTCCCAGTGGATGAAATGGGGGCCTTCTTCAGTCCATATGGACAATGCGACTGTCTCATTGAGTCGCTCGCGAAGTCGAGTTAACGTGGGGCCGGCTTGCTGTCTAATATTTAAATTTCCAAGAGCTTTGAGTCCTATGGAATAGAACTCTTCTCCGAGTGTATACAGCAAATTGGCATCTCGTTTTAGGAACCCTGTTCGATATAAGCTTGTCAAGTATCGATGCAGTTTGCTTTTGGGCATGTTGCATCGTTCAGAGATCTCAGTGATGGAGAGCGGTACGTCTGCGGTACTGATTTCCTTCAAAATGCTTAGACCAATTTCTAAGGACTGTATCCCGAGTCCTGTCATCTCGCTCTTCATTGTCTCAAACAGTCCTCCACATTGACATTATCAGTCTGTATTACTAAAGAATACATCAAAAAGTGGGATTAATCATCAGCCGATGATCTTTTGAAAGATCGAGTAAAGCGTTTACAAACAATGTGTCCCCATGTTACCATTTGTTCAACAGTTGTAAACCTTATTTACTATATGTGAACTGGGGTGAAGGAAAATGGGACAGACCAACAGCGTTGCTGTGTTGGTTATTGGCGGAGGCATTGGAGGTCTTGCGGCCGCTCTTGCGATTTCAAGGGCGGGTAAACAAGTTTGTGTCCTTGAACAAGCACCGGAATTCGGGGAAATCGGCGCTGGGCTACAGTTAGGTCCAAATGCCATGGCTGTTCTGGACAAACTTGGGCTATATAATGAAGCTTCAAAATATGCTGTTTTTCCAGAACGACTTGTCATCATGGATGCCATCAAAGGAAGAGAACTATCTGCGCTCGATCTCGGACGGGAGTTCATATCTAGGTACGGATATCCGTATGCTGTTATGCATCGGTCTGACCTTCACACAGTGCTCGCGGAAGCATGTAGACGTGAGGGAAACATGTCGCTTCTTACAAATAAAAAGGTAGTTTCCATTCAGGATCATGGAGCGGAAGTAGAGGTTCTATGTCAAGACGGTTCGGTGTATCTCGCAGAGGCTGTCATAGGAGCAGATGGACTATGGTCCACTGCTAGGAAGCTGCTTGTTGAGGATAAACCTATCGCTGATGGATTTGTTGCTTATCGAGGTGCCGTGCCGCTGTCTGGAATGACCGCTCACGCACGTTTAGAGGATGTCGTAATGTGGATCGGACCAGATATGCACTTTGTACAGTATCCCATCCGCAGTAACGAACTTTACAACCAAGTAGCAGTCTTTAAGAGTAAACGCTATCACGAGGGCGCAGAAGACTGGGGAACGCCGGATGAGCTGGACGCTCACTACGCCATGTGCTGCCCGACGATTCAGAAAGCAATCCAGTATATTCATCGGGACCAACATTGGAAGATGTTCGACAGGGAGCCGATCGATAACTGGACACAAGGGCGGATTACGTTGCTTGGTGACTCGGCCCACCCCATGTACCAGTATATGGCTCAAGGGGCATGTCAGGCCATCGAGGATTCGGACTGCTTAGGCAGGATGTTCAGTCTTCACGGGACCAATATCGACACTGTGTTTGCAGAATATCAAAAGGAGAGGATTCCTCGTACAGCTCGCGTCCAGCGAAGTGTTCGTACATGGGGTGAAATCATCCATGCGTCTAATCCCACCACCGTATTGTTGAGAAACACCATCATGGAGCAACGGGCGTCAACTGATTATAGCGTTGTCGAATGGCTCTACGGGGGGCACAAAGTTAAGGCTGAAAATCAGGCGGTAATTTGACGAATACGAGGAGGTAGTTGCAAATGACAGTTCAAATGACATATGAGGAACAGTTGAACGAATTTTATGGACGTTTAAAGAGCAGAAATCTGGGGCCGCTATGGAACTCTATTGGAAGTATTATGACAACCGAACCAAAGCCGCGGGTCATCCCATACCTTTGGAAATGGGATGAGGTTAAGAAGTTCGTCATGGAGTCTGGGGAACTTGTGACACCGGATCGTGGGGGAGAGCGGCGGGTTTTGTTCTTCAGTAATCCAGGGTCTGCAGATCTAGAACCATGGGGCTGGGGGTCTCTCACACATACGTTATATGCTGGTATTCAATTGTTGCTCCCGGGCGAAAAGGCACCGTCACACCGCCATAATCAAAGTGCAATACGTTTCATTGTTCAAGGTTCCGGTGCCTACACAATCGTTGAGGGCGAACGCGTGTACATGGAAGAGGGTGACTTCCTCATCACACCGGCAGGGCTCTGGCACGATCACGTACATGACGGAGACCAACCGATGCTCTGGTTGGATTGCTTGGACATCCCAATGCTCTATCAATTAGGCGCTATGTTTTTCGAACACTATCCGGAGTTTAACCAGCCTGTGACTCGGCCAGATAATTTCTCGACGCTTCGCTACTCTGCGTCCGGGCTTCGCCCTGTTCAAGACCATGACAACCATTACGCCCCACAAGCGGTGTTCAAATGGAAGCAGACGAAACAGGCCTTAGACAATTTGGCAAAACTCGAAGCTGATCCATTTGACGCCTATGCGGTTGAATATATCAATCCAGCCACCGGGAAAGCAGCAGCGAATACGATTGGTGCGATGATGCAGTATCTGCCCAAGGGACACCACACTTCGGCACATCGTCATGTGCATAGTGCGATCTATCATGTATTTGACGGAGAGGGATATACAGTCATTAATGGCGTGAAGTTCGCTTGGCAAAAGGGAGACACGTTCGTGATTCCCAACTGGGCATGGCATGAACACGTTAACACGGGCAATCAAGATGCGTATTTGTTCTCAACCAACGATCTACCAGTTATGGAGGCGTTACATCTCGATAGAACAGAAGCGCATCCGGACACGCATCAGGCTGTGACAGAGGAATTCAAACTGTAATTAGACATACTAATGCGAATTTGCGTGAAATACTCATGGAGAGGACATGAAAACTATGCGTATTGTTTCGTTTCTCAATAACAACGAAGAACGAATTGGAGTTGAACTTCCAGATGGATTTCTGGACCTGAATCTGGCGTGCCGTAGCATGTTGGCTGCGCAGGGGAACCTGATTCGGAACGACTGGCGAATCTACTTATCCCCACAGATGCCGTCGAGTTTCTCAAAGGAAGTCATCGTACGTTGGAACAGGCCCGGGAAGTTATCCAGTTTGCTCTGGATCGTTCTGTTTCGGAACGAGCAGATTACGTCTATGATCCTGCGTCCGTTCAGAGATTATCTCCTATTCCTCATCCTGGCAAAATTGTGTGCGTAGGTAGAAACTACCACGATCACGTCAGCGAAATGAAACGCGATGTTCCAACTATTCCGGTCGTGTTCGCGAAACTTTCGAACACCGTGTGTGCGGACGGAGACGGGGTTCCGTTTCCACGAGTATCTGAGCAACTCGATTATGAAGCTGAACTAGCCATCGTGATCGGAAAGCAAGGTCGATACATCTCCGAGGACGATGCCATGGATTATGTCGCGGGCTACACTGCCTTGAACGACATTACGGTGCGAGATTGGCAACACCGTACACCACAATGGCTCCAAGGGAAGTCGTTCGATCTCAGTGGGCCGATGGGACCGGTAATGGTGACCGCGGATGAAATCGCGGACCCACATAATCTAGATATTAAGTTGTGGTTGAACAACGAATTGCGCCAACACGACAACACTGGTCGCCTGATTTTCAACATCCCGTTCCTTATCTCATTCGTATCTCAGATCATGACGCTTGAGCCAGGAGATGTTATCGCGACAGGGACGCCGGGGGCGTAGGCGTCGCCATGGAGCCGAAGGGATTTATGAAACTAGGTGATGTTGTGAAGGTAGAAATCGAAGGAATTGGCGCACTTCAGAACCAGATTGTTGCAGCAGAAAACGTGAGGAAAATTGAAGCGTCGGTTCAGCAGTTACACGCTGAACTGGAACGGGCGGCAGTAAAGGTGCGGCCAGAGGCGCTTCACTTTAAGCCTGCGGAGGACGCTTGGTCAGTAGCCCAGATACTGGCTCACGTAGCTGAGTTTCAGAATTTCTTCAGTCAGGATGTTTTGCATGTGAAAGCAAATCCAGGTACGAATTTTGGCCGAACGATGGCGAATGAGGAACGTCTAAATGCGGTTAATTTGACCGGATCCGAGACATTGGCAGCACTGCTAGAAGGTGTAAATCGAGGGAGACAGGCAACATTACACATGCTGTCGAGGTTGACAGACGATGATTTGTTAACTGAAGCCGTAAATCCGAAGTTCGGAACTAAAACGGTTGACTGGGTTATCGAGCACTTTATAACCGAACACTTGGAAAAACATATTGGCCAAGTAGAACGAACGCATCGTGCATATCAAGCACAGCCGCAACACTAACGGTATGAGTTTCGGTAGGTCATAAAATCAAAGACTCAACCGTTGTGCTGCAGTTATCGAGCAGCACAACGGTTCAGTGTAGCAAGAAACATAGAGGTACGCTGAACAGGGAGAGATACCGGAGTCTATGGATGCCGGTTTCGGGAGGTTAATGGCTCATGAATATCGTCAATGTCGATGAAGTTATTCAAAATAGTAGATTCAATCGCTTTCATTTGGTATTTCTGATACTTTGTACATTTATGATCACATGTGACGGGTACGATACTTTTATGTTTGGGACAATTGTTCCGTCACTGATGAAGGACTGGCATATGAGCGCGGTGGTCGCAGGTTCTCTTAACAGTTACGCGCTTGTCGGTATGGGTTTGGGAGCACTTGTATTAAGTCCTGTCGCCGATTAAGTCGGTCGCAAAAATATCATCTTTGTAAGCGCTCTTATTTTTTGCGTGTTCATGGGGCTGACAGCATTGTCCACTAGCCCGGCTATGTTCGCTATCTTTCGCTTTATTACCGGGATTGGGTTAGGTGGCTTAATGCCGAACAACGTAGCTTTGGTTACGGAATATGCCCCGAAGCGGCTGAAAAGTACCTTTGTCGCACTCATGTTTAGTGGCCATCCGCTGGGCGGAGTACTTGCGTCGGTGATCGGGATGAATGTAGTACCGGTTGCTGGGTGGCGTGCAGAATTGTGGGTCGGTGTTATCCCTATCATAGCCGTCCCTATTTTTTATATGTTTGTCCCAGATTCCCCTGGTTTCTATGTATTAAGGGGTCAAAAGCATCGCGTGGCGGCAGTCCTAGCTAGAATTACGGGCACGCAGTATGGTGACCAGAGTGAGTATACGATTACACTAAATCAACACGAGGGTTTCCCGGTAAAAAAACTATTCGAGGGTCACCGAGCGCTCTCCACCATTATGTTCTGGCTTGCCTTCTTCATGTGTTTGTTGACGATGTATGGTTTGACCACGTGGCTACCTAAATTAATGACCAATGCGGGTTTCCCGCTCGGCTCCAGTTTAGGTGCTCTGTTGGCGCTGAACGTTGGTGCGATAGCTGGTGCCATCGTTGGCGGCCAGTTCTCTGACCATTTTGGTGCGAAACGGGTTCTTATCACTTCATTTATAATCGCTGCAGTAGCAATGATGTTGATTGGCACTCGACCTGACATGGTATTCCTCTACATTCTTCTGTTCATTGCAGGGGGAACGACCAGAGGTTCACAAATTGTCGCAAATGCTTACGTCTCGCAATGCTATCCGGAAAACATGCGTTCGACCGGCATCGGTTAGGCACTTGGAATTGGTCGCATTGGTGGCATTTTAGGACCCACCATGGGAGGATTGCTGCTGACGGCCAAGCTGCCGTTGCAAATGAACTTTCTCGCCTTTGCAATACCGAGTGTAATTGCTGCCAGCGCTTTGGTATTCATACAGCAACAGTATGGCTTCGGCATGCCGCGATTAAGAAATGGAAAAGCACTGGAATTGGAAGCCAACTGAATATCTTTAGCCCTCACATCATACTTACCTGGCCTTCATGGGTCTGAAGTGTGGCGTCAATGCCGCCAATTCACGAAATCTATTATTTTTGAAGATAATGTCCTCGGATTTGCACAAACTGATGGGGTTAGGTGTAGGTGGAGATGCCCATCTCACCAAGCCCTATCGTCCCCCGGAGATTCCCCGCGCGGGTTAAGCCACATGTGCGACGAGTGACATTGCTATCTGGCTAATCTAGACAGGACTGGGTTTCGTGATACAATGAGATTGTTGAACAATTCCGTTTAATCACAATGAAATCAATGCGAGGCTAGCATATGAGTACACAAGTAGAAATGGCCTACCGGTACCTTAAGGATAGAATTCTTGACGGAACATACAAACCGGCTCAAAAGTTGACAGAAAGCGATTTGTCTCAGGTCATAGGTGTGAGTAGAAATACGGTGAAGCAGGCGTTGTTAAAGCTTGAACAAGAGAAATTAGTGGAAATTGAATCAAATAAGGGCGCTCGGATTAAATCTCTTACGTTGGATGAAATATTGAATTACTTACAAATACGTGAGGTGCTTGAAGGGCTTGTTGCTAGTAGCGCGGCAGTAAATATTAACGACACACAGATCCGAAAGATGGAGGACCTGCTTGAAAACATGCGTGAGCATGTAGATAGTGACAACTTAGACGAATACTCCGTGAAAAACAGAGAGTTTCACGACGTTATTTATGAAGCTTCTACAAATGTGCAAGCAGTAGATATGATAAAGATCATTAAGAATCAGCTAAATCGTTATCACTTTAGAACCATTTTGGTCCCAGGTCGAACGAAAGAGTCACTTATGGAACATAAACTAATCCTCGATGCGTTGAAAACTCACGATAGTTATGCCGCTCAGCAAGCGATTCAGGTCCATATTTCTCACATTCGTGAAACCATCGATAAGCACTATAACTATCTCATATGAGTTAGGTCAGCAGAGTTTCTGCAGGGCCCTTCATTGTGTGTCTTCCATATTCCACCTTGACACCGCATTCATAGACTCATATAATCGATGATGTTACCAATATTGTTATCAATATTGTTGAACAATTAAGTTCTCTGTTTTGTATAACCTTTTGTGATATTCACGAAGAGGGGCGAAAAAATGTACGAAGGATTACTTGAAGGGGCTTACGATTTACACGTACACACCGGTCCCGATGTGATGAACCGAAAACTTGACGACATGGACATGGCCGAGCGGATTCAAGCCGTTGGGATGAAGGGGTATGGCATTAAATCACATTATTTTTGTACAGCAGAGCGGGCGAAGTTGGTCAAGAAGATGTATCCGAAGGTCAATGCTATCGGTGCAATCGCTTTAAACAATTCGGTAGGCGGACTGAATCCGCTTGCAGTAGAGATGGCGGCTCGTGACGGTGCCAAGATTGTTTGGATGCCCACGTTCGATGCAACAAATGAACAAGAGCACTTTAAGTCAGGTAAACATGACAAGCTTCCGTACTGGGCGACATTACAGATGGAACTAATTGAGAAAGGTAAAACCCAGTCTAGCATTGGCATCTTGGAAAACGGGTCCTTAAAATCGAGCGTGTTGGACATTTTGGACATCATTGCGGATTATAATTTGATTCTTGCGACTGGTCACTTAGGCAAAGATGAGATTTTTGCTATCACCAAGGAAGCTGTCAAACGGAATGTAAAGAAAATTGTCATAACACACCCTGATTTTCCGTCAATCCGACTGACAAAGGTGGAACAGAAGCAGTTGGCAGAGTTGGGGGCGTACATGGAACATTGTTTTACGACGCCGTATTCGAACAAAACAACGTGGGAAGCAGTTTATGAAGAAATTCGGTACGTCGGCCCAGCCCATTGCATCCTGTCAACGGATCTGGGACAGCCTACCGGACCTTATCCCGATGAAGGGCTTTTAACATTTGCTCAAAACTTGTTGGAGAACGGATTTTCTAGAGATGAAGTTCATCAGATGACTGACGAAAATACGACATTTTTAGCTGAAGGTTAAGAGATATTTCTCGGGGAGTGAAACTATCGTGATCGACAAAAATGTAAACCTTTTAGTAGTAAGTGCACATGCTGCCGACTTTGTTTGGCGGTCGGGTGGGACGATTGCTAAATACATTATGCACGGCGCTAATGTGTCATTGGTTATTCTCAGTTACGGAGCACGCGGCGAGTCGAATGACCTTTGGAACGTGGAAGGGCAAACGCTAGATAATGTGAAGACGATTCGCCGGTCCGAAATCGAAAAGGCGGCCGAGTGTTTAGGTGTCTCTAACTTCGAGATTTGGGACTACGAAGACTACCATATGATGATCAATCGGGATCGAATGGATCAAATGGTGAAGAAAATTCGTGAAGTGAGACCTCATCATATCGTGACGCATGGACCGAAAGACGCGTTTAATCCGGATCATGAAATGGTTTCGAAATTTGTTTTTGATGCAAGTGTTCTATCGACATCAAATGGTGTGAGGTTTGACGGATATCCAACTGCCAAACAAGCTCGGATATTTGGGTTTGAGCCGCATCAGTCTGAAATCAGCGACTTTAAACCGGAAGTGATTATTGACATCACGGAGAGTTACGAACGTAAGGCAGCTGCAATGAATTGTTTCAAGGCGCAACAGCACTTGATCGACTACTACGGTGCTAAGGCGAGTTTGAGAGGGAATCACGCGCGCCGTGTGTCTGGGGAAAAGCAATATAAGTATGCTGAGGCATTTTCTCGTTTCTTTCCATACGTCGGTGGTGAATTCGTATGACGCAGAAATATGTTGTTCGTCATATCGCCCGACCTGAGGCCTCTGTTGTAGAGGAATTCTCCAAGTTAGACGTTTCAACTGTATATGAGGCGCAGGGGAAAGTTGGACTCCTTGGTCCAGACTTAAAGCCAATTATCGATGATGTCATGATTTGTGGACCAGCCGTGACAGCCGTCTGTTACGCTGGCGACAACCTAATGATTCATGCGGCAATTGAAGTTTGTCAGCCTGGCGACATACTTGTCGTGACGACGCTGGGTGATAGCGTTGCAGGGATGATAGGAGAGCTTATTGTCAGCGCACTCATCAGACGGGGAGTCAAGGGACTCATCATAGATGCCGGCATCAGAGATGTAACGCGTATTCGAGAACTAGGGTTTCCGGTATGGTCAAAAGCAGTCTATTCTCAAGGAACAACGAAGTCGCGTGGCGGGTGGGTGAATTCGCCAGCCGTGTGTTCCGGGCAAACGGTGAATCCTGGCGACCTGATTATGGCCGATTCCGATGGTGTTGTCGTCGTTCGTCGCGAGGATCTTTCCTTTGCGTTAGACGCATCAAAGAAAAGAGTAGCAAAAGAGGAAGTCACCAAAAGTAAAATTGCCGCAGGTGAATTGAGTTTGGATTTTTATGGCCTGCGTCCTGTCCTGGACCAGGAAGGTGTCGTGTACTTTGATACCTATGACGATGTGAAGTAGTAGGTGTTGTGTGCAGGGGCAGCATCTGTCCCTGCCTCATTCTAAATAGCTCTTAAAACAGTTTACGGTTGTTGGACACCACTGTCTGATAGGTCATTTCTGGAGGCGAATTGAGGGGGAGCCATATATGGCGGTGAATCAAGTAGAATTTTCAAATGTTTCAAATCGGTTAGATAGACTTCCAATTTCGGGAATCCATAAGCTTGCACTGATTGTGGTTTCATTTGCCTACTTTTTTGAGTTTGCGGACACGAATACATTTTCCGTTGTCGCTCCAAAATTACTGAAGACGTGGCACTTATCTATTCAGACAATAGGCAATATTACTTCTATCTCGTTTTTGGGTATGTTCATCGGTGCTGTGATAGGTGGTTGGATTGCTGACAAACTAGGAAGAAAACGCGCTCTGTCCGCAACGATTATTTTCTTCTCCCTGTTTTCGCTGCTGAATGCGTTTTCTTGGAATGCCGCATCATTGGGGACATTTCGATTCTTAACTGGTGTTGGGCTAGCGGCTATGACCATTGTAGCAAACACATACATCAGTGAGATGTTTCCATCTCATTCTCGAGGTAAGTATCAGGCTTTAGCAATCGTTATCGGTATATGTGGCACACCAATTACATCTTGGATTGCTCGTTTGCTTGTCCCGGCTGGGACATGGGGATGGCGCCTCGTTTTTGTCTGGGGTGCACTTGGTATCTTGTGTTTAGTGCTGAACAGAAAAATGATTGAGTCTCCACGTTGGTATGAGAGCCGGAAGAACTACACGATGGCAAACAAAGTTATGTCCGACATAGAGAGTTTAGTTACAGAGGAAAAAGGACCGCTGCCAGAACCCAAGCAAGCAAATATGGAAGCCCAAGCTCCTAAAATGCGCTTGGCACAACTGCTACGGGGAAGATACTTAGGCATTACCATACTACTGACGGTGTTATGGGTTGCCGAAACAATCGGATTCTTTGGTTATTCTAGTTGGGCACCGACACTTCTTGTAAAGCATGGCATCACAGTAGGCAAATCACTCACGTACGTGTCACTCAGTACGCTCGGTGCACCGTTTGGTTCCTACATCGCTGCATTGATCGCAGACCGCATCGACCGGAAGTGGACACTGGTTTTCTCCGCAGTCATCATTGCGTTGAGCGGGTTGTTGTACGGACTTACGTTCCAACCGCTGCTGATCGTTGTGTTTGGTCTTTCGGTTAACGTATTTGAAAGGGTCTTCACTGCAGTCGCCTACGCATACACACCCGAGCTATATCCTACAGAAGCGCGTGGGGTGGGAACTGGTATCCCCTATGGGATCGGTCGACTTTCCAATATTTTTGGTCCGCTGATTATTAGTGCACTGTTCGTCCAAAGTGGCTATAGAAGCGTGTTCTTCTTCATCGCTGCAACTTGGTTGATCGGAGCCATTGTCGTTTCCTTGTTTGGACCGAGGACGAAAAAGCGTTCCTTGGACGATGTCAGTACAGGCGTTTTGAGTCTGAACTCCGAGGGCGTATAAACAGGAGACACCCCACTTGCTAGGCAAGTGGGGGTTTGTGTGAGCTGGAATATATCAATATACAAGACAAATATAAAAATTGTCTGTATCAGGAGAAGGGGAAACGGAACAGTGAAAATTAGTTCAAAGCTTGTAACAGCCTTCGCGGGGATCTTATTACTTCCAAGCATTGCGATTGCTGGGTTCGCGTACAACAGTGCACGATCCGGCGTGAATACCCAAATGTTAAATACGGCCACGTCGAATGTGAACCTTTTGAACTCACAAATCGATTCATACATCAGTACGCATGAGGAAGATGTCGACACGCTGACGTCCCAAGTGGATAAAAGTAATAACGATCCGGCGACGATACAGGATCTTCTCGATGCATTTCAATCTAAGCACCCTGAACTGGAAGGGAGCTGGATTGTTCCCATGGCGGGTGGATATTTTCATGCCCCGCACATGAAAATGCCCAAAAACTTCAATCCGAAAGTTCGTCCATGGTACATCGCTGCAAAAAACACACCTGGGCATCCGATTGTTACAGCTCCGTACAGTTCTGCAGTCGTTAGCGGCACCGAAGTTGTTGCGTTGGCGGAAATGTCGCCCGACGGAAAATATATCATCGGTACGAATCTCAGTCTAGAATCACTTGCGTCTATTGCAAAACACGTGAAAATAGGCCAATCGGGATATGCCGTGCTGGCGGACAATCAAAAGCATTACATTGTTGACCCCAGCCATAAAGCTGGTTCACCTGTCGGGAATGCACACGAATGGGCTGTCATTTACAGTCAAGCAAGCGGAGATGTCAAGTATACGCTAAACGGTCAATCGAATCAGTCCGTGTTTGAAACAAATAAGCTCACGGGCTGGAAAGTCATCGGTACCATGGACTTGCGTGACGAAGCGACGGCATCAGCTCCAATTCTGCATGAAACTATCATTGTCCTGGTGATCGCGCTGCTTCTCGGCGCCCTTTGCGTCTTCTTTGTCATTCGTAGCATTATTACACCGCTGAAGTCACTGGTCCGGTCAGCAAAAACGATAGGCGATGGTAACTTGACCGAGGAGATTCTCATAAAGAACAAGGATGAATTTGGCCAACTTGGTAACAGTTTTAATCAAATGCGGGAATCGATTCGTGGAGTGCTGGTTGACGTCAGCCAGACTTCAGAACAAGTAGCAGCTTCTGCTGAGGAATTAATGGCAAGCTCTGAGCAGAGTGGCAAAGCGGCACAGAATATTTCTGAAATTATCCAAGTTGTCGCAAACGGCTCAGAGCGCCAGGCAGCCCGCGTTGACGAAAGTAACGTTGTTGTACGTGAAATGTCTGGAGGAATTCAGCAGATTGCGGTAAGTGCACAGCGCGTTACAGAAAACTCATCGGATGCAACTGCAGTGGCTGATGAAGGACAAGTTTCTATTGAATCTGTGGTTACCCACATGGACCATATTCATAACACCGTAACGGGATTAGCAGAATCTGTTCAAAAACTGGGTGAGCGGTCCCAGCAAATCGGAAATATTGTAAACGTGATTACGGATATTGCTTCCCAAACCAATTTGCTTTCTTTGAATGCATCAATAGAAGCTGCGAGAGCTGGGGAGCAAGGGAGAGGGTTCGCGGTGGTCGCAAACGAAATTCGTAAACTCGCCGAACAATCGGCTTCTTCGGCTCAGGGTATCGCAGAATTAGTTACGTCCATTCAGATGGACACCAATGAAGCTGTCAAGGCAACATCCAGTACCTCTGAGGCAGTTGTTCAAGGCTTGAATGCCGTTCAATTTGCGGGTAAGTCCTTTACCAAGATTCATGGTACTGTGACCGCTGTTGCCGACCAAATTCAAGAGGTTTCCGCGGCTGTTGAACAAATGTCGGCAAGCAGCGAAGAAGTATCACGTTCCATGAGTGCCATTTATGAAGTGACGCAAGAGACTGCTGCAGGGACGCAGAACGTGTCGGCTGCAACAGAAGAACAACTTGCTTCAATGGAAGAAATCACTGCATCTGCAACGGAATTGGCCCGCATGGCCGAGGAACTGCAGCATATGATTCAACGCTTTACGGTTTAATTGTCAGGCTCAAGGCTGTCTCAATCATTCTTTGGGACAGCCTTTTTCATCTTTTCACTACCAGTCAGCATGATGAAGAACAGTTGCGATCACTTCGGTCTGTCTTTTACCTTTTTCACTTGATAAGGTTCCAGGCAGGCCGCATGCTGTTACATAATTCCGATAACAAGGAATCCTCTTCTGACCTAACCACGTACAGGCATCATCCCTGGTAACTTCGTCTCCGATACACGATGCTCGAGCCGGTTGAGTTGGGTTTGTAGTATCAAATGCCCTGATTGAGCTTGTGCTATTCGATCACCTAATTTTTTCCCCACCCTAAAGTCTGTTTCTAAAGCTTACATGGTTGTTTATAGTGCCCTCAGGCTTGGACTGACGGCGAGCAAATGGCCGAATCTAACCCATCCACTCATAAACCAATGATAGTCCAGTGATTCCCGTCCAATACGATCACGATGCAAAATACGTAGGCTCTTTGCGCTCAAGGACAGATGTCGCGTTCGTGAGAGGATTTGAGGAATACAATAACCTGTCAAAAAAAATAGACGGTGTAAAGGGGTGACCCTGTCCCGGTGAGCCAGAAGGTGGAGATCATCAATGGACCCCGTAGGTAGAGTGGAGTTGAGTGTATGAGCCATACGGTCATTCGTAGCAAAATGAGAAAGACACGACTTCTCATGGATGATCCGATTATTTCTCGCCATGTACCTGAAACGGACTGGTTTAGTGCCACTAGCCTTCATCGGATGCTGCGGAAATATTCCACTGTGTATATCAAACCAGACATAGGTAGAAAGGGAAATGGGGTTATCCGGGTAAGAAAGATAAACGACTCGGAAAGTGAGATTTCGTATAGGCAGACGTCAGTGAGGTGCGCCACGAAGAACGTCGTTTCGCAGTTACAAAAGATACAAAATTCCGAAAGACAATATATTATTCAACGCGGTATTGATTTGGCAACTTATCATAGTCGTCCGTTTGACGTGCGTGTTGTGCTTCAAAAACCTCTGAATCGGTGGCATTTGTCCTGGGTGAGTGCCAAAGTCGCCCCCCACAAAGATGCCGTTGTCACCAATGTCGCTAAAGGTGCTCAAGACGTCACGATTACCAAGACGCTGCGGAAACTTGACCAGCGTCTAAATGTGTATCGGGTTCTTCAGGAATTGATAGACGTGTCGTACCAAACTGCACAGATACTGGGAGCCAAGTTCCCGCTTAAGATTGTCGGTTTAGATATGGCGATCGACAAGAGGGGAAAAATCTGGTTTATCGAGGCGAATACCAAACCGGATTTTAGGGGGTTAAGAAGTCTCGACCCGAAACAGTACAAACGGTATATAACGGCCAAAAGGTTAATCCGATAAGGGTAGTCATTCGTCTTCGAGAAAGCCCATGTTCGAAGCAATTGCTGGTTACTCAGATGGTTTTATCGAGCAAGGAGGACATATCAATGACATCATCCTCATCCTTGACGTCGCCGACTGTTGGAGTTGTTTTAGGTGTCAGCGCCCCTGTCACGAGCGGCGTTGAAGAACTTGCTAAAGCAAACAAGAAGGCGAGGACGAAACTCTATTTCTTTTCCACAAGAGGTGTCGATTATGACCGTAAAGTCATAAGGGGAATGTGGTTCAACGATGCCAAAAAGCGTTGGGAAAAGAGAACGTTTCCCTTCCCGCATGTGTTATATGTTCGCGGCGGTTCCGGGAAAAGTGTCCAAAGATTGATTGAAAAATTTGATGATATGGGGATCAAGCGAATTAATCCCATCGTGGCATTTAATAAGTCGGATTTGTATTACAAGCTCAGTCAAGATAAGAGCGTACGAAAGTATTTGCCCTATACCAAGAACCTTGATCTGAATGACATCAGTGAGTTAAGAGCAATTTTACGAAAGCGAAAAACAGTTTATATCAAAGCTTGTCGCGGACGGCGAGGGCTTCAAGTTGTTCGGGTATCTCGAGTATCTCCGGGGAGATATCAATACAGCTATTCCATTCTCGGAAGATTAGTTCGAAGAGAGGTACGTAGCTACACTCGTTTACAAAGAGCGTTGAAATCTTTCTTCGGTAGTCGGGAAGTAATCGTTCAGCAGGCCATCGACCTACTCACAGTCAATGGCTCGTGTCTGGTAGATTTTCGTGCGGAATTACAAAGAAACCGGAATGGAAATCTTACAGTCGTCGCGATTCCGATTCGAGTGGGCAAGAAAAGCTCTCCGATTACCACCCATGGTACTGCATACCGATTTAACGATTACCTAAGTAAGCTGTTACCAAACTGCTCCAGTAAACAAATTCGTGAGACACGGAATGAAATCGATCATTTCCTGAGGACCGTATACCGAAGTGTGGAGAAAGTGTATGGGAGATTTGGCGAGATCGGAATAGATTTTGCGGTGGATAAAAACCGGAACATATGGCTCATAGAGTGCAACGCTCAATCAGCAAAAGTGTCTATTAGACGATGCTACAGTCAAAAAACCGTTCACCGGATTTATCGAAATCCTTTGGAATATGCAAAGACGCTGGTTTAGATCCGTGCGCATCGTGATGAACATAGAGCACAACACGCGTGATTGCGGGGAAAGGATACTGAGAGTGGGGGTAACGGTTATGCAGGCAAAGTACATTACAAATTTAGATAAGATCCAGAACTTAACTGACGACGAACGAGAGACATTAAAGCATGTCGCTGACAAGTTTGTCTTTCGTGTAAATGACTATTATTTGAATCTAATAGATTGGTCTAATCCTGACGATCCGATCCGGAAACTGGTCATACCGAATTCAAGTGAACTGCAAGAATACGGCCGTTGGGATGCTTCTGATGAAGATACAAATTATGTCGTCAAAGGCTGTCAACACAAATATAAAACAACAGCTTTGTTGCTTGTTTCAGAGGTATGCGGTGCCTATTGCCGGTTTTGTTTTCGAAAGCGGCTGTTCCGATCGGATGTCAAGGAGGCCATGTCAGACGTTCGCGAGGGTCTCGACTACATTGCACGGCATCCGGAAATTAACAATGTGCTGCTAACGGGTGGGGATCCGTTTGTGTTGGCAACTAACAAGCTGCGTCTGATCATTGAAGAACTGAGATCGATAAAACATGTCAAGATCATCCGTATTGGATCAAAGATGCCGGTTTTCAACCCCATGAGAATTTATGAAGATGATGAACTGCTTGACTTGATTCGTGAAAACTCCACGGCTGAGAATCGTATTTATGTTATGGTGCACGTCAATCACCCAAGAGAAATTACACACGAAGCAAAATTGTGTTTTAAAGCACTATACGACGCGGGTGCCACTTTGGTAAACCAAACACCGGTTTTGAAAGGGATCAATGACGATCCGGCAGTACTTGGTGAATTGTTAGACGAATTGTCATGGACAGGAGTCACACCCTATTATTTCTTTGTAAACCGGCCGGTTGCCGGAAACAGTGGGTTTGTTCTCACGTTAGAAGAGGTGTACCGAATTGTTGAGGAGGCAAAAGCCTTGACATCCGGTTTAGGCAAGCGCGTCAAACTTTGTATGAGTCACACTTCGGGTAAGATTGAGATCCTGGCAATTCACGATGGAAAAGCTTATCTGAAATATCACCAGTCACGGGATGGGGACTACGGGAAACTAATGATCCTGGACTGTCCGAGTCATGCTACTTGGTTTGACGATTTACCGGGGAACGAGCGGTATTGGACGAAACCTGCTAAAAAACTTGAAGATATCATATCTGTCAATGAAATGCCTGTTGTACCAGTGAAAAAGGGCAAATTAACCCGTGGCTGATCATCGAGTAAATCAGCAAGTAAAGGGTTAATGAAGGAAGAGTAGGGTATACTCTCACTGGATTACAACCCATAGAGGACATCACCCTACTTTCCATTCCCGTCAATCACCGGAATATTTCATCTAAGAGGGGGAAGGCTGTTCACTGTATTCGGTGATGTGAGGTGAACATATGTGGTTTTGGATTCTCCTAATCTTGTGGTCACTTGTGCCGGTGTGGCGACAATACAGGATTCATTCGCAACGGATTCGGGCAATTCGACAGATGGAGCGTAAGCGGGGAACACGAGTGATTACATTGATTCATCGCCAGGAGACGATCAGCTTTCTCGGAATTCCCCTTCGAAACTACATTTCCATTGAGGACTCTGAGCAAATTCTCCGTGCCATTCGGTTGACACCTGATTCGATGCCAATAGACCTCGTTGTACATACACCTGGCGGTCTCGTGCTCGCGTCGGAACAAATCGCACACGCACTCGGCCGTCACCCATCAAAAGTCACTGTATTTGTTCCACATTATGCTATGTCGGGTGGAACAATGATTGCATTGTCGGCGGCTGAAATCGTCATCGACGAAAATGCGGTGTTGGGCCCGGTTGACCCGCAACTCGGACGTTACCCAGCGGCGTCTCTTCTTGAGGTGGTGGCTCAGAAACCGGTTGAGCATGTCAAAGATGAAACCCTTGTCTTGGTCGATATGGCACGCAAGGCGTTAAGGCAGGTGGAAGCATTTTTGACCGAGTTACTCGAAAGTAAGATGGAGATGGCTGAAGCAAAAGATTTGGCACGTGCGTTATCCTCGGGACTCTGGACACACGATTATCCGATCACGGTCGAAAAATTGAAAGACTTGCGCCTCCCAATTAAAGTGGGACTTCCACGTGAGGTCTACGCGTTGATGGAATTGTATCCCCAACCTTCGCAACGGCGGCCCAGCGTACAGTATATTTCCACGCCGTACGACGGGGATGGTGATACGAATCGTCGATCCCATCGGGATTGATAGACTTGGTTGGGAAACTGTCACGAGTGACTCCGTTGGTCCGTCTAAATGATAAAACGGAAAATCGTGAAAAGAAGGTTAAATTGTGAGCCGGTATATTCTATCCAGTGCGATCGCGATGGTCATCACGCTTGGTACTGCCTCGACGGTGTCTACCCAGGCGACGACAGCCAAGTCTACACAGCAGGCATCGATCATGGTAAATAATCAGGTATTTGCAAAGGGCGTTCCCGCATTCGTGAAGCATGGTACGGTCTGGATGCCCATCGACACGGTGATTCGGGCCATCAGGGCAATGAGCGATGATGTTACATATGATGGAAAGACGCTTCTGATTAATAACTTGGCGCTTCAAACGGAGTCTCTAAAGCCACAGAATCCTGGGACCATTGACATCGCGGATGGTGGATTTGTGGAGGATCATGTTCCGGTTGAGATCGTCAAATCGGGAACGTCGGACGTAACGTACGTGCCTGTATGGTATGTCATGCACACGATGACCCAGGGTTCTTCTGGGGCATATGCATCATGGAAAAATGGGCGGCTTACGCTTGAAGATCACGCGCTGGGTGTCCCGAGTAGTGATGAAATCGATCGCGTCATGGCAAGTGCCGTGGAATCCAGTGCGAAAGGTGCGACAGGTGAGCACTTTGTGTTGACTGGAAAGCCCGTGAGCGTCACTGCGCCCAACGGGGACACCGTGACAGCTGCGATTGGATCACGAAGTCCATCGGCAGATGGATATGGGCAAGTGGTTTTCTTCTTTCACAATCGTCAATTTGTCGGTCTGGACTCGAATGATGAGAAGACGTCTATCCGCTCTGTGAAACCTGCCGGCGATGGTGGAATGAGCTTTAATGTTACATATGCAAATTACGCATGGAGCGATCCGCTGTACAGCCCCTCTCTTCCCCTCGTCACGGTGACATTTGCCTGGGATGGCACTCGGTTTTCGCCAATTGGCAAGGCATCCATTCCCAGTGGCGCGACGAATGGTCTCCGGGTGCACGTGAATCCCACGCTATCGTCTGCGAATGTGGGTGTTCCATCCGCTCCGAAGGACGCGAAGCAAGCCATTGAAACTGCGTTGCCAAAAGGCGCGACACTCGTCAATCGGCCCGGCACCGACTCCCCTTATCTCTCTGTCGATCTCGACGGAAACGGCCACTACGACTACGCCGCTGCATACTCGGATGGTTCCACACGACAAACTGGGGTCATGGTGGTTGACCAGGAAAATGGTAAATGGAGTGTGTTGCTAAACCGACTTACCGATGGGACAGAACTGAGAGAATTTAACGCGGGTGCCATGACCGGAGATGGAACGGATAGTATTGCTATTCAGTCGTACGTTGGGGACGGAGCAAATGACGTGACGTATTGAACGTCAACGGAACGATAAAACCTGTTTTACACCTCGCGGGGACGGCGGATATCGGTGATTTTAATGAGGATGGGACGATGGAAGTAGCCAATTGGATTCACGACACGGGGCCACTTGAAACGATTCAATTGTATGCGTGGAACGCGTCTAAACAGGATTACGAAAAGGCGAACAGCGACGACTTCCCAGGTTATTTCAGGGGTGCGCCGTACAATTATGACCGAGGAATGGATGAGGGCAAGGGCGCCTCTTCCACACCGCAGAATATGTTGGACTACGCATGGGCGTCAACCTACTTAAATATGGGAGACTACGGCAAGGCTGTGTCGTTCGCATCCATCGGGATGAAGTTCCCATCTGATTACTATCCAGGCAAGCAAGTTTGGTCGTCCATTGAGAAAACTGCTTCCGCAAGTCAGGAGGTACAAGAGGCGTATTTTCATCTCTCTGTGCAACTGAGGAGAGCGGTGGATGGGATAGTCAAGAAATACAGCAACTTCTACAATCCAGTGCCTCACTCGATCCCACTGGTTTCGAAGGGATCGGGCGGGATTGTTCACGTCCGCGTCATTGGCACGTTTGACAGTACGGAAGCGGGCCACTATATCAGGGCGACGGAGCTTTCCTTCGCAGTGGATGGACGTGGATTGGTGGCGGGATCGCTCGTTGCGAAGGATGCGTTTGGCAACACAGTTTGGAAAGGATAACCGGTCAGTTCCCTCCTTGACGACAAATTGAGACAATGTTCGACAAGTTCCGATTGCAGGAATGACAGTGGTCTTATATAATGACAGCACAGAAAATTCTTTCATACGACAAATAGAAAAAGGCAAAGCTAGAGAAATCTAGTGACGCAAAGCTATAGGGGCAGCTTTTGCAACTGCGAAGATACCAGCCAGTTACCTGAGCGTTTTGCAGATTTCTGAGCCCATGTGGGACACGGGATTCAGGGCATAGTAAAAGGGCTTCACCCCAACTTGGAGAAGGTTTTTAGTACCAATCCAAAAACCACCAAGGACGGTGAAGTCTCTATGTATGTTCGTCAGTCGTCGCTGTTTTCCTTCGAAGAACTACTCAATATGGAACCGCGCAAGCATATTGAATTGCTCTTCTCGGCTCTTGACCTTCGTCCGTACGCGGAAAAGTTGCGTAGTTCATCACCCCAGGGTGCCAAACCCATTCACCGAGAAGCGATTCTTCGCGCACTCTTGGCCTCACCATTGCTGGGTATTTCGACGTTTACGAAGTTATATGAGCGCTTGGACAGCGACATCCGGTTCCGGTTCCAGTGTGGCTTCCGTATGGATGAACCCGTTCCTTCCATTGCGACGATTAGTCGCGTATTTAGTACACTCACGCGACTGAATCTTGCTGAGACGCTGTTTAATGACTTAGTAGACGAGTGTCGCAAGGAAGGAATCATCGATGGGAGTCACCTTGCAATCGACAGTGCGGGTATCCACTGCTATGAACGCAAGCTACCGAAACTCGTGAGTCAGTTAAATGGGAATGCAGACTGGGGAGCAAAGGCCGATTCCTTTGGGAATAAGTTGACCTGGTTCGGATACAAAATTCATCTGGCGGTCGATACACACAGCGAATTGCCGATTGCCCTTCAGGTGACACCTGCGCATGTATACGACGGGGAGATGGCGATTCCCCTCATGGAACAAATCGCCGCTCGGAGCTGGAAGTTTCAGTTTGTTATGATGGATGCCGGGTATGACCAAGTGAAGAATTACGAAGTGTCGCGTTCGTTCGGTGCACAGGCTATTATCCCGCTTAATCGCCGAGGTGAAAAGGAGCCACCCGCCGGTATGTCAGCCAATGGGACACCAAAATGCTCAATGGGATTCGAGATGGCCTACTGGGGCGCGGAGACAGACCGATTAAAGTTCCGTTGTCCGCATGTGATGGGGAAAGTAGATTGCCCGCTTGGCGCGGCATGGTGCTCGGAGTCGAATTACGGGATGGTCACTAAGGTAAAAATTGCGGATGGTGCCCGTCGATACAGTAATCCGCATCGTGGTTCACGAAAGTGGACGCTGCTTTACAATGAACGGACCGCTGTGGAACGATGCAATTCTCGTCTGAAAGACTATCTAACGGCGGATGCTGTACATGTTGGTGGACTCGAAAAAGTGACAACACACGTGTATTTGAATGCCATTGTACTACTAGCTGGTGCGCTGGCAGCAAACAAAGCAAATCGTTTAGAACAGACCGCTTAACTCAACTGAACGAAAACAGCTATCTCGTGTAAGAACCCTAGCAGTAAGCACCCTGAACGAATCGTTCATACATATTATGGATGTTAAAGTATTATCCTGTCGGATAGTTTCTTTTTTCGCCGTAGCCTTCAAATCAATTCTGCAAAACGCTCACCTAATAAATGTAACGGGCGACTTATGTTTATCATAGGTCTTTTTTTTGTTGCCTTTTTCCCTGTCGATATAAAGGAAAGGAGCAGTTTCAGGTCGGGCGTGTCCGCCATGTAGGTACCCGTAATATACATGAGTGCGGCATCGTTTCCATGACGCAGAGTAATTATTTAATTCATCCACTAATTCTTTTGCCAATTTTGCTTTATAAGGTTGAAGGAGTCCAACTGATGACTAAGACAAGATTCAGAAACAGCCTGCTGGCAAAAATACTGTCTATCTGCCTAATGTGTATTCTGGTTCCGATGCTGGTGAATCTATTTTATACAAGCTATTCGGCGTCCCGTGCGTTGCAAACTGAAGCCGGTAACTCGTTATCAAGACTCGCACAAGAAAAGGCGAAACAGGTGGACTCTGTTTTTAATATGCAGTTTGATATGTCCAATGCCATGGTCAACGAGTTGTTTACGGTTGACTTTTTCAAACAACTCGCTGCGACTAATCAAGTCGATCACGCTAAACTAAACGAACTTTCTCGGTACTTACAAAAGCGAGTACCCAATGCGAACGGATTATACGAGAACATGTTCTTTTCCTATCATGGCAAAGTGTTCGCGGACGGGATCGGAGGCAAATCAGTAGGTCACGTGTTCGACAAAAAATCGGAAGCCTACTATTATGAGGAACTTCAGCATCCTGGTGTACATACAAGCAATTACATGTATTCTCCGGTCTCAGGAAGACCAGTTATTGCTGTGGCGAATTCGATTATGGACAACTCTGGAAAGAAGGTTCTTTCCGTCTCTGTTATTGCTGTCGATATCAGCAAGTTAACACAGAGCGTAGTTCAGGGAACGTCAGGCCAAAACGTCGGTACAATGATTCTCGATCCGTCAGGACTGGTTGTTGCATCGGATAAAAGCGGTCAGACACTCAAGCTGAACTTTAGTAAACAAACAGGCGATGTTAAAGCGTTCTACGACAAAATGATGGGACAACCATCTGGAATCGGCTATTTTACCATTGATGGGGTAAAAAACATTGCCTCTACCGTGAAAATGGCATAAAAAAGTTCCCGTGATCTCCTCCAGTTCACTGTTGGTGATTTCAGGAAGCTGGTTGAACTGTGACTGTCAAACCAAGTTTCTCCAACGAATGCAAGTGACGACGAATAACTCGTTCTCGGTTCCTCTCCTCGTGGTACGTTGGCCCAAGGTCCTCGTATTCCGTCTGATTAACCAGCATGTGGTATATGATGATTAACATGTAGTGACCGACCGCCACGGCTGCTCTCTTGGATCCTCGGCGCGCAGCAATCCGATGATACCTAGCGGACAGATAGGTGTTCTTCGTTCTGGCGGCACCACGAGCGGCTTCGATTAACGCTTCTCGTAACCAAGGATCTCCCTTGCGGGTCTTGCCACTTCGTCGTTTACCCGCACTTTCATTGTTGCCCGGACACATCCCCGCCCAGGACGCCAAGTGGTGCGCACTTGGAAACCGGCTCATGTCGGTACCAATCTCCGCCAGTATGAGTTCCGCCGTCCGCTTGCCAATTCCAGGTATCGTCTGGATTCGCCGGAGATCTTCGTCAATAGGGCGCATCCGCTGCTCGATTTCAGCACTCACTTCCTCGATCAACTCATCAAGGTGATCGATGTGCCGAAGCTGGACAGCAAGCATCATCTGTTGATGCGGACGCACAACCCCATGCAATGCACGTTTCAGTTCTGCGGTCTTGTTGCGTAGGCGCCCCTTCACGAGCTCCTTGAGCCGTGATTCATCAATTTGGCCACCAATGAGTTCAGTGAGGATGGCTCGACCCGATACACCAACCACATCACTTGCCACCGATGCCAACTTGATATTTGCTCCTTCAAGGACTTTCTGGAGGCGGTTGACTTCATTGGCACGTTCCCGGATGAGAGACTTTCGGTACCGGACGAGTTCCCGCAGTTCACGCTGATTTCGGTCAGGGATATAGCTCCCCTTGAGCAGACCATGGCGTAGCAGGTCCGCTATCCACTCAGCGTCCCGGACATCCGTCTTTCGGCCAGGAACCTGTTTGATATGCTGGGCATTAACGACCAACGCTTCGAGATCCTTGTCTTCGAGAAGGTTGAAGATCGGCTTCCAAAAGACACCCGTACTTTCCATCGCCACATGCGTGCATCCGTGACCGAGAATCCACTCTATTAGGGACTCCAGGTCATCGGTCATCGTTCCGAACGTCTGAACCTCCTTAGTCTCCGGTGTGATAACACATCCAACGACCTTCTTCTTGTGGACATCCAGTCCGCAGCATCGCTCGTGTACAACCTGCATAATGCTGCCACTCCCCACTGAAAGAAGTACAGCCACGTGGCGACCGATGCGATAGGAATTCTACCGTACGTGCTTCCCGACAGCGGGAGCGACAAATCGTGGTGCTCCAGGTCGCCAACTCCGTCTTATGCACGGACTCGTAGTACCAGGGGGCGACGAGCTCCGTGTGGCTGTCTAGCGACATAGTAGATCACTGATACACATTTTCATAGATTGTGGTGCCGCCTGGCGGCATGGGGGTCTTATGTGAAAGATGATCGATACGGGTTATATATATTAACCTATATGCCGGTTGCACAGTACGCCGGACCGGTCAATACCTTGAAAACCGGAATCATAACGGTCATCGTACTCAGCCTCGTCCTAGCCGCTATTGCAGTTCTTCTCTATGTTTCGAGGTTGGTTAAGCCAATCCGATATGTATCCCAAGCAGCAAGGCGAATAGCAAGCGGCGATCTGACAGTTGAAGAAATTCACGTCAAGAACCACGATGAGATCGGAGAGTTGGCCGGCTCCTTCAATGATATGAAGCAGCAACTACGAGAGCTTATCGGTAACCTCCGAGGAAGCTCTGAGCAGGTCGCGGCCGCGTCAGAGCAGTTGACAGCCAGTGCTCAGGAAACGAGCGAGGCGACACAAAATATTGCGGCCGCGATGCAAGACGTGGCCTGCGGATCAGAGAAGCAGGCTGTCAATACTGACGAGACAGCAAAATCCGTCAACGAGATGGCGGAGGCCGTACAACGAATTGCAGGGAATGCAGAGCGTGTTTCGAATTCGGCTGATCAAGCACTGGAAGTCGCGGTTACAGGCAATCAATCTATCGAACGAGCCGTTGAGCAGATGAGCTCAATCAGTGAGAGTGTTAATGGTTTAGCGGATTCGGCAAGAGGACTGGGCAAACGTTCTGAGGAAATCCAGCAGATTGTCCAAGTCATTACTGACATCGCCGCGCAGACGAATCTTCTAGCCTTAAACGCAGCGATTGAAGCGGCTCGGGCAGGGGAGCAGGGTAAAGGATTTGCTGTTGTGGCAGACGAGGTGCGCAAATTGGCTGAGCAGTCGGCTGGTTCTGCGCGACAAATTCAGGACGTGATCGCTGCTATCCAGTCAGATATCGGGTCGGCCATTCAAGGGGCAGAACTGGCAACAGAGGCGTCGACTTCCGGGATACACGTGGTAACTGAGGCTGGGGAATCGTTTGAGCGGATTAACCATGCTGTTCAAGATGTTTCTTTGCAAATTCAGGAAGTATCAACGGCTGCTCAACAGATTTCTGCCGGGACGGAACAGGTGGTTGAATCGATCAAGGCCATCGCTGAAATTGCGACAGCAGGTGTAGCCAGTACGCAGAATGTCTCCAACTCTGCTGAGGAGCAGTTGGCTTCCATGAAGGAAATCTCGGGATCTGCGGCTTCACTGTCACGAATGGCGGAGCACCTTCAAGAGCTGGTTGGGCAGTTCAAAATGTAAGAGACAGATTGAACGACCAGCGTTTTCTATCCATTACTTATAGAATTCATGGGCGCCCGTATGTGGGCGCCGTTTTTGTGTCACCTATCCGTAGGGAACTTTAGACTATGATGCCACGCTGGATTGCGCATACTGCTTTAGGAGCTGGTGAAACTGGCTTTAATGATTAGTGAGACATGCGCATTATGAACAACTACGACCGCCAGGGGGCCTATGTTTGTACTACGTCTTACTGTTGTTTACCAGTCTGCTGTATGCAGGAAACTTCGTCTCCGGAAAGTTTTTGATACCACACGCATCCCCGTTGACGATAAACGATCTTCGCTGGCTAATCGCCGTGATACTGCTTATTCCGTTGGTTTGGTGGAGAGAAAAGCGAATCTTTCCGGACAAGCGAGCAGTTGTTTACTTAATCTTGATGGGGTTAACTGGTGTCACTCTGTTCAATGTCTTCACTTATTTGGCCCTGAACTTTACTTCGCCTGATAACGTCGGACTTCTGTCGGCACTGAATCCGATATCAATTGCATTAGCATCATTTGTCTTTCTTCGGGAAAGAATCAATTTTTGGCAGTTTGTCGGTATGTTTTTGTCTCTAGTGGGTGTTGTGGTTGTCATTCCCCATGGACAGTGGCATCGACTTGCTGCACTCCGACTCAATGTAGGCGATCTTCTCATGCTCGCCGCCGTAGTTACATGGGGAATTTTTGCCGTCGTGGGACGGAAGGCCATGCAGTATGTTTCGCCATATATGTCGACACTGTGGGGAGCCATATTTGGGGTCATTGTTATGCTACCGTTTGACATTCCAAGGTTCCGTGTCGTCAATCCAGATGCTTCGTTTTGGTGATACCTTATATATTCAGCCATTGGCGGCACCGTGATCGCCACGATTTTGTGGAACACAGGTATTCAGCAAGTGGGTCCGACAAAAGCAGGGATATTTCTCAATTTTAATCCCATTTTCACAGCCATTTTGGCGTTTTTATTGCTGGGAGAAGGCGTTACAATCGCACAGGCTATTGGAACAGGGTTAGTCATCTTGGGTGTAACTTGGTTTACACTGGCTGCGAGGTCCCGTTAGCGCGGGGGAGGAGATTGTATTGTACGCTCAGATTCCATTGATAACGAGAGTTCCCCTACAAAACCACGTCGCTACATAGTCAAAACCCACACGTGAACTGCAACTCACAAATCCTTTACGATCTTTAACTTAGCATTTACAGAAAACGAGGAACCATTTTAATAGTCAAGCCCTATCTTATGCTTGTATATACAAGCAAGAGGTGGTTAGGGCTTTGAGTCGTTACTTGGACATTCGACAGGAAATCTTGACGAGGATTCTCAGTGGGGAATGGCCTCATGGTGCATTGTTGCCGAGTGAAAACACACTTGCACAGGAGTACGGTGTGACGCGTGTGACGATTCGGCAGGCCCTCGCGGCACTGGAACAGGAGCGGTTTTTGACAACCCATCAAGGTGTCGGTCGCTACGTGAATCAGCGTGAAGATCAAGTTGTCTCCGTATTGTCGCGGCTTGAGAGCATGGACAATTTAATGTCCATCAAATCGGAGAAAGTTGTCAAGCAACTGATCGAATATGTCCCAATTGTCCTCTCAGAATACGAAGCCTCTCGCTTACAAGTGTCGAACGACGCGCCTGGTCGGCGCCTGGTACGTATCCGGTATGCCGGCGGTCTGCCTGCGGCTGTTTCCGTCAATATTTTCCCAGAGTTTTCGGCACCAGATGAGGCAGCGACTGGGTCACTTTTGCAGACCCTTGATATGGCTGGTCACCTGGTTGATTACGCCGAGACGGAAATCATCGTTCCTAAGAACGACGATCCCTACGTTGGAGCTTTACAGAATGGCAACATGGATACGCCAATTCTTGTGCTGCGTCAGCTGCATCGTGATCGAAAGCATGTCCCAATTTTCCTTGCGCACGACTATTTAAACATGAACGTCTTCTCCCTGCAGGTCACCCGTCACCGGTTGGAGGCTACCCGCAACTAACGGCGATGGCAGTCAGGTGAGATGAGAAGTACGACATCGGAGCACCTAATGAATCTCAACTCGTTGAGGGAGAAAGGAGACGTATGAATGTCCCTAACACTGACAAAATCTCATTCCAAGCGCGCATTTGAAGTGATTGTTATCGCATGTTTTTTTGCGTTCTTCTTTGGTCCAATCCTCACGATCGCGGTGTGGGCAGTGACTGGCAAGTGGAACTACCCGGCGTTGTTGCCCCAACAGTTTTCACTGCATTGGTGGAAGTGGGTCTTTTCCCAAACCGATCTCGTCGGGCCGATGCGCCTCAGCTTCGAGTTCGCCATTATTGTCACAATTTTATCCACTGCCATCTGTTTACCAGCCGCCTACGCGTTCGCACGGTTTCAGTTCCCGTTTAAGCGATTCATCTACATGCTCTACCTGCTGCCGAACGCATTTCCCATCGTCGGGCTCTACGTTTCTATCGCGGTGATGTTTTACCGGCTAAATCTGATGGGGACGTTTTTCGGCGTCATCCTCATTCAGTTGGTCAATACGCTCATGTTCATGACTTGGATTCCTGCAGCGGCTTTCCAGAATGTCAGTCGGAACTACGAGGATGCTTGCCGCGATGTAGGTGCGGGACCGTTCCGGACGTTTTTGCGCGTGACGCTGCCCCTCGCGGCACCAGGGATTATTGTCGCAGTGATTTTCTCCTTTCTTGCGGCCCTTGACGAAGCTCAGGGCACGCTGATTGTTGGCATGCCCACATATATCACCATGCCAGTGAAGATGTACAGTCTCGTGACAGATTACCCAGGTCCGGTCGGAGCGGTTTTCTCTGTTCTTTTGACCACGCCATCTGTCGTCCTGCTCCTTCTCGCTCGACGGTTCCTCGGGAGCGAGGCGCTCTCCAAAGCTTTCTAAAACAGTTGGGAGGAATCAAATATATGTCCAAGCTCGAGTTGACACATGTCACGCGACGATACCCAGGCGGAACTGGCGTTCAAGATGTCTCCTTAACAGTCGATCACGGCGAACTCGTCAGCCTGCTTGGGCCGTCTGGATGCGGCAAGACGACATTGCTTCGACTCGTTGGTGGATTCTTATCCGCAGAGGCGGGTGAAATCCGCATCGGCGGGGAGAACATTGCGGCGTTGCCACCTGAAAAACGACCGACTGTCATGGTGTTTCAGCAGTACAATCTGTGGCCGCACATGAGTGTGTTTGAGAACCTTGCGTTCGGTTTGAAGTTACGCAAATTAGCCAAACAGGAAATCAACCGGCGTGTGAGTGAGGCCCTCGAAACGGTTCGCTTAGAAGGTGTGGCAAACCGTCGTCCTACGGAGCTATCCGGCGGCCAACAACAGCGCGTTGCAGTGGCAAGGGCACTTGTGCTGAAGCCGGAGGTGATGTTGCTGGATGAACCGTTCAGCAATCTAGATGCGAAATTACGCATTGCGTTGCGGGATGAGTTGCGACGGATTCAGCGCGAAACGCAAATCACGATGGTCTTCGTGACACACGACCAGGAGGAAGCGTTGTTTTTGTCGGACAGAGTGGCGGTGATGAATCAGGGACGCATCGAGCAGGTGGATACACCGGTGGAACTGTACGACAGCCCAAAGTCGTTGTTTGTGGCTCAGTTTATCGGTGAGATGAACTGTTTAAACGTGAGCGACAACACGGTCTGGCGGGACCTTTTGAAAGCACAGGACGCTGCAACTGGAGGGGTTTGTGTTGTTCGTCCAGAGCATGTTTCGTGGACGGACGAGGTCACACCTCTTCGCGGAACAGTTGTGTCGTCTAGTGTGGCTGGGCATTTTATCAAGCTGCACCTTGACACAAACGTTGGGCGCCTCATTGCGTACGCAAATCGTGAGGGAGGTGAAGCCTGGCCCACTGCTCAACCGGTCTACCTTCGCTTTCAAAAACTTGCGGTGTTTTCTCAAGAAAGTCGACAAGAGATAGCCATGTTGGTGTGACTAAATCGATAAATGCTAGGAGGACAAAAAAGTGAAGTCGAAAATCATCGTACTTGCCCTCACCACAACTGTTATGTCAGGGTTTGCAATCGCGGGTTGTGGGACGAATTCGGGATCGAACGGAAATACGTCTGTCGGTTCCGCGACGAATTCCCATACGACGACCCTCACGCTTTATGGCAACGGTGACACGAATGTTCAACAATTGTGGGACAAGACCATCATCCCGCAGTTTGAAGCGAAGTACCCGGGTATCAAAGTGAAAGATGTCTTTTTACAGCACGGTAACGGTGACCAACAGGAGATGGCAAAGCTTCAGGCCGCCACGAAGACTGGTAAACAGTCAGTTGACGTGGATCTATTCGAAGGCGATCCCGGCACGGTTCAACAAGGGCAAGCGGCCGGCGTCTGGCAAAAGGTGACGACGAGTGATATTCCCAATCTGGCAAACGTTCAATCGGGTCTTCTTACACCGGTAAATGGGTTTGCGGTGCCGTATCGCGCTTCATCAGTAGTGCTTGCCTACAACTCCAAAGAGGTGCCCACCCCCCCGAAGACGTTTGACGATTTGATTCAGTGGATCAAGGCCCACCCAGGGAAGTTTGCTTATAACGATCCGTCGACGGGCGGATCGGGTCAATCATTTGTCATTTCTTCCATTTACAAGTACATGAGTCCATCTGTATTGGGCAGCAGCTATGACCCAAGCCTTGAATCAAAGTGGAGTCAAGGATTGAACATGCTGAAGACATTGGGACCGGATATGTACCAGAACGGCGTTTATCCGAAAGGCAACCAAGGAACACTTGATCTCCTCGCCAACGGTGACATCGCCATGGCACCCGCTTGGTCCGACCAGGCTTTATCGGAGCTCGCAAGTGGGCAGTTGCCGTCGAATATCAAAATTACACAAATTACACCTGGATTCACCGGTGGTGGAACTTATGTGCTCGTACCAAAGCTTTCCGCACATAAAGACGCAGCTTACAAGTTTCTTAACTTTTTATTGTCAAACAATGTTCAAAGTGAAATTGTAACGAAAATGAACGGTTATCCAGCGATCCAGTGGAACCAGTTGCCTGCCGACCAACAGTCGAAATTCGCGAGTATCGCCAAGGATTATCGCTACTGGCCTGGGCAGTATAGCGCGGATCTCACCAAATTGTGGCAGCAGACGGTGACAGGCTGACATGTGGCGGACAGTACGACAAACCATTCTGGCCTACACATTCATCTTGCCCTCTCTCGCGATTTTGGTGTTGATGATTGTTGTGCCGGTGTTCGGGGCGCTTGTGTCAAGCGCCCGCACGGACGACGGAACGTGGTCACTGATTGCATATCGACAGGTATTTCAAACACCCGGCTTCGGTCGGGATGTTGGTTACACGCTTGTCATTACCATTATTTCGTGTTGTATCGTCCTGGTTACGAGCATCCTGTTGGCCGTCTATCTCCGGTTGAATCCGGGGTGGCTTTCAACTTTCATTCAGCGGGTCTACTACTTGCCAATTTTCATACCGGGGATTATTGCAACGTATGCAATTAAGACGCTTTATGAGCAGCATGGGTGGGTCAATACCATAGGGGAACATCTGGGCATACACGCCTATCCAAAAATCGTCTTTACAGGTGCCTCGGTGATTCTTGCTCAGATCTGGTTCCATGTGCCGTTTACGACCTTGCTGATTGGATCCGCACTCCAAGGCGTACCTGACGGAATGGTGGAGAGTGCGCGGGATGTGGGTGCAAGGCGCTTGACCATCGTGTGGCGCATTCTCTTGCCACAAGTGCGCAACATCTGTCTTTTTGCCGTCACGCTGGTCTTTCTAGGCTGTTTCGGCGGTTATACCGTTCCATATCTACTAGGACCGAACAACCCACAGATGCTCGGTGTCGTTGTATCTGCCACCATGGCGACGTACATGGAACCCCATCAGGCCAGTGCCATCAGTGTTCTGATGTTTGCCATTTGTGCAATTGTAGCTGCTTTCTACGTTCAGAATATGACGAAGCAAAAAAAGTCAGAGTTCGCTTCGTCCAGCGATGAAGAGGTTAGCCGGAAGCGCCGAAGGGGCCGAGTGGATCGTGGACTTTATCGTGCAAAGGAGACATTACAACCATGACGATATCGATTGCACACCGTGGTGATCCCATTCGTTTTCGAGAAAACACGATAGAAGCATTTAAGTCTGCTATTTCACTGGGGGCAGATATGATTGAACTCGATGTCAAACCCAGTCGCGATGGCAAAGCCGTCATTTTGCACGATGACACGCTTGATCGGTTGTGGAACATCCCACATCGTGTACGAGACCTGTCGTACACTGAAATCCAGGGCTTGTGCGACAGCGACAAGTGGCAGATTCCGCTGTTTGAGGATGTATTGCGGACGATCAAACAGCCGATCATGGTTGACTTTACGGATCTGGATACGGTGGACTGCATTGTCGAAACCATTCGTCGCATGGAGGCTGCTCATCGCTGCCTCATCGTCACTGGCAATACGGACGCGCTCCGGGAGGTTCGTCGCCAAATGCTTCATGCGACATTAGGTCTTACGTGGAATGATTCGCGTCTCCCGAGTGATGAACTGATTGAAGAGCTAGACGTGGCCTATTTCAACCCGGACTGGAGACTATTGAGGGATCCTGCTGAAAATCGTATTGGTTTTAGCGGCGGTCAGCGGACTGTGGACTTCTTTCATCAGCGGGGCATTCGTGTTTCGTGTTGGACGGTGGACGACAAAGATGACATGGACTTTGTGTATGGCCTGGGTGTTGACGCAATCACAACAAACGATACGAAGACGTTGATGGAGGTCCTGAACAGTGAAGGATAAGTTCCTCACCTCTGCCGCGGAATTTGCTATTAACATCGCAGAGAAGGTGAGTGATGTCCTGCGTCAAGCGCAACCGGCTGAGATTCGCGAGAAGAGCGAAGCATCCGATCTCCAGACGGATTGCGATGTCCTTGTCGAAGACATCATTCGATCCGCCATTGGCTCAGCATTTCCAACTCACGCAATCATCGCAGAGGAACGCGGCAGATCTGGGGAAGCGGACAGCGAATGGGAATGGTATGTCGATCCCATTGACGGAACGTGCAACTTCGCCAACGGCCTTCCCTGGTACTCGGTGAGCATAACGCTCATGCGCAGGGGGCAGCCCGTTGTAGGCGTCATCGCTGCGCCGGCCCTGCGTCAAATTTACCATGCGACACTGGGCGGAGGTGCTTATGTTGACGGAAGGCCTATTCATGTGGCCACAACGAGATCCCTGAGAGGACGGATTGCCCTCATGGAGCTTGCGAACCATGCTCGTTGGCCTGGATTCCAGCAACTGGCTGATTATTTAGAATCTGCTTTTTGTACCTTGCGTATTATGGGTTCGTCCGCACTCTCATTAGCCCATGTGGCTTTAGGGGCTAGTTGTGGCGTTGCGATGGCTAGCTCAAATCCTATTGACGTCGGTGCAGGTGTGCTACTTGTTCGGGAAGCTGGCGGAATCGTCTTGGGTGCCAGTGGGGAAAGAAAGGACTTTCCTCGGAATGGATTAGTAGCGGGTCCTGAACACATTACAAACCCACTCTGGAATATAGCCTTCTCTTGACATGGTCTGCTTTCCTCTATTCGCTCGTTTCGTCCTGGCGGCACGCGCGGAAGATGGTTAAACAAGCCCATAACAATATCAAGACCTGATGGATAGCTAATACAATCCCCCTTGCGTCTTGCAGGGGGATTTGACTTCACTTGATAGTCAGCTTTAGCATAGTATTTGCGTTCTTTTGGAATTCGTATGGAACTTGAATTTCTTCTCCCGTCCATCCTTGACTGTCAATCCATTCAATAAGTGCGTCCATGTACTCGTATCTTTTACATTCCATATCAACTGTAGGGAAAATTCGAATTTCCTCCCGTGTCACCCTAAAGAGTTCCTTCAGGGTTTGAATATGAAAGTCATAATCCAGTCTATCTGCGTAAGTGAACAGGAAGTGTGCCGACAACGTTACATCGAATTGTTTGTCTTTAAATGGCAACTGCGGTAGTGTTGTAGGAACATATCGGCTTGCTCCAAACTTCTTCATATCTGAAACACATTCCGTAAGCGCTCTAGTTCTCACTCGCTTTAAGCCATCAATGCTTTGAAAAAAATCCCAATTATAATTGTTCACTACGTGTTCCATTGATTGCATTGTATGTTCAATGTCCTGAAATCCCTTTTGCTCCAAATCGTCTACTTGATGATAGTAGGCGATATCAGTTGCAGTTGTACTGATATTGTACTGATTTGCGTTTGCAGTGAATGAACATGCACCTGACGGGCAATCTAGCACCTCATGTCCAACCAACTCTTCTTTTGTTAAATTGAACATGAGCAAATATTCCTCCCATGTTCGACCAATAAACACAATCCGACTAAGGTCTAATCCTGTACTCTTCTCAACTTGACTCATCTCATAACACCTCATCTTAAACATAGTATCCGCTATCAATCATAGTCCAATTTACGAATTGGGGCTTGTTTAATGACTTACACTGCCGAGCGCTTAATTTATGGACAGTGGACTTCATCCCGCTACACTCACATCGCGCCCGCAAACCTAAACTCCCAACCCAGCCATAGCGGCTTGCACAGATCAACTAAGCACCAGGTCAGCATCCATAATTAATAGACATCATCTATTATTTCTATAGAATACTGCGTATTGATTACATGTATCACTATGCTATACGCTCAGGATAACAACATCAAAGAAATACGCTGGTGGTCGGTGCCTGGAAGAGCAAGTTTGAAAGCGCTATCGGAATCGGCGTTGTATCAGAAAGGGAGTTGGAAATGACAGATTCCGCTCGAGAAGAAGCCGTTCGGTTAACCGCGTCGGACAAGATGATGAAGGCACTCAGCGAGCTTGGCGTCGACTGCATTTTTGCTAACTTGGGGAGTGACCATCCGGCCATCATCGAAACCTGGGCAAAATTTCGGGCTCAAGGAATTGACATGCCCAAAATTATTGTCTGTCCACACGAGATGGTGGCTTTGAGCGCGGCCCACGGTTATGCGCAAGCGACAGGCAACCTGCAGGCGGTTTTCGTCCATGTCGACGTTGGGACACAGAACATGGGAGGTGCGCTGCACAACGCGATGCGAGGACGCATTCCTCTGTTTATTTTCGCTGGGGCGTCGCCGGTGACTTTGGATGGAGAAATGACTGGAAGTCGCAACGAGTTTATTCATTACCTACAGGACATTTCCGATCAACGGGCTACGGTTCGCGAGTACACCAAGTGGAATTACGACTTGCACGTGGGACACAACATCGATTTGGCAGTGAAGCGTGCTATTCAAGTGGCGAAGTCAGAACCGACCGGGCCAGTCTACCTAATGGCAGCCCGTGAAATGCTCGAGGAAGAGTTTGAATCTTCCGATGTTACGGCCCGTGATCTGGAACCTGTCAGAGCTTCGGCGTTGACGCCTGATCAGGCCCGAGAAATTGCTACGGCTATTGCCAATGCACAATTCCCGCTTGTCATTACGAGCTATCTTGGACGGAACCACGATGCGGTAAAAGAGTTGATTGCTTTAAGCGATGAGTGGGCTGTTCCGGTCATGGAAGCGGGGCCGTTCTATATGAATTTCCCAGCCGATCATCCGATGCACTTGGGCTACGAGGATTTTGTCGAGGAGAACCCGTACCTTGCGAAGGCGGATGTTGTGGTCGTGATCGACAGTGATATTCCATGGATGACGCAGAACTCGCATCGATCCGCCTCGTCTACGTTGTATTGGATTGACTCGGACCCCATCAAGGAGACCATTCCGCTTTGGTACTATTCCGGGCAAGTTGCCTTCCGAGCAGACGCTTGCCAGGCATTGAAGCAAATTCGGGCTGAATTGTCTCAGTTGTCGTTCGACGATGGAGTGAGGGAGCAGCGGCGGCAATCGGTAGAATCCGAGTCGAAACGGTTGCGCGAAGAGTGGGCGAAGGATGAGGCAATGCCTGCTGATGGGGTGATCACGCCTGAATTCTTGACGAAAGCGGTGCGGGAGGTCATCGACGACGAAACCATCGTCGTCAATGAAACCATTTCGAACTATCGTGTGGCCTGGAGACATTTGCAGAATAAAACCCCAGGCGGATTTTTTGGTAGTGGAGCAAGTTCACTTGGCTGGCATGGGGGAGCGGCAGTTGGTGTGAAGTTAGCGAACCCCGATAAGACAGTTATCGCGTTGACTGGGGACGGATCGTACATTTTTAGCGTGCCATCCGCTGTTCACCTAACGGCTGCGAAGTACGATGCGCCGTTCTTGACGGTTATTTATAACAACGGTGGATGGAAGTCGCCCAAATTGTCCACACTTGGCGTCCATCCGGACGGAGTCGCCAATCAGCATTCCGATTTTCATGTGGACTTTTATCCAGAGGCCCATCTGGAACGCGCCGCCGAAGTGGTTTCAGGTACGTTCACTGCTAAAGTCGAAGCGCCTGAGGCGTTGCACGACGTTTTGGTCGATGCTTTAGCACACGTTCGGGCGGGACATTCTGCCGTTGTGAACGTAATTTTGAATAAATTGTAAATCGAGAGGCCTGGGAAGAGGGAGGGAATTCAGTGCTGGAAGAGAGACGTGGATGGAAGCGGTACCATACAGTTTGGGTATGGTTGCTCGTTGCGTGGATGGTGAGCGGGGCGGATCGGTCAATTTCGGGCCCCGTAGTCACGTGGATGATTCAAAACAAGGTATCCTTCATGTTGTCGTCGGCGCATCCGTATGCACTTGGCGGATTGATCGGTAGTGTCTTTTTCACTGCATATATGTTGACGCAGTTCCCTGGCGGCTATTTCGGCGATAAGTTTGGATATCGCCGGGTCATTGTAGTCAGTCTGATCTGGGCAGGCGTCGCCACAATTGTAAACGGTTTCTTAGCTACTCTGATTGGCTTTGTTGCGCTGCGTGTCCTAACCGGTCTTGGTGAAGGACTTTACTACGCGAACGATCGCACCTTGATTGCCGAAGTCACGCCGTATGAAAAACGCAGCTTGGGTATGGGCGTCGTCATTGTCGGTCTCTCGTTGGGGATTACGCTCGCCTCGATTCTACCCCCATACCTCATCACTTGGGGAAACCATCTTTTTGGCCACAATCAAGGGTGGAAGATGCCACTCTTTATCCTTGGCTTGGCGACACTGATATGGGGTATTCTGATTGCGGTTTATTTTAAAAACCAGCATCCGCGTGACGTAAAGTACACAACTACGATGATTGGCGTCGGGCGTTACACTTTGGTATTCTTTCTCGCCATCATGGCAGTGTTCGTCATTTCAGACAAGGTGGGCATTCCGAGTTGGCTTGCCTCCGTTATCGAATTGGCCTTCGCAATTGTGCTCATTTTGTTCGCCTTTTTCAACAAAGGGCGAGAACTCGGTCCCGTCGTGCGCAACAAAGATTTGATGCTGATTAACGTTGCCGGTATTGCAGTGCTGTGGAATTTATGGTTTTTCGGATTCTGGTCGGTTTCCATTATTTCCGATTCGGCTCACTCGTCATTTCTAAAAGCAGCCTTGACCGCCGCTTTCAATGGTGCGGCAGGCATTCTCGGCTATCCGGCCGGGGGGTGGCTGGCGGACTATGCCGTTCGCCGGAATTGGGGACGCAAAAGATTCCTGGTCACGTTCACACTGATTCAAGGGTTGCTGACTTGTTTCTTCGGATTCTATCTCCTTCATGGGGGACATTCCAACGTACTCATGGGCGTTCTCCTCTTTATCACGAGCCTGTTCTTCAACGCCTTGCAGCCGATGATGCACGCGATGGTTGGCGACATTGCTCAACCAAAGCAACGCGGGACTGCATTCGGGATGCTGAACTTATTCGGTGAAACTGGCGCCGTCTTGTCTCCTGCGCTGGGCGGAACTTTACGCGACGCAACGGGCAATTGGACAGCGGCGGTATTGTTGGACAGCGGGGTCATCCTCCTAAGCTTTCTGCTCCTTCTGTTCGTCAATCAAAAGCGTGGCGAGGCTAGCGCGTTGGCTCAGGAGTCGCTGCGGGGATGAAACCGACGGATAGGTAGACATGATCCCCGCTCTCCGTGGGGCTTGGTATCTTCGGCATGTAGAGCACTACCAGGGTATGATTTTAATCGATGGGGCGGTGGCTCTGCACTGATGCGGGGCCACTTCTTCATCCCCCTCTCTCCCCATCTCGTACATTCTTGGAAACTTCCGTACTCGGCTACACCTGAACCCCTATAAGAACGTAAGTGAGTACTTCATTTTTCTAGTCAAACGTCTATGGAAACGGTCTGCGAACCTAGTCACCTGTCGGTAGAGGGTTAATTGAGCTCCTCATAATCTATCCGGAGAGGTGGGGATGCTTATGAGGACTATTGTGTTCATCGGCTCAAATAAGTCTGGGTCAAGCAAAGACGCTATCATAGCGGCTGAAGCGCTGGGTTTTTATACGGTATTACTAACAGACCGCGAAACGTTCTTAGCGAAGCGCGCCGAATTTCCATATGTGCACGAAATGATTCTGGTAGACATTGACGACATGGATGCAATTCGGACTGAACTGAACTTCCTCATGGAACAAGGGAAGGACATTGTTGCCATTTCAAGTTTCATAGAACCGTATGTCTATACCGCGGCTCTGCTTGGGCAAGAGTACGGACTTCCCAGCCAAACACCAGAGGCCATCGCCACTATGCTTGATAAGATTCGCATGCGAGAGTTCTTGAAGGATACTCACTATTCTCCCCTCTTTTGGACGTGCGATGATTATTCCGAGGTGACCACTTCAATACGCAGGCACCTTCCACTTGTTGTAAAGTCCCCTTTATCGAGCGGATCGAGGGACGTGATCTTGGTGACGGACCGGGCCCAGCTAGAGCAAGAAGTAAATGGGCTCAAAAAGCGATACCCGGACCAAAAAGTGCTATTGGAAGAGTACATTGATGGGCCGCAATACCTGGCTGAGGTTTTGGTTCATAGAGGGAAGCCGCATATTGTTGCGGTGGTTGAGCAGATCGTGCACGGAAAGCCTCATTTTATCGTAACGGGATACCGTGTTCTCCTATCGCCTCCTATTCATCTCCACAGCGAGATCGACAATTTGGTTCATGTGGTTGCCCAAAAGACTGGTATGAGGTGTGGAGCGTTTCATGTCGAGTTTAGGGTCGTCAACCGTCGTTGCAAAATTATTGAAGTGAATCCTCGAATTTCTGGTACGGCAATGAACCGTATGATTGATACCGCCTTCGGCATTAATCTCGTTCAGGAAACTTTGAAATCTCAAATGGATCAAACACCCAATTTGGAACGTCGGTACGAGCGACATGTGTTTACTCAATATTTGACGGTTTCGCAAAGTGGGGTTTTGCAGAAGGTCACCGGCAGAATACGAGCATCCAAATGTGCGGGAGTAGAAGAGGTTTACGTCAAGCCACGATCCGGCACGACACTGAGAATTCCGACGTCCATGGGCCACCGGTACGCGTATGTGTTGGCGGCTGCGGATTCTCACAGCCAAGCGGAGAAAATTGCGCGAGACGCTGCCAAGCTTATTCAGTTCCATATAACCCCTGAATTGAGGTGAAATGTGCCATGACATTGGTGGGCCACCTTCACTACCGAGCCGATCCGCGTAACGTGAAAACTGAATATGCCTATGCTGCGGTGGCCAAAGCGGAGGGCATAGATTTTGTGTATTTCACTCCGCGACGCGTCAATCTCCAAGATAAAACAATCTTAGGGTTTGTGTACGAGAAAGGGGATTGGGTGGAAAAGACGGTTCGATTCCCGGATGTCATCTACAACGAAGCAGACCGCACGGAAAAATTCGGGCCCGTCGTCACAGAGCTACGCCGAAAAATTCCCTTCACAAGTCACCCTATCGGCGACAAGTTGTCCGTTTACGAGCGACTTTATAAGGCACGTTCGTTTCGGCAGTATCTTATTCCTACTAAGGCACTCGACAACGTGAAAGATGAACTAACGGAATTTATTCTCAAATATAAGCGAATCGTTGTGAAGCCTTTGTGGGGTGCGAAAGGTATGGGTGTGATCTCTATCGAGGAGATCGAAGACAATCGGTGCCGCATTATTGAAGACTATCAAACAATCGATTGCACATTTCATGAAGCAGTACGTTTCGTGCGAGAGAGACACGAGCAGGAGCCTATGCTTGTTCAAAAATATATTGTGTCTGTCACGAAGTACGGACTACCATACGATTTTCGCTTACATGTACAGAAAAACGGTATGGGAAGATGGGTCATTACATCAGTCTACTACCGGCTGGCCAGTTTTGGGAACATTAAGTCAAATCTGAGCAGCGGAGCAAGTACCGGTCAATTAGATTCGTTCCTCACCCAGGAGTTCGGGGATCGGGCTTACAACATGCGATGCTACCTAGAGCAACTCGGCCTTCAATTGGCTGCGCACCTGGATGATGTGTACGGTGAGTCATTCGATGAGCTGGGGATTGACGTTGGCGTTGACGCCACGGGAAAGGCATGGATGTATGAAGTCAATTGGAAACCGGGGTGTCCCCCGAGTCTCTATTTGGAACTGGATGTCGCCAAAAATGCCATTCTGTATGCGGCATTCTTAGCGGAGCAACACGCTAAGAGAAAAAGAGGATAGGTAGATTGGCCAAGACTGGGGTGATTGTTCGAATGAAAAAGCTCCGCTTAGAGGAAGTCCTGAGAATAATTGACGGTGTGGTGGTTGAAGGAAAAACACCCAAATTCATTAGGCAAGTTGTGGACTATCCAAGCGATGTAGAGGTGGATGAGACCCTGTTGTTTGATAGGCACCAGCGAATCCAACCTTGGCGGTTCGAGAGACACGACGATTGTGTGGTCGTGACGGAAAATCCGGATGCGTGGTCCGACATCAGCAGCGAGAATGTAGTGGTGCGAGTGACTGATGTGGAAGAGTCGTATCGCAACTTTGTTCGCTACTATCGCGGGCTGTTCTCGATCCCGGTCATAGCCATTACGGGTACCTGTGGCAAGACGACTACCAAGGAGATGGTCGCGCATATTTTGTCAAAGAAATATCACGTGCAATCGACCATCCGCAGCAAAAATGACCCAGCGTTCAATTCTGACTATTTGTTAGGGATTGACGACGAGACCGACGCGGCTGTCTTCGAGACGGCTGTCGGGAGGAAAGGCGATCTATTGCGGAGCTGCAAAGTCTTCCGACCAAACCTTGGGGTCATCACAAATATCGGTATCGATCACCTGAACAAGTTCCCCACCCACTACGACTACATTCAAGCAAAGGGCGAAATGTTGCCCGGGCTAGGTTATACGGGGACACTTCTGCTCAACGCGGACGATGCGAACATCAAGAAAATCGACTTAACGCCATTTAACGGAAGGTTAATCACGTTTGGCTTTGGTGAACAGGCCGAATTTCAAGTGACGCAAGCGCGGCTCGAAGAAGGTGGCATGTCATTTACCCTGCGGTTTGCGCATATTGACCATGACTTATTTGTTCCGGGCTATGGCAAACACAGTGTCTATAACGCGGTTGCGGCGATCGCTACGGCCTATGCGGTGGGTGTTGGCATCGACGAAGCGGGAGAGAGCTTGCGGTCCTATCAACACTTGCCAGGACATACCAACGTCTTGCGGGGGTTGAACGGCAGCGTCGTCATTGACGATACTTGGAGTTCCAACCCGACGTCGATGGGCGCTGCATTGAAATTGCTAGACGATCTCGCACAAGGACGCAAAAAAATTGCCGTTTTAGGAAAAATGGCGGCCCTTGGTGAATTTGCAGATGAACAGTATGCCAAGATCAGTCGGCAACTGGTTGATCAAAAAGTTGACGTGCTCATCACAAGGAATTCCATTGCAAAAGAATTTGCAAAACATGCAATACGCTTTGGAATGCGAAAGGAACAAGTGTACATGTGCACAGAGCTGAAGGAAATTCAGCAACTGTTACAGAAGCTCATGGACAAAAACACGATTGTACTAGTGAAGACCTCAATGAAGGATTACGAGATAGAGGATTTGATGAAGCATATTACGGTGTAGGCGAGATCGTTGTGAAAAGGCTGTGCAATTTGAATCAAAGTCTACTAGGTCCTTTGGTCGTTTTATGTATTGAAAGCCGATGGTCGTACGTATATAGTGACAGTGGAACAACAGGCTTTGAAACAAGACTCTTAGACCAGATAGATAGGGACACATGAGAGCTTCTTGCTCGGAGTCTCTGTCTTTTTTGTTGTGTCGGGATCGCAGGTTCCTTCCTGCATACGTATAAGAAGGGTGACATATGGCGTTTACACAGTTACGAGAGTTAATCCAACTCGCGGAAACAAAGGGTACTTCCATTGGACAAGTGATGCTGGAAGTGGAAAGAGAGCAATCGGGTCGATCGGAAGAGGAGATCATGGAATTGATGGCCCGTCAATTCGCAGTGATGGAAGAAGCGGCTCGCAAAGGTGTAGAAGAGCCGATTCACTCCCGGACGGGCCTCACGGGTGGCGATGCGTTTCGCGTGAACGAATATCTCGCAAAGGGCAAGACATTTCTGGACCCGCATACGCTGCGCGCGATGTCCTACGCACTGTCGGTGAATGAAGTGAATGCTGGAATGGGGCGCATCGTGGCGACGCCCACAGCTGGGTCAGCGGGCATCCTGCCAGGGGTGTTGGTCTCCATTTTAGACAGAGGTGGCTCTACGCGGGAATCCATCATATTTTCGCTCTTGACTGCAGCCGCACTGGGGTTAGTTATCGCGAATTCTGCTTCCATATCAGGTGCTGCAGGAGGGTGTCAGGCTGAAATTGGATCAGCCACTGCCATGGCGGCTGGTGCCGTCGTGGAAATTGGCGGTGGCACGCCGGAACAGGTTGGACATGCCGTGGGACTGGCGCTAAAGAATTCACTCGGACTGGTATGCGATCCCGTCGGCGGTTTAGTGGAGATCCCTTGTATTATTCGCAACGGGTTGCATGCAGTCACAGCACTGGCCGCGGCGGATATGGCACTGGCTGGCGTGAAGAGCATGATTCCTCCGGATGAAGTGATTCAAGCGATGTATGAGATCGGCAATGAACTCCCAGAGTCCCTGCGGGAAACCGGTCTAGGTGGGCTGGCTGCGACGCCCACAGGACAAGCCCTGCGCGAGCAAGTGTTCGGCAAACCATGTGAGACGAGGTAACGGTTCGATATGAAGTATAATAGCGCATTCGAGATTATTGGGCCGATTATGGTTGGCCCATCAAGTTCTCATACAGCGGGTGCAGTTCGCATTGGCAATCTGGCACGAAAGATTTTGGGTCAAACTCCAAGGGTGGCTGAATTTCGGTTAATGGGCTCATTTGCCGAAACTTATCAAGGACATGGCACGGACTTAGCGCTCCTCGCTGGCGTGCTTGGTTTCACGACGGATCACCCTTCTGTTTCCGAGGCGGATAAGAAAGCGCTTGAATTGGGCCTTCAGTACAGTTTTCAAAAAGCGCATATTGGCTTTTTTCATCCCAACACGGTAGCCATACGGTTGCATGGAGAGAATCGCAGCGTCAAGTTGATTGCAAGCTCTTTGGGCGGCGGCAAAGTTGAGGTTCAAGAGTTGGATGAACTTCCGATCAAATTTACGGGCGAAAAACCGACGTTGATTTTATACCACACGGACCGACAGGGTTTTCTTGCAAATGTATCGCACACTTTGGATTCAGAAGGATACAACATTGCCCGTTTGAGTTTGGAGAGATGGAACCGGGGAGGTCTCGCCATCACGGTTTGTGAGGTGGACGAAATCTTGCGGCCGGGGCTGCTTGAGCGATTGAAGGAGGAAATTCCTCAGTTGAATGATATTCGAGTTGTAGAACCCGACTAGAGTGAAGGGCCGCCGCTGAGGCGGCTTTTTTATTGGCCGCAAGGCCCAAGTGCTGCGATGTTCCTTTTTTAGACTTGGACCATGACATACAAAAATTTAAACACGATATATCTGGATTAACGAGTCGAATGTGAAGGCGGACCATCAGAGACGCCGTCAGCACTTTGTCTATGTTTGTGCTGAGGAGGGAACGGATGATTGATTTTTCGTTTACAGGCGAACAAGAGGCGTTTCGGAAAGTGCTCAGGGATTTCGCTCGTTCTGAACTAATCCCTTCGTACACCCGTTGGGATCGCGATGCAATGTTCCCTCGTGAACTGTGGAGGAGACTTGGTGGAATTGGGGTCACTGGGCTTCGGATTCCTATGGCGTACGGAGGAGGGGAGGTTGACTGTGTAACGGCTGGCATTGCGGCGGAGGAGATCAGCCGCGGGGATTTTAATCTCACATACGCAGTGATGCTGAACTCGCTGATTGGAGAAATTCTCACGAAACACGCGTCAGCGGAGTTGAAACAAACCTGGTTGCCTGCGTTGGCCAGCGGAGAAAAGGTGCTCGGAATTGCCATTACAGAGCCGGGTGCCGGTTCGGATGCGGCCACCTTGCGGACGCGGGCGGAAAGACGAGGAGACGCCTACATTCTTTCAGGTGAAAAATCCGGGATTAGTGTGGCGACGGTTGCTGACGGATTTATTGTTTTCGCGAGGACCGGATTGGAGGATGGGGCCAAGGGCGTTTCAGCATTTCTTGTGCCAGGGGATCTGCCTGGGGTAGAGCGCAAAGGCTATCAGGACATGGGGAATGTCCCGATTGGCCGCGGATCGATTTACCTCGACCACGTGGAAGTTCCGGCGGCGTACCTTATCGGGGAAGAAAACAAGGGATTTTATCAGGTGATGAACGGTTTCGATCTCAGTCGCATTCTCATCGCACTTCAATGCCTCGGCACTGCATGGCAGAGTCTTGAAGAGACGATGGAGCACGTGAAGACACGATATGCGTTTGGGCAGCCGCTGGCTAAATTTGAAGGCGTTTCGTTCCCTATTGCCACGCATTACACACAAATGGAGCTTGTGCGTTGGCAATGTTACCGTGCGTTGTGGCTGAGGGATCAAGGTAAGACTCATACAAAGGAAGCGGCAATGTGCAAATGGCTAGGGCCAAAAGTTGCCGCTGATGTCATCCATGAGTGCATCTTGCTGAACGGCCACTATGCATACACAAAGGAGATGCCCCTGGAACAGCGACTGCGTGATGTGATCGGCCTGGAGATAGGGGACGGGACGGCGCAGGTTCAAAAGATTGTGATCGCGCGAGAGTTACTAGGGAAGGAGTTCAAACCTTACTGACGTGGTGGATATGTCCGAGACGATTTGTAATCTCGAACTGCGAAATTCATGAAAGCGCTTTACTTGTGGAGTGTAAATGTGGCAGGTACTACGGCGTATGGAGGTTTTCAAAATGGAACTGATGGATGTCTTGTATGACAAGCAAAGCGGAATTGCCAAAATCACCATCAATCGTCCGAAAGTGTATAACGCATTTCGGGCTCGAACGGTGCAAGAGCTCATTTGGGCCCTGCGCGACGCTTGGGACGACAACACTATCGGGGTTGTTGTTCTAACGGGTGCGGGTGACAAAGCGTTTTGCACAGGGGGAGATCAAAAGGCGCGGACTTCCGATGGATACGATAGTTCTGGCGGGCTTGGCGGGGGGATTGGGCTTGAGGTGGAGACATTGCACGCCACCATCCGCAACATTCCAAAGCCGGTGATTGCTGCGGTCAACGGGTATGCCATAGGCGGCGGCCATGTCCTTCATGTCATCTGCGATCTCACCATCGCGTCCGATCACGCCAAGTTCGGCCAAATAGGCCCCAAAGTAGGAAGTTACGATGCGGGTTACGGCTCTGCCTATTTGGCACGGATCGTCGGTGAGAAGAAGGCACGAGAAATTTGGTACCTGTGTGAACAGTATACGGCACAAGAGGCACTTGCCATGGGCCTCGTCAACAAGGTGGTTCCGCACGAACGCCTATACGATGAAGTGGATGAGTGGTGCGAGAAAATTTTGCAGAAGAGCCCGACCGCACTGAAGATGCTCAAATACTCGTTTAATGCTGATACCGCCCACATCGAGGGGATTTCACAATTGGCCATGGGAAGTTTGGCCATGTATTACGGAACAGAAGAAGCGCTGGAGGGGCGCGATGCGTTCGCGGAAAAACGCGAGGTGAACTTTAGAAAGTTTAGAACCTGATGGGCGGTCTAAAGGTGCACCATGCCAGCGAGATCGTCCCGGCAAATGGAGGAATGAGCAGTGAGCGAACACCCAATCGCGTTTGTGACTGGTGCGGGGAGCGGTATTGGCAGAGCCATTTCGTGTTTGTTGGCAGCACGGGGGATGACCGTTGTCGTGGCGGATATCAACATTGAGGGTGCACACGAAACGGTGCAGCTGATCAAGCAGGTGGGCGCGGACGCCTTGGCGGTGGAGTGCGACGTGACGAGCCTTCAAGATGTCTCACGGGCCGTAGAGAGGGTGGTGTCTTACTACGAGTGTATTGATGTACTCGTGAATAATGCCGGATGGGATAAGGTGGAGCCGTTCCTGCAAAGTGAGCCCGAGACGTGGGATAAAGTGATCAAGATCAACCTCATGGGCCAAATCCATACGTGTAAAGCTATTTTGCCTATCATGATCAATCAAGGGAATGGAAGAGTAGTGAACATCGCGTCGGATGCTGGAAGGGTGGGATCGAGCGGAGAAGCCGTGTATTCAGCGGCTAAAGGAGGTGTCATCGCCTTTACCAAGACACTCGCGAGGGAGATGGCGCGTCACCGAATCAGCATCAATTGTGTGGCACCGGGGCCCACTCAGACGCCGCTGTTCCAAGACATAGGGACCTACAATCAGGGCATTGCGGCGGCGCTTGAGAAAGCCATTCCGCTCCGTCGCTTGGCGCAGCCAGAGGATATCGCCGGAGCCGTGGCCTATTTCGCGTCAGATGAGGCCAACTATGTGACGGGCCAAGTGCTTTCGGTCAACGGTGGTTTGAACATGGTTTAGTCACGCGATCTCGCCTAGAAAACGGCAGGCTGTGCCAGTCCTTGAGAAGGGTGATGGGGTAGGTGGAAAAGGAGTGGGTTGAACGGTATCAATCAATGTGGCCAAACAAGACCATTCTCGATTATTTAGATGCGTCCATTGCACAGGTTCCCGATAAGACAGCTATCTTTGATCGCAGAAGTCGTTACACGTATCGCGAGTTGGGGCGATTGGCGGATCGAGTTGCGCTTGGATTGTTGGAATTGGGAGTCGGGAAGGGTGATGTGATCTCGATCCAGTTGCCAAACTGGAATGAATTCATCATTCTCCACATCGCAGCGACGAGAATCGGAGCCATCACCAATCCGCTTGTTCCGATCTATCGGGATCGCGAAATTGGATACATGGTGGGGCTAGCCGAGTCCAAAATGTTGGTCGTGCCAGATGAATTCCGCGGCTTTCGTTACCCGGAGATGGTGCAGCGGTTGAGCCCGGAGTGGCCATTTCTGAAGCACGTGTTTGTCGTGGGCGAGCATGTCCCGCCAGGCATGCACGGGTTCTCTCAGCTTCTTGAAGAACCGTGGGAACAACGGACAGATCCCGCCGTCCTGAATGCGATATCGCACGATCCCAATGAGGTCACGTACCTCATCTTCACGTCGGGAACGACTGGGGAACCAAAGGGGGTCCTGCACACACATAACACACTCTGTGTGTCGGCCGACTACTGGATCGAACACTTGAAACTGACCACAAATGACGTGATCTTCATGGCGTCCACGTTTGCGCACCAAACCGGTTTTGTGTATGGCGCTAGACTTCCTCTCCACTTTGGCGGCACTGGAGTGTATCAGGATATATGGAACGCTGAGGAATTCATCCGATTGATTGAAGAGGAGAAAGTTTCGGTAACCGCGGCGGCAACACCATTTCTGTACGATACTGTTCAAGCGCCGGGTGTAGAACAGGCTGATCTGAGCTCGTTTCGCGTTTTTGCATCCATGGGTGCGCCCATTCCGAGGTCGCTCGTTCGCCAGGCCGCGAATCGTTTGCCGTGCAAGATTTTGTCCGGCTGGGGTCAAACGGAAAATGGGTTGGTTACGCTCACCGCATTGGATGACAGCGAAGAAAAGATCACTGGAACGGACGGACATCCGTTCCCAGGTATGGAAGTGAGAGTGGTCGACAAAGGAGGCAACCGATGTCCTGCTGGGCAAGAAGGGGATCTTCACTGCCGAGGACCTGCTTTGTTCGTCGGTTATTTTAAACGATCGGAGTACACGGCAAGTCAGTTTGAGGATGGCTGGTTTCATACGGGGGATCGAGCGGTGATGGACGAAGACGGATATATTCGAATCACCGGCCGCGAAAAGGACATCATTATTCGCGGTGGTGAGAATATACCGGTTTCATACGTGGAGAACATTTTGTACGAACACCGGGATATTTCTGTTGCTCAAGTCGTGGGGATGCCAGATCCGCGACTGCAAGAGCGAGCTTGCGCGTATATTCGCATGAAGCCAGGGAAGGAACCCGTCACACTTGAAACACTGCAGACGTTTTTGCTAGAGAAAGGGCTGGCAAAACAGTACTGGCCTGAGCGAGTGGAGATCATTCAAGACTTTCCTCAGACCCCCAGTGGCAAGATTCAAAAATTCCATTTGCGTGAAATGATCAAGCGAAAATTGATTGCGGAAGGCGTCCTGGAAGGTGAATGAAAAATAAATAGGATTCTGGGTGTCACCTCCTTTCGGCGGAGGTGACATATTTTTTTGATTCATCGTTCCTGAACGCATTTGGCAACCCTTTCGCTGTCCACGTAGCGAATCAATGAGTACGCGCGGTAGAATGAAACAATAACCAATCATCACCCAATGACCCGACGGGGAGGCAGGAAAGATGGTCTATGTCAGGCTTGGCAAATGTTTACTCGGACGGAACCAGTGAAGAGATCGTTGGTCGAGCGCTAAAGGACTTTGCAAAACGTGATGAAGTCGTCATTGCGACGAAGGTTCACGGCCGCATGCGTCCAGGGCCAAATGGGGCGGGTCTGTCCAGAAAGGCGATTATGAGCGAGATCGACAACAGTCTTAAACGTCTTGGCACCGATTATGTCGATCTCTATCAGATCCATCGCTGGGACTACAACACGCCCGATTGAAGAGACGATGGAAGCATTACATGACGTCGTTAAAGCGGGAAAGGCAAGATACATTGGTGCGTCTTCTATGTACGCATGGCAGTTTTTAAAAGTCCTACATATAGCTGAACAACACGGGTGGACGCGTTTCGTATCGATGCAGAACTACCTAAATCTCCTGTATCGCGAAGAGGAACGTGAGATGCCTCCACTGTGTGAAGCGGAAGGCATCGGCATCATACCGTGGAGTCCATTGGCGAGGGGCCGGCTGACACGCGACTGGGACGAAACGAGCGCACGGTCCGAGACGGATGAATTTGGCAAGACGTTGTATGCGTTGGCCGAGGCGGATCGAAAAGTGGTTGAACGCGTGGCTGAGATAGCAGCTGAGCGAGGCGTTCCGCGTGCACAGATTGGACTCGCCTGGGTGCTGCAAAAGCGGCCTGTATCGGCACCGATTGTCGGGGCTACCAAGATGCACCATCTGGATGACGCAGTTGCGGCCCTTTCTATTCAGCTCACGCCAGAAGAGATTTCTGCGCTGGAGGAGGCGTATGTTCCGCATCCGGTTCTTGGTTTTCGGTAGGCTGGGAAGCAAAAGGAGTACCGATGGTTACGATTGCCGTTAATGAACAATCGGCAACAGAATCCGTATCTTGGAGTCTGATACTTGCGGTGTTGGGATGGGACGAGGGTTAGGGAAGAAACCCCGTCCTATCTTAATGTTCACTCTTATGTTGGGTTACGAAACTGAGCCGTACTATAAGATTTTGGATCATCCTATTTTGATCATTTTCCCCGATAAACACTTATATAATCTTTTATCCGCGATTGCTCCCAATATATATGTAAGCGGTATCATAATCATCGGTGAGTGGTTCTACACAACATGTCTGAAAAGGTGGTTGAGTTAATGAGAGCGGCACGTATCCATGAATTCCGTAAGCCCGTAGTTGTCGAGCAAGTACCGGATCCAACGCCGGGACCTGGAGATGCTGTCATTCGTGTTGAGGCGAGTGGCATATGCCGAAGTGACTGGCACGGATGGATGGGAGACTGGGCTTGGGTAGGACTATCCCCGCAACTTCCCATTATCCCGGGCCATGAGTTTGGCGGTGAGGTCGTTGCAGTGGGTAACGAAGTAAAAGGATTCAGGGGCGGCGAGAAAGTGACCGTTCCGTTCCACTACGGTTGCGGCCACTGTGAATACTGCCACTCGGGCGTTCCCAACCTATGTGACAGCACAGCAATTTATGGGTTTAGTTGGGATGGAAGCTATGCTGAGTACGTCATTGTTCGGGATGCAGACTTCAATCTCATTAGGTTGCCGGAAAACGTTGACTCGATGACCGCGGCTGCAATTGGCTGCCGTTTTATGACCGGTTATCACGGAGTCATGCGTGGCAATGTCCAACCAGGGCAGTGGGTGGCAATTCAAGGAGCAGGGGGAGTCGGTCTATCTGCTATCCAGACTGCGAACGCCGTTGGTGCTCAGGTTATCGCTGTCGATATCGACGATGAAAAACTGGAGAAAGCAAGACAGGAAGGCGCCGTGGCCGTTGTCAATGCACGCTCGAGCATCGTTCCGGAAGCGATTAAGGAAATAACAAAGGGCGGGGCACATGTAGGTATAGACGCACTGGGTGTTCGAGACACAATTCTTAATTCCGTCCTGTCCCTTCGCAAAGGTGGGCGTCACGTTCAGATCGGGCTGACTACAGCTGAAGAGGGAGGTATGGTCACACTGCCGATCGACGCCATTACGGCCATGGAACTGGAGGTTGTCGGAAGTCTTGGGAATCCACATCCAGCCTATCGCGGATTGCTGAACCTCGTTTCACAAGGTCGACTAAATCCAAAATCCATTGTCGAGCGAGAAGTTACTCTCGAGGATGTGAACGAGGTTTTCGATAACATGACCAACTTTAGGACGAAGGGTTTTAACATTATTACACAATTTTAGTTCGTGATCCGAGGATAGAAAATGTAAAAGGGCGGCCGTCATGGCCGCTCCGCTATCCTATGATGCAAATTTAACAACGTGTCCTTGCAGCTTTTTGTGGAGTTACAAAACAAAGGTATCACGAAGATCCTTTAATGTTGCGGAGAATGAGACCCACAGGAAGACGGTAAAGACTTAGTCCATATAAGTAAGCCAGAGTGGACTTAACCCCCACGTACAAGGCGACGAATCTTTAAACAGAGTCTCTCCTTTTGAGTTTAATAGGCAAGGGCTTTCTAGAGTTTTTTGCCATCCAAAACACGCTTACAATAAGGACTGGGTAGAACAGCCCCCATCCTACGAACGGAAAGATGATTGCGGTTAGCAGAAATGAAATCCAGCTAATGCACACTGACCATTTACTGTCACGAAGCAACCGTATACCGGCTGCACATCCACCCAGGTAAGTTAGGATAAACGTAGCGTTTGGTAATTGAATGAGCACGGTCAACGGTACGCTATTTGTACTGTAAAGAGCCACAACAATCGTGAAGCAAATAGCTAGAAAAAGAATACCTCCCAAAGGAGTACCATATTTCGTGGCAACCAAGGATAACGACTTAGGCGCATTTCCGTTCTTGGAAAGCGCGAACGCAAGCCGAGAAGCAGCTCCAACATAGGCAATCACCGTGGCGGTACAAATAAACACTGCAGTTCCCCCTGCCACAAAAGCACCGCTTTTACCAAGAAGATGCTCAATCACAAGGACTAGCGATGCAGCAGAATTCGTTGGTCCGTAGCTACGCGTACCAATTGTAGATAACGCCGTTAAAAAGTACAGGATGCCGACAATCATTGCCGCGATCGTGACACCTTTTATTGCCTCACGCTTTGGGTCAATGAATTCCTCTGACAGGTGCGAGACCGCTTCCCATCCAATAAAGCACCAAAACAGAATAGCCGTTGCTCTTCCAACACTCACCCATCCGTGTGAAAGGAAGGGCGTAAAGTTTGAACCGTGCATCGAGGGTACTGAGCCTATGACAGCCATGACTAGTACAACCAGAATCGCAATTACAACTGCCACCTGCACCTTTCCAGCCATTTTCATACCGATCAGATTGGTGACTAAACCGACAAGCAAAATAGCAATCGCGATTGCCACAGTGCCGATACGTCCGAGACCGATTGCCGTCGTTAGATAGGTTGCCCCCGTTATCGCAGCAACTGGAGCACCAATTGGAACAGACATGAGAAAAAACCATCCAACCAGCGTACCGGCACGCTCTCCAAATGCTTTTGTAACAAAGTGAGACACGCCGCCAGTGTTTGGATACTTGGCTGATAGAAGTCCCATAACCAGTGCCATCGGCAGAACGAAAACCGTCATCAGTCCCCAGGACAACAACGATGCAGGTCCCGCCATATCCGCAGCCAGACCTGGAACCAACAACACTCCTGAACCAAGTACGGCTCCAATGTATAGTGCAACTGCCTGCGGCAGCCCAATCGTCGCTTTCATTTTTTCCGGTTTAACCATGCCCATCGCCCTTCACATCGCAACTTGATTTCTGTGAGAATAGGGTATACCGACAAGAACAATCAGTAAAATGAATGGTTTCGATGATATGAATTCGATTTTTCGATACAATTGAGATGTGACAAGGGGGAGTTTCCAGTGGAGCTTCGACATCTGAAGACTTTCGTCGTAGTCGCTGAAGTACGAGGATTTACGAAGGCTGCAGAGATACTTGGTTATGCTCAATCTAGTGTCACGAACCAAATTCAGACACTGGAAGAGGAGTTTGAGCAACCGCTGTTTGATCGTTTAGGAAAGTCTGTTGTGCTTACGGACACAGGTAACCGGCTCTTGCCCTATGCGCATGAAATGTTGCGCCTCCAAGCAAACATGAAGCAACTGGTTCAAGCGAGTGAAGCCCCTTCTGGCACACTAACTATCGGAGCTCCAGAGTCGTTAGCGGCTTATCGCCTCCCCGCTGTTATCAAAGAATACAAACGATTGTACCCGCAAGTCAAAATCATACTCAAACCTGGTGCGTGCTGGGAAATGCGTAGTCAGCTCCGGAGTGGGCAAATTGATTTTGCCTTCACGTTGGAACCTCCAAGTGAAACTGCTGATATGTTTACTGAAGCGCTAGTTGATGAGCCCTTGGTCCTAGTCACATCCTTGGACCATCCGCTTACGGTCAAGAGTGAGGTCAAGCCGACGGATTTACAAAACGAGACACTGCTGAATACAGAACCGGGGTGCAGTTACAGAGGGTTGTTTGAAAAATACTTACAAGAACACGGGATCGAACCATCAGTGACGATGGAATTCTGGAACATTGAGGCGATTAAAAATTGCGTCATGAGTGGATTGGGTATATCTATATTGCCGTTTATCACCGTACAAACCGAACTACACGATGGCAAGATTGCGGCTTTGAAGTGGGATGCGCATAACGTTCGTGTATCGACGCTTCTCCTGTGCCACAAAGCTAAGTGGATTTCTCCCGCTGTACAGGAGTTTCTGCGGCTAGTTCGTCAGCATGCCGAGACGTGGAATCAAAGGCAGGAACATTAAGAAACCTAATAGGTTTACAAATTCGATTATGAACCTCTACGATCACTACTACAATTTGGATAAACCAGAACTGTGTGTTATCATAAAAACAGCATCTTCGCCGCATTCTTCAGAAGGTGCCATTTACCACCACTTTTCAAGCAGTCCGTGGAAGAGTCGAGTCTCGAGTCCGTTGCGTCGTCTCTGATGCATGTACGGTCACTCGGAACGGGGGAACCAAGAGGGTTGTACGGCCGCTTGTTCCTCGGCGAGGAATCGGTATTCCCGTCGAGAATGACAAACGTCTTCACAACCTTGGGGTGAATTGTTTGGCTGCGCCCGCAGTTCGAACATAGGCGTCCATTTTGTTCAGTGTACGCCGAATCCGACAGCTAACCTCGTAGGCGAATACCAGAGCTTGCATTGATCTAATCAATTCCTGCAATTCTTACTTTGAAGCATGCTACTTGGTCGGGCTTCCTGTGTCTTCACACTGAGCAGGCCTCCATTCGACTCATTCGATCCCTCGGCTGCGCATGGGTTCAGGCGCGGTACCATCTAGCGGTGTCGTGTTGACAATGCGCCATGATCCAGCAAAACGCATCTCTTGGCGTTGATTTTGGTCACAGAACAGAGAGGGGAGTTTGAATGACGGATTTCGCTGTGGAATTTCGACAGGTGACAAAGCGGTACGGGAGTAGCACTGCCGTGAAAAAATTGGACTTAGGGCTTACGAGTGGCCGGATGACGACACTCATCGGTCCATCGGGGTGCGGCAAGACCACGACGTTGAAAATGATCAACCGTTTGATTGAACCGAGTACTGGAACCATCCTTGTGGAAGGTAGAGACACAAACGAGGTGGACTCCGTGGAGCTTCGTCGGAACATCGGTTATGTCATTCAACAAATTGGGCTCTTTCCGCACATGACAATCGAGGAGAACATCGCACTAGTTCCTCGACTCCGTCGTGGACGGACACGGGACTTTGTGCGACGCACGGAAGAGTTGCTCGATCTCGTCGGGCTCGATCCAGCCCAGTTTCGCCACCGCTACCCGAATGAGCTGAGTGGCGGACAGCAACAGCGAATTGGTGTTGCACGCGCACTCGCGGCAGAACCGTCCATCATCTTGATGGATGAACCGTTCAGTGCCTTGGACCCCATTAGCCGCGAACAGTTGCAGGACGAATTGGTTAAATTGCAGGACTCACTTCACAAGACAATCATCTTTGTCACGCACGACATGGACGAAGCCCTCAAGATCGCGGATGAGATTGTGCTCATGAAAGACGGGGAAGTGGTGCAACACGGCACACCCGAGGATTTATTGCGCCACCCTCACAACGATTTCGTCCGCGAATTTGTGGGCGTGAAGCGATTTGAGCAGGCACCATTCATGCAACAGGTTAAGGATGTCATGAACCCGGCCGTCACGGTGCTGCCAAAACAGGGTCTGGCGCAAGCCGTGCACTTGATGCGCAGACGTAAAGTGAACGGCCTCATCGTAACGGATCAATCCGGAAAGTATCTGGGTGTTGTCGGGGCACCGGAAATCTATGAACACTATGGAAATGAACAGGCTAAAGTCGTAGACGTCATGTCTAGGACGGTTCCAAGTGTGACCGAAGAAGATACGGTGTCGTCCGTCTTGTCGACATTACACGAAAGCGATCGCGGCTTTCTCCCTGTCGTTCGCCCAGACGGGCGCTTGGCTGGCGCAGTTACGCGGGCAAGCGTGATCGATGCGTTGTCGAAGCCGTACCGGAACGATGACGATGACGTCACACCGACGGTCGACGCGACAAGCGTTGAACAGGGAACGAGTGAGGAGGTCGCAGCGGAATGAATACTTTCTTTCAGACAATGGTGAACGAAGCACCCGAAATTTTTAACAAAGTCGGTCAGCATATCTATCTTTCCATCATTGCTATCGCGTTGGCGTGCATCATTTCCATTCCCCTCGGGATTTACTTGACGCGCCACCCGAAACTCGCCACACCGGTGATCGTCGTCGTCTCCATCATCCAGACTATCCCAAGCCTGGCTTTGCTCGGGTTTATGATTCCCTTGTTTGGCATCGGCACACTGCCAGCGCTCATTGCGCTGTTGTTGTACGCGCTATTGCCGATTGTTCGAAACACCTATACCGGGATACTTGAAGTGGACAAATCACTCTTGGAAGCCGGGAAGGGCATGGGCATGACGAGACAACAGGTCCTGTGGATGGTTGAGTTGCCGCTGTCGCGCAGTGTTATTATGGCTGGCGTTCGCACATCTACCGTCCAGACGATTGGTGTAGCCACTCTGGCGACATTTATCGGTGCTGGTGGTTTAGGTGACCTGATCATTCGTGGTATCGACATGATCGACACGCAATTGATTTTAGCCGGGGCCATACCGGCGGCTCTACTCGCTATCCTCTTTGATTTTCTGCTGCTTTGGCTAGACAGGGTGTTTACACCCAAAGGAATGCGCAGTTCAGGTCAAGTTGACGGGACCGTGACGCAGCAGAAATAAACGCCGTATCCTCCCAACTGTGGGAAGTCGGCAAGGAGGTTTAGCTCGTGAGTAAGTGGCGACGTTTGTTTCAGAAGTGGAGGGTAAAGCGCTTTTCACATCTTGCGATGGTTGCATTTTTGGGTATCACGGTCAGTGCGGCAAGTCTCGGTGCAACAGGTTGCGGGACGAACGATAACACCATCGTCATTGCCGGGAAGAACTTTCCCGAACAAGACATTATGGCAGACGTAATGAAATTGTTAATTGAGCATGACACGAATTTGCACGTGAAAATGTACACGTGGCTCGACAGCAGTGTCACGTGGAATGCCATGAAGCAGGGGAAAATCGACGCCTATGTGGAGTACACCGGAACGGGACTGGTGAATGTTCTACATGAGCCTCCTCAATCGGATCCGCAAAAAGTGTACAATCTCGTGAAGAAACAGTTCGAGCAAAAATACCACGTGACCTGGTTGAACCCGATTGGATTTAACAACACGTACGCCATGGTCATGACGCAGAGCGAAGCGTCTAAGCTTGGCATTCACACAATTTCGCAGATGGCCGCTAAATCTGACCAGTTCAGGCTTGGCGCGGAACAGGAATTTGTCACGCGACAGGATACACTGAAGGCCTTGCAGCGTGTCTATCACGTCAACTTCAAAGATGTGAAGACAATGGATATTGGGCTGAAGTATGTCGCGCTCGCAAATGGTCAAGTGGATGTCGCAGACGGTTACTCAACGGACGGGGACATTCCTCATTTGCACTTGGTCGTGCTCCAGGATGATAAACATGTGTTTCCACCGTATTACGCCTGTCCCGTCATTCGGGATAGTGTGCTCAAGGCTCACCCTGAGCTGAAGACAGTGTTGAACAAATTGTCGGGGAAAATCAGCGACGCAGAGATGCAGAAATTGAATGAACAGGTCGTGATCGAGCATAAACCAGCCATGGAGGTTGCAAAGGCTTGGTTGCAACAACAGGGCTTAATTTCATGACGCCTGATGGGCGTTTAGCCTTACAGAGGCCAACCACCTAGACATACATTAACCTCGAAACAACGTATTAACAGGAGGGGTTAATGTGTACGGGACATTTGGAGCATACACGCATTGGGCTGTTGTATTCCTGATCATCTTCGTTCTGTTCTTCCTATTGGTTCCTGCTTACGGAGCTGCAACGACATCCTGCACCACGACTCCAGTTTATTAATCGACGGGCTTAACAGTGGGTGCAAACTTGTACCCACTGTTGAGTACTTGTCGCATGATCAGCCTCAGGATCCATTCTTAACCGACTGCTTTAACGGGACAGTCGGTTATTTGCGTTTAATCATCCGATCCGACCGCTATGATCCTCGGACTTGGATAATATGTGTCTGTCCCAACGTATTTCTTTTGGTTTCCTCTGTCGGTCTTGATCTCCAACCAAGTGGACACTTTTCCGCCATCTTGACCAGGAGCTACCACAGTCTCATCGTCATCGTCATCGTCGTGGGCGGTATGCTTGCGGATGGTTTTGTGTGTGTAATATGCGAGCACTTTGTGATGGACAGAGACGACTTTTGGTGGTTGTGCACCCCACAATGCGACTGTGAGAAGTCGCTCTTTTGGATACGCCTGTGCCGTGATCAGAATGGGAGACGAATGATTGTTTTTGAACCGAAAGTCCATCCCTGACGACATGGAAACCGTTGCGTCCTCACCGGCCGGAAGATATGGAACAAGGAGGGAATGATTGTGTCGCTCGACGATAGGTAACCCTGTACGGAGCAACGCCGAATAAAGTGTACTGGCTCCCTGGCAAACCCCGCCACCCATTGAAGGTACAATCCGATCACCCGAAAAGGCTCGTCCCCAGTGATAGCCGTTCTGCTGAGTATACGGACCGAGACGCCTGTTATAAGAAAATACTTCCCCCGGCCGAACGACGATACCATTCAAGCGTTGTGCCACGAGTTGAATATTTTTTTGCTGAGACGGGCTTGCATGATAATAGTTTGTCGTCCGCTGAGCCAGTAGGTATTTGAGGTTTCTATTTATGGCAATCGCACGTCCCGGAGGAGGGGGATCTGTGGGTAAGTACAATGACACCGGAAATGTTCTTTCAGTTTGTCCGGCTGAGTGCGAAGACATAGCAGCAAGGGATGACTGTTTCGCTACCGGTTGTTGGAGTGAGATAGGGCTTGTATTGATGACGGTATGCAGGCTTAACGCGAGTACAAGTGAAAGCACAGCCATCCTCCTAAGAGATGATGCCGTTATGTTGGGTAGAAAATCCAGTTGGTATGCACGGAATAAGAAGTGGCTTCAGTGGAATTCCCATGTTCATAGGACAGACGGTGTGTGCAGGTCGTAGAAAAGTCCATACCATACCAACATCAATAAGAGGACAGTTAAAGTGGGGGGATGGATATCATGGAGAGTCAAATGGCATGTCAATCCTAGAACGTCAAGTCATTCACTCGTAGCTACAAAAGCTGTCACACGAGGGGCAGGAAACGTATGCAGACTTGGACTGTAATACTGACGGTTGCATCCTTCATTATGACGGTTGTATTAATTCTGTGGAGACCTCGGGGACTCAACGAAGCAATTCCCGCGATTTGTGGAGCGGCACTGACGGTGTTGAGCGGTTCGGTTTCCCTGGAAGACTTGAGGACGATTGGAGCCGATGTGGGTGGCGCCACAGTCACTATCTTGTCAACGATTGCAATGGCTATTGTTCTTGAAAGCTTTGGTGTCTTTCAATTTGCTGCGAATTTTTTAGCTAGACTATCAAAAAACTCTGGCGTTCGTTTGTTTTGGTACATCAATTTGATGAGTCTACTGATGACAATGTTTTTTAACAATGATGGCGGGATCATCATTGCGACGCCAATTTTGCTGATTCTTCTCAACAAACTAGGACTGAAGCCGCATCAGCAAATCCCGTATTTAATCAGTGGTGCGTTGATTGACACTGCGGCGAGTGCCCCCATTGGCGTGAGCAACATTGTCAACCTAATTTCTTTGAAAATTATCGGTATGAATTTGATCACATTTTCTTCGATGATGTTCGTTCCGGCAATGACCGGTCTTGGCGTACTTTCACTACTAAATTACTTGGTATTGAAGAAGGAGTTACCCCGCGATCTCGCTGCAAACCGCGCAGTTCAGGGGCCACGGCCACACCTGCAGCACAGGAGCGTATGGCCACCGCGTCGGGCATTTCCCACCCTGGAGCGACATACGCAAAAGGAGATTGAATTCGACGTTCCATCCAAAGCAAAGGTGCGGTTCATTAGAAATGTGCTGCTATATGTATTAGCAGTACGTGTGGGGCTATTTCTCGGCGCCTACTTTGGGATACCGGTATCGGTCACCGCCGTTCTTGGTGCAGCCATACTACTCGTATGGCGTTGGCTGAAGATGCGCACTTCACCAATAGATGTGATAAAGAAGACACCATGGCACATTTTAGTCTTCGCATTTGGTATGTATGTCGTGGTCTACGGGATGCATAAGATCGGATTAACTACATGGTTGATGCGTGAGATCGAGCCACTGGTTACAGGAAGCGGGCTTCATGCTGTTGCAACAACGGCAATTCTCGTGACAATCATGTCCAACATCTTTAATAACCATCCCGCGTTAATGATCGGAACGTTGACACTGACGAACATGCATCTCGATCCAATGACGCTTAAGGTTGCGTATCTCGGGAATGTCATCGGAAGTGACATCGGATCGCTTATTATGCCAATCGGGCTGCTGGCTACGCTGATCTGGATGTATATACTGAAACAACACCACGTTCATATCAGTTGGGGGCGATATATTCGGCTCACGGCGATTGTCATTCCAGTAACTGTTCTTGTGACAATACTCTTAGTCTATGGTTGGGTGCACCTTATATATTAAAAGAATTTCATGTGCCACCTGAGGAGGGGGACTTATGAGTTGTTTGCAGGAGTTCACTGGACGATATGTGGACGTCACGTTGTCTGGAAATAAATGTATAACTGGGTATTTGGTTGGAATCGGTCTCGACATTCTCGTGATCAATCAATACGGAAACTTCTATTACACGCCACTTGTCCACGTCCAAAACGTATCACTTGGCACATTTTCGGAAGGAATTGTGGAAACACCGCCCACGCAGGAACATCCATTTTGTGTGAATGACGAAAGTATCTCATTTCGCAAGGCTTTGCTGAACGCGCGAGGACATTTCGTAGAAATTTATGTGTCCGGGAATACGACGATTCACGGGTACCTTACCAGTATCATGAATGATTATTTTGTATTCCACTCACCAGTGTATAAGACCATTTTTGTCACGTTGAGTCATCTTAAATGGCTCATTCCGTATCGCGACGACGTCACCCCCTATGCACTTGATACGGACTCGATTCCCCACCGCTCGGTGCCCGGTTCTCTTCCAAGAACATTTAAGGAACAGTGCAAAAAACTATGCGGCAAACTGGTCATCTTCGACATGGGCGATCATCCAAACAAGATTGGCCAATTAAAATCTGTTGATTCCGACAGCAGTATGGCCGAGCTTGTCACAGCGAACGGAACAAAATACTTATTAAACATGGACCATTTGAAAACTGTTTACCTGCCGTAGCCGCGTTGCCTCGGAGGAGCATTCAACACGAAAATTAATATAAAAATATTCCAATGACGTTTAAGTCCGAACATTCTGTGTTATTGTTGTTTTATATACATAATTCGGTGAAGGCAGGCCTCGGCTTCCACCTTTGTCAAAACTAGCGCGTCAACAATGCCGGAGGGGTACTTTGTGGTGTACGAAGAGCCTTATTACGTGACGGAGTCGAAAAACAGAGCGCAGGTAGCAGGTATTGACTTATCAGCAATTCCAGTATTGAGAACTAGACGGTCTGAACACGAATTAGCGCAACGACAAAGAGATTATGCTGAGGTCTTGTCCGTTGGACAGTATTTTGCCGCGAAATTGTTCCATCAGATGAGAGGCATCCCGTTTATGGTCGCCATCACTGATGAAGTTGGATTGGTGCTTCAGGTTTTCGGCGATGCGGCTATTCAAAGGACGATGGATGAGCTGGGAATCGGTCTGGGGATGCAGTTCACTGAGGAAGACTTCGGACCCAATGCAGTCAACATTGCCCTCTTAGAACGCACGCCTGTGAGGTTAATCGGCAGAGATCACTATCAAGAGCATCTTCACGATCTCGCCTGCTACTCCGTCCCCCTGAAAAATTACATGGATGGAACGGTGATAGGCACCGTCAGTATTATGACAGCCGCACAGTTATCTCATCCGACCTATTTAACGATTTTAATTATGACTGTCGACGCGATTGAACGAGAGCTCGTACTGAGAAAGCGCAACGCGGAACTAGATGTACTGAACCAGGTCATCCTCAATAAATCACCATGCGGGGTCATTATCACTGACACCCGTGGGCAAGTTTCCATGGTGAATTCGTTTGTCGAGAAAATGACGGGCATCAGTCGGAACAGTATGCTCAACCAACCTACAAAAGATATGCCTGTAGTCGGTTCTTATATGGATACCGTCATAAAACGAGGTGAGGTCTATCACAACGTTGAGCTAGATTTTCAAAACCCCCTGACACATTATCACCACGTATGTCTGTTTGATGCATTGCCCATTCGTGACAAAGACAACCACGTAATCGGTGCGTACGGTCAGTTGCGTGACATTACTGAACGTAAATGTCAAACACTCCAACTCCAGCACGCCAACATATTGTTGCGAGAGTCATTTGATCATTTGCAGGAAGGCGAGAATCAGTTACGGACGCTCATTAACGCACTCCCAAGTCTGATCGTTCTAAAGGATCGAAGGGGACGATGGTTAGAAGCGAATGATACAGCGTTAAACTTCTTTGGAATTACAGCAGAGGGTTATAAAGGAAAGACAAACGAACAATTATCCCGTGATAGTGTGGTTTCAGGCGAATTTTGGGAAGTCGTTCAGAAGACAGACGAAGAAACTTGGCGGTCAGCGTCCACGAATCGATTTGAAAATAGTTATGTAAGACCCGACGGTACAACATTGACATTTGAAGTGACTAAGGGACCGATATTTGATTCCATTGGCGAGCTAAATGGCACCGTCGTCGTTGCCCGAGATATAACAGAGCGACGGCAGACGGAAGAGATGCTCAGGAGAACAGAAAAATTGGCTATCGTTGGTCAATTAGCAGCTGGCGTAACGCACGAAATCCGCAATCCTTTAACCGCTTTAAAGGGATTTTTAAAGCTCATATCCACATCTGACAATCCCCAGAAGTTTATTGACATCATGGAAAACGAGTTGAATCGAATCGAGGCTGTGACCAACGAGATGTTACTCCTTGCTAAACCCAGGGCAAGGAATTTTAGGATGATCGACATGAAACAGCGGCTGATTGAAGTCATTCAACTGCTCAGTACAGAAGCGATTATGAGAAGCGTGGAGATCGTTTTTAGTGCAGATAACAATGTTCACTCGGTTGAGTGTGACGCAAGTGACATGGAACAATTGTTTATCAATGTTGTAAGAAACGCGATCGACGCGACACCTGACAGTGGCAAGATTGTCATTGAATCCACCCAGCAGGAAGACGAAATTGTCGTTCGAGTCCGCGACAGCGGAATTGGCATTCCCGGAGACGTAGTGAAGAGGCTGGGTACCCCATTTTACACGACAAAGGAACATGGAACGGGTCTCGGACTCATGATATGTCAAAAGATCATCGCTCAGCATGGTGGACGACTCGCGATTGACAGCGAAGTGGGGCAAGGAACGACGGTGACCATCGCTTTACCGTGCAGGCAATCCGTTGAAGGGAGTGCCTGACCTGACTTGTGCCAGTTTAGTCTTAGTGAAACCGGTCAGTTTAGACGAAGTTCTATCAGATAATCCGCTGCCACTTTATTCGCCCTTACCTGCACGTCTTTCGAACTCGAATTCCACGCTGGCGTCAGGTGTTAGTACTAAACGCGCTTCGAAATCTTTACCTGCCTTGCTTTTAAACTTCAATCGCTTCGTTCGCTTTTTCGTGAGAAGCTCCTTCACCTGTGTTTGCGTCACCTTATGGCCGGAAATGCGCTTCCAGACAGTGAATTTGCAACCCTGTGTTTTCCAGTTCACGCATCCGTACGATTTTTTCGTCTCAATGACGGCTCCGCCGCACAAGGGGCATGTACCGACAGCCTCACGAGAGATTGACTGACCCTCAAGGATCATGTCCACTTGCGTTTGATTAATCGTTGCAACGACCGTCCGTGTGAACTCCGTGATTTCACTGATAAATTGACCTGCATCATCGTTGCCGGACTCGATTTGAGCCAGACGGTGCTCCCAGTCGCCTGTCAGTTCCGGGGATTTGAGTGCGTCGATGTGAATCGCCTCAATTAAGGCACGTCCTTTGTTGGTTGCTACGAGGTGTTTCTTATTCACTTCAACGTAGCCGTCGCGTTTAATTTTTTCGATGATGGACGCCCGAGTGGCAGGGGTGCCCAACCCGCGGTCCTTGAGCGCTTCAGCTAACGTTTCATCGTCCACCTGTCTTCCAGCATGTTCCATGGCAGATAAGAGGGACGCCTCCGTAAAGTGCGATGGCGGCTTCGTCTGTTTTGACAAGACGACAGCGTCTCTTGCGGTCACCTTATCTCCCTCTTCGACCATGGGTAACGTTGCTTGCGTATCCTCATCGTCGACTTTCTTGTCGGTAGAATCGGGGGTGTCCGTTCCAAAAACCGACTTCCAGCCACTTTTCACGAGAACTCGTCCACTCGTCTTAAACAACTCGCCCCCCATGGTTGTTTTTATTGTCGTCGATGCCCACTCTGCGGGCACCAGTAAAGCTGCAAGGGTTTGCTTGGTCACCAACTCGTAAATCTTCCGCTCGTCTGGTCTCAGTGTGGTAGAAACAGTTGTTTCCGTCGGTATAATCGCGTGATGATCACTCACTTTTGCACCGTTAACGACTCTTTTTGTTGGGCGGATGACATGAGGAATCAGGTCAGTTAACTCGGGGAACATCTTGCCCGCTGCGCTCAGTCGCTTGCGTAAAGTCGGGACGATGTCGTCGGAGACGTAGCGGCTGTCCGTCCTCGGATACGTGAGCACTTTGTGTGTTTCGTAGAGAGATTGCGCCAACTTTAGCGTTTGGTCTGCCGTAAATCCAAATTTCTGGTTAGCGGTACGCTGGAGCGACGTTAAATCAAAAAGCTGAGGTGGCTGTTCCGGCACAGTCTTTTGTGTGAGCTTGGTGATGCACGCTGATTGTCCTTTAACTTTCCCAAGTATTCGGTCAGCACTTTCCTTGTTGTTAAAACGCGTCTGCTTATCCCCATCAAACCATTTGCCTTTGTACTCACCGTTCACATGCGTAAAAATAACTTCCAACTCAAAGTATGGTTCCGGCTTAAATTGTTCAATTTGACAATCTCGATGAACGATCATCGCCAGTGTCGGCGTCTGGACTCGGCCAATGGTGAGCAGCGTTCCTGCGTGCGTGGTCATGGCCCGTGTAGCATTGATGCCCACCAGCCAATCTGCCTGTGCGCGAGCAAAACCGGCAAAGTAGAGATTTCTGTAATCTATATTGTTCTTCAAGCCATTCAACGCCTCGCGAATGGCACCCTCCGTCAGAGAAGACAACCAGAGGCGCTTGGCTTTGCCCTTGTATCCAGCCGAAAGGGCAATCAGCTCATAAATGAGTTGTCCCTCGCGCCCTGCATCTGTCGCGACTATGACTTCTTTTGCTCGTTTTAAGAGCGACGCAACAACGTTGTACTGTTCTTTGCTTGATTCAACTACTTTTAGCCGAAATGGTTTCGGCACAATAGGTAGATCCTCAGCGCTCCACTTCTTGTATTTTCTATCGTAGTCGTGTGCGTCAGCCAGTGTGACGAGGTGGCCAACAGCCCAAGTGATGGTGTATTCTCGGGCTTCAATGTACCCACTGTGCCGTCTCACTCCGCCTATCACTCCGGCGATGTCGCGCGCGACAGAAGGTTTCTCTGCAATAATGAGCTTGATAGTCGATCACTCCGTTCTGGACGGATTCGAAGTCCGCGCAGTTGTTCCGATTGTGCAATCGTGCCAGATCACACGCGGCAAGTCCAGAATCATTTTGGAGATAAATTGTACTTCAAATCCATGAGAACGGTTCTTGCAATCCTTATTTATGAGGAAATCCTTCACTTCGCTTTGTCTCATGTGAGAATTTATCTGACTAGATTGAAATTTTATACTATTAACGAGGACACAACAGGGTGGAGTGAAGTGAATGATTGACATCGAACTACTTGGCGTCGTGGGTGCGGGGAGTATGGGTGCTGGTATCGCACACCTAGCGGCCCAAAATGGATTTCACGTGGTTCTCGTAGATACCGTGCCTCAAGCTTTGGAAAGTGCGTCTACGCGGATACGATCGCTCATGGAAAAGTCAATTGCAAAGGGCAAAATTACAGCACAAGACATGGATGAGGTTCTCTCTCGAATCAAATTGACTTCTGATCTCAGGCAATTATCGGAAGTGGATTTTGTCGTGGAGGCCATTATTGAGGATTCGGAGACGAAGCAGGCGTTGTTCCGTCAATTGGACACTATTTGCAGGGCAGACGTGATTTTAACGACCAACACGTCTTCTATATCTATCACGAGTATTGCGTCAGCCACTAGTCGTGCCGGCCGTGTAGTCGGGATGCATTTCTTTAATCCACCGCAAGTGATGCGACTGGTTGAAGTTGTACGAGGTTACGAGACAAGTGATGAAACTGTGTTAGTTACGAAAACTGTTGCCGAGCGGATGAGGAAAACGACAGTTGAAGTCAAGCGAGATACGCCTGGATTTATCGTCAACCGCATTATGATTCCCCAGTTTATTGAAGCCATCCGGTTGGTTGAGGAGGGCGTCGCGAGTAAAGAGGATATTGATACCGCGGTAAAACTTGGGCTGAACTACCCCATGGGTCCCTTCGAGTTGCAGGACTTTGCTGGCGTTGAAATCGGGTTGCACGTCATGGACGTGTTCTACAACGAGCTGAAGGACTCAAGGTTTGCGGCACCGCAGTCATTGCGTACATTGATTCGCGCTGGACGGGTTGGTCGAAAGGTTAAGAAGGGCTGGTATGACTATGACGGAGGCGAACGTCATGAGTGATGTTGTGAGTTACTTTGTTGATGGTGTCTGTGCGCGAATTCACATTGAAAACCCGCCAGTTAACGCTTTAAACCTGGAGGCGTTTGCGGCATTGGACAGTTATTTGTGTGAGGCAGAAAGGGACGACGAGGTTTGCGTCATTCTTATCACTGCGGCAGGGACGAAGGCCTTTGTAGCAGGTATCGATATCAAACAAGTTCTCACCTTTGAGGACGACGAAATGGGTCACTTTAACGGTGTGTCTGGCCGGGCACTTCGGCGGATCGAGTCATGCTCTAAACCTGTGGTATGTGCTGTAAACGGATTAGCCTATGGGGCTGGGTTTGAACTTGCCTTGGCATGTGATTTTCGATTAGCCGCTCAGAATGCCGTTTTTGCGCTTCCCGAGTTGACGTTGGGAATTATCCCGGGCGGTGGCGGTACCCAGCGTCTGACGCGTTTGATCGGGGAAGCGCGAAGCAAGGAAATCACCATGTTGGGACGCTCGCTTAGTGCCGATGAAGCAAAGACCGTTGGTTTGGTCTGTGACGTTGTTGGCGCTGAAGAACTACAGAACAAAGCTCAGGAACTGGTCAATCATTTAGCAAAGCGGCCGGCCGTTGCATTGGCACAGGCAAAGCGGGTCATTCACCTTGCCCTGGATGTACCGCTTGAATCAGGGCTTACTGAAGAAAATCAAGCGTTTATGACCGCCTTTTCGAGTGTGGACGGACGGGAAGGTGTACGTGCGTTCTCGGAGCGGAGAAAACCCGTATTTGTTGGGAAATAACGCAATGGTGAGGGAGATGAATCAATGGCAACGGAATTTTTCCTTGCAGGCGGTGCTCGGACACCGTTTGGAAAGTTCAACGGAGCTTTCAAAGATGTTTCGGCCGTTGATTTGGCCGTAGCGGCCTCTAAAGCGGCACTGGAAAAGTCGGACATTGCTGCCTGGGACATTGACAATGTCGTCGTGGGAAACGTACATCAGTCCAGTGACCCCGAAGGGATTTTGACAGCTCGGCACGTTGGCCTTAAGGCGGGAACACGAATTGACTGTCCGGCTATCACCATCAACCGCGTTTGTGGATCCGGCATGCAGGCTGTTGTTACGGCTGCATTGTCAATCGCCTACGGAGACTCTGAAGTTTCTCTGGTCGGTGGGACAGAAAATATGAGCCAAGTTCCGTTTGTCATCCGTGGAGCCCGAACCGGGCTAGGTTTAGGTGCCGGCAAAATGGAGGACGCCCTGTGGGAAGCCTTAATGGACTCGTTTTGTGGTTTCACGATGGCCGGAACAGCTGAAAATGTGGGGAAGAAGTATGGCTTGAAACGAGAAGAGGTTGATGACTTTGGGGCATTGAGTCATATGAGAGCTCTTCGCGCCATGGAATCGGGTATTTTCAAAGCTGAAATTGTGCCCGTCCAAGTGTCAAATAGCAAGGGAACGTCAGTAACAGATACTGACGAGATCCCACGACCGACAACTTCACAAACTCTTTCTCGCTTGCCGGCCAGGTTCATTGAAAATGGGCTGGTTACAGCGGGAAACGCCAGCGGCCTGAGCGACGGAGCAGCAATGGGTATTTTGGTGTCAGGAAATTATGCAGAGCGACATCATATTAAGCCAATTGGACGGTTGGTTTCGTGGGGAATTTCTGGAGTTGAACCGAGCCTCATGGGCTTGGGGCCTGTGGAAGCTATCCGCTCGGCACTGAAACGTGCGGATATGACCTTAGGGCAAATGGACCTGATTGAGATTAATGAAGCTTTTTCTGCTCAACTTCTCGGTTGTCAGAAAGAATTAGGATTTGATATCGACACGGCAAATGTCAATGGTGGAGCCATTGCGCTTGGACACCCGCTGGGAGCGAGTGGAATGCGATTGATCCTGACGATGCTGGCGGAGCTCAACAGACGTGGAAAGAAATACGGGGTAGCATCACTTTGTATTGGAGGGGGCCAAGGAATTGCTACCGTCTGGGAGGCTATTTGAGGATACGGATAAGCCCAATGAGGACATTATGGGCAGCACACTATTCAATTTGTTAGCAGAAGCACAGGAGAAATATCCGGATAAGGCGGCTATCGCGCAAGTGGAGCGTAAAGTTCGATTGACGTATAGGGAACTTTACGAACGGGTGATCAGGTTTGCTGAAGGTTGTACGAAACTCGGATTACAAAAGGGCGATAAAATTATTGCCTGTTTGCCGAATTGGCCAGAGTACGTCATTACATTATATGCCGCTGCAAGGGCAGGTTTTGTGCTTGTGCCAGTCAATCCTCGGTTCAAGCGTAATGAAATCGAATTCATCCTTCGGAGTTCAGGAGCCCGAGCAGCGATCACGGCGGTGGAAACGGACTTTGCGCGGTACCAAGTATTTCAAGACTGTCAGAAGGGTATTCCCAGTCTCGAGCACATCATATGTGTTTCACCTATGGGTTTGGTAGATCACAATCTGCTGTCCTTCGAGGATGTTATAGTTCTGGGGATGCATGCTGACCCTGAGGAAGCCTGTAACACCTCGTCGAGTGACGTGGCCGCCATCGTTTACACATCCGGAACGACAGGAATTCCGAAGGGAGCAATTCTCTCCCATAAGAGCTTGTTGTTTTCGAGCAGCGCCATGAACGTTGCTCTGGAGAACAGCGAAAGAGATGTCGTGTTAGTCGTTGTCCCAGTCTGCCATATATTTGGCTTGTCGCTCTGTATTATGTCGGTTGCAACCAAGTCTACGTTTGTGCTAATGGAACGATTTTCGCCAGAGACTGTGTTTGAGGTCGTCGAACGTGAAAAGGTGACTGTTCACCATGGCGTTTCTACTATGTTTGTTCTCGAACTCAACCATCCGAACCGTTCAAAATACGACTTGTCATCGCTGAGAACAGGTATTGTGGCGGCAACACCGTGCCCTTACGAAATAGTTGAGCGCATTCGCTCCGAATTGGGCTTGAACCCCATTTTGTCCTATGGTATGACGGAAACTTCTCCATCACTCACGGCGTCTCATTTTGAAAACGAGGCCTGGGTTTACACCACAGTCGGCCGAGTTCTGTCGGGGGTCAGTCTACGAGTGGTCGATGAATGGGGGAATATGCTACCGAATGGTGAAGTGGGTGAACTGCTGTGTAAAACCCCTGGACTGATGATGGGTTATTACGAAAATGAAGAAGCGACTCGTAGGGCAATCGATCAGAATGGATGGTTCCACACTGGTGACCTAGCAAGGCTAAACGACGATGGCTACGTGACGATTGTTGGGCGAATAAAGGAAATGATCAGTCGCGGGGGATTAAAGATTTACCCCAAAGAAGTCGAGGAGCTCATTTATCAACATCCTGCCGTTCAGGAGGCAGCCGTTGTGGGAATTCCTGATCCAGTGTTGGGTGAGCGATCCTGTGCGTGTATCACCCTGAAAGCTGGTAGGTCACTTACGCCGAATGAAATTCGCTTGTTGTGCCAAGAACACTTGGCGGATTATAAAGTTCCAGATGTGATTGAAATTATGGACGTGCTTCCCTTAAGTGGAAGTGGAAAGATCTATAAAATGGAATTGGCGAAGATTATGCGAGAAAAGTATCCACCTGTCTATCACGCAAAGTGAAACGTCAGATAACGTGACCCTCTGGTAGCAAGATCTGAATGTCATTTTTAATGACGGGGGCAGTTGCGGATATGAATTTCACGTTGCGTCTAAGCCGTGATTGGCGGTTAGAATTTCATGAATGAATATGGACAAATGAAGTTCAAACCGCACCTGTGAAGACTCCAAAGGCGACAGAATGATAGATTCAATCCGCTTTAACCGGTACTGCAGGGACGTACGGTGAATGAAGAGCGCGGCAGACGTATCCGATAGATTACCGTTTTGCTCTAGGTAGACTTTGAGCGTTTTAAACATTTCTGTCTGGTGTTCTTCGTCGTATGTAATTAGTTTTGCTAGTTTGTCTGAAATGAACTCTTGTACGGCGGTTAATTTTGCTAAGGGTGAAAGCAACAAGTGCAATCGGATGTCCGCCGCGCTTGCGAAGTCTTTGTCCGGAGCCACCAAAGTCGCAAGCCGTGCGGCCATCAACGCCTCCTGATAAGCCTGGTTAAAGAGTTCCGGTGATTGAACAGGATGACTTATGCCAAACGTGACCCGATGGGGACCGCTCGGCACAGTCATGGATGAAGAACGCTCCGCCGGTAGATTAAATTCACATTGTATGGACCTTATCCAGTGAATCAGCCCCGACAACTCGTTACGGTTCGTCAGGGAGTGTGGGAGGACTAAGACCAACGTGTCCTGTCTTCGTGCGATCAGAATTTGTGGGAAATCCACCGCCAACCTAGTTCGAACGTATTCAACGATAGTATTCAAGTTTCTATGTGGGAGAGATTCCTGCTCCCCGAATTGAAACTGCCCCACGAGTAGACTTTGCTCCGCTCTAACGTCCCAACCAAGCATAGCTGCTTGATCCGAATCAGACTGGCTCCAGGAACCTGGCTGATCCAGCAGTTGATTGAGCAACTCCTGGAATCCGTTGCCCCGTTTCTCGATGTGTAGCCCTCGTTTGTAAAAATGAATAGCCAGAACCATCGTGGCTTGCTGTGTGGCGATCACGTCGAGATCGTCCAGTTTTGACTCATCCTCCTTCACGATAAAGTAGCCCAAAGGGACATCACCCATCTGTATTGGTGCCACTACGAAACTGCTCCCGGCCAGATTGCTTGATCTCACGGGAAAGGGATGGTTATTCATGTTTAACTTTGTTTGAGCCATCCACTGCCGAAGGCGCGTCAGCAGGAATCCCCAATTGGCATTGACGGGAAATGTGCTTAGCGTTCCGAAAAAGCGGTCCAGTACGGCCACAGGGTGCCCAATCATCTGTGAAAGTGTTTGGGTGAGTGTCGTGAGGCTCTCACTTTCAAAGAGTGAATTGGTTAATTGGCGGTGATTGGACAAGAGTCTCTGCATACGTCGCTCCTGCTCATATAAATTCGCCAATGCGGGATTTTCGGTTCCGTGTAATGGTGCCTTCAGCTGTCGTTTGACAGGTAAAAACCGAATGAGCGATTGTGCTACATCGTTAGCAAAGTTCCATAGCATTTCCCGTACGTCGCTGACGAGGTACTCGTATCTAAAATATCCAACGGCTATCACACCGATGACGGTTGGTCCAACGCGTAGGGGTAGTGAAAACCAAGTCGAAAACCCAGCCTGTTGCATTTCCCTGTAGAATGCGCAGGCTGTGTCAAGTGGTTCGGATGTATCCGTCGGCCAACGAAAGGGTCCAGTAAGGATGTTTTGAGAGCATTGACTCAGGTCAAGTGACGAGAGGGAAGTCTCACTCTGACGTTGTGCGAGCACGTTTGGCTTCATCACACCCTGGTCCTCGTCTACAAGATAGACAAGAGAGACGTCACTGTGAAATGTGTTGCATATCGTCTGCAGTAGAACTGTGATGGTTTCCTCCTGCGTTTTTGTCCGTGCAATGTCGTCAACCACATTTTTGAGATTGTGATTCAGCCTATCGCGCCCTCTGCGACGGGGAGACATTTCAGATTCTTCTTTAAATACCAACGAGATTCAACCTCCATAACACATACGCAGACTATGAACAATCATCATTATAGAGGAATTATAGCACCTGTATTTCATTATTGTTCGAATTTACCTGAGTAAATAGAAAATTTAGAGTAAAGGCAGGTTGATGAACCGAAGATAGCTGGCAAGACCTAAATTAATGGGAACGAGGATGGGTGACAATGGCTACGGTTGTTACAAAGGATCGCGTTGCGTTCGCTGACACGGATGCGTCTGGGCGGATTCATTTTATGTTAGCTATGCGGTATTTCGAGATCGGTGAACGCGAGGCATTGCGGGTACTTGGGATTAAAGCGGGTGATCCTTCTCGAGGTGGTTATGAGATTCCGAGGGTTCATATTGAGTGTAATTACCACCATGCACTGTACTATGATGACGAGATCGACATTCACGCTACCTGTTCAGTTATTAAGACTTCATCGTTGACTTGGGACATCAAAGTATATTGTCGCGAAGAACTCTGTATCAGCGGAAACATGGTGACTGTACTTCTAGACCCCGAAACGCACGAATCGATGAAAGTGCCGGAGGACTGGCGCGAAAAGCTGCTTGCATAGGTACGTACTGAAAAAGTTATGTTTCGTGACTTTTGATAGCGCTTACATCGTGAATTGAAAATGGATGATTAGGAGGGTAGCAACATGACCGATTCCACGCCACTCAGGTTTCGACGGTACGAAAACTTTATCGTTATCGCTATGTTCTTTACGTATGGGTTTGTCATGATGGATCGACTGAGTATTACATTCTTATTTCCCTTTATGGCACCAGAGTTGAAGCTGACGAATACGGAAATTGGATTATCCGTTTCAATACTTTCCATCTGCTGGGCCATTTCCAGCTGGGTTTTCTCCAGCCTGTCAGACCTTATGAATGCGAAAAAGAAGTTTCTGACCTTCATTATTCTTGTCTTTTCGCTTGCCTCATTTTCCACCGGGTTGGCGGCGACATTTGGTGTTCTCATGCTAGCTCGGGGTCTCATGGGTGCAGCAGAGGGGCCTGTCGTCACTTTGGCACAAGCAGCCGTCATCGCTGACTCGTCGCAAAGAAGACGCGGATTTAATATGGGCTTTGTACAAAGTTCCACCGCACTTCTCGGAAGTGTCGTGGCACCCCTTGCTGTCGTTGCTATCGCCGAGTCGCTCAACTGGCGATATTCGTTTTATCTGTTGGCCCTGCCAGGCGTCATAATCGCGTTGATTTTAATGAGATATATGAAAGAACCTGTGATGATAGGTAGTGCGGTCGATCATGTTCACGTCAAACCAAAGTTGTCTGACTATAAGCAGGCATTTGCACACCGGAACATTTGGCTTGGAATGATTATCTCTGTCGGATTTATGGGCTGGTTGTTCGCCTTTACGACGTTCGCGCCAACATTTCTCGTCGAGGTGGATAAGATTAGTCCGGGAAAAGTGTCACTGGTTATGAGTGCAATGGGACTGGGCAGCTTCATTTGGGGTCTCGTGTTACCGTACCTGTCGGATCGACTGGGCCGTAAGCCTATCATGATCACGTTTGGACTTCTGGCATCCCTGGCACCGATTGTCCTTGCAGAGGTTCACGCCACTGCGGGTGTTCTAGCGGTTCTCGCCTTCTTCCTTGCCGTTGCGCAAGGGTACGCACCAGTGTTTATGGCAATCATCCCCGCGGAATCCGTGCCGCGAGCGTTTGTTGCAACTGCCATGTCACTGATCGTACTGGTTGGAGAATTGTTTGGAGGCACCCTCGTCCCCACGATTGCGGGCTCCCTAGCTGATCACGTCAGCCCCGTCGCTCCCTTGTGGATGGCCGCGGCTGGCTCGTTCCTTGTGTTTCTCGTATCGTTTGGGCTTAAAGAGACATCTCCCATGAAATTGCAGAGAACAGCAGCTAAGAATGGATTGGAGGATGTTCTACCGACAGGTTAACTGGACGTCACGTTGAATTCGATGCCGCGGGTGACTTTCGCCGAAATGGAAAGTCACCAGCGGATCGACAAGCGCTATTAGTGGATCTGCAACCCAATTTTTCCGAAATTCTCTGTTTCCTGAAGTCTCTCCAAAGCGACTTTCGCCTCTGATAGCGGATACGATCGATCCAATACTGGACGAATCTCATGCTCTGCGATAAACCGCAACATCGCGTCAAACTCTTCACGACTTCCCATGGTCGAACCTCTTAAATCGAATTGTCCGTAAAAGAAGGAGCGGAGATCGAACGGAATCTCATCTCCGGCTGTTGCACCGAACGTAACCAGGGTTCCGCCCGGTTTCAGAGATGCGAGGCACTTGTCAAACGTTGCGGCACCAACACTGTCAATAACCAAGTCGACCTTGTCGCCACCAAGCTGCTCTTGCCAGTCTTGCGTTGAATCGATAGCGAGATCCGCACCTAGCTTCGTTGCGAACTGCCGCTTTTCCGCACTGCGCGAGGTGACCACCACCCGCGCCCCGACCGCTTTCGTGAATTGTACCAGGTATGTGGCAACACCGCCTCCTACGCCCGGAATCAACACTGTCTGGTCGGATTGAACCTGCCCTCTGGTGAACAGAGCCCGGTATGCTGTAAGGGCAGCAAGCGGCAAGACGCCAGCTTCTTCCCATGTGAGGTACTTGGGTTTTCGTGCCACGTGATTCGCTTCTATCACAATAAACTCAGCAAATGTTCCATGTGTCGGAGAACCGAGAATTTCGTAGTCGGCCGGTGGAGCGGGTGTATTGGTAATCCACTTTAAGGTGGGGTGAATGATGACCTCGTCACCAACTTCGAAGTCGCGCACGCCTTCACCCAATGTTTCAACGATCCCGGCTCCATCCGAACCGATGATCATGGGGGCGTCTCCGATTTTTGTTTGGGAAATCACGCGCAAATCGCGACGATTTAGCCCGGCGGTTTGCAACTGAATTCGCACTTGGCCAGCACCAGGTGTCGGCGTTGGTATATCTGTGTAATGGACGCCGCTTCGTCCCTGTTCTGCCTTGCTCACTATCGCCTTCACGTCGTATTCCCTCCTATTTTGCACTTATATAAAGTTCTCCCCTAAAATTTTAAGTTAACGCGAGCAAAAATGTAAGTTTGTAGATAAGGTTTTCCGCAAGATTCGTAGAATTAGTATAGGTGGAGGTAATTACATTCGATGAGAGCACAATATTGGACATATCAAGCAATGTGGGACGAACTGAATCGGCTACAACGCGAGCATCCGAATTTGATCAGCGTAGAGGTCATCGGACATAGTCGAGAAGGGCGCGACATCGCGGGGGTCACTTTGACGAGCCGCTCCACTGGGGCACCAGAGCGCAAGTCTGCCGTTTTCGTAGATGCCAATATTCATGCCGGGGAAGTGTCCAGCAATTCAGTGGCCATGTTCTGGATACACTGGTGTATTGAGAACTACGGACAGGACAGAGAGGCAACCGAACTCCTGGATCAGCATACGGTGTATGTCGTGCCGCGCATTTCTCTCGACGGTGCGGAACTGTATCTCACAACGCCAGCCCGCTTCCGATCCAGCCCGCACACGTATCCCTACTCAGAACCACCAGAGGGATTCGTTGCCGAAGACGTGAACGGGGACGGCTATATCCTTCAGATGCGTGTACAGGCAGAAGACGGAGGTTTTGTCATCGATGATGTGGACCCTCGGGTGATGAGACCCCGTCGTCCAGGTGAAATCGGAGGGCAGTACTATCATGTCTTTCCGGAAGGACGTATTGATCACCTGTCGAAAACGGGCGCGCTCCCGGCCTTTGCGATGGCGCAGGATGCGCGCCGTTCCACGATGGACTACAACCGCAACTTTCCAATCCGCTGGGCCGGCGAGAGCGGGCAACCGGGCGCGGGACCTTATCCTCTCTCGGAGCCGGAACTTCGCGCATTAGCCGAGTTTATTCATGCCCACCCAAACATCGCTGCATATGCGGCCCTACACACCAGTGGGGGCGTCATCCTGCGGCAGCCTTCGACTGGAGACGATACGGTTCTTTCGGAGACGGATCGAGATTTGTTTACACGTGTGGCCGACATGGGGGCACAGGTGAGCGGATATTTCGCTGGCTCCAATTACAACAAGTTCGCCACTGGTCACGAGAAGGTACTTATGCCAGGCGCTGCCGACGATTGGATGTATGATCATTTTGGCGTAATGGGATTCACCGTCGAGATTTGGAACCTCAATAAGCGGGCGGGGGCGCACGGCTATGGCGAGCACGGCATGCGCCGGATGATGGCATTGACGCCCGAGGAGCTGACCGAGGACCAACGGAAGATCTTTGCTTGGGTTGAGAAGGAAGTGCCTGATCATGGCGTGTTTGAATGGACAGCTTTTGAACACCCGGATTTCGGCAAAGTGGAAATCGGCGGTCTAAACCCGAAATTTGTCATCCAGAATCCACCCATTCATTTCCTGGAGGAAGAATGCACGAACGTGAGTGCATTTTTAACCAAACTGGGGCTTTCCACGCCAAAGCTCATGATTCCTACTGTGCAAGTCACGGAGGAAGGTGTCGGGGTCTTTCGTTTGGTTGCGGAGGTTTCCAATGCTGGATTTCTTCCCACATCCAGCACGGAGAAGGGCAAGGAGTTGCTGCTTGAGGGTGTCCGGGCGATGATCGAAGGGCAGATTGAGGTGATTGCTGGGATGTCACCAGTCCCTCTCGGTCACTTGGATGGTTACGGGAGTCAGAGCACGTTTGCACCGCCGAAAAGCCAGCGCGGGTACGCGGAGTGGGTCGTGAAAGGGGAGCCTGGAACAAACGTGAAGATTGTTTTCGAAGGACCTCGATCCGGCCGAGTAGAGAAGACGGTACTTTTAACCACACCGTGAGTCCGTGTTTGGTGTACGTCCGGGACGCCAACACGTGGTACACTTGGATGGTTAGATATTGATATTTAAATACAGGAGTGGCATCAGTGCCGATAGCATATACGAAGGAACAAGGAACACACGAAGAACGACGTACATTCGCAATCATTTCGCACCCGGACGCCGGTAAGACGACTTTGACTGAGAAACTATTGCTATTTGGCGGCGCCATTCGCGAGGCTGGCGCCGTCAAAGGCAAAAAGGCAAGGCGTCATGCGACGTCTGACTGGATGGAGATCGAGAAGCAGAGAGGAATCTCGGTGACATCCACCGTTTTGCAGTTTGGCTACCGCAACAGGCGCATCAACATTCTCGATACGCCAGGCCACGAGGATTTCAGTGAAGACACATACCGTACGCTGACGGCGGCCGACAGTGCTGTCATGCTCATCGATGCGGCCAAAGGCGTGGAGCCTCAGACTATCAAACTGTTTGAAGTCTGTCGGATGCGCGGCATCCCTATCTTTACGTTCATCAACAAACTCGACAGGCAAGGCAAGGAGCCGCTCGCTCTGCTCGAAGAGCTGGAGGACGTGCTCGGCATCCGCTCCTGCCCGATGAACTGGCCCATCGGCATGGGACAGGACTTTCGCGGCATCTACAACCGTCGAGATACTCGGTTCGAGCGCTACACGAGCCGTGGTGAGGAGACGTCGAACATCCAGGCCGATGACATCGACAGTCCCGTCCTGCGGGATGCGCTTGGTCCCGAGCTACACGATCAACTGAAGGACGAAGTGATGCTGCTAGACATTGCTGGCGACCCGTTCGATCCCGAGCTCATCGCACAAGGCAAACTCACACCCGTCTTTTTTGGCAGCGCCATCGCCAACTTCGGTGTGGAGACGTTCCTTAACGAATTTATCGATCTGGCCCCGGCCCCCGGCGTACGCCAAACGGACCAGGGCCCCGTTGCGCCCGCGGACAAATCGTTTTCCGGGTTTGTTTTCAAAATCCAGGCCAACATGAATCCGGCTCACCGTGACAGGGTCGCCTTCATTCGCATCTGCTCTGGCAAATTCGAACGAGGGATAAGCGTCAACCACGTTCGCACGGGCAAAAAGGTCAATTTGGCCCAACCCCAACAGTTTTTCGGTCAGGGGCGCGAGATTATCGAAGAAGCCTATCCGGGCGACATCATCGGCATTTTCGATCCCGGCGTATTCCGCATCGGCGACACCATTTGCGAATCGGGATCGTTTCACTTCGAAAAGTTGCCGATGTTCTCACCGGAGCACTTTGCTCGGGTCAGCGTCAAGAACACACTGAAGTACAAACAATTCCACAAGGGCATCGAGCAGTTGTCCGAGGAAGGAGCCATCCAGGTCTTCCGCCAAGCGAACCGAACCGAAGATTTGGTTCTCGGTGCCGTCGGCCAACTGCAGTTCGAGGTTTTTGAGCACCGAATGAAGTCCGAATACGGGGCTGAGGTGGAGCTTATCAACCTGCCGTACTCGTTCGCCCGGTGGATCGAAACAACCCAGGACGTCGAGAAACTCAGTTACGATAGGTATTCCAACATCATTGTCAAAGACAAGGATGAGCGAGTGGTCATGCTGTTCCCGAACGAGTTCTCCATTCGTTGGTTGATCGACAAGAACCCAGGTGTCGTTCTGCATTCCACTTCGTTTGACATGTAAGGATGTGGGGGACTTGCTTGAGCGGCGGTCGGGTGATCGCCGCAATAGCGGGCTCCCGTTATCCGAGCTTCGCCCCACTGCTTCCCACGGTCCCGCCCCTCGACCCATCAAACACTTCACCAATAATGCCTTACCTATTTTACCGACACATCGTCGGTATAATCCTCTTAGGTACCGACAATGTGTCGGTATGAATGGCTAAGGGGTGTTTCAAAATGCCGTTGGTGCACATAAATGGGACACACATCTTTTATACGGACAATGGTGAAGGAAACCCAATCGTATTTATTCATGGGCTGGGTGCCTCAAATCAAATGTTTGAACCACAAGTGGAGACTTTCTCTAGACAGTGGCGAGTGATATGCCCGGACGTGCGGGGAAACGGTCGATCGGGAAGGCTGACTGGTCCAATTGGCAGCGTGCTGGATCGACAATGTGATGATGTGAAACTGTTACTGGATGAGTTGGAAATTGAACGGGCTGTACTAGCCGGGACATCATATGGTTCACGATTTTCTTGGTGAACTTGGATGGTGAGACAAGCATGACACGTGTACGAAAAAATCCACTTGAACGCAGGAGGGAAATTCTCAACTGCGCCTTGAAATTGTTTGAGACAGAGGGGTACCGAAATGTAAGTATGGAAGATATCGGCCGGAAATCTGGAATTGCTCGAACCACTATGTATGAGTACTTTTCAAACAAGGACCAAGTGTTGTTTGCTCTTGTGGAGGAAATTGCTGAAGCGTTACACTCGGGTCCCGGTGCAGGCGATACATGTCTGGAACGACTCGAGAAGTTGGCGGCGATTTACTTACGTAAAATTGCGACCAACCAAAGTCTATATCTACTGCTGTTTCAGGAATCGCCTGCACTGTCTGATGAGCTCTCTACGAAGCTGCTGACATGGCGACGTGAACAATTTTTGCAAGTGGTCGGAATTGCGGAAGATGCGTTTAAATCAGGAGAACTGCGCTCAGAAATCAAGGTGGAAGACGTTGGCTTTCTCTTTCAAGCGGTTGTGGGACAGCGGGCAGGTGAGTTGCTGATGACGCGCCAACAAGTCAATCCAGATGAAGAGGCTCACCGTCTCGTTCAACTTTTGTGGTGGGGAGTGGGAAGTGTACTACCTGGAGGACCGAGAGATCCCGTGAGAATTCCCGGTTCATGACGCGATTTATAGACGGGGGCTGTCCTAATGGGCAGCCCCCTAAGGCAGTTGTTCGCGTAGCGTGAACCCGTGTCCGTGATGGGCCTATTCGAGGTTGGCATGTCTTGCAAACATTGTTTGTGTCGTTTCGTTTCTTTGTTCCATAAGTCCCAAGACAAGGGAATCATATAGGATCAGCAGGCTCTGTTCGAACAGAGAGCCCATCGGCTGGATGGTCGTCGATCCGTCACCGGTCTCCTGCTTGGCCTGAGCGTGTATGTGAATGACCACGTCCGACAGTCGGCCAATGCTTGACGTAGAAGCCGTCGTGACCAGGGCAACAGAACCGCGTAGGCTTTTGGCCTTTTCGGCCATGGCCACAAGACTTTTCGTTTCCCCAGAACCGGAACCAACAATGAGCAAATCACCTTCGGAAAACTGTGGCGTGACTGACTCGCCTACCACATAGGCGTGTATACCGAGATGCATCAGACGCATGGCGAACGCTTTTGCCATGAGACCTGACCGTCCAGCGCCAGCCACAAAGACCTTTTGCGCGCTGATAATTTTAGCGGTGAGATCCGTTAGTTCCTCGTCCGAAATCGTCTGCATCGTGCGTGTCAGTTCCAGAACAACTGCGCTTGCATAGTCTTTCATCTGCATATCTTGCGTCATCCCTGTTGGATGATATTTCGCATTTCGCGTGCGACGGATTGCTTGTCCGATTCGCCGGTGATACCGCCACCGACAATGACAATATCAGGTTCTGCTTTGACAACTTCAGGCAGTGTGTTTAACTTGATACCGCCGGCAACGGCTGTTTTCGCGTTTTTGACAACACCTTTGATTGTGCGCAGGTCGTCGAATGAATTTTGCCCAACTGCTTGAAGATCATAACCTGTGTGAACGCAGATATAGTCAACGCCGAGTGCATCCACTTGTTTAGCTCGGGTTTCCAAGTCCTTGACACCGATCATGTCCACAAGGATCTTTTTGTTCCGCTTCCTGGCCTCTTCGACAGCGCCTCGAATCGTTTCGTCTTCTGAGACACCGAGTATCGTGATGATATCTGCACCCGCTTCAGATGCTCTCATCACTTCGTACCCGCCAGCATCCATCACTTTCAAGTCGGCCAAGACTTCTAGTGACGGGAATGCATCTTTCATGGCTTTGACAGCGTGAAGCCCTTCGTCGATCACGATAGGCGTCCCGATTTCGACAATGTCGATATAGTCCTGGACCTCTTTGACGAGATCGATTCCCTCTGGAATGTTGACGAGATCGAGCGCTAATTGAAGTTTCATAAATCCATCCACTCCCAGAATTGTTTTAAAGTCGCGGCGTCGATGAGACACGGCCCTGTGTACTGCATCGACTAATATGCTCCACAGGGGCTTATGATATACTCAATAGGCCTGAGTGTGTAGTACATACTTTTTCGTGATATAGTACCTAAATGGAAACTATGAACGGAGGGGAATCGACTTGAAGATGACCGATTTTAACTGTGAAAAGGAATTAACTCTGTCGGTCATTGGCGGCAAGTGGAAAATGATCATTCTGTGGCATATCGGGTTGGACAGCCCGCAGCGGTTTAGCAAGTTGAGGCGGTTGCTGCCGAAAGTAACACCGAAGATGTTGACCGCGCAGTTGCGGGAACTTGAAGACGACGCGATTATCCATCGCAAAGTGTATCAACAAGTGCCTCCGAAAGTGGAGTACACGCTTACGGAGCACGGAAAGAAACTGATCCCAATCTTGGAGCTCATGTACGATTGGGGAAAGTCCTATGCGAAGGATATGAACATCGATATAGCGGAGGTAAAATGAGTACAGCTAAAATTTCACATGAGTTTAGCAATCTTGTCAGGGAAGTTCGCAAGAAGCATGTCGGGAAAGGCCCTGAACATATCACCACACGCTTTATTGGTCCATGGGCAGTTTGTGAGCTAAAGGGAAATCTGACCAGTGTGGAGAAATTCGCTGTCCGCTCGGAGGATGGTAAACGATTAGTTCGAGAACTGCGTACGACGTTCATCAAAGAGCTGTACAAGGATGAGGGTTTGCGCTCTGAGGTCGAGCGCATTGTGGGAGCGAAGTTAGTCACCTTATTTTGTGACTTTGATGTGGATCTAGATACGGCCGTCACGGTGTATGTGTTTGATAAGCCATTGGGTCTCGACGACCAAGCCTAATTTTTGATAGTATTATACGGTCAATTGAAGAAATTGTGGATTGGCACAAAAGTACAGGACGTGCTTTGAACTACTCCACTAAAACCAGCTTTCCTCCTCATTGGGACGCTGGTTTTGGTGGAGTTTTTATTTTTCTCTAGGAGGGTTCCACGATGAGCAGTTCGGGTACGTTGCGCGTTCAGTTTTCTGTCGAGATCGACGGGAAACAGTATGATGCTTACGATGATCAAACGATTCTACAGGCCATGATGGACAACGGCATCGAGCATCCCCATGTCTGCTATCATTCCAATTTAGGTCCTATCCAGACGTGTGACACGTGCATGGTCGAAGCCGACGGAGAGCTTGTGCGTTCGTGTTCTACACAGGTTCGGCCGGGCATGAAAGTTGAAACGGACACGAAGCTGGCGAGTGCTGCGCGCACGGAGGGAATGGATCGCATTCTGGAAAATCACATGCTGTACTGTACAGTCTGTGATAACAACAACGGCAACTGTGTCCTTCACAATACTGCCGAGCTCATGAAGATTGAGCACCAAAAATATGAATATCGGCCAAAAGGCTACGAGAAGGACATGTCCAACTCGTTCTATCGGTATGATCCGGACCAATGCATTCTCTGTGGCCGCTGCGTGGAGGCTTGCCAAGACCTGCAGGTAAACGAGACGCTCTCTATCGATTGGGAACGCGATATGCCGAGAGTAATTTGGGATGACGATGTGCCGATAGATGAGTCATCGTGCGTCTCGTGCGGACACTGCGTATCGGTGTGCCCCACGAATGCTCTCATGGAAAAATCCATGCTGGGGCAGGCTGGTTTTTTGTCCGGTACACCGTCAAACGTGTTGAATCCTATGATCGACTTAATCAAAGAAGTCGAGCCGGGTTACGGCGGGATTTTCGCCATCTCAGAGGTGGAATCCGCCATGCGTGAACAACGGATCAAAAAGACAAAGACAGTTTGCACCTTCTGCGGTGTGGGATGTTCGTTCGACGTGTGGACCAAGGGTCGCGATATTCTCAAAATTGAGCCTTCCGAGGATGCACCGGTCAATGGCATCTCAACTTGTATTAAAGGCAAGTTCGGTTGGGATTTCGTCAATAGTGAAGAACGCTTAACCACTCCGCTCATTCGCCGTGGGGATACGTTCTACGAAGCGACCTGGGATGAGGCCTTGACGCTGGTTGCAGAGAAGCTGGGTGGAATTAAAGAACAGTACGGACCGGATGCACTTGGTTTCATCTCTTCCTCCAAAGTGACGAACGAAGAAAACTATTTGATGCAGAAATTGGCCCGAGGCGTCATTGGGACAAACAACATTGACAACTGTTCGCGGTACTGTCAGTCGCCAGCAACGGACGGATTGATGCGGACAGTGGGACTCGGCGGGGATGCAGGTACGATTCAGGACATTGCGAAAGCCGGCCTGGTCATCATCGTCGGTGCCAATCCAGCAGAAGCTCATCCAGTTCTCGCGACACGTGTCAAACGTGCCCATAAACTGAACGGACAAAAGTTGATGGTTGTCGACCTTCGCAAGCACGAAATGGCAGAACGTGCCGACTTATTCGTTCGACCTAATCCGGCGACAGACCACGTCTGGCTGTCTGCCATCACGAAATACATCATCGACCAAAATTGGCACGATGTGAACTTCCTAAACGACAAAGTTCTGGGATTTCACGAATATGTAAAATCCCTCAGCCAATACACGTTGGAATATGCCGAGCAGGTAACAGGCATCTCGCAAGATAAGCTCATCGAAATGGCCACGATGATTCACGAGGCGGACGGTGTAGCGGTCTTATGGGCGATGGGCGTAACCCAGCAGCGTGGTGGCAGTGAAACAAGCGGTGCCATCAGCGACATGCTTTTGGTGACCGGAAACTACGCGCGCCCAGGTGCTGGAGCATTCCCACTCCGCGGACACAACAATGTACAAGGTGCGTGCGACTTTGGCACGTTGCCAAACTGGTTGCCGGGGTATCAATTGGTCAGTGACGATGCAGCTCGGAAGAAATTTGACGCGGCTTGGGGTTCGACGATCCCGGCTCAACCCGGAATGGACAACCAGGTTATGCTGAACGCCATCTTGGAAGGCAAACTTCGCGGTATGTATCTCATGGGTGAAGATATGGCGTGGGTCGATACGAATGCAAACCACGTTCACGAGGCGCTCAGCCACTTGGATTTCTTTGTCGTACAGGACGTCTTTTTCAGCAAGACGGCGCAGTTTGCTGATGTCATTTTGCCTGCAAGTCCGAGCCTCGAAAAAGAAGGAACGTTTACGAATACAGAACGCCGCATTCAACGTCTGTATCAAGTACTCGAACCGCTTGGGGATTCGAAGCCGGACTGGGAGATTATCACGATGATCGCCAATCGCCTCGGTGCTGATTGGAACTATGAGCATCCAAGTGATGTCATGGATGAGGCAGCTACGCTTGCACCGATTTTTGCTGGCGTTCGCTACGATCGGATCGAAGGATACAACAGCCTGCTTTGGCCTGTCGCTCCCGACGGCACGGACACGCCGCTCTTGTACACCGACGGGTTCGCAAAGCCAAACGGGAAAGCAGAGCTTGTTCCTGCAAACTGGATTGCGCCTATGCTAGCGGATAAAAACTACGATTTGCACTTGAACAATGGCCGCCTGTTGGAGCACTTCCACGAAGGAAATATGACGAATAAATCTGCGGGGCTGCAGAAAAAAGTACCCGACACGTTCGTTGAGATCTCGCCGGAGTTAGCGCAGGAGAGAGGCATTCAAGACGGTGCGCTTGTCCGGCTGGAATCTCGCTACGGGCAGGTAAAAGTTCAAGTCGTCGTCACGGATAGGGTCCATGGAAAAGAGCTATATCTGCCGATGAACACGACAAGTGAGGACGCTGCTGTCAATCTGCTGACAGGGCCCACCACGGACGTGCGAACGGACACACCAGCGTATAAAGAGACATACGTGCGGATGGAAGTCTTGCGGGATAAAGGCCGCCGCCCATTACCGAAGAACAATCCACGTTTCGGCACACGCAACCCTCAGCAGGGCGTTGAAGTATGGCGAAAGTGGAAGCGGCCAGGTTACGTCCCGGTTGAACAGCAAGCTAGGGAGGTGACGAAGAGTGGCCGAACCGACCATCAACATCAAACGAAGTGAACCGATAAAGGAGCAGCAACAGGACAAAGCTGCAGAGGAAATGCGGGAAGCGTTTGCCGCACATGGAGAAGCCATTCGCAGTTTTCTCGTGCTGATTCAAGACCTGCACGACAGTGGGCTGTTGGAAATTCTGCATGCGTTACTCAACTCAAAGGAAAAAGTTGCATCCATTGTCTTGGAACAGATTCTAAAACCGTCTGTTTTGAACACGATAAAGAATGCTATGTCCGCTGTAGGGATGGTGAGCAAGCTGGACCCTGACCAGCTGAATACCCTCACTGAGGCACTTGTATCCGGTCTGGAGCGCGGAAAGGACAACTTGGAGTCAGGAAAGCGAGTCGGCTTGTTCGATCTCGCCAAGGCACTCCGAGACCCGAGTATCAACCGGACCTTGAGTTTACTCCTTGGACTTGCGCAAGGCATGGGGCAAAAGCTCTAGTTCTTACCTCTGGTTGTCATCATTGACTGTCAGGCAATGACGGTATCTATTACATGGGAGGCAGTGACGTGGAGAGCCTGGGATGGCTTATCTTGCACGGAATCGGCACTTGTGCATATGCGGCAAGTGGGGCGTTTGTGGCGCTACAGGTTAAGTATCGGATCATAGGTGTGTTTGTTTTAGGACTCACAACGTCTTTTGGTGGCGGTGTCATTCGTAATACCGTGATTGGTGTACCTGTGACTAGCCTTTGGGATCGCGAAACCTTGTTACTCGTCATCGGAACACTAGCGGTTCTCGTTCTCTTATCCACAAAGTGGATTCGCCACTGGAAAAAGTGGGGGTTCTTCTTTGATTCGATTGGACTGGCTTCATTTTCGCTCCAAGGGGCGCTTTACGCTAAGCACATAAATGACAACCTGGGCATGACCATTATGGCCGCTCTGTTCACAGGTATAGGCGGGGGTTATTCGTGACCTGCTTGCCGGTCGCAAGCCCATCGCCCTGCAAGAAGAAGTCCATGCCATTCTAACCCTTGTCGTCGGTTTGGCCGTGTGGCTGGGTGGGGATACATTTACGAAGGTTGTTCCACTCGTTCTTCTGTTTGCAGTGGTGGTCTTCGCCCGAATGGTAGCTGTTCGGCAAAAATATGGTCTATTGCGCGACAAACTGAACTTCCGTAGATAACGGACACGACATTAGTTTCCAATACATGATGACAAAGTGCAGGGCTCCACCGTTAGGTGCGGGCCCTGTACTTCTGATTGCGATATTTAGTCTTATGATAGTGTGAATACGATATTATATTTGGAGTGATCCACACGAATGCTGTGGGCGTTTACGGGACGTATCGGGAAAATTCTAGGTTCATCAATTCCGTTGAATAAAAGAAAATTCAATTAATTAAAAAGAATTGCGGGTGTTGGACTGTGACCATTGTGTACAACGAGTCAAACAGCGTATTTCATCTACAGACACACAAGACGAGTTATTTAATAGAAGTTTTGGATACCGGGCACCTCGCTCATCTGTATTGGGGACAGCGTATCGAATCTGTCAACACGGCATATTTGCGCCATATTCCACAGAGGAGCTTTTCGCCGAACCCCGTCGATCCAAGTCACACGTACAACCTAGATACGTTGCCACAAGAATATCCAGCATACGGGAACACGGATTATCGTGAGCCAGCTTATCAAGTTCAACTGGAGAATGGGTCTACGATATCCAACTTGAGATACGAAACCCACCGCATCTTTAAAGGTAAGCCAGCGCTCAGAGGCCTGCCGGCAACCTACGTGGAGAGCGATGATGAGGCGACGACGCTCGAGATCGATTTGGTTGACGAGCAAGCTGACCTGCAGGTTACCTTGTCCTATACAACGTTTGAGCAGATGAATGTCATCACACGCTCTGCGCGCTTTGTCAACGAAGGCGAAAGCCCGATTCGACTTTTGCGTTGTCTGAGTGCGAATGTCGATTTTCCACATGACTCATTCGATGTCCTACACCTATCTGGGGCGTGGGGACGAGAACGCATTCCCGTCCGGCAGCCGCTGCGACCAGGAATGCAATCCATCAATAGTCGAAGAGGTGCAAGCAGTCACCAGCACAACCCGTTTTTTGCCATCATGAGCGCGGATGCGACAGAGGATCATGGTGACGTCTACGCGTTAAATCTGGTATACAGTGGAAACTTTGACGCTTTTGCGGAGGTCGACCAGTACCACACGACAAGAGTTGGGATAGGGATCAATCCATTTGATTTTACTTGGTTGCTCGGTTCGAAAGAGGTTTTCCAGACACCTGAAACTGTGCTCGTATACGCTGCGAACGGTTTAGGAGAGATGTCCCGTGACTTTCACCAACTGTACCGATCACGCCTAGCCCGCAGCACCCATCGCGACCGAATTCGGCCCGTACTCATCAACAACTGGGAGGCTACCTACTTTGATTTTGATACGGCCCAAATTGAGGCATTGGCCGCTCAGGCATCCGAGTTGGGGATCGAATTGTTCGTTCTCGATGACGGTTGGTTCGGCAAGCGGGACGACGACAAAAGTTCCCTTGGAGATTGGTTTGTCAACACGCGTAAACTTCCCGAGGGACTCTGCGATCTAGCAAAGCGCATCAACGACAAGAACATGAAGTTCGGTTTGTGGTTCGAACCGGAGATGGTGTCGCCTGACAGCGAGTTGTACCGGGCTCACCCAGATTGGTGCCTGCACGTCCCGAACAGGCCACGATCCCAATCGCGAAACCAACTGGTGTTGGATCTGTCCCGAGACGACGTCTGCGACGCCATTGTGGAAATGGTTTCAGCCATCCTGAACAGCGCAAATATCGAGTATGTGAAATGGGACATGAACCGGCATATGACCGAGATCGGATCAGCTCTGCTGCCGCCAGAGAGGCAACGTGAAACAGCACACAGATATATGCTTGGGTTGTACAGAGTCTTGGATGAACTGACGACGGCGTTCCCGCATGTTCTTTTCGAAAGTTGTTCAGGTGGCGGGGGCCGCTTTGATCCAGGGATGTTGTATTACATGCCCCAAACGTGGACCAGCGACAACACCGATGCCATCGAACGTCTGGGAATTCAATACGGCACAAGTTTGACTTATCCGGCCATCAGCATGGGCGCACACGTATCGGCCGTTCCCAACCACCAAGTGTACCGAACAACGCCCCTTGAAACTCGAGGTCACGTGGCGATGGCGGGTACGTTCGGATATGAACTGGACCTGATGGCACTGACGGACGAGGAACGCAAGGAAATTAAAGACCAGGTGACATTTTACAAGTCTGTTCGCGAATTGGTTCAGTTTGGTCATCTCTACCGTCTACTGAACCCAAATGGCAAGGGATCATCAGCGTGGATGTATGTGTCGAACGACAGACGATCCGCTTTGGTCACCTACGTTCACACTCTCGCCGAAGCAGATCCTCGCCTCGTAACACTGAGGTTGAAGGGGCTCGAACCTAGGTTCAAATACCATGTATCTGGCATGGAATCGGAAGTGGGCGGGGATCAGTTGATGTACGTCGGTCTCAATGTCCCCGTTGTCGACGGCGATTTCAAAAGCTTCACGTGGCACTTGACACAAGTATAAATTACCATTTTCTTGGCTACGTTCGGGCGGATGGTTCCGTCGGGGCGAGAAACCATGTCGACGCTGGCGAGCATCAAAGAAGGTGTGACGTGCAGCAACTCCGGAAATAGCGTCCAAGTTACTTCACTGTGTAGATCGATTTGAAGAAGCTGTGGCATGCAGTGGAGCAGACATGCGCGGTGGGAATCCATCACCAGGGAATATAGCTGTCAGCCATCAAAACCATTGAAGAAAAGTCACTCGGCTGTATCAGCAAGGCTGAAACGGTTCCTCTTCTCGGCGTTGTGGAATACGGCAAAAAGTCGAGGGCCGCGGCTTGTATTTCATGGATTCCCCAGGAAATGACATGGTGCGATTCCGGTATGTTGTCGCTTGACGCACAGATCGTGTGTATTACGACGGGACGCGTATCCAGGTGTCATGTGCAAATCAGCTACGCAGAGGTACACGATCTTCTCGCAGAGTTGTTACCCAAGTCACTCACGTCAACCGATCTCGCCGATATATTTGGCGAAAATTGTGTGAGGTTTTACCGGATCGACGTCGATACGGCGTTCGAAGGTTAGGCTGTCGTGATAAGATCATTCATGCGAGACGCAATAACACCGGAAGCCAGACTGCTCACCTCATCCCGTGAGGCTCAGCAGTCACCCATATAATTGAAATCTTGTTGTGTTAGCAAGGGAGCTACCGTACGGATCAAGTAGCTCCCAGGTTTGTGTGGAACTGTTAGTAACAGCAGACTTGTATAAGCATAATCGATTTAACTTAATAGGCTTCTGAGAGACCCGTGTTCCAGTTTAGCGATTTTTGTTTCTGGATCTGCTGGATCCGTCTCTATTGCCAGAATGTTGGCTGCTTCTAGAATGTCTGTTGTCACTAGAGTGCCTCTTGTCGCTAGAGTGTCTGTTGCCCCCGGAACGTCCGCCACCGCTAGAGTGTCTGCTGCCCCCGGAACGTCCGCCACCGCTAGAGTGTCTGCTGCCCCCGGAACGTCCGCCACCGCTAGAGTGTCTGTTGCCCCCGGAACGTCCGCCACCGCTAGAGTGTCTGCTGCCCCCGGAACGTCCGCCACCGCTAGAGTGTCTGTTGCCCCCGGAACGTCCGCCGCCGCTAGAGTGCTTGTTTCCACCGGAGCGTCCGCCACCGCTAGAGTGTCTGTTACCCCCGGAACGTCCGCTGCCACCAGAGTGCTTGTTGCCCCCGGAACGTCCGCCGCCACTAGAGTGTCTGTTGCCCCCGGAACGTCCACCGCCGCTAGAGCGCTTGTTACCACCAGAGCGTCCGCCACCGCCAGAGTGTCTGTTCCCACCTGATCCCTTATTCTTCGAGGCACACTCGACCGGATCCCGTTGCATGAACATTTCAACAATTGATTGATCTGGAATCTGTTCAATGATTTCTTGAATGTCTAGCGTCGCAGTACTCATGGGCATGACCTCTTCCTTTCGTGTTTTGAAAATGTCCTGACATAACTCTCGAAACAGGCGTACGCAGGAATGGCAGAAGCCTACTTCCCTCCGCACAGAGACTTTTTCCTATAGGGTACTGGCCGCGTTGATGTAGTGTGTGTGCGTTTCTCCCAAATGAAGAATGTGATGGATAATCGCCCATCGCAACCTACCGTAATAGGCCCGAAAGGTGTCTATACTAGGCGATTGCACAGTGTTGTAGGGCACGTGTGTTCCCTAGAATAGATAAACGATTTAAATCGAAGGGGTGTTGTGGCATGACACAGCTCACCGCACAACTTGACCATTACTCGTTGTTTATTCATCCAAACGATGTGCGTGAACTAAGGCGGGACATATGGTGTGACGATCCGGTGGAAGCAAAGCTGAAGATGGGTGGAGTGAGATGCGATGTTCAAGTGGGGTATAGAGGATCGCATATCAGAGAAATGCCGAAAAAATCCTACCGCGTGGAGTTTGAAACACCAGGGAATCGATTGGTAAGAGAAATCCACCTAAATGCAGAGTATAACGATCCTTCCATGATACGAAACAGACTGTCATTGGAGTTATTTCGTGAACTGGGCGTACACTCTCCAGATTGTGAGCACGTCTTCTTAACAGTAAACGGATCGCCAGCAGGAGTTTATCTGCGACTAGAATCCGTGGACGAGTATTTTCTGCGTAGGCGATCTCTGCCGTTTGGCAGCATTCACTACGCCGTCAACGACGACGCAAACTTTTCGTTGATCAGCGCCATTGATCACGCGGCTAAGTCTCGACTTGATGACGGATACGAGCGAAAGTGCGGGGACGAGCGTTCCGATGAGCAATTGCGCCAATTGATTTATTCGATTAACACCATTCCCAGGGCTGAATTCGGTGTTCAGATACGGAATTGGATAGATATTGACAAGTACTTAAGATGGCTTGCAGGTGTTGTGTTTACACAGAACTTCGATGGATTTATACAAAACTATGCGCTGTATTGCAATCCTCAGACTGGGTTATATGAAATTTTTCCCTGGGATTTTGACGCAACCTTTGGGCGAGACATCAGAGGCGAGATTCTGGATTACGACTACGTGCCAATTGAGGGATATAACACTCTATCCGCAAGGATTCTAGACGTATCAGAGTTTCGTCATCGATACAGAAATTTGTTGGAATGCCTTCTCGAATCTGTGTTTACGCCTAAACACTTAAACCCAAAAGTCCTGCATTTGTTTGAATGCATACGCCCCTATGTACTACAGGATCCTTACAAACGAGCACAAGTACAGGAGTTTGAACAAGAGGTAGATACAATTTTGAACTTTATTGAAAACCGCCGGCGTTATTTATGTGATCACCTGGAAGACTTGCTATAACGAATCGCGGCTGATGTCTGTCTAGACTACAAAGAGCGCAGGCATGTTCACTATTTTCCGGATTTTACGGAACGTCATACGTTTACAGCGAATATCCATATCTCCAAGTTTATCAGTCCCGCGTTTATGGGCCTCCGGACTGGCTGTCTATAGATAAAATTAGCCACTTGCCCCGTTTCCGTAAATTTTTTGGCGGAATAAGGTGAACAAACTACTCTGACGAAGGGAGGGATACCATTGTCGTACTCCAGTCTCATCACCAAAGCAGTGATAGTGAGAGTCGGGACCAAAGAGTATAGGGGTCACACAATCGAAATTGGACGCGACTTCATTGTGGTTGATGACGATGCTGTGGGGGCGGTCATCCTTCCCATTGAACACGTCCAGGTACTGGAATGTATAGAAAGCTTTCATCAGTCTGATCAGAAACAGCAACAAAGGGATCCACCCTGTCGCGACCTGCAAGGACTTAGGGATAGACTTTTAGACCTACATCATAAGGTTGTTAAGGTAGAATCTGGTGGATTGCGTGGTGCTTCATCTTTCATTTTTGATGTCAAAGATGATTATGTCATTTTGTGTGTCATTCCGGATGGACTGATGTTTGTGCCCATGCGCCATATTACGGCCCTAGTTCCCATAGGGGACGTTGACTTACAACCAGAATTCTCAGCATGGGTAAGCCGGCATACGCAAAGCCGTGCTTATCCAGACAGGTTTACAGATCTGCTCGGACTCTACATCGGTGAGCCTGTGAAACTGGGAAGCAATACGCCAGAAGAGGTCGTCGGGCTGTTAAGTACATGTACTGATGAACAAATTCAACTTGTTACAGCGCCCAACGTGAGAGTGATCATTCCGTTGCATCACGTAAAGAGCATCACTAGTTTTGAATCTTACGATTGGGGTGCTGAACGACACGACATCCTAGGTGTTACAACACCCTAGTTCATATTTCAGAGGGGGCTAACGAAATGTCTTTTGAGTTTCTGGAAGGTTCAATTGGACGTACAGTTCAACTAGAGCGTGGTGGGCCCGACAAGGTAGTTGGCGCGTTGGAAGGAATGGGTCGGGATTACTTGGTATTGAGAACCGAACAACATGGGGTCTTGTACTGTGTGATGCACCACATTAAGACTGTAAGTGAACCGGTCACTCCTGTGATCAAATCCGAGCGAGAAGAAGATGAGAGAGACTACTACTCTGAGATTCCAGTAATCGAGGCAGAGACTTTTCACGACCTACTCAAACGGATGAAACATTGTTTAATTCAAGTAAACCACGGTGGACCGAACGCTATAAAAGGTGTGCTGATGAAAGTTGGTCACGATTCCATCACGCTTGTTCACGATATGAAGGAGTTTGTTCACTATCCTCTCTACCATATTCGTTCCGTCTCGAGAATTTACGAAATCGAGGGACAGAATGACAAAGGAAACAACAAGGATGACGACAAGGGTGAAAACAAGTCCGGTCGAGGAAAAGACAAGAAGGAATCAAGATAATTGTAGCGAGTGATTGACGCTGTAGCTGGTGCCAAACACTTGTCTCTCTACAGGGAGGGTGAGAACATGCGAGAACTACTCCGTCCCATGGTTGGTACCCACATCTTGCTGGAAAACAAACATGGTCTGCAACACACGGGTGTACTTTCATATCTGGGCAGTGACTATTTGTCACTCATGACGGCTGATTACGAAGTCAGACACGTGCCATATCGAAAAATAAAATCGGTGATCACGGATCACACAGAACTGGCGATGCCTCAAGGGCCAGGCCTGGATGGCCCGGATACCTTCCAGGAGCTCTTGGAATCCATGCATAATAAAGTCGTCAAAGTTGACAGTGACGCACTGGCTAAAACCGGTATTTTGAGTGAAATTGACGATCGCTACATTAGCATGCTACTTGATATGAAGCATATGGTGCACTATCGTATTCGTCACATCACGAGTTTTTCGGAACCTGTTTCGAAGAGCGAAGGTACGAATTCAAGCTCCGACTCGACGGATTCGTCAAAGTCAGAACAAACGAGTAGCCATTCCGACAAGTCCGAGAATGACTCCGAAGTTGCAGAACAGAAAGCTTCTGGGGAGGAGTCACAGGTCCTTGAGTTCAGCTCGAAAAACCGTTCAAGCAGCAAAGACAAACAGCGGCATGATTCCAAGAGGAATTCATCCGAAAAGAATGATTCAAGCCTCTTGCTTTACATCCCAAGGTCATCTTCGGATCGAAAGAATCGACAATCCGAAGATAGGCATAAGAGTACTGGTCGTCGATACAAGTCGTCGGATTCTTCCAAGTATGCTCGCAAAGCTCGTTAGGAAGGCGAGCTGATGTAGAAAGTTGCGCGTGCAGGAAGTCGGAAAACCGCTACATGATATAGGCTCGTGGTACGGCCCACGGGCCTTACTTATGGATGTGGTGTTTCTTCGCGGTGATTTTATTTGCTAGACACAATATGTAGTGGTATATTCATGATACAAATTGATATGCAAACCAGGTGCCCACGCATGTGGGTGAAAAGGGAATCCAGTGAAATTCTGGAGCGGTCCTCGCCACGGTAAGGAATGATGCGAAGCTGTTGGTGCTTGTCACCGGCCACTCGATGATTCGGGGAAGGCTAGTTTTTGCAGATGAATCCAAGTCCGGAGACCTGCCAGGTTTGTACTTGTAAGACTCCCACGAGGGATTGGGCAGGGCTTTGGATGCGATTGTCGGATTTGTGAAATACATGTTTTTTAATCCGCATGGCAAGTCGTAGCTGACAGCACTCCGTTCCTCGTCGGGATGGGGTGTTTTTTATTTGTGTTTATGGCGGGAGGAAACAAGTATGAGCACAATCGATGTACAAATGCCGACGTTGGACAAGATCCGCACACTGTACAAGAGATCAGGAAGTCCTGTACCGTTTGACTTCACGAAAGTCCGTCGCACCATTGTTCGAGCATGTGAAGGTTTGGAAGGATGTAGTCCATCTGATCTGGAGCTGAACCTGTCTGGCTACTTGCAAGATGGCTTGTCCTCGGGGGAATTGATGAGGACGCTGATTCAAGTTGCGGTTGAGAAGACATCGGTGGAACAGCCAAATTGGCAGTTCGTCGCTGCGCGATTGCTGTTGGCTGAATGCTATAAAGAGGCTGGACGGAATCGTGGGTATGTTTCTATCAATGGGTATGGTGAGTTTTACCCCCTCATTGTCAAGTTGGAGGAGATGGGGCGATACGGAGGCTACATACGGGCGACATATTCAAGAGACGAGATCGATGAATTGGGCATGTACATACAACCGAAAAGGGACTTATTGTTCAATTATGTTGGGCTGAAGCAGCTCATGGATCGATACGTGATCAAGGGGCAGGGGCAGGAGATTCTCGAGTTGCCACAAGAGCTGTTCATGGGTGTTGCTATGCACTTAGCCATGAACGAATCCGATAGGCTCACGAGGGCGAAACAGTTTTACGATGTCCTCTGTAAACTTGAGGCTACCGTGGCCACACCTACACTCAGCAACGCGCGCAAGCCATTTCATCAGTTGAGTTCCTGTTTCATTGATATGCCGCAGGACGATCTCGTCAGTATTTATGAAACGGACAAAGCATTCGCTCGCGTGTCAAAGTTTGGCGGAGGCATGGGGATTTATGTGGGAAAGATTCGCGCGCGAGGTTCTGCGATTCGAAACCATAAAGGTGCAAGCGGTGGAGTCATTCCCTGGGTGAAGAATTACAACAACACGGCCGTCAGTTGCAATCAGTTGGGCGTACGGAGTGGGGCAGTGGCTATTTATCTCGATGTCTGGCACAAGGACATTCACGATTTCTTGCAGTTGCGGACGAACAATGGTGACGAACGACTAAAAGCCCACGACATATTTCCCGGTGTCTGTATACCGGACGAGTTTATGCGTCGGGTAGAGAGCCGTGACATGTGGTACTTGTTTTGCCCGTACGAAGTTGAACGGGAGATGGGGTTTCGCTTGGAGGATTCGTGGGGCGACGAGTTCGAAAAGCGATATCAAGCGTGTATCGATCATTCCCGTTTGGATCGAGTTGAAGTTCCGGCTATCGATATCATGAAGCGAATTATGCAATCTGCATTCGAGACCGGGACGCCATTTATTTTCTTTCGTGATACGGCGAACCGGCTCAATCCAAACAAGCATGCTGGCATGATCTACTGCAGCAATCTTTGTACGGAAATTATGCAGAATATGAGTCCGCTGCGGCTCACAGAAGAGTCATCTGACGATGGGACTATCGTTGTTCGGTATGAACCCGGGGATTTTGTCGTGTGTAACCTGTCGTCTCTGAATATCGGAAGGTGTCATTCGAGAGAGCAAATCGAACGTATTGTTTCCGCCCAAATTCGCAGTATGGACAATGTCATTGATCTGAATTTTTATCCGGTGAAGCAGGCTGAAATCACGAACCGCAAGTACCGGGCAATCGGACTCGGCGTCAGTGGATATCATCAGTATTTGGCTCAACGGGGGATTGTGTGGGAGTCGGAGGAACACTTGCACCATATCGATGAGTTGTTTGAGTGGATCAATTACTTCGCCATCAAGGCATCGATGGAGCTGGCCAAGGAAAAGGGGCCATACCCGTTATTCGAGGGCTCAGATTGGCATACGGGGGACTATTTTGATCATCGTAACTACCGTAGCCGCGAAGGTGGCCCTGACTGGGATTGGCTGCGCAGAGAAGTTCAAGAGCACGGGATTCGCAATGCATACCTGTTCGCGATTGCGCCCACCAGCAGCACGAGCTTGATAGCCGGAAGCACAGCGGGGATTGATCCAGTGTTTTCGCGATTTTTTCTCGAGGAGAAGAAGAATGGGGTCATTCCTCAAACCGCACCGAATTTAAATGAGCAAACATTTTGGTATTACAAAGAGGCGCACACGATTGATCAAATATGGAGCATCCGTGCTTGTGCCGTTCGCCAACGGCACATCGATCAATCACAGTCATTTAACCTGTACATCACCCCTGACATACACGTTCGTGACTTTCTAAACCTTTATGTTCAGGCGTGGAAGAATGTGCTCAAGACCGTTTATTACGTTCGCAGTCAGTCAGTCGAAGTGGAGGACTGTGTGGCTTGTTCGTCCTAACGTGATCGGGAGCAGGCATATTTATATAGGGAGATGGACATTGTGCAGTTGAAACGAACAAAACTATTTAATGAAGTGGGAGAGCGGGACTGGGGAAAGCGCCGCATCATCGGCGGCAACACCACCAACCTGCTGGAGTTAAACAACGTCAAGTACGAGTGGGCTTATCGCATGTATCGAGCCATGATGGGGAATTTTTGGATTCCGGAGGAGATTGCACTCGGGGATGATGCTCGTCAGTATGCCACGTTAACCGAACACGAAAAACAAAGCTTTAATAAGATTATCTCGTTTCTCATTTTTCTCGACAGTATTCAGACACACAACCTGCCGAATATCAATGAATACATCACGGCACCGGAAGTGAACTTGTGTTTAACCGTACATGCCTTTCAGGAAGCGGTTCACTCACAGTCCTATGGCTACATTCTGGATTCCGTCGTCAGCGCTGATATTCGCGACAGCATCTACAATGAGTGGCGCAACGACAAACATCTATTGGAGCGGAATCAATTCATTACGGACAGGTATGAACAGTTCATTCAAGATCCCAGCGACGAGAACTTGGTTAGGACGGTGATGGCGAATTTTATTCTCGAAGGCGTGTATTTTTACTCCGGGTTTAGCTTCTTCTTTGCATTGGGAAGACAGGGGAAAATGCTGGGGACTGTATCCGAAATCAAGTACATTCAGCGAGATGAACTGACTCACCTGGCACTGTTTCGGCATATTTTTGACGAGATCGCTCGGGAAAATCCGCATCTTGTGACGCCGGGCCTAATTGAGGAACTCCGAGCCATGATGAAACAAGCAGTGGAACATGAAATCGAATGGGGTCAATACGTGACCGACGGACACATTTCCGGCTTGACAAATGACCTGATTGACCAATACATCAAATACTTGGCCAACCTTCGTTTGAAGTCATTGGACATGGCGCCGCTCTATCCGGACGTACAGGAACATCCGATGCGTTGGGTCGACCAGATTGCCGCAATGAATTCGACGAAGACAGACTTCTTTGAGCAAAAGGTGACCAACTACACGAAATCGGCGAATTTAAAGTGGGATGAGTTGTAAGAGGGGGACGACAAGGTGAAAGCATGTTCATTTGTACCCGCAGCAACAAGAATGATTTACGACATGGGCCTTGAGGAACATCTGTCGGGCGTTACATTTGAATGCGTATCCGACAGGCCGAAGATCGTTCATTCGATTCTGGAGGGGAACCACTATACGTCGGCCGAGATCGATCGCGTCGTAAGTGAGTATGCAGCCGCCGACAAGTCGCCCTACTATGTTGATATGGAACTGCTGCAGTCCATTCAGCCGGATGTTGCCTTTACACAACATGTGTGTGATGTATGTCAGATCGGTACGTCCTATGTAGAGCGTGCCTTGGGTTCATTGACTCGGTTTCCCACTGTCATCCCTCTCGTTCCCAGGAATTTGGAAGATATTCTCGACAATGCGTTAAGCGTTGCGGAAGCACTGGGTCAAGCGGATACGGGAAGAGCCTATGTGGCGGGGCTGAAGGAGCGGATTGCCCGGGTAATCGATGTCCTTCGGTCACATGGCGCTCCCTTGCGCCGGGTGATGGTAATGGAGTGGATGAATCCTGTCTATAACTGCGGCCACTGGATTCCGTATCAAATTTCCATCGCTGGCGGCGTTGATATGCTGTCGAATCCATCTGGGTATTCTGTCGTGACAAGTTGGGAAAAAGTTGTTCAGTATAATCCGGAGGTTCTGGTCATTGCGCCTTGTGGATTTGATGTCGCCAGAGCTGCGCAAGAAGTGTCCCAGATGACACAGTCCGGCTGGAACGATCTCCAGGCAGTCATTCACGATCGCGTTTATGTTGCTGACGCGGATATGTTTACACAACCGAGCGCATCGACCGTTATCGACGGTGTCGAGGTTTTAGCATCTTTGTTTCATCCAGACATATTTGAACTTCCAGAGAGCCTACGACATAAAGTCTCGAGTCTTGCAAACTTACTCCCAACCTCCATAGGCACTTCAAGATAATCGTATTAGCTGAGGAACCTAGTGTTCCGGAATCTCCCGCCATTATGCGAGCGAAAGGGCTGTTCGGCTATGGGCAGCCCTTTTCCGAGACTTCCATACCTTCTAATTTTAGCAGCGCCGATTTGACGTCGAGTCCTCCACGGTAGCCAGTGAGCGATCCATCTTTGCCGACCACTCGGTGGCACGGCACGATAAATGCGATTGGGTTTTTTCCAATTGCCGTCCCAACTGCACGTACTGCTGACGGACGTCCGATAGATGTAGCGATACTTGAATATGTTGCAGTCTGGCCGTGGGGGATGTTTAATAGCTCGTTCCACACCGACTGTTGAAAAGAGGTTCCGTGTAAATCCAGCGGGATCGAAAAATAGGTTCGGTGTCCCTCCAAGTATTCCTCTAGCTCTACCATGTACGGAGCTAGAAGGTGCTCGTTTTGTTCAAGATTAGCGTTTGGAAAACGGCTTGAGACAAAACCGGACAGATCGACAAAGGTCTGATTTGGGAAGGTTACACAACATAGTCCTTGGGTGGTTGAGGCCGCGTATATCGTCCATCCGTTATGGGTGAGTGAACCCCAGTACACCTTCGTCGCTTCATTCACATTGTTCACCTCTACTCAACTGATCACACTTCCCAGTTAAACGATAACTTGATGGCGCACCTCCTGGGCTTTTTTAGTATATCTGGTCCGTTGGATCGACGTAAGGGGGACAGAATGACAAGGCAAGATTACGAAAGTAAGACATTCGGGGGTGACTAATTCATTGGTCATGTTAATAAAAGTAGAGTCGCTACGTGGGGAAGTACATTGTATCGCGTTTGGACCCAGCGCTGCGCGCAAACTGGGTCCAAAATCAGAAAGCGTGAAGGTACACATAACTGCATCGTTACCTTACCGATTTAAGTCATACAAATAAAACACATAGTCTGTTGAAGCGCCCGTGTATCCAAGCTGCCGAAGAATGGCCGATATGTTTCCGCGATGGTACGTACCGTGGTTGACTACGTGCTGAACGATATCCTTATATCTTGCCCGCAATGTCCCGTAAGTGGGGTGTGAGTACTCTGCGATGGCATCTAAATCCGTTTCGCCTGTCAGGAATAACTCGTACCGGCTAGCTAGCTTTGAAAATATTTCGTAAAATCTTTCGAACGTAGCATCTTTGACCTCTTCTTGCCAACTGGGCAACAATGAAGAGAAGTTCTCCATGGCACCAGACATAGCCGTCAGCCATACGTTATCCACGATGTATATATGCGCGAGTGTGTCACCGATAGTTGGAAATACGCTCTGTACGGGTTTCCGGTATACATCTTTGGGAAGGTTACTGAGGTGTTTGAACACTGACTCATTAGCCCACACATGATACTGATACAACTCAATTGTGTCGCCCACGAAGTCTCCTCCATATCACTCTTGGCGCATGAAAAACGCCGGAGGCTCTTGCCCCAGCAAACGCACATAGACGTATCCTTGCCCACGATGGTGAATCTCGTTCTCCAGCGTGTACGTCAGCCGCTCAATTGCGGTGCCCTCTGGAACAAACGGTGCGGGAGACGGCCGCATTTTGACGAATTCGGCGAAGGGAATGTTTGGCCACAATTGTCTCGTCTCTTCACGAACAATCGTGCCATAATCCAATACTTCGGCGACAGGAGCGGTACGCAAGACTTCCGGTGGAGCTTCATATTCCCACTGGTCGTAGGCCAAACCGCGGACATTCCATCGCTCCATACCCAAGATTTCCAGCAGTAGCTCTCGAAACGGTCGCATACCTTCAACAAGTACCTTGTCCATCGCCTCGGCTGCCACAAGTGTACGGGCCACGTTGTTCGTCAGACGCCGGTTGTCCTCCCATACATCGATAAACCACGTCTTCCAGTCAAATTCCATGAGCCACTCGCCTCCTTCTCCTCAAACGATAACATGTGTTCACTGACAGCTACGGTCAGTGAACATCGCCAAAATGGTCAACTAGTTCCAAGAGCAACTCGACCATGCGCCGTTTCAGGGATAATGGTTCAATGATTCGCACGGATCGTCCGAATGGAAGAAGAAGGTGGGGGAGATATGAGAAGAGTGCTTCGTCCTCTACTAAAAACAGTGCTTCATTCGATGATTGCGACACCAAACGTGGACCCATGAACCAATGTTTTGACAGATCATCGATGGCATCGTTGTCGCCCACCAGGGTAACACACGGTCGAGTTTATCCGCGGTTGTCGTCGCATTGATTTGCTTGGCGGCGAAGAAATCGGACGCCGAAAAACCTTCGGGGCGTGTGAAGTTGAAGGACGTTTCGAAATATTCACTGATACGATCCACGCGAAAATTCCGAACCTCAACACGAAGGTGGCAGTATCCAACGACGTACCAGCGATCCCGCCAGTGTACGAGACCGTACGGATCAACTTCTCGCACAACATGGGTCTGTCCCTTTGCTTTACGGTATGTGATTTGCACGGTTATACCGTTCGCTATCGCTCGCTCCAAGTCAGCAAGTGTATTTTTGTAGGTACTATGGTCTACGGTGGCCATCACGTGCAGGCCATTTGAGTGAAGAGCTACGTCTTCCAGTTGTGCTGGCGTACTGTAGTACTCGATTTTACGAAGGGCGCCAGTCAGTTCGGCGGTAAATGGGTATCCAGCCTTTTGCGCGAACACAGCGGAATGTGCTAACGCAGTTCTTTCTTCCGCAGTAAAGAACAGGGGCGCGCTTTCATAAGAGATTGGTAACCGGTACCCACCTTCACGTCCTGATTCCGCTTCGATAGGCACACCACTTGCACATAGAGAGTCAACGTACCGATAGACAGAGCGCACGCTACTTTCGAGGGTTTCCGCTAGCTCCTTCGCTGTCATACGGCCTCGTGATCGTAGAAGCCATACAATTGCCAACATACAATCGGATTTAGCCATGCCATCGCCCCCTGACAACTGTGTTGCTTTGGAACAAGCATAGCCCGACCAGTTGCGGATAGGTGCAAGTCTATTAAATTTTGACGGGAAAATTCAGAGTCCGGGATCTCCCTATTTGATCATGATACGCCTACTGCCTACGGTGGATGGGGAAAGTTGGACGTTTTAAACGAGATTCGACGATATGACAGCTATTCAGACCTGAAGTTGTCACGGTAAAAAAGGAACAAGCATTAGCGAAAGTGGGAAGTAAGATTGGCTCCCCGAGTAGGATTCGAACCTACGACCCTCCGGTTAACAGCCGGATGCTCTACCGCTGAGCTATCGAGGAATATGTATGGACATTGAATTCAGAAGAGGAAGAAAGGAGATACTGCAACTGCCTCTTTCTCTTATCATAGATCAATTCCGGCATTTTGCAAGTTGTGACAATTTCCCATACGCTAAATTTGACGGATCGTCCAATGCTTAAAGAGATGGTCTTACAGTTATTACATGACTCGGAGATCGAGCAATACCTATCAATTGTGAATTTTTTCATTGTGATTAGGGAAGGTATTATCTATCGGACATGAATATGTATGGTACTGGTTCGACTGAAAGCGGATGGAGGTGGGGAGATGACTCCGGAAGAACGTTCACGTCTCATTGTTGAGGCGGAAGAACGGGCCCTAGCCACGATGACAGATGAGAACCAAATCGAAGCTACTTTTCAATGCCCGGACTGTGGCGGAAAAGCCCACATTTCATTACATGAATGGGCTGGGTATACATCGTCGTGTGAGAATAACTGTTTTTAAGGTGGATCTCTGTAAGACTATCCGTGGTTTTTTGAGCCTCCCGGATTGTTAACCAGTGATATAATGTTGGTTAACAATATAGGAGGGATCCATGTGTCTCAAATCGCTGCGATTCGGGATTGGGCCGATTTGGCCGACAAAGTTTGTGAAGGATATGAAGTCACTAGAGACGATGCGATGTCGATGTTACGGGAGTCCGACGAGAACATACTTGAACTGCTACACGGGGCATTTACTATTAGACTCCCATGCCGCCGGGGCGGCACCAGCAGAAGGATGAAAATGCCTTTGTGTTGAATGATTTTTTGGTGGCTGGCGAAGGCAGGTCGTCACTCCTTGGTGCCTCGAGCCCGCTGATTAGACTGACTACGACGACCAGGTGCACCACAGAATGTCGCTCTCCTCCTCGGAGAAGCACGCAGGATAGAATGATCCGTTATGGTCGTTGCACCAGCCCTTCAATATTACCAGTCCATCAGGAAGGATTGGCATGGATGTCGTATACGAACGTTGTTGCGGCCTCGATGTGCACAAGAAGACGGTGGTCGCCTGTGTGCTGACGCCGGAGGCCAAGGAGATTCGCACGTTCTCCACGATGACGGAGGATCTCCTGGAGATGGTTGACTGGTTAGGACAACATGAATGCACGCATGTTGCTATGGAAAGCACAGCTTCATTCTGGAAGCCAATCTACAACCTTCTGGAGTCGGCGGACTGTCAAGTGCTTGTGGTGAACGCCAAGCACATGAAGAACGTTCCGGGCCGTAAGACCGATGTGAAGGATGCCGAATGGATCGCCGGATTGCTCCGCCACGGGCTGTTGCAAGCCAGTTACATCCCCAACCGTGAACAACGGGAACTACGAGAACTCATTCGCTACCGCCGAAGTCTCATTGACGAGCGGGCAAGAGAGGTGAATCGGGTTCAAAAGGTGTTGGAAGGTGCCAACATCAAGCTTTCTGCAGTGGCCAGCAATACACTTGGCAAATCTGGGCGGGCGATGTTGGAAGCAATGATCCACGGAGAAGAAGACCCGGAGGTATTGTCAGGGTTAGCCAAAGGCCGGATGAAGGCGAAGAAGGCCGATTTGCACAAGGCACTGAATGGGCTTATGGGCTCCCACCAACGAATGATGCTGGCAGCCCAATTACGTCACATCGATTACTTGGATGAAGAGATTGCCCGGCTGGATGAAGAAGTCAAGGAGCGCATGCTCCCTTTTGAAGAAGACCTGGAGCTAGTGGACACCATCCCCGGTGTCGGTCGACGAACAGCAGAACAAATTCTGGCTGAAATTGGGACAGACATGACCCAATTTCCGTCTGCTGCCCATTTATGCTCTTGGGCAGGACTGGCTCCAGGGAACAATGAAAGCGCCGGGAAACGAAAGTCGGGGAAAACACGCAAAGGGAATCAAAAACTCAGAGCAGCGCTGGTGGAAGCAGCACGCGCAGCGGCGAGAACGAAGCAGACTTATCTCTCTGCCCAGTACCATCGAATTGCAGCTCGAAGAGGCAAAAACCGTGCAGCAGTTGCAGTGGCCCACAGCATCTTAACCATCGTGTATTACGTGTTACAGCGACGTCAGCCTTATATTGAACTCGGCCCAACATATTACGAAGCACGCAAGAAAGACGCAGTCGTAAAGCAGGCGATCCGGAAGTTGCAATCACTCGGGTTGGAGGTCACCGTAAAACCTGTTGCATAAATGATCTCCAGACATCACAGAGTTCCTTTTAAAACCCATCTTGTGGTGGGCTTATTTCAGTATGTCGTTTTACCCTGGTCATCGCTCAATTATTTTCAGGATAGAAAGAAGTATTTTGGTCGACGAGTTAAATTGAACATGATTTTGAACGCGAAATCGGGGTTATGTCCGGAGAACTGTTCGTATTGTTCGCAATCTATCGTCTCAGAAGCACCGATAGACAAGTATCCTCTTCTCAGTAAAGAGACCATTCTAGCTGGGGCAGAGGAAGCACAACGGCGCATGGCCGGCACGTATTGTATTGTCATGTCCGGCAGGAGGCCGTCTAACCGCGAGATTGAACAGGTTGCGGACGCTGTAAAGGAAATTCGTAAAACGAGTAGTTTGAAAATTTGCTGTTGCCTAGGCTTTCTGACTCCAGAGCACGCTAAAGTACTCACAGAAGCGGGTGTCCATCGCTACAATCACAATTTGAACACAAGTCAGGAAAACTATGAGCGTATTTGTACAACGCACACGTACGATGATCGAGTGGAAACCATAGAGCGAGTGAAATGCGCTGGTATGTCTCCTTGCTCAGGAGTTATTTTTGGTATGGGCGAGACGGACGAAGGCCGTGTTGACATGGCATTCTCTCTGAAGAAACTCGATGCGGATTCAATCCCCTGCAATTTTTTGAATCCCATCGATGACACGCCTCTTGCCGGACATAGAGAGTTAACGCCAAATACGTGCTTGAAAATCCTGGATATGATGCGCTTTGTCAATCCAACGAAAGAAATTCGCATCGCGGGCGGACGCGAGGTCAACCTTGGTTCACTCCAGCCACTTGGTTTGTATGCGGCAAATTCCATTTTTGTCGGAGACTATTTGACAACGGCTGGTCAACTGCCCGACGCGGACTGGCAGATGATTCAGGACCTCGGATTTGAAATTGAAGCGTGTGCATTGTGATGCGCAGGGGCGCCATCGGCGTGCACATGTGTTGTTTCGCACAGTTGGGTAACGAACAGGCCGACATTCTGGGGTGGTGACCAGAATGTCGGCCCGCAGGTATACGTCTCAAACGGGAGCGGATCACGCTGTCTTTGCTGACTGTCTTCGCCGCGGTTTCCAAACGCGTACATATTGGGCACCAAAGTAGGAACCGACTACGAACAAGGCTGCAACGATTTGCGCGACAATAGATTGAACGTTGTTGAACAGGCAGAACCATAGCCCCATCCAATCGGGAATGTGAACCGGGATCGTGGTGGTCGGCATCCAACCAGCCAACTGCATCTCTTGAATTTGTTCTCCCACCATGACCAGGAGAACCATACCTAACATAACACCAGTGAGAACGAGCATCTTTTTGTACGGAAGCCGCCTATGTGCAATGAAAGCAAGGACAGCGACCAGGAGTGTCAACACCAACCCAATTGCGGCTCCAGTTACAACCACACCCGATCCCAATTGCATCCGAGTGCTCTGTAAAAATAGGACGACTTCGAATCCCTCTCGGTATACGGATGTGAATCCAAGAACAACGAGCCCTTTATACGCTATCGACTTCGCAGTATCCAAACCAGTCTGATCAGCTGGTGACTCCAACGTATCAATGATTTCGCGTTTTTTACGGTTGTGCATGGAAATCCAGCCGGTCCAGTAAATTCGATGAAAGAACCAGTTCATCACCACCAACAACACGATAATGGCAAGCAGGCCAGTGGCTGCTTGAATTGACAGCTCAGGTGCTGTCTGACCGACAAGAGAGATAATTCCTACAACGACAAACCAGGTAACAAGCGTAGCCGCAAATGCGAGGCCTGCGCCCCCGAAATAGGCTTCCAGTAAGATTGACGAGTTCTCACCAAGCTTGCAGTGATGGCGGAGAGGACGAGAATCGTTTCTAATCCTTCTCTAAATACCAATATTCCCGTATCCACAATGGCGGCCCCGTGACCTACGTTGCTTCTGGTCGGATCAGGACTTCCTCCGGCTGTAACCCCTTGCCAGACCAGGGCGCCAACAACAATCATTGCGGCTATGGTCAGAAACAGATGTTTGGGTCGAATCAGTTTCATCTGCAACTATGTATCCTCCTTCGTTAATTGATAAACAGTCAAGACTGTATTTGTGCTAATCTTGACTAAATAGGTCATGATTCATGGCTACATTCTACAGTTAGTATCACCTAACTGCAACTGTTAGTTTTGATAAACAATGAAGTATATGCGAGGGAAAGTGGTAACTTGACTGATTGGCAGTCGAAGGGACATTACATGGCAAGAAGGAGAGGTTGGTTACTCGGTTAGTAGAGGAAACTTCGTGAAGTTCGTACGTAGGCGGCGCTAAAATAGAGTATGTGCGCGCCCTCAGGCCAAACAAACACCGGGGTCTCTAATTCGCCCCGGTGTTTGTTTGGCCTTGTTGGGTTGAACATCGGTTAGCCGCAGGGTGACCACCACAAATTTGTAACTTAAACGTCAAGCGTGCCGGATGAATCCGCGTGCCCCGCCCGTTCTTGTCTTCTCTGGTTCATTCCTCTGTATATGCTCGCAAGAATGGCACCAGAAATATTGTGCCAGACACTGAAAATTGCGCTTGGTACAGCTGCTATAGGTGTAAAATGGGCCTTTGCGATGGCCACGCCCAAAGCTGAATTTTGCATACCCACTTCCAATGAAACAGCCGCACGTTTCGGAAGCTCCATCCCGGTGATCTTAGCCAATAAATAACCCAGGGCAAAACCGCATACGTTGTGTAAAACGACAGCCAGAAATATCAGTAGGCCAGTAGCGGCAATTTGTTTATGACTCCCACTTACGACTCCGGCAACAATTGCGACGATTGCTATGGCTGAAACTAGGGGCAAAATTTTACTGGTCGTTTTTGCTGTGCCTCGAAATATGGATTTCACGATTAGGCCAATGATAATTGGAATAATGATCACCTGAACAATTTGCCAGAAGAGAGAAACTGGGTTTACCGCCACCCACTTGCTTGCGAACAACAGAATCAACGCTGGCGTAACAATGGGGGCCAGAATGGTGGATACTGACGCGATGGAAACAGCGAGGGAGACATCGCCCCGCGCCAGAAATGTCATGACATTGGATGATGTACCACTGGGGCAACTTCCCACTAAAATAACGCCCACAGCAATGTCAGATGGTAATCGCAATGCCAAACAGATCAAAAATGCCAGTAAGGGCATGACGACGAAATGGCTAACCACCCCGATAGCCACATCCTTAGGCCTGCGGAAAACTTCTTTGAAGTCGGCTGGAGACAAGGTTAAACCCATGCCAAACATGACGACACCCAAAAGTTCAACCGTATATTTTCCGATCCATACGAAATCATGCGGTGCTATGAATGCCACAATTGCAAACAATAGCACCCAGTACGCAAACGTACTCCCAACAAATCGACTTATCGCTTCCAACGTTTTCAGAATTACCAGTCCTTTCGAGTTGTCAGCACATATAGTAGTACGAAATTTTAGAATATACAAGGAAGAATTGATGGTGTTGGAAGTGTGTGTGCTAAGTCTCGGTGATGCCCAAATTGCTCAGCGAAATCGACCGGACACGATTCCGTCCGGTCGCAGCGCATCCATCACATAGCAAATGCCAAAAGAGCGACTCATCGTCGTCTATTAAACCGGCATATGTAATGTTAATTTTCATCCGTGAAATAGATTTTGTAGTAATTCATGTTCTTTGCCGAATCGTGTCCGCGTTCAATGTGTTTTAGGTCCTGTGGATCATGCGATCGAACATAGATGTCCACTAATTTATCCAGCTTGATGACACTTTTCATACGGCGCTTGGCGGATTTTACAGAAGACGGGGAGATCTGAAACTCTGTGGGTGGCTCCATGGCGTGTTCTTCTTGGTACTGCCCGCTATACGCCCGAAAAGATTCAATGTAGGTGGGTTCTTGGAGCACTTCTTCCTCGAATCTAGACATTTCAAACTTGGGATTGTCTTCGAAGAACTGGAGTGTTCGTGATCGCAGCTCTACGGGTTTAATTTTGTTTTCGTCTACGATCTCGTCCGTCACAAATTGCCCAACCATCTCAATGTAATCTCTCGTGATGGCATCCTCTGGGCGTGCGGGCTCTATGCGTAGAAAGTCATCCTTCCAATAGCGAGCTTCGTTCGCAGCCTTGCTGTGTGAATCTACGACATACACCTTGTATCCTTGCTCAGCGTTGGTGTTGAGCACTAGGCAACCTTTGTCCAGAGCCTTGATGTTAATTCCACTGTCAGACACGACGTTAAACGCGTCGCTTCTTTCCACCACCTTTAGGTACGTTTCCTTGTTCTCGGTGCGAAACAGACCGATGGCATCTGTTATAATGTCGCCGTCCTCCACGTTATGCAAGTACGCCATATAGAACTCCCCACCCTTAATTCTGGGGTGAGTTGAATTCTCATATAAGTGCCGAGCGATGTTTTTAGACTGTTCCAGAAATGTGTTTGGATCCTGAAAGACTTGAGTGATATACATATAGATTTCGTTAAAACGAATATCCGTACTGTGGGAGAATCGGTTGATATTTTCATTCTTCCGAAAAGGTTGCAGGAGATACTTAAACAGCAATTGTTGAACTTGCTCGTCATCAATTTTGACGATCGCGTTGGAACATAGCAACTCCTCCTCGTTTGCTTTGTTCCCAACCCTGTGAATGACGAGGCGTTCCATATTCACCGCGGCAAAGTTTAACATCGTGATCGACCCCATCTCTCGTAGTGCAGACACACCTTTTCGACATAGGGAGCGGTAAATCCTATTTTATTCACAGCCCGCCTCATATAGATTACGGTTTTTTGGATTGGAAAAAGGCCACCCGAGTCGCTCATTCTCGATCACGCTCCTCGGGAGCCACTGAGGACGAAACAGTCACATGTGAATTGGGGCCTTCATCGCTTCATGTGCCTTTCGTTCCGCACGCCTTGCCATCCACGCTGTGAGAATGGGTACTAGGATTGAGGTGACAATGACGGCCGCTGCGACTTGAACCATGGCTGTAGCCGCGATTGCTCTATAGCCAGAAAAGACTGCAGCGACAGCTACCGGAACGGCAGAAGCATTACCAGCTGTGGAGGCGGCAGCCATGCCGCCCAGACCTGTGCCACCAGTGACGCGATCGATCAGGACTAGAACGATACCCGTGATGACGACAACTGCCAGTCCAAGAATTAATCCCGAAGCGCCTGCAGAAATCACGTTCTTTAAATTAATCCCAAAACCAAGTGCAAGGGCAAACAGGGGGATTAACACACTCTGTCCTTGGCTGAGGAACTTACGCATGTCGATGTCCAGATTACCCAGTATCATGCCGATAATCAAAGGCAATACCGCGTACACAAAAGCCATGACCGGAAATGATGCAAGTCCTACGACACCGAGAATGAGCATGGTGAAGAACGGACCAGATTCAAGCGACATAATGGAATACGCCGCGACATCTTCTGCTTTTTTGCCGAACTGACCCATCAAGGCCATATACAGCCCGCCGTTCGTGTCGGAGAACGCCGCGACGATGGCGAGGGCAGACAGGCCGAGAAACATGTGGTTTTGATCGGGAACCACCGCCTTGATGATGAGACATATCACCGCAGCGAGTACAATCTTTCCGAGCCACAGGGAGATACCTTTTTTCATGATATAACCTGCAGCTTTAAATTCAATCGTCGAACCGAGGCAGATATAAAACGCCGCCAGCAGTGCGGGCGCGCAGGTTAGCAATCCGCCAGTGAACGAACTTTTGAACACCGTGCCGTCGGCAAGGTGTGGGAAAGCGGTTCGGACAATCGCTCCGATGAGAAGTGGAACAATCATCATCCCACCTGGAATTTTATCAATCGTTCGTTTGATACGCACTGAAACCCTCTCCTTCTGTCTGACTCAGTGATGTAAACGCAATCGAAAAGCGCTTTCATAGATGTCGAAAAATCAGGGGTGGCGCGAACTGGTTTCCGTGTCCGCGCCGGATCGTGCTCAGTGATTCGTTCCTTTGAGAAAGTCCGCTGCGACAAGAATGGATTCGATCATGCTTTGCTCCCGAGCGATTCCTTTGCCGGCGATGTCGAAGGCTGTGCCGTGATCGACGGAGGTTCGCAAAATCGGCAGGCCCAGCGTCACGTTGATGCCTGTATCGAAGCCCAGCATCTTGATGGCGATATGCCCTTGGTCATGGTACATGGCAATAACTGCGTCGAATTGACCGTTAGCCGCTCTCGAGTATACCGAGTCAGGCGGCAGTGGCCCGGTTACGGCGAAACCTTCTGATTGAGCTTGCTGGATGGCTGGGATAATCTCTTTTTCTTCCTCGTCACCGAACAAGCCGCTTTCGCCCGCATGAGGGTTGAGGCCTGCGACAGCAATTCTGGGATTTTGCACGCCATATCTCAAGAGGGACTCAGCAGTGAGACGGATACGCCCAAGAATGCGGTCCTTGGTTGCCATTTCAATGGCCTGTTTGAGACTGACATGCGTCGTGACATGAACGACACGTAGCCCTTTGTTGACGAGCATCATGGCCGAGCTCGGCGATCCCGACAAAGCAGCGAGGGCTTCCGTGTGGCCAGGGTACTTGATGCCAGCCATTTTCCAAGCTTCTTTGTTTAAAGGTGCTGTACAAATGGCGTCAATGGTGTGGTCTACGGCCAGTTTTACCGCTCGCTCGATGTAGTCGAACGCACATTGCCCAGCCGTAGCACTCAATTCGCCCCACGGCAAACTTTTGGGCACGTTGCCCAGGTCCATGACGTTGACAATCCCAGGTTCGAACTTCGCCTGCGCTACGCTGGCGATTGAGCGAATATGCGGCTCATTCGTTACCTTACCAGCACGCTTCAGGACAGCGAGCGCTTCTTCGAGTCGTCCTTTGTCACCGATGATGAATGTGTTTACTCTCTCGTTTACCTCTCGACTGACGGCAGTGAGCAGAGAGATTTCTGGGCCGATGCCCGCGGGATCGCCCATGGTCATTGCAATTGTTGGCTTTGACATGTTGAACATCTCCATTCGGTTATCAAACTGGGCACTTGTTCAGTAAAAAGCCGGCAGCCTCTGTTAACGCACTCATGGCTCCAAAACCGCCTGCCTTGGATACCAGCGGGATTTTTCCGTGGCTCGTCTCGATCCAACTCCACGGGATTCCAGCTATCACTTCACCTTCTGGCCAAATCGCCGCCGCATTCAGAGCCTCACACAATGCCAAAGCGGTGTCTCCGCCAGTGGCCACAAATCCGATGGCGTTCCGATCCGACATACTTTCCGTCCATTGATTGACGGCATACGCTAAGTCACTTTCGAAGCTACCAGGTAAAGCGGAATCTCTCATTGCCCTAGCTGGAGCAAGCGTGACCCCTGCAACTGGCTGATCACTGCAATGAACGAGTTCATCACTTCCGCGCTGAAGTTCTATTGCGTGCGTATTTTGCTTTGCGAGCAGCAAGGGTTGTAGTTCAACAATGGACGATTGATAGGTCCGGGTGACGTGCTCCAACTGTCGATGTGCCACCGGATTGGCGCTGCCAACGGCAACCAAAACATGTTCACACGATGGCATTTGTTGCGGTAAGAGGTTTGATTCACTTTCAGATGCATCATTTAGCCAGCAGGCGGCCAACTGTTTTGCTAAGCCAGCTGAGCCACAGGGAAGAACCGATGAATTGTATGCAATTGCCTTTGCAATCACCGCGAGTTCCTCGTTTGTTGTCGAGTCTGCCACGATAATGGCCTCTTTGTGCGCAGCACCCTCGATGAATTCGGCCACGACGTCGATTCCTCGAGCCAGAACATCCTCAGTCAACTCAATGACGGGCAGGGTTGTTGTTTGGCGAACGAGATCAGCCACTCTGTCTTGGGTCACCGGGTTGCGAGGGTCGTTCGCGAAATCTGTCTGGCTCACGGGCGATCCATTGACGTAAAGCGTACCGTTTTGAACAATTCGGCCATTTGCGGGAAATGTCGGTGCCAAGACAGCAACACGCCGGTGGAGAGATTTCAAAAATGCTTCGATCTCGCTCCCAACATGTCCCCGAAGAGTCGAATCGATTTTCTTGTACACCAGAAAGGGAACATTTGGCGACGTTCGGAGCTGCTCTCCTGCGTTCATGACGATTTGTCGCGCCGTGTCTTCATCCAACGCTCGGCTCTCCGAATCGAACACCTGGACGATGTTTGAGCCTAGAGAAAACACCCACGGTGAGTCGGAACGGAAGCTCACTCTCACCTGGTGTGACCCTGTACGAAAGTAGTTTGCTGCATCGGCGGCGCCTGTTAAGTCGTCTGCGATCACGTAAATACGCTGTCCTTTTGTCATCCTGTACCACCCCTTTCTCCGTGTGGGTGTCTTTTACTGTTGTCCTCCTATTTCAATGACCTCAACGCCTGACTGAGACACCGGGTCACGGAAGATATCAGGGACAAAGTCAGTGATGATCATGTCAACCGACGATAATGGTGCAAAAGTGTCCAAGCCCGCATCACAAAACTTCTCGTGGTGAACCATGAGGACTTTCCTGCTTGCATGCTCCAGCGCCACGCGTTTCACGTTATACGTCGTCGCATTCAGGTTGAAGAGCCCTGTCCGGACATCGACACGGGCCGATGACAAGAAGTAGATGCTTGATTTGTGTCTCCTAAAATAGTCCTCAGTTTCCTGTCCAAAAACAGCTCCCATGGCGGGTACATACAATCCAGGCGCCAGGTGAACGTGCACACCACGTTTGGCTGCTGGCTGCACAACGGCCAGTGAGTTTGTATAGACCAGCACATCTGCCGGTAAATGAAAGGCCATCTGAGCGACAGTTGATCCGGAATCTAATACGACAACATCGCGAGCCGTGACCATTTTCGCAGCTTCCGCCGCAATGAGTCGCTTCACGTTCACGTCTTGTCTAGAGCGAATTTCTAGCACGGGTCCGAAGTCGTCGTCCGAGCCCATTCGCAGGTTTCGCCCTGCCTCATTGGGTTGATAGTTCATCTGCTCCGCAATTTTATGGATTTTTTCTGCGAGTGTCTTATCTCGGATCGCGATTCCGTTTAGCACTCGGGAAACGGTTGAGAGTGAAGTTCCTGCAGTGTTTGCGATGTCTTTTATCGTCACCATATGTCTATCACCTCGATAAACTGAATACGTTTTCTGAAAACGTATTCAGTTACAATGACAGCATACTACCTTGGTGGCAATTTGTAAAGTGATCGCGGAAAATAGAGTTATGTACTGAAAACAAGGTCGTGTACCGACAAATAAAGTACTATACTCAGAACAACCGCATCGATCATAACGGGGCTGCTTGCTGTGTTTTGTCTGTATAACAATTCACCAAACCTGTAAAGTGGTTATTGAACCTAAGGGCAGGTTCGTCCCATAAGAACATCCCAAATTCTTCAGGTAATTGAGGGGGCGAGTGAAGGGCCAGTTGCTTTCAATATATTGAACATAAGTTTCCAGGCTTACGTCATGACATTCATTTGAGGTTTGAACTCGGAGAACCTTATCATAACTAAATGAGGTTTTTATTGAAACTCCTTTATGTTAGTTGTAGAAAAACGACTGCCCAAGGCTATTATAGACCGTTTAGACAGTCCCATATTTTTTAGATCATTATATATCTAGTTCTGGCGCGGATTGCTTACATACTTTGGAGACAATGACTAAATTAATTTGCAAACGCAAAAAAAGGATGCCCCTGAAAGATCATATCAGGAACACCCTTGTCAATCGGGGACTATTTCTGACTTTGCTGCTTCTCCATATAACTGCGCATCCGGACCATATACTCGGGTGCGTCCATCGGATCGCTGGCGATCATTTCAATGATGCAGAGTCTTCCGGCATGTTCCTTCTCAGCTTGGGTTAAAGCTCGATCAAGCTCTCCATTCGTCCGGACTGTCATGGTAAACGCATCGCCTCCAAATACTTCAGCGAGCTTGGTGTAAGACCAGCGCGGGATTTGGTTATATCGCTGATCCTTTATCTCTGTTTTGACATTCAAATATTTCTCGATGGTATAACCATCGTTGTTCAAAACCAAGATAATGGGCTTACAGCCATAATAGAGCATGGAGCTGATTTCCTGGGCTGCGAGCTGCAGGGAGCCGTCCCCCGTAAAAAGCAGTACCCGACGGTCTGGTGCGGCGATACTAGCACCGTACGCTGAGGGTGTGGCGTATCCGATTGACTGCCAGCCTCCTTGCGCAATATATGTTACATTGCGCGGCAGTCTGACCTGCGCCATCCCATAGTAGAACGATCCGGTCTCGGCGATGACAATATCGCCCTCTTTCAGCATCTGCTGAAAACGGGGATAATAATCGGCCGCATTCAGCGGTTGGTCAACACTGCCGGTGATTTGGTCGTACGGGAATGACACATTTCCCCGCACTCCTTGGCCCCTGTACCCCAATTTCTGTACCGCAAGCAGCATGTCGGCTGCCAATACATTCGAATATTCCGCTTCAGCGACCTTGACCATGTCCGGTTGAATATTAACCGTTACCAGCGGATTTAGCTTTGCGGTGAACGTTGCGGTGTTAATGTCTGACCATACCATGCCGACCGCAATGACACAGTCAGCATTTTCTACCGTCTTTTGAACTAAGGAACTACCAAAAGCTCCTTCATACATTCCGATATAGTTGGGATGGGTCTCGTCGAATGCTCCCTTTCCTGACATCATCGTCACAACAGGAACGTTCATGGCGTCGGCCAGCTGGCGAACCGCTGTCTGAAGGCCGAAACGCATCGTTTTGAGGTCGACTAGAATAACCGGGCGGTGGGCACGCTCCAGTAGTTGGCGGACATGATCTGCTGCTGCCTGAAGGGTTTTCAGGTTGGACGTTGGACGTGTCGGTTCCGGCTCTTTCCGGATGTTGATCGGCTTGGTCACTAAATCATCGGCTACAACCAGGTATACCGGCTTTTTCTTTTCCTTCGCAATGCGAATCGCGGTCGGAATTACAATCTCGGCGTTTTCCGGCGTGAGCACTGCGGTATAAGCCGTAATCTGCTCATACACGGTTCGAAAGACATTAAAATTTCCGTCCATTAGAGTGTGGTGCATCAGCTTGTGCTCCGTTTGATCCTTCTCAGGAGGAGCCCCCACAATGTGAATCATCGGCACATTCTCGCTGTTGGCACCAGCTATTGCATTGCAGGCACTGAGTTCCCCTACTCCAAAGGTCGTAATAAGAGCGGCTATGCCTTTGATTCTTGCGTAGCCATCCGCCGCATAGCCCGAGTTCAGTTCGTTCCGTCCATTGATAAACCGGATGCCGTTATACCGTTCCAGCGTATCTAGCAGTGTAAAATTATAGTCTCCGGGGACACCAAAAATTTCAGTAATGCCCTCCAGCTTCAGGCAATCGAACAAATACTGGCCAAGTGTTTTTTGAGTCGTTCCGGATTGCGAGCCAGAGCCGCTCACAGCCATCATGTTTTCCATCGATTGTACACTCCTAAGGATTTATCTGTATGATATTAACCTTTTATTGGACCGGTTATTCGGCGTTCAAGCGATTAGGGATGTTCTATTTATAAACACTTTTGTTGTTGTACATCTGAGTTGCGACTTGTAAGTTGTCGATAATCATGTGGTGTGAATCCACCCGCCCAGAACTGCGGGCGCGAACCTACCGTGACGTGGGATGGCGGTAACGCTGTCTTGCGCTAGCTCACGAGACAATGTAGCCGAGTTCGATAGGGTGATTCGAACCGGAGCTAGGTTACAGGTGCATGGTGAACGAAAGTGAACCCCTTATAAACCGCGTTATGCAAGACAAGCGAAACACTCTGACACGCTTGAGCCAAAAGGCAAGTAGTCGGGATCAGCACTCCCAGATTGCTGATTCGCAGTTCCAAGCGCTATCGCGGGAGTCGGGGCACCTAAACACTTGGTTAATGGGTTATCGATGAAACAAGGTAAGCCCGATGGGGTCTGTTGGAATAGCCGAACAGTAAGCAAAGTGCAAGCGATGCCGAATCCCCAGGGGGTAGAGGAGTGGGCAAAAAGCGAATGCCATCCTGTAATGGGGTGGATAGGGACGGTGGCAACACCAATTGTCCTAACGCGAAAGCGTGCTGACTTGCCCAGGGTCATCTAGCTGGAAATCTCGTAGCACACGGTGAATGGCGTGACCTGTTATGAACCCAATTATCCGTCCAAGAGACGAGTCAACGGGTCACACTCGAAAGAGCATGCGAGAAGTCGCATTCCCCGCAGTGGGTTGCAGAGACAACTGGTGAAGGTGGCTTGAGCCGTGTGACGGGAAACTGTCACGCACGGTTCTGAGGGGGCAAGGGCACCGCAAGGTGCCCTTGCTACCCGGCCAGGAGTGCGCAAGTAGTTCTCTGACAAAGAGCAACCTGGCAATCCTCGTAGTACGGACAGTTCTCATTCGTCTAGTAGTGTGGTTATTGAACAAAACCAGCTAATAGCTTGTCAATATTGCCAGTGAAAATAGATGCTTTTGTATGTTAGCTTAAGGCTCTGTTCGGTTTAATTGTGTATATTTTGACCAAAATGTTGGGAGGAACGTAGAATCGAGGCATAAAACCAGAGGGAAGGTATTGCCATGAACATTCGGCACTTGCGAGAAGCCCACTTCAAAAGCGGGATGGTGTGCCCGAGATGTAAAGGTAAATCTACCGTACGCTACGGAAAGTTCAGCAAAACGAGTGATCGTCAACGATACAAATGTAAGTCCTGTGGTCGCACATTTACCGATTTGACGGGTACACCTCTTGCATATGTGAAGAAGCCCGCAAATATGTGGGACGAGGTGGCAAGGTGTATGCGTGACGGATATTCCTGTCGTCGTATCGCCAAGGAACTTGGGATTGCGGTTTCAACAGCGTTTGAATGGCGTCATCGAATTCTGGCGTCCCTTCGGACCAGAACCGATCTTACGATCACACTGAACGGAATTGTTGAAGCGGACGAGACTTTCTTCCGCAAGTCATACAAAGGAAGTCATTTTAAGAACAAGATGGACCCCGATGCACGAAGAGAAGCGTTCTTCAAAGTATTTGGGCGTTACCCACGAAGGCACGGAAAGGAAGCCCACAAACGAGGGCGCAGTAAGGAGCAAGTGCCTGTACTGGTATTGCGTGACCGGACCGCTCGTACGGTGTCATTGGTCATGCCAAGCATGAAAACAGAAGAAATTTCTCGTCAGTTATTGCCTGCAATCGGTTCAGACACGGTGTTGTGTACTGATGCTTTCCGTGGGTACAAAACCGTCTGCAAAAACGCTGGCATTAAACACGTGGTTCTCAATCAGAACAAAGGTGAGCATTCAAGAGGTATTTACCACATCCAAAGTGTGAATGCCTACCACAGCCGTTTGAAGGGATGGATGGAACGTTTCAAAGGTGTCTCCACAAAATACCTGGACAACTATATGACGTGGTTTGCTTATGTCGATACGACCCGTGATATTGCCGCTGGTACGTGGGAACGTCGTTTCCTCGCTATGTCGTGCATTGACAATAAAAATGTTCGTTATAAATCCTCCGTACCGCAAGGGACTTGTGCGTTATGCAACGAGCCAATTCTGAAAGGTCAAGACATTGGGAGCATCTTTTACGTGTCACATGAGACTGGTGAGCGTGATCCCGATTTGCTTTGCCACGCTGATTGTTACTACAACTTGAGTGTGTCCAACGTAGGTAAAATCTCGGCATAGACCGTTCAAGGATTCCAGATCAGGGTGCTCTCATTGACTATTCGTATACTAATTGTTAGTATACGAATCATGGATCATAAAGAGATTTATACAAACTGTTTGGCGTTCCAGTTGACACAGGCACGTAAGAAAGTATTTGCATGGTATGGGAATTACCTCAAGCCGCTTGGGCTAACTCCCTCCTCTGTTTACGTGCTTGGCGTACTGCGTGACAAGGAATACGCAAATCCGAGCGAAATCAGCCATCTACTTGAGCTGGAGCGTCCAACCGTCACTACACTTTTGTCCAGAATGGAACGTAGCGGGTTGGTCAACCGAGTTCTCAACCCCAGTAATAGGAGAGAGACATTGGTCAGTTTGACTGATGCGGGAAAGGAGGCATGCGATAAGGCGTACCCACTGCTGGTAGAGGCAGACAAGGCACTGAACACCGTGTTGAATGGAGAGTTCGCACAGTTAAAAGAACAAGTTGAGAATTTGAACCGAATGTTACAGGAGGCAGCGGAATGAACAGACAATTTATCGTTCATTTGTCAAATAAGCAAAGGCATTTGATGACGGACGAACTCATACAGGGGCATGTCTCGTATTTGGGAGAACTCAAACGACAGGGCAAATTACCCTTTTGCGGTCCCGGTAAAGACGGAACTGCAATCATGATTCTGAAAGCCGACTCACAGGAAGAAGCAGAAGGATTACTTGCGGGAGACCCATTCACAAGAGCAAACTACTATCAAGATCGAAGAATCGTCGAGGTGGAAGAAGCAACGCTAGAAAATAACTTTCTACTCGATGATGTTCTCGTGAATTTGAGGAATCGTTCATAAACCACTTCTCCATCGAGATACGGTGTACACATTGAGGGTCAATGCGTACACCGTCTTTGTTATCCGAGAAATGAATCAATTTGTGTGCGCCGCTTTTGAATAACCCTCCAGATGAGTTGGAAGGTTTTTCTCTTTACGTGACGTTACTGGTCACTATGCCAAGTCTAGGAATGTTTTGTTGTGCTTCAGTATTGCATAAATCCAGTGAATCATTTTGTTAATACACGCTACGACGGCAAGTTTGTGAGGTTTGCCCTCTTCGCGTTTTCTGTCGTAGAACGCCTTGAGTCTCTTGCAACCTGACTTTCTCAACCCACAGAGTACGGCAACGTAAAGCGTGTGTCGGAGCCTGTTGGAGCCTCGTTTCGTGATTCGATTGACGCTCGCTATGAACTTGCCTGATGCGAATACACTTGGATCGACACCAGCAAAAGCAACAAGGTTCTTTGGGTGATTAAACCGATCAATCTCCCCAATTTCCGAGATAATCGTGGCGGCGATTTTCTCTCCAACACCGGGGGTGGATTGAACAACTCTCCACTCTTCAAATGTTTCAGCGAGAGCATCTATCTCATTCTCAAGTGTGGATAGGTGCTCTTGGTATTGAAGGATGATCTCGATGTACATCCTCAAACTGAAGATGTGGCTTTGCAATCGAGCCCCGTAAAATGGATTCTGGGTAGCTGCTGCGATGATTTCCTCAGCTTTTCCAGATGCCCATTTTGATGAACGGCTTGGACATAATGCATCGACTCGACTTGCCAGCTCATTTTGTGTGACTGCGAGAACGGATTCTGCTGTCGGAAACTCCCGCAATACATATAAGGAGACCTTCGAGTAGAGGTCACCAAATACGCCCCTGTACTCGGGAAACGCCTGATCCAGAATCGCTGTGAACTGTAGCTTCGTTTGTACACATAGATTAGACTCCCATGCCGCCGGGGCGGCACCAGCAGAAGGATGAAAATGCCTTTGTGTTGAATGATTTTTTGGTGGCTGGCGAAGGCAGGTCGTCACTCCTTGGTGCCTCGAGCCCGCTGATTAGACTGACTACGACGACCAGGTGCACCACAGAATGTCGCTCTCCTCCTCGGAGAAGCACGCAGGATAGAATGATCCGTTATGGTCGTTGCACCAGCCCTTCAATATTACCAGTCCATCAGGAAGGATTGGCATGGATGTCGTATACGAACGTTGTTGCGGCCTCGATGTGCACAAGAAGACGGTGGTCGCCTGTGTGCTGACGCCGGAGGCCAAGGAGATTCGCACGTTCTCCACGATGACGGAGGATCTCCTGGAGATGGTTGACTGGTTAGGACAACATGAATGCACGCATGTTGCTATGGAAAGCACAGCTTCATTCTGGAAGCCAATCTACAACCTTCTGGAGTCGGCGGACTGTCAAGTGCTTGTGGTGAACGCCAAGCACATGAAGAACGTTCCGGGCCGTAAGACCGATGTGAAGGATGCCGAATGGATCGCCGGATTGCTCCGCCACGGGCTGTTGCAAGCCAGTTACATCCCCAACCGTGAACAACGGGAACTACGAGAACTCATTCGCTACCGCCGAAGTCTCATTGACGAGCGGGCAAGAGAGGTGAATCGGGTTCAAAAGGTGTTGGAAGGTGCCAACATCAAGCTTTCTGCAGTGGCCAGCAATACACTTGGCAAATCTGGGCGGGCGATGTTGGAAGCAATGATCCACGGAGAAGAAGACCCGGAGGTATTGTTAGGGTTAGCCAAAGGCCGGATGAAGGCGAAGAAGGCCGATTTGCACAAGGCACTGAATGGGCTTATGGGCTCCCACCAACGAATGATGCTGGCAGCCCAATTACGTCACATCGATTACTTGGATGAAGAGATTGCCCGGCTGGATGAAGAAGTCAAGGAGCGCATGCTCCCTTTTGAAGAAGACCTGGAGCTAGTGGACACCATCCCCGGTGTCGGTCGACGAACAGCAGAACAAATTCTGGCTGAAATTGGGACAGACATGACCCAATTTCCGTCTGCTGCCCATTTATGCTCTTGGGCAGGACTGGCTCCAGGGAACAATGAAAGCGCCGGGAAACGAAAGTCGGGGAAAACACGCAAAGGGAATCAAAAACTCAGAGCAGCGCTGGTGGAAGCAGCACGCGCAGCGGCGAGAACGAAGCAGACTTATCTCTCTGCCCAGTACCATCGAATTGCAGCTCGAAGAGGCAAAAACCGTGCAGCAGTTGCAGTGGCCCACAGCATCTTAACCATCGTGTATTACGTGTTACAGCGACGTCAGCCTTATATTGAACTCGGCCCAACATATTACGAAGCACGCAAGAAAGACGCAGTCGTAAAGCAGGCGATCCGGAAGTTGCAATCACTCGGGTTGGAGGTCACCGTAAAACCTGTTGCATAAATGATCTCCAGACATCACAGAGTTCCTTTTAAAACCCATCTTGTGGTGGGCTTATTTCAGTATGTCGTTTTACCCTGGTCATCGCTCAATTATTTTCAGGATAGTATTGGCCTTAATGCAGAATGTCGTTACCTGTTCAATGTCTCTATATGCACAAGAGATTTGTCCGTCAAAAGGCCCGGTGTCATTTAAGAACCGGGCCCTGATGGGAAACTATACCCTTTGTACGCGCCGATGTTACTTACGCTGTAGCATCAGGTGAATCCTCGGGGCGCTCTATTGAGTCGCTCCAGCCCTTATTCAAATTGGAACAGGGGGTAGAGAGATAACGTTCACCAGTATCAGGAAGAAGCACAACAATCGTCTTACCCTTGTTCTCAGGACGGCTAGCGATGATCTTAGCGGCATGTATGGCTGCTCCCGAGGAGATGCCAACGAGGAGTCCTTCTGATCTCGCAATGGATCTTGCCGATTCAAAAGCCTCGTCATTGGTAACACGGATCACTTCACCGTAAACGTTTGTGTTTAACACTTCCGGTACAAATCCGGCACCAATACCTTGAATCTTATGTGGGCCGGGAGTTCCACCGGATAGCACTGGAGAATCCTCAGGTTCAACGGCCACTATGTGTACGGATTCCTTGCGGGCCTTGAGAACCTCTCCAACGCCGGTAATGGTTCCGCCGGTGCCGATACCGCTGACAAAGATGTCAACTTTGCCATCGGTGTCCTCCCAAATTTCGAGTGCCGTTGTGTTGCGATGGATTTCTGGATTTGCCGGGTTTTCAAACTGCTGAGGAATAAACGAGTCAGCTATTTCCTTCTTCAGTTCTTGGGCTTTGGCTATGGCCCCTTTCATCCCTTTCGCCCCTTCTGTAAGGACTAGTTCGGCCCCCAGCGCCTTCATCAGATTGCGTCGTTCAACGCTCATAGTGTCCGGCATGCACAAGATGCAGCGATAGCCCTTAGCAGCAGAAACAAATGCCAGTGCGATCCCTGTGTTGCCACTTGTCGGTTCAATAATGGTGGTGGCACCAGGACGAATCAAACCGTTCTTCTCAGCAGAATCAATCATGGCAAAACCGATTCGATCCTTTACGCTGCCTAGTGGATTGAAGTACTCCACCTTTGCAAGAACCTCGGCTCCGGTGTCGTTACTGATGTGGTTAAGGCGCAGTAATGGTGTTGAGCCAATTAACTCCGTGATGTTCCGTGCAATCTTCGGACGTGGTTTCAATGTAAATCCCCTCTTCTTAAATCTGACTTAAAACTATTTTTCCGATGCGTATAGTCGAAATATTAATCTGTTCTTACACATTTGTACAGCATACTGAACCGTATGTCTTTTAAATACCGTCAAAGCGCGTTAACGCCAAGCTGTCATCGTTTACCGCTCGCAATCTAGGGGATTCCGGAACGCAATTAATGCCACCCCTTGAGCTAGCTAGCGCGAGTAGATTAAACATCATGATTGCCTCGGATTGATTTTATCTATACGTTTACGTCTCCTAAAAATATTAAGAGATAAGTATCATTTGCTATTGCACATAAGACCCCCATGGCGGCAGGCGGCACCACAATCTATGAAAATGTGTATCAGTGATCTACTATGTCGCTAGACAGCCACACGGAGCTCGTCGCCCCCTGGTACTACGAGTCCGTGCATAAGACGGAGTTGGCGACCTGGAGCACCACGATTTGTCGCTCCCGCTGTCGGGAAGCACGTACGGTAGAATTCCTATCGCATCGGTCGCCACGTGGCTGTACTTCTTTCAGTGGGGAGTGGCAGCATTATGCAGGTTGTACACGAGCGATGCTGCGGACTGGATGTCCACAAGAAGAAGGTCGTTGGATGTGTTATCACACCGGAGACTAAGCCCAGCGGTAAGAAGTCAAGTGGGTAATCGATTTGGATTGGAAATGGATTAGGTAAAGTCTTGCAATTTGGGGTGAAGAAGAGTGCACTTAACAAGACCCCCTTGTATACCGAATTTTCAGTTCAGCAGTAGGGGCTCATAACTGGAAATTCCGGTTCGGCTGAGATGAAGCTACCTCCTCCTCTCCGGGGGTGTGTACAGCTGGTTGGTGGTCAGTAGTGTGAACACCAAGCGTACCAATTTTCGTGCAGTCAGGACGAGTGCTCTTTTGTGCTTGTGTTTCAATGCTTCATTGGATTTCTTTTGGTAAAACGCTACGTACTCAGAATCATACCTGCGGACCTTGTCTGCGGCTTGGATCAGGTAATATCTCAGATACTTATTGCCGGTATGCATACGAGACGTTTCATCCGCCTCGTATTCGCCAGATTGGTACTGGTTCCATACCAAGCCTGCATACTTGGCTAAAGCACTGTGGTTCTTGAATCGCTGTATGTCACCAATCTCGGCAATCAGGCCAGCAGCGTACACTGGGCCAATGCCTTGGACGCTCTCTAACGTATTTGGAATTGCCTTCATCAGCCTGGCAATGGCTTTGTCGAGTTTCTTCACCTCAGACTCCATGTGTTGGATCACACTGAGCGTGACGGACAACGACAGGTTGACAGGGTCTTTCATAACCTTGTCTAAGCGAACGGAATTGCGTGCAACCTTTTGCAATTCTTTTGCAGTCTCTTCTGGATTCTCAAACTTGTTCCGACTCTTATCAACAAGGAAGTCAACGAGTTCCTGTAACGGCATTTGCGCCACTTGCTCAGGCTCTAGCTCTTGAATCACAGCGAGAGAAGTCGTTCCAAAAGAATCGGAGAACGGATTGTCCTGGCGAAGTCCACTGAACTTCAAAAAGAGTTGGTTCAAGAAATACGTCTTGTCTCGAGTGATGCTTTGAACCAAATGAAACCGAGTACGGGTTAGGCGTTGCAATGCTTCAAATTGAACAGAGTCTGTCATGGCTTGAGGGAGACGACCAAACCGCAGATGGTCTGCAATCACCCAGGCATCGATGCGGTCGTTTTTGGAAGGGTGTCATATCCCTTCTTAAAACGAGCCACTTTACGAGCATTTAGAACGTGAATGTGGGTATCTAAGTTGGGGCGATACCCGTCGAATTGCTGCTGTAGGTAATGTGCTAGATGCCATCCGAGATTGGAAGTTGCCTCCATGCCAATGACGACCGAATCCATTTGCTTGGCTACGGTAGTCTCTAATACCCTGCGAATGAGCGTGTCTGCGCCCGGCTGGTTATTGTCGACGTTAAACGAAGCCAAGTCTTGTCCGCTCCCATCCATCAATTGAACATGGTGGGAACGCAAGCTCACGTCAATACCAACATGCAGTTTAGACAATCAATTCACCTCCATTCAGGATGGTAAAGTCAAGTCAGTCCCGGACCTGGGTGCCCGTGGGAACCACCTACCTCAGCCTCGTCATCAGCACTCATCCGTCGGGATGTCAATTTACGGGCCACTACGCCCCATCCAAAGACGGAGGTGCAACCAGCGGTTAAAGATTGGGCGGTGGATCCTGGGTATCAGGCTTAAAACAGCAGTACCGAAAGGTCCGCAAGGAGGAAAAGAAATCTCCCGAGAAAAACTTGCTGACCCCATTGTCCCACAGGCAGGTCGGGTACAGGTAGCGACATCTGGTTGGAGCCTCCTCCAACCAGATGTGGCAGTGATGTAGTTGTCAAAGAGCGCATGACAAAGAAACGAAGTACCGACAAAATGGCACTCCAAATTCAATAAAACATGAATGTCGGGTAGCTTCCCCATCCGGGGTGGCACGACACAGCAAGAACCAATGGTGGATGGGGAAGCTCCCTCAGACCCACGATTCATTCAAATGAACGATGACTCATTGAGATCGAAATCAGAAGCCGGCTCTGGAAATTCTGATGTGAAGCTCCAGCAGTTCCGGACCTACTGGAAATTCAACGAATAAGAACTTCAAGAACTATGATACGAGGAGGTTCAGACGTTCGGAACGATGACCGATGACCTGGAGTCCCTAATAGAGTGGATTCTCGGTCACGGATGCACGCATGTGGCGATGGAAAGTACGGGTGTCTTTTGGAAGCCGATCTTCAACCTTCTCGAAGACAAGGATCTCGAAGCGTTGGTCGTTAATGCCCAGCATATCAAACAGGTTCCTGGCCGAAAGACGGATGTCCGGGACGCTGAGTGGATAGCGGACCTGCTACGCCATGGTCTGCTCAAGGGGAGCTATATCCCTGACCGAAATCAGCGTGAACTGCGGGAACTCGTCCGGTACCGAAAGTCTCTCATCCGGGAACGTGCCAATGAAGTCAACCGCCTCCAGAAAGTCCTTGAAGGAGCAAATATCAAGTTGGCATCGGTGGCAAGTGATGTGGTTGGTGTATCGGGTCGAGCCATCCTCACTGAACTCATTGGTGGCCAAATTGATGAATCACGGCTCAAGGAGCTCGTGAAGGGGCGCCTACGCAACAAGACCGCAGAACTGAAACGTGCATTGCATGGGGTTGTGCGTCCGCATCAACAGATGATGCTTGCTGTCCAGCTTCGGCACATCGATCACCTTGATGAGTTGATCGAGGAAGTGAGTGCTGAAATCGAGCAGCGGATGCGCCCTATTGACGAAGATCTCCGGCGAATCCAGACGATACCTGGAATTGGCAAGCGGACGGCGGAACTCATACTGGCGGAGATTGGTACCGACATGAGCCGGTTTCCAAGTGCGCACCACTTGGCGTCCTGGGCGGGGATGTGTCCGGGCAACAATGAAAGTGCGGGTAAACGACGAAGTGGCAAGACCCGCAAGGGAGATCCTTGGTTACGAGAAGCGTTAATCGAAGCCGCTCGTGGTGCCGCCAGAACGAAGAACACCTATCTGTCCGCTAGGTATCATCGGATTGCTGCGCGCCGAGGATCCAAGAGAGCAGCCGTGGCGGTCGGTCACTACATGTTAATCATCATATACCACATGCTGGTTAATCAGACGGAATACGAGGACCTTGGGCCAACGTACCACGAGGAGAGGAACCGAGAACGAGTTATTCGTCGTCACTTGCATTCGTTGGAGAAACTTGGTTTGACAGTCACAGTTCAACCAGCTTCCTGAAATCACCAACAGTGAACTGGAGGAGATCACGGGAACTTTTTTATGCCATTTTCACGGTAGGGTGCGAATGCGCAAGACTGAATAAGGGGTGCAGAAGATTTTTGACCAGTGGAAACCGAATTGATTGTGGAACCTGCACGAAAATGGGCAAACGTTTTGAATTGTGGTACGAGGTCAATATGATATACTGAATGTTCAGGATCGCAACCTGTACAGTACGACGAATTAGCGTATGATACGGGAGGCGAAATCGAATGTTATATCCCTCAATTGATTCATTGACCGACATGTTCGGTAGTAAATTCTCCATTGTGATCATGGCTGCTATGAGGGCACGCCAGTTACAAGCAGGTGCCAAACGGCTATCGAACGTTGAAACAAGTAGGAATGTAACCATTGCTTTGAATGAAATACACGACAAACAAATTAGCTTCTATCAGACCACAGAGATTCCAAGAAGAACGAAATAAAATTCACCACAGTAAAAATGATGGGCTATAAAAACACTCCAAATCCGGGGTGCTTTTTTATGATTTTTCTCATTGAACTGACTGGTGCGTTAGTTTAAAAAGCTCCCTTCAGAAAACTGTTTAAACAACCGGTATGATGAATTTTATTACACACTACAGGGCAAGGCTTACATTTTCGTTCCACCACAAAATCCGGATACCCTTTACTTCTCGGTATATCACTTCGTTTTCACGCTCAGGACACGTTTCCTATATTTTTGTCCTACTGTTCCGTCATTGCGTTTGTGCGTAAATGATTGTTCACCTCTTGAAAAACTAACAGTATTAGTTTAATGTTTATTTGTATTAGTTACTTTAAATGGGCAGGTGAGACGCTGTGCGGTTGACGACATTCGGTCAATGTATCCAAATCACGTTTTTTCCCGGTGTATTCCCGGTGAATTGTTATCTTGTAAAGGAAGATGACGGCGCCACTTTGATTGACACAGCGTTTCCCTCAAGTGCGAATGCAATTCAACAAGCTGCTGGGTCTTTGGGACTTTCTATCTCGCGAATTCTACTGACCCACGGCCACGGGGACCATGTTGGCGCTTTAGATCAGCTGCGTAGAGCTTTGCCTACAGCAGAGATCATGATCTCGGAGCGAGACAGCCGGTTACTCTCTGGTGATACCAGCCTTGATGCTGGTGAATCACAGGCGAAAATCAAAGGTGACATAAAAACTTGTCAGACAAAGCCTACGCACTTTCTCAAAGACGGAGACCGAATTGGAAGTTTGCAGGTCATTTCGTGTCCTGGGCATACTCCGGGTCATGTTGCATTTCTTGATGAGCGAGATGGCACGCTCATTGCGGGAGATGCATTTCAGACACACGGGGGTATCGCTGTATCCGGCACACTTCGTCCATTGTTTCCATTTCCGGCCTTAGCCACATGGCATAAGTCAACAGCCTTGGAGAGTGCCAAGCGTTTACGTGCTTTGCGACCCACGCAGCTTGCTGTTGGGCACGGGCGTGTCTTGAACGATCCGCTGGATGCAATAGATCGCGCAATTGAGCGGGGAGAACGAAACTTGAGGAGATCGATGTAATATGGCTTCGAGGCCAGGGCTGAATAAGATGATCATCGTGAATGCTGCGGGGGAGCTAGCGGATGAAATCGGACTGGACAAGTTGACGTTGTCCCTCGTTGCTGACCGTCTTGGCGTGCGAACTCCGTCTCTTTACAATCACATTGAAGGTTTAGATGGGCTCAAGCGTGAATTATCGCTTCTTGGCTTGCATGAATTGGATAGATGCATGCAAAGAGCCGCGATCGGCAAAGCGGGTCATGACGCAATTGCCTCCATGCTGCACGCCTATCGGGCATTCGCCAAGGAGCGACCGGGGGTTTACGAATCCACATTGCGCGCACCTGCACCAGACGATCTCGAAGTCGAATCCGCATCAAAAGCAATAATTGATACGGTTTTAACCGTGCTGAAGCCTTACCAGTTGAAATCCGATGATGCGATTCATGTCGTCAGAGCCTTTCGTGCCATAGGTCACGGGTTCGCAACGCTTGAAGGGGCTGGTGCATTTGGCATCCCTTTGGAGCATGATGAAAGTTACCAACGATTGATTTCTACTTTTCTGTCGGGACTTGATAGGTTAACGACACAGTGAGGTTGTCCAACGAGATTCTGGTGCGATATATGTAAGAGCAAGGCGGTGATTCCCATTAACACGACTGAAATTCAAGCGACTTATGATAAATTGTGGGGTCAGCCTTACAAGACCTACGACAAAATATCCGAGAAAATTTTCGAACATCCGGTGTTAAAAGCACTTTGGATGCACGGTTTAAGACACACACGGCTCATATGACGTGTCTCCGCTTTCAAAATCCTGTGCTGAACCGCCCAACAGAGTTTCTTCGATTCTTGAAGCGGAATAAAGACCTCGACTTTGGAACGAGTGAAATTACCGACTTGGAGTTTGTTGCAAACGACTGGTACATGAGTGATGAGAATGTGGAAGTGTTGTTTCGCTTTCCGTTAACTAACGACTAAGTGTTGTCCGGTCATGTCAAACCATTGGGAGCCACAAACAACCCCCATTTCGTATGAATGGGGGTGCCCAAGTGCAAGTGCAATCAATGCAACCTGCTTACAATTCCTCAAGTATATAACTTTCGCGCACTGCAAGAACGCCTTATCAACTGAGCATTAAACGTGCGGTGCAATCTCCGCCAGTAAAACTTTGCTATCCACTTCTTCCCGCAACATGTCAGTAAACGTCTCGAGCATCATTCCGCCAAGGTCACCTTGGCCGTATTTCCGCACACTGACCGTTCGGCTGGATTGTTCTTTTGCTCCTATGACAAGGGTGTATGGAACCTTCTTAAGTTGCGCTTCGCGGATCTTGTATCCTATCTTCTCTGAGCGATCATCCAGGTCGACACGAAAGCCGGCGGACTGTAGCCCAGACAAAATCTCTTTCGCGTATAGCACAAAGTCTTCCGATACAGATGCAATACGCACTTGGACAGGTGCAAGCCAGCATGGAAATGCGCCCGCGAAGTGTTCGGTGAGAATCCCGATAAAGCGGTCAATCGATCCAAAAATCGCTCGGTGAATGACCACCGGACGCAGTCGCTGGTTGTCTTCCCCGATATACTCCAATTCAAAGCGCTCTGGAAGCTGAAAGTCGAGTTGCACAGTAGCGCACTGCCACATCCGGCCGATCGCGTCTTGGATGTGAAAGTCAATTTTGGGCCCGTAGAACGCCCCGTCGCCGGGGTTGATTCGGTACTCTATGCGAGATTCGTCGAGGACTTTTTGCAGCGCACGCTCTGCCTGACTCCACAATTCATCAGAACCCATTGAGTCTTCTGGACGTGTCGACAGCTCGATCCGGTACGAAAAACCAAACACGCTGTAAATGCGATCGATGAGATCGAGCACCTCCTTTAGCTCACTTTCAATCTGATCCGGTCGACAGAAGAGATGAGCGTCGTCCTGCGTAAAGGAGCGAACACGCATCATCCCTCCGAGCGATCCACTCAGTTCATGTCGGTGGACATGACCGTATTCGGCGATGCGAATGGGAAGTTCCCGGTACGAATGCTGTTTGTTCTTATAGATGAGCATGTGGCCTGGGCAGTTCATCGGTTTGAGTGCGAATTCATTCTCATCCACCTGCGTGGTATACATGTTGTCCATGTAATGAAACCAGTGACCTGATTGCTCCCACAGCCGTCTGTTCAGGATTACTGGTGTCTTGACCTCGCTGTAACCGTGCACAGATTGAAGAGACCGCTCGAAGTTCTCCAGTTCGTTTCGGATGTGAATGCCACTTTGAAGAAAGATAGGCATGCCCGGTGCGTCTTCTGAGAACATAAACAGCTCGAGTTCGCGGCCCAACCGGCGATGATCGCGTCGCTTTGCTTCCTCCAGGAAACGCAGATGGTCGTCGAGATCGGATTTTTTCGCGAAGGCAATGGCGTACAGGCGTGTGAGCTGCTCCCGACTTGAATCTCCCCGCCAGTAGGCACCGGCGATGGACATCAGTTTGAAAGTTTTAATACGTCCAGTCGACGGCAAATGCGGCCCACGGCACAGGTCAACAAATTCGCCCTGCCGGTACACAGTGATGGTCGCCGAATCCGGCAGATCGTGAATGAGCTCCACTTTAAACCGATCCTGCCGCCCTGAGAACAACTTTAGCGCTGCCTCGCGCGACAGGACCTCACGGCTGATGGGATAGTCTTCTTTGACAATTTTATTCATCTCTTGTTCAATCTTGGGTAGGTCCTCAGGCTTAAAAACGTGATCGGAAAAGTCATAGTAAAACCCGTTGTCGATCACGGGTCCAATGGCGAACTTCGTTCCAGGGAAAATGCGTGCGACTGCCTGGGCCATGACATGTGCACAGGTATGGCGCATGACATCTACACCCTCCGAGTCTTTGAGCGTAAGGAGTTCGAGGTCTACGCTACTATTCAGTTGTCTTGAGAGATCGACGATTTGTCCATTCATTTTCGCCGCCACTGCTTCACGTGCTAGACCAGCGCTGATGGACGAAGCAACTTCAAGGATGCGAGTACCAAGAGGATAACTCCGTATTGAACCGTCCTTTAGCTTAACTTGAACCTCAGCTTGTACTTCGGCCATGTCATTCCACTCCTTGTACGGTGTTGAAACAAAATAAAAACGTCCCCGTCCCAAAAGGGACGAGAACGCTGTTCTCGTGGTTCCACCCAGAATTCAATGCCGATATAAATGAAAGTAACACGGCATCCTCATCACGTATAACGTACGCCCCGGTCCCGTTTCAGCTCACGCTTCCTCGAGACAGCTTAGAAAGTGGTGTCCTTTATCATCTGCGAGAATCGCTTTCAGCCGGTGGCGATTCTTCTCTGGTTCACAGGAAACGATAATGGCGCGTCTTTCTTCTTCGCTGATAACCTTTATTATCCATGTATTGTAGTACACTATAATCACGGAATGTGGGTGTGTCAACGGCGAGTTTGTGATTATAAGAAGTCTCTTGGTGGATCTCTTGTCTGAGTATTCGTCCCTTCTGTCATGTTGTAGTTTAGCATGGAGGGAGAAAAGTTTAAGAACGAGGTGCTTTCGATTGATTTTTAATCGATTAATTCCTGAGTTGAGTGTGTCCAATTTCGAGCGAAGCCTGTCGTTTTATACAGATGTTTTGTTATTTGCGATTGAATATCAACGACCAGAACATCTATTCGCTTTTTTGAACTTTCAAGGTAGCCAGCTAATGATTGAGCAACAGAACGGATATTGGGAGACTGGTACGTTAGAATACCCATGCGGTCGAGGAATTAACTTCTCTATTCAAGTTGATTCATTAGACGACGTGGTTGAATCGCTTAATCGTAACAATCACCCTATAAGAATTGGACCTAAAGTGAACGCGTACCGTAAGGGTGACAGAATCTTACGTCATAGGGAACTACTTGTACTCGATCCAGATGGATATCTATTACGCTTCACACAGCATTTTGGTCTAGATGAAGCTGAGTGAGCAATAGTCCTTTAAGTAGTGAATTCACAGTATTCACTACTGTACGGTAGGGTTATCCAAATTAAGGACTTAACAATGGTAAGAGTCCTTCTTATGTGGTGATGTTGCACTCCGTCATGGCATGTAACGTTCACGCTCCTTTCCAGTTCGCCGCTTTATTGCGTCTGCTAAGAATTTTTTGTTTGCGTGATATATTAGAATTGTGCAAGTCATTACGGGAGCGTAAAAACACGGTCCGGTTGGTAGTCCGGATGCATCGCGTTTGTGGTGTCGTATCCTTCCCCCTCGGGATGTCCGTCGTTCCTTAGAACATTGAGGGGTTGTTGATGTGAAACTTACAATTTATCGCGATGGACAATTTTGGGTAGGCGTTGTTGAGGTCGTTCAAAACGGGAAGTTATAAGCCGGACGGTACGTTTTTGGGGCGGAACCAAATGATCAAGACATTCTGGACTTTGTTAATCGGTTTCTTTTGAACTTTATTAGCGGTCTATCGCAAGAAGTGGTCAGCAACAGGACAGTTGCAGCAAAGGTTAACCCAAAGCGCATGGCTAGACAGATTTCACGGGAGATTCAGCAAAAAGGAATATCAACCAAGGCTCAGGATGCTATCAAGTTAGAGTATGAAAACCGGAAAAAGGAGCGGCGTGAATTTACACGTCAAATGCGAGAAGAATTCAAAGAGCGTAAACGCGCGATCGCTCGTCAACAAGCGAAAGACAAGCATAGAGGCAGGTGATGGCCTAGTATAGCGCGTTTGAACCTTGCTTGATACGTGGAATACCGTTGGTAGACTGCAACTGCATGTAGCGTGGTAAAGAATAAGAGTGAGGAGGAATTTCTAATGTACGATGTAGCCATTATTGGTGCAGGTCCTGCTGGAGCCAGTGCAGCCATTTTCACAGCGAAGGCGGGCAAACGAACTGTTGTATTTGATAACGATCAGAGTATAACGCGGCGTGCGTGGGTGCAGAACCATTATGGAATCGACAGCATTGACGGTCCTGCGCTTGTAGATAAAGGCAAGCACCAGGCACAACACTTTGGTGCCGAGATCGTATCAACGAAGGTAAACGATATTCAGAAGGGCTCAAATGGCTTCAAAATTGAGACAGATGCAGGAGACTTTGAAGCGCAGCATGTGATTTTTGCGACAGGTCTTTGGGCGGATTTGGCAGAGAAGATTGGACTGAAAACAAAGCCCGCTACAGAGCCGCGCATCAAAACGATCATCGACGTGGACGCGAGTGGCCGGACGAATATTGACGGGATCTGGGCGGCAGGAACCGTGGCTGGTGTCAGCGTCCATACCATCATTACGTCTGGTGATGGTGCGAAAGTGGCAATTAACGTCATTAGTGAAATGAACGGTGAACGTTACGTGGACCACGACGTTCTCAGAACTAATTGAGAGGCAAACTTAAGAACTCAGCATTAGACCCGAAGGAGCCTGGATGAGAGGGCTCCTTCGTTATTTTGCCCTGGGATCAATTGGTCAAAAGGTGTACAATTATAATGTACTGAGTTATTTATAGTAAGCTATAAATTGAAAGGAAAAGAGTTGCGGAATACATGCGAATTGTTTGTGCAGGTGATAGCCTCACAAGAGGTGTATCCTTTATTCGTGGCCGTTTACGTATTGTACGTGACAATTATCCCAATCTTCTTCAGACACGACTACAAACTGCAGCGTACGACGGAGTTGAAGTAAAGAATTGCGGGGCATTTAATGATAATTCTGGTTCACTCCTGAATCGACTGCAGAAGGATGTGTTTGCTGAGCATCCGGACATTGTGCTCATAGAAATAGGAGCCAACGACTGCGATTTTCGTTGGAATGAGGTGGCTGAAGCGCCTGATGTGGAACATGTACCATATGTTCCACTCGACAGGTATGTGAGCAACCTCAAGCACATCGTTAAGGGTGTGCATAGTATTGGCGCCAAGCCAATTGTATTGACGCTCTTACCTTTGGATCCAGTTCGCTATTATCACCATCTCTCCGTTCGATTTGGCAAGCAAATCGCTCATTGGATTGCCCGCTGTGGCGGAATTGAATATTGGCATAATCAGTATGATAAGGCGTTGCGTGGATGTCTTGATGATCTGCATATTGACCGGATTGATGTACGTGCACATGATGGACAAGTTGCAACTTGGCGAACGATGTTGAGCGACGACGGGATCCATTTAACGTCAACTGGGTATCAGTATTTGAGTCGGATGGTATTTTCGGCGTTAGAGGACTTGGGTGTCTTACCATCGACGGCGAGGGTTACGTCCAGTCGGGGTTGATGATTCACCTTGGCACACTAGAATATCCCATCGACAAGTGGCTATCCCTCCAAGTCCATTCCATGACTCTTGGGACAGCCCCTTTTATCTGAACCACTCTCGAAAGTCCTATAAAGCGCTGATTCCTGTCATGTGGTCAAATCTTCGGGGCCCCTAATCAGGCACCGAAACCCCGAAGGCGAGGCATAAAAACCGTCTTAGTAAGATTACGGCTCCAGTCGCTTAAAATACTGCTCCAGTAGACTTAGGTCACGTCTTTGTGGAACGGGCTCGACTTCCACAACAGTCTGCACTGAATAGTTTGAATCCAGATAACTAAAAATGTTAATCACGCGGTACGGCTTTGGCGATCCCTCGTTCCCTGCGATCATTTCTTCACCTTTGGCTGGAATACGGTCTGCTTCCACAACATCCACACGCAAAACAGAGTCTCCAGCACGCGTAAATAGCGTGTACTTCATCCCACACCACCCTCCCTGACACAAAATTCTGCGAGAGGATAGGTAAAACCTGCTAGCTGATTTCAGGTTATGGCACTATTTTCTTTGAACCCAGCGTAACCCTGGAAATGTGCTCATTCTGATGAACGTGGTTCCGTCGATCTCGTCGATAAATTCCCGCGCATCGATATGTAGCTTGTGCCAGCCACGGCGGCCAGTAGTCCACCAGTCGCCCAGAACACGCCGTGAATGGAACTCACTTCGGCCACGAGACCGCCGACAGTTGGCCCCAGCATGTTACCAATTTGATTGGCAGTCTGATTCAAGCCAAACGCTCGGCCTCGGAATGTCGGGTCTGTAGACATGACGACGAGCCCGTTGATGGCGGGAAAGACTGCACAGAAAAATGCGCCGTAAATGAAGCGGACAGTGGAGAATGCCCATACATTGTGGAAAGGCAACTGCATGAAGGTAAGGAACGCTCCACCGATAAGTCCAATTAACAACACTTTGGGAAATCCGATTCTGTCGGCCATTTTGCCCCATACGGGCGCGAATACGACACTTGCAATACCTGAAATGGAAAAGACAACGCCGGCGATAAAAGAGGCGTTTGTCGTTGAGTGATCAATCTGTGCAATGTACAGGGTTAAGACAGGTTCGATTGTCATGATGGAGAAGGCCGTGAACATATTAAGAAAGAGGGCTGCAACGAGGGGTTTGTTGTGGCTCGCCGCTCGGAAGGTTTCGATAATAGAAGAGCGATGAGCGGCCGGGACAAATTTTTCTTCGTGAACCCAGAAAATGATGAGTAGGGTCGATAGGAAAACAAGGACACCTGCGCTTGCAAACGCAATGCGATTCGAAGCCATTCGTGCGATGGCACCGCCCAGAAGTGGACCGAGGATACCACCCGTCGCAGTCGCTGCGGAAATCATGGACAGAGCATAGCCGACCTTGTCCTCAGGTGTATTGGTCCCAACCAGCGCAATGGCTCCGGGAATATATCCAGACAGCAAGCCTTGTAAAATCCGTAGTATGAGCAATTCGTACGGATTGGTCACAAACGCAGTGAGAATGTAGATTGCAAAGAGTGCCAGTCCCGCTCGAACGATCATCGGTTTCCGACCGAACCGATCCGCCACCGAGCCCCAAAACGGTGATGCGATGGCGCCAGCGAGGAAAGCGACGCTATACAGCGAACCGGACCATAGTTCCACGTGTTGGTGAACGCCGATCTGCAGAAGAAACAGAGACAGAAAGGGAACGACCATGGAGAAACTAGCCGACGTGATCAAGGAACCTATCCACAGAATGAGCAAATTTCGTTGCCACAGAAGCATAACCAAGCCACCCACTGATGTTTTCTTCTATCATACTCCCATTTTGCATTATTTTGGGTACCGAAATAACGTGGATGAATGAAGGAGTCCACTAAACTGCTACTGGAAAGGAAAGCAAATACATTTAAACATTCAGAAAAGTGGTTGAATAATTAGTAGATGACATATATAATACGAAACATCCTTAAAAGTTAAACAAGACTTAAGTATTGAAGCTCGGTGGACCGAATCGTAACAAACAAATGAAAAACGGTTCCATCAGGCACGAGAGAGATCGGGGGACAAATAAGTGTCGCAATATTGGAAACAGGGATTGGCCACAGTTGCTTCTGTAGGAATGATCGGGGTACTGTTGGCCGGGTGCGGAACGAACAGCACGTCGCCATCGGGATCGAACACGTCTACGCCAAGTGGCACCGGACAGACGACAAGCAATTCGAAACCAGTCGAGGGCGGGAGCATCACACTTGACGTAACACAAGCGGTTCCGGACATGGACCCAGCGATTGCTTTTGACACGGTTTCCGCAGAAGTAGGGGAGCAGATATACGAGTCACTGGTCACGTACGACAAAGGGACGGACAAAATCATCGGTGACTTGGCTCAAACTTATGACGTATCATCTGACGGAAAAACATATACGTTCCACTTGCGCCAGGGCGTTAAGTTCTCCAACGGCGACCCCATGACAGCAGAGGACTTTGTCTTTGAACTGGAGCGCCTGCTGAACAAGAATATGCAACCGAAGCCGTCGCCTGGCAGCAACTTCTTCCTGAACATTACGGGTGCGCAAGCTTTTTATGATGGCAAAGCGAAGTCCATCAGCGGTGTCAGTACGCCAGATGATCATACGCTCGTCATCAATCTGGATAAACCACAGCAGTACTTCATTAAGATCCTAGCTATGCCTTTCCTATCGGCAGTTGATCCCAAGTTTGTGAATAAAGTGGGGAATGCCGCGTTTGATACCGATCAAGCGATGGGGACTGGCCCGTTTGAACTACAAAAGAATTCGCAGTCGCAAGTCGTTTTGGTGAAGAACCCGAACTACTGGCAGAAGGATTCGAGCGGTAACCAGCTGCCATACTTGGATAAGGTAACGATTAATGTGAACGCCAACTCTCAGTTGGATGCCATGCACTGGGAACAAGGACAAACGGCGTTCATGAGCCCGTGGCTGATCGGCGGGGATGGGATGCCAAGTTCCGCTTATCCAACCATCATGAACTCGCCGAAGTACAAAAAACTTGTCATGACAGAACCTTTGAATGCAATTTACTATATTGGCCTCAACACGAAGAAAACCATCAATGGAAAACCAAATCCGCTCAGCAATGTAAAGGTTCGTCAAGCTATTGCGTACGGTTTTGATCGGAGTCAATTCGTCAAGATCAACAATGGTACGGTCGTTCCTGACGCTGAGCCGTTGCCGACAACGTTAGAGGGATATGTCAAGAATTTGGATCCGGACGCGAAGTATACGTATGATCCGGCGAAGGCAAAACAGCTTCTCAAGGAAGCCGGCTATCCAAATGGTTTCACCATTGACTTCTGGAACCAGAGCCTGGATGTCTCCAAGAAGGAAGACCAAGCATTCCAGGCCATGATGAAAAACATCGGCATCACTGTAAATCTGCATGAGGTGACGTGGAAAGACTATCTGACGAAGGTCATGTCAGGTGATGCACAATCCATGGACAGTGCTTGGAACCAAGACTTCCCGGACGCATCTGACTTCTTGAACACACTGTTCAACTCGAACCAGGCACCTGAGAACAACTTGACCAACTACTCCAACCCGCAGGTTGACAGTTGGTTGAACCAAGCGCAGTATATGGCCGATGCTTCGCAACGCGATACGCTGTACGCGAAAGTGATCAATCAGACGATGCGCGATGCGGTTTGGGTACCGACTTACCAGTTGAACGGTTTCTGGAGTGTCCAATCGTGGGTACACGGCTTCTACACAAGTAACGTTATGTACGATCCGATGCAATACATCTGGGTCGACCCAGGTCATTAATTTCATACTGGACCGCAGCCCGTGGGCAGCAAGCAGGCCGTCACCAAACTGGTGGCGGCTTTTTCTTGGTGCTTCTCGTCGCTCCAGGTAAAATGGGGTGGAGGACACTCGTAAGGATGATAAGCGTGACAAATGAGCACACAGAAATGTCTTCTATAGAAACAGATAAGATTCGACGCACTGTTCATAAGATACCCGTGGAATCGTTTGAACAACGCCCTGGCGTCGTTATGCGGAGGCCTTTTCCCACGTGGGAGCAGACATCTCTCGATCCGTTTGCACTCCTCGACGATTTTTCAGTGCACCTGCCCGGTGGCTTTCCGCGACACCCGCACATGGGTTTTGAAAAAGTCACCTACATTGTAGAGGGAGCACTGCAGCATGAGGATTCGACGGGTGGGACTGGCGTCATCAGGGCGGGCGGGGTGCACCGCATGACGGCCGGTAGACATATTTACCACTCTGAGATGCCAGTAGGGCGAGAGATGACACGCGGCATTCAACTGTGGGTGAATCTGCCGCGGCGTATGAAACAGGCGCAACCTTCGTCTCATGCGGTCCAAAGTGATGAACTTCCCACCGTTTCTTTTACAGGCGGTCAGATGAAAGTCATCGTCGGCAGCGGATCACCAGTCTCTCTTCACACGTCGATGGTCTTTTACGACGTTTCCTTTGACGACGATGCTGTCGCACACGTTCCAATACCGAATGATTATTCCACGGCCTTTATTTACCCGATAGACGGGCCTGGGTGTCGGGTTCAGAATGAGAGACTACAGGTGGGCGAGATGGGTGAGTTAAGTGCGGAAGGAGACCTGGAACTATGCGGGGAAACAGGCTTTCGTGCGCTTGTGATTGCGGGAAAGCCACACCATGCGCCGATTCATGTGTTTGGCCCTTATGTAGAATGAGACACGTTTTGCGCAACGAGGGCAAACCGCTCTCTTTAGTACGCTGAGGTTACGACATCAAGCTCTTGTGGATCCAGATGGCAGCTTGAGACCCTTCGCCCATCGCGATGGTCACTTGCTCAGAGTGAGCAACCACGTCCCCGGCAGCCCAAACGTACCGGACATTGGTTTCTTTCGTTCGCGGATCCACGAGAATGTGTTGGTTCTTGTGTAGGTCTACTCCTAATTGTTTTGCCAGTGACGACTTCACTTCATTTCCACCGAACGCCATGAATCCACGCTCACCAGTCAACTCCTCACCATTTGAAAGGACAACGCCTTGAAAGCAGCCACCTGATGCGACAATGTCGCGGATTGGCTGGCGGATGTACGGAATGTCCTTGTGCGCTAAGGCGTCCTGCAGTTTAGCGCTGATACCGTGTTCATCGTGATCGATATAGATAATGTCGGACGACCAGTAAGACAACGTAAGGGCCATGTTTGCACCAACGTCCCCTGCGCCGAACACAATTGTCCTTTTGCCTGTAATCTCATATCCATCACAGTCCGGGCAGACATAGATGCTGAGGCCGAGACAGGCTTCGATGCCTGGAAATGAGGGAATGTTGTCCACGATCCCTGTCGCGAGGAGGAGCCGCTTGCCCGAGTATGACTGTCCACTGACTCCCTGCAATACGAAACCATCGCGACTCTGACTGACATCCGTGATCTCGTCCTGTTCAAAGGTAACGCCAAGTTGAGTTGCTTGCTCATGTCCGATCCGCCGCAGTTCCGGACCGGCGATTCCATCAGGCCAGCCGAGGATATTGTGGTAGCCTTTACAAAGTGTGGATCTACCGCTGTCTGAATCGACGACAAGAATATTGTGGCGGTATCGCCCAAGCTGAACTGCTGCCTGTAGTCCTGAGATGCCGCCCCCAACAATAATGCAGTCATACGTATAGATGAAACTCGCCTCCATTGGTCGCTTCCATCCATCAATGATTCCCGCAGTGATACAGATTTAGTCCTTTCTATTTATTTACACGTCGAACTAGCTGGTGAATTAGTAATTCCTTTCCTCCGAATACGTTCACGCAGGCGAGATTCTGGCCTGGACAGCTCTCCTTGTTCTCGTTGACGGACGGGAATGGTTGTCGCCATAAAATCCACTAGTTTCCGGAGGAGTCTGTCACCTCCGTTGTGGCAAGACATGCGTATGATGCAGTAATTCCAGAGCAGGAGGTTGATTATTTGATGGCAAGAGTCATTGACTACAACGCGAAACAGCCACGCAGGCGATTCAACTTGTCTAGGGCGACCACCATTCCACATTCACCAACGAGACTAAGATTGGCGAGGATTCGGTTGAATACGGGAAGTAGCAGTAACATGAGTCGCAATCGGGTGGAATTGATTGGAACAGTTGGTGTCCGTGGGGTAACAGGCATTTCTCAACTTTTGTTCCGCATCTTCCGAAACGGCACCGAAATTTTCAACACTCGGCAAGGCGTGGAATCAGCAGGTTCGGAAAGGAACTATACCGTTACTTTCCAAGCTATCGACAGAAACGTCTCTGGTACGCACACTTATACGCTGACGGTTGAAAATCTGACAAGTGGAACCACGGCACAAGTTGTTGGTCCCGTAAGCTTTAGCGGGTTGTCCATTCGTCGTTCCCGCACGACGTCGAGTTGAAGTTGAACACATTATTCTTCTAAATGAAAGAGGTCCGCGAGATGACTATCTCTGCGGACCTCTTTCATATTCTCTTGATGTTTCTGAGTTAGCGATTAGCGTTTGCCTTTCAAGGCAGCAGCCAAATTCGCGACGTTTGGCGTTCCGATACCGGTGGCATTGTCATATCCGGAAGTGGCGTTGTAGTACCAGTTGTCCCCAGCGGTGATGTCATTGAACGGCGCGTTTGTTCCGTACGGGTGACCGCCTTTTTCGAGTGCATACAGCTGCGGGTTGAGGAACCCGACGGACTGGCCGACGGATTGATTGATGAGCGCCGTGATGCCGTTCAACTGCGGGGCCACGAAACTGGTTCCGCCTTCCGCGATCCATCCACCGTCTGTTGACGAGTACACCAAGTAACCTGTTTCGGGGTCGGCGTTCATGGAAACATCCGGTGTGTTGCGGCCAGCGAAGCCACTCGGCAGGTCGACATAGTCGACTGGCGGTGTTTGAGTTTCATCCATGAGGCTCTGGCCACTCGGTGTTGTCGTCGTTCCTGCGACACCTCGTTGATAACTTGGGAGAGACCATATGGAACTGACGGCGCCACCGCCGCCCACTGAGAAGTAGCCGAGATCGTAAATTGCGGACGGTCCATAATTTTGACTCAGGTAGTCGCTGAAGTAATCCCATGTCCAAGCGCGTTCTTGGTTGCCCGTTGATACCGGACCATGTTTCATCTGAAGGGTCGTCGGCAGCGTTGTGCCACCGGCAGCTGTAATGTACGGGTCAGACGAAGGTACGTCAGCGCCAACCACCTTTGAAAAGTAGGGATATGGAAGGCCGCGGTTGGTATCGTATGCGCCAGAGTCTCCCGACGCAGCGAACGTGGAAATGCCTTGGGCAGCGGCTTCCATAAACGCTTGATCAAATGCCTGTACCTCGTTGGTCTGGCCGTTCGCCATGTAGAGAGCTTCAGGCGATCCCCAGCTGACGGACAGTGTGTTTACGAGGTTGTCGGATACAGCTTTGTAGAATACGTCCATGAACCCGGCATCTGTATTCGGTGCGTCGTACACGACGATGTTGGCATCTGGTGCGATCCCTCCGGACTGTTCCACGTCCAGGGTCGTTTCCCCAGAACCCGCGTCAGAACTGAGGTCTCCGCCGCCGTCCACATGAACTTGGGAAATACGGTTCTTGGCGGATTTCAGGCCGATAGCATCCCAGTAGTCGTAAGCATCTTGCGGTACGAAGTTGGCTAACGTGGCGATCCCGATGGTTTGTCCCTTACCGGTTATCCCCTGTTTGTACAGTGGAGCCACGTCGTACAGGTTCGCTGCATCCGTTGCCGTCAGTTGACCTGGCACACTGGCCTTTCCAGGGGTGGGGGGTTGCACCGACGTGGTTTGCGCTTCTGGACCCGTTGTGTTCACTTTTGTGCTCATCGGATGGAAGGAGGGGAAGTTGTCCAGCCCGGTTACAACGAGGACTGTGTCGGCGATGATCTGCGGGATTTTTTCAAGGTTTTTCGGTGCTCTGAACGCCTTGCCGTTCTTTTTATAGTTATCCATTTGGAAGCTCAGGGCTTTTTGGAATTGGTCAACGGTACCGGTTGCGTGAATAACAAGATCATCTTGGTAAGCGGAGGCCTGAATACCATACTGTGCCAGGTATTGAATGACTTGGTTGATAGCGCTTTGACTGGGTGCATACTGGTTTCGAAACTGGTTGACAGTGAGGTATTTTCGATAATTCGGACTTGCCGGATCAACTGTTTGATTAATATAGTTTTGCAGGCCTTGAGGATTGCGGATTTTCAACACGACCGTGGCGTTGATAGTCGTACTCGGGTCTGTTGGTCCTAAATCTTGAGCCCCAACTGTGAGCGGGTTTACTGGAGATGTAGTTGATATATCTGCCAGTGCTGCGGGCGCTTGTGCTGCAAACAAGCCTAACGTCAACGGTGTTGCCAGCAGCGGCAGTTTCCATTTTTTCATCATGACGACCTCCAAGATGTGTATTCATGAGCTATTACTGTATTCTCGCTTTGAACGAGATAACCTGTTCCAATGTTTCGAATACTTAACGCGATCATTCGACAAGAAACGACTCAATTAGGAGCCTTTTACGGGTTGCCGCAGGACTCGATATTTTGCTTTGCACGGCTGTGGCCAGCGAGTGTTGTTTTGTTGAGGAATGAAGTGCTCTATAATTAGGAAAGAGTCTATGTGGAGGAGGAATATGAAATGGCTTTGACATTTATGCAGATGGTTACAAAAGCACGTGAAAATGTACCTTCCGTCACGTCTGCTGAGGCGCGTGAGAAGATTCAAGCGAACCCAAATACACTCGTAATCGATGTCCAAGATGCTACGGATGCGGGCGCATGTGGACTCATCCCCAGCAGCGTCAACATTTCCCTCGGCATGCTGCCGATTCGTGCGGATTTGGAGCTGCCAGAGAATCTTCGTGATGATCGACTGGCGGATCGGAATCGCCCTGTATTGGTGACTTGTGGAGCCGGCGGGCAAGCTGCACTCGGCGCGTACATACTCAAGCAGATGGGTTTCACCGACGTCGCCTTCATCGAGGGCGGCACAACGGCTTGGAAGCAGGCCGGGTATGAAGTCGAACCACTGAAGTAAATCGACAACTATGTGAATTAGGTATAGAACGTAAAAGCGGTGTGAATCCTCGAGGACTCGCACCGCTTTTTGTTTGATCTCGCTGAGTCTCACGCATGGGTGGATTGGTGAGCGCGTTACGACGCGGTTGCCTATTCATTCGCCCTAGGAAAAATGAAATGGATCCCCACCAGAGCCATCCCGACGGTCAAAATTCGGATTGTATTGGATACTGGCGGAGAATCCCATGATGCAGTACAAGACGACTAATCCGATGCTGACCAGGTAACTGAGGAAGGGAATGAGTAAGCCGAGCAAGCCAAGGAGCCACAGCGGATTGATTCCATAGGCTTGAAGGAGACGAATGAGCCAGCGAATGCCGACGACGGCGTAGACAATGCAACCGAAGATGCACAACACAATGCCGAAAGCGTGGAGGGCGAGTATAGCTAAGCTGCCAAACACGGGAGCGGCCAGCCAAAGCCAATTCCATTGGCTCACTTTGATTGTCTTGAAGAACGGGTAGAGTTGGGCGACTGGAACATAGGCAAGCCACGGCAGAGGGACGCGGGCCTTGCGAAACATGAAAAAGAAGGCGGTTGCTGTGAGAAGGTAGACGGCGAGATCGAACGTGAAAAAAGCTGTGATGACTCCCGCAAAAAGTCCGATAAATCCGGTGTGGAAGAAGCCGGGTTGAAGAGCTGTTGTTTGCATAACACCTTTCCCTTCATCAGTAGAGAATACTGCTAATTCAAGTGATGATTCTTCCTTATTTGATAGCGGCTGTAAAGGGGACATCACTCATTTTATCGTATGCAAGACCTATCCCCGCTCTATACAACGAAAGTCGTACATGGTCTTACAACCTTCGGAAGACGTAGAATCCACCCTCGTTCCGGTACCTTAAAGACACACGAAATAGGTGTGGCTTTCCAACGTGGATGGAGGCTGCCGAACAGGAGGTTGACCACATGTCGATGGATCAAGCACCAGTGGTTCTCATTACGGGCGCAAGCCAAGGCTTGGGTTTTGCAATAGCGCAATGTCTGTTACGGGAAGGGTTTATGGTTTCCCTCTGCGCACGGACGAAAAGCACCCTAGAAACTGCTGCTATGCAGTTGCGGCAATACGGGACTGTATCCGCCTTCGTCGGTGATGTCGCGGACGAAACGTTTCAAAGGAGATGGATACAATCGACACTTTCGCAGTTTGGTCGGATCGATGCATTGGTGAACAACGCATCGACGCTTGGCATCACTCCTATGCCGTCCATTGTCGCCAGCACCACCGCAAATGAACGACACGTGTTTGACGTGAATGTTTTCGCCCCCGTCTCTCTGATGCGTCTCGTGGCGCCTGTGTTAGCCAAGCAACGCCGGAGTTTGCTGCTGGGTATTTCCAGCGATGCGGCCGTTGCTGGTTACCCAGGGTGGGGGATCTACGGTGCGTCCAAAGCGGCACTCGACCTTCTCCACAAGTCACTCGCAGCAGAAACGGCATCCGCTGGCATGCAGGTCCACAGCGTTGATCCGGGCGATATGGACACGACCATGCATCACGACGCTGACCCAGGTGCAGAAGGGCTGCGCGATCCGGTCGAAGTCGCCGAGCTTCTGATGCCGCTGTTCGTCCCCCTCCTCGGCGAAAAAAGTTGGCCGTTTCTGACGGGAGCTCGACTTCAAGTCCAGGATGACGCACTTGTGGAGGTCAACTGACATGACCACTGCCGCAAGATACCCACATCACCACAGAAACTCCGGAGCAATGGAGCGCGCTTGGAACCTATCGCTTAACCTGACTGATACACCGTTGCCGGCTGTATGTCCGCCTGAGGATCGGGGACTGGAACGAGATGAAGTCAAGTTGCTTGTTCTCGATAAGGACACTGGCCGTACAGAACATGCAACGTTCCGGGACCTGCCCATGTTCTTGCGGGCTGGCGACGTTCTCGTTGTCAATACATCCCGCACGATTGCCGCCAGTTTACCAGCGATAAGACTCGCTACGAAGTGTGCGCTGCGAATCCATCTTGCCAGTAAGCTGACGGACCGGGTGTATATCGTAGAAAGACGCGGGGAGAATGGTGGCCCGGATGACGATCCGCTTGTTGTCGGTGAGAAAGTCCGGGTGGGGGAAGGGATGCTCACCGTGATCGGACGGTTCCATCCAAACAGCCGCCTCTGGTACGTTGAAAGCACATTGGATTTGTGGCAGGAAGCGGAGAAGATAGGGAAACCGATTCGCTATCTCTATTTGTCGTGTGATCCAGAACTGGAAGCGTTTCAGACCATCTTTGCCAAAGATCCTGGTTCCGCCGAAATGCCATCTGCAGCCCGGCCGTTCAGTCAACGCGTGGTTGACGCGTTACGGGACAGGGGCGTACAAATCGGGGAGATCACGCTGCACACCGGCGTCTCTAGCCACGAAGTAAGTGGGTCGCTCGCGGATCACCCCTTCCTACCAGAATGGTATAAAGTTTCCCGTGAAACAGCTGATTTGGTGAATGGCGCCAAACATCGAGGGGGGCGTATCATCGCTGCAGGCACGACGGTGGTACGTGCACTCGAGAGTGCCACAAACGGAGTAGGTCGGGTCGAGGCCAGAAGTGGATGGACCACACTCGTTATCACCCCGGAACATCCTGCCCGAACGGTAACGGGTATCATCACAGGGCTGCACGAGCGTGACACGAGTCATTTGGCCATGCTTTATTCCTTTGTCGACCAAGCACAGCTCACCTCCGCTTACAATGAGGCCATCGCAAATGGTTACCTGTGGCATGAATTTGGGGATTCAAACCTCATTCTTTGATGTCTCGTGGTATGCTCAAAAAGAATCGATAGGACGTGGAAAGTGTGGGCGTGGAGGATGGAAAAGCGCGGGTTGCTTGACGTCGAGAACCGCTTAGTGATTCTTAAGGAGATCGCTGAATCGTTAAACGAGGCAAATGATGTTTCGATGGCCATGGAGGCAATCTTGCCAAAATTAGGTGAAGCACTGGGGCTCGAGACAGCATGGGCATTTCGCTTTGACGAACAGCGCCATTCCTTCGTTGAGGTGGGCGCGAGTGGTTTACCACCGGCGCTCGACTGTTGCGGCCAATCAGTTCTCCGATCCGGCGGCTGTGAATGCCAGAATCAATTCGTCGACGGTGAATTGAATACAGCCGTGAACATCGTGAGATGCAGCCGTTTGAAGTCGGCCAAAGGTGACACGAGGGATTTGCGGTTTCACGCGAGCATTCCTCTGCGCAGCAAGGACAGTCCTTTGGGCATCTTGAACGTCGCCGCACCAGGGCGGACGGTTTTCACGGAGGACGCGTTGTCGTTTTTGCAGACGGTGGGGCAACAGGTCGCGGTGGCCATGGACCGCGCGAGGATGTTGCAAACGGAACGGGATCGGGCAATGCGTCTAGCAAAACTCGCAAGTGTCGCGGCACAGAGCTGGGTCCGAGACGGATCGCCGCAAAAACTACTGCAGGGGGCGCTGGAGGATTTTGTTGAGGCATTTTCGGTGCCGGTGTGTGGTGTGATCGACTGTCGTGGCGTGGAGGAACGGGAACCGGAGGTTATCGCCGTCGCCGAATGCACGAAACCCAGTAACATCCCGCAGGTTTATCCGAGAAAGCGTGGTGACGACTCGGGCCACGATTGTCGCTCCATCCTGTTAGCGCACGCAAACAGTGGTTTGTCTGTTCCGCTTCCCATGACCAGTTACCGGCTGCGTGTTGAGAGCCCCATGGCCGATGCGTTTACACATGTGGATGAGGAGGTTCTGCAGGCGTTCTCCTGGCACCTGGCAACAGCGTATGTGAACGCGCAATTGTATTCACAGGGCTTGGAAGCGGCACATTGGAACGAACGCAGGCGCATTGCATCAGATTTACACGACTCGGTAAGCCAGCGTCTCTTCTCGGCGCAGTTGCTCACGCGAACGGTCCAGACAAAGCTCAGTGGAGGTGACCCGGGCGATAATACCAGCGTGCGATCGACTGTGACCCGAATCGGTGAACTGCTGGCAGAAAGCCAGGCCGAAATGCGGGATCTCATTCGAACACTTCGCCCTCCACAACCATTTGCGTGTCTAATAGAGGCGTTGCAGAGTCGCGTTCGCACGTTGGCGATGCATCCAGAGCCTCGCGTCCTGTTCATGGCCCCGGAGGTATTACAAGTGGAACCACCTGCACATGTTCGGGAAGCATTGCTCGCCGTTGCAGATGAGGCCCTGCATAACGCACTCAAGCACGCAGATGCGTCGACCATCGTCGTGAGGCTAGAAGAGCGTACCCATATGCTTTCAATGTGCATTGAGGACGACGGCAAGGGCTGTTTACCCTCAGACATTGGCAAAGGACTTGGCACGCGTACGATGGGCGAACGCGCGGAGGCTGTCGGTGGTAAAGTAAGCATCACTGGTCACACTGGCGGCGGAACCAAAGTGAAGATGACGATTCCGAGGTTTAATCAGGCTGCAAGGGGTGACGTGTGATGGCTAATCAACAGATTCGTGTAGCTATCGTCGACGATCACCCTGTTGTCCGTGAAGGGCTGCGAGCCTTCCTTCAGTTGGAGGAGGATATCGACATCATTTGGGAAGCGTCTGGCGGGGAACAGGCTGTTCAGCTGGCGCAGGAGAAACCCGTCGATGTCATTGTCATGGACTTGATGATGCCGGGCACCATGGATGGAATTGAGGCGACCAGACGGATTCGCGAGATCCAGCCAAGTGTGAAAGTGTTAGCACTCACGTCATGGGAGCGGGACGAAACAGCATTGGAGGTATTAGCGGCCGGGGCCATAGGCTATCTTCACAAGGATGTCGAGCCGGATCTGCTGCTCGGGGGTATTCGTCAAGCGGCCGCAGGCCGCATGGTTATCGAGAGTCACGTTTGGACGGCGGCGCAGCAAGGCAAGTTCGGACGACGGCGGGATCGACTGCCGATCGACGGGAATATAAATAGTGTGGACGATGGCTGCCCTGAAGCCAAAGAGGCAGGAACGGAGGCATCTGAGTTGCTCGTGGAGCCGCTGACGGATCGGGAACGGGATGTCATTCAGTGGATGGCGAAGGGGTTGTCGAACAAGGAGATTGGGGCACAGCTTGGGATCAGCGAAAAGACGGTCAAGGTCCATGTGAGCCACATCCTGGCGAAACTAAATGTGTTTGACCGCACGCAGGCTGTGCTTTTCGCAGTGAAGATGAAGATGATCGATCTGAACGCAAGCGACGAGTGAAACGCCACGGGGGAAGGTTCGCCGCTCCGTGGCGTTTGCCTGTGGTGATGATTTTTTCGATCCACTGTGTTGACTTAGAAGTTGAAGTTATCCGGATCTCCGCCGTAACGGTGGTTCTTGTTTAAGCCATTAATGTTCGCCATGTCCTCCGTCGTGAGCTCGAAGTCAAATACATCAGCGTTTTCCACAATGCGCGCTTCCCGAACGGACTTTGGAATAGTCACAACACCGTTTTGCAGATCCCACCGGATGACGATTTGCGCTGGAGATTTGCCGTACTTCTCACTGAGTTCGACGAGCACTTCGTTATCGAGGTTGCCCTGCATCAGGGGACTCCACGCCTCTAGTTGAATGTTATTGGCCTTGCAGAAGTTGTGCACTTCTTGTTGGGTCAGCAGTGGATGATATTCAACTTGGTTCACGGCAGGCACAATATCGGAGTCTTGCAGGATATCTTCGAGATGGTGCACTTGGAAATTACTTACACCGATAGCTCGAACGAATCCCTCTTTATGTAGTTTTTGTAGAGCTTTCCAGGTCTCTTTGTATTTTCCTTTGACAGGCCAGTGGATGAGGTAGAGGTCGACGTACTCCAGAACGAGCTTCTTACGGCTCGTTTCGAAGGCCTGCAATGTGGATTCATAACCTTGGTCGCTGTTCCAAACCTTTGTTGTGATGAACAAGTCCTCGCGAGCAATATCCGCTTTGGCGATGGCGTTTCCCACACCTGTTTCATTCTGATATAGCGCGGCCGTATCAATGTGACGGTAGCCCGCACGCAGTGCGTACTGAATTGCTTTCTCAACTTCTTCCCCGTCTTTGGTCTTCCAGACTCCAAGGCCAAGCCATGGCATCTTAACACCATTGTTGAGTGTGGTGGGGTCGGCAATGTGACGAGCAACCATCAATCATACCTCCGATATGTGAAAAATAGGTTGTTACACGAATCCCATTATAATTCGCAGTTCATCGATAATTCAAAGTGGTAAAGTAAATATATTGATGGTCAGCATGAATGGAATTATCTTTGGCAGGGCAGCGAGGCGAAGGGAGCCTATTACGCTCCCTTTGATTCTGCGGAGACTATTGGAAGTGTGACAGTCACCTTGGTGCCTTTGCCAACTTCGCTTTCAAAAGACATGTGGCCATGGTGGTCAGCCAGGATCTTGTTGCTCACCATTAGCCCGAGCCCGGTACCTTTTTCTTTTGTCGTGTAAAACGGCTCGCCCAGTTTCCGGATTCGGTCATTCGATATACCGCACCCCGTATCGGTAAAGGTGATAGTTACCAGTTGATCCTGCTCGCCCATCGTGATCGTGAGTCTGCCTCCGGACGGCATGGATTCAATTGCGTTCTTCGTGATATTGACGAACACTTGCTTGATTTGGTTTTCGTCACAGATGATTTTTATAGGTCTGTATGGCGCTTCGATGTGAATTTCAACGTCATGAAGAATCGCTTCAGCGTTGAGCAATTGAACAACTGTGCGAAGGATGTCGGTAACATCCCTTTCGGCTAAACACTTCACCTGTGGTTTTGCAAGTGCAAGCATCTCACCAGAGATGAGTTCAATTTGTTTGATGGACCCATCCATAATGCGATAGTACTCTTCCCGTTTTTCCTCCGACTCGATGGTCCTGATCAGGTCCAAAAAGCCTTTCAATGTCGTGAGCGGATTGCGAATTTCGTGAGCCATTCCAGCTGCTAATTCTCCCGCCACAGCCAATTTTTCGGATTTACGAAGAGCTTCTTCAGTGCGTTTTCTGTCTGTGATATCCTGCACCGTACCGAACATCTGCACTGGTTGTCCAAATTCATCATAGTGTGTTGATCCGTGCAGGTGAACCATGCGTATGTTTCCATCTGAACGAATGACCCTAATTTCCGTGTCGTGGACAACATCCGGTTCATTCAGTGACCGAGCAATGGCTTCCATCACCCGAGTCCGATCCCGTGGATGAATCATGGCCATCATTGTATCGTAGGATAGGACGGTGTTAACGGGGAGTCCGTATATCCGCATGGTTTCGTTGGAAGACCTAATTTCGTTGGTCACCAAGTCCCACGTGTAATTCCCTACATGAGCGATACACTGTGCCTGTGCCAGGATTTCCTGACTTTGTCGAAGCTCGTTCTGCATTTGAATTCGATCCGATATCTCCTTCGAAAATCCATAGACACCGATCACTTCGTCATGAACGATTGCGGGAACCAATGTCGTTTGAAAATAGTGTTTTGTTCCGTCGTCTGTGGTTGACGATTAATTGCATTTTCAAACGCTGTCTGCATTAGCTCAAGCTGACTCGGATCTGAAGTGAAGTCTCCAAACCTCTTGTTGACATAATCGTTCGATGTGCGTCCTAGGACCACAAATGTGGCCGGATTACAGTGGTGGTAATAACCATCGAGATCTAAAATGTAGACCGCGTCAGGGTGGTTGTGGAAAACGGACATATAAGCTTCATAACTTGTGTGATGTTTATGAAGTAGAGCATTATTACTGATCATCCCTCTTCACCCTTTCACTACGATCCCTAATAATTGAACGACCCAGCTTAACTGTTCATTCTACAATATTCGACATGCGGCGACAATACACGGATTGTTATCAGTTGCAGGTTCCGGCTGTTCAACTCCCACTCCGACGAATGCTATGAGCTTGACACGCAACTAGTCGAACATGATTCCGTCAAAAATAACGCGTGCGAAATCGAGACGAAACTGGTAATATAAATAATCTAAATAATTAGACTTATTGAATGAGAGGAGATAGCATGGAGAGCGTTCTTTTGTTGGATACGACCCTTCGGGATGGGATGCAAGGAGAGGGTATCAGCCTTACAGTCGCAGACAAACTTCGCATTGCTGAGAAACTGGATCAATTGGGAATTGCTTATATCGAGGGTGGATTTCCCGCCGCTAATCCAAAGGACCAAGAATTTTTCCAACACGCCCTTACCTTGCCATTGAAGCACGCGAAACTGACGGCATTTGGCAGTACACGGCGTCCAACGGGCACAGCGAAGGAGGACGAAGGACTACGGGCTTTGATTGATTCCGGGGCACCCGTCATCACGATTGTCGGAAAAGCGTGGGATTTTCATGTTACTGAGGCACTCCGACTACCGTTCGAGGCCAACCTTGACATGATTGAGGATTCGGTGAGGTGGTTGAAGGAGCACGACCGAGAGGTCATTTTTGATGCGGAACACTTTTTTGATGGGTATCAGCACAATCCTGACTACGCCATTGCCACGCTTCAGGCGGCAGTGAAAGGTGGCGTAGATTTCGTGACGCTCTGTGACACGAATGGGGGAACATTGCCTGGACAAGTGGGAGAAATCGTCAAACGCGTGTGTGAACTTGTTTCGGTTCCTGTAGGTGTTCACACCCACAACGACTGTGAACTGGCAGTGGCCAATACACTCGCTGCGGTGACAGCAGGCGCCACGATGGTTCATGGAACCATCAACGGGATTGGTGAGCGTTGTGGAAATGCAAATTTGGCGTCCATCATTCCAAATCTTGAACTGAAAATGGGTAAATCTTGTTTACCGAGTCCGGACCATTTACGACTGCTGACGCAAACGTCAAGGTTTGTGGGCGAGATCGCGAATTTGGTTCCGCACAGCTATCAACCTTTCGTTGGGCATAGCGCGTTTGCGCATAAAGGTGGAATTCACGTCAGCGCCATAGCCCGGAATCCAGACACGTACGAGCATGTCCGTCCCGACCTGGTCGGGAACGAACGGCGAATTCTCGTTTCGGAGTTATCTGGCTTGTCCAATTTGCAGCACCGTGCGGCGGAACTTGGTTTCGATGTCGAGCATCGCAAGGATGACGTCCGCGCCCTGTTGGCTCAAATCAAGGAACTTGAATATCAAGGTTATCAATTTGAAGGGGCAGAGGCCTCAGAAGAACTGTTGTTTGTGAAGGCATTGGGTGAATATAGAGATTGGTTTGAGTTCGACTTCATGCGTGTCGAAGCTACGAAGGGCAACGATTCAACGATTATTTCGCAAGCTATCATCAAGTTGTCTGTCGACGGGGAAATGGTTCACACGGTTGCAGAGGGGAATGGACCTGTCAATGCCTTGGATGCCGCTTTGCGTAAGGCATTGCAACCGTTCTACCCGAGCATCAAGACGATGCATCTAACAGACTACAAAGTTCGCGTCCTGGATGAGAAAGACGGAACGGCGGCGAAAGTTCGAGTGCTTATCGAGTCAACGGACGGATCGAGGGTCTGGCGGACGATTGGCGTGTCGGAAAACGTCATCGAAGCGAGTTGGGAGGCGCTGGTCGACAGTATGAACTATTTCCTGGTTCGTGTCATGCCAGAGCCGCGCCATGCGGAACTTACGGCAACCACACGGTAACCGCAAGAACCGCAAGCTACTAACCCGCATATCAAAAGAATAAGAGACGAGGACCCGTTGTCATGGGATGTTGGCGACGGGTCCTTATTTGCGTGAAACTCCGTTCACAGCACCGTTTTGGGATGTGTACGGAACTCAACCATTAATTACCGAGGGCTCGGGACTGTAGAGATGAATCGAGTTGTCTGCTTGGTTTCCATCCTCAGAACCTCAGCCCTTCAGAGATTCAAGCCATTCAGCATAGCACGTGTCGCATAATGGCTCGTCATGTTCTTCTTCGGTGGTGTAAAAGGTCACATAGTGCGGCCTATCGTTAATGTCATGCTCGCAGTAATAACACTTGTCAGCCATTTTGCCAGTGCCTCCTCACTGAATTACCAGGATGGAATTTCGCTTTGTAGTTTTCCTGGAGTCCCGAATTTTATGCCAAAATCGCTCGTCGGGTGGGATATGAATCTATCGTCTAGGTCTTGGGAATATCTAAAACCTGAAATATTCATAGCGCGATCGTGAAGGACCTGTAAATGCAAGCGGTGCAAGGGCTATAAGGGGATTTAGCGATTCACTCAAAAAGAGACGTGAGCACATAGGAAAAAAGCCCAACCTTTGGTAGTGTTAAGGTGTCTAAGCCAAACACATCAAAGGAGAGCTCTTCTATTGAAAAGCCTACAAGAGAATGTCATGAACTTCAACCCCAGGGTGAAAATGAATTTTGACGGCGGCGACTTGACCTCGGATGCTGGACTGCTCCTATACAAAGAATTCGATCACAAACTGGGCCTATCCGAAGCGGTAGAAGAACTGCTCGTGGTTCATGATTCGGTCTTTCATCGGGATCATCCAAATAGCGACGTGGTTCTTCAGAAACTGTATCAGCACATAGCTGGCTACCATACAGACGATCACGCAGATGATTTAGCTGTAGAGCCATTGCTAACTATGCTGCTGGGAAAGGAAAGCTTGGCCTCACAACCTACTTTGTCTCGTTTCAACGATAAAGCGGATATTGCGACTTCCAAATCTCTGGAGTGTGTGAATGAAACGTTGCAGCGTCGCGTGTACGCTATAAAACCCCAGAACCAATTCGTTTTTGATTTGGATTCCTCCAGCTTTGCTGCCTACGGAAAACAGCATGGAGCGAATTTCAATTACCACTACCAGCAACATGGATTTCATCCGTTGTTTTGCTTTGACGGTCTGACCGGTGATTGTCTGCGAGCAGAGCTTCGTGCAGGCAACGTATACACTTCCCGTCAAGTCGTCCGGTTTGTGGGACCAATTCTGAATCGATACGGTAGGCTGAACCCGGATAGCCTCATCGTCATTCGTGGCGATAGTGGGTTTGCCGTTCCAGGGCTGTTTGAGTTGGCGGAAACCAAGGGTCATAAATACGCCATCCGCCTCAAGTCAAACGCACGGCTACAGTCCATTACGCAGGTCATGGCGGATCAATTACTAAACGCTGAAAGATTACACAAACGACAAGTCCATTACAGGGAATTCATGTATCAAGCATCCAGTTGGGAACATGCCCGCCGGGTGGTCGTGAAGATGGAACGTCCGGCTGGTGAACTGTTGTTTCAATTCACATTTATCGTGACCAATATGACGCTGCAGCCCAAGAACATCATTCGCTTTTACTGCCAGCGCGGTCATATGGAGAATTTTATCAAGGAAGCCAAAAATGGATTTGCGTGCGATAAGATGAGCAGTACAGACTTTGAAGCGAATGTCGTGAAACTCCAGTTAGCCATACTTGCGTATAACTTTAACAACTGGTTTCGCCGATTGTGTGTACCAGAGAAAATGCAATCAAGTCGGATGGAGACTTTGCGAACCAAACTGGTCAAAGTTGCGGGGAAGCTAGCTCACTCTGGCCGATACTGGACTTGGAAATTGTGCAGTTCGTGTGTGTATCGAAAAGAGTTCATTCAGACGCTTAAAAACGTAGCCGCATTACCGCAGTTCGGTTGAGATGATTCCCGTCTGAATAACAACTGGAACAGACATGAGAGGTGAATACGGGATAGGTGCGCCTTCTCCTCAGTCCATATTTATCCATACGTAACCCCACAGGAGACCGTGGTCATGAAAGTCCAAGTCCAGACCTACGAGAACGAAAGTTCAATTGATCCTAGACCATTGTTTTCCTATATTCATCCATTTGTTACAAGCGGTTTACTTCGCTATGAATATTTCAGGTAAAATTTCCTTATTTTGGTTCAGAAAAATTGTTATGGTCAATCCGACAAGTGTTACAGCCAAACTCCAGTTACAACGTGTTGCACGAAACTGTAATTTCACTGGAACGTTTGTCGATGGAAGGGAAGAGGCTTTGGAACTCGCGGGTGTATGACAACTACAAATGGACTATGGAACAATGGACTGCCCTCGAACCCTGGGGCGGTCCTTCAGTTTTCAATATTCATTTTCCTTTTTAATGATCAAAGACAGGAGTTCCAGTTAGGATGTCATCAAGAATAGTCATTGACGAGGTATCCGTTTACCACCCTGAGAAGGTTGTAAACAATCAATATTATATTGAATACTTTCAGAAACGCGGCCAAGATATTAGTCGTTTACTCAATGCTTTGGGTAGAGACAATCGATATGTTGCGGACTACGAAAGAGAAACAACATTAACGATGGCAATTGAAGCGTCCAAGCGTGTATTAAAAAAATCCAAGCTCAACGGCAAAGATTTGGACATGATGACTTTTGTGTCCGGAACACCTGAATATTTCTGGCCCCCTAACGCCGTAGCCGTTCATCATGCCGTGCAGGGTAAAGCAGACGCAATTGTTTATGATATGAATGTCGCTTGTGTTGGCATGGTCGTGGCAGTAGACCAAGTGAGCCGCAATATGTTATCGAATCGCTTTGTAAAACGTGCCCTTGTCGTCGGTTCTGAACAGATGCACCGTTACGCAAGAAAAGAAGAGGCTGTGACTTATGCCAGCTTTGGCGATGGTGCATGTGCAATGATTTTGGAAAAGACGATTGATAGAGACGCTGGTTTTATCGACTCAACGTATCACGTTAATACGGAGTCTGTCGATAAGATTGTATTGCCAGCTTGCGGCGTGTCTCGTATGTACGAAAATAATGTATCCGATTTTGAAAAACGGATTCACTGGCAAAACGTCAACAATGATAATGGGTTTCTGTTTACTGTGGAAATGATTGAAAAACTCCTAGAACGCAACCATTTGACGATACAGGATGTAGCTGCGTATTGCTTTTCTCAACTGTCGAGAAAAAACATTTTTAGGGTTCAAGAGGCACTAAACGAGGATATTTCAAAGTTTCCGATTGTTGGTACGGAATACGGATACACGGGTGCAGCAAGTCCTTTTATGGCACTGGAAAGAGCTGTAGCTGAAGGGACCGTCAAGCGAGGCGACTATGTGGTCTTTTGGTCCATTGGAGCCGGAACGTCGGCTTGTGCCTTGCTTTGCAAATATTAGATTGCGCACGGTTGTTAGAGCGTTCTCCTTTCCTTGGGATTGTCTGGTGTACAAGTGTGTTGGATGTGAAAGAGCTACGCGGATATGGCGGTCGATCTCTATTTCAAAAGCGGATCGACCGGTTTCCGTGTGAAGTTATGTCAATTACCGTATAGGTGGCGTGTTCAGATCGCGTCGCACTTGACAAGTTGGCCATATGAACACCGATGGAACACTGATGCAAATTCCAGTCACCAAAATTGAACTGATAGTCAACAATTAAGTCCACCCAGTCTCTTATGAGCGGTTTTCAACAGAAATAAGCATGAATTAGACCAAGCAGTTCACCACTCGGCTTGGATAGCACCATTACCGCCGGCATCATTAGTGCTGCGGGTCGCACACTCCAAATCGGGGATCGCGAATACCCGAACCTTCTTCAGACCGACGCCGCCATCAACCGTGGCAACAGCGGTGGGCCACTGATTAATTTGCGTGGTGAAGTAGTGGGGATGAACACAGTTGTTAGTCAGAGTTCGCAAGGGATTGGGTTTGCGATAGGGGCAGGATTGTTACGGAAACAGATTGCGGATATCTTGGCGGAGAAATAACGAAACGGATTTAATAGAAGGGAAGTAACACAGAGGACCAGCGATGGCTGGTATCTTTGTTTTGTATTGAAAGCAAATATAATTTGTGTTTAATAAATTTAGTCGCTAATTATTCCGAAATTCTTATTGAACGAAGCAGACAACCCTTGACAAGAAAAACCATAAATAATAGTCTGATTATATAGTGAATTTGGAATATTCGTTCCGCGCACTGGACTCATAATGATTTTCTTCACTTGTATTTCGTTGTCCATGGTCCGTAATTTTTATAGAAAGGACTTGAGAAATGGAATCAAGTAAAACATCAGATACGTCGGAAATTCTGACCTCTTTGTATCGAGCGATGGGGGTTTTGGAAGCGTTCTCATTTGCCGACGAACTTACCCTCAATGAGATTGTTGAAAAAACGGGTCTTCCCAAAACGACCGCGTTTCGAGCGGTAAAAACGTTTTTGGCACTCGATTATTTGTGCTACGACCCCAAGAATCGCAAGTATACACTATCACCGAAACTCTTTCGCCTAGGTTTCATTGCCATTAATGCACGCCCGCTTAGCAGATGGGCACGGCCTTTGATGGAAGAGGTAAGAAATGAGTTTGGAGAGGCGGTCCACCTCAATATCCGTTCTGGGGATGAACGCATGTGTATTGAGTCGCTGGCGAGTACGTATCAATTACAAGTTGACATGCCTGTCGGCCATCGGTCGCCGCTTTACGCTGGGGCAACAGCGAAGGTCCTTTTGGCTGCGATGAGCGATGAAGAGATTGATAGTTACATCAAGCGAGTTTCCTTGGTTAAGTTGACCGAACATACTGTCGTTGATACTGCAAAGCTATGGCATGACATCCTTGACATTCGAAAATTCGGCCACGCAATGAGTGTGAGTGAAAGAGTTAAAGGTGTTGTTTCGGTAAGTGTACCCATCTACGGAAACGGGGATGAAACCGTAGCCGCACTATCGGTGCTGATTCCAACGGCTCGTTCTGAGGATTCGGATATCTCACGGATTCGTGAAAGTTTGCTGCAAAAAGCGAAAGAATTGTCTCGACGGCTTGGGGGACATCAACGTGCTACGGTACATGGGGGACATGCTTAATTAGGTCAATAGAACGGAACGATTGTTTCACATGGTGGACTTCATCGTCTCGTGGAATTCCATTCGGATAAAGGTGCTTCTCTCTGTCCGAACTCTAGTAACTTAAATTCTTAGGCAAAAAGCACAACATGTAGGTTCTAGACACGTTCGAGAGGATGAAATAGATGGACTTCCAACTAACCGACACACAGAAACAGATTCGTGAGACGGCTTGGAGAATGGCTTCCTCGTTTCCAATCACGTATTGGCGTCAAAAAGATAAAGATGAGGAGTACCCATGGGAGTTTGTGAAGTTGTTTGCCGACGGCGGATGGATGGGGGTAATGATTCCTGAACGGTATGGCGGCATGGGATTAGGTGTTACCGAAGCAGCTCTGATCTTACATGAAGTGGCAGCATCCGGAGCAGGTATGAGTGGGGCTTCTGCAATCCATTTTTGTGTATTCCCACCCTCGCCTATCATTCGCCATGGCAACGAACAAATGAAAGCAACGTACCTACCACGACTTGCAGCCGGACAGATGCTTGTCGCTTTTGGCATTACGGAACCTAATGCTGGTTCCGACACATCACGAATCGAAACAAGAGCTGAGCAGAGGAACGGTGCTTGGGTCATCAATGGACAAAAGGTATGGACAACCAACGCTCAAAATGCTGAAAAGATTTTACTCTTAACTCGCACAAGCGCGCGGGATGAAAAAAGTCCATTAGAGGGTATGACACTGTTCTTTACTGACTTCGACCGGAAGTATTGCACAATCCGAAAGATTGACAAATTAGGTCGAGCGGCAATTGACTCCAATGAAGTTTTCATCGAGAACCTCCCGGCCACGGATGGTGATATCGTCGGCGAGGTGGGGAAAGGATTCTATCACTTGCTAAGCGGATTGAACCCTGAACGGATTGTACTAGCCGCAGAGGCCATTGGAATTGGCCGCTGTGCATTGCGGATTGCGTCTGAATACGCCGCAAACCGCCAGGTTTTTGGCCGCTTAATTGGGCAGAATCAGGCCATTGCACATCCACTCGCGAAGGTGTGGGCTGCGCTGGAGAGTGCGGAGTTGATGGTGCTAAAGGCGGCATGGTTGTATGACCATGGGAACTCTTGCGCGAAGGAAGCGAATGCGGCAAAGTATTTGGCTGCGGAGGCGGCATTCCAGGCTTGTGATGCTGCGGTACAGACCCTAGGTGGATTCGGTTATGCGAAAGAATTTGACGTAGAGCGTTTATGGCGCGAAGTTCGTCTGTATAAAATTGCGCCGATATCTCAGGAAATGGTACTTAACTACCTCAGCCATAAAGCGCTTAACTTACCGAAATCCTATTAGGGGGGATAAGATGGACGCGTTACTTTCTCCAAAGTCAATTGCGTTGATTGGTGTCTCAGCGGATATAGAGAAGATCTCCGGTCGATTGTTGCCGATTCTACAAGCGTATCGTTTTCCCGGACGAATCTATCCCATCAATCCAAAACGGACAGAGATTTGTGGTCTAACGTGTTACGCGACACTACTGGACCTACCAGAATCTCCGGATGTTGCCGTGCTATTGACCCCCAACACGGCGGTCCCTAATCTTCTGAGACAGGCGGTGGACAAAGGTGTACCCTACGTCCTCATTTATAGCTCAGGGTTTAATGAAGTGGGAGGGGATGGAGAGAGGTTAGCTCAGGAGGTTCAGGACCTTGTTTGTGGTACAAACACAAGAGCGCTCGGACCGAATAGCGAGGGTTTTTACGATCTCGGTTCAGCTGTCGCCCTCTCATTTAGCCCCGTCCTTGACCCGTTGCGTGGTCGAGTCCCTTTAAAGCAGGGAGGAACGGTCGTTCTTTCCCAAAGCGGAGGGTTAGGCTTCGCTATCGCAGACCAATTAGAGTCGAATGGAATTGGAATTCGTGCTATCGTCACCACCGGAAATGAATTAGACCTTGAGATTGTCGACTTTCTGAAATATTACGCAGGGGAGCCGGATGTCGACCGAATTGTATTATTCTTCGAAGGCATCCGGGACTTGGGCGCATGGCGCTCTGCTTTAAGTAAAGTACAGGCAAGCGGGAAAACTGCTTTGGCGATACACATTGGGTCCTCACAAGTCGGAGTAGAGGCTGTACGTGCTCATACAGGACAGACCCCTTCTTCGGATGAGGTTCAAGAATTGCTTCATAGTCTCAATATTGCACAATTTGCGGACTTGGATGATCTCATTGACTTTACGCTTCGCGATTCACGAAGTCAGGGCAGCTGCCAGAGTCGCGTTGCTATCGTATCGACGTCGGGAGGCGCAGGTATATGGTGCGCCGATCTCGCTCCTGAATACGGGTTGAGGGTACCCCGACTCTCCATTGACCTAGTGAGAAAGTTGCAGCCTGTTCTTCCTGGTTATGCAAGTTTATTGAACCCAATTGATGTCACGGCGCAGGCCATCTTTGACGGGTCCATATGCTCTGCGTTGTCTTCGATACTTTCGTTGGATGACTTTGATGCCGTCTTATTTGTCGCCACACTTGGATACGACCACAAACTCATCAACGACCCTCAATTTCAAGAGCTTCTTCAGAACTCTAAGAAACCGATTTCAGTCTTCTCTTATACACCGCCTAGCAGCGAAGCAAAAGTACTGCTAGAGTCTCTAAATATTCCTGTTTCTACTTCGCCACGCCAGGCACTTCGTCAGATAACGAGGTGTCTTCAGGAATATTCGCAGACCGACAACGCAGACGGTGATGTTGAGACCGTCCGGAAACAGCCGTAAGCTCCTGTCCTGTGAACGCGACTTTCAACTCCACAGTTGGGTTGCTCAAATACATATGCTCATGAAGGGAGAGACCAAGTTTGGGGACATTTACCTTTACAACTGCTCAAATACCGAAAGAGGCTGAAAAGCTGCGATTGGAAATACGCCAGCTGTTAAAGGAAGAACAAGAACACTTTCTACCGAGTTGTGATGCGTGGCTCGGCGGATTTTCTCCGGAGTTTAGTAAAAAGTTAGGGCAAATGGGTTACATCGGTATGACTTGGCCGAAAAAATACGGCGGACACGAGAGGTCACAGTTTGAACGATACGTTGTCATCGAAGAACTTCTCGCCGCTGGAGCTCCCGTCGCGGCACATTGGATTGCTGATAGGCAAATGGCGCCTTTAATTCTCCGGCATGGGAACGAGGAACAGAAGATGAGATTCGTTCCAGAGATTGCCAAGGGGAACTCGTATTGGGCAATTGGGATGAGCGAACCGAATGCAGGGTCTGATTTGGCCGCTGTACAATCCAAACTCGAACCGGATGGGGATGGGTTTCGTCTGTCTGGTCAGAAATTGTGGTCAAGTGGCGCGCATGCCTGCCACTACATGATGGCCTTAGTTCGCAGCAGTTCAGCAGGTAAAACACGCCATGAAGGTCTCAGCAACGTTGTCGTTGACTTTACAGATGAGTGTGTTGAAATACGCCCGATATACCTGATGAATGGAGAACACCACTTTAATGAAGTCATCTTCCATGACGTGTTTATCCCGAAAGAGAATGTAATTGGAGAGATAGGCGATGGGTGGCGACAGGTTACAGAGGAGCTGGCGTTTGAACGCAGTGGTCCAGAGCGTTTCTTGAGTACCTTTCCCCTTCTGACGACACTGGTGGAGGCAACAAAGTCCAATCCGCAACTTTTTTCTAGTGAAATAGCGCCTTTGATTGCAGAGTTGACTGCTCTTCGAGAACTATCCCTTTCAATTGCAGGCGTTTTAGGCAATGGGGGTAACCCAGCTGTTGAAGCGGCTCTCGTTAAGGATGCGGGTACGACGTTTGAAAGAAAGGTGACCGAAGTTGCGGAACGAATTTTTGAAACCGTGCCGGAACAAGGTAATGCTGAACGCTTTTCACATCTTCTCGCACAGGCGTTAATGCACGGACCTGGTTTTACGATTCGTGGAGGAACCAACGAAATCTTACGCGGCATTGTAGCGAGGGGGCTAGGATTACGATGACGACAGAACTGCGCAGTATTATTTTGGATACCACTCGTCGGCTGTTTAGCAAATTCGTATCAGCAGATGACCTTTCGAACGCAACGAAGGGTGTTTGGAGCCAACACCTGTGGATGAGGCTGGAGGAACACGGATTCACACAGGTTGATGAAGAAGGCCTAACTTATGCCGATGGACTGGCGTTGCTACAGACTGCGGGATATTATGCTGTCCCATTACCATTAGCAGAGTCTATTCTTTCTAGTAAAATTCTCTCTGACTTAAAGCTGGAAAAACCCGCCGGAGTTGTGACACTTGCTGTAACGACAGTGGGGGAGATTACCTTTGACCCAGGAAGTGAAAATATTCCTTTTAAGAACTCTCATTCGGGAGACATCTTTTTTGCCGGCGGCGTGCGCATCAGCGGACGTTGGCGGGATGTGCCTTGGGCAAGAGCGGCAGACGCAGTGATAATTTGTGCACCTATCTCTGGCAAGAAAAGCGTCCTAGCCATTGTAGAGAAATCTGACTTTGATGTGGAAGAACACAATAGTCTGGCTTCAGAACCGCTCGATGTCATCACATTACATGATGTTCCTTTACGTTCTTTCGCGGTAGTAAAAGAATCAATAGAGGACTTGCTCGTCCATGCTGCATTGACACGGACCATGCTTAGTGTCGGCGCGCTGGAACGGGTCCTGGACATGACCATTCAGTACGCAGGTGAAAGGAATCAGTTCGGACGTGCGATAGGGAAGTTCCAAGCCGTGCAACAACAGATTGCACAAATGGCCGCAGAGACAGCCGCATTTCGGGCGATTGCAAATCGAGCGCTACAGACGGTTGAGTTGGCAAATGACAGTTTGGGGTGTGAATTATCGATTGTTCATCAAATTGACGAAGATGAAGCGTCGGTTAACGGAAAGACCGTGGAAACAAATTCGGAACAGGTGAGTCAAGGAAATGCCAAAGAAGCTTCTGCAGTGAGCGAAGTCAGAAGAATTACAGCACTTGCGAAAGTGCGGCTAGCCCAAGCTGCATTGGTTTCCCCTACAAATGCTCACCAGATACACGGGGCTATGGGGTTCACACAAGAGTATACCCTTCACCATTATACGAGACGTATTTGGAACTACAGGCATGAGTATGGCAACGAACGGTTTTGGGGCAATGTCTTGCTATCCATGATGAGAGATGAGGATACCTGGAGATTCATTACGAAATAAGGATGATGATAAGGTGACCCACATGCTTCCTGCGGAGACTTTCGCGAATCAGACCGTCGTAATTACAGGCGGTGGCACAGGACTAGGGAAGGCTATGGCACTGGAACTCACTGAACAAGGGGCAAACATCGTCATTGCCAGTCGGAAGAAAGAGCATCTCGATCCCGTTGTGGAACAGATACGCAGCTGTGGAGGTCATGCGGTTGGAGTGCCCATGGATGTGCGTCAATCCAAAGATGCCAGGAGAACCCTTGAGATAGCGATTGAAGCGTTTGGTGGGGTAGACCACCTTATAAACAACGCTGCAGGAAATTTTATCTGTCCAGCTGAGAAGTTGTCAGACAACGGATGGCGCGCCATTTGTGGAATTATTCTTGATGGTACTTTTTATATGAGCAGAACCTTTGGGGAGTATTGGATTGGTTCACAGAAGAAAGGAACTATTACTAACATTGTTACAACTGGAGCGTTTACCTCTGGTCCGGGTACGGTTCATAACGCAAGTGCAAAAGCTGGGGTGATAGCGATGACACGGACCTTAGCTGTGGAGTGGGGTCAGTACGGAATTCGTGTTAATGCTATTGCTCCAGGACCGATTGAGGGAACGGAAGCGGGTGAACGATTATGGTCCACGCCTGAGGCGAAACGACGTGTTGAGAAGAGCTTGCCAATGGGCCAACTTGGAAAATCAGAGGACATCTCGCATGCCGTTTGTTATCTGATGTCTCCCTATTCTGGATTCATTAACGGAGAATGTCTTGTCGTCGATGGTGGAAGATGGTTGAACAATGTCCGCTATGATCAATAGTATTGCCACGAATGTTGTACACGTATGACTGTGGAGCGTGCAAAGGCACAGCGTTCTTGGGGTAAACTTTTTGTTTACTAGTAAACAGTTATGAGGACGGTTCCATCTGGCCGCGAGAATTCTTTGCTTTATTTGGCACGAGATGAGAGATGCTTCAAATCTTATAACGGGCGGATAATCCACGAGAATGTACTCTAAGTTTGTTTGTCTGTTAAATAACTGAGTCAATGATGTGAAGTTGGCACGATTTTTGCTTCTTGTTTATTAGGCAGTGAATGAAACAGAATAAGTGTTTCCTATCTTGACCGAATTGGAGGATGACTGGATGAGTACTCAAGACGAAATTTATGTCGAAAGATTCGGTAAAGTTGCTGTCATCACACTGAATCGACCTGAACAACGAAATGCTTTTACACCATCAATGATAGCTTGTTGGGCAGAGATGCTGGATGAACTCGGAAAAGACAAGGATGTCAATGTAATTGTCACCACAGGCAAGGGTCCAAAAGCTTTTTGCTCAGGGGCAGAACTAAAAGGCTTAGAGGACACCTCAAACGCGAGTGCGTTGCAGAGGAAGAATGAACTTTGGGAGCATATTCACAAAGTGGCACTGGCAATGGACAGAATTGACAAGCCAACGATTGCAGCAGTGAACGGTGTTGCGGTTGGAGCCGGAATGGATATGGCTCTCATGAACGATTTGCGATTTATGTCGAGCTCCGCAAAGCTGTCGGAAGGTTACGTCAAGATTGGATTGGTTCCTGGAGACGGAGGGGCCTATTTCTTACCCCGTCTTGTAGGAACCGCGAAGGCCTTAGAGCTGTTATGGTCGGGGGATTTTATTGATACCCAAACAGCTCTTTCGATTGGGTTGGTCAATCGAGTTTATGACCCGGAAAATTTGATGGACGAGACGCTAGAGTTCGCGTCCCGATTGGCAAACGGTCCGTCGGTGGCGATTCGGATGATAAAGCGAGCTGTTTATCAAGCAAGACAAATGGATGTAAAAACAGCCTTAGACCTTATTTCTTCTCATTTTTCGATTATACGTGAGACGAATGACCATAAAGAAGGTATTCGTGCAATGATAGAAAAACGCCGTCCTAACTTCCAAGGCAACTAGTTCTACACGGTTCCTTTTTGTGTCGTATGAAAGGAGGGTTAGCCTATGTCAGCTTTACTGGAAAACTATCATCGCAAAGTCAGCAGTGCTTCGGCAGCCCTTAAACATGTCAAACCAGGTCAAAAGGTTCTAGTAGCGCCCTTTTGCAGCGAACCACAGGAATTAATTGAAGCAATCGTAAACATGGAATGCCCTGGTGATGTTTATTTATACACGATGAACCAGGGAAGTCCTTGCCTTTACTCGAAAGCAAAGGCATCAAGCAACCTTAAAATCCGTACGATGTTATCTGCCGCCGGATTGCGAGATTCTTTTGAGGCCGGTAGAGCCGACTACATTCCTATGAACCTCAGTGAGGTTCCGAAGTGGATTGCGACACAAAACTTCGATGTTGCGTTGGTGCAATTGACCCCGCCAAACGATGAAGGGTACTGCAATTTGGGGATCTCGGTCGATTTTGTTAAATCTGCGATTAAAAATGCTGCTTACGTAGTTGCAGAGGTTAATGAGTACATGCCGTGGACCTCTGGAGAGACATTGGTGTCGGTCGAAGATATTGATGCTTTTGTAATGTCATCGAGGTCCTTGTTGACGATTCCAGCTGCTGAACATTCTGGTGTTCAAAGACTCATTGGTGAAAATGTAACAGAGTTAGTCCCGAATGGAGCCACAATACAGGTCGGGGTTGGAAAGATAGCCGACAGTATTTTGTTCGAACTGAAGTCGAAACACAGCCTGGGCGTTCACTCAGGAATGATTTCGGACGGCGTTGCCAGTCTTATTGAAAAAGGCGTTGTTACAAATGAATTGAAAGCGATAAATCGGGGGAAAACCGTGTGCACATCCGTAATGGGTAGTGAATGGTTGTATCGGTTTGTCAATGAGAATCCTTCGATTGAACTGTACCCTGCAGATTACACCCATCACCCTAGCACTCTTATGAAATTGGATAATTTTTACGCAATTAACTCCGCGTTAGAGGTTGACCTAACAGGCCAGGTCAATGCGGAACAAGTCGGGAAATATCCGATTGGAGGTGTGGGAGGGCAAGTCGATTTCATTCGAGGAGCGAGTTTGTCGCGTGGTGGGGCCTCAATTATCGCTTTGCCATCCGTTGCGAAAGGCGGGCAAGTATCTCGTATTGTTCCGAGCCTGAAAAATGTGACAACGCTGAAATCGGATATTACCTATGTAGTGACGGAGAATGGTGTTGCTAAGTTGTATGGGACATCAATTCGACAAAGGGTGGGGCAAATGCTTAACATCGCTCATCCTGCATTTCGTGAGCAGTTGCGGTACAAAGCAAAGGAGCTAGGTTACATATAGGCTTCTCATAAAAGGAGGTAGCGAGAACAAATGAGTTCCGAAAGCGTTATTTTTCGAGTAGAGGACGGGGTGGCGATTGTTCAACTTAATGAACCTGAATCCCGAAATGCGCTGTCAACGGACATAAAGACAAGACTCAGGGAGATTTTGGAGCAGGTTGAGGAGGACGACAGTGTCAAGGTATTACTGCTGTCTGGTAATGGGCGTGGATTTTGTGCCGGTGGTGACATCCGCGGCATGTCATCGAAGAGAACGGTAGGAGAATCAATAAATAAGATCCAGAACACAACAAAAATCGTGAAGAAGGTATCAAAGCTTCGAAAACCTGTCATCGCAGCAGTGCACGGGTACGCGATGGGAGCGGGGTTTAGTCTCGTATTAGCGTCAGATATTGTTTTTGCGGAAGAAGGAACAAAGTTCGGATTGAGTTTTTCGAAAATAGGCTTAGTTCCCGACTGCGGTCTTCTCTACTTTCTTCCTAAAGTTGTAGGGGGCTATCGGGCTAAGGAACTGATTTTTATGGGTGAATCGATTTCGTCTGAGGACGGAGTCGGCTACGGCTTTGTGAACAGGTTGGTAGCAAAAGGGTCCGCTTTTGATGAGGCGCTTGCCTTCGCAAAAAAACTGACGAACGGCGCAACGATGACAGTCAGTACAGTTAAATCGATACTTTCAAACTCAGATAACATGTCCCTTGACCAGGTTATCGAATTGGAAAATTACTGCCAAACTATCATGCAGCAAACCGCTGATCATGAAGAGGGTATACGAGCTTTTCTGGAACGAAGACCGGCGAATTTTCGAGGCGTCTAGGGCCAAGGGATAAAAGCGGTCAAAGAAGCTAAGGGGGATGCGGTTCCTTTGAGTGGACAAAAGACGATTACCATTGTCGAACAAGAGCATTTTGGACGCCGAGTAAAAGTATTCGAGGATTTACCCGAAAATTTGTTTGAGGTATTTAAGACTTCGATCCAAAAATTTCCTCATCGAGAGGCAGTTATTTGGGGAGATCAACGCGTCACCTACTCGGAATTGTACGAAATGGTTAACGCACTGGCGTCGAATCTTCAGAACAAATTTCAATGCAAAAAGGGGGACCGAATCGCGATTATAGCGAATAACCGCACTGAGTATTGCGTTGTTACTTTCGCGGCATTCGCTCTTGGGTGTATCCTGGTTCCTTTAAACTCCAGGCTTCATCCTGAAGAACTCCAATTTATGTTGTCCGATGCAGCGGTAAGTGTTCTGTTTGTCGAAGACTGTTTGTGGGAAACGTCGCAAAAGGCCCTAGAGCTTGCGGGGACTAAGGTAAGTCAAGTAGTAATAGGACAGTTTGAGAAAGACAAATACGTTGATGCCCATCATTATGAGGACATGTTGAAAGAACAGCCCCCTTGTGTCCCGAGCAAAGTACATTGCGAGGACCCTGCGTTTATCATGTACACCTCAGGAACAACTGGAACTCCCAAAGGGGTTATTGGGACGCATTTAGGTATCGTGCAAAATATTCGAAACTTTCAATCGATACTTCAGACAACCCATGAAGACAGAACGCTGATTAGTGTACCTCTCTTTCACGTAAGTGGATTCGTTGCTGACTTCCTGCATATGATGCTCACCGGCGGTGCTGCTGTGCTCATGTATACCTTCAAAACTCAACACTTCTTGGAACTGTTGGAATGCGAAAAAATAACCTATCTCGTAACGGTTCCCACAATCTATACCTTTCTCTTAAATTTTCCTGGACATGAAAAATATGACCTTAGCCACTGGCGAATTGCTGCGTACGGTGGAGCTCCGATGCCTGACCAGATTATTCGAGAAATGCTTCGCCAGTACCCAGGAATCCAGATGGTCAACACGTACGGAGCAACGGAGTGCTCAGGCTCATGTACGTTCATGAAAGGCGCTCGCGCTTTAGATAAACCTAACTCCGTTGGACTCTTCGAGGACGTGGTTGAGTGGAAAATCGTAAACGAATTGGGGGAAGAACTCCCCCAAGGAGAGGTTGGGGAATTGTGGCTTAAGGGCCCTACGGTGACTCCCGGGTACTGGCGAAATGAGAGTGCCACCAAAAACTCGTTTTCATCGGAGTATTGGAAGTCCGGTGACATCGGCTACGTAGATGAGGAAGGATTCTTCTTTCTCCTAGACCGCAAGAAAGATTCTATTAATCGGGGTGGAGAGAAAATCTTTTGTGTAGAGCTGGAAGATGTTCTGTACAATCACCCAGATATATTAGAGGCAGCGGTAGTGGGAGTTCCTGACCAGTTTTTTGGAGAAGAAATATTGGCTGTTGTTGTCCCCAAAGAAGGAAAAACCATCAGCGAAGAGGAGATTCGAGCGTTCTTGGAACAACATCTGGCCGACTACAAGGTTCCTCGGTATATCCGATTGGCTGATTCTTTACCGAGAAATCCAGGTGGAAAAGTGGTTAAGAAAGCACTTCGGTCCTTAGTGAATTAGTCCAAGAGGAGGGCGATAAAATGGATTTCTATTTAAACAACCAAGAGACTGAGTACCGTACCATGGTTACGAACTATGCAAGGGAGGTTTTGAGTGTCGAACGCGATCGCATTGATGGTCAAGGTGAACTGCAAGAAGGAGATATCTCGAACTTAGTGACCGCCGGTCTGTGGGGAGAGCACTTCTTTACGAACACGAACTGGACTACAAAAGTGACGACCTTGATTGAACTGGCAAAAGAATCTCCGTCTTTGGCGGGTTTTCTCGTTGATTCCCTTGCTGCAGCGTCGCTTTGTAGTAATGAGTCCGGTCAAGATCGGACAGTCTTGGCGTTGGTGGAAGAACAGGCTGGTTCAGATTTTCAGAGTATGTCCACGGTTGCCAGCCGTACGTCTGATGGGTGGGTTATCAACGGAGATAAATGCTTTGTAACGAATGCTTCAATTACTTCCGCCTTTGTGGTTTTTGCAAAGGTTGACAACAAACCGGCTGTTTTTGTAGTAGAAAGCAGAACACCAGGCGTTGCAATTCAGTCGGAACAGAGCAAGATGGGGCTGAACGGTTTACGGTTTTTCAATGTATCGTTTCAGAATGTTGCTGTTCCAGAAACCGCGTACGTAGCGGTGGAATCTGAAGAAGTGATGCAAAAGGTGTTTTCGTATCTAGCGTTGGGAATGGGCGCCCTATCCATTGGCATCGCAGAGGCTGCGTTTAATCTAGCGCTGGACCGTGCGAGGGCCAGACAACAATTCGGCAAACCAATTGGAGATAATCAAGCAGTTCAATTTATGGTGGCCAAGATGGTCGTTAAAATCAATGCAGCTAAGTCGATGTTGTATCGTGCTACACAGCGTCTTGACGTAGGTGAAGCCCCTGGCGCGTCAGCGAATGCGGCAAAACTCATGGCTTCAGAAGCCTGCAGGGACGTTGTTCATCATGCCTTGCAAATTTACGGAGGTCACGGACTTCTCTCGGAACACCGTATTTCGCAGTTGTACCAAGACCAACGAATTACAGAGTTGTTCGGTGGGACTTCCGAGACGCAACGCAACGCGATTTCAAAATATGTAATCGAAGAGCTCTACGCCTGAGGAGGGATCAATATGGATTTCAACTTTAATGAAAAACAACAAGAGTTGGTTAGTTACATTGAAAAGTGGGTAAAGGACGTATTTGCACCAATTGCTGAAGAATTCGGCGAACAAGATGCACTCTGTCTCGATATGGTTTACGCATTGGGTGAAAGCGGTTTAATGAAGACGATGATTCCGCCTGAATTCGGCGGAACAAATGATGATAATGGCACGCATGCGACGGAACTATGTATCATTCGCGAAACCTTGGCTCGACTTTGTCCTTTAGCAGAATCGACTTATTCCGTAACGGGGTTAGGCAGTTACCCGGTCATCCTTGCAGGAAGTGAAGCTCAAAAGAACAAGTACCTATCCGGCGTGGCTACTGGCAAGACGGTCTTTGCCTTCGCCTTAACTGAACCCAATGCAGGTTCGGATGCACTGAGACTCAGTACACAAGCTAGGTTAGAGGGAGATGAATGGGTCCTTAATGGAAGGAAGATCTTCATTTCCAACGCTGGGTACGCAGATGCCTACACCGTTTTTGCAAAAACGGACGACGCGCCCGGTTCTCGAGGCATTTCCGCTTTTCTCGTTGACGCAGATACACCTGGATTTGAAGTGGTTCGGAAGTTAAGCATGATTGCGCCTCACCCTATAGGAGAAATTAGTTTTTCAAACTGCCGGATTCCAAAAGAGAATTTGCTCGGTGAACGCGGACGTGGATTTAAGTACGCAATGCAAACATTGGATGTGTTCCGTTCGTCCGTTGCTGCTCAGCTGATTGGTTTTGCACAGGCTGCACTTGATAAAGCAGCAGCCTACGCGAAAACGAGGCAGGCATTCGGAGGGCCCCTTACGCAGTTTCAATCAATCCAACACAAACTTGCAGACATGTACATGGAAGTTGAATCTGCAAGAAATCTAGTTTATTACGCAGCATGGCGTAAGGACCTTGGAAATCGTGTGACCAAGGAGGCGGCGATTGCAAAATTGTATGCCTCTCAGGTAGCACAACGGGTCGCTTATGAAGGCCAACAGATTTTTGGTGGGTACGGCATGATCAAAGGGAATCCAATTGAGCTGCTTTATCGTGAGGTACGTCCGCCTGCCATCTACGAAGGTACCACTGAGATTCAGCACATGATTATTGGGCGTGGAATGTTAAGCGGGGACTTTATTGATGAAGAAGCGACAAAGGTGTTCTGGTGAGGTGAGAAGATTGATTGATAAGAGTTTGATTGGTCAAAAGCATGGTCCATTGACGTTCGACGTTGAGAAAGGCGCAATTAGAGCCTTTGCTGAGGCGATTGGTAGCCAAAATCCTCTCTACTATGATGAATCACACGCGAAGTCCCAGGGGTATCCGTCGTTATTAGCACCATTTACCTTTCCTACTACCTTTCGTCCCCGGAAGGAGCAGGAAGTCGAGTGGTATCAGAATCTGGACCGAAGCAAGATTCTTCATGCGGAACAGGAGTACCAGTACGACAGAAGACTGTTTGGCGGAGAACAAATTACCTGTTATGAGAAGGTAATTGATGTTTACGAAAAACAAGGAAAAAGCGGAAAGATGACGTTCATTGTGAGAGACCGCGAAGGGTTTGACAGTAATGGAGAACGGGTTTTCGTCGACCGTTTTACCTTAGTAGTTAGGGAGTGAGTGAGTTGTTGAGAGATTACCAGGTTGGAGATACGATATTGGGTTCTGATAAAAACGTGGTTACAAAAGTCCAGATTGTAAAATACGCAGGTGCCTCAAAGGATTTTACTCCTATCCACATCGATGAGGAGTTCGCAGAGCAAGCCGGGCTTGGCGGTGTTATCGCACACGGAATGTTGACCATGGGAGTACTCAGCAACTTTGTGGAACAGGTAGCTGCAGAAGAAGCTGATGTCGTTCAAATGAAGGTTCGTTTCAAGGCAATGGTACGCCCGGGTGACGAAATTGTAAGTCGTGCCGTGATAAAGGAAAAGGTCGGCAACCTTATCACCTTGGATCTTGAAACGATAAAGGGTGATGAGAAGGTTGTGCTCGCCGGAGAAGCTGTTTTACGCCAAAAAGCATAGGGGGAATAGCGATGAACGACAGGCAACCAGTAATCGTTGACGCAGTACGTCTACCAATAGGAAGGCGGCGTGGGGTGTATGCGGATACGAGGGCTGAATATTTGCTCACAGCGGTGTTGAAGGGAATTGTAGACCGAACCGGCATTGACCCATCTCAGGTTGAAGATGTGGTCGTCGGATGTGTGACACAGAATCAGGAACAAGGTAATAACATTGCACGGATTGCGACCTTAATGGCAGGGTTTCCAGTGGAAGTATCTGCAGTGACGTTGAACCGCAAATGTGGTTCTTCACAGCAAGCGGTAAATCAAGCAGCCCAAGCGATAATTGCGGGCGATGCTGATGTGGTCTTGGCTGCAGGCATCGAGCATATGACTCGGCATCCGTTAGGAACAGACCGTGTACCGGAACCCCCTGAGTTAACTGAAGAATATGAAATCATTCCTCAAGGTGTTTCAGCTGAAAGAATCGCAGATAAATGGAATCTGTCTCGTTCTGACCTCGATGAATTCTCGTATCGTAGCCATCAGTTAGCTGCTCGGGCGAGAAGTAACGGGGAATTTTCACGCGAAATTCTTCCGATTCAGGTTGAGAAAGATGGTGCATCCATCTTGGTCAATGAAGACGAGGGTATCAGGCCAAATACAACCGTGGAGAGACTTGGCGAACTCAAACCAGCTTTTATCGACAATGGAAAAATTACAGCTGGAAATTCAAGTCAGATTAGTGATGGTGCTTCTGCAGTCCTTGTCATGTCCAGAAAAAAAGCAAGTGACCTTGGATTAAAACCACGTGCTCGTATTCTTGCAAGAGGAGTAATTGGAGCTGATCCTACGTTGATGCTCACTGGCCCAATTCCTCTCACGAAGTTAATTTTGGAGAAAGCCGGTCTCTCGGTGCGTGATATTCATGTGTTTGAGTGTAACGAAGCTTTCGCCGCGGTGACGTTAGCCTGGATGAAAGAACTGCAACCTGACATTCAAAAGGTCAACCCAAGAGGCGGAGCTATCGCTCTGGGGCACCCGACTGGTGCGAGCGGAGCTCGTATTATGACTACGTTGCTTCACGAACTTGAAGACATGGATAAAGAATTGGGACTGCAGGTCATGTGTTGCGGCGGCGGAATGGCAACCGCAACCATTATCCAGAGAGTGTAATTTCTGAGCAGCACAGTTTTAACGACTTAACCCCCTATTATTTCGAATATGAAAGCGCTTTGCGGGAAAGTGTTGCTATGAATCGGTACACAATTAATAAATCTCGCATTCCAATGGACAAAATTCACTCAATTGATGTTCGTGAAAAAGAGTAGAGGTGAAAAATATGAAATTTAAGGACCAAGTTGTGATTGTAACAGGTTCAGGGCGTGGAATTGGGCGAGCAGCGGTCATAGGGTTTGCGAAAGAAGGAGCACAGGTTGTTGTGAACGATGTGGACGAGGAAGAAGCGTGGAATACTGCGCAGGAAATAAGGGAGATGGGCGGAAAGGCCGTTGCATATGTAGGAAGCGTCAGCAGCCGGTCAAGTGCACAAGAGCTAGTCGACGTCGCGGTGAAGGAGTTTGGTACAGTTAACGTTCTCGTCAATAATGCGGCCGTTACAAGGCCGGCTATGATTCACAAAATGACAGAAGAACAATGGGACACAGTCATCGATGTAGGGTTAAAGGGTGTGTTCAATTGTATTCAGGCAGTCTCGCCCGTTTTTATAGACCGGGGTAAACAGAACCCCGATGGCCTATCTAACGGTAAGGTCATTAACGTGACTTCTGTAGCCGGATTGACGGGCACGGTTGGACAAATTAATTATGGGGCGATGAAGTCTGGCGTTGTTGGGATTACGATGTCTACTGCCAGAGAGTGGGGAAGATACCGAATTCAATCCAATGCGGTAGCCTTTGGTGTCGTGGAAACACGTATGACAGAAACGATTCGAGAGGATAAATTTGCTGATACTTATAAAAGCAAAATAACTCTAGGGCGATTCGCTACGGTAGATGATGTGGTCCCTGGGGTCTTATTCCTTGGGTCAAACGACGCAAATTATATCACTGGTCACGTATTAAATGTTTCCGGTGGGTACTATATCGGATTTTAATTTATGAGCAAAAATTCCTAAGTTATCTATTTCGTCTATATGCTTTTAAAGCAGAGGGAGGGTATCCGTTAATGGAAAAAATTATTGATTTAACAATGCTAATTCGAGAGGGTATGGCCCAACACCCCGCCCACGGACGAACCCCTATCTTTCTATCAGGAACGAGAAATCACGCGGCTTGGCGTGATTTCAATCGCCCGAATTTTTATGATTCCAACGACGTGGTTTCCTTTGAAAATGAACAGATTATTATTTGCGGGCATACCGGGACGCATATGGATTCGTGTTTTCACGGTGACCCAGAGTCCGAGTATACGATAGACAAAATGCCAATCGAGTGCGGCTATGGAGCCGCAATTTGGCTGGACGTTTCGCATCGCTTCGGATCGAACAATGCCGTTACGGCGAAAGATTTGCAATCCGCTGAAGAAAGAACAGGTGCAAAGGTTTTGCCGGGAGACATTGTTTTGATACACACCGGGTGGTCCACGGTAAAAGACCCTGTAAGATACTCTATGGAGCATATGGGTCTATCACGTGAGGCAGGAGAGTGGTTGAGAGAGAGAAACGTTCGAACGGTGGGCATCGATACCTGCAATGTGGACGCAGCTGGAGAATTGAATCTACCTGTACACATGAACTTTTTACGCCCGCGCTCCTTAGGTTTAAGAAACGATGAATTTATTGCAGTGATTGAGAATCTAACGAACATTAGCTCGATACCCAGACCTAGATTCCATTTCGTTGGAGTGCCGATTCCATACCTAGATAAGACAGGCGGACAAATTCGCGCGCTGGCTGTCGTAGAGTCCTAATCTTATTAATGGGTGAGGCTAATGCGAAATAACGAAACGGTAATGAACTATTTAAATTCGAATGAATTTCAACCTCCTATCACCTCCAATTTCCCACTGGCACAGGTGCTCTCTTCCATGCAAGATGGTGTTGTTGTAGTGGATAAGGAGGGGACTATCGTTTATGCCAATCCTTCTTATACGCGAATTTTGGGTGTACCAGTCAATCGCGTCATCGGTCGTCACATGCGAAACGTAGAAAGAGACGCGAGAATCTTAACGGTTCTTAAAACCGGGCGAGCGATTTTACAAGAGCCCATATTCTTGAAATCTCTAGGTGTTGAGTTAGTTGCCGATGCTACCCCCCTGTACAATAAGCAGGGGGAAATCATCGGCGGAGTTACCATTTTTAAGAAATCTGGCGAAGTTGTGCAATTTTACGAAGCTCTTCGCCGCCTGGAAGTTGTTAAGACGGAACAACCTACTTATCAAGAACGGGATGAAGCTTTTAGCCATGTAGTTGGGGAAGATAAAAACTTCCTCGACTTGATCCATCGAGCTGCACAAGCCGCAAAATCACCCGCTACCGTGCTGTTATCGGGAGAAAGTGGAGTCGGAAAAGAAATATTTGCAGAAGCCATCCATAAGTGCAGCGAACGCGCTGATAAACCCTTTGTTAAGATCAACTGTGCGGCATTACCGGATTCGATTCTCGAGTCAGAACTGTTCGGTTATGAGGAAGGGACTTTTACTGGAGCAAAGCGTGGGGGGAAATGCGGCAAGATTGAGGCAGCACAAGGTGGCACTTTATTTTTGGATGAAATAGGGGACATGAGCCTCAACGCCCAAACGAAAGTTCTCCGAGTTTTGCAAGAAAGGGAATTTGAAAGGTTGGGTGGCCATCAAACAATAAGGGTGAATATAAGAGTTATAGCAGCAACCAATCAAGACCTTAAACTCTTAGTGAAAAAAGGCAAGTTTCGTGAGGACTTGTTTTACCGTATCAATGTGATTCCTCTCAATATTCCTGCTCTGCGTGAAAGAAGGCAGGACACCGGCCCGCTTGTTCGTTATTTTTTGCATCAATGCGAACAGGTATATGGAAAGAAATTGACGATTGATGAATCCATAATAACCAATCTTGAAAGTTATCATTGGCCTGGAAATGTACGGCAACTCAGAAATGCTGTGGAACACGCGGTTGTCTTTTCAAAGGGCTCTAGCATCAGATTCGATGCCTTTCCGGAAGAGATCAAGGAACACTTGGAGGCTGATATGGGCGAAGCCCATTCGTTAAGAGAGGAAATGGGGGACAACGTCTCAGACACTACTTCGGAGTGTGAAAAAATCCTTGAAGCGTTGAAACAAACCAACTATAACCGGTCAAAGGCGATTGAATTGCTTGGGATTAGTAGACGAACCTTTTATCAACGGATAAAGAAGTATGGCATTTCACTGTAAAGGAGGTTTGAAGTTTGAAAGTACTTCTACTTGGAGCAACGGATGTTTCCCGTTGCGTATTAAAAGCGTGCCTCAAGTCACGAGGTATAGAGATATTTGTTTATGACCCATATATAGAGGAGCTAGATGACGCAAATTCCAAGTTTAAGCATTCTTTACCTTCTTTACATCGTCTGAAAAACATCGAATTTCTTACGGAAATTCCGTTTGACCTTGAGCCCGACTTGGTAATTGACTGCCTTCCAGATGATTCTACCCAGGGACAATTTCTAGAAGAGGTAGACGGAGTTTTAAACAGCCACCCTGTATATATCACAACAAGTAAACTGTATTCGGTATCGGAATTGTCCCGCATGATTGAACAACCCGAGAAAATGATTGGTATGCAATTTGTGCTACCCTTCGATGAAATTGAATTTGTAGAGATTGTTAGAGGAATGCGGACGTCGCAAGCGACGATCGATGTAACTACCGATTTTGTTCAACATCTTAGCAAGAAGTATTACATCGTCAAAGATGTTCCTGGATATGTCCTTAACCGCATGTTACTGGTTGTAATCAATGAGGCGGTATCTATTCTTCATGAGGGGCTAGCAACTCCGCAACAAGTAGATGAAACATTGAGACATGGATTAGGCATGAAAAAAGGTGCTTTGCAACTAGCTGATGAAATTGGGTTAAATCGAGTCGTGAAAATGGCGAATGCCATGGCATCAGGACTGAACAATTCCCGTTACCAACCACACTACTTGCTTTTAGATATGGTTAATTCCGGTTTAACAGGAAAGGAAATGTCATCCGGATTCTACAGTTACTTAGCCGATATTCTAGATTTCCCATATTTATCAACATGATGTTACGCATAGTTTACAGAACATTTGAACTTGTATACGCAAACTGTATACAGTTTGTTTATCGTGAACCGAAAACTCCTGTGAGAATCCGTGTCTCTTGTTGAATTTGTATGGTTTTAAGTGTGGTACGGAAATTGCTTGAGAGAAAGTAGGTTCGATATCAAAACAGCGAAGAGCTTTCGTTTCGGAGGAATGGGAGGGGTCCTATCGTGATATTTAGAGACGGTTTGTTCCAAGGGTCTGTTATTGCGATAACGGGTGCCGGAACAGGAATTGGAAGAACAACAGCTATAGCATTGGCTTCCCTTGGTGCGGACGTGTCGTTGGCAGGTAGACATATCGGAACATTACAAGAAACTGCATGTAAAGTAGAAAAATTAGGTCGCAAAGCCCTCGTGGTTCCCACGAACATACGAAATCCTGAAGAAGTGAATCACTTCGCAGAAGCGACGTATCAACATTATGGAAAAGTGGATGTCCTCATTAATAATGCAGGCGGGCAGTTTATTCAAAACTCGCTGAACTTAAGTCCGAATGGCTGGAAGGCCGTCGTTGATTTGAATTTGAACGGTACATTCTATTGCTGTCAAGCTTTCGGTCGGATGATGTGCCAGCAGGGTCATGGAAACATCATCAATATGTCTGCGGTTGTTTTTGAAACAGGAAGCCCGGGGATGGCCCATTCTGCCGCAGCTAGAGCTGCAGTGGTTAATCTCACGAAAACACTTGCGCTAGAACTCGCTCCCAGCGGCGTACGGGTCAATTGTATTAGTCCAGGACCGATTGCAAGTGAGGGCTTCATTCATGAGCTACCCAGCAGTCAGTATGATGAAACGATCCAACGGATTCCACTAGGTCGTATGGGTACTCTGGATGAAGCTGCCTCGGTTATCGTCTTCCTTGCATCGGAGGCCTCCTCGTTCATGAATGGAGAGGTCGTGATTGTTGATGGTGGAACTCGTTTACGAGGTGCCATGTCTTTCCTAACCGATTGAGTTAGTAAAACCCGTAAACGTCTGATTACATTTGAGAGGGGAGACGTACCAAGTTTGGGTTAACGTGGGTCGTAATGTGAAGATGCAAACAGTAAATGGCTTATGAAAAGCAAGTAATTGGGAGGGATTTATGAATGAAAGGGAAAGTTCTGGGGCTAGGTTTATTGGCGGTTTCAATGATTGGGGCAGTTACAGGTTGTGGTAGTACGGGCAGCGCAAGCGCAAATTCAGCAAATGGAATGTCGAGTGCAAACAATTCTTCATCCTCGAGTTCTTCATCGGGTAAAACGATGAACATTGGTGTAATTTTACCTTTTACCGGTCCCGCTGCTGGTAATGGGAAAGATGTTTTTCAGGGTATGCAGGTGGGTGCAGATGAAGTGAATTCAAGCGGCGGCGTTCTTGGCAGTCAGATTAATCTTGATCAGAAAGACGACCAAAGTACACCTTCTGTTGGGGTAAACATGGTCAATTCATTGCTTCAAGACAATGTGAAGGCAATTCTAGAGGGATTTGACAGTCCGGTTACACAAGCAGAGGAGCCGGTCATCGCTCGGAACAATTTGCTTGATGAAGTCGTGGTGTCCAAATCCGTTAACTTCCAGTACCCAAATGTAATCGCATACAACAGTGACAACACCTTCGATGGTCAAGCGATGGGGAAGTTTATTCAAAACAATTTACAAGCAAAGAAGGTAGCAATTATTTATGAGAACGACTCCTATGGCACAGTCGCTGTCGACGCGACGACGTCCGTGTGGAAGGGGTCAGGCGCTCCACAAGTAGTAGTTAAAGAAGGCATTCCATTTAGTGCAACCAGCTTTACACAGGAGCTGGCAAAGGTGAAAGCTGCCAACCCAGATGTTCTATATGTTGTTGACGCAGCCATGGCATCGGGGCTGCCGGATATGATTCAACAAATTCATCAACAGGGTATCAACGCAAAAGTTGTTGCCGCGGTGGGAACCATCGTCCCAAGCGTCGTCAAATTGGCGGGAAATCAAGCGAGCCAGGGAGTTTACTCGGCAGACATGTACTTCCCATCAACTCAAAATGAGCAAAATACGAAATTTGTTCAGGATTATAAAGCGAAATACGGATCTGAACCTGATAAGTTAGCATTTTTAGGCTACGAGTCCGTCACACTGATGGCGCAGGCAATGAATAAAGCGGGCACAACGGATCCTAGCAAAGTCAGCAGCCTTATTAAGAGCCAAAGCTGGGATACAGCCGGGGGCACAATGAAGTTTAATTCGAACGGCAGGCAGTTGAGTCAATATCGATTCTTCCAAGTTAAGTCTGACGGAAGCTTCAATTTCTTAAATTAGGAATAAAAACGAGTGACGATCCGGATTTGGAGTCAGTTTTCTGGGCTGGTCTTTCATCACCAAAGAACAGCCTCAAGCCCAGAAATGACTCTATTGAAAGACAAGGGGTGATTCAGTGAACGGGTTTGTCTATTTCCTTCAAGAAATCATCAATGGTGTAGTTGCGGGAATGGGATACGCAGTGGTAGCTGTTGGCATGAACCTGATTCTCGGTACTATGAAGGTCATAAACTTCGCACACGGTTCATTTTACATGTTGGGAGCTTTTGTCGCGGCAGCGATGATTTCTGTTATGCACCTTCCGTATTGGATGGCCACGATTGTCGCATTACTCTTTGTAGGTCTAGTTGGCGTATTGAGTGACATTAGTATCGTACGTCAATTGCGGGAGAAGGATGAAATGAGTGTAATGATTGCAACACTCGGACTAAGCACACTCATTACCAACGTTGCCCAATTAATTTTCGGTGCGAATCCAGAACAGGTTGGCAGTCCTTATCAGCAATCGGTCATTGCGATGGGGCAAATTCGTGTCTCAGTTCAAAATACACTTGTCGTAGGCGTTGGGGTTCTCCTTCTGATTGTCATGTATTTCGTAATTAACCGAACGAAGATTGGTTTTAAACTTCACGCAACGGCCCAAAATTCCGAGGGAGCACGTTTAAACGGAATTAACGTAAAGCTGGTTTATACCATCACGTTCGGGGTTGGCTGTGCTCTAGCAGCACTCTCTGGAATTTTAGTTGGATCAACGACTACCATTTTTACTTCAATGGGAAGTTCAGCTTTAATTACTTCCTTCATTGTCGTCGTCCTTGGAGGGATGGGTAGTATTACAGGAACGATTTTGGCGGCCTTAATTCTCGGGGTTTTACAAGCCATGGTTGCCGGTTACCTATCGGGCACATATCTAGATTTAGTGGGTTATATCATCATGGTTGTAATCTTACTCATCCGGCCACAAGGTTTAATGGGGGGGCGTCCGCTGTCGTGAAAAAGATTTCAAGGATCATTGCGTGGGTAGTCGTTCTTTGTCTTGCGCTTCTCCCTCTCCTGGGTGTCAACGGATTATTGCTCCAGACGCTGATCATGATTGGAGTTTTTGCTGGGCTCTCAATGGCTACAGATTTAATCATTGGCTACATTGGTGAACTATCTTTTGGTCAACCAGCGTTTTTTGCGGTAGGAGCGTATACTGCGGCGAAGTTAGTCACCACGAACCCTCAAATGTCGTTCTTCGTTATCCTGCTTGTCTCTATCGTGGTAACAGCGGTGTTTGGTGTAATTATCGGAGGTATCTCTCTGCGGCTCCAAGGGCCATTTTTCGCAATGCTGACGTTTGGTATGTCTGGTATTTTAGCGACACTGGCGAATAATTGGAGTTCATTTACTGGTGGTTCAAACGGTCTTCCAGGGATACCCCCATTACAGATTGGGGGACTCATGTTCACGAAACCCGTTTACTACTGGTATTTCATTTTCGTCCTTTGTCTCATTGTCTACGCAGTCAGCAGGATACTTCTTTCAGGCCGAACGGGTCGGGCAATCCTTAGCTCAAGGGACAACTCAGGTCTTGCGTCTGCGCTGGGCATCAATGTGTTCCGATATAAACTCCTCACCTTTGTAGTTAGCTCCATTCTTTCTGGGTTAATTGGGGTGTTCTATGCGTACTACATTGGATATGTAAGTCCAGACCTATTCGGTATCTATTTCCTTCAAATGACGCTGAGTATGGTTGTTATCGGAGGAAAAGGTACCCTGATTGGTCCCGTCATCGGAAGTGTTATTCTAACAAGCGCCTCCAATTATATCCAGTTAAAACCTGAATGGAATCTCATAATATTTGGATTGGTAACTATCCTAGCTCTGATCTTCTTTCCCAAGGGCATTGTATCCGCTTTTACACACATCGTAGAGAGACGTAACCACAAGACGGATGAGTTGAAATCTATGGAGGGATATGATGACACCGAAGTCAGAACTGTTAATGGTTGATAAACTCTCAGTGAGCTTTGGTGGATTACAGGCGTTAAAAGACGTTCACCTAAACATACAAGAAGGGCAAATTGTTGGTTTAATCGGGCCTAACGGTGCAGGGAAAAGCACTTGCTTAAATACCATCAGCGGGTTTGTAAAGGCGACAAGCGGAAAAGCAGACTTATTAGGTCAGAATTTAATCGGCTTAAAGCCATTTCAAACCGCCCGTTTAGGAATCAGTAGAACATTCCAACACACGAGTTTATTTGCAGATGTGTCTGTTCGGGAAAACTTTCGGCGAAGTCTTTACTCACAGCACGGTCAACGCATAAGAGATGTGGATGGTCATATAAAGGAACTCTGTGAAAAAGTTCATATGACTGGGATGCAGGATATGATTGCTGGAAACCTGCCCTATGGAGCGCAGCGCCGTCTGGCTATAGGCTTAGCGTTAGCCTGTAACCCGAAATTGATTCTACTTGATGAACCGGCAGCCGGCATGAATCCGAGTGAAAGCAAAGAACTCGTAAGGATAATGATGAATTTACGTGAAGAGGGTTTTGCGATTCTTCTAGTTGAACATGACATGAAAGTCATTATGAACGTCTGCGACAAGATTACGGTTTTACACCATGGCGAGGTGTTAGCACAGGGCACTCCTACGGAAATCCAAGAGAACCCTGCAGTGCTGGAAGCTTACTTGGGTACTAGGAGGGAGACCCATGCTTGAAGTCAAAGACCTAACGGTTCATTATGGACCGAAACCCGCGTTGAAAAATATAAATCTCACCGTCCATGAAGGGGAATTCGTTTGTCTCATCGGGTCTAACGGCGCCGGTAAGACAACTCTTCTCCGTTCCATAATGGGGTTAAAAGGAATAAATAGTGGGGAGGTATACTTTTTTTCGAAAAGGATTCACACACTCCCAACGGAGAGAACGGCTAAGTTGGGTCTTACTCTCGTACCTGAAGAGCGCGGATTATTCCCTGATATGCGTGTCCGTGAAAATCTAGTCCTGGCAAAGGTTGATGTGACCGGGTCTGAATTGAATCGTGTCTTTGATATTTTCCCAGCCCTAAAGAAAAAATCGCACATGAAGGCCGGTTCGTTGAGTGGTGGAGAGCAACAGATGCTTGCCGTTGCACGCGCCATTCTCTCAAAGCCCAAGCTTTTATTGCTTGATGAACCCTCCTTGGGTTTGGCTCCGTTAATTGTGGATGCCTTGTTTGAAGTTATAACGATGCTGCATAAACAAGAAGGACTAACAATTCTACTTGTTGAGCAAAATGCGCATCGTGCAATGGAGGTTTCCGAGACCACCTATGTTATGGAAAACGGAAGGATAACAACGTCCGGATTGTCCAGTGAACTGTTAGACGACCCTAGAATTCAATCTGCATACTTAGGTATCTAGGCTATGAGGAGGGACTTCAATGTACGTATCCGAAACGAATGCTGTTCTCGATGAACGTAGGGATCTAGAGTTCCCATTCCTTTTTAAGGTCGGAAAAATTGGGAGAATGGCACTGCGTAATCGCCTCATTATGCCTGCGATGGAAACGAATCTATCTACGGTCAATGGAGAAGTAAGCGAGGATATGATTGCGTATTATGTGCGGCGTGCCTCTGATATCGGATTAATAATTGTTGAGTACTCATGCGTTGATGCCCCTGTTGGACTAGGTAGTCCCAACCAACTGAGGATTGATCACGACCGATATATCTCAGGACACTACACCTTGGTGGAGGCAGTGCATGCCGAGGGGGCAAAGATTGCTTTACAGCTCCATCATGCTGGGAGGCAAACACTCTCAAAGTGGAATGATGTACAGCCAGTCGCTCCTTCACCAATACCCTGTAAGATGATGAAATCACAACCTCGAGAGCTGTCCACAAATGAGGTTAGGGGAATTGTAGAGGCCTTCGTTCGCGCAGCAAGAAGAGCAGTTAGCGCTGGATATGACGCGATTGAGCTGCACGCGGCTCACGGTTATTTACTTGCGGAATTCTTATCACCGTACACCAACAAACGCACAGATGAGTACGGAGGGTCCATTGAAAATAGAGTCAGAATCATACGAGAAATCATTTCGGGAATTCGAACAAAAGTTTCTGCAACACTTCCTATTATCGTTCGGTATAGCGCTGATGAATTCGTCTCCGAAGGTGTCCAGCTTGAAGATGCAATCTTGATTGGCGAATCTTTGGACAAAGCGGGAGCGGATGCGTTGCACATCACCACAGGAATTCACGAGACATTAGATCGGAATTGCGACCCCATGGACCGTCCGCAGGCATGGCGTGTCCCATACGCAGAAAGTATTAAACAAAGAGTTAAGATTCCTGTTATTACCGTTGGTGTCATTCGTGAACCTGAGGTTGCAAACTCAATTTTGGAAAATGATCGAGCCGACTTTATTGCGCTTGGCAGGGCGTTAATTGCGGATCCAGACTGGCCCGCCAAGGCGAGAACCGGGCAGGTTAAAAATATACGGAAATGCATCTCTTGTAACGTTTGCGTCGATTTTTACACTCCGTTGCGCTGTGCACTGAATGCGGTCGTGGGTCATGAGCGCAAGTATGAACCTTTGCCTCTTGCTCGTGAAACGAAGCGCGTTGTTGTCGTCGGTGGAAGTTTAGCCGGTATGGAAGTTGCACGTGTGGCGCGTCTTCGTGGACACACTGTTGACTTATACGAGGCCGAAGACCACTTGGCTGCAGGTCAGTTTTCATTGTCATGGGTCGCTCCAGGAAAAGATAAAATTTTGTGGCTTCGGGATTTTTTGATTCATCAGATGCATGAGTTAGGCGTGAATGTTCATCTTTCTTCCCCGGTGACTGCAGATTCGCTACAACAGCTTTCCATGGATGCTTTTGTAGTCGCCACTGGTGCCAAAGCGGTGCTGCCGGACCTGAAAAACGTAAATGGGAACGTGGTTAGCGCCCACGACGTGTTATCGGGACATCCTCTTCAGAGAAATACAGCTATCGTTCTCGGGGGGAGAGCTACAGGATGCGAAACGGCTCTGACGTTGGCGAAACAAGGTTTCAACGTGACGCTATTATCGCGATCGCCCGCTAGGGATTTAGCCTCTGACGAGTCTTATGTAAACGGCAGGAATCTTCTTCGCCTGATTCGAGAGGCGAATGTACGTGTGTTAACATCCGCTGACCTAATTGAAGTGAAGAACAACGAGGCAAAGGTCTCGTTATCTGAAGTGGACGCGGTTGAGTCGATACCTGCAGACAATGTTGTTGTGGCGTGGGGTGTACGTCCCGTCAATAATCTTTATGAGGCCGCAGCCAAACTTTGTGACAAGGTATTTGCCATTGGCGATGCCAGAGAAGTAGGGAATTTTCAAAAGACGATTTACGAGGCTTATGTCCTTGGCATGCGGTTGTAGAGGAGTCTGGTCTGGAAATGGTAAATGTGAGTCTGAAAGAGAAGCTTCAAAGAGACCAGTGTGTATTGGGAGCATTTGTTCCGATGCGTTCCAGCGAAGTGATTGAGATTTTAGGAACAGCTGGATTCGATTTTCTCATTCTCGATTGTGAGCATGGTTCGATGAGTCCGTCGGAAATCCCCTGCTTGGTCCACGCTGCCGAGAATGTCAATATTCCAGTTGTTGTTCGATTGGGCGGCTTGGTTCCGAACTCAGAAAACGTTCTGAAGGTACTCGACTCTGGAGCCATTGGCGTCCAAGTGCCTCATGTCGACAATGGCTCCATCGCCAAGGATTGCGTTTCCTATGTAAAGTATCCTCCCGTAGGAAAGCGAGGATATGCTGCTTCGGCTAGAGCTGCTTATTTGAACAAAAAGAAGGGTTTAGCTTATATCGATTGGGCGAATAGGGAGACTGTGGTTGTGGCACAAATCGAGTCTGTAGAAGCGCTGGATAACCTAGGAGAAATTCTTAGAGTTGAACAAATTGATGTTTTTTTTATTGGTCCTACAGATTTAGCGCTGACTCTAGGAGAAGATAACCCTCACGGCCCGAACGTACTGAACACCATAGAAAGAGCGATTCAACAAATCCGTTCCGCGGGACGTATCGTAGGTATTTTTGCTCAAACTCCGCAGGACGTTCGGTACTGGTATGGTTTGGGCGTCAGATACATAGCTACGAGTGCTGTTGGAATATTTTCCTCAGCCTCCAAGGGTTTCGTTTCAGATTCGTTGGGAAATATGAAGGGATAACTCTAGGTTCACTAGGATATTTTTGAGGGGTGTTGTCAGATGGAATCCAAAGACCAAGCGATTCTTTTCGAGAAAAAAGAAGATATCGTCACCCTGACGTTGAATCGTCCGAATATTTTGAATGCAATCAATTTGGACATCACGGTTCAGATGGAGCAATGCTTATCAAGAGCGGAACTTGATGAGGATGTTCGTGTCATTATTCTGACGGGAAATGGGCGGTCATTTTGCACCGGAGCTGATTTGAAAGAAGTCTCCCGAGGTGTAGATCTATCGAACGAATGCGGGGGTGGGTTTGCGGGATTGGTGCGATCAAAGACGGCCAAACCGCTTATCGCAGCGGTTAATGGTCTAGCATATGGTGGTGGGTTTGAAATTGCTTTAGCGTGTGACGTAATTATTGCAGCAAGGGGCGCACAATTTGCTTTACCTGAAGTTAAGCGGGGCTTAATCGCCAGTGGCGGAGGGTTATTGCGCCTTCCTCGTCACTTACCAATCAAAGTAGCTTGCTTTATGGCGTTTACGGGATTGCCACTGAGTGCAGAGCAACTGATGCATTGGGGTGTCGTGAATCAAGTAGTAGACAGTGAGAAATTAATGGACAGTGCGTATGAGTTGGCCGCTGTGATTGCTGAGAATGCACCATTAGCCGTTAAGGCAACAAAACAACTACTTATGTCTGGAACGGAGCTACCTATGTACACTTCCGATGAGGCATGGCAGATGAATAACGAATTGGGTCGGATGATTGCAAACTCATATGACGCCAAAGAGGGTTCCACCGCCTACGTTGAACGGCGTTCTCCAGTGTGGAAGGGTAGATAGATTGCCAGTTATATAAAAGTTCATATTAAAATTTGCTGCGGGTTTGTGTTGATTATACGTAAGCCAAATACAAGGGAGATGTTTTCATTTGGGTGAAAATACAGTACTCGTGGCAGGTGCGTCTGGTATTGTCGGGTACAACGCGATGACCTATTTTGAAAAACTTCCGAACTGGAAGGCTATAGGACTTTCAAGGAGAATTCCGAAAAACAGAACACTATCTTCGAGTAACTATATCCCTGCTGATCTTTACAAACCAGAAAGCTTTCAGCCTTTTTCTGACCAGCTGCAGGAAGTAACTCATGTCGTCTTTGCGGCTTATCAGCACAGATCGAATGTATCTGAGTTAGTAGCGCCAAATCTACAGTTGTTGGAAAACCTTGTAATCGTTCTTGAACGATTTTGTCCTCGGGTAGAGAGGATAATCTTGCTTCAGGGACTTAAGGCTTATGGATCGCACCTAGGACCATTTAAGACGCCTGCGAAAGAAACGGATCCACGGCACATGCCCCCAAACTTTTACTATAACCAGGAAGATCTCCTTAAGGCACATCAGGACAAAGTCTCGTGGGTTATCGTACGACCCTCTTGGGTATATGGATTCGCTATTGGAAACCCAATGAATATACTCATGTCATTGACTGTGTACGCATCTATTTCAAAACATTTGGGACTACCTTTACGATTTCCAGGCACCAAAGAGGCTTACACATCATTGATGGATGCAACAGATGCTCAGTTGCTGGCAAAAGCAATACACTGGGCGTTGGTTACACCAGAATGCGCAAATCAGATTTTTAATATCAACAATGGTGATTATTTTAGGTGGGAAAATATTTGGGGGAAAATAGGTGAGGCGCTTGATATGGACATCGCTGCCCCCCAATACATCCCTTTGAGTACATTTATGCGTGTTAAGGAACCGGTTTGGGAGGACATGGTCCAAAAGTACGGTCTTAAACCGTACCCTTTTTCGGAAATTGCCTCGTGGGAGTTTATGGATAGTGCATTTTCCCACGGATACGATTCGATGTTGGACACGATTAAAGCACGCGAGTTTGGCTTTACTGAATTTATAAGTACAGAAAAGATGTTTACGAAACAGATATCAATGCTACGTCAAGAACGCTACATACCATAGACGTTAGACAAATCGATACTACTTTAGCTCCGCGAGGTGATGACATGGGACTCCCTTTAGATGGAATAACCGTGATTGACTTTTCTCAAATTGAGGCCGGACCATTAGCCACTCTTCTGCTATCTGACTTTGGCGCAAGGGTGATTAAAGTAGAACGTTTTCCAGACGGAGATCTACTCAGGTCGCATTATGGTCACGAATACGATGGTGTTAGAATCCCTTTTGCATCATTAAATAGGGGCAAAGAGAGTCTTGCAGTAAGTATAAAAACGCAGCAGGGCTTAGAAATTGTGAAGACGCTTCTATCAATGTCCGATGTCATGGTCCACAACTTTCGACCGGGAGTAATGGAACGATTAGGCTTGGGGTGGGACCAACTGAAGGAGGAGTACCCTGCGTTAATTTATGCAGAAATCAGCGGTTATGGTTCAAAAGGCCCCATGGTCAAGGAAGGTGGGCAAGACGTCACTGCGCAGGCTTTAAGCGGTTTGATGCGTCAAAATTCAGATCCTACAAGTGATGAAGCAAGAGCAATAGGTTATCCTGTCTCAGACTTTGGGGCTGGAATGTCACTGCTTTGCGGCATATTGATGGCGCTAATTGGACGCTTTCGTGAAGGAAAAGGTTCCTATATCACAACGTCTTTAATTGAGTCCTCATTGTTTTCTGCGATTACAGAGGTAACCGAAGCACAAATGGGGTACCGTACGTCTCAATTCGATGACCCGGTAACAGGCGTGTATAAAGCGAAGGATGGCGAACTCGTAGTAATGCCGATTTGGCGGGAGACCGCTGTGTCAGATTTCTTGAAGGTTATCGGTTTGGAAGAGATAGTGAACGATCCCAGGATGCAAGACCTAGAATCGAGAAAACAGAGTGCACGGTGGGTTAGAGAACAGATTAATAATAAAGTTGAGGGATTTCAGCGGGAAGAGTTACTGAAAAAACTTCATGAAAACAACCTTCTTTGTGGTCCGGTTCAATCATTTCTGGATGTTGCCCAACACCCTCAAATCAAGGCCATTGATCCTTGGGCAACGTTTGAAACGACCACAGGCGAAACGGGTACAACCATAGCTAGTCCGTTTACGGTGGACGGGTATCGAAGGAAGAACGGGAAGGTGCCTGAGCTTGGAGAGCAATCCTTTGCAATATTGAAAAGCTTTGGGTATTCGGATGAAGAGATAGCATCCTTCGTTCAACAAAACATTGTTTATGTGGAAAAACATCACTAAACCTGAAATATTCATAGCGAAGTAAACCGCTTGTAACAAATGGATGAATATAGGAAACCAATGGTCTAGGATCAATTGAACTTTCGTTCTCGTAGGTCTGGACTTGGACTTTCATGACCATGGTCTCCCGTGGGGTTACGTGTGGATAAATATGGATTGAGGAGAAGGCGTACCTATCCCGTATTCACCTCTCATGTCTGTTCCAGTTGTTATTCAGACGGGAATCATCTCAACCGAACTGCGGTAATGCGGCTACGTTTTTAAGCGTCTGAATGAACTCTTTTCGATACACACACGAACTGCACAATTTCCAAGTCCAGTATCGGCCAGAGTGAGCTAGCTTCCCCGCAACTTTGACCAGTTTGGTTCGCAAAGTCTCCATCCGACTTGATTGCATTTTCTCTGGTACACACAATCGGCGAAACCAGTTGTTAAAGTTATACGCAAGTATGGCTAACTGGAGTTTCACGACATTCGCTTCAAAGTCTGTACTGCTCATCTTATCGCACGCAAATCCATTTTTGGCTTCCTTGATGAAATTCTCCATATGACCGCGCTGGCAGTAAAAGCGAATGATGTTCTTGGGCTGCAGCGTCATATTGGTCACGATAAATGTGAATTGAAACAACAGTTCACCAGCCGGACGTTCCATCTTCACGACCACCCGGCGGGCATGTTCCCAACTGGATGCTTGATACATGAATTCCCTGTAATGGACTTGTCGTTTGTGTAATCTTTCAGCGTTTAGTAATGGATCCGCCATGACCTGCGCAATGGACTGTAGCCGTGCGTTTGACTTGAGGCGGATGGCGTATTTATGACCCTTGGTTTCCGCCAACTCAAACAGCCCTGGAACGGCAAACCCACTATCGCCACGAATGACGATGAGGCTATCCGGGTTCAGCCTACCGTATCGATTCAGAATTGGTCCCACAAACCGGACGACTTGACGGGAAGTGTATACGTTGCCTGCACGAAGCTCTGCTCGCAGACAATCACCGGTCAGACCGTCAAAGCGAAACTCGGCTTCGACAGCTGTAGATATACGAAATCCCGAAACCCGCTGGTGCGTCTAGGGTTTCGGGATTGTGGATAACTTCGTGTGGTGCCTACAGCATTTCTGTGGATATCTCTGCGAATAGCGGTGGATGCTCGTAACCGAGCGCTTTCAGGATTTGTGCCTGCTCCGGGGTTACTTCGGTTCGCTGCCGGACTCTTCCGCTACCAGCCTTGTAGGTTATAAGGTGCATCTCGTTCATGACAGAACGAATCTCTCTCCATGTACGACAGGTCCGGTTCTCTGCTACCCGAACCAAGAGTAACGAGAGCCAACACAGCAGCACATGTGCCCGAATTCGCTCATTCTTCCGGTGGTACATTGGGCGCAATTCCATGGTCTGTTTCAGGGAACGAAATGCTGCTTCAACCTGCCACAGTTGCTTGTATCCAAGGGCCACATCCTCCGCGGACAGCGTGTCGTCTGAGGTCCGAATCAGGTACTTTCCATCCAGTCGTTCCATCGCCTTAACCGCCTGTTGGTCAATCGCGAGATTGCCACGTTTGTCCGACTTCAAGTAACGCTTGAAGGTCGGGTGACTCTGTAAACGACAATGTGCCTTGGCGTGCGCATCGCTGTCCAACTCCTTCAGTCGCGCGAGCTCGGCTTCTAGGGCCTTGAGATGTGCCTCGCGCCGAAACTCGTCTCTGCGTGCTTCATCTGGGTTTCGAACGAGCACGTATCGAACCCGCGCCTCACCGTCTCCCACGACGATTTCCTTTATCTCGAGGTTATCTCGTACGGTCTTGAATCGCCCAGGACGAGACAGGGCATCTTCGACCTTCTGCTTGCCAGCGGTCATCTTCTCTCCAGCAATGTAATGCCCGCCGGTTTTCTGAAGCTCACGTAAATTGTCCTCCGAGCTGAACCCACGGTCGACGACCGTAACGACGCGTCCGAGACGCCATCCAATGAGATCCTTCTTCACTTCTGGAATGACGGTCATGTCTGACGTGTTCCCAGGCCATACCCAACACCGCACAGGGATACCATCTCGGGTTACTGCAAAGCCAATCACGACCTGTGGTAAATCAGGCCGGTGGTCCTTGGAGTAACCGGGTTGTTTCAGACTGTCTTCTTCCGGCTCGTCATCCATTTCAAAATAACTCGACGTCGTGTCAAAGAACAGTAAGTCGACCTCGAGGTTTAATAGGTCTGCGACCGTTTCGAACACTTCTCGCTGGATGTCTACATCTGATTCAATCAGGAAATCCATTGCACGGTATCCTTGATGGACTTCAAAGTTCTCAACACCTGGCAGTGCGACATCTCGCTTCACCCAGTCCTCCATGCCAAGCTTGCTCGAAGGGTCCAAGGCTCGATTGGCGACCATGGCAAAGATGGCACGCTCAATCGGGGCTTCATACTTACGCTGTACCAGTCGCTTGGATATAGCTTGACCCACGCCAAGCTCCTGCCACAGCGAGTCGACGATAGAAGCGGTACCAAACGTCTTGCTATCGAGCAGACTGAGCTGCACGCTGTCCTTGGGCTCCGTATCAACTGGTGAATCCCCAAGGAACCGCGATATGCTCGCGGCAAGTCTCTTTAGACCATCCATGTCCACTTCATCTTCACGCCCGAAGTGGTAGAGGACTTTCGCTTGGGGATTGCCGGTCTTGGGATTGCGTTCATTATGGGCAAGCTGCACGTAGGACGTGACAGAGCCGTTTTTGTTTTTTCGTGATATCCGCCGTATATACATGTCTACATTTTAAAACTAAACGTTGGATAAAGTCAATAATTGTTGATAAAACTACGAGTTATCCACAGAAATTCGCATGCCTACAAAATTTTGAGAAAATGCCTACACAAAAGAACCGAAATTCCGCGCCACTACGGGATTCCGGTTATCCACAAATGCTTATAAGTGGGTTGTAACTGTCGAACCCGAGCAAAACAACGGATGAAATCCATGTTGCTGGTAGTGGTAATTGAAATTCGCTCCATGCTGTTTTCCGTAGGCAGCAAAGCTGGAGGAATCCAAATCAAAAACGAATTGGTTCTGGGGTTTTATAGCGTACACGCGACGCTGCAACGTTTCATTCACACACTCCAGAGATTTGGCAGTCGCAATATCCGCCTTATCGTTGAAACGAGACAAAGTAGGTTGTGAGGCCAAGCTTTCCTTTCCCAGCAGCATAGTTAGCAATGGCTCTACAGCTAAATCATCTGCGTGATCGTCTGTATGGTAGCCAGCTATGTGCTGATACAGTTTCTGAAGAACCACGTCGCTATTTGGATGATCCCGATGAAAGACCGAATCATGAACCACGAGCAGTTCTTCTACCGCTTCGGATAGGCCCAGTTTGTGATCGAATTCTTTGTATAGGAGCAGTCCAGCATCCGAGGTCAAGTCGCCGCCGTCAAAATTCATTTTCACCCTGGGGTTGAAGTTCATGACATTCTCTTGTAGGCTTTTCAATAGAAGAGCTCTCCTTTGATGTGTTTGGATTAGACACCTTAACACTACCAAAGGTTGGGCTTTTTTCCTATGTGCTCACGTCACTTTTTAAGTGAATCGCTAAATCCCCTTATAGCCCTTGCACCGCTTGCATTTACAGGTCCTTCACGATCGCGCTATGAATATTTCAGGCTAAAGATATTCTATGTTAGAAATTCATCTCCCACTTTACTTCTATACATGGATGTGTTTTAAGTTTCTGGTATAAGACTGTGATATTTGCCTCTGCGCTTACGTGACGAGTTTTGAGATGCTAAAGGGACATAATAAAACCTAAGCAATTATTAGTCGAAAGAACCCAGCGTCATTACTCGTTTTACGCAGAATATAGAGAACCTAAAACATGTCCAGGTTACCCAAGCACTGAAATTGTTGTTTAAAGGGGGTAATCGGCTCCCCAATTGTACTCGTTCGGTCTAAAAGAACCCCAGAATTTCGAAACAAGAGCACCAGAGTCCCTCGTTCCAACTAGCCGAAACTAAAGTTATGCATAGCGGTACCATGTTCTTCTATCCTGAAAATAATTGAGCGATGACCAGGGTAAAACGACATACTGAAATAAGCCCACCACAAGATGGGTTTTAAAAGGAACTCTGTGATGTCTGGAGGTCATTTATGCAACAGGTTTTACGGTGACCTCCAACCCGAGTGATTGCAACTTCCGGATCGCCTGCTTTACGACTGCGTCTTTCTTGCGTGCTTCGTAATATGTTGGGCCGAGTTCAATATAAGGCTGACGTCGCTGTAACACGTAATACACGATGGTTAAGATGCTGTGGGCCACTGCAACTGCTGCACGGTTTTTGCCTCTTCGAGCTGCAATTCGATGGTACTGGGCAGAGAGATAAGTCTGCTTCGTTCTCGCCGCTGCGCGTGCTGCTTCCACCAGCGCTGCTCTGAGTTTTTGATTCCCTTTGCGTGTTTTCCCCGACTTTCGTTTCCCGGCGCTTTCATTGTTCCCTGGAGCCAGTCCTGCCCAAGAGCATAAATGGGCAGCAGACGGAAATTGGGTCATGTCTGTCCCAATTTCAGCCAGAATTTGTTCTGCTGTTCGTCGACCGACACCGGGGATGGTGTCCACTAGCTCCAGGTCTTCTTCAAAAGGGAGCATGCGCTCCTTGACTTCTTCATCCAGCCGGGCAATCTCTTCATCCAAGTAATCGATGTGACGTAATTGGGCTGCCAGCATCATTCGTTGGTGGGAGCCCATAAGCCCATTCAGTGCCTTGTGCAAATCGGCCTTCTTCGCCTTCATCCGGCCTTTGGCTAACCCTGACAATACCTCCGGGTCTTCTTCTCCGTGGATCATTGCTTCCAACATCGCCCGCCCAGATTTGCCAAGTGTATTGCTGGCCACTGCAGAAAGCTTGATGTTGGCACCTTCCAACACCTTTTGAACCCGATTCACCTCTCTTGCCCGCTCGTCAATGAGACTTCGGCGGTAGCGAATGAGTTCTCGTAGTTCCCGTTGTTCACGGTTGGGGATGTAACTGGCTTGCAACAGCCCGTGGCGGAGCAATCCGGCGATCCATTCGGCATCCTTCACATCGGTCTTACGGCCCGGAACGTTCTTCATGTGCTTGGCGTTCACCACAAGCACTTGACAGTCCGCCGACTCCAGAAGGTTGTAGATTGGCTTCCAGAATGAAGCTGTGCTTTCCATAGCAACATGCGTGCATTCATGTTGTCCTAACCAGTCAACCATCTCCAGGAGATCCTCCGTCATCGTGGAGAACGTGCGAATCTCCTTGGCCTCCGGCGTCAGCACACAGGCGACCACCGTCTTCTTGTGCACATCGAGGCCGCAACAACGTTCGTATACGACATCCATGCCAATCCTTCCTGATGGACTGGTAATATTGAAGGGCTGGTGCAACGACCATAACGGATCATTCTATCCTGCGTGCTTCTCCGAGGAGGAGAGCGACATTCTGTGGTGCACCTGGTCGTCGTAGTCAGTCTAATCAGCGGGCTCGAGGCACCAAGGAGTGACGACCTGCCTTCGCCAGCCACCAAAAAATCATTCAACACAAAGGCATTTTCATCCTTCTGCTGGTGCCGCCCCGGCGGCATGGGAGTCTAATCTGTGATTCACTGTTTGGAAATGCCCGGTTCCGTTCCCGGCGTCTGTTGCACGACAGGTAGCCCCAAAAAAATGCCGCGCCGTCGGCGCCGGAACGTCACCACTGTTTTGTGCAGGAAATGCCCTTGTCCTTAGGGCCACTCAGACGGCGAAGATTCTCCTTCTGCACTTCGCGGCTGAATTTGCTGCATACTCTCTAGTCGGGCGAGCCTGCGCTCAATTCTATCTAACCGACGTTCGTGTTGCACTAAACGCTGTTCATGCGCGGTAGATGGCGACTGGTAGGACTGCTGTAGTGCAGGGTACCCCGGATACTGCTGTGGATATTGCTGTTGCTGATACGGATATTGCTGCTGTTGCGATTGATAGTATGGTTGTTGACCATACCCATACCCTGGTGTCATTTGACGATAACCCTCAAGCATACTTTTGTTCTCCCCCTCGGATAGTGATTTACACGCCCTAAACATATGTATCCCGTGACAGATGCCGGCAGGGATAACAGCCTATTCTCACTTTTAAATGGACTAGCAACCAAGGACGATGTCCGGTTCAAGCTTTGTCTCTGGTCCATACCCTAAGATCATCAACGAGTGAAAGGGGACATCTTTGTGCTGCCCATAAAATTAGCAAATGAGTTTGCAAAGATCGTTGGCGGAAAGGTCATTGCGAACAGCAAATCTACAGAAGTTACCGTGGAACGAGAGCTGAACGCAACGATTCTTGGGCGGAGTTATGACACAGAACACGAGATTGCCATTGGCTCGCTCGACAGACATGGACGCGCTCTGGAAACGGGGGAATTTACGGTACTTCAAACGGAAGTAAACCGTTTCATTTCCGCACTTCGTCGACAAGGCTTGCGCGTGACAGCAGTCCACAATCACTGGCTGTTCGAAAAACCGAGACTCATGTATGTCCACACGGAGGCGGTTGAGCGCCCGTTGGTGTTTGCGAGAAAAGTTGCAAGGGCGTTCACGGTACTTAACAAGTGAACAACAGGTGCGTCCACGTATACAAACGTGGTTAATTGAGGGGCAGAAGAGAATAAGATAAAAATCAACGAAATTTCAATAGAGCTCGTATACAACAATCCTGCAAGACGACCAATTTCCATTGTTTCATCAAGCCCCTATAACCATCCATCCGCCACTACCACAGTGTAGTGGCAATTTTTTGTTAAATCTCTGACAGTATGCTTAGGAAGCTAACATCGAAGTATCAATAGAGCACGTCAGGGCTTCGTTATAGCCTGATACGTATACCGTTAAGTGCACCCTGTTCCTATGGGAGGGAAAACATGGCTACTGCTTTCTATCTACGGCGGTTATTTCAGAAATGGCGAGAACATATCTCTTCAATACAGTAAAATAAGTCTAGATAGACTTGTGTAAGCGTTTGCTTTAGGAGGTCTCATGAATGAGTCAATATGGCTTCGATGCACAGTTGCGTATGTACACGCAGTCTCTCCAGGGAAAGTCACATTGGGAGTGGCCAGTATCGCTTGATGATTGGCGGCAATCGGCAAAGGAGCGACTGACCGCACAGGCTTGGGGCTATGTTGAAGGAGGTGCGGGGTTGGAGGACACCATGGCCGAAAATCGCCGAGCGTTCGGTCGGTACCTTATCCGATCCCGCATGTTGAACAACGTGGCGGATCGCGATCTGTCTGTCGACATTCTCGGGCAAACCTACGATGTCCCATTCATGCTCGCACCCCTGGGAGTTCAGTCCATCATCTACAGAGACGGGGAGCTAGCGTCCGCCAAGGCCGCGGCCGATGCAGGTGTACCGTACATTCTCAGCACCGTTTCTTCTGTGACGATGGAGACAGTGGCCGAGGCCATGGGATCCGCCACAAGGTGGTTTCAACTTTACCCCGGTAGGGATCCGAACATTATTCAGAGTTTCCTAGATAGGGCTGAGCGTGCGGGGTACTCTGGTTGGTGGTCACGGTCGACACGACGATGCTCGGGTGGCGGGAGACGGACTTAAAGCACATTTACCTTCCTTTCCTCTTGGGAGAGGGTATCGCGAATTTTCTATCCGATCCGGCCTTTTTGTCGCGGCTAAAGAACTCACCTAGTGATGATCCCGCCGCTGCCATCCAAGAGTTCCTATCCGTTTACGTGAATCCCGCATTTACGTGGGAAGATCTTGCGTCCATTCGAAACATGACGAAGTTGCCGATACTGGTCAAGGGAATCACGCACCCGGACGACGCAAAACGAGTACAGGACATGGACCTCCACGGTGTGATTGTCTCGAATCACGGGGGCCGTCAGGTGGACGGCGGCATCGCAGCCCTGGATGCACTGGTTGAAATTCGCCAAGCGGTTGGGCCGGCCTATCTTCTGTTGATGGATAGTGGCATCCGTTCAGCAGCTGACATATGTAAAGCGCTCGCCCTAGGGGCACATGCCGTATTACTGGGTCGTCCCTATGCTTACGCGTTAGCAGCAGGTGGACGGGAAGGAGTCGCAGAACTCCTTATGCAATACAGGGCCGGACTCGATTTGCAACTTGCACTGTCCGGTTACAAGGCCATCCGCGACTTGGGCGCCGGCTACGTATCTCGACGGGCGTGAAACCAGTATGTGACAAAAGAGATAAACTCCCGTGTAGCGTGCGAGACATATTGGTCTTTCGGCCAGATCAAGGCCAAATTCCAATGGATGATCGGTTTTGTGGCAGGCACAACCTCTGTCTCTTGAGAGGGCAGCCTTGCGCATACCGTCTCGGGCAAAAACGCGATGCCTAGGTTGGAAGCCACCATCTCCCCGATGAAATCCCATTGTGAACTCTCATAATCGACACGCGGCTCGAATCCTTCGCGAATACATGCCTCCCGGATGTGATGATAGAGGGAAAAACCTTTGCGAAATATAATAAACGATTCCCCTTGCAGAGCGCCAAGTGGGACCTCGTCGGCTTGTGAAAATCGATGTGACACGTGAACGACTAGCTTTAACTCGCGTTCCACGAGCGGAACAACTTTGAACATATCGTCTTCCACGGGTAAGACGACAACTCCGACATCAATGCTGCCGGTCAACAGTGATGACTCGACCATCTTGCCGCCCTCTTCAACCAACTGAATCCTGACTTGTGGGTGCAAGCGGTGGAACTCCGCGATAATCCTGGGGAAAAAGCTGGCCCCGATAACAGGAGGCAAACCCAGTTTGATGCTGCCGCGTCTCATATGTGTGACGTCGGAGAGGGCGGTATTGAGATCGTGCAGGGAACGAAACACGGTTTCAGCGTGTGATTGGACGACTGTGCCGGCATCGGTCAGTTGCATGCGGCGGGTGGAGCGGTCAATCAGCACGAGTCCAAGTTCATCCTCCAAGTTCTTGACCATTTTGCTGAGGGTCGGTTGTGAAACATGGAGCGCTTGGCTGGCTTTTGAGAAGCTCAGATGGTTGGCGACTGCTAAGAAGTAGTGCAACTGACGCAAGTCCATGGTTACGCACCTCATTTATAGCAACTTTGCATATATTCTATTTGATATATGTATTTTATTTATTTATTTATCTGAAGTAAAATCTAATTGAGGTTAATCGAGAAAGATGCGTGTAACCGCTTTCTCACGGAACGGAAAGGAAGGTCGTAAATGAGCTCAACGGAAGTCGTTATTGTCAGTGCAGTTCGCACGCCAATCGGCAGTTTCAACGGTGCGTTCAAAGCTGTGTCAGCTGTACAACTTGGTGCAATCGCGATTGAAGCAGCCATTCTTCGGGCCGGTATTCAGAAATCGCACGTGGATGAGGTCATCATGGGAAATGTGTTACAAGCGGGTCTAGGACAAAATCCGGCTCGTCAAGCGTCGATGGCAGCCGGTTTGCCGCAAGAAACGCCTGCCATGACTATCAATAAAGTGTGTGGATCCGGCTTGAAGGCAGTGCAACTCGCATGGCAGTCCATCATCAGCGGTGAAAACGATGTTGTCGTTGCAGGTGGCATGGAGAATATGACCCAGGCTCCGTACCTGCTGAAAGGTGCACGGTATGGGTATCGGATGGGGAATCAGACCGTTGTCGACAGTATGATTCACGATGGCCTGTGGTGCGCGTTTAACGACTATCACATGGGGATCACGGCGGAAAACCTATGTGAACAGTACGGGCTTACCCGTGAACAATTGGACGCGTTCGCGCTCGCCAGCCAACGAAAGGCTGTGGAAGCCATCAACGCTGGGAAATTAGAAGACGAAATCGTCCCTGTGGATGTCCCTCAGCGCAAAGGCGCGCCAACTCGGGTCGAGAAGGACGAGCACCCGAGGCCGGACGCAAGTCCGGAAAGTTTGGCCAAATTGCGCCCAGCGTTCAAACCGGATGGCATGGTCACGGCCGGCAATGCGTCTGGCATCAACGACGCGGCGGCAGCGCTCGTCATCATGAGCAGGGCAAAAGCGGATGAGCTCGGCTTGGAACCGCTGGCCGTCATCAAGTCGAACGGGACTGCGGGCGTCGATCCGGCCATCATGGGAATTGGACCGGTGCCAGCTACGAAAAAAGCCTTGGCAAAAGCCGGTTTGACGATACAGGATATCGATCTCATCGAAGCCAACGAAGCGTTCGCCGCACAGTCACTTGCGTTCTCGAGCCATTTTGAGTTCGACGACAGCATCCTCAACGTGAACGGCGGAGCCATTGCGCTAGGCCATCCCATCGGTGCCAGCGGTGCGCGCATTCTCGTTACGCTACTGCACGAAATGAAGCGCAGAGACGTTCGCTATGGTTTGGCGGCGTTATGTATCGGTGGCGGCCAAGGAATTGCGACGATTGTGGAACGTCCACAGTCGAAATTTGAATAGAGGAGATGGGATGTCATGAAGACGATTTTCACCTCGTTTGACGACGTAGTTTCTGACATTCAAGATGGTGCGACCATCATGGTTGGCGGATTTGGCTTAGTGGGGATTCCGGAGAATTTAATCCTTGCCCTCGCACGCAAGGGTGTGAAGGACTTAACGGTTGTCTCGAACAACTGTGGGGTGGATGACTGGGGTTTGGGATTGCTTTTGAAGAATCGGCAAATCAAGAAGATCATTGCATCCTACGTGGGTGAAAACAAAGAGTTTGAACGCCAGTATCTCGCAGGCGAGGTGGAAGTCGAGCTGACACCGCAGGGGACTCTGGCAGAAAGAATCCGCGCGGGAGGAGCTGGTATTCCGGCATTCTACACACCGGCTGGGGTTGGAACACCGCTTGCCGACGGGCGCGAAATTCGCAGCTTTCACGGCAAGGATTACATCTTAGAAGAGTCCCTAACAGCTAACGTCTCGCTCATTCGTGCGACAACGGGTGACACGATGGGGAACCTCGTATACAACAAAACCGCTATGAACTTTAACCCAATCATGGCGATGGCCGGAAGAATCACTATCGCAGAGGTGGAAGAACTCGTTGAGGCGGGCGAGATCGATCCGACGCAGGTCCATACGCCTGGCATACTTGTGCAAAAATTGATTGTTGGGCGACAGGAGAAGCGGATCGAAAAGCGGACAACTCGCAAATGAATCTTGGGTTTCACCACGGAGCTTGTATACGTTTAGGAGGGAAAGAGGATGGCGGACGATAAGATGTCGGTTCGCGAGCGGATCGCGAAACGGGCTGAACGGGAAGTACAGGACGGATTTTACGTGAATTTGGGAATTGGGATCCCTACGTTGATCGCAAACTTTATCCCCGAGACGAAGCGTGTCGTATTACATTCGGAAAATGGAATGCTTGGCATTGGGCCGTATCCATTAGATGACGAGGTGGATCCAGACCTCATTAACGCCGGGAAAGAAACGGTCACGGCGGTGACGGGTGCGGCATTCTTCGATAGCGCGGACTCGTTCGCCATGATTCGCGGCGGACATATCGATCTCGCTGTTCTCGGAGGCATGGAAGTCTCGAAAGATGGAGACTTGGCGAATTGGATGATCCCAGGAAAGATGGTCAAGGGTATGGGTGGCGCTATGGATCTGGTTCACGGGGCGAAGCGAGTGGTCGTCATTATGGACCACGTGAACAAAACCGGTGAACCGAAAGTTCTCAACGAGTGCACTCTGCCCCTGACTGGCAAGCGGGTTGTTCAGCGCATTATTACGGACAGGGCCGTGATCGATGTCACGCCGGAAGGATTGCGTCTCGTGGAGGTCGCTACAGGGTACACCGTGGACGACATTCAAAAGGTTACACAACCAGAGCTTATCGTGGCGGACGATGTGCAGTTGGATGCGTATTGAAAAAAGTTGGCCAGGGGTGCCTGGCCAACGAGGACAGATATGTACTCGTCCGTGGGGACGACCATAACCTACTGGAAGGTGTTCGCCGTTTTTATCCCCACGGACGTATATCAAAGCCAATGGGATTGTATTTCAGAGGGTGGGATTCATCCGCGAAGAGCGTCCCAAAGGCTTGAGATACTATAGTCATTCCCGCACTTGAATGTCAGGTACAGTTGACATGAGCAATCAATGTTGATGGATCGCTCATGAACAAGTTTATGATTGTCTTGTTGTTTGGTGACGATGCCGAGATCGTATGAGTGAGACCGACATGATGGTAATGAAAATAAGTACGCACAGAACTGGAGCCATCCACTGTAGCAACGGGCTCCACGGGATGTTTTGGAAGACCGGGTCGTCGGCAAACATATTTCCTGCGATCCAAGCGATATAAGTCGATGCAATGTAGGTGATCCACGAGAATTTATCCATCAGGTTCGCAATAAAGTGACTCCCCACCACGAGAAACGGAATGGTGATGAGAAGACCAACCAGTAAAACACTCATTCTTCCGTTCGCAGCACCGAGCATCGCCATCGCATTGTCCAGCTCCATCCCTAGATCCGCGATGACAATTGTGCCGATTGCCTTAAGCAATCCCTCTGACTGAGCCTCGTTTTCTGGTTTCTCATTTTGCGCCGGTTTCATGCGATCCACTGCTAATTTGGCAGCAATCCACATGAGCAGAATTCCCGCGATACTTTTCAAGACAGGAAGTTTGATTACATATGAACCTACTGTAATAAATAGGATTAACAGTAGAATTGCCACAATGCTTCCAAACAGAATGGCCTTTTTTCTCAGTTTTCGAGGAAGCCTACCCGCAGCAATGGAGATTGCGAGCGCGTTATCTCCTGACAGGATAATGTTTATCAATGTAACGTTGCAAAGAAGAAAAAACCAGTTCAAGAATACTCACCTCATGGGTAGTCTGAGCCCGACGAACGCAAAAAAGGCGAGACGAACAGCCCAAAATCAGGACTGTAAGTCTCGCCCATGACCCATCTATCTTTCGGAATCATGTAAGACGCCGGGCTAATGCCGTACTGACGACGTTCTTTAACCGCAAATTATGATTTACGGTAGCTACTCCCTTACAAGCCAGTTGATACGCATGTGGTATCCAACCTGCCTAGGGTATGATAGATTGCTGCTGGAGATATGTCAAGCACACTGGTCACAGTAGTCACAATCAATGGTTCTTGGAACAACCGCGTTTTATGTATGTTCAACTGAGGCTGTTGATTCAGAGGAGACCGTCCAATCCCGAGACTGAGCGTAGTCTGGGACGGTGTAGCGAGCTTGCGATCAGGCACGCTTTCGTCCCAGGATCCCTCAGCTGGTTTGGCATCAAGAGGCTTGATTGACAAAGGTCGCTTTCACGATATCGTACAGTACCGCTCCGTTGAACTCAGTCACCTTAACGTTCAGTGTCACTCTTCTCCCCGTGACGTATTCGTAGAAGAACAAATCATTGGGGAAAATCCGAGAACTGTATTCTTGATCCGTGCACCAATCGACGAAATACAGCGTATCCCCACCCATTTCCACTTCCCGAACCCCAAGAATTAGGGCGTTTTCAATGTTTGTTTTCATGATATCGCTCCCTAATTGAAATGACTAAATATATATAAACATCGAAAGCGTGGATTATGTATGGGCAAACACCTAAATTATCTCCGGTCCATTGCGGACACACTCTATTTAGAGAGTGCATAACCACACTGCTGACGAGCAAAATAACGCCCGATGTGCCATAAACTATGTGGAGGGTGCTTATGCAAAACCAGCAGGTCATTGAGCAAACGCTTCAAAATTACGAACTGGCAAACGCTGCTCTTCTCGATGTATGGAATAACTTGACCGACGAGGAAATTGATATGGTGCTCGAGAAGCAACAAAACAGGCTGGAACAGATTGCAGAACGGGCATACTCGGAGGAAACGACCAGCGACGCGCAATCAGAGGCATTTCTAAACACGCTTGAGCGATTTGAAAACGCCAACCGACACTTATATGAACATTGGGACACCATCTCGTTCGATCAACGACTTGATTTACTCCAGAAGCAGTGGAATCGACTGCAGGAACTTCGGAACCGGGTCGTTCATTAATGATGTTTAGCCCGCTTCGGCGGGTTTTTCTTTTGACTTCACAGACGGACTGTTGCAAAAAAACCCCCGCCAATCATTCTGGCGGGGAGATAAGGGGTTTGTGCGTTTCCATCCATATAGACGATCCATACGCCGAATATGTTTCACCTTTTTCTGTCCCTATTTTGTGACTTCCTTGTTACTTGCATGTGTTACGTTCACAGCAGAACAATGAATACGCTTTCAAGACAGAGGGGGCAATCAAAGTGGGATCCTTAGTTTCGGCAAAGTGGAAATCTGCAGCCGCGGCAGTGGCTGCGCTTAGCCTGGTAGGTTGTGGCGTACAGGGTAACTCCGGCGGTGCTGCGAATAACTCGGCGGGATCGTCGTCTTCGTCGGCAAAACCGTTGAAGATTGGCGTTGTGACATCGTTGACGGGAGCCATAGCGGACTACGGTACTGAGTGGAAGCGAGGTTTCCAAATCGGGATGGATTACGCGACCAACGGAACAGATACAGTCGATGGGCGCAAAATTTCGGTGGTATGGAAAGATGACGCAGGAGACCCTAACCAGGCCGTAACGGCTGCCAAGGCACTGTTACAAAATGATAAGGTGGATATTCTCGCGGGATGCGCGAACAGTGCAAGTGCTATTGCCGTTGAGCCGCAAGCCCAAAAAGCGCACACCGTGTTTGTCGTCGGTCCAGCTGTTGCAGATACCATTACAGGAAAAAACTACAACAAGTACGTTTTCAAAGTTTCACCAAACTCTTACATGGAAGCGAAAGCGGCTGTTCTATCGATTCCTGAAAAAGGTGCAACCGTCGCCCAGCTAGCACCGAATTATGCGTTTGGCTGGGATTCCGTAAAGGCGTTTAAGACACTGGCGACACAGGCGCGACTCAAGGACACATTGGATGTTTACGCCGATCCGGCCGCGACAGACTTCACCCCGCAACTCGAGAAAATCCTTCAGGCGAAGCCAAAATATTTGTTTGTGACATGGGCTGGTGCCCCAGGACCCTGGAAGGCGATTCAAGACATGCAACTGCAAAAACAGGGTATCACCATCGTCACCGGCATTCCCAACATTGCTGCAATCCAAGCTCTTTTCCAAGGTTTTGAAGGCATGCGAGGATTTACAACATATTATAACACTCTGCCAAACACCCCTGCCAATGACTACCTAGTGAAGCAGGATAAAGCGAAGTTCAATACCGTTCCCGACCTGTTCGATCCCGATGGCATGGCCGCCGCGATCGCCATTGTTGACGGGCTCAAAAAGACCGGTGGCAAATCTGATGGGAACACGCTGTCACAGGCTATGGCAGGTATGTCGTTTGACGGGCCAAAAGGAACCTATACGTTCCGCAGTGAGGACCACCAGGCCTTGCAGGATCAATACAGTGTTGAGTTGCAGAAACAGAGCGGGGTCAACTACCCTGTACCCGTTCTCAAAGGCGTCATTTCGGCAGACCAAACAACCCCACCCATTCTCAATAAATAGGACATTTCGCATCAAGGATGAGATGGAATGGAGGGGACGGCGTGGCAGAGCTTACACTTGATCGGATCAGTGTCGGTTATGGCAAAACACGGATTATCAACGGCGTCACATTGGCGCTTCAAGACGGCGAGTTTGTCTCCCTCATTGGACCCAACGGAGCAGGTAAAACGACATTGTTGAACGGTATCAGCGGTCAACTTCCGATAGTGGAAGGCAGGCTCATCTATGGCGGGGTGGATATTACTCGTTGGCGTCCGGATAGGCGTGCGCGGGGGGGACTGGGGAGATCGTTTCAAACGACACACCTATTTCCTAATTTAACGGCACTGGAGAACGTGGCTTTAGCGGTGCAGGCCCATCGCCGAGTTCGCTTGCGCTCGCTGTTTTCAGCCATTCCAGCGACGGTTGACCAGACGAGTCGACACTACCTGGAGATGGTTCACCTGAGCGACGCCCTGCATCAGACGGCGCGATCGTTATCCCATGGTGACAAGCGCAAGCTCGAGTTCGCCATGCTCCTTGCCATTCAGCCGAAGATCCTTTTGCTTGACGAACCGACCGCCGGGATGAGCGTTTCAGAAGTGCCGGCCATTCTCGATCTCGTCGCCGAACTGAAAGTTACCGGCGATTACGCCATCATCCTGGTCGAGCACAAAATTGACGTTGTGATGCGTTTTTCTGATCGTATTGCCGTCCTCAATCACGGCGAGCTTCTGGCTGAGGGAACAATCGAAGACGTATTGGCAAACAAAGAGGTCGAACGAGCTTACCTAGGAGGGCACCATGGGGGCATTGCTTGAGTTGGAAAATGTGTACGCGGACATTGGTCAATTCCACATCCTGCAGGGGGTGTCCATGACCGTACCGGAGAACAGTGTCACGGTCATTCTGGGGAGAAACGGAGCAGGCAAGACGACGACGCTGCGCACGATCATGGGGTACGTGCACGCTCGAAGCGGGGCCATTCGCTTTCTGGGTCAATCCATCACCTCACTGCCGACCCACCAAATTGTCAGAGCAGGCATGTCTTATTTGCCAGAAGAAGGCCATGTGTTTGCAAACTTGACAGTCGAGGAAAATCTCCTCTTGGCAACGTCGAGGAGAGACAAACGGGTTCAAGAAAAACTGGAAAAGGTGTTTACTGTTTTTCCCGATTTAAAAGATGCTCTTCGTCGTCATGCAGGCACGTTGAGCGGCGGACAAAAGCAAATGCTCGGCATGGGGTGCCTATTATTGTCCGATAGTCCCCTGATGCTCATAGATGAACCCAGCAAAGGCCTGTCACCGAAAATGGTGGAGAAGCTTGTCGAGGTGATCCGCATGCTGCGAACGAGCACAACCGTTCTACTTGTGGAGCAAAACTTTTATCTGGCAAGTCAAGTAGGTGATAGTTTCACTATCATTGATGACGGTCAGACGGTTCTGCGGGGGACGATGAGTGAGTTCGTCCAGTCTGAAGAACTACAACAGCGGTATCTCGGATTGCACGTTGCAGAGGGAGGTTGGTAAGATGTCCGTGTTTGCGACACTGCTGATGAACGGCATCGCGAATGCCGCCCTCTATTTTCTCATGGCCGCCGGACTTACGCTGATTTTCGGATTGATGCGCGTCATCAATTTCGCCCACGGTGGCTTGTATTTGTGGGGCGGGTACATCGCCATGTTTCTCTACACTAGTACGCATAATTTTGTCGTTGCCCTCATTGGCGGATTCGTCGTCGGTGGTCTGCTTGGTTTTCTCATGGAACGTGGATTACTTGCGTCTGTTTACCGGGACGGCAATGGGCAATTGCTCATGACGATGGGGATCTTGGTCGTACTTTCGGAGCTCATCAAGGTTCCTTTTGGCCGCAACCCGCAAAGTTCGACTGTGCCACATGGCCTCAACCACTCCTGGATAGCGGGTCACGTCGTTATCGTCGGTTACAATGTTTTTATCATAATTGTCGGGATTCTCGTGTATCTAGCTCTACAAGTCACTTTGCACCGGAGTCGACTGGGCGTCATCATCCGTGCGGGTGTCGGCAATCCTGAATTGGTTGAAGCCCGCGGGATCCCCATCCGTCGTATCTTTACTCTCGTGTTTATTCTAGGTGCAGCACTAGCTGGATTTGCCGGTGCATTGGCTGGACCGTTCTTTGGTTCTGTGACACCGACGATGGGCATGGACATGCAACTCAACGCATTCATTATCGTCGTCCTCGGGGGACTTGGGAGCCTGAACGGATCGTTGATTGGAAGCTTGATGATAGGTATCGCAACGGCAGTGGTCAGTTACTTTCTCCCCACAGCTGCAATTCTAGTCAATGTTCTCTTGATGGCCGTGGTCCTGGTCATTCGACCCGAGGGCCTGTTTGGTGAGAAGGAGGGGGCCATGTGAAATCGCTCACGAGGTACGTCGCTGTTGCTATCCTTTTTGTCCTCCTGATGCTGGTTCCCATGGCCGCTGGCGGAGGCGGAACGACAGCCATTCTCGAGCAGATCTTTTGTTTTGGATTGTTCGCCATGTCATATGACCTGCTCATTGGTTACACAGGCATTGTTTCCTTTGGGCACGCTATATTCTTTGGAACCGGTGCATATGCGGTTGCCATTATCCTGGGGAAGACAGGCGGTACGACAGAAGGTTTGGTCATAGGGTTTCTTTGCGCTATCGTTCTTTCTATCGTACTCAGTCTCATCATTGCGTTTCTCTCGTTGCGGGTGAAGAGTGCATATTTCGCGATGATTACGTTGGCCGTGGGACAAATGTTCTTCGTACTGGCCGGATCGCAAGGCTTGCGAGGGCTGACGAATGCGAACGACGGCATTAGCGTAACGCTGCCCGATTGGCTCAACAACGACTTCTCCGCCTATTACTTTTGCTTTGTGTTACTGGTTGTATTAGGTGTGTGTTTACTTCGGTTTGTCCGCTCTCCAGTTGGACGTGTTCTTCAAGGAATCCGAGAGAACGAGCGAAGAACGTTGGAGCTGGGGCACCCAGTCTTTCGGTACAAGGTGATTGTCTGCGTGTTGTCTGGTGTGGCCGCTGCTATTGCCGGTGGAGCCTATGCTGTGGCTCAGTCGTTCGTCAGTACAGGTGTATACGACGTGTCGACCGTGAGTCTGAATGTGCTTCTTATGACGATCATCGGCGGTACGGGCACCTTGTTTGGAGGCCTCATCGGCGCGGCCATTATTCTCTTTGCGCAGACGGAGTTCTCAAACCTTGCCGCGGCGTATCCGATCTTTAACGAGTACATGATTGTGTTTGGGATTCTTTACATTGTCATTGTGCGGTTCGTCCCACGTGGCATTCTGGGGACATTCATACAATGGAGAGGGCGAGTAAGATGGGCGAGCCAACCAACATCGAAGAGCTCAAAGATTTGACAACAAACGGGATCGGCAAAGACCCGGACGCTGAACCTTTGGTTTATGACAATCCGAAAATCACCAAAGCCGTTCCGGGTTGGCAGTGGCGCGGAATGATTGAGAAAGCGAACGCTGTCATTCGCCTTCCACACCGGGACGTCTGGAACGGCAAACTCTTGATTGGCGCCACACCTGCTGTACGCAACGAATTCTCACTTGACCTGCTGCTCAGCGATATCGCTATCCAACATGGTTACGCTTATGCAGCCAGCGATAAAGCGACACCGATGCTCATCCTGCGGGATCCCGCGCGATCCATGGCGGAGTGGCCACAGGTCTACGTAAAATTGACTGAGTTTGCAGCCGATCTCGTCACGGAAACGTGCGGCGAGAGGCCAAATAAAACATACATCTCTGGTGTCAGCAACGGGGGATACCTCACTCGAATCATGCTTGAGCGTTATCCACTGCTGTACGACGGTGGAGTTGAGTGGGAAGGTGTATTTTGGGACCCAGAATCGCGGCATCTCATGACGACACTTCCAGTATGGGTGAAAGCGTATCCGGTGTATTGCAATTGGCGTGGGGACAGGACGGAGAAAGAGCGCTCCCAAGCGTATGAAAAGCTCGTGGACGCAGGTCTCAATCCGGGGTCAGCGTCCGTTTGGGACCAGTACTTCATGCTCTACTGGTTGGTCTCCTTGTGGTTGTATGGTCGGAACTTGGACCCGACTTGGGCGCCTTTTCAGGCGGAATGGTCGAATGACTGGTTGACCGATCCCGATCCAATTGCCAACTACCCCTGGAGCGAGCGTCGAGACATCGTTGGTGAGCGTATCCAGCCCATTGCCAATACCGGTCAGTTGACGAAGCCCCTCCTCTCTGTGGCAGGAAACTACGACTGTTTGACGCCTTATCGCTATCATGCTGATGCGTATGCGAAACTAGTGAACGCGACAGGGTCCGGTCAGCATCATCGCATGTACGAAATTAATCGAGGAAATCACGTCGACGGTTTGCTCCGGTCCAAGCTGGCCGGCCAACAGCCAGTGCAACCTTTCTATGAGGCTGCGCTGTATGCGCTAGAGGACTGGGTTGAGCGTGGCATCTTGCCACCCAAATCTGGACTGTATGACGACATCAACGAGTTCACGAAACGCAGAGATTTACTTTCCAGAACGATTTCTGGCGCTAAAATGGATTTGTAAGGAGTGATCTGATTGGAACTGTCATTACGTGATCGAACGGCGATCATCACGGGCGCTGCAAGCGGGATTGGGTTTGCCATCGCAGAACGGTTTGCACTGGCGGGAGCGAATGTTGTCCTTTCGGACATTCGCGAAGATGCGGCTGCAGAGGCGGCAGAACGCCTGGCGGCGCAAGGACTTCAGTCGAGTTCCTTTGCCGCCAATGCGAGCGACGAGTCAAACGTTCGCGATCTCGTTCAATTTGCCCATCAAACCTACAATTCGGTCGATATCGTCGTAAACAATGCGGGCATGCAATATGTATCTGCCATAGAAGACTTCCCGGTCGATAAGTTCAATCAGTTGATACAGTTGATGCTCGTTGGACCGTTTATCTCCATCAAGTACGCCTTTCCATACATGAAGGCGCAAAAATACGGTCGAATCATCAATACTGCGTCCATCAACGGCCTCATCGGGTTCGCTGGCAAGGCTGCATATAACTCGGCAAAACACGGTGTCATCGGACTCACGAAAGTGGCCGCCTTGGAAGGGGCGGAGCACGGCATTACCGTCAATGCCCTCTGTCCCGGATACGTGGACACGCCCTTGGTTCGCAATCAGTTGAAGGACCTCGCAGACAATCGCGGCGTGGCCATGGAACGTGTGTTGGATGATGTCATCTATTCCCTTGTGCCGCAGAAGAGGTTGCTTGGTGTCGACGAGATAGCGGACTACGCTCTATTTCTGGCCGCTGACACTGGGCGAGGGGTAACTGGGCAGGCAGTGGTTATCGACGGTGGCTACGTGGCGCAATAAAATGATGATCTAGCGAGCAGGGTGGTGATGCATGGACATGAGACGAAAACACGAGGCTGATGCACCTCGCATTCGCCGTACGTACGTTCCGAGGCCACGTATCTTGACGTTGATGTCAGAGATCATCGACTTTCCGGCGACCATGGTGAAAGCGGGCGCCGGTTACGGAAAAACGGTTGCCGTCAGCAGTTACGTCAGACAAAGTGGATTAAGTACGGTGTGGTTCACGCTTACGGAAGATGAACGGGATGCCACTCGATTTGTCTCACGGTTTGTCCATTCGGTTCTCCCAGACAACGTTTCGGCCGGAGAAATCGAAGACGTCGTCACGGCTTCGTTCCATCCGCTGACTTGGCTTGCGTCAGCTGAGGCTGCCGCGGAATTGATTTCTACATATACCCATGACGAGTTGATTATCGTTATTGACGACTTCCACATCGTGGATGACGACATGGTCATTTTATCGTGGATTGACCGCTGGCTGCGTCACCTCCCTGTGAATCTCCATGTCGTGTTTGTCTCTCGGACGGAGCCCATGTTGCCCTATTTACAAATGTTACGCGTTCGTGGAGACGTGTTGATCATTCGGGAACGCGAGTTGGCGTTTACGGAAGACGAGATCGGCTTCTTATTTCAGCATGGGACTGTGGACAGAGGTGCGGAGGTTCGATTGGATCGGGCGCAGATTACGTGGTTACTGGAACGGACGGGTGGGATGGCCATGGTCCTCTTCCTTCTCCTTCGAGAGTGGCGAGGTCAACCGTCGTTTGCCAAGGTGAAACGGGCACTGGACTCCGGGACGTCCCTCCATGATCAAATTGGCGAATTGTTTCTTGTCAATCTTCCGTCCGACTTTCAGACCTTTCTTCGCTTGTCCTCTGTTCTCACAGGTTTATCTCCGGAACTCTGTGATGCAGTTTTGGAGCGAACGGACAGCGGCCAGATGCTTCTCGAAAGCGAACGCAAGGGATACCTCTTGCGCGACGACAGCGGTACGAATTACGCTCTTCACCCACTCGTGCGCGAGTACCTGGCGACGACCGTGTCAAGGGAAGAGACGCACCAACTGCTGTGGCGTGCTGTGAACTGGTACTTGGAAAATGGTGAAACGAGTCGGGCTATCGGTTATTTGTTTTTGCTTCACGATGACGATGTGATCGCGATGGAGATCATCAAGTATATCCCGGACTATTTGGCTCGCGGTCAATTATCGACGGTTCGCGGCTGGCTTGATAGGTTGGCGCCCGACATGGTTGGTCGCAGACCACAGCTTCTCTACTTCAAGGCTGAAATTGCCCGCTTGACGAGTGATTTTGCAGAGTCGCTCGCCACCTACGATAAAGTGCTGAAATGTGCCAAGCAACTAGATGATAGACAAATGTGTGCTTATGCAGAGTACGGTAAGGCGCGGTTGTATCTGGACACGATCCAGCCGGCGCTGGCAGCAGAGCATATTCGCCGCTCCCGGTGGTTTGCACCGCGGCAGGACAGGTTACTACGGGCGGCCATCATTCAACTCGCCTTTGAAAACGCTATCAACTTGGGGCGAATGGCCACCGCCCGGCGGTTACAGACTGTACTAGCCAACCTTGAAGGGGCCGAATTGGCGGATGACAACACCGATGTTCGGTTTCTACTCCGAACGGGTCAAGTGAAGCAGGCAATCCTTGCCTTGCGACCACGAGTGAACGGCGACAAGGTGGATGGCCGAACAGCCCTGGCCCACCGTGAGGCAACGCTCCTACTATCGCTCATGTATTCATTTTCCGGCGAAGCGGACAAGGCGAAAGAACAGGCTCTGAAAGGACACTCTGTCGGCGCGTTCCTGCACAATCCGTTTGTTCGCGCCGTGGGTTATATTCGTTTGGGGCATGCTGAGCACTTGCAGAATCCGCTGGAGGACAACGCACTTCAATCGTACCAACGTGCCATTGAACTGATGGATGAGATGAACATCCCAAGGGGGAAGTCGGAGGCCCTGCTTGGGATGTGCGTTGCGCACGGTTATCGCGGCGAAATGGGGCTTGCGAAATTTTATGCGGAGCAGGGAATGGCTGTGGCCGGGATCGCCGGAGACATTTGGATGGCGAATCTGGTACGGCTTGGCTATGGTGAAGTCTGCGTTGTGAACCATTCGGCCCGTGAGGCCGTTCCTGTTTTGCAGCGTGCCAAAAGCGATTTCAAACGGAGCGAAGACAAGTTTCTCGAAACGGCGGCAACAATTTGGCTGGCCGTGGCGTTGTATCAATTGGACCTCCCAGAATTTCAAGAAACGCTGGCAGAAGCGTTGCAAATGGCCCAGGCAGGAGATTTTTCCATGCTGTTTCTGAACCCTTCGCTTTGTGGAGTCAAGGACGTACAGATGCTCGTTCCATTGCTGCAGGCTCACGTTTCCCGTGGCCGTGACGGGGCTCTGGACGCCGAGCGGTTCTTGCGCCAACTTGGGATGCGGGACATTCAACATGCGCCCGGGTTTACGCTTCGCGTGCAGACTTTAGGGGCATTTCGCGTCTGGCGAGGCTACACGGAAATCACGAGACGCGAGTGGCAGCGGGAAAAGGCGAGACAGCTCTTCCAATTCCTCGTCACATACAGAGGTCAGATGTTCCATCGGGACGAGATTTGCGAGCGTTTATGGTCAGATGTCGACACGGACGTGTCCAGCCGCGATTTCAAAGTCGCACTAAATGTCCTTTCCGCAGCACTTGAGCCCAACAAAACCTCTCGCGGCACGACGATCTTTATCGCTCGAGAAGGAAGTTTTTATGGACTGACGACATCGGATATGGTGTCTGTCGATCGCGACTTGTTCATCCAAGCGGTCCACGACAGCAAGGGAGATCATTCACCCGAACAACGGCAAGCAAAGCTGAAAGCCGCCATGGAGCTGTATCGTGGAGATTACCTGCCGGAAGCACAGTATGAACCCTGGTGTGAAGGAGAGCGTGAGAAGCTGCGAGGTTTGTACTTACAGACTGCGACAGAATATGCGGAAGGGGCTCTCGCGGAACAAGACTATGAGGAAGTGATTTCTGTGTGTGATCGAATGCTCCGCATGGAACCTACGTGGGAGACGGCATATGTCTATCAAATGACGGCGTACGGGGCTCTGCAAAACCGTGCAATGGTCATCCAGGTGTACAGAACCTGTGAGCGGGTGTTGCAACAGGAACTCGGCGTCGGTCCACTCCGCTCCACGCAAAACCTCTATGATTCGCTCATCGAAGGTACCCGAATATCTGGGTAACCATCGGACAGGCGGCGACAGCTTTCGACCGTGCCTCCTGTCCGGGGTTATCTGTTTGTCTACCATTACGCCCACAACGATCAGAGAAGGGCCGCTGCCGCCTCGTCTAGGATAAGCGTAACGTTCGGATGCACCTGGAGAAAACTGGCCGGCAGACTCGTGCTAATATCACCCCGGACCGAATCGCGCACCGCTTGTGCCTTCTTCTCTCCGAAAGCGAGCAAGAGAATTTGCTTCGCCAGCAAAATCGATTGCAGTCCTACGGTAATCGCTTTGGTTGGCACGCTCTCCGTATCCTCAAAAAATCGCGCGTTTTCGCGAATGGTCTCTTCTGTTAACTCCACGACGTGTGTATTCGACTTGAGCCCACTCGCTGGTTCGTTAAATCCAATGTGTCCGTTGACTCCAATGCCGAGCAGTTGAAGATCCACTGGATTGGACCGAATGATTACATCGTAGTCTGCGCATGCTTTCTCTAAGTCAGTTGCGTTGCCAGAGGGCACATAAGTCCGCGCAGGGTCTACGTCAACGTGGCGGAACAAATTTTCATTCATGAACGCACGATAGCTGTTGGGGTGCTCCGGTGATAGTCCGATATATTCATCTAGATTGATTGTTGTCACGTGCGCAAAACTTAACCCGCGTTTGTGAAAGTCCACGAGTTGACGGTATACCGGGGTCATCGTCCCTCCTGTAGCCAACCCTAGAACAGGGGATTCCAGACGGGTCATTGTCGCCTCAATCAGTGCAGCAGCGTAAATGGATGCGCCAAGTTGATCTGGGAAAACTCGAATGTTCATGTATTCAATCACCTTTCGAAACCCAAACGTGGTTATTCATATATCATCACGTTACTATTCAATCACATTATCATCTAAAACGAAAGCATTCGACCACAGATCGAAAACCGGTAGCGGACACAAGTCTTTCGAAACCCCGCAAATGGGTGTTACAATACACTAACAGGTCCATGATCATTGGTGGTGAAGAGATGCTTGCTCCGGAACGGCGGAAGAAAATAGTTGGTTATATCCAAGAGCGCGGCGAAGTGCGGATTGATGAGTTGAAATCCCGATTCGGCGTGAGTGAAGTCACCTTGCGGCGCGATCTCGACATTCTCGAAAGCGAATACGTCATCCGTCGAGTGCGTGGCGGAGCCGTATATAATCAAGATCCTCCTCTGGAGATGCTCTTTCAGGAGAAGATGGAGCTATATATAAACGAAAAAAAGCAGATCGCGAGAGCCGCAGCCGATCTCGTCGGCGACGGGCAAGTTGTCATGCTCAGCCCTGGGACAACAACAACCCTTGTGGCCCGGGAACTGGTTGACAAGCAATCTCTTACAGTCGTTACCTCGGCTATTAACATTGCAGCAGAGTTGGCTGGGCGGGAAAACATTACCCTTGTTACAATCGGGGGAATTGTGAGAAGCGGCTCATACGCAGCGGTGGGGCACATGGCGGACGAAGCCATCGCACAAATTAATGCCGATTATGCATTTGTCAGCGTAGATGGCGTAGATGTTTCGTCTGGGTTTACCACGCCAAATCTCCTTGAGAGCCGGACGAATATCATGATGTTGAAGTCTGCGACCAAGACAGTCATTGTGACGGACCACAGTAAACTGGGCCGAGTGGCCATGTCCTCTGTTGCCAGGTTGGATGAGGTTTCCCTGTTTATAACTGATGACCACGCCTCACCAGATTATGTTGCGTCGTTGCGGGCTCACGGGTGCAATGTAATGGTCGCGGGTCACGATGACGAAACGGTATAGACGGATGTAAATGGAGACTAGAGTGACAGGTCGACCGTTCGACCTGTCACTTTTCTATGAGGTCACTCTAATTTCCAGCTATGAGATTAAAGTGTCGCAGCGCATGTACTGCACCGTCATCCCATACGGTTGCGGTAACATAATTGGCAGCCCTCTTCAACGATTCACAGGCATTTCCCATCGCGATCCCAATGTTTGCAGTTTCGATCATTTCAACATCGTTTGGTCCATCTCCAATCGCAATGGAATCGGCGATGTCAATGGAAAGATGTTTTAAAACCCTAGTCATGGCGATAGCTTTAGAGTTTTCTATAGGGTTTACGTTTGTTGCGTTTTTGTGGATATGCCACGAGTAAAAATGCAGGTCACGTTGAAATTCCTCTACATAATGATGGACTTGTTCCGACTTACCTATCAGTTCTATCTGGTATATGTCGTGAGTCTTCCAATAATCGGGGTCTACAAGAGGAGCGACTCTCGTGAATAATTCTTGGATAGATGACCAAGTAGATTCATTTCTTTCGGTTGTGAAATAGCCGTCGATACCTGGAAAAACAAGTGAGTGGTTAAGTTGCGCGGACATTTGAACCATTTTTTCTATAATCGCCTTGTCAATAGGGCGATTATAAATGATCTCACCATCGTGGAATGCGAGTCCACCGTTGAACGCGATGTACGTATGAATGGAAAGTTCTTCCGCCACAGGTTGAATGGCGAACGGGGGTCTGCCTGAAACTAATATTGGAGTGACTCCGTTCGCGTGCAGTTCATCGATTGCAGCTTTGACTGAATCGGAAACTCTTTCTGTATTGGGTGAAATGATTGTCCCATCGATATTGAAGAACATAGCCTTCATAGATTTCCCTCCCATGATTTCATCTTCAGGTCGCCTTGATAACTGTACCATTTTCGCAACAAACCGCTGTTACCAAAAAAATTTTTAAGAAAAGGCTTTCACTTTTCCACGGTTATATGATACATTACAATCAATCAAAATACAGTATTTTGTACGTTGGGGGTGTGAATGTCGGAAGAGATACTTTTCAGCAAGAACGGAATCGCAGTCACCAAGATTGCAAGGGAATTACTAACCTATAAGATTGGGGCGCGAATCCCGAGGATTCAAGATTTTGCCCAGAAATGTGAGGTTGGACGGGGAACAGTTCAAAGTGCGATTCAGTTGTTGGCGGACGCACAGGCTGTTCGTCTCGAGTCACGGGGCCACTTGGGTACGTACTTGTTGGAGTTGGACTTCGTAAAACTTTGGGAATTTGCAGGGATGTCTACGTTGATGGGTGCAATGCCACTTCCGTACTCACGCAGAAACGAAGGATTGGCGACGGGTTTATACGCGGTCTTTGAGAGACGCAATATTCCGTTCCATTTGTCCTACATGCGGGGAGGAACGAACCGCATTAAAGCCCTTGTGGGCGGACGCTACGACTTAGTCGTCATGTCGAAACGGGCAGCGGACTTGGCAGCGGCCGAATACGAAGTCAGTATCCTGCACTCATTTGGCCCGATCACATACGTTGGTGCTCATGCATTACTGGTCCGTAACGAAGACGACAAAGTCATTCGCAAAGGCATGAAAGTGGGGATCGACGTGTCATCGTTCGATCAGAAAACCCTTACTTACGAACTTTGCCAAGACAAGGATGTCGAGTATGTCCATTTGCCGTATATGCAAATTCTCGATGAACTAGCAAATGGGACGATTGACGCTGCAGTTTGGAACAGTGATGAAGTGGAGCACCGCTTCGGCAAAGCCGGTCCAATTTATATGTATCCGTTGCATGTTAACGAGGACGACGCCACCGAGGCAGCTATTGTGGTTCGGAAAGCGGATTACGAGATATTCGCCAATCTGATTGAACAGCTAGATTTACAACAAATTAATCGGATTCAGGACGAGGTTCTAGCCGGTTCACGAGTTCCGAGATACTAGTAAAACCATCTCGAAACTCGAAGGGGGAGAAACAAACATGGATGAAACACTCCTTGAAAGATTAGAGATTTTGGTTGCGTCCGGTCAAATTGGCGATGGGGTGCGACAACATGTGCTCGAGACTGCAGGTCGGTTCGCACAAGACAATGGTGTTCAATTAACCGAGAACAACGCAGGGTCATTTGTGACCCACTTTGCGATGGCATGTGCGCGGATCCGTCGCGGCGAGCCGGTTATGGATATTCCGGCTAGCGTTCAGGATGTGGCGGATCGTCATCCAGACTTGGTTGGCGTCGCGAAGAAGATGTTTCCGGCTGACTTGACTGCCGTCACGGACGCAGAAGTCGGGTTCATCACAATGTATCTATGCGTTCTATTAGGAAAGGAGTAAGGATAACTATGACAATTCGAATTGCGATTGGTGGACTGAAAAAAGAGGTTACGGAGCGTGTGACCAAGGAAGTTGGCGGAGACAAAGTTTCGGTGATTGTGACTTCCGACTTTGAGGCGTCAAAGAAAATCAAGGCAGGCGAAGCGGATTACTATTTTGGCGCTTGCAACAGTGGCGGGGGAGCTGCACTTTCCGTTCCCATCGGTTTGCTGGGCTACAGCAACTGTGCCACTGTCGCCAAAGCTGGGGGCAAACCGAAGCAAGAAGAGATAGAAAAACTTGTCTCTGGCGGAAAAATCGCATTCGGGATGGCTGTAGAGTCAATAGAGGCAGCGGTTCCCATGCTGTTAAAGAGCTTGTTTGCAAAACACAACTTGTAATTTAGGGGGAACAAAATTTGGTCGCAAAGCTTATCATCGTTGGCATCCTGTGTGCCTTAACTTCACTGGCGTCACACATGGGGCGGGCCGTCTTTCATGACGGTGTGCGTCCCATTATGCCGGAATACGTCGAAGGACGTATGAAGCGCGGGGAGATGGCATCCGTTGCCTTCGGCTTGAGTGCAGGTTTTGTATTTTCAATGGGGTTCGCATTTACGTTAGCTTCAAAACTCCTCAATCCGTGGCTGTTGTTTTTGCCGACCGATATTCTAGGCGTCGTTGCTCCACGGAAGTGGATTGCAGTTGTCTTGGGTGCTGCATGGGGTGTTGGCGTCACGGTGGCATTTGACGCGCTGAATACCGTTTTCGGCATGTTACCTATCAACTTCTTGAATTCTTTAAGTGCGCTATCATCACCGGTTTTAGCTGGTTTTGCACTATTTCCTGTACTGGCGATTTTCTACCAATTCGGCAAGGTTAAAGGTATTATCGCGCTTATCTTGGAACTTATCGTCCGTCAGTTGGCAGCGATGAAGTACGTAACCATTCACGGGACGCCGATCACACCGGAAGCCCTTGAAATGTTTGTCGGTGTCATTTTGTTGGTTGCGTTTGCTATCGCAAAAGATGTGAAAGCGAACAAAGACAAAACTGCTGACGCTGAAGAAGGCGAAAGTTTATTTGAAGTCCGCACAAAGCGAATCGTTAAGTCGATTCCATTGATGATGGTCATTGGCGGCTTGGTATCGTTGATTGCCAATCTTCAATGGCTATCCGGTTCAGAAGTGGATTTTCAAGCGTTACACACGATTTACCAGACCCACAATACTTCCCAATTGGGCACGGTCGCGTTTGCTGACCTGATTCGCGGACTTGCGTTTATTCCACTCATTGTCACCACTGCACTCGCTTCAGGGGTATACGGTGTTGTCGGTCTTACGCTTGTATATCCTATCGGGTTCTACCTTGCACCTGTCATTTTTGGCGAGGGTTTAATGGGACATATTGCAGCTTTCGTCATGGGTGCTCTGTGGCTTGCGATCGAAATGATTGTTCTCCGTGGAATTGGGAAGAGTCTCGAGCGATTCCCGTCACTTCGCGAGGCATCGGACAGCATTCGCAACGCGATGAACAACGTCCTAGAGTACGCCCTTCTCATAGGTTCCGCACTCGCTTCGTTGTCCATGACGCACACGCCGAAAGATCCGCAAAACTTCTTCGCCTTTGGTATCTTCGTGGCACTTTACGGGATTAACGAAGCAATTGGCCGCCCTGTCATTCGTCTGGCGGCGGCGCCACTAGCAGCCATTATCACTGGTGTACTAGTAAATATCTTCTACGTCGCACATCTTATGTAGTCACCTGCCTGGTAAACGACGTAGTTAAAAATTGATTCTCGTCTAGGATGGACTCTGTCCATCCTAGCACAGTTCCTGGAGGGGTAATTGATATGGGGTTCATTCGAACAGTTCTAGGGGATATTTCACCAGAAGAGATCCAGCGGACGATGATACACGAGCACCTCATTTTTGACTTATCACATGTCCGCAACGAAACAGACTCCATCTTGGCGGATAACACCGACTTGGAGGAAGAGTTACGGCAAGTAAAGGAATTCGGTGGCAACACCATTGTCGAAGTGACCAATCGTGGAATGGGAAGGAATGCAGACGGGCTCGCCGAGATCTCACGCAAAATGGGCATTCACGTGGTCTGCGCAACCGGATTTTACAAGGAAAGTGTCTATCCCGAGGAAGCACATGTAAAGTCTCGCGAGGAAATTGCGGAGTTGTTTACAACCGAGGTGACCAAGGGAATTGGTGACAGTGAAGTCAAGGCCGGTATTATTTCCGAAATCGGGAGCAGTCTCAGCGAAATCACGGCCGCTGAAAACAAAGTGTTCCGGGCGGCCTGTGACGCGCACAAGCTGAGCAAAGCGCCCATTAGTACCCACTGCGAAATGGGAACGGAAGGGACGGAACAGCTTCGTATTTTTGACGAAGAACAGGTCGACCTCTCACATGTATCATTTGGTCATCAAGACTTGAATCGGAATGTGGAAGAACAACTCCTGTTGCTTCGATCCGGTGCGTTCATGCAATTTGACACCATCGGAAAAAATCAGTACCGCTCCCACCAGGAACGCCTCGATAACTTACTTGTACTCCTCGATAAAGGATTTGAAGACCAACTGATGTTGTCTGTCGATATGACTCGTAAGTCATATTTTCGCAAGAACGGTGGACCGGGTTACATCTACCTATTCGATACGTTCCTACCGGATTTGCAAAAGGCAGGTGCGAGTTCGGCAGTGATCGAGAAATTGATGGTGAAAAATCCACGCCGTTTCCTTGCATTTGCGGAGTAGGTGCTGACTATGCAAGTATTTCCTTTGGATTCGATCTCGCTCGACGAAGCGAAACAACTGCAATTTAAACTAGTTGAGGCCATATCCGAAGAATTCCAGGGCACGGAAATGTTTCAGTTAGGTGACGTTGGCGTGACGCCAAATGGTTTGCCCATAGCGACCGGTCGCGTCGAAAAAGTCTTGGCTCGTTTTTTTGGCAGTGAGGACTGTGTCCTTGTTCGAGGAGCGGGCACGGGTGCTATCCAAAAGGCCTTGGCTGCGTATGTGAATCCAGGCGATGCCATTGCCGTGCATTCCGCGCCGATCTACACAACGACAAAAGAAACGATTCGCATGCTTGGTCTACGGACGGTGTCGGTTGATTTTCACGATGACGAAGCGCTAAAGGACGTTTTGACGCGAGTAAAGCTCTTGTACATTCAACATACGCGTCAACAACCGGCTGACAGGTACCATCTTGGTTACGTGATCGACGTCGCGAAGGCCACTCAACCGAACATTCCAATCGTCGTAGATGAAAACTATGCCGTGTTTAAAGCACCTGCGATTGGCGTAAATCTCGGGGCGGATGTGTCCACGTTTTCAGCATTCAAGCTGCTCGGCCCGGAAGGAATTGGCGTGGTCTTAGGGCCAACAGCGTGCACGTCGGTCGTGCGTCAGAGAAACTACTCCGGTGGCGGTCAAGTGCAGGGTCATGAGGCGATGGAACTGCTCCGTGCCCTCACGATGGCACCCGTCACCATCGCCATTCAGACGGAGCAGGTTGAAGAACTAGCTCACGAGCTCAACCAATCGGCGGTCCCGGGAATTACAGAGGCCTACGTCGCGAATGCTCAATCGCGATGCGTGATAGCCAAACTCAAAGACCCCATAGCGGCACAGGTCATCGCGGCTGCGAGCGAATTTGGCGCGGCGCCTTATCCTGTAGGGGCCGAGTCGAAGTACGAAGTTCTCCCGATGATCTACCGGGTGTCTGGGTCATTTTGCGAAGGTGCGCCTGAATTAAAGCCCTATTTGTTAAGAATTAATCCGATGCGATCTGGCGCCTCGCTCGTGGTGAAGATATTAAACCAGGCAATTTCGAAGGTACGTTCTGGCGATGCGTGACCTGGAGTGGATGGAGCGCGTCGCCTACGGGTACGCCAAGGCGCATGAAGTGACTGACAGCACCGTGTGGGTCAACCGACGTGCGCCCACCAGCGCTAGGATAAAATTGGAGCAGTGTATATGCGGACAGAGCATAGCGGTTTCTTTCATTTGGAGGTGTAACTATGTTTCTTCATTCCTTGATGGAGTGTAATCCTAGCATAGTTGAAACAACGTTGGCACTCTACCGGGAAGGGCGAATACCTCCGAACTCTTACATTCTCGATATTGACCAAATTTCGCAAAACGCAGCCGCGCTTTCAGACGCCGCAAACCAGTCTGGCATCTCTCTATACTTTATGACCAAGCAGATTGGGCGCAATCCCGTCGCATCCAAGGCGATTGTGGAGTCTGGTATTCGCAAAGCTGTCGCAGTCGATCCGGTCGAGGCACTGTTACTCGCCGAGCAGGGCGTAGAGCTTGGACATGTTGGCCATTTGGTGCAAGTACCGAGATATTACTTGGAGAAAATCATCCCATATCGCCCAGAAGTCGTTACGGTCTTCAACGTGGAATCGGCAACGAATGTTTCTGAAGTTGCCAAAAAACACGGACTGGAACAGAAGTTGTTGTTGCGTGTCGTCCGTCCAGGTGACTACCTATACGACGGTCAGCGGGGCGGCGTGCAGTTTGAAGATCTACCGGAAGTCGTTGCCCAGATTCAGCGTTTGCCGAATGTGACCATCGCGGGGGTGACGTCGTTCCCGAGCGTCATTGTACAGGATGGCGTGGCGCAACCCACCCACAATTTTGAGACACTGCGCCTAGCGGCGAAGGCTCTAAGCGATCTCGGCGTAAACGTGGAACAAATCAACGCACCTAGCGCCACGAGCGTCGACACGATTCCAATGCTAGCGCGACTCGGTGCGACGCATGGGGAACCCGGACACGCGCTGACGGGAACAACGCCCTTACACACTGTGAAGGGTCATGCAGAAGTCCCTTCGTATTTATACGTAACGGAAGTATCCCATGTCTTCGAAGGCGAGAGTTACGTGTTCGGTGGAGGTTACTATCCGAGGGGAAAAGCGCAGAATGCGTTAGTTTGCCCATCGCGAGGTACACCCCAGGTCGTCAAGGCCATCATGCCAAGCGCGGAGAGTATCGACTATTACCTGAAGGTTGAAGGCGAATTCCCTGTTGGGACGCCCGTCGTGCTCGCATTCCGCACTCAGATATTTGTTACAAGAGCGAATGTCGTTCCCATCCGCGACAAGGGAACATCTCTTCCGAAAATCGAAGGGATTTACAACGTTGAAGGGAAGCGAATAGGTTGAAAAAGGCTGTGGTACTGGTTGTCGATGGATTTGGTGCTGGTGCTATGCGGGATGTGAAAGAGGTTCGACCGCAGGATGCGGACGCGTACACGATGAAGCACGTGCTGGAGAGTTCAGGTGTAAAGCTACCGTTTCTCGCGAAGTTCGGCCTTGCCAACATTCTCGATGAGCCAACACTGCTTGACATTGGACAGCCCATAGCGAGTTTTGGTCGTTGTAATCTATTTCATCCTGGTGCAGACAGCTATGCAGGTCACAATGAGATCATGGGCGCTAAGCCGCTCCAACCTGAGCTTCAATTTATCAATCAGTTGGCGCCAGAAATTGAGCGAGAATTGGTCCAGCAAGGATGGAGGGTCTCTTATCCTGTAGCAGGTACCCGCATCATGCTGGTTAATGAACAAATTGTCATCGCGGACAACATGGAGAATGATCCAGGCCAGATCATCAATATCACGGGCGCGCTCGACGTGACTCCATTTGCAGATATTCTTGCTGTTGGACAGATTGTCCGCAATATTGCCAGGACGAGTCGCGTGATCCCGCTCGGTGGAACGGGTGTCGCGGTGCAAGACATCATTGACCATGTGGTCATTCAGCCAGAACGCAACGGAGTCGATACTGGCCGGTTGAATATTTACAACGAAGACTACCAGGTCCGACACTTGGGTTACGGTATCAACCCCGACACGCAAGTGCATTCGATTTTACGTCGATCCGGCAAATCAGCTTATCTGTACGGAAAGATGGCTGACGTGATCACCGGTGATGTGAACGAACGAAACCCGATGGTGGATAGTCAAGGCGTGATCGACCTGATTGTAGGCCGTCTTTCCAACATGGAAGGTGAAGGTTTGATTTCTGCGACCGTTCAAGAGACGGACCTATCCGGCCATGAACAGGATGCACCGAAGTTTGCCCGCATCCTGGAAATCGTCGATAAGGGCGCACAGGCCATTTACGAAGCGCTAGACGATGGGGATCTGTTCATCATTACGGCCGATCACGGCAATGACCCATGCATTGGCTCCAGTCAGCACACACGCGAGACAACACCCCTTCTCGTGTGCCGAAAAGGTGATGTATCACACGAACTTGGGATCCGAAAAACGTTGGCTGACATAGCAGCGACGGTCTCTGATTTCTTTGGTGTAGCTGCGCCTGAGTTTGGTGTTTCGTGCTTTGGTGACATGCGTAGTCGGTAAGTTCAACATTTCGTGGAGTGCTAGGTATTTTGAATCGTGAGGGAGAAATGGTTGTGGAGAAACAGGTTACTTTGAAAAACGGATCGGGTCTTCATGCGCGTCCAGCGTCGCAATTTGTGGCTGAGGCAACTAAGTTTTCATCAGATGTATTTGTGGAAGTTAACGGTAAGCGAGTCAACGCAAAGAGTATTCTTGGACTGCTCGCTCTAGGGGCACCGCAAGGAGCAACGGTATCCATTATTACCGAAGGTCCGGACGAAGAGCAGGCTTTGGATGCACTCTGTAAACTCGTAGACGGCGGGTTCGGCGAGTAACAGCGATTCGTCCTTATATGTGGTTGCATGAGATTCATACGCTTTATCAAACAAGCTTGTGCTTTGCGCAAGCTTGTTTTCTATATATGTGAGCGTTTTGCAGAATAGCCTTCAGCACCTCAACGAACGCTACATATAGCGTTCTAGATACATATCATGCGCTATATACATTCGGATTAACTTCGAAAAGATAATTCTGCAAAACCCTCATGTATGAAGGAATGATCAATCATGCGATTTGCGTGTATCACGGGGGATAGGGAAAACAAGGAACAATATGTCGTATGTTTTTCCTAGAATGGAAGAATCTAATTACACAAGAGGTTGTCTTGCTGAAAGTTCACCAAGCTGACAAATCCTATACGAGGGTTAACGTAGTGAATATCGAATGATGATGTGGTGCTTTATCAAGTTAAAGCATATTTAATTAATTCAATGCATATATTGGGGGATTTGAAAGTGAAAAAGAAAATTGCGGCAGTTGCATCCGCAATAGCTTTGACTACCTTCGCTGTCGGTTGTGGACCGAATAACCCGGGTGGTGCAAATGGTACAACTGGTGGCAACAACGGCAATGCGACAGGTAATGCGTCGACAACGGGAAATGGAATCAAGGTTGGTCTAGTCACCGATACTGGCGGGCTCAATGATAATGGATTCAACCACCTGGCTTATGTCGGCGTGACGAAGGCACAACAGCAACTGGGTATTCGGCCAAGTGTCGTACAGTCCCAGTCCGAGTCGGATTATATTCCGAACTTGAGCAAGTATGCGGGTCAAGGATACAACTTGGTCATTGCCGTCGGCTACCTCATGCATGATGCGGTTGAGCAAGTCGCACAGCAATATCCGAAAACGCACTTTATGATTATTGATGATACGATTACGGATCGGCCGAACGTCGTGTCGGCTGTTTACAACTCACAAGATGCCGGCTATCTTGCAGGTGCCATGGCAGGACTCCTCGAGAAAGGGACTGCGCTGCCGAACTTAAATAAGCAGAACGTAGTCGGTGTCATCGGGGGTCAATCCGCCCCTCCGGTTAACAGTTACATTGCTGGGTTCCAGCAGGGCTTTAAGAAAGAAGACCCGAGTGGGAAAGTTCTTCTTGCGTATACAAATAGCTTTACGGACCAAAGTCTAGGAAGCCAGTATGCTCAAAACCAGATGTCGCAAGGTGCCGATATTCTCTTCCCGGTTGCTGGCGGATGCGGACAAGGGGTCATCAGCGCCGTTAAGAGTGCAAACAAATATGCGATCGGTGTGGATACAAACCAGAGCTATTTAGCTCCACAGAACATTATCACAAGTGCTACGAAAGGTGTCGACACGTCCGTGTTTGACGTCATCCAGACAGTGAAAGACAATACGTTCAAGTCAGGCGTTCAAACGTTTGGATTACAGGGTAATGGCGTAGGCATTACACCCGCCATGAAAGGTGTCCCGCAAAGTGTTGTGACCGAGGTCAATCAGTTGAAACAGAGCATTATCAACGGAACCATCAAAGTGTCGACGACGGTTCAGAAGTAATCTCAGATTAACCACGGTGGCTTGTCTCACCGTGGTTTTTTTGGTTTGTTGTACCCGTGTTGTGTATGGAGGGAACAAGTCTGCTGTCGTTACTTGTGGCTATGAGCGAGAATCACGTGATTGGGGAAAATGGGAAGCTGCCATGGCATTTGCCATCCGATTTAAAATACTTTAAGCAACTAACGATGGGCAAGACAGTTGTCATGGGACGGAGAACGTACATGGCGATTGGTAAACCGCTGCGCGGGAGAACAAATATAGTTTTAACAAGAGACAGAACATTTTCCCCGAGAGGCTGCGAGGTCGTTCACGACATTGCAGAGATAGTAGACTTTGTGGACGTTGCGGAAGAGGTATTTGTCATTGGCGGGGCCAATGTTTTTGCCCAAGTGATGCCGTATGCAAGCAAGATGTATCTCACGATTATCCGGCGCAGCTTTGACGGAGATGTCCATTTTTACTACGACGAAGCAGACTGGGAAATGATCAGTTGTCAGCCTGGGCCGGTCGACAGCAGAAACCCGTACCCGCATGACTTCTGCGTGTATGAGAGAAAGTAGCGGAGAACGTAGGTCTCGGGGACTGACGTATTGGCGGCGGGACCAGTGCAGTCAGGCGTCAGGGTCCACGAAAATGACTGGATAAAGTAAGCGTATACCCTTCGTTAGTTTCGAGTGTTGAGGTCTACTCAATACGGGTCTTGCATTCTGCGTTTACATAGATATCCCCGTGTTTATAAGTCTTATCTAGTTTGTTTCGCGGGTAGACCGGAGGCCCAGGAGGCCCCAGGCCCCGGGTTGCTTAGGAACCGGTATTCCCTTGTTCATGAGTTCGCCTCTACGCAACAGTAAGTAAGATACCAAGAGACCTTAGATCCCCAATGACCATCCGGCGGATCCCCGAAAATGACCAAACAAGGGTACCTGATTCCGTTATGCACTCGCTGTGGACTTACAAAACGGATGTATCATGTAGATCCTTTAGTACCACAGAAACTGACCTTAACGTACGATTTTGTCCGTTTGTGAGCATACCCCAGAAAGGCAAAGAAGATTAAAGCGGTAAATTTACACTTCGCTTGCCCACAACGTTACATCAAGAACTGGAAAAGCGGTCCAAACAGGATAAATGTCAGCTTAAATCCAGTCTCTGTCCATTTCGTACCTCAAAGTGGTTCATGGTGTCCGGGACTCGCGGACATGGGCATTCCTTTCGTCCCCGTGCTCGGGTATACGGGCTAACTGTCGGGCACATTATAGACACGGATTCCTTAGGCCTGTGAAACAAGGTCATCCACATTGGTCATTCTATTTAGCTCAAGTGACTGCAAGAATGCGTCGGAAGCCGGCTGACGAGTACGTGCTCAGGAAGTGGGGTTCGCTTTGAAGGAAGCACTGATTTTGGTCTTAACACACCGCTTCACGAGGTTTGCTCTAGTCATGGGGATCTTCTATCAGTTTCTGTTCATCACGGTCTGGATGATTGGGTTTGGCAGTGTTCCTGCGCAAATGTCCAAGCTGAAAGTCGCGATTATCAACCAGGACACCTCGATGAGCGCGCAAGTGCAGAACGACCTGAAAAAGCACCTTCCCTTCCAAGTCCAAACCGCGCATTCCCTGCCACGGGCGATAGAGCAGCTGCAACAGCGGAAAATCGTCATGATTATCGAGATACCGAACGGCTTCTTTAAAGATGTTCGGAACCTCAAGACGCAGGCGCATCTCGATTATTATATCAACGAGTCAAATCCGATGTTGGCGTCAATGACGGCTCAGCAATCCGCTTCTCAAATCACCGAGGATTTCAACCAGGAATTAACCAAGCGCGCGCTGCAGGGGATTCTGCAAGGTCTGCACGTTCCCGGGAACAGAGCGCAGACTATAGTGCAACAATCGATGAATCGTGTCGTTCCAGACGTCCATATCCTTTATCCGGTGTCGAATATGGGATACATCATGTCCCCGATGATGTTCGGCATGGCGGGATACGTCTCGGCGATGATCTTACAATTAAACCTCAACAACGCCATCAGGGATCTAGGGGACAAATTGGCCAAATGGCGAAGGTTTCAAACCCGCATGATTATCAGCGTCGCCGCATCATTTGTCTATGCGTACATCGCTTCCACGTACCTGGCCGCGTGGGGAACACCGATACGCCAGGGTTTTCTGCAGTTATGGGTCTTCCAGACTACCGCGGAATTTGCGTATATGTTTCTTACGCAGATCCCGGCCCTGCTTTTCGGCATGTACGGACTGCTGTTCAACATTGGCATGCTCATCGCTCAGGCCATTTACTCGGGAGCCTCCATCCCCAGAATGATACTTCCACGCTTAGTGAACATTCTGGGGTATGTGCAACCGATGCCGTACGCGGTCGAAGGCGTTCAGAACATCGTGCTCGGTGGTCCGAGTGTCACTCGAGATGGCGTAGCGCTCCTCGTCTACGCCATCGTATGCCTGCTGCTCTGCTTTTTGATATCCGAGTTGAAGGACAGGAGGCAAGAGTGAATTCGTCCTAAACCTCGTTGATTCGCTCTTCAGTACGTGATTCGAAGAACGGAGAGTTCCTCTTTCGATTCGAGGACCACGGACGACGCGGAGGACGGCAGCAGCCAAGCATCGCCCGCCTTCAAGCCCTCCCGACGGCTTGGTTCCAAGCGTATACTCCCCTCTCCGGAAACACCAATGACGAGACTCGGGCTATCATGAGGCACCACGCTGTGGCTGCGGCCTGGTGCAATGGAAATCCTCTCTATGGCTAAGTACGGGCACTTGAGCAATTCATCGCGCAGAGCCCCCGTTTCCGCCGGCAAGGGCGTACTTTCCCCCTGCGGCATCGCAGGTTTCTCAAGGAAAGGTGCGACGACGGTACACTCCATAATATTCCATAATGTTGTGGATGACGTGTATTTAGCACCTCACCTCTACGATGGTTACATGCTTACCCCTATTGTACTGCCCGTTTATATTACGAGTTTGAACACTGTCAGTTAACAAAATATTTACAATCACCTGTTATAATTTCATTTATCGCAAAGGGTAGCGGAGATTTAGGGGGCCTTACAATGACGCGATTTACCACCGTTTCTCATCCTAATTTGTCTCTCTGGCTGTCTGCCGTTCACGCCGTTGCGAAACAATCCTTGAACTCGGACCAAAGCTCTGAAACCAAATGTGATCAGGCCGCTGTACTCAATCATCCAATGGTGCAGGCAGCCGTACGACATGTTCAAAGTTCCGCTACATCTAAAGACCCCTTAAGCCCACAGTTGTCCTTACCTGGATTTAACGACCCGCAGGTTCATGTTTCTCATCTAACGTTCGCCCTTGCGAATGCACAAATATACAAAACGAAGGAAATTCGAGACGAAATTGAAGACAAACTGTTCCGACTGTATTCGGACAGAGATCCAGATTGGTCTAAGTGCATCGTTAGGTATATGGAGTACTATGGGCTCGGCAAGAAACCCCATTACAACAATTGGAGAGTAGAAGGCAAGGAAAATCCGAATTATTCCGTTATTCATAATCGGCTAAAAAACGACGCCCGAGTTGGTATTATTGGAGACTGGGGTACCGGTATGGAAGACGCCCTTAAACTCGTTGAGGCGATGCTGAACGAAAATGTTGATGCAATCATTCATTTGGGTGACGTCTACTATTCAGGTACTGATGCGGAATTCCAGCACCACATTGTAGACATTTTTGAACAAGCCATGGGCCACATGGACAAACGCGTTCCTGTCTTTTCTATTCCCGGAAATCATGATTACTATGCCGGCGCTAAAGGATTATACGAACAAGCACTCAATCTGAATCATCACCCAGACCTTGAGGGGTGGCATCAAGAAGCAAGTTATTTTTGTTTGCGGACACAAGACGGTATGTGGCAGTTCTTGGGTATGGATACAGGATTACATGGTCGCTCCGTCTTTCAAGACCGCCCCGCTCATCCTGTACCTTCATACCTTGACGAGTCTGAAGTCGAATGGCACTACGATAAGTTAAATCCGAAACGCTTTCAGGGTACAACCATTCTTCTTTCTCACCATCAGCTGTTTTCTCAACACAACAAGCTGCGAGATGATTCCACGGAGCCTTGGTTAAATGACCATCTTCTAAATACGTTTCGTGTATATTTCGATCAAATCGCTGTTTGGTTTTGGGGACACGAACACAACTTAGCGCTGTTTAAAGACGGGACATACAACTTGTCAAAAGGTCGATTAATCGGTTGCTCCGCATACGAGGAAAATGGTGACCCATATGCACCTGTTGATAGTTCTTACGCAGAACATGTTCCGTATATCAACACCGATACGAATTGGCGCGTCTCGCCGTCATTCGAAGATCCGGGCTATTTTAATCATGCATTTGCTATCTTAGATTTTTCAAGGAAAAACAGTAGAGACCCGATGCGCTGTACTTACTACATGTTCCCCTCATGGGGACAAACGCAACCGAAGAATTGCACGCTGAAAGAGTTGTATACCGAGTATATCTACCCTTCCCACTGCCAATGAGCATTGCAAGTCAATAACGCCCATGTGGTGATTAGAGGGGACAAATGGCATGACTCATACTGATTAGCCGTCGGGAAAACGCGTGTGTTACAGAAGTGTATGAACAGAGACAGTAAATTCATTTGAGAGGTGAAATATTCATGTCTATCCAAAACTACGGTGTCATTCGTGGGCAAGTTGTACAGTATGCACCCGGCTTAACCCAGTCTCCCCATTTCAGAATTACTTTGGCGGATAACAGCAATCAGGGGTATCAAGTTGATGTCAATGTGCTATCGCGTGACGGATCGGAAGTGTTGTACTATGCAAACGAGAATTTCCAGAATGACATGACACAGAACCTCCTGTCTCTCACTCCAGGGTTCACACCGCTGAAGAGTAACGCAAATTCCGGTGCTCTGGATTATCTAAGGGAGTCCCTGTTTGACACCTCCAAGATGAAACCGTTGCCTATGGATGGGCCTTCACAAAACGACCTCGACGCGTTTATCGGTACCGTTGTCTCATCCGCACAAACGAGCAACGCGTCCGTCTTCGCGTTCGGTCAATATTTTAATGATAAGTCGCGTTCCGCTGCACAGGAACGGCGTGAAAACCTACCGACACAAGGGATTCATGATATCCATATGAACCAGGGAAACGGGTCCCCATACGAAAGTGATAACGGCACGTACCAAGATGGCGGTCTATTGGTTTACTTCCCTACGGATGAACGATGGGTCGCTACGTTCCTTGCCTTCCAAACGCAAGCGTTTCAGACGGACGATCAAGGAAACCCAACTGGACCCTCCTGGGCAGACCAACATGGCGGAGAGACACTGGAATAAGGTTGATCAGTGGGCAATAATCAAGGAATGGTGTCCAGGTATGCACCAATGAGGCTCCGTTTTACAGATAGTATACAGCTAGATGTAACCGGTAATCAGAAGGCCCTCCTAATCATTCTTGATTTTAAATACAAGAATCACCGAGAATAATAATTTGTGCCCCTCATGACAATTTTCAGTAACCTTAGGACCGCTTCGCAGTACATTCAGGAAGCGGTCTACTATTGTAATCGAGATGTTCTTCTGTCGCTGCCCGAAAGCTGCACAATGCGCTCCGACCGCTTGTTGCATAATCATCCAAGCGCGAGCTTAAGAAGTTCTTCGATTATACACCTATATTGTTTCAAAAATTGGCTCATCCATTATCTATTGCATTAATAATTCCAGCCTCGGTTACGATTATAGGCTGGGCGGATTGCCTACTTCCGCATATTTTGTAGTATTTCGTTTAATCTCTCTCCGATATAGTAACATTACCAAAATTGGTAACTAATTTGTTCTCCCAAAACTACTAAAAATATGACAAGCAGTACAAGAATGACAACAATGCTGCGTATAGAGATCCGTTTTGGCAGTATATAGCCTCCCCTTTGGATATGTATTCCACATCCAAAGGGTGTAATCCTTGTAAATCCTTATTGGACGAACCGATACTGACATAAGGGTAACACAAGGAAAATGAATGATTATACATTCCCCATGGGCTACCCTGTGCCCCTTTTTCCTCTACGTTTCCACAGCGACCAGCTCAGAAGTATATCGACCTGGTGGCCTGTCAGGATACCTTTGTTTTGTTACAGGATACTACTGCTTCGTCACACGATACATTTGTTTTGTAACTCTACACTCGCAGGAGATTGAAGCCTGCTAACGAGGGAATGGCGTTCCGCTATTCTAGGACCCCACGGACCCCACGGACCCAGAGGCCCCGCCGCGCGTCCCGCTTGATGCGTTCGAATGACATCAGCGTTCGAATACCGCCCACCAGTGTGTCCGCGTTTGTTCAACCCACACCTGCCGACCTGTTACGCGTTGCGAATCTCTATTCCCGACGCCGCCTCTGCCGCGAACTTACGCGCGACTTCAACGTTGTCAGCCGCAGTCAATGTCACGGCCAGCCGGCGTCCAATCGTGGAATTTGGTTTGCCGAAGAACCGAACTTGTGTTCGTGGAATGGCCAAAGCTGATTCCAGTCCGGCAATTTCGTAACGGTCCGTATCCACAGTAGACTTAATTGCGTGACTTGCCCCTGGACTGAGGAGTGTTATGGATGGTATGGGGAACCCCAAAATGGCCCTGACGTGCAAGGCAAACTCGGACAGGTCCTGTGTTACCAAAGTGACTAGGCCCGTATCGTGCGGGCGGGGGGAGACTTCACTGAAGTACACCTTGTTTGGGGTGATGAAAAGTTCGACACCGAACACGCCGTAGCCGCCTAGCGCGTCTGTCAGTGTTTTGGCTATATCCTCCGCTTGCCGACGCTGGTCGTCTGTCACGTTGTGCGGTTGCCACGACTCAATGTAGTCGCCGTTCTTTTGAACGTGTCCGATGGGGGGACAGAAGCTGGTTCCGGAGACGGATCGTACCGTGAGAAGTGTGATCTCCGAATCAAACGGGATGAACTCTTCGACGATGACCCGCGTGTTTTTCACGCGACCGCTCTGGACGGCGTGGGTCCATGACTGTTCGACTTCGTCGATGGATCTGCAAACACTCTGTCCTTTTCCCGACGAGCTCATGAGGGGTTTGATCACGCATGGGGTTCCAATTTTCGCGACGGCTTCTCGTAGTTCACTGAGGCTGTTGGCAAACTCGTACTTGGCTGTCGGAAGACCGAGTTCTTCCGCGGCGAGGCGACGGATACCCTCTCTGTCCATGGTCAGTCTCGTCGCGTTTGCAGTTGGAATGACTCGAAAACCCTCTTGCTCAAGCTCCAGCAGGGTGGATGTGGAGATAGCTTCGATCTCAGGTACGATTAAGTCTGGGCGCTCACGTTCGATGACCGAGCGGAGCTGGGCTGAATCGAGCATGTCAATGACGTGAGAGCGGTGAGCCACGTGCATGGCCGGAGCACCTTCATATCTGTCTACGGCTATCGTTTCGACCCCAAGTCGTTGGGCTTCGATGATCACTTCCTTACCTAGTTCACCTGATCCGAGCAACATGATTTTCTTTGCGTTTTGAGAAAGTGGAGGACCGTACATTGTCATGAGTATCTTCCTTTCGTCACAATCCCCCCGACGCAATATAAAGACCGCCTGGGGTTCGTTTTAGAATGCCCAGGCGGTCGGCGATAAACGATTACATTCCCTTGTGGTAGCCCACGGATCCGCCAGTCATGTAACCGTGCTATGACATTTTAATTTCGAGTGAAGAGTACCATACTAAACCTCAAGTCGACAAGGTCTTTAACCGTGTCATTTATTTCACTTGCAAACAGGTCGGTCGTCATTTGACGTACGTCGTCCACCTGCTAGAATAGGGTACATATGAATATCGTGAGAGGCGCTAGGGGTGCCGTTTAGGCTGAGAAGCGATGTAGCTAACCCTTGCACCCGATCTGGGTAATACCAGCGTGGGGAAGTGCCATCGACTTAGCAAACCTCTTCGCGTTTTCAACGTTGAACGAGGTTTTTTTTGCGTTCAACGGACTTGTATGTTGCTAAGTTGCATGTTTCAAAGGGGAGTCGTCATTCGATGTGGAAACTGCGGGAAGTTGTTACGATGGTGATTTTGTCGGTGGTGTGCGGTGGGATATACCGCATTTGGGATGTTATTTCACCACTCATCACCATCGCCTGGGTGCCCGGACAAGGTGCCATCAACGGACTTTGGTGGCTTGCTGCCGGACTCGTACCGTATATCTTTAGGCGGCCGGGCGCGGCTCTGATTGCCGAGATCGTTGCGGCTATTGTTGAGCTCATGCTCGGCGGAAACTGGGGATTAGGTGGATTGTTATCCGGGGTGCTGCAGGGTATCGGTGCGGAAATTGCGTTTATGCTGTTTGGCTGGCGCAAATATCACTGGTCCATCATGATGCTCTCCGGAGCACTCGCCGGAGTCGGATTCAGCATCCAGTGGTATTTCCAATACAACGGACATACGTATACGTCCTCGATCATCGCCCTTTACACCATCATTACCATGATTAGCGGTGCCGTGTTTGGCGGATTGTTGCCCAAGTGGATCGGCGATGCATTGAAGCGTACGGGTGTTCTGCGCAATTTTGCGATTGCCAAGAGATAACAGCGGGATCGAGAATCAACTGGTAGAAGAGGCGAGCTTAATGGAGGCAGTAATTGTAAATGGGCATACGGTGCGCGCATTGACTATCGCTGGTTCAGACAGCGGTGGTGGAGCCGGGATCCAGGCTGATCTAAAGACGATGCATCAGTTCGGCGTATACGGGATGTCGGTCGTAACCGCGGTAACCGCTCAGAATACGTTAGGCGTGCAAGGTGTCCATGAGCTCGATGCGGAGTTCGTACAGATGCAAATGGACTCCGTCCTAGACGACATCGGCACGGACGCTGCCAAGACGGGGATGTTGGCCAATGAATCCATCATTCACGCGGTTGTCGACGGATTGGAGAAGCATGCGGTTCCCTATCTTGTTGTCGATCCGGTGATGGTAGCGAAAGGCGGGGCCCCGTTGATATCTCCGGAGGCAATTGATGCACTGCGAGAGCGATTGGTTCCTCGCGCGGACGTGATCACGCCGAACATTCCGGAGGCGAGTGTCCTGTGTGGTCATCCGCTTGAAACGTGGGATGAGTACCACAGGGCCGCAGAGCAACTGGCGAAAGCAGGCGCTCAAACGGTCGTCATCAAAGGGGGCCATATGAGTCCCTTTCAATCCACAAGTACGCCCTGGGGCAGAAATATTATCGATCCCGTGTCCGTCGACATTGTTTTTTGCAATGGGGACTATACGTACTTTTTGACGAAGCGGATTGACACGAGGAAAACCCATGGAACGGGTTGCACGTATTCAGCCGCTATCACATCTATGCTAGCGCGTGGATATTCGGTTTTAGACGCGATCGCCGTGGCAAAGGCATTCATTTTCCAAGCCATTGAGGGTGCCAAAGATTGGGATGTTGGCCAAGGACATGGGCCCACAGATCATTTCGCTAATGTACCGCTTGGCTCGTCGGTTGAACCGGGAGGAGCATATCTGTGTGATGGTTTGCCCTGGGTGCGATTGGATCAATGAGGATGACTTTATCTTGCGGAGGGATTGGGAATGAAATTTGATTTTTGGTTAGAGCGGGTAAGAGCGGATCGGCCCCTGGTCCACAACATCACCAATCTGGTCGTCAACAATATTGCGGCGAACGCACTTTTGGCCATGGGCGCCTCACCTGTCATGGCGTATGCCCCGGAAGAAGTTGGCGACATGGCCCGGATAGCACAGGCATTGTCGCTCAACATGGGCACACTCACGTCGGATATTGTTCGGTCGATGAAGATAGCGGGGAAGGCTGCCAACGATGCAGGCGTGCCGGTGATTTTCGATCCGGTTGGCGTCGGCGCCACGCCTTACCGCACGGAAGTCGCAGGGAATATCCCAGAGGATGTCAAACTCACCGTTCTCCGTGGAAACGCTGGGGAAATGAGTGTGTTCTTAGGCTTGGCCGGAGAAGTGAAAGGCGTCGATTCGCTCGGTTCTCATCAGTCGTTGCCGTTGGTGATGAAGGAATACGCGAAAAAACAGGGCGTCGTGATGATCGCGACGGGTGTAGAGGACTACGTCACGGATGGCGAACAGATTTGGAGACTCGGGAACGGCCATCCGCTGCTCAGTCACATCACTGGATCTGGATGCATGTTGACGGCATTGCTTGGTGCATTTGTCGGTGTTGCTCCGAAGCACAGCAACCTACAGGTGTATGCTGAAGCCTGCGTGGCTGCAGTGACGACGTATAATGTGGCGGCCGAGATCGCGGCACAGGAATCGGCTGGCCCCGGTACGTTTCAAGCTCGTCTATTTGATTCTTTGTATAAAATAGACGGTGAAACGGTGAAACGCATGGCACACGTGGAGTTGGTGAGTGAGCATGAGTAACTTGGCAGACAGTCTGCGGCTCTATTTAGTAACTGACGACCGGCCGGATGCCGAGTCCGTGATCGCCGTGGTCCGTCAGGCGATTATGGGCGGGGTAACTGCTGTTCAACTGAGGAGAAAGACGGACGATGGTGGTAAATTTGTCGAACTCGGGCGGTCGCTAAGGAAATTGACCAGGGAGTTTGGCGTACTGTTTTTTGTCAACGATCGCGTCGACGTTGCCCTCTTAACCGATGCAGATGGCGTACATGTAGGCCAAAGCGACATTTCCTGCAAAGATGCTAGGAAACTGGTTGGCAACAAGATCATCGGTGTTTCCGCAGCTAATGTTGAGGAAGCGCGCAAAGCTGAGGCAGATGGGGCGGACTATCTTGGCATCGGAGCAATCTATCAAACATCTTCGAAGGATGACGCGGATATGACCAGTCTAGCAGAGCTCCGTCGTATTTCGCAGGCGACAAACGTTCCGCTTGTCGCCATCGGCGGGATCACGAGCGAGCGCGTGCCGGAAGTTATCGGTGCGGGGGCGCACGGTGTCGCCGTGATGTCCGCCATTATGAGCGCTACAGACCCGAAACTGGCAGCAGGGAGACTACTTACAAAGCTATGATGAGTATCTCGACATCTTATTGGGAAGCCTGTGGTCTTCGTGTCTCTAGTTCCGACGAATATATTCACTTTCAGTCGGTTGACGGCATGAGACTCTTGAGTTCCGGTGTCCACGGCGGAGGCCTCAGACCCTGCCGCCACGTGGTCAACTTTAAGGTTTCGCATGATTATGACAACCCGTCACCGCAGCAGGATTTGCAGGATCGATTACGGCGCTTGGGAATCAACGGTGAGGACGCAACTGCCTTAATGACTGCCGCTTTGCTCGTCGATGCGGGATGGTTTGAAGTTCGGCAGCCGGAATATGACATTTTCGGTTGTGTTACCACGGGTTTTGCCAACGCCGCGAGAGTGACGGATGACATGTACCAGCCGGATCGGCCTGGCACGATTAACATCATCGTCGTCGTCAATGGTTCCATGACGGATGATGCACTTGTCGGCACGGTGATCAGTGTCACGGAAGCGAAAGCGGCTGCACTTGCCGATCTCGGTGTCCGCTCTCCCAGCGGATCGATCGCGACGGGGACGACGACCGACGCATTGGTCGTCGCTTCAACGGGCCGCTCCAAGGAGACCATCGCGTATGCAGGGCTCGCGACCCAGTTCGGCCGGGACGTGAGTCGAGCGGTGTACGGCGCCATCTGCGAGTCGGGGCGCCGCTATCTTGCACGTGTCAAGGCAGATGTAGGTGTCTTATGATCAACTTTGGTATCGCAGCTGTGGCGCTGATGCTGGATCGATTAATTGGTGATCCGCGCGTTATCCCTCATCCAGTGATTCTCTTTGGAAAATGGATTGCTTTGCTAGATAGGCACCTCAATCGAAGTACGTTCGGTCCGCTGAGAAAACGCATCTATGGCGTCGTTCTCACCGTCACGACGCTGTTTCTCGCGTATTTCATCCCGTGGCTGGGACTCGGATGGCTCCATCGTCATAATGAGTGGCTGTGGGTCGCTGTGAACGTCTTTCTAGTGTCCACCACGATAGCCTGGAAGGGGCTCATGGATGCAGGACGGGCAGTACTTGTCCAACTGCAGGTTGGCGGGATCGAGGCAGTACGGAGTGAGGTCGGTAAGATTGTAGGTAGGGATACACAGCATCTCTCTGAAGAGGAAGTCGCACGAGCAACGGTGGAGACCCTTGCGGAGAATATTGTGGATGCGATTATCTCTCCTGTGTTTTTTGCTTGTATTGGAGGTACACCACTTGCACTCCTCTACCGGGCTGCAAATACGCTTGATTCGATGGTCGGCTACAAAAATGAACGGTATCGTGAGTTCGGATGGTGCTCCGCACGAGTGGACGACGTATTGAATTATATCCCTGCGAGAATCACCATTTTGCTTCTTGTCTTGGTACTGTGGATCACCAAGCAAGACCCCCGGCGCGCTTACCGCACGATGCGACAAGACGCTCGCAAACATCCGAGTCCCAACAGCGGCATCCCGGAATCCATGATGGCAGGGGGGCTTGGCGTAATGCTCGGCGGACTGAACTACTATGGTGGGATCCCGTCGTTTCGTGCAACCATGGGCGAGCCGTTGCAGCCATTGTCAGACAGGCAAATGATCCGTGCAATCCGGGTTGTCAACGTCTTAGGCGTCGTTTTGATCGTGATATTAGTCGTCTTGTTCTTGGTGTCGGAATCTTTGGCGTATTAGAAACGGGAGAGGAGTGAGTGTTCTGTATGCACGGCGGCAGAATCTACGAATACGCGGAACGCATGGGCGTGGCGCCGAATGACATTCTTGATTTCAGTGCGAACATCAATCCGCTTGGACCACCTGATAGCGTCATGGCAGCAATTCATGATGCGCTTCATGGTGTCGTGCATTATCCGGATTCCAGGCACCAAACCCTTAAGCAGGTTTTGGCCGCGTCGTTTGGCATTGAGAACCCGCACGCCATATTCGTGGGGAATGGGGCATCAGAGGTCATCGATTTAACCATACGCGCTGTTTCTCCCAACCGTGTTTTTGTGTTTGAGCCAGCTTTCTCGGAATACCATGCTGCCGCTCATAGGGCAGGCGCACAGTTGATACAGTTGTCGTTATCAGAAGAAATTGGCGATACCGTTCGGACAGCGACGCCGCGACCTACCTTAAACGACATGGTGATCATCAACAACCCGCACAACCCAACAGGGATGTCGTGGGGGAAATCAGAATTAATGGACGTCATTGCTTATTTATGTTCCATAGGTGTACTCGTGATGGTGGATGAGTCCTTTATGGATTTTAGATGGGACCATCATCAACTGAGTGTGATCGAAAATGTGATGCAGTGGCCAACTCTTGTCGTCATTCGATCCGCTACCAAAATGTACTCGATTCCGGGGCTTCGGTTTGGAAGTGGTATTGCTCATCCAGATCTCGTCCGCCGCATCGAGCAACACCGAGATAAATGGAGTGTCAATCACTTGGCACAGGCTGCTGCCATCGCTGCGTACCAGGGTCACGAATTCGTACGCCGGACGTGGGATTGGCTTCAAGTTGAGCAGGAGTACATATGTGGCACGTGGGGAAATGCACCATGGGTTCGTTTGTATCCGCCCAGTGTCAATTACTTCTTAGTGCAGTTAGATGATCGGCTCAATCCGGATGATATACGGATACGGCTTGAAAACGAGGGTATTTTCGTGCGCTGGTGTGCTCAGTTTGAGAACTTGACGCCTCATCACATGCGGATCGCCATCAAACTCCGACCAGAGAACGAGCGATTATGGGAGGCATTCCATAGGATCGTGGCGTCATTGATGTAGCACTGGGAGTGCATGCCTTGTGAGATTGATTTTGTTGCGTCACGGGGAGACCGATTGGAACAAGGAATCCCGCATTCAAGGGGCACAGTCTGTTCCTATAAATCGAACCGGGATCGAACAAGTTAGACGAGCGTGTATTTCTATGAAAGCAATGTATGGTGCCCGTATTTCGGCCATCGTTGCGAGTCCGCTGTTGCGCGCGAAACAATCGGCTGACATTTGCGGTAAGATCCTGGGCTTGCAGCCAGTTGTCGTCCATTCATTTCGTGAACGATCCTTTGGAGATCTCGAGGGCAAAACGAAACATGTCATTCAGACTGAGTTTCACATTGACGACGTGGAGTCGTTGCCAGAGCCACATTTCCAGGTAGAGGCGCGCGAGGCATTTATCAATCGGTTGACGAGCGGACTAGAGTACATCTGTATGAATGTATACAGCGGACCGGTATTGCTCGTTACGCATGGGAGTGTCATTCGCGAGCTGACCAAAATGGCCGGACATGACATCGGCATCATTCCAAATGCCGGGTTCGTTGAGCATGATGTGAGCGTCACGAAAGGACATTGTCATGATGCACACCCGGCATTCAGCTTGAGGTACGTCGACCGGCCATCAGGAGGTACATAAGAACAGCAACCCCGCATGAACAGGCCCGCCCAGTCGAACCTTGTATGTGTCTAAAGTAGCGCGATCGCATGACTTATGGCAGCAATTTCAATGCAGACAACTTGGTATTGAGTTTGTGCAACTGTGCAATGACATCTGCTGTGTGTTGATTCAATGCGGCCAAATCGTTTGCCTCAGCCTGCGCACTGACGGCAGAGCTAGATGAGGCATGCAGGACACCCCCTGTCGTATTGCTCACCGTGCCTATCTCTTGGCCGACGGCTGTCGTCTCTGTGAGCATGCTGTTCATGCCAGCCAGGACCTGACCTTCACTGTCGCCAATGGTTTTTAATCTGGTGTTCATGGCTGCCAGATCACTTACGGTGTGCTGCTCCTGAATCTCAATTTGACTCAAAGCGGAGGTGGTGGCGGCAAGGGGCTCCAACGCCTTTGACGTCGCCGCGACGAGGGGCGTCGTGTCATGAATACTTTGGTTCATCTGCGCCATTGTTCGATTCATCTGCATTTGGATATTCGTCTGCTGCGTCATGCTGTATCCGAAAATGCCGAGTCCCGCAGCGGAAGCAACCCAGGACACGACAGTAAACCATTTGAGCACCATGCATCATCCATCCTTTCGAGGTGTGTTGTTGTCTAGCACTAGTTCAGTCCTCCCAGAAGCCCAAGCAACCCGCCGTTCGTCGTTGTCGCTCCGGTCGAATTGTTCGCCGCTTGCGAAGCCCCGCTCGATCCCGTCTTAGCCGATCCGCCTAACACAGGGCCAAGTAACCCGCCCGTCAGGCCACTCGTCGTCTTTTGCAATGCGCCTGTCGCGCCGCCGACGGCTTGACTGGCGGAACCCGCACCTTTCGATCCGCCGAGCAGTCCACTCGTTGACTTGTTGAGGAATCCCGTCGCGTTCCCGAGCAAGCCCTTGTGACCGAGGAGATCGTTCACTTGGCCGAACAGTCGGAATTCTTGCTGCGACGATTGCAATTCAGAGATCAAGTTGTCCATTTGACTGTTTAGCCGAGAACTCTCGTTGTTTGCCGTACCGAGTGTCTTATCCAATTGCATGAGAACAGTCGCATTTTTCTCTATGGTGTTTGCCAGCGATTGCGACTGGTTTTGCACATGGCTAGCAACGGTGGATGTTTTTTGCTCAACATGGAGAATCTGTTCCATCGTCGCAACATTGTTTGTCGTCAACGCAATTTGTGTGCTGAGCTGGTCTGACAGTGACTTACCTGTCTGTGTTTGCTGGTTCAAAATCTGTGATTGTGCTTCAAGCTGCTGAAGTTTTCCTTCAACTTCGCCCACTCTACCATTTAGTTCCTGTGAGTTTGTGAGAATTTGCCCGGTAGTGATGTTTAAGTTTCCCACCAGTGAAAAGAGATTCTGCTTCGCCATCGATTTGGCATGCACGACTTGTGCGACGGATGCGGACGCAAAACCGAGACAAAGGACCATACCACCTAAGAGCACGACACGCATCGGTGAGAATATCGTGTTCATGACTGGGCGCATAGACACACCTTCCTTTCCATCATTGCATGATTAGGGAACCAAAGCTGTCTTTTGATTCATTTGACTGAGACTGGAATCTATCTGTTGTTCGTCCGAGATCATTTGCCCCAAGTGGTTCACCATGTCACTGTTCGTCTGACTCAACTGCTCAAGTGTCGCTAGAATTCGCTCTTCCGATTGCTCAATTGCCGCGACTTCTGTCTTCGATTTGCCGACACCGCCACCAATTTGACTGACAGATTGGTTGATTCCTGCGACCGTCGTAGCTAACGTCGAGAGTCCACTCGCCATGTTCGATGCTGCTCCCTGCACGCGTACCAGACTCGATTGCATGGACTGCGTCGTCGTCTGTAAGTCCCCAAGCCCCGTCAGCCCCCCTTGCAGTTGACCTGACAGGGATTTCGCTTCTGCAACCTGTTGAGCGAGTTTGACAGATTTCCCGGCCATATCTTTTTGTAGTCGAACGTCCGCGAGCCCGTTGATCCCAAGTAATAGGAGCAACGTAGGAATACCGATTTTCGCCACGGTCAGGACAGTGAACTTCATCCGAGCACCCCCGGAACATTTGAATTCATTTGCGCAGTAGCGTCTCGCATTTGACTCAAGTTGTTCGTGTCACCTTGAACGATGCCATTTAGCGACTGCAGTGTTTTGGACAAACTGGAAGTCGCACTGTACAGTGCGCTCATGCTGGCTGCGATGTCTGCGAGATTTTGCGCACTGGTGTTTGCGCCTTTCGAAATGGATTGATTGATTTCCAATGTTTGTTGGTTCAGATGGTTGATTGTGTTGATATTTGTCTCGAGTTTCGCCGTCACACTGTCCGTCACTTGAAGCTGCGCTTTCATCAGGTGTGCAGTTTGGATGAGGGAATGAAGACTCTTATTTTTTTGGATAATGGATGATTCAATGGATACCAGTTGTGTTGTTGAGTGAAGGCTAGAGCTGAGACCCGTATCCATTTTCGCCAACTGAAAAGTGGTTGGAACGGTCATGGCAAGTACGCCAGCCATCGCTGCCATGGCAACGAGGCTTACAACTTTTATCAACATGTCGCTGTTCTCCTCTCTTTATTTATTTAGGAGACATCTCTATTTAGGGCACTTCGGTCGATATTTGCTTCGTACTGGCCGTTGCTTGATTGAGCTTTTTCGCCATTGTCTGGTTGGTTTGTTCTAACTGCGTGGCCAAACGTTCAATGTCTGCCGCGGTTTTGCTCATCGTTTGAACAGCATTCGACTGCTGCTGGGTACTGGAAGCAACGTTGCCCAGGTCCCCATTGAGAGCGCTGGCAACGGCGCCGAACTGTTTGCTGAGGCCGATTTCCTGTACACTGAGCCTCGTTAAACTCGACAACCTGTCGTTCTGGTCGTTGAGACCGGTACTGAGGGACTGGAGTTGACTGGCCATCGCAGGGGTCAACCCGGACAGTTGGCTTACGTTTTGCATGCCTTGGACGATTTTGGTGTTTTCACCATTAATCTGATCATTATTTTTGTGCACATGCTTGATGGTTGATAGCAAATTGAGATTTTTCGGCAGTTGAATACCCGCTTTCGCTAGCCCGACAGATAAGCCGATGAGGACGGCTACGAGCCCCGCCGCTACCCAGCGCCTTGTTCTCCGTCGACGCACTTTCGCTTCCGGCGTGGCTGCTTCGGAAGATGCAGCCAATGACGATCCGCCTGTCATAGGCTCATTTGTCTCCATGGGTGTTAGGGGCGACCCCGGGACGATTCCGTGTTCGACACTGCCGTAAATGTCGAGATATCGGGTGCCTTCGTACATGGCCTCAATGTCACGAGCGTACCTTTGTAGAACCACCTTTGCCTTCACTTTCAGAGTCGGTGTGATTTCTCCTGACCCAAGCGTGAATGGGGCGGACAGGAGGATCGCACGTTTTGGCCGTTCGAATTCAGCAAACGGTTCTACTGCTTTGCGAATCTCTTCTTGAAGAAGGCGACGGATAGCCGGGTGATTGTTCCAAAGTTCGAAATCGCTTTCATCGAGGTTGTGTGTTCTGGCGAGATCGGACAAGGCCGCAAAATCTGGCACGATGAGCGAACCAACGTATTTCCGATCATCTCCCACGAGCACCGCATCCGCAATGTACGGACTCACGGTGATGGCATTTTCGATTGGGTAGGGCGCGACATTTTTCCCTGTCGCGAGTACAAGCAGGTGCTTCTTGCGCTCCACCACACGCACATATCCGTCCTCGATCACACTGATATCTCCCGTGTGCAACCAGCCGTCTTCATCGATGGCTTCGCTTGTGGCGAGCGGGTCGCCGTAGTACCCCATCATCACATTCGGGCCTTTCACGAGCACTTCACCGTCGTCCGCCAGTTTCACTTGAACGTTTGGGATCGGCTTGCCGACCGTGCCGGGCCGAATATCTTCCACCGGGTTGAAGGAAATGACTGGGGCTGATTCAGTCATGCCGTACCCTTCACAAACAGGTATCCCAGCTTCCCGGAAGAATTTTGCGATCCGTTCTGCCAGACCGGATCCGCCTGAAATGACAATTCGCAGCCGGCCGCCGAACCCTGATCGCAGCTTGGCGTACACAAGTTTGTCTACGATCCGCCGATTCAGCGGATTCGGTTTTTTCATCGAATTGTTGACAAATGTTCGAACGGCTCGCGGTGCCGCATCAAGTTTTTGGTGGATTCCCGTATAAACCTTTTCCAGCAACCGAGGGACGGTAATGAGGACCGTTGGCCGAACTTCGAGCAGGTTTTGTTGAATTTTATCCAATCCCTCCGCATAAGCGATTGTTCCACCCGCAGCAAATACACAAAAGTGACCGACTGTTCGTTCGAATATGTGCGACAAAGGGAGGTATGAAAGCGTAATGTCATCTTTCTCGACAGACATCATGGATAGGCACGCTTCGATGTTGGCGGTCAAGTTTTGGTGGCTCAGCATGACACCTTTCGGTCTGCCCGACGTACCGGACGTGTGCACGATGGTGGCCAGGGCATTGGATGGGATGAGGGTGTCAGTTAGGGACGGATCGAGTGGCGTTTCATCTTCATCCTGAAAGAAGTCACGGAATGCATACACAGGTTTATCACAGCGAACGGGGGACTCCTCCAGCAGTATAACGGCACGAATTGCCTCTGGCCAAACTCCTCGTAAGGCGGACATGGAAGTGGGTGAATCGGTGATAAAGTATTTCGCTTCAGCGTTATTCATCATGTAGACTGCTTCGTGCGCGGGCAGAGACGGATAGATGGGAACCACCACAGCGCCCAGTGCCAAAATGGCAAAGTCACAGATGGTCCAGGCAGGCGACGTCTCAGCCATGATGGCAACTTTATCTCCTTCTCGAACACCGAGATCTCGAAGGGACGACGCAACTCGTACGATTCGATGCCACACTTGTTCATAGGTGAGCGTCTGGTACGCACCATCGGCTTTGTACATAAGACACGCATGAGAAGGATCGCGAAGCACAGACGCCCGGAACAACTGAACGACATTCATAATGCCACCTCCTACTGTGACTTGCCGCTTCAGCGTAGTCACAGTCATATCGACCCAGGTGAACTTCAGCTTCTTACAGAGAACTTTCGAATTTTGGTCACATTCTTATGGGGGTGGATATTCAAAAATTCTGTCCATTTTTAATCTAAAACAGGGATAGCCTGATTCTGACAGAGCGAGCTACAATAAGATGTCGCTCCTTTACACGAATGGTGTGTATGTCGATGGAATGCAGACTTGGCGGGGCGATGTGAGAGAAAAATTGTACTGTAAGGAGAAGCGATATCCTTTGTGGAGAGGTTTCCGTAAAAGTGTAAGAGGAATTGTAGCTCTTGAGCCAAACATCGCACATTCCCCGTCTGTCACGAATCACTATCGGGGCGTCTTCATGGTACTGCTCGGTGCCGTTCTGTGGGGCGTATCCGGGAGTGCTGCACAGGTGTTGTTTCAACGAATGCACTTCGCGCCCGGGTGGCTCGTGCACATCCGCATGACCGCATCTGGAATCATGCTGCTCGGTTATGTGGGTGTTCGCTACGGGCCGGGACGGGTGTTTGAGATATGGAGGTCAGCCAAGGACGCCGGCCGATTGGTATTGCTGGCTCTCGTGGGGCTGCTTGGGGTTCAGTACACCTATTTCGCCGCCATTGCCGACAGCAACGCAGCGACAGCCACCTTGCTGCAGTATTTGGCGCCTGTGCTCGTCGTTCTGTGGGCGCTTATTGAGAATCGATCACGCCCCAAAACACGGCAGACACTCGCCGTTATCGCTGCCGTGTTCGGCACAAGTTTGCTCGTCACGAATGGAAAACTTGCAGCGCTCGGGATTTCTGTGGGAGGGCTCGTATGGGGACTATCATCGGCCTTGGCCCTCGCGTTCTATTCGATATATCCGAGACGGTTGCTTACGATATATGGCTCGCTGCCTATTGTCGGCTGGTGCATGCTGCTCGGTGGGATCACCATGGGATTCTTCCATCCCACATGGAAGGTAAGTGCGACCATCACGCCGGCAAGTCTATATTTGATCGCGTTTGTCGTCATCTGCGGCACCATGATCGCTTTTTCTCTGTTTACGGCCAGTCTAAAGGTCATCACGTCCGAAGAGGCCAGCCTACTGTCGTGTGCAGAGCCCCTCGCCTCGGCGGTGTTCGCGGTCCTCTTTCTACACCTGAGACTGAGCCCGCTCGGTTGGATCGGTGCACTGTTGATCCTTGTTGCCGTGGTCATTCTCAGTCGATCTCGCTGATGACAGCCCGCTTATTGGCCGAGGCGGGATCGAGCGCTAATTGAGGGGAAATACGAGGAGAGACAAACGATGTCTGCCACTGATTCCGAATCACCTTGAGTATACCACCTTCCAACTGGGATAATAATACAGCACAGTGATTTGGAGAAATTCGCCATCTATGTGAAAAGTGTTTCGGTGGGAGCGAGAGGGATGAACATGGATCAAGATTTGTCAAAGCGACGGGCGATGGAACGCAGTTTTGAGGCCATCAGCCCGTTTGAATTCAAAAACGAATTAATCAGTCTTGCGCAAAAGAATCAGAAGAAGAGCACCCGCGTGTTGTTGGATGCAGGGCGAGGGAATCCGAACTGGATTGCAGCGTCGCCACGTGAGGCTTTCTTTGCCCTTGGACAGTTTGCAGTTTCGGAAAGTCGACGTGTGTGGAACGAGGGCGATTTGGCCGGAAAGCCCGAGCGCAAAGGGGCCGCCGAGCGATTTCGCACGTACGCCAAGGCACACCAGGATACACCCGGTATGAAACTACTTGAGGACATCGTGGAATACGGCATAAAGAAGCAAGGCTTTCAGGAAGACGAGTGGGTTCATGAACTTGTCGATGGAATTATTGGAGACAATTATCCGGTGCCTGATAGGATGCTCGTCCGTGTGGAGAAGGTGGTGCATGACTTTGTTCTCCAGGAACTTTGTCAAAACGACAAATCTGTCGGTACGTTTGACCTGTTTGCCGTCGAAGGAGCAACGGCTGCGATGTGCTATATTTTTGACTCGCTCCTCGAAAACTACTTGCTGAACCGCGGTGACAAGGTTGCCATTATGGTTCCAATTTTTCCTCCCTACGTGGAAATCCCGAGTTTGGCTCGGTATGCGTTTGACGTTGTCGAGATCAAAGCCACTGCTCGCGATGCTGCCGGGAACCACACGTGGCAGTATCCGGAGTCGGAACTGGACAAGCTGAAGGATCCAGAAATCAAGGCGCTGTTTCTGGTCAATCCAAGCAATCCTCCATCGGTTGCACTCGCTCCGGAATCGACTGAATACATTCTCGACATCGTCCAGAACCACAATCCCAACTTGATGATTATTTCTGACGATGTCTACAGCACATTTGTAGACGAGTTTCGATCCCTCATGGCGGACGTCCCCGCGAACACAATTGGCGTGTACTCATTTTCGAAATATTTCGGTGTGACTGGCTGGCGGCTCGGTGTCATCGCCGTTCATCAGGAAAACATTTTTGATCGGCTACTCAGAGAATTGCCAAAGGACAAACACGACATCTTACATGCCCGTTATTCGTCCATGACGCAGCACCCAGATGATGTGCGATTTATCGACAGGATCGTTGCGGACAGCCGCCAGGTGGCGCTCAACCACACCGCTGGTTTGTCGACACCACAACAAGTCCAAATGGCGCTATTCTGTGCGTTTGCGCTGTTGGATCAAGAAAATCGCTACAAGCAACTGACGAAAGACATATGTCATCGACGTATGAAGTTGCTTTACGATGGCCTCGGTCTTCCGTATCCTGATTTACCACTTGATGCGGACTACTACACGGAGTTTGATTTGGAAGTATGGTCGAACCAGTACTACGGAAGAGAATTTACGGACTACCTGAAAGCGAACTATGAGCCTATCGACATTTTGTTCCGACTTGCCGAGAACTCTGGCATTGTGCTGTTAAACGGCGGCGGATTTCACGGGCCCACGTGGTCCATCCGTTGTTCCCTCGCCAATCTCGACGACGATTCGTACTCGGAAATCGGGCGTGATCTGCACAAAGCACTGGAAGGGTACGTGCGGGAATGGAAGTCCTCAAAGGGGTCGAACGCTTAACCTATGCGGGTACATACACCACTATCGTGGTAGCCGACGTCCGTGTACCGACAGGAGCGCTCTATCAATGATACAACGGGGGTCTCCCGCACGCCATCATCGGATGGGTGCAGCGACACCTCTTTTGACGCGGGCTTGCGGGCTTGCGGGGCAGCATAGGTGACTCCCAGTCCCTTAGAGGCAGAATGCGATGACCTAGAATTGACTAAGGGAGCCTGGTACCGTTATTGGGCCAATCTTCGAGATCAGAAGGAGCAGATGGCGGCAACAACGGACTCCAAGCATCTTGTTTGATCATGGACAGACACATAGTTGCTTATTACGGCATGAGACTCCCTTCCGCCCGCCCGCCCCGGTCCCGCACCACCGGACCCCGCACCCCTCGGCTCCCGGCCGCTGTTTTAGGTCGTTTGAATCGCTCTGAGTGTGCTTCTGACTCGCTCGCTCCATGTTCGCCTCATAGCGTAGGCCTGCCTTTCCCGAACAATGCCCGGCGACGGATTGCGAAGTTCATCCAAGGCACGGCGAAACGCATCTTGGTATGAAAGCGATGTTTCTGCTCCGTAAACCAGTCGATTCAAATCCTGCGCAATCGGTACGCCACCTACGACAGTAGGTTTGCCCACGGCAAGGTATTCGAATAGTTTTAATGGGTTGGAAGCTTCACTCGCGCTCGAAGCGATGCGAGGAAGTATCAGCACGTCCTGCGCTTGCAAGTATCCAGGCAACTCCTCGTATGGCACGCCGCCGAGATAGTGAACGCGATCGTGATCGAGAAGACGTTTGAATGTTTGGGCCTGCTGTTCTGCCATTTGTCCTTGCCTGCCGAGTAAAAACAGCGTGACCTCTGGAAAATCCTCAACGAGAGTCAGCATCGCTTCAAAGTTGATCCAGTGGTTTAACGTGCCCGCAAAGCCCACACGAAGTTTGTCGCCTGCCAGTTCCAGAGCCGGTGGAACCGCAGATGCGGGCTTCATGAACAACTGAGCGTCGACTCCGTTGGGCATTAGCGTGACGGATCGATTGAGTTGTGTTTCCATCTGGTCACGAAGGGTCGGAGAGACAGCCAACACGGAAGAGGCTCGGTTGGCGATCCGTTTCCACGCCTCGATGACCTTGTCACGGTTCCAGTCGTACGGAAAAGCGAGTACGTCATCAACACAATCGAATACGAGATATGTGGGATTAAGACACTCGATCAGCCGATATTGATATGGGGTCCAATTGGTCACATAAACGACCGTTTCCTTTCGCCATTCATGACCCCACCGGTACGACAGTTCCGTGTTCAGGTTGCTCGCTTGGCGCTTCAGTCCAAGGGAAAAAATATCTAGTTTCTTCGGGATGGACAGTGGCGGCGTCAGCACTGTATGATGCGCATCATGCTCACGTGGCTGCCAGTCCCACATGAGCGCATTGGCGTTACGCCAACGCAACAGGGATTGTGGTGGTTCGACGTACACGACTTCACCATCAAAACCTCTCGTCATCAATCTCGACGTATCTTGAAAGCCAGGTGTGTTGTATGCAGACATCCCAAACGCAAGCCAGTTCTTGAACATGAAGATTGCCCCCTTGGAGTGATCTCTGGCTGAGTGGAATGACCGAACAATGATAGGCTCCTGATTCGAGCTTTTTTATTTTTAGGGTTCGTTTTTAAGGTTCTATTGAAGAGATAAGCTAGTGATGGAAATGGTTCGATGACCGATCCGGTTGTCACAAAATCGGCAAGATGTGCTTATTGCTTGAATGTTGTGGTAGATGATGATGCGCTTGACGGGGAAATCGGAGGATGGCTGTAACGAACAAAAAAGCCACCGTCTCAAAGTGAGGACGGTGGCTTTTTCGGCAGAACGGATTACTTCACTTTTTCCTTCAAGTTGTTGCCGGCTTTGAATGCAGGAACCTTACCTGCAGGAATTTCAATCACTTCACCTGTTTGCGGGTTGCGGCCCGAACGAGCAGCGCGTTCACGTACTTCAAACGTGCCGAAACCGAGGATCTGAACCTTTTCACCGGCGCTCAAAGCTTCTTCGATGGATTCGAAGATCCCGTTTACAACTGCTTCGCTGTCCTTTTTCGTCAGGCCAGACTTTTCAGCGGTTTTGTTGATTAGATCTTGTTTGTTCATTTTTCTACCTCCATACAATGAAAACGTATTAGTGCTTTCATCATGCACTCTTACCTAGTTTTACAAAGCCAGTCGCGTGAAGTTTAGCACGATATTGGCTTGTACACAATGTTTCTGTTTTTGTAGCTGCAAAATTGTGGGCCATTACAGAGTCACCCGGGATGCATGAGCGGCATGTCCCGGGCTCTTCTGGGTCTCGTGATTCTAGCGCTAGGATAGCCCGTCTCGTGCCATTTTATACATTCCTCGGTTGAAAGGGTAGACCAAAATGACTTAGTACGGCCTATGTAAGAGAGGGCGCCTCAAAGGAGGCGCCCTCGTATCACGTACGTTTCATTTTATCCGCATAATTTTTCGCCGTTCTGAACACTTGCGCAGCAAAAATGGTGTAAACACTGGCAATAGCAAGAGTGAGAACGACAAGTTCAACCGTGTTCATCACCATTGTACGTCCTCCTCTTTGCGGTTACGCGGTGGCGCATAGTATTTTGGATGTCTCTTTCCATTCGACGGGAAATACCGTTCAAACCGATTTGCATGTCGTAACTTATGTACGGCATACTCCCCAAGGATTGTGTCCCAGTTGTCGTACTGATTCGACTTTGTCGCTTGCATTCCTTCTCCATCCTTTCGCGTGATTCTTGAAGGTGATGGGTGTGCTGCAGACGTCGATCGGAACAGTAACTAAGTCGGTTTGCTCACCAGTACCGTCTCCTTCCAATTCGCCTACGAGGTTAGCTGACGGGTTCGGGCTGAAAGGTGCCCTACGCAGAACAAACTGTGATTCACCCCGATGATGGGTCCCCCGTTTCCCTAAGGAATTCGGCGATGGGCGTAAAGTTGCATGTCTTATGTCATAATCGTTCGTACCGAGAAATACGTTTATGAGGGTTTGTCTAAAATATTCTGTGGATTTTTTTACCGTCGTCGTGATCGTTTTGGTTTCATAGATTGATCCCGGTGGCCATGCACGTCTAGCCACGAAAAAGAAACAGATGAAATCGATGGGAAATTCTCGTAAAGTGCGGAGCCATTCAGTATGATAGGAGTGAACTTCAGAATATTTTGGGGAGTGGTTGCGTGAGCGGGACCGACAAAACGTACGTGAGCATCGAAGAAGTGATATCGATTCCTGCACTGCGGGAAATCGCCGTGCACCCCGATGGTTCGGCAGTAGCGTACGTTAAACGTGTCGCCAACTGGGATGATAACATCTACGTCGATCACGTCCAGATATTCGAGAAAACGAGCGGACGGCACGTGTCGTTGACGAGCGGCAATGTTGCCTCAAGTGCGCCCATGTGGTCACCAGACGGCAAGAAACTAGCCTACCTTCAAGCTGGGCCGGAAGGGGACGCAAAAAAACAGATTTATCTTTACACGATGGAAACAGCCACGAGCCTACGGGTGACCCGGGCCGTAAATGACGTGAAGTCATTTAGGTGGGCACCTGATGGATCCGGGTTATATTATATTTCTGAACTGGCTGCTTCGGGAAAACAAAAGGAGCGCAAGCGTCTATACGGAGATTTCGAATATGTGAATATCGACGATAACAAGTCGACATTGTACTTTTGTCCTATCAATCCCGCCTTGGCACGAACACTTGGTCCACTTCAGGGGCCGTCGGATGTGCGACAGGACGTTCTCTCTGACGAAGAGCTCGCTATTTGCCTGATCGAAATGGCTGACGTCCATGTGTCCGCATTTGATGTGTCCCGAGATGGAGAGAAAATCGTCGTGGCCATAGCGCCTTCAAGTAGAATCACGGACGTTGAGAAAACCGAGTTTCACTTGCTCGACGTGGCAACGAGACACATGACACCTCTGCCGATTCCGAAACCTGTATACTATGATGTTCATTTTTCACCGGATGGAAGAAAAATTTGCTACACTAAGAGGCCGCCGGATAACGCTTATTATGATACGGATGTGCTGGAATCGTATGACCTTGAAACAAAGAAATGCGAACGTTTGACGGGGGACTTAGACGAGAGTGTATATCCTGTCGCTTGGATCAAGTCAGGTATTGTAATTGAGTGGCAAGACAAGACCAGTCGAAAGATTGAACTGGTGAAAGCAGATGGGTCACGGGAACTCGTCGCTGGAGGTGACGGACATCTTGCTTATGGTGCCTCTGTCAGTGCGGATGGCGAGCAGATTGCTTATCTGAAAGCGTCCGACACGGAGTTGGCTGACGTGTTCCTGAACGGGGAACGAGTGACAAATCGGAATCAGCATTATGAGGGTCGGGCCAAGTCGACCAAGCGAGTTATCGAGTGGGAAAGTGGGGACGGTACCGCAATCGAAGGCATCCTTTCGATCCCGCCCGATTTTGACCAGTCCAAACGCTATCCATTGCTTGTCGTCATTCACGGGGGACCTGTCGCAGCCTCTTTCGCTGTCCCGACCAGCAACCTATACTACCCGATTGAGTCGTTCATTGAGTGTGGTTTTATCGTCCTCGAACCGAACTATCGGGGAAGTGCAGGGTATGGCTCAAAGTTTCGCAGATTGAACGTGCGCAACTTGGGCATTGGTGATTACTCGGACGTGATCGCGGGTGTGGATCATCTCGTCTCGCAGGGATTCGCAGATGCCTCGAGAGTGGGTGTGATGGGCTGGAGTCAAGGCGGTTACATCTCGGCGTTTTGCAGCACGTATAGCAACCGATTCAAAGCGGTTTCCGTGGGTGCCGGAATCAGCAACTGGGCCACATACTATGTCAGCACAGATATTCACCCTTTCACACGGCACTACTTAGCAGCAACGCCTTGGGAAGACGAGGTCATATACAAGCGCACCTCGCCCATTACGTATGTCAACGAGGCATCTACACCCACGCTCATCCAGCACGGTGACAACGACTCACGCGTACCGGTACAAAATGCATATGAACTCTATCAAGGACTTTCGGATGTTGGCGTTGACGCGAATTTGATCATTTTTAAGGGGATGGGCCACGGAGCCGATAAACCTGGCCTTCATCGGGCCATTCAGAAGCAAAACTTGGCCTGGTTCTGTAACCACATTCTCGGTGCACCGCTCGACGGTTTTTGGCTTTGATGTCCAATCCAAACTGTAACTCAAACCGGAATCGGTTTATACTGATGTTGATGCACCAACCGGTTAGTAGGTAGGGGGCGAAACGTTTGAATTTTTCGTACTCGGACAAAGTTCAGCAACTAGTGGACCAGCTAAATGCGTTCATGGAACGGCATGTCTACCCGAACGAACGGGTTTATGAAGACCAGTTGAAAGCGCTTCCTGATAGGTGGGCACAGGTCCCGCCGATTATTGATGAACTAAAGGAGCATGCGAAAGCGGAAGGTCTCTGGAACCTCTTTTTGCCGGAGAGTGAGTATGGTGCGGGCTTAACCAACGTGGAGTACGCACCGCTGTGCGAGATTATGGGTCGCTCACTGCTTGCCCCGGAAGTCTTTAACTGTAACGCGCCCGACACTGGAAACATGGAAGTTCTTGTTCGATACGGTTCTCCCAAGCAAAAGGAAACGTGGCTACGCCCTCTGCTCGACGGCCAAATTCGCTCATGCTTCTCGATGACCGAACCTGACGTTGCTTCGTCAGATGCTACGAATATCTCCACGAGCATCGTTCGCGACGGCGATGAATACATCGTGAACGGGCGCAAATGGTGGTCATCCGGTGGCGGCGATCCACGCTGCAAAGTCGCCATCGTCATGGGCCGTTCGAATCCGGATGCACCAAAACATGAACAACAGTCCATGATTCTCGTTCCCCTCGACACAGATGGCGTAAAAATTGAGCGCATGCTCACCGTGTTTGGATACGATCACGCCCCACACGGTCACGCCCAAATTACCTACAACAACGTTCGTGTCCCAGCAGAAAATATGATTTGGGGTGAAGGAAAGGGCTTCGCCATTGCGCAGGGACGCCTTGGCCCTGGGCGAATTCACCACAGCATGCGTTTGATTGGCGCTGCCGAGAGAGCGCTGGAACTTCTCTGTAAACGGGTACAAAGCCGAACGACGTTTGGCAAGCAGTTGTCCGAACAGGGTGTCATTCGGGAGTGGATCACGCAGTCGAGAATCGAGATCGAGCAGGCAAAAATCCTGACGCTAAAGGCTGCTTACATGATGGATACCGTGGGGAACAAGGAAGCTAAGGCAGAAATCGCGATGATCAAAGTGGTTGCACCGAATGTTGCCTTGAACGTTCTGGACCGAGCTATTCAAGCGTTCGGCGCCGCCGGCGTCAGCCAAGATTACCCGCTCGCCGCACTCTGGGCAAACGCTCGGACGCTCAAAATTGCAGATGGGCCTGACGAAGTCCACCGTGCTCAAATCGCTCGTTACGAACTGTCAAAATATCGCGTTTGAACTCACCTGTTCACTCTTTCGCTTCAACTAAAAACGAAGAGAGGAGTACTGCGAATGCACGTCAAGGACTTGTTTGATATAACTGGAAAAACCGCCATCGTCACAGGAGGTGGCCGGGGACTGGGTGAGCAAATTGCGACGGGACTTGCAGAAGCAGGGGCCAATGTCGTTCTCTGTTCGCGAAAAGTCACAGCATGCGAGGAAGTCGCGGCTCGTTTGGCGGAGATCGGCGTAAAGACACTCGCAATCCAGTGCGATATTGCAAACCCCGAAGATGTGAAACACGTAGTGGAGGCAACGCTCGAGCGCTTGGGGCGAATTGACATTCTTGTCAACAACAGCGGCGCAACGTGGGGAGCACCAGCTACAGACATGCCCCTTGAAGCGTGGAAGAAAGTCATCGACGTCAATGTCACAGGGACATTTCTTATGAGCCAAGCGGTTGGCCGATCCATGATTGAACAGGGTGGCGGCAAAATCATCAATATCGCCTCAACGGCTGGGTTTGGCGGCGTCGATCCACGACTCATGGACGCCATTGGCTACAACACGAGCAAGGGGGCCATTTTGACATGCACGAAGGACCTGGCGGTCAAATGGGGTCCGCACGGAATCAATGTGAACGCCATTGCTCCTGGATTTTTTCCCACGAAGATGTCAAACGCCCTCATTGAACGAGGCGGTAAACAGATGCTTGACGGGACGCCGCTGCGCCGGTTTGGCTCCGACAGCGATCTGAAAGGAGCAGCCCTGTTCCTTGCCGCGCCGGCATCTGATTATGTCACAGGTGCGTGCATCACCGTCGACGGCGGTGCATCCGCTCAGTAAACAGACGCCAGACGAAGACAAAGTATGGAATGGACTGGACCAAGGGAGGAATCCGTGATGGCGAATGCAGTTCGGGTGGAAAGAGAACAAGGTGTGGCAACGGTTGTCATTGACAACCCGCCGTTAAACGTCATGAGTCACGAGATTTTTCAGCAGGTTGGGGAAGCGTTCAGGTCCCTTGAACGCGACGACCAAGTGGTTGTTGTTGTGTTGACTACCGCCGGGGAACGGGCATTTGCAGCGGGTGCTGACATCAAGGAATTCCCACAGCTGATGAATAACCCGGACATGTTGGAATTCGTCATGGAGACGCACGCGATTCTCCGCTACATAGACAACTTCCCAAAGCCAACTATCGTCGTACTCGATGGTCTTACGCTTGGTGGAGGCTTGGAATTGGCACTTACCTTCGACATTCGTATCGCTGAAGAGCACGCGCAAATCGGTCTGCCGGAAGTCAAGCTCGGTCTTTTTCCCGGCGGTGGCGGAACACAGCGCCTGCCGCGGCTCGTGGGTGAAGCGAAGGCGAAGGAAATCATGTTTACGGGTGAACCCGTATCTGCAACCGACGCGGAGCGGATAGGGCTGGTCAACAAAGTGGTCCCGACGGGTTCTGGGCGGGAAGCGGCGAAGGCCCTGGCCGCGAAAATGACGCGACACTCGCTCCAGTCTCTAGCTCGCATCAAACAGGCTGTTGATGAGGGGATGGAACTGTCTTTATGGGACGGCATCAAGCGTGAAGCGGAGTTGTTTGTCGAGGTCTAAGACGTACAGGAAGGCGTACGTGCATTCATTGAACGGCGTCCGGCGACGTTTATCCACCGTTGAGGAGGATCGCCCATGGCAGATACCATTCCGGTACGAGCTGGCGAAGGCATTGACCTTGCACCACTTGAGAAATATTTGCGTTCCACTTTCAGGGACTTGCCCAGTGGAGAGCTTGAACTCACGCAGTTCCCCACTGGTGCTTCGAATCTCACGTATGCCTTAAAAGTAGGAGACTGGGAGGCTGTACTGCGGCGCCCACCCCTCGGACCCGTTGCGCCAAAAGCACATGACATGGGGCGTGAGTTTCGTGTGTTGCAAGCGCTCGTTGGACATTTTCAGCTTGCGCCCAAGCCTCTCGCTTTTTGTGACGACCATAGCGTTCTAGGGGCCCCGTTTTTCCTTATGGAACGTCGGCATGGCATTGTCTTGAACACGGATTTTCCAACGGGTGTTACGCCAACACGGGACTTAGGAAGACGGCTGTCACAACAGATGGTGAATGAACTCGTCGGCCTCCACCAAGTCGACTATACAAAGACCGATCTCGTCCACATGACCCGCCCCGAAGGCTTCATGAAGCGGCAGGTGGATGGGTGGATCTCGCGATACAATCGGGCAAAAACGGATGATGTCCAAGGTGTGGAAGAATTGATGAAATGGCTGGCGGACGGGGTCCCTGAGGAATCTGGATGCGCCATCATTCACTACGATTACAAATTTAACAACGCCATGTTCAATCGCGAACTAACGCAGATGGTGGGTCTGTTTGACTGGGAGATGACCACCGTCGGAGATCCCCTCGCGGACTTAGGTGCTGCCATGAGCTATTGGCTTCAAGCAGATGACCCAGAAATGCTCAAAGTGGGCCTGGGGAAGCCACCTATCACCATCAAGGACGGATTTTTTACTCGCAGGGAGTTCATTGAGGCTTACGCGCAACAGAGCGGACGTGATGTATCGCGTAGTCACTTCTACGTGACCTTTGCCTTTTTTAAGCTGGCTGTCATTATTCAGCAGATCTACTACCGATACAAGGCAGGACAGACGAACGACTCACGCTTCATGAACATGAATCACGGCGTAGCGGCCTTGGTGGAATGGGCTTTGCAGAGTGTTCGGAGACCTGACTGATTGACTGAATTCAAAGGCGTATTTTTGGGGGTTCACTGGGACTGGGCAATATGCCAAGTGAACCCAAATGTCATTCATCCCCCAGGAAGTTAACCTTCCCCACGAATACTATTGTTTGTATCCATAAAATCTAGTGCGATGTTTTGATGTCCACTGGGTGTTCGGAGGGGTAAAACTTGAATATACAGCAAATGATCCGCCATCCTGGGATTCCGATAAAAAGTTTTTGGCTGTCGTTGCACTATGCGCCCAGACGGTTTTGGAAGTTCCCAATTACTGCGTCGCGTAACGCGGTAATAAAAAGTGGGACAGGTGCTGAGTTACGTGTAGGGGAGCGGTTAGAATTAGGACGGTTCACGACACGCGTTGGCGAAATTGGCCAAATTAATTTGGATCATACAGTTGTCCAGCTTGCTAAGGGCAGTCGGTTCATATCGGATGGTCGAGTCACCTTGGGACCGGGGGTGCGTGTCATCGTCGGAGAAGATGCGGAAGTGCACATCGGAAAAAACACGTTTATTAGTGCAAATTCGAAAGTAATCAGTCGTTCGAAAGTCGACATTGGTGATGACTGTGCAATCTCATGGGATGTTCAAATACTAGATACAGACTTTCATGAACTGAACGGGCAACGTACGGTTACGGCACCCATTAAAATAGGGAACCACGTGTGGATCAGTAGCGGGGTGAACATCCTCAAGGGAATTACAATTGGTGATGGTGCCGTAATTGGTGCAGGAACAGTTGTCACGAAAGATGTACCACGTGGTGCGTTGGCCGTCGGCAACCCTGCCAGGATTGTTCGCAAGAATGTTCGTTGGTCTTTATAAGGACATTGGAACATGCTTGCGAGCGTCCCAACGGCCATTTGGAAATGTACCGGGTGGACTGGACCCGTGCTAAGGTAAGCCGAATTTCATATTAACTATTGGGATATCGCGTCCTTTGAATGAATGCCGCGAAACCAGCTAATCTCTGCATCATCAAGCGGACCTCAGCATCTGTGAGGATGTCTCTTCCTGGTTTGGTGTTACAGTCGTACACATAGCAGCAAGACGGTCCCGGAGCGACATCGATGCCGAGAAATGCCAAGGTTGGATTGTCGCTTTGCAATGCTTTGGCGACGCGGATGGCAGCGAGTTCGGCGCGTTTGATGTCTGGTCGGGTGATTCCTGCACCGCTCAGCAATGCGTCCACATTCGGCGAAGCCATAGAAGTGAACGTGCCTCCGCCATGAAAATTGGTTACCAGGGCTCCTGCTGCGCTGCGTCGAATCGTTGTTGCCGTTACACACCACTGTCCGCCATCATCTCGTTGTACAGTCACACGAACATCGATGCGTCGACCGTCTTTCGTCCGAGGCAAGTCGACTTCCTCTTGGATCATGTACGCTTTGTTGGCTAGCATGCTTCGCAAGAAACGTACTAGATGAGCATGTTTCACTGTTTGATGCAATTGTTTTCCGTGATAGAAATCGCTTTGCAGCAGAATCAAGCCGTTTTTCATCACGGCGATTCGAACAATGTTTCGTCCGCCCGAACCCCGTGTGGGTTTGAGCCAGACAACAGATTTCTTGTTCAGTGTCTGCAGGATGTCGTTGACGGACTCTGCCGTTTGCGTCTCTGGAATGCACGCTGGTTTTAAACTCTTTTTCGCTAACCGGCGGTAGACGTGGTCCTTGCCCGGAAACGAGGGATTGGAACACGGCTGGCCGCTACGTGTGATCGCCGTCTTGAGTCGTCTGTATGCAAGGCGGTGCCTCTTTAAGTCTTGCAAATACATGAAATCAATCCATACGGGGCGGTCAATGTTTGCTTTAATTCGCTTCCAATCTGATGTCAATACGTCCAACTGCCATCCGTCCGCGGTGACTGGAATCCCATGTCTGTACGCAATGTCATACGGTGTCACGACGACCATCTGTACCCTGTTTGCATGAGCGAACCGAGACAGCAACTCAAGCGTCCTCGTCCGTCGCTTACGCCCATGAATCACTGGTCTATCACCGGTAATGACCAACAGCACACACTCACCTACTGTTCACCGCGTCGCCTAATTTTCCTCAACAGCAAATGCTCGTATGGACACGTCACAGTCCGTACCCAGGCTGTCACGTTCAAGATCGTACTTCCAGCGGTGCCGTGGGCAGATTGCGGAGAATCTCCTCAAGTCTCTCCAACGTATGCGTCTGCTCAGTGAACGTCAACGCAGAAACCACCGTGACCCAAATAGGTCAACTCCATGATGTGGCCCCCCTCCGATTGCTTTGTACACTTTATGTCGCATGCAAAGTGGCAGAAAGGGACAGAGAACGACCTGTACATTGTGTTCAAGCGGCCGTGATCGCGCCCGTAGACGGACACACACAAATCTCTTGTCCGGCAGGCATAACCTACATTGTCCAACGTTGGTGTGAGGTGGGGAAAAATATGCGAGTGCTACTTGGAATTAACCGTTTGTGGCGGGGTGGGGGAACAGAAACCCACGTGATGACCTTGGCGGATCGACTCAAGAAAATGGGTCATCGAGTTGTTATTTTTACATCCGGTGGAGGATGGGTACAAAAGGCTCGCAATCTCGGGATCCCAGTACACGTTGAAAGGGACTTGCGGAGCTCAACATCGAAAGGGCAGCAAGCGTTCCGCAAGTTCGTCCGCATCAACCAATTCGATCTCGTTCACGTTCACGACGGGCCAACTCTTGGACTTGCCTCGCGCGCACTGGTCGGACGCAAGGATATGCCTCCCATTGTTTACACGCTACACGGATCGTACGTGGGCATGAGTACGCTTCTGCAAGCGAGTCGCAAGGCGAAAGCAATCATTTGTGTTTCCCCGACGATGCGCAGGACATTTCTTCGCAAAGTACCGACAGTACCCGGCAAAGTCACGGTTGTTTCCAATGGGATTCGTGGGGACGTCTTTCATCCAAGTGCGGCGTCGGGTCGCGCTTTTCGAATGACGCACAAGATCCCCCTAAATGCGTTTGTTATCGGCTACTCGGCTCGATTTACGTTTGACAAGACTGAGCTCGGCAGGCGGGTTGTTCGGGTTTTGCGACGATATGTGAAAAACAACCCAAATGTTCACGTCGTTGTCGCTGGGAGAAATTCAAAGAATGTCGTCTCTCCCGAATCGCGGCTGCATGTGCTGGGGCATGTCGAAGATATGCAGAATTATTACAATGCATGCGATGCGCTGATCGGGACGGCACGCGTTGCAACTGAAGGGATTGCTTGTGGAGTACCAACCATTTGTATAGGAAAAGGTGGTTTCCATGGGCGTGTGACATCTGAGAACTTGACCCGGATGTTTCGAACCAACTTCGGGGATCACAGCACGACTGTGTACTGGAAAAATGTGGACTTGCTCCGAGAGATCCGTGCGTTTCAACGGGATCGCACCGCTATTGTGACAGAGACGGGAAACGTGCGAGCGCGAGTGATCAGAAGGCTGTCGGCTGAACAGATGGCGCGTCGGACCGAACTCGTGTATAAACAGGCTGTGCGTGCGAACTGAACACTCATCATCAGAAGTGGACTGGTATACTACTCCTAGTAGTCCAAGCACATTTTGGAACGGGGAGCAGATACGATGCAACGATGCGGCTGGGTCAATGAGGATCCGCTTTATCTAGCGTACCATGATGAGGAGTGGGGCGTGCCTGTATACGATGACAGAAAGTTGTTTGAGTTTTTGGTTCTCGAGGGTGCGCAAGCGGGGCTAAGTTGGTACACGATTTTGCGCAAGCGAGAGAACTATCGGACTGCATTTGACGGGTTTGACTTCGGCAAAGTAGCTGCCTACGGTGAGGACAAAGTCGCTGAACTCTTGTTCGAGTCGTCTGGAATCGTGCGAAATCGACTGAAAGTGGCATCAGCAATACGCAACGCGAAATGTTTTCAGGAGGTTCGTGAGGAATTCGGAACGTTTTCGAACTATTTGTGGGGATTTGTGGATGGGGAGCGAATTGTGAACCACTGGCGTGAATTGAGCGAAGTCCCTGTAAGTACGGATTTGTCGGATCGGTTAAGCAAAGATTTAAAGCGGCGAGGGTTCAATTTTGTCGGTACAACGATTATGTATTCCTATCTCCAAGCCGTTGGAGTTGTGATGGATCATATTGTCCCTTGTTTCCGGCACAGTGAACTTCAAAAATGAGACTCGTTTGTCATTCCGGTGATTGACTAGCGAACGCCATAGACTTATGATGATGGCAATTGAATGTAGGGGATGTTTTGATGTCTGTGATGGTTGTTCTGAATTAACCGAATTTCATAGTGACCTAGAAGGTCAATGACCTTTCGGGAAACGGTCATGATGTTTTAAGGCGCCGCTTGCGGTGTTTGATTCGTCATGCTCGTAGAAATTCACTCAGGACAACGGTCTACAGCGCCAGAACTACATGTCTGTGCATACCGTGCTCGTAGAACACGTTTTTTTGTGTATTTGCCATGCTACGCTACCAAGAGCGCATTTGATTTCGCGTGGCAACATGGATGGTACGATACACGATGCATGGGTTAATGAATTCGGCAGGGTTGAACCAGTGTGTTCTCCCTGTCTTTTTTGTCTGTCATGATGCGCTTATCGCCTAGTGCGTTGTCCTGGTACGAAACCCCGGTTGGTCACGTTGTTGTCGCCAACTATTCAAACACTGGGGGTTTTCCATTTTGACCATTGAAGCTCAGCTATTGTTGGATTATGAAAAAGTGAAATCTCAACTGATGACATATGCCATGTCGTATTTAGGACGATCACGGATTGTTGAACTCAAGGCCTCCGTAAACCAACGGCAAATTGAAGGACTGCTATGGGAGACGGAAGAAGCGCTGCGTGTCGTTGTGTCGGGATCAAGTGTTCTCATTCCCTCACTCGACGGTGTCGAGTCGTCACTCAGTCACTTGGAGAAAGGGTTTGTACTATCGGAGCAAGAAATTGGTTCACTCGTTCAATTCATGTTGAGCACGCAGCAGTTAAAACGTTACATGGAGAAAAAGGGGGAGATTGCACCGCGCGTTGCGGCGTATGCGCTCAGCCTAGACGGTCTGGATGAGTTGGTGACAGAACTTTTGCGCTCGGTTGAGCATGGTCAGGTCACGGACGAAGCCAGCGACGCATTGGCGCGAATTCGGAAGAAAATTCGGGTTCAAGCCGACCAATTGGACCGCAAATTGCAGAGTGTCCTGCAGAAGTACAGCAAGTTTTTGCAAGACCACATTGTAACGACTCGCAATGGACGACATGTTCTATCTGTCAAGCGCGAGCACAAACGCGCCATCAAAGGTATTATTGTCGACGAGTCGGCAAGCGGTCAAACCGTATTCATGGAGCCAAATGACCTTCTCGCACTGCAAGACGAGATGAACGAGCTCAAGATTTTGGAGGAGCTGGAGCGTGCCCGCGTGCTCGGCGTGCTGACGGGCATGATCGATGCGCGGCTGAGTTCCATCAAACAGAACTTAGAAATCACAGGTCACTATGATTTCTTATTCGCCAAGGCAAAGTATGCGAAAGCACTGGGCGCGCGGTCTGTGAAGGTAAATGGGAGCGGGCGGATCGACATTCGTGGAAGCAGACACCCGCTCCTGGAGGGGCAGTGTATTCCCCTGGACTTCCGGATTGGGCAGACGTACCGGGCGCTCGTCATCACAGGACCGAACACGGGTGGCAAGACAGTGACGTTAAAAACGGTCGGTCTGCTGACGTTGATGGTGCAGTCGGGGTTGCTCGTCCCAGTCGAAGAGGGTAGCGAGTTTGCTGTCTTTAGCGAAGTTCTCGTGGACATTGGGGACGGCCAGAGTCTCGAACAGTCGCTGAGCACGTTCTCGGCGCACGTCAGAAACATCATTGACATTCTCAATCGAGCGGGTAAAAACACGTTAATTCTCCTGGATAACTGGCATCTGGTACCGATCCCGGCGAGGGGATCGGACTGTCCATTGCCGTGCTCGAGGAATTGCATCGGCGAGGCTCAACGATCCTTGCAACGACACATTACAGCGAAATCAAATCGTTCGCAGAAGTGACGCCAGGATTTGAGAATGCTCGCATGGCATTTGATGTCGATACACTGCAACCTCTGTACCGACTTCACATCGGTGAAGCTGGGCAAAGCTACGCCTTCGAAATTGCTCAGAAGTTAGGCATACCAACGGACATCATTCACAGGTCGCGGGAAATCTCAGCGAGACGGCCACAGCCAAGTGGCTTAGGGAGTTTTCCAGCGCAGGCGGAGCCTGCCCGGGAGGCGCGGCAGGTGGCAAAGCTTCGGCAACACGGTCGCCGAAAGGAAAAACCGGCCGACGCGCAAAAAGCGTTCAATGTGGGTGACAGAGTGTGGATTCATGCCTTGAAGTGCAGCGGTATCGTCTACAGCTTGCCAGATTATCGTGGAAGCATGGTAGTTCTCGTTCGGAAACGACAGATGACGTTCAACGTCAAACGCGTTGCCCCGTATCTTTCGCGAGAGGAACTGTACCCGGACGCGGATAACTACGATTTAGACATTGTCCTCGAATCAAAAGAGGTGCGAAAAAAGCGAAAGATCATGCGTCGGAAGCACATGCCCGGACTGACGATTGAGTATCGTGAAGGGGACGGTCGCTAGACGGAACGAGTGTGGTCAGAAACAACCACGTATGAACCGGCAAGGTGGACATCGCTCGATTTTGTGGAAGACAGTGATGAACATCAGGTTGTTAGGGTGCCCTGAAAGCGCCGCTGGTCGCCACAAGCCAAAAGGCTTTCCGTTAGTGATGTTAAATTCAGGAATAGACAGCAAAGGGCTGCTGGGGTACAGCCCTTTGCTATGTGATTTACACGTTACTTATGATGTTAGGCATTTTTGCGGTCTTGATTTGGCATAAGTACTCGAATGCCGGCATCCTTAAGGCGCATTTCCTCATCTGATGGTAGCCCATTGTCTGTAATCCATGCATCAAAAGCATCTAAGTCGGTCAATTTGACGAACGCGTTTGCCCCATATTTGCTGCTGTCAGCAAGTAGGAATTGATGCGCTGCTTTCTCCATCACCGTTTTCCTTAACGCAACCTCTTCCATATGGAAATCGGTGACGCCGTGCTCCAACGTAACTCCTCCTGCACCAATGAACGCTTTGTCGACGTAGAGGAAGCCCGCAACTGATTTTGCAATGGCTCCAGTCAACGCAAAATCACCTTCCCGCAACCGGCCCCCGGTGACGTAGACTTGAACTTGGTGCTCACACAAGAGTGTTGCAATTGGCAGACTGTTTGTGAGCACGGTCAATCTTTGTTTTTTGGTAAGGGCCAATGCAAATTGCATCAATGTTGTTCCAGAGTCCACAAACACTGTGTCGCCATCTTTCACAAACTGCACTGCTATATCGGCAATGTCTCGCTTCTGCTGAATATATGCTACTGTGCGACTAGTGTAGGATGGCTCGTTTCCGACTTGGTTCAGAACCACACCCCCACGCACTTTCGTCAGGAGCCCTTGTTGTTGCATTTCTTGCAAGTCTCTGCGAGCTGTTTCACGAGACACCCCGAGTCGTTCGATGACCTCTCCTGTGGATAAGGATCCACCTTGTTCCCTGAGGAACCGTTCAATCAACGCAAACCGTTGTGCTTTTAGCATGTCGGCCTCCATGTCAATGTGTGCTTATACACAAAATAGCACAATTTTACACAGCAATTGGTGTGTAACGACATATTAATGCAATTTTAACCTACCGTTTACATGATTCATGTGGACGTTTAACAAACGTGGATTAGGATATTCGTGTCAAATAGAGTCATATTGTGCCAAAATGAGCGATTGGAGTTCAGGAGGGAACCTAGGAGTATGTACAAACGTGGAAAGTGGATAGCATCGTTAGCTGTATTAGCTTTAACAGGTGTTGTGGCGGGTTGTGGGACTTCGAACAATACAAATTCGGGTAGTACAGCAGGCAACGCGAAGGGTGCGGTCAATCCAACCTCTAATCATCTCGGAACCATTACACTGTATACCTCAGACGGACTGGAAGATTACTATAAGGCCGTACTTCCGCAGTTTGAAAAGGAATATGGAGCAAAAGTAGTGATGGTCACCGATGGAAGTGGCGCCGTGGTCAACCGCCTGGACGTCGAGAAAAACAGTCCCAAAGCTGATGTAGTGGTGACCATGCCGCCGTTTGTCCAAAAGGCGCAGCAGGAAGGATTGCTGCAAGACTATAGGTCTACTGCATGGGATGAAATCCCTTCTTCGCGCAAGGATGCAAACGGGTATTGGGAAACCTTTATCGACAATTACATTAATTTTGCTTACAATCCGCAACTCACTCCAAATCCGCCAAAGACCTTCAACGATCTGCTGAGCGCCCAATACAAGAATCAAGTTGCATACTCCAATCCTCAGTCTGCTGGCGACGGCATGGCAGTACTCATCATGGCACAACAGTTGTGGGGTACACAGAAAGCAATGACTTTCCTCAAGTCGCTTGAACCCAGCGTTAAATTTCACACGAAAGGAACAGGTTATCTCGACGTGCTACTCAATCGCGGTGAAGTAATAGTGGCGAACGGAGACCTTCAGATGGATATGGCTGACAATGTGCAGGGAGGAATGTCTGTAAAGCCTCTGTTCTTGGCGCCCTCCGCTGGACAAAAGCCTGTCACTTTTGAAGACCCATACGTTGTAGGACTGGTTAAGAATTCGCCAAATACTGCGGGTGGTGAAGCGCTCATCAATTACCTGTTGTCCAAATCTGCACAGGCAGAGACCTACTCAATTTTCGGATTGCCAGCTCGAACCGACGTACCTGCCACATCTGCCAACGCCAAGGAAGTCGAAAGCCTGTTAAACGGCGTACAGGTTCTTCCTATTAATTGGAGCAATGTTCTCGACAGTCAGACACAATGGCAGTCCATGTGGCAATCGGAGGTATTAAATGCTTATGGCAAGCAAGGCAGCGTTACAGGAAACTGACGATTTGACAAAAGAAGCCGACGGGGTTGTCGTAGACAGCCTCTCGGTTTCCTATCGAGCGAACGTCGTTTTGAAAGATGTCAGCCTTCATGTGAAACGCGGCGAGGCCATCACGCTTCTCGGAAACAGTGGTTGTGGCAAAACGACGCTGTTGCGGGCCATTGCTGGATTTGTTTCGCCATCGCGCGGGCGCATTCAAATGGCTGCACGAGACATTACGAATGTGCCCTCCCATCGTAGGGACATCGGTTTCCTTCACCAACAGTATGCTTTGTTCCCACATCTCACCGTGGAACAAAATGTTCGTTTTGGACTTCGCGAACGACGTGTCCCAAAGGACGTTGCAGAGGCAAAGACGGACAGAGTACTCAGTATGGTTCGTCTGGAGGGCGCACGTGCCAAGTACCCATCCGAGCTGAGCGGCGGGATGCAGCAACGGGTTGCACTCGCCCGTTGCCTGGTGTTGGAACCGAAAGTCTTATTGCTCGACGAACCGCTTAGTGCACTTGATGCTAATCTGCGCATGGAGTTGCGTCATGAACTGAAGGAAATGCGACGTCGCTTTCCTGACATGACGATGATTTACGTGACGCACGATCGCGACGAGGCCATGACGTTTTCCGACAAAATTGCGGTGATGCGAAATGGCGTGATCGAACAGTTTGGGAGCCCGAGCGATCTGTATGACCATCCAGAGAACGGGTTTGTGGCCCGATTTCTGGGTGAACTAAATGAGATACCGAATGAAATTACCCAGCGACTTGCTCATCGTCAGAGCAACTCGTCGCAGGTCGGCCAATGGTACATCCGGCCCGAACGTGTGGTCCTGTCAGACGAACTCGACATCAGTTTGCCGGGGGTAGTAAAAGCGGTTGAGTGGTTAGGCGGTACCCATCGCGTTCAGGTTGAAGTTATGGGAGGCCAGGGATCCACAATGACCGTAACGTCCACTCGGTTACGAGAAGATCCCTATGTGGGAAAACAGATTGCGATTTCATTTTGCCCGGAGGACTGTATGCATGTATCGTGCAAGTAAATTGCGCTACCCGGTGCCCGGAATTCTGTTCATGTTTGTCATGGTGCTGCTGTTTTTGTTCCCGTTATGGACCTTGGTTCGGCTGAGCGGATCTGCCCGAAGTTGGTTTTCTGGTTTAAGTCTGGTGTGGAGAGAACAAGGCTTTCTCGCGAGTTTGATCACGTCCCTTCACCTCGCCCTAGTGAGCATGTTCATCACAGCAGTTGTCGGAACAATTGTCGCAATCGCGTTTCGACTGTTTCCTATCCCGGGCAGGCAGTTCTTGCTGAGAGCGATGGAGCTTATCGTCGCGTTCCCATCGTTTCTTGTGGCTTTCTCGCTGATTTACCTATATGGGTCACGTGGGGCTGTAACTGTCGGCATCCAGCAATTGCTTCACCTACAGCAGGCTCCCTTTGATTTTCTTTACAGCCAGACTGGCATCGTCATGGCGGAGGTCACCTATTACTTGCCCTTTATGATTCGCCCGCTCCTCTCAGCCATCGAACTGTTGGATGGGTCTCTGTTCGAAGCTGCTTCCAGTCTAGGAGCGGGGCGCCTGCGACAAATTTGGCGGGTATTGCTCCCTCTGTCGCTGCCTGGTATTACGGCTGGGGCAATCCTCTGTTTTCTTTTCATATTAAATGAATTTGGCATTCTATTGATTTTGGGATCGCAGCGTACGCCAACAGTACCCGTATCAATTTACAACCGGGCCATGGTGAATTTAGACCTACCAGGAGCATCTCAGGAAGCGCTGTTAATGCTTGTGTTTGTGTTAGTGATCTACCTCGTCTATCGGTTCTCGTACAGTCGAGCAGAGAGAAGGTTTTCTGAGAAGCTTCAACGATTATCGCTTGATTCGGCACCACTGATATCGAAGGGGCGATCGGCTCGGATACTTGGGACCGCGACGACGCTTTTGGTCGCCATTGCTTTTTTCCTACCCGTTGCCGTAGTTCTTCTATCCAGTTTCGCAAAAAACTGGGTCGGAACTGTTTTACCAACGTCCTTCACGCTCCATTGGTTTACAAGTCTTCAGTGGGATGATTGGGGTTCGATTATCACCACGCTCATCATCTCTACGATTGTGTCTGCCATCGCCGCGGCGGTCGGTTTGCTTGGCGCGTGGTTGGTTGCAAATCGACAGGGAGGTGAAGGCGGTCTGTACGACACGGTGCTCACGCTGCCGCAAACTGTCCCCAGTGTAGTCATCGGTTTAAGTCTTCTAATGGCGTATGACAGTGGGCGACTGAATTTCAGCAATTCGCCAATCATTGTCATCTTGGCACAAACGACCCTCGTGTTGCCGACTTCGTATAGGACGATAGTGGTCGCTTTGACCAAGCTCCCGCAAAGTTATTCCGAGGCAGCACAGGGACTTGGGGCATCACCAATGAGGGCGTTTGTGCGTGTGACACTGCCCCTGCTCGTACCGGCTTTGAAAAGTGCATTTGGCTTAGCATTTGCACTCTCAGCCGGTGAACTTGGTGCAACGATGATGGTGTATCCTCCTGGGTTTGCCACTGCACCTATTCAAATCGTTCAGTATGTCCAACGAGGCTATTATGCACAAGGTGCAGCGTTGTCTATCGTGATGTTATGTGTCTTGATGATTGTCCTTACATTGACCGCAGGTGAATTTCGCATACCCTTCTTCAGACGCCGAACGCGGTTAGCAGAGCGCGTCGAAAGTCCGCGAAAATCTTCGTACAACTACGAGGCATTGACAGGGAAGGAAGTTTAATCATGGAAAATGAGAAAACGAAGACGATACGTGCCGTGATATTTGACTGGGCAGGCACTGTCGTGGATTACGGTTGTTTTGCGCCAATCTACGGGCTTGTTGAAGCGTTTAAAGCATTTGATATCGATGTCTCACTGGATACGGCTCGGCAGGACATGGGTTTAGCCAAGCGGGATCACATTCGAAAACTTCTTGCGACGCCTTCCGTGGGGGAAGGCTTCCGCACGGCTCACGGTCGTTCGTCAACTGAGAATGACATTGATGCAATTCACCAACACCTTGAAGCAGGTCTTCTAGTTCGTTTACGAGATTTTGCCGTTCCCATTCATGGTGTGGTCGACATGGTCAGCGAGTTGACGTCGGCGGGGATTCAAATCGGGAGTACGACAGGTTATACGCGACCAATGATGGATGTCATTCTCCCAATCGCGATGGAGGCGGGCTATCGTCCACAGGTAGTTGTCACTTCATCCGAGGTTCCGACTGGCCGTCCAGCTCCATGGATGTGCTTTGAAAACGCCAAGCGCCTCGGCGTATACCCCATGGACCGGCTGGTCAAGGTCGGGGATACACTCGTCGACGTCGACGAAGGGCGCAATGCGGGCATGTGGACAGTGGGGGTGATCGAGGGAAGTAATTTACTCGGTCTATCCCGGTCAGAAGTGATTACCATGAAACCGAACGATTTGGAGCTTCGAAAGGAACACGTGGTGGAACAAATGATGAGCCGTGGCGCGGATATAGTGATTGATCGCATTGTCGACCTTCCGGATGCCATCAAGTCGATTGAACAACGTTTGGCGCTAGGAGGTCGTCCGGGTGAGGGACAACGAGAACTGGCGCAGGCGTGAAGGGGATGTCAACGATTCAGAACTGCGCAGTGCCTGGCTCGAAGGGCTGAATGAGGAGTCTCGTTCCTGGCTTGAACGCGATGACAACGTATTTCTCCACCAATCTTTGTCTAGTCCATGTGTTGATGTCGTCGCAAAGTCTAGCGGCCCCACACTGTGCACGCCTGACGGCAAAGTGCTCTATGACTTTCACGGAAACAATGTCCATCAACTTGGGTTTGGTCATCACGCAGTTGTGCGCGCTGTCACAGAGGCACTGCAGGACCTCCCGTTTTCACCAAGACGATATACGAACGAGCGGGCTGTTCAACTCGCTGAACGTCTTGTTGGATTGACCGGAAATCGGTTGAACAAAGTATTGTTTGCGCCGGCGGCTACACTTGCGGTGGACACAGCTATCAAACTTGCACGGATTGTCACGGGTAAACAGAGAATGGTGTCGCTGTGGCACTCGTTTCACGGGGCATCTCTCGGTGGGCTATCCGTTGGAGGACAGCCGCAATTTCGTTCCGGGCTTGGGTCACTTGGCCCAGAAACAACGCATATCCCCCCTTGTGCGACGGCCAGTTGTCCATGGCGCTGTGGAGACGCTTGTGATATGAGATGTGCAGATTACCTTGACTATGTGCTCGACGCCACACGCGACGTTGCTGCTGTCATCATGGAGCCCATTCGCAACACGGATGTACAGGTTCCGCCAAGAGATTACTATGACCGAGTTCAAGCGATCTGTAGACGTCACGGTGTGTTGCTCATCCTCGACGAGACCGCCACCTGTCTGGGGCGTACCGGTCGTATGTTTGCCTATCAACACTACGATCTCGATCCAGACATGGTCATTCTCGGTAAAGGTCTGGGCGGTGGTGTCTTTCCGATTGCTGCACTGCTTGCCAAACGTGAATTGGACGATGCCAAGCCTTATTCCATCGGTCACTACACACATGAAAAGACACCTGTTGGTGCTGCTGCGGCGCTCGCCGTGATCGATACGATTGAACGGGAAGACCTATGCCAACGCGCAAATGAACTCGGGACCCGAATTAGGATGCACTTGCAGGAAATACAGGAATCATTTCATGTTTTTGCAGACATTCGTCAAATCGGTGCTCTCTGTGGTGCAGAGTTGAAGGACACGCCCGAGATGGACGGGGCGTCGCTCGCGGAGCCCATCATGTACGAGTCGTTTCATCAAGGCTTGAACTTTAAGGTAGCAAGTGGATCTACGTTGACTTTGTCACCGCCCCTTATCATGTCGGATGAACAGATTGATGATGCGATGGGAAGGCTCTACACCAGCATACAGCATGTACTAGAACGGACTTCGAAGGAGCGACTTTACACCCATGAATGACACGGAATATCGGAATTCATACCTCCTCATGACACCTGGGCCACTCTCGACCACGGAGGGGGTCCGGAGGGCGATGATGCGCGACTGGTGCACCTGGGACGACGATTATAAGGAAATCACACAAAATATTCGCTCCCGCCTCATTCATATTGGTGAATGCACGCCCGACAACTACACGGCTGTCCTCCTGCAAGGGAGCGGAACCTATGTGGTCGAGAGCGTTCTTACGACGGTTCTAGATGATCAGAGCAAACTACTTATATTAGAAAATGGAGCTTATGGGCGTAGGATGGCTACCGTTGCGAAGACGGCTCGAATCCCATTTGAAAGCTACAGTTTCGGTGAGACGAATCCGGTTGACCCAGAGTTTGTGGCAGCGCGACTTGATGCGGATCCGTCGATTACACACGTGGCACTTGTTCACTGCGAGACGACTACGGGGATGGTCAATCCATTGCAGGAGATTGTCCATGTCATTAAACAGCGTGGAAGGTACGCGATTGTGGACGCGATGAGTAGCTTCGGAGGTATGCGGATTTCCGTCGAAGCGTTGAATATTGATTTTCTTATTAGTTCGGCGAACAAATGTATTCAGGGCGTACCTGGTTTCGGATTCGTCATCGCCAACACGAATGCTCTGGCGCAATGCGAGGGGCGCTCTAGATCGCACTCACTCGATCTCTACGATCAATGGCGAGTCATGGAGGAAAATAATGGCAAATGGAGGTTTACATCTCCGACTCACGTCGTTCACGCTTTTCATCAGGCGCTGTTGGAACTTGCGGCCGAGGGGGGCATCCCTGCGAGAGAATCGCGCTACGTGGAAAATCAAAGACGGCTCGTTGAAGGGATGAATGCAGCAGGATTTAGCGAGTTGCTCCCCAATGCACACCAGTCACCGATTATCACATCATTTCTCTACCCGACCGATGATTTCTCTTTTGAGGAATTTTACCAATCGATTAAGAAGCGGGGATATGTCATCTACCCGGGCAAGTTAACGGAACAAGCGACGTTCCGAATTGGTACGATTGGGGACATCCACCCCAGTGATATCGATCGATTTGTCAGTGTAGTTGCGGAAATTGTTGGAACTAAGCGCTGACCGTCTTTTGATTTTACATCGTTTCTTTACTTATTTTTATCTGTTTAATCTCAGAAAACACAACAGGTCGTGGCCAGTGGCCTTCGTGTTGCCGGTGAGGGGGACGCGGTGGGACTTCACTGTTTCGATTTTTTGCTGGCGGATCGCTTCATCCCCGCTGCTGTTTTCTGACGTGGTTTGCGTTTCGATCCCGACTTTTTACTGGTTCCCTTCGTTTCCTGCAACACGGATTCGATCATGTTCTTCATATGTAGCAGTTGTTCGTGCAGGGCCTCCTCAGACGCGCTCGCAATTCGGCGCTGGATTCTGGGATAAATCATGGGAATGGCCTGGTTGACGATCATCCGATCCAGCCCGGACACATGCGCGAGCGCCTCCTGTACCAATTGGTTGAGGGCCGTTACGGTTCTCTCATGAAGTGTGGATGGTGACGCGTCCTGATTTGGCATACTTCTCCCCCATTTCTGACGAACATAAGTTATGCGCGACTGGCGCGAGGGGTTCCAGGTCAAAGAGAAACCGCGCGAGACGGGGAAGGTGACTGAGTCGCATTTGTGGCGGGAACCGCGTCGCGGTATGCTGTTCCTTGAAAGATCCTAACCCAAGTGGGAGTGATATAAATGGAGCGTGAGGGCGTACAACGGCAGGAATTAGCCACGTTCGCGGGCGGTTGCTTCTGGTGTATGGTGAAGCCGTTCGAGGAATGGCCGGGCATTATCAAAGTCGTTTCCGGTTACACGGGTGGAACGAAAGAGAATCCGACATATGAGGAAGTATGCTCTGAGACGACAGGGCACTATGAAGCCGTTCAAATCACGTTCGATCCGGATGTGTTCGCGTACGAGAGACTGCTCCAAGTTTATTGGCAGCAGATCGATCCGACAGACGCCGGTGGTCAATTCTACGACCGCGGTTCATCGTACAAGACGGCAATTTTTTATCACAACGACGAACAACGACTCGCTGCGGAGAAGTCGAAGAACGAACTCGCGGAGAGCGGAAGATTTCAAAAAACGATTGTCACTGAAATTCTACCGGCTGGTCCGTTCTATCCGGCGGAGGAGTATCATCAAGATTATCACAGAAAAAATTCGGCGCATTACAATCGCTATCGCATGGCATCCGGTCGCGACGCCTTTATTGAGCGTCATTGGGGCAAGTAGTTACCGTTTCATCGTCTAAAGGTAGGGTGCGGTCAAAACGGGACTGAGTGGTCCTGTTTTGACCGCTTTCTTTTAAAATTTATAAGTCACCGCCTACCTGTGTCGCTCATAGGATATCCCGGAATCCTACTTCGAGAGGAGCTAGGCACGATGGGTTTCCCTCCTCAACAACAACCACAGCCTGGGATTGAGTCTGTCATGTCTCCACGCCCAGTTTTCGATAATCCAAACTATAAAGCTGCTGATAAGCTACTTGGCAAAGTTGCCATTGTCACGGGTGGCGACAGTGGAATTGGGAGAGCCGTATCGATCGCGTTCGCAAAAGAAGGAGCGGACGTCGTTATCCCCTACTACGATGAGCACGGTGATGCGGAAGAGACTAAGCAATACGTGAAAGCATACGGTCGCAGATGTACGCTGATCCCAGGAGATCTTGGAGATGAGCAACACTGCAAAGAGATTGTCGCATACGCGATGCGGAAACATGGTCGAGTCGATATTTTAGTGAACAACGCTGGGGTTCAGTTTGCACAGGACAATCTATTAGGCATTGAAAGACACCAGTTAGAGTTTACTTGTAGAGTGAACATTTTTGCGCCGTTTTGGTTGACAAAAGCGATTTTGCCCCAAATGAGCAAGGGGAGTTCCATCGTGAACACTGCCTCTATCGTTGCTTACAGGGGGGAGCCCATGCTCATCGATTACTCTGCAACAAAGGGTGCAATCGTGTCCTTTACCCGATCACTGGCGAGCTCTCTAGCCGATAAAGGAATTCGCGTCAACGCAGTAGCGCCTGGGCCGATTTGGACGCCACTCATCCCGGCGTCGTTCCCGCCGGATCGGGTGACTACATTTGGTGATAGCGCGCCAATGAAGCGAGCTGGACAGCCATTTGAGGTGGCACCCGCCTATGTGTTTCTGGCCTCAGATGATGCGTCTTATATCTCCGGTCAGGTGATTCACGTGAACGGCGGATCGATTGTCAATGGATAGTCTCTGGCACGTCCTCCTCTGAAGGGTGGATTACGGAGGTGGTTCGGAGTCGAGCGACAACAAGAAAACAACCTGCGCCAATCAGTGAACTCACCATGCAGACGCTGTACATGAGCTCCGGACCCCCGTAGCGCAAGAGAAATCCGTTGAGTAGATTGCCAACGATACCTGCCAGTCCGGAACAGATCATGCCGAAAATACTCTGTGCAGTCGCTTGCATATCCCGCGATGCGTTTTCCGAAACAAAATCGACTGCAGCGACGTAGTAGAACCCGAACGAAATGCCGTGGAGGATCTGGATGACGAGAGCTAACCACGGTATCGGCAGAAACGCTTGAACGGCCCAGCGCAAGACGTACGCGACACATGCAATGAGGAGGGTTCGTTCCCGTCCTAACCGCTGAATAACGTTCCGTGCGATGAGCATGGCTGGCACATTCGTGCCGGATGCTATAAAAAATGCGACGCCCGTCATTGCGAGCGAGCCGCCCATCGCACGAAATGTCAAGGCAAAGTATGTATTGAAAGCAGTCAATGTCTGACTGACGAGAAATCCGCCGAGAAGAAAGAAAACAAATCGTTTGTTCCTCATGAGGGACGTGATTCCGCTGCGGATGGAAATGGTGCTGGCAAATTCAACTCTATCTTGGGGGAAATAGAAGGCAATGGCCGCACCCAGTGCTGCTACAACAAGGTAGGGGATCCACAATGACGTCACCGGGAAACGAGCGAGATACTCTCCGCTTAAGTAGCCGCCGATGGCAAAACCCAAGCTGCCGAACATGCGGACGGACCCGTACGTAGCGCCGGCCCGCGGCGCGTTGACGACCGTATACGCGTCAGAAATCGGTGACTGCGGCGAGGTGAAGATGTTCCACAGGGAATTGGCTAAGACAATGACCCACAGCCAATTCGCGTCGAACAAGATAGCCAATAAGCCAGGGAACATGGAACTCATTGCAAGTGTCAATCGAGTCATTTGGAATCGATCGACCACGTATCCCCAAATCGGCTGCGTCAACAGTGAAATGAACGTCCCGATGGCCATTACGATACCCACTGTTCCACTTTGAAACCCGTCATGCTCGAGGAGAATGGATATATATGGAACAAGAATTCCACCAGACAGGCCTGTAGAGAAGTAGAACCCTCGAAGTTTGACCACGGTTGACCGCAACGCTATCTGTCCCTTCAACGCAAATCAACTGAACGCTCACATAACGAAGCATACACTCTTGCACTTGTATCGTCATCAAGTTGTTCCGAAATTCTCTGCAAAAACGAAAAACCACCCGGCTGGGTGGTTTTGTTGCTTTGCCCTGTATTTTCCGATTTCTGAGTGATATGGCTTATTTACTGTCTATTGCGCGCTCTTTGCGACTCGCAACGTCTGGGATGAGCCAGTAAATGATGAGCCCAGCGAGCGTCGCAAAAGCGATCCCGTTATTACTGTAACCGACACCGACGATGAAGATGACCGCCACAATGATCAGGTTTTTCATGTTCGTAAGCTGCACTTTTTCCTCGATCATATGCCGAATCCCCATGGCCGCGATCATCCCGTACAACAAAATCCCGATTCCGCCCATTACCGCCGGCGGAATGGAGTGAATGAGGGCTCCGAATTTCCCGAGTAAACCAAGGATAATCGCGATCACGGCCGCCCCCTGTATGATTCGACTCGAAAACTGCCTGGTCATGGCCAGTACCCCTAAATTTTCAGCGTACGTCGTCTCAGCTGGGCCGCCCAGAAAGGCGGATATCAAAGTAGCCACGCCGTTTCCTAACAGGATGGATGCGAAACCAGGACTCTTGGTGACATCTCGACCTGTAATCTCATTGAGCACAAACATGTGGCCCAAGTCTTCGACCATGGTCACGAGCGCAATGGGCGCCATGGCAAGAATCGCTTGCCAACTAAACGCTGGCGCGTGAAAATGTGGCACCTGTATCCAAGCTGCCTGCGAGACACCACCGAATGCCACCAAGCCACGAATGACAGAGTAGATATAGCCAACGATGATGCCCACGAGAATGGGAATGATACGTGCCTGTTTGGGTCCGGCGATGGATGAGAGAATGGCAGCGAGGAGACTGATGATAGCAACATCCCAATGTGTCGACGCCTCGGATTGGATAGCCGTCTGCGCCAGCGACAAACCGATGATGGCCACTACGGGACCCACGACAACCGGCGGAATCGCTTTGCGAACCCGCTCGAATCCGATGGCGGTAATGATAAGGGAGAGAATAGCGTATACCACTGAAACGCTGATAAGTCCGGTCACCGCTTGTCCTGGCTCGTGGTGTTTACCTACGAATAGGGCGAGTGGTGCGATAAATGCGAATGATGACCCGAGATACGTTGGAACTTTCCCACGCGTTATCAAGTGGAAAATCAACGTCCCAACGCCGCTTGCGACGAGGGTTGAACCGGGATCGAGTCCAGTTAGAAACGGAACGAGCACTGTCGCGCCAAACATGGCGAACACATGCTGAAAGGAAAGGGGTGCGCTCCTGAGAAACGATTTCACAACTTGGCCTCCTTAATTGTGACTTGGCGCTAGTGCTTCGTCACAGTGATGTCGACCTAGATGACGTATAGGGCTTCGCCCTTAGGCAGCCTTTTGTCAATAAGTCGAATGTCCGTCCCATAGTATATCCGTGAATTGCCGGGCAGGCGAGCAGGAATTTTGACAAGTTTCGATGGGTGGACGGCGGGGAAGGCGGGGAAGGCGGGGAATAGGGGAATAGGGGAATAGGGGAATAGGGGAATAGGGGAATAGGGGAATAGGGGAATAGGGGAATAGGGGAATAGGGGAATAGGGGAATAGGGGAACGTGGGACCGCTGTCCACCTGTAGCAAGTGGCTGGTGAGCGTTAACGGACCGTTATTTCCTTGTGCCACCAGTTTGAGGCGTACTTTGAGCCATATGTGTGCAATAACGGAGTCTGGTTCCTTTGTTTCGCAATTATTGCCTGGAGGACGGCCTATAAGGGACTACCAGGGACTTAACTGATTGTCGCGAGTCCGTGAGGGTGTTGTGGTTCTACGCGGCCTGAAGCGATCACGCGCCTGAGTTGGTACCAGTGCCGCATGGGGCACCCTGGGGCGGCCCGGCGGTAGGTGCCTTAGCCACGCGGCGGGCGAGTGTCCCGTCCCGCATGCGAGTCGGGCCAGCATGGCGAGATACACGTGGGCTTGCAGGGGCACCGTTCCCGGTGCCCCTGCAACCTGTGCGTGTTATTGCCCCGATCCGTTCGACGTCGAGGCAGTAGAATTCGACGCCGCCGAATTCGACGTACCCGCAGCTGGAGCTGCATTTAAGTCCGATGGCGGCGTGATCGGGTCAGAATTATAGGTGTAGCCAGCCGCAAGTGTTTCGTGAAGAGAAATGGCAGATATCTCGCTGGCGGAGCTTTTTGCGCTGGCGGGAATGGGCAGCGAATTCATTGGGATATTCATGTCGATGGTCATGTTTTCGCCCGTGATCAGAGTTTTCCCGCCGACGGGATTAACGGTGATGCTCATTGTTCCGTGCATGTGTCCCAGTACGGAATTGATCAGCTTCGACATATCACTCGGTGACATGCCTGTTCCATCGGCTGCTGAAGCCCCCACATTTTGCATCACGGGTCCCAGGAGTTGCGCCATGCTACTGCCGTCGAGTGTCGCCGTGTACTGTGTCGCGTTGCCTGAGGACGAGCTTGTTGAGTGGATGTTACGCAGTCCCGTGAAGTTGATGTCCTGTGTCGGCAGTTGTGACTCAAGGGTTTGAATCAACTGTTCACTGCTCGTTTCCTCTGTCCAACCTGTTCCTTGGTTGACCCAAACCTTTGTTCCCTCGATGTATTCTTGGATTGGCTGAGGCGTACCCGCGTCATTCCCTTGGCCTGACCCTTGGTCCGAAGGAATATCCGGTGTAATCCTTAGATAGATGGCTTTCTGGCCGTTCACCGTACCGGTTTTCATACTCATGTTCATCTGAATGTCCATGCTACTGGGGGTACCTTGTAGATCAACTTTGCCTTTGCTCGTTAGGGTCAACTGAATGTGTTCGGCCATGTTGGCTGTCATTTGCGACTCTGGGGCTGCCTGCGAATTGGTGAAGGCGTCCGCTAGAGCAGCCACATCCGGGGTTTGTAGGCTGAGTTGACCGCTGTTCCACGTTGAAGCTACGTTCAATTGCTTAAGGACATTCGCGATGTCGTGAACGGAGATGTAGGTGGTGATGTGGTGTGATGACGGATCGACTGCTGGGATGGTCGAAACATTCACCAGGTGTTTACCGTTTAGCGATACAGGCGTATTTCCCGCTCCGCCAGTCAACGCCCCGGATCCTACATTGTTCCCTGATGTTGTGATTGTCCACGCACTTCCGTTCCACGTGCTATGAATGCCGACAGACTTAAGCGCTTGCATGACATACCAAAGTGGGACATATGTCGTACCACCCTGGTTGATCGTGTGGGGAGATGAGAGATTGTCGTTGTTTAATACGATAGAACCCGTGTTTTGCTGGCTCGTCGACGCGAACGCTGCAGGCGACGCCACGCCCAAGACGACCAAACATGTAGCAATTGCCCCCATCCATTGTTTCTTCATTTCGTCAGCCTCCTATATTTGTAGGAGATTGATGACTGACCAAGTATGTAAAAACTCTCCATACCGTTGAGACTACCATAATTTTTGCAAATTGTGAGAAGTTATCTCGCGGGCTATGACCTCGCTGTACTCCTTGGCCGAGATCGCATGATACAATATCATGAACGCATAAGGGGTTTTGGACGAATGAACATTTTATCCGCAGATAACGTGTGTAAGAGTTATGGTGAAAAAATTCTCCTGAATCATGTCTCTTTTGGAATTGAAGATACGGATAGAATTGGTCTCATCGGCGTGAACGGTGCAGGGAAATCCTCGCTGTTGAAAATCATCGCCGGGTTGGATACGCAGGACAGCGGAACCATTACGCTCGCGGGACGTGTCACGGTTCACTATTTGCCACAGGAGCCGACGTTCGATCCCGACGCAACAGTTCTCCATCAAGTTTTTCACGGGGACTTACCGGTCATGCGGCTGCTTCGCGAGTACGAGGAGACGACCCAGTCATTGGCTGAGGACCCGGAGTCCCAGGAGCTTCAAGCCCGGCTCATTCGTTTGCAAGGGCGTTTGGATGAAATGGATGCGTGGCAACTTGAGCACGAAGCGAAGATCATTCTGACGCGGCTCGGCATTTCCAACTTTCATGCAAAAGTTGGGACCCTGTCTGGCGGCCAACGCAAGCGAGTCGCCATGGCACGAGCGCTCATTCAGCCTTCCGATTTGCTCATATTGGACGAGCCCACAAACCACATCGACAACGAGAGTGTGGAGTGGCTCGAAAGCTACCTGCAACGTCGCAAAGGCGCACTGTTTATGGTCACGCACGACAGGTATTTCTTAGACAGGGTCGTCAATCGGATTTTCGAGTTGAACCACGGCCACATTTACCAGTATCCCGGAAACTACTGGAAGTTCATCGAAATGAAAGTCGCCAGAGAAGCAGAAGAGCGGGTGTCGGAGGAGAAGCGGCAAAACTTTTTGCGCAACGAGATCGAGTGGATTAAAAAAGGTCCACGAGCGCGTGGCACCAAACAAAAGGCGCGCACAGAGCGGTATTACGAAATCCTTGAGCAAACACCGATGGGGACCGAGGAAGAGGTGCAGCTGTCCACCGCCAGCACGCGACTCGGAAAGTCTGTCATTGAACTTCGTCAGGTGTGGAAAGCGTACGAGGGTCGGACGTTGGTTGCGGACTTCAGTTATATCGTTCTGCGGGATGATCGGATTGGCATTGTGGGGCCAAATGGTGCGGGGAAGTCGACGCTGCTCAAAATGATGATCGGGCGTATGCAGCCGGATCAGGGGGAAGTGTCAATCGGATCGACCGTTAAGATTGGCTACTTCAGCCAAGAGCATGAGGATATGGACACGAGTCAGCGGGTCATCGATTACATCCGCGACGAGGCGGAATACGTCCAGACAGCGGACGGCGAAACCATTTCAGCTGGGCAGATGTTGGAGCGATTCCTCTTCCCGGGACCACTTCAGTGGACGCCAATCGCGAAGCTGTCGGGTGGAGAGAAGCGGCGCCTCGCTCTGTTGCGGATGCTGATGTCGGCGCCCAACGTGCTGGTGCTGGACGAGCCCACCAACGATCTCGACATCCCCACCCTCGCCATCCTTGAGTCGTACTTGGATGAATTCCCGGGAGCGGTCATTACGGTTTCCCACGACAGGTACTTTTTGGACAATGTCGTGGACAAGATTTTCGCATTCGAAGGCAACGGCAAGATTTCTGTCCATTTCGGCGATTTCTCCGATTATGCTGCTACAAAGAGATCGGAGTCGGACGGGGCACCTGTGACGGCGACCGCCGACGGGGGGGCGAAAGCCGCGCAGGCCGACAAGGATGAGACCACACGCCGCACACATCAGCGTGAGACGCTCAAGTTCACATTTAAGGAGCAGAAGGAGTACGACGAGATCGACGATCGAATCGAGGAAACGGAAGCGGCCCTTAAGCGTGTGGCTGACGAAATGGTGCGTCACGCAGACGATCACGTCCGCCTCCAGGAACTATTCACAGAACAGCAGCAACTCGAGAGCCACTTGGAGCACTTGATGGATCGCTGGACGTACCTCAATGAACTGGCCGAGAAAATTGAACAGAGTCGAAAGTCTTAAGCCGCTAGGGTTTTAGGACTTTTGTTCCACTGTTTACCGTTTTACTGTTTCCTGTCGTTCACAATTTGTTCAACGGGTTTTTAACTTATTTTTTCTCTTAAATTATTGGAGGTTAGGGCATTTGCACGATCCAATACCATCATGACCATACTTAAGTTCATCGTGCCCGCACTGACCATTGTCGTTTTGCTTTTCAGTTTGAGAATTGCTAACTTCAGTTCCCACGGATTCGCACCATTCGGGTTCTCAGGGGTCGAGACAGCCATCTCGACAGGCGGCGTCATGTTCGCATACTTGGGCCTGCAACCCATTGTGTCCGTTGCCAGCGAGGCCAAGAACCCACAGCGCACGATACCCATCGCGCTTATCGTTTCTGTGCTTCTATCTGCAATTATCTATGTAGTCCTACAGGTCGCTTTTATCGGTGCGATTCCCGCGGACAATCCGTCCTGGGGGACACTCATCGATGTTGTCTCTGACGCGCTCGTTCTCACCTACGCGCTTGCACCGATCTCGGCCTACGCCTTCCGAAGGAACGCACCCGACGTTCCGCGACCATTTTTCCTGCGGGGGATGACTGTCATTGGACCCGTGGCCTTCATCATCGCGAGCCTCATCGTCTACTGGACCGGCTGGAGTGTTGACTCCTGGTTGCTCGGCTCCCAATTGGTCATGTTTATTATCTACCTGTTGGCGCGCAAAAAAGTCCCCACAAAAGCGGTCTCTTTCACGCAACAGGTCAAATCCTCATGGTGGCTTGTATTTTACTACGCCGCTATCATCCTCGTTTCCTATCTCGGCAACTTTGGTGGAATTGGCGCCATTAAGGGCGTCTGGGATCAAGTACTCATTGGTGTGATCGCACTGATCACCTACTATTGGGGTGGTCATACAGGTCTACCCAAAGCAATTCTTGACGAGGAAGACATCGACGACGGCACAACGGCTTGAGGGTTGTGGGTCGGGTGGCCTATCCATGCCAGTCTATTCATCTCAATCGCTCCATAGGACGCATCCCCACTTCTGCTCCACCAGCCAGCGTGGGCCATGCTCTTGGCCAGTTTGGTTCCGTCTGTTACAATGGAAGCACAGACACAAGCCAAGATTTGGTTCAATATCGGCGAACGGCTTCGATCAATCCGAATTAGCTCGCGACGGATGTTCTAAGCGGATCTTCTTCATTGAATGGAACCAGTGGATGCACCGCGTGCGACGAGGTGGCCCAGGCCTCGTCTGGCGGTGCGTCGTCATGTCGGCATATCGCGGTTCGTTCGGAAAAATGGTTGGTTTAATTCAGCGATGACTGATACAATAGTTTTTTACCGATATTCGTGCGTGGCGTGTATGGCTTTGGTGAGATTTGTACAAGCATAGAATGAGACCGAATTTGTAATCCAAAAAGGAGTTAGTTTATGGCAAATTTTTCAGAACTAAATTTGAGTGAACCTGTTCTCAAGTCCTTATCGAGTATGGGATTTGAGTCAGCTACTGATATTCAATCGCAAGCGATTCCAGTTGCTTTGTCGGGTCAGGACGTGATCGGACAGGCTCAGACGGGCACGGGTAAAACGGTTGCGTTCGGCATCCCGATAGTTGAAACAGTGGCGCGCGAAGATACGAACATTCAAGCAGTCATTCTTACGCCGACCCGCGAGTTGTGTATTCAAGTTGCCGAGGAAATCAGCAAAGTGGGCGGTTTTAAGGGTATTCGGACGTTAGCTATTTATGGTGGTCAGGACATTGGACGCCAGATTCGTAGTTTACGGAATCATCCGCAGGTCATCGTTGCGACTCCGGGTCGCCTCATGGACCATATGAATCGCAGAACGGTAAAACTCGATCACATCCGCATCGCTGTACTTGACGAAGCGGATGAAATGTTGGATATGGGATTCGTAGAAGATATCGAGACGATTCTCGCAGCGTGCCCGTCAGAACGGCAGACTATGTTGTTTTCCGCCACGATGAAGCCTGGTGTCAAGAGTTTGGCTCGCAAGTTCATGCGGGACTTTGTACTCGTTTCCGTCAAGGCGACGGAAGTGACGGTGCCGACTATTGAACAGGACTACTACGAGGTTCCGGAGCCGCAGAAACTGGATGTGCTAACGCGTCTGCTCGATATTCAAAATCCGGAGCTTGCCATTGTCTTCGGTCGAACGAAGCGGCGTGTCGATGAGTTGTCCAATGCGCTGCAAACTCGCGGCTACATGGCGGATGGACTCCATGGGGACCTGAGTCAAAAGCAGCGCGACACCGTGATGGGGAAATTCCGCGAGGGAGGGCTCGAAGTCCTCGTTGCCACCGACGTTGCAGCCCGTGGGTTGGACGTGTCTGGTGTGACTCATGTGTACAACTTCGATATTCCGCAGGACATTGACAGTTACGTTCATCGTATCGGTCGGACGGGACGTGCGGGAAAGAGCGGTATCGCGTCGACGTTTGTGACGCCGCGCGAGATCGATCACCTACATCAAATCGAGCGAATGACCAAGCACAAAATAAATCGTCGTCCGTTGCCGACGTTTACCGAGGCGAAAGTCAGCAAGCAGCGAATTGCAATGGAACAGCTGCTCGATGCATGTGAAGATGAGAATTTGAGCGGATTCAAGAGCCTCGCAGAGGAAGTGCTTGAAGGACATGATTCACTCACTGTCGTTTCTGCAGCAATCAAGTTGTTGACGAAGGGAACCAACGAGGTTCCCATTAAGCTCACGGCGGAACAGCCGATTCGGATTCGGAGTCCGAAAAATCGCGAGCGCGGTGGTTATCGAGGTGACAGACATCGCGAGGGTTACCGGCATCCCAGAGGCGGGCATGTTCGAGGCCGCAGTCGCCACCAAGGGTAAAGGATTTTTGTGGGAAAAGGTCGCCAAATTGGCGGCCTTTTCTTCGCAATTTCATGTTATAGTGGGCGGATGGATAACTTAAAAGGGGATTGTTGAATGATTCGAGTGAAAGATCTTTCGGTTTCGTTTGGGAGCCGGATTTTGTTTGAAGATGTCAATCTCAGTTTTGATGAAGGCAACCGCTACGGTTTGATTGGTGCGAACGGATCGGGAAAGTCGACATTCATGAAGATTCTCGTTGGGGACTTTGAACCGAGTACGGGCAGCGTGAGCATTGCGCCTGGTCTGCGCGTGGGTGTTTTGCGCCAGGATCACTACCAGTACGATGAGTGCACGGTCCTCGACACCGTCCTGATGGGCCACCCAGAACTTTGGGAAGTCATGCAAGAGCGCAACCGACTCTACTCGCTGCCTGAAATGTCGGAAGAAGAGGGCATGCGTGTCGGCGAACTCGAGAGCGCGTTTGCCGATATGGATGGGTATTCTGCTGAATATTTCGCCGCCGAGCTCTTGGAAGGCCTCGGGATTCCCGTGGAGAAGCATGGCGATTTGATGAGTTCGATGATCGGCGGATTCAAGCTGCGCGTCTTGCTCGCCCAAGTGCTGTTTGGCCGTCCTGACGTGTTACTGCTCGACGAGCCCACGAACCACTTGGACTTGCACACCATTCGTTGGTTGGAGAACTTCTTGCTCGATCACAAAGGTACCATGATCATCATCTCTCACGACAGGCACTTTTTGAACACGGTTTGCACCCACATGGTAGACGTTGATTACAAGAAAATCTCGATGTTCTCGGGAAATTACGACTACTTTGTCGCAGCAAGCACCTTGGCGCGTGAGCAGTTACTTGCGGAAAATTCGAGAAATCTCGACAAGATTGCTGAGCTGCGCGATTTTGTTCAGCGATTTTCGGCGAACAAGAGTAAGGCGAAGCAGGCGACGAGTCGGCAGAAGCAAATTGAGAAGATCGAAATCCAGGAAATTCGCCCCTCTTCTCGCGTGTCGCCGTATATTAAGTTCACTTCCAAGCAAGCACTCGGTAAACAGGTTGTGTCGGCGAAAGATGTCCGTAAATCGTTTGACGATCTCGACGTTCTAAAAGGTATTACACTGGACATTCTCGGCGGGGAAAAAGTGGCTGTCATCGGTGTCAACGGGATCGGTAAAACGACGCTCTTGAACACGCTCATGGGCGAGCTGGAACCCGATACAGGACAAGTTACCTGGGGACAGTCTGCACAGGCAACCTATTTCACGCAGGACCACAACGAAACGATTCCAAAAGACACGACTGTCTATGAGTGGCTCCGCAGTTTCGATCCGGAAGCAGATGAACAGACGATTCGCAGCATTCTAGGCCGCATGCTCTTCTCGAAGGACGAAGTGCACAAGTCCACTGAAGTGTTATCGGGTGGAGAGACGGCCCGCTTGATGCTTGGCAAAATGCTCCTGTTGCAGGGCAATGTACTTGTTCTCGACGAACCGACGAACCACTTGGATTTGGAATCCATCGATGCTCTGACGAAGGCGCTTAAGGAATTCGACGGGTCAGTAATTTTTGTGTCGCACGCTCGTCAATTGGTCACAGACGTGGCGAATCGAATTCTGGAATTGACGCCGCAGGGCGTGATCGACTTCCGTGGGTCATACGACGAGTACCTTGAAAAGCGCGATGCACTGATGGCGCTGTGATGAAATCACGTATCGGATACAATCATAGGTCGGATAGGTAGGTAATGATGATGAAAAACGGCCAGAACCGCAAAGACATCCGTGCCGGTCTTGAAGTGGATATCGTCTTGAAACAGGACCAGCGCACAGGCAAATTAACGCGAGGAATTGTCAAGGACATCCTCACGAATTCACCTACGCACCATCGGGGAATCAAAGTTCGTCTGCAAGACGGTCAAATTGGCCGCGTTCAGCACATTATTGACACCGAATAACGTTTGTCGCAAGTTCCGGGTGGCTAGACGTTTGTTGCGCCGCTGAGGGTTAATGAAACCGCGGGGGCGTCGTATTGGGCATTTGTGGTTGCCTGAGCGGCGTCCCCTGTTCGCTCATCTGCGTTGGCAAACGGTCAAATTAGGTTGTCTCGCCATCGTTGGTTGCCAACTTGCACGAGAGCAGTGACTCTGCTTGACGAATGTCACGTGTCAGGGCATTTTGGACCGGATAATCCGGGATGGATCCAACATATTGATCCATCTCCTTTACAAAACTCGTTTCAATCCCCCGGGCAGGCTTCCCCGAGTACGCTGTTGTGATGCGAGTGTCTTCCTCCGTGTGGTTCAGAAGTGCCTGTCGGTACGAGGGATTCGTCCCCGCTTCGGGGCAAGTCAAAAATGCTGTGCCCATCTGGACAGCCGCCGCTCCTAGGGCCATGGCTGCCGCCAAGCCCCGTCCATCCATGATTCCACCGGACGCGATGACCGGAATGGACACGTTGTCCGCGATTTGTGGCACGAGCGCCATCGTGCCCACTAGGAAGCCGCTGTTTTGCCCCTCGAACCCACCGCGGTGTCCGCCAGCTTCACTGCCTTGAGCAACGATAGCATCAACGCCTAGCTGTTCCAAAGCCATGGCTTCTCCGACACTGGTGGCTGTTCCTATGACAAATGTTCCGATGGCATGGAGTTTCGCAATTTGCTCCTTTGCGAGCAATCCAAATGTGAAACTGAAAATTGGAATGTGTTCGGCGAGGATCACGTCAAATTGTTCATCAAAGTCTGGCGCGTATTCGGTTGGTAGAGAGGATACGGCATCCATGCCCAGTTCTCGTCTATAACGATTTAGGTACTCGTTCATGTGTCGAATGGAATCCGGCTGGACCGTGTAGTCGTGGGGAACGAACAAGTTGACACCGAACGGTTTTTTGGTTTTAGCCCGTACTTGTTCAATTGCCTGTTTTAGTTGCGTTGGCGACAAGTAGCCTGCTCCGATAGTTCCCAAGCCTCCGCCTTCTGAAACGGCCGCGACTAAATCTGGCGTAGTGATCCCGCCGGCCATCCCGGCCTGGATGATTGGGTATGTCATGTTTAACTGACGCGCTAAGTTTCGCATCGAGCTCATCATATCCGTCCTCCATCCTTGATAGGTCTACATATATCCTACCGAATTACGGGCTTGGAGACATGGATTCAATAGTATTCTCGATATTTCGTACCCCTGCGTTTGACTTTGGAGGATTTGGTCACAAAATGTCGAATTTCTCGGTTACTTCAATGGAATTGGCGGGCTTACATATGAATGAATTGAGAATTATCGGCAGCAAAGTGGAAACAAGCGTACAGGAAGCCAGTTTTCAGTTTGCAAACGTAGAGGCATCCCTCATGACCCGAACACCATACTACGAGATGATTCGGCATCACCTGAAAAAGGGTGCATATTGGTCTTTGGTACCCAGTTCCAAACAAGGCATGGCCGAGAGTTGTACCGTGGAGACGGGGGAAGTGGAAGTACATGTCCAGGGCGACACCTACCGGCTGTATGAGACGGATGTGCTGTCCCTTATCGATTTAGCTGAGTTTGTCGTTTTTCACGCAGTTCGCGACACGACACTCATCTATCTGTCTTCCCAGCCAGTTTATGATCCATATTTTGAGCTTGTGGGCAAAATTCAGAAGCTGGCTGTCGAGATCGAGTTGAAAGACGGATATACATCTCGCCACTGTTCTCGCATTATGGAGTGGTCGTTGGCTGTCGGACGTGAGTTGGGGCTATCACCGGAGCGACTATATCACTTGCAACATGGCGCTTTTTTTCACGATGTAGGGAAAGTCGCGATTCCAAATGAGATACTTGGGAAGCCTGGTCGACTGACAGCGGAAGAGTGGGAGATCATGAAGACTCATCCGCTTCGTGGCAGTGAATTGCTGCGTGAAATTTACTCTGACCAGTTGTCTGAGCCGAGCGTGATCGTGGAGCAACATCATGAGCGGTATGATGGGTCTGGGTACCCGTTTGGGTTGCGGGGAGATGAGATTCATATTGGGGCTGCGATTGTTGCGGTGGTCGATTCATATGATGCAATGACAACGAATCGTATTTATCAACGGGCGAAACCTCCGCAGCAAGCGTTACAGGAAATAAAACAACTGTCCGGCCAGTTATATGATCCTCGGGTTGTCGACGCTTTCTGCAAAGTGATTGAGCGTGACGCTGAGATCGTAAGGCTTGCGGCGGATCGATAAATCGTATCTCGTTGTGAATCATCGACGTTCCTGGGGGTTGCTGGGTCAAGGAGCACGGAAGAAAGCCATTTCCCCTTATCTAAATAAACTAATTGTTTAATATATTGTGCATGCTCAAGTGTCATCTGCCGTCGGGATATGTGAACGACCTGTATAATCATGTCAGGCTTGTACCTTATTGCTTGGGAAATGTCGACTCGTGATTGGCGGCATGTGTGTTCAGGATGACTTTAGGGGTGTTCTCAGGACCTTCCTAGGGTCATTTGTGAATGATGGGACCATGAGATGAATGGGGAGATTTTACACATGTTCACTGAGGTAGAACGGGATCGATTGCTTGATCAATTAACAGAGACCGCCAGGGGGATAGATGGGATCAAGGGGCATGTCCTAGTTGATTCGGGAGCATTTGGTTATCGAGATCAATATTCCGACTTGGACGTATTGGTCGTTGGCGAACGAGCTTGGCAACAGTACGTAAAAACGAAAGCTAATTTTGCGGTCAAAGTTCCCGATGACATTAAGGACGACACAGCAAGGAAGTTGGCTTTGATTAAAAGCGAAAAATTCAATGAGGAAGATTATTATGATACGTTCATTTAACAATGCAGATGCGGAGTATATGGTTAATTCTCATTATGATATCTATCAGCGAGAATACGGTTACGACCTTTCGTTTAAGGAGTTCATTGAAAACAGTGTTAATGACTTCGTGGACACAGCTGATAGGAATTGTGAGCACATCTGGATTCTTGATTTAGAAGGTAAGCAGCGGGGTTCAATTGGATTGACAAGAGTAAATGAGGCCACTGCACAACTGAGGCTGTTCCTTATTGACCCGGAAGCCCGTGGTTTCGGTTTCGGTGGCAAATTAGTGAAACAAGCCATTGATTTTGCCCGTAGCAACAAGTACAAAAAGATAATCTTGTGGACGAATAGCGATTTAAAATCAGCAAGACATTTGTATAACAGATTTGGTTTTAAATTAGTCGAACGAAAAACCAGTACATTATCAAATCAAATCCTAACCGAGGAACGTTGGGAACTACCTCTTCAAGATTATTAGGTAACTGGATCATTAGAGATTCTTTCTCCATGTGGAGATGAGAGGACTCTGAATACTATCCTAGTAAAAGCTGGAGGGATACATGTGCCAACGGATTGGCGCGAAATGATTTGGGGACAGTTCGGTGCGAGTATCGATATGCTGGAGAATGCCGTGTTGGCCTGCCCCGAAGGCGTGTGGTCTGCGTCTTCGGAAAAGCCACGCTGGAAGGAACGTGATGTTGCTGGGTTTTGGTATGTCGTCTATCACACGCTTTTCTGGCTCGATCGCTATCTGACCAATCCACCCACGGATTTCATCCCGAGGGCACCTTTCACGTTGGATGAATTGGACCCTGCGGGTATCCTACCGGAACGCGTCTACTCAAAGGATGAGATGTTACAGTACCTACAAGAGTGCCGTGAAAAGTGTCACGACACGATTATGTCTTTGAACGATGAAGATGTACGCGAACCGTGCGGTCTAGACTGGCTGCCTGTCACCCGCGCCGAATTGCTTCTCTACAATCTGCGGCACGTCCAGCATCATGTCGGGCAATTAAATCTGCTTCTCCGGCAAGGAACTGGCTCGGCGCCGAGATACGTGATGAGAGCCGAGGAGTAACTAAGGAAAAGTGCGGTGCGTGTCATAGGGCTTCGGTCGCCGGGTGTGATCGGTGATGAAGTTCTTGTTCCTCGCTATGGGGCAGTTCAATATAATTCCACCATATAAATAGTAGCGACGAAATCATATTTCTCTCCCTAATCATAGTAAATACTCACGAACAACATGGAAAATATGGAAATTCAAGATTCCTCGATTGACCCAGAGCAGGTGACTTACTTGCTCGAAAAGTGGCACGGTAAGGGATGGTATGCGGATCAGCATGACGTATACAGCGGGAGTCTTACAAAAGGGAAGGCACCATAAGTGCGGACTTTTACCCTTAGCCACTACGTGTAAAATACTTTCCTACCGATTTTCTGAACCCATTTCCGGCCTCTCGTTCGTATATATCGTAGTCACGCTCACCGGTGAGCAACAAGGATGAAAGTGTGGTGAATGAACATTCATTTCCGTCCCGCCGATCAGTTAACGCTATATCAGCAAACAGGTCACTTGACATTCAATGATTCAAACGAAGTTATAAGTCGGGTTCGCGGACTGGTCGAGCGCCACCAGAACTGGCTGATCCATTTAGCGTCATCATATCTGGGCAATATTCAAAGCGCTGAAGACTGTGTGCAAGACGTATTCCTTACGGCTCTGACAAAACTTGACTGGCGGTTGTCCGATACTGCCGTGCGCAACTGGCTTGCCACCTGCACGGTCAACCGCGCCAAAAGCATCCTCCGTTCCGCTAACGTTCGAAGACTGACCTTAATGAACGGTGACGATCTCGCGAACTTTGGCCCGACCACAGACGACACATATGCATCGCTGGATGAATCGGGCGTATTAGGGCATGTCATGGCTTTGCCTATTAAATATCGAGAAGTCATCGTGTTGCGTTATTATCACGATTTATCGATGACAGATATCGCGCACATCCTGAGAATTTCGGAAAACACCGTGAAGACGAGACTGAGAAGAGGCAAGAAACGGCTTCGTCAAACGCTGACACATGCCGGAGGCGATTTATGATGGATAAACTGGACGAGCAACTGAAAATGAGCAAACAGCACGTCATGACGCATACTCTTGAATTGTCCCAACCACTTGGCTTCAGCACGAACACTCCGAAACAACCGAGACGCCGCAAGTTTGCATTTCTCGGCCTCGGTGCCATCAGCGCGGCCTTGCTCTGCGGATTTGGGTTGCCGTTGATCCACGTCGGAAAGAATTTCAATTTATTATCTAGTCAAAACAACGTGAGTGAAGTTCGAATTCCCGTGCTTCAGGGATATGGCGAAAAAGTGAACCAAAGCGTAACAAGTCACGGCATCACACTTCGTATTGTGAATATCTACGCAGATCCTCTGAGATTTGAGTACGATATGATCGAGTCGTTCGGCAAAAACGCGCCCAGTCATCCCGTAATTGTGGACAGCGATATCCATATGACATTGAACGGCAATAAAACACTGTACAACTTTTCCGGTGGCGACTTTCAACGTACTGACGCAGGCGGTTTCGCGGGCACGGTTTTCATGCCAATGATGAACGTTGTGCCGTTCACGCCGCTCCCCGCGAACTTCACGCTTGATGTGCATGTAAGTCAGATTGGCAACGTGGAAGGTAATTGGAACTTTTCGATCCCGGTGTCTCAAGCGAAAATGCTGAACCACTCGAACGTGCTTTCTCCGCATCTAGCGCAAACCGTAGGCAATAAGACATTTACGATACAGGACGTCACTCTCGCACCTGACCAAACGATTATTCAAGCCACCCTATCTGAACCAAATCAAGCAAAACCGGAATTCCCAAACAACGTGTTCGTTCCTGGAGAAATAGGTAAAATTCTCGTGACAGATTCAACGGGACATTTGCTGACCAAGAACAGCGTTGCGAGCAATGTGTTCGATAGGGGACTAGTTGGTAGCCCCAGCTCAACCATTGAAGATGGAAAGCGAATCTACCATATGACCATCGCAGCGGATAAACCGTCAAACAGTAGTACTGCGCTTCACATTACGCCGATTGTCGAGGGGACGACGATGGCTTTATCGTTGAATGGAAAGTTTCCAGTAGTCATGGGACGCGGATCGAACAAGATTACAGTGACGGGGATTCAATTCTTGTCGGATAAAACACTTGTCGATATCACCATGAACAACGAAACATACGACGGGCAACACATGACAGAGTTCAGCATGACACACAAAGTGCCAAGTGCCATCGTAGGAACCTTGGCGTCGTCTGTACGAGTTACCAATGCGACAAAACACCAGATGGTCGTCACTTTTCCCAAAATGGATTCACACCAGGCATACACCATACAGGCTCAGCGCCTGAATCCCCTGTCGCAATTCGCGATTACCGTTCCGCTCAAGTGAAAAGGCATCCTGCAGGTTGCTCTCATGCACGACGCTGGTGCCTAGAGCAACCTGTATACGAGTGCATGAACATGCACCTACGTACAAAGCTGCCTTGTTGAATATCGGGCCAGGTTCACTACAGAAGCACGAGTATCCCGATGGTGGGGTCAATTAGGGTAGCATCCATTCTAGCGAACGCCGTGCTTCAACAACATCAGCACCGCCTGCCACCAAATTTGAGTGCTGCCCTCCAATTCGCCAACAGTATGAACCCCAGCTTTGAGCCGAAGTGGTATGTCAGGGTGTGTACTCTCGGAAGTACTGGTAAGACTGACACAGTCCGGGGGTCCGATTACGACGGTTTTGGTGATTGGTGATAATGTACTGGCAAACTGTTTAGCGTTGATGTCATAAGCTTGTTGGAAGACCTTGGGTGGAGTTTTGCGCAACATGTCCGAACCTTCGATGATTTGACGTTTTGGGCTGCTAAAAATTTGGACAACGTGAACTTCATCTGAGATGGCGGTAATCCAGTGCCACCAATTCATGGGGATGAATACAACGTCCCCTGGGGCGACCTGATACGTAAGCGGTGCCGAATCGGATCGAGCACGGAGATGCTTACCTGCCCGGAGACAACATAGTCCAGCTCGGCAGCATTAGAGTTTCGGCGAGGCGGATTTTCTTTTCTTTTTGATACCAAAGTTACGTTTAGAAGCGACCACGGATCATGTTCCTCCTTCTCGGCTGGAAGGCTTTCAATCGTACATATGTATTCATTCCGCTGATAATTGGGCACATTTGATAATTGGGCACATTCAGGTTGAAACACGTTTGGGTATACAGGTCATGATTTGCATACCGAAGTCACTAATTTTATGATAGTAGTGTTGCACGATACATAGCCGATTGCGGACTAACATCTCGCTTAGGGGGAGAACGATGAATTCGAAGTTATTTTCTCCGTACACCTTGAAGGGACTTGAACTGAAAAACCGAGTTGTCATGGCTCCGATGTGCCAGTATTCGGTAACTGCGAAAGATGGCAAGCCAAATGACTGGCATTTTGTCCATTACACGAGTCGGGCCGTAGGTGGGTCCGGCCTCATTATCACGGAGATGACGGATGTCGATCCCGACGGTCGCATCACGGATTACGATCTCGGCATTTGGTCCGACGATCACATCCCCGCCTTCGCCAAGGTCATCGATGCGGTACACAGCCACGGCGCGAAGATTGGCATCCAAATTGCGCACGCGGGTCGCAAGGCGGAGGACGCAGCAGAGCCGGTCGCACCATCTGCCATCCGGTTCAACGGAGAGGGATATAAGACGCCTCGCGCGCTCTCCACAGATGAAGTGAAGCGCATGGTCGAGAAATTTGCAGCCGGTGCGCGGAGGGCGGTTAAAGCCGGAGTGGATGTCATTGAAATTCACGGTGCGCACGGATATCTCATTCATCAATTCCAGTCTCCGTACACGAACCAACGCACGGACGAATACGGAAGCGACCTGGCGCGCTTTGGTTCTGAGGTCGTCCAGGCCATGAAGAGCGAAATGCCCAGTGATATGCCGCTTCTCCTTCGCGTTTCCGCTGTGGAATACGTGGATGAAGGGTATGGAGTGGCTCACGCTATCGAAATTTGCCGCGCTTACCAGAAGGCTGGCGTGGATATGTTCCACGTGAGCTCGGGTGGGGAAGGACCGGCCGGATCGAAACGCAGGCCGGGCAATTATCCAGGCTATCAAGTCCCGTTTGCGCGTGCGATTAAGGATGCGTTGAACGTGCCCGTGATCGCTGTGGGTATGCTCGAGTCCCCCGAATTGGCGGAGGCGGTTGTCGCCAACGGTGACGCCGATCTGGTTGCTGTGGCGCGGGGGATGTTGCGAGATCCGTATTGGGCCATCCACGCTGCTCGGGAACTGCGCGTGAAACCTGAGTTGCCACAACAGTACATTCGGGCGTATCCGTCCCATTGAGTGGTCGAATGTGGACTGAGCTCGATGATTTAGAGGGAGAGATGAGGTTCAGTGGAAATTCGTTCTCTTGGTCAAACGGGATTAAAAGTCACGAATCTTTGTTTGGGTACCATGACATTCGGCAACCAAGCGGACAAGAAAACCTCGTTTGCCATTCTCGACAAGGCACTTGACGCTGGTGTGAATTTTATCGACACGGCGGACGTGTATCCTCTAGGCCAGTCGTACGACGTCGCGGGTGCCACGGAGGCAATTATCGGGGAGTGGATCCGGGATAAGCGGGATCGAGTCGTGATCGCATCGAAGTGTTTCGGCGCCATGGGTCCTGGTGCAAATGACAAAGGTCTTAGCCGCAAGCACATCATGCAGGCGGTGGAGGACAGTCTTCGTCGACTTCAAGTCGATTACCTCGATCTTTATCAAGCGCATCAGTTTGACTCGACCACGCCCTTAGAGGAAACTCTGCGTGCCTTCGACGATCTCGTTGAACAAGGCAAAGTCCGCTACATCGGTGTATCGAACTGGCGGGCATGGCAAGTGGCGAAGGCAAACGGGATCGCGGACAGGAAAGACTTCGTTCGCATCGATAGCGTTCAGCCGCGATATAACCTGTTGTTCAGGATGATCGAGGATGATTTGGTCCCGATGGCACTCGACGAAGGTGTGGGAATCATCAGTTACAACCCGCTTGCGGGCGGTATGCTCACTGGGCGTTACGGGAAGAACGCGTCCATCGAACAAGGGACGCGCTTTTCACTGGGGAACAACGCAGGGTCGCTCTACCAAGAGCGCTACTGGCAGGCAGCGACACTCGACGCCGTTGAACGGTATACTAATTGGTGCAACGAACACAACTACGATCCGGTTACGACAGCGGTTCGCTGGGTAACACAGCAACCCGGCGTCACGTCGGCCATCATTGGCGCAAGCCGCCCCGAGCAATTGGATGCGAGCCTTCGCGCAGGTGAAGTTCCGGCATTGACGGAAGAGGACTTGCAGTGGCTCGACGGCCTCTGGTTTTCGTTGCCGCGCCGACGCGAATTTAGATGACAAGCTAGGCCCAGGGTCGCTGTGCAACGTCGGGTGAGTTGCGCGGCAACCCTGGACTCACTTCTATAACTGTGACCTACTTGACTGCAGCTTCAGAGGCAACTCGCAGCCATGCCCGGTCATCTTGCCAATCCACATGGACAGGCAACTGAAATGCATTGGACAACACGTCAGCGGTGAGTACCGAGTGTTTTTCTCCTTGAGCAACCACGCTTCCATTTTTCAAGACCATCGTGTGTGTGATCCCGGGCACGATCTCCTCGGCGTGATGGCTTACAAAAATGAGTGTCGGACCGTTTGCTTGTGTCGTGAATTCCTGAATGGCGCTTAAGAGCGATTCGCGTGCGTATAGATCCAACCCTGTGCACGGCTCATCTAAAATGAGCAGGTCGGGATTTGCCATAAGTGCACGGGCGATGAACACTTTCTGTCGTTCACCTTGTGACAGAACGTTCAGTGATTTATCGGCGAGTGAAGCACACCCGAGTCGCTCCAATTGCTCAAGCGCCTCCGCCTCATCCCCGTCCGCGAACGTCCAAACACCCACTGACCCGTACTTTCCACTGATAACGACTTCCAGGGCACTATCGTGAGGTTTGTCGCGTTCAATGCGCTGGCCCATCGCCGCACTGACCCAACCGATTCGCTTTCGCAAGGCTCGCAAGTCTGTTTTTCCGAACTGGTTCCCAAGAACTTCAATTGACCCAGTCGTCGGCCATTGATAGCCGTTGATCAGATTTAGGAGTGAGGTCTTTCCGGAACCGTTCAGTCCGATTAACGACCAATGTTCACCTTTGTTGATGGTCCAGTGAATGTTGTCCAGAATGTGCGTTCCGTTTCGTCTCCAAGAGACATCTTTCAGTTGAACGATGTGCATCCTCCACGCCTCGTTTTCTTTAGGAGTTTGGTCTATCCTATCATACCAAGATAAAATGGGTTGCAAGACAATGAGACTGAATTGTCTGTAATCATTCTAGCGTGTCATGGTAACTTCCTGCCGCTCCGATGTGCCCCTCTCAATCGTCTGAGAAGGCCTCAAGAATCTCTGATAGAGCCCGCTCAAACCGTTCATTGTCCGCCTCCGTGCGCGCTTTCGGACCACGCATGCGAACCTTTCCGCTGCGTCGAAGCTTAGCACTGATGGCGCGTTCTGCTAAAAGGGAGTCGATATTGTCTGGCGTATAAATCTTTCCGCCGGGCGAGACTGCTTTTGCGTTCCGCGCGAGTACCATGGCTGCAAGACCGTAATCCTGTGTGATGACAACCGTTTTTCGATCCGCTCGAATCCGCCTCACTATCTCCATGTCTGTCGCCTGGGGCGATGCGTCGACTTGGATGTGATTCTCTCCTTCAATGTGGTGATTGATTGAGCTGACCGTGATCACCTGTGCAGCGTGCTGCTGTCCCAACCGATGCGTGATGGAGAGCACTGGTTTTGGGGTGGCATCCGCGTCCACAAAAATATCGATGTACATTTGAATGGTTCCTCCGGTTCATTCATTGTCCCATACGTTTGGAAAAATGGACATTTTTCATTGAAACGGTTAGCTTTTCCAAGCCGTCTGATACAGTGAGACATCTGGTGGAGCTGCAAACATCGTGCTCATCAATCCAGCAATCTTCCACATACCGATATCCTCGTAGTCGCACCAATGACCACCAGCGTGATCGATATGAAACATGGGGTGAGGATTGTGCGACGACAAATCATGTCCTTTGTAGCGGGTACGTCTATGATCGCGGCTGTAGCTCTAATCCCGCAAACCGCTTCGGCTGCAACATCTACGACTGTAAACAATTCCGTCACACAACTGCAAAAGGAACTCGCGGCGCTCGGGTACCTTCCGCTGACGAGTGATTTTCAGTGGCGTTTCGCTCCGCCTGCGACTCTCCAAGCGTTGTGGCAGAAGGGCGTCAATAATGTCATGACGAAGGGTGCAGTCATGGAGTTTCAAGAGGTAAACCACCTTTCCATTGACGGGATCGCCGGGCCGCAGACGTGGGCAGCTTTGACGAAGGCGTACGAAGCGAACAAGATGAATCCATACGGATATACGTACGTTCTGGTATCCGAGCAGGCACCTGAAACGTTGCGAATTTGGTCAAACGGTAAACTCGTGTTATCCTCACTGGCGAATACAGGTATCGCGCAACGTCCTACCACGCTAGGAACTTTCCCGGTTTATGAGCGGTATTGGTCACAGGAAATGCGCGGTACGAATCCGAACGGATCCTATTATGACGATCCGGGCGTGCCATATGTAAATTATTTCTACGGCGGGGAAGCGATCCATGGCTTTTGGCGTAAGACATACGGATCGCCCCAGAGTTTGGGGTGTGTGGAACTCCCGATTTCCAATGCAAAGATAGCATGGAATTATATTCATTATGGCACACTCGTCACCGTTCAAAAGGGTGGTACATCCCAACAACCGTCTGGCCCATCAAGTTATGTGAACTACCCTACACTTCACGAAGGGATGTTTAATAACGATGTGAAGATACTTCAGAAAGCGCTCGGAATTGCAGCGGACGGGGACTTCGGACCGATGACGGATGCGGTGGTGAAAAATTTTCAAAAACAACATGGCTTAACTGTTGACGGGATCGTTGGACAAATGACGTGGAAAGCTCTGTTGGCTTGATCAACCATAACAAACGAAAAGTCATACAGCCTTGCGAGGCCCCGCAGGGCTGTACGCTGTATCACGCAATGTTAGGTGCGTGCGATCCACATTTTCAACATCTTAGCCAGAGGAGGACTTATGGGAAAGCAATGGACGTCTGATTTCACTATGTCTGAGAGCCTGGTCCAGAGCCTTTTAGAAGCACAATTCCCAGAATTGGCACCCGTTACACTAGAGGCGCTGGCCACGGGGTGGGATAACTCGGTATTCCTCGTCAACGGAGCATATGTTTTTCGCTTCCCGCGGCGAAAGGTAGCCATTCCACTACTTACGATGGAGAATCGCTTGTTGCCGGAGCTGTCCAAGTATTTGCCCATCCCCATTCCGAATCCATGCTTCGTTGGGCACTCGACAAACGATTATCCGAGTTCGTTCGCAGGGTATGTGAAGCTAGAAGGGACTGCGCCGCATATGCAAAACCTGACTGACGAAAAGCGGATGCGCTCCGCCGTCTCGTGGGCGCTGTTCCTGCGTTCGTTGCATAGGATTTCCATCCATAGTGCCCTTCAATGGGGTATTACCCCGTCCGACGACATTGGTCGCATGGATGTCGAAAAACGCGTGCCGATGTTCGTAGCGAACGTTGAGGAGGTATCCCGTAAAGGCTTGATTGACAACCCAGATTCTCTCCTTCGCGTCGTTGAAACCTTATCCCCTGCAAACCATGTACGCCAGCAGCAACAGCCTGTCGTGGTACACGGCGACATGAACTTCCGAAACTTTTTGGTGAATGATGATGGTGTATTGACGGGCGTGATCGACTGGGGCGACGCACACATTGGTCATCCTGCCGTTGACCTGTCGGTTGTCTATAGTTTTCTCCCTGAGAGCGGCAGGCGAGAATTTTTTAAGGTGTACGGTGAAGTCCATCCTCAAACGGAGTCGTTGGCGAAGTTTCGGTCTCTGTACACAAATATCGTGATCCTTCTGTATGCTCACGACATCGGTGATCGACGGCAGTTCCTTGAAGCAAAACGAGCCATTGCCTTAGCGAATGATTCAAAGTGACATTTTCCCGACGAGCTGCGCGCCAGTGGCTATGGGATAACAAACAGGGCTGCCTCAGCAGCGAATGTTTCCATCGCCGGCAGGAGACAGCCCCTTCTGAACAGCCCGTGTTTTTTTTAACTGATCAACCTTGTTTCACTGCTTCGATTTCCAGGTTGAGCTTCACTTCATCGCCAACCAGTACGCCACCGGTTTCGAGTGCGCTGTTCCAGGTTAAACCGAAGTCTTTGCGGCTCAACGATCCTTTCGCGCTGTAGCCAGCACGTTCGCCGCCCCAAGGATCCTTCCCGCCGCCTTCGTATGTTACGTGGAAGGTAAGCGGTTTGGTTACGCCGCGGATGGTGATATCTCCGGTCAAGTCATACTCGCCTTGGCCCTTCTTGGTGATGTTTGTGCTCTTGAACGTGAGTTTCGGGAAGTTTTCGACATCGAAGAAATCTGCAGAACGCAAGTGATTGTCGCGGCCTTCGTCGCGCGTGTCAATACTGTTCACGTCAATTGAAAAATCGATCTCAGCAGTGGTCAAGTCCTCTGGATCTGCGATCACGTTCGCTTCGAACGAGTGAAAGGAACCGCGGACGTTTGAAATCATCATGTGTTTTACCACAAATTCGATTGCACTGTGAGATGCATCAACATTCCAGGTCGATTTTGCCATGAGTGATAACCTCCAGTTGTTGTTTTGCATGGGGATGGGCCACTCGACATCTGGCCCAGAAATTCTCTATGTCTTATTATTTATGAGTGATGCGTTTTATGTAAGTACGTACATACGTGTGCCATAGTATACTAGAAGATACTTAGACTATCATAGGAGGAACGTGACTTGAGCAATGAAGCGGAAACGTGCTTGGTGAATTCAACGATGAGCATTATTAGCGGCAAGTGGAAGCTGATCATTCTGTTCCACCTGATGCCTGACAAAGTATTGCGGTTTAATGAGTTGAAGCGCTTGATCCCGGGGATAACGCAACGGATGCTCACCAAACAACTTCGCGAGTTAGAGCAGTCTGATATTATCGAACGCACCATCTATCCTGAGATCCCGCCAAGAGTGGAGTATTCTATAACGGAGTACGGACGGACATTACAGCCGATTCTGCAGATGATGCATCAGTGGGGGGAAGCGCATCTGCGGAGAATGGAAGCCGCGGCAGCCGCTCATGAGTGATTCATAGATTACGAGTGTGGCAAGTGTAAGAGCCCGATTCGCCAGACAGTAATTAGGCTTATCGGGCTTTTTCTCCGTTTGCTTGACAGTCTTTACAAACGCCGTGAAGGAGAATTTCGGGACCGTCAATGAAAGTGGGTTGTTTTCGACACGGATTCCAACCAATCTGCTGGCAGCTCAATAGCCGCTTCGGCAACCTTTCCACAGACGTCACAGATGACGTGCAGATGGTCCTCGATACGAGCATCGTAGCGACTGATGGCGTTTCCAAGTTTCAGTTCTCGAATCAAAGCCATTTCGACCAAGTATCGAAGTGAGTTATATACCGTTCCATAGGCGAAGTGATGACCTGATTGACGCAGTCGTTCCATAATATCATTTGCAGTCGGGTGATCGGTTGACTCGCGTACCAAATCGTAGATGACGCGGCGCTGCGTTGTCCAATTGACCTTGCGGCTCAATTTGCATGCATCTCCTTAAGAAAATCCTCCATAGAATCTACCGCCTTTCGAGCCAAAGGGCAATGTGCGAAACGGATATTGCAATTCTGATGCGGCACTGTTACAGTGTAGATCAATATTTATACTAAGTCTAAATTCAATATGTGGAGGCGATGTTTGTGAACAATAAACCTATAACGACGCAGTCGGGCGCACCGGTATATGACAACCAGAACAGTAAGACAGCAGGTTCACGTGGACCAGTTTTGTTAGAGGATGTCCACTTAGTTGAAAAATTAGCCCATTTCAACCGCGAGCGGATTCCAGAACGCGTGGTTCATGCAAAAGGTGCCGGCGCGTACGGCACGTTCGAAGTCACCCATCCGGTATCGCAGTACACCAAGGCCAAATTTCTTTCAGAAGTTGGCAAAAAGACCGAAGTGTTCGTTCGATTCTCGACCGTTGGTGGTGAAAAAGGCTCAGCGGATTCCGAACGCGACCCACGTGGATTTGCCGTCAAATTCTATACCGAGGACGGCAACTACGATCTCGTCGGAAACAACACACCGGTCTTCTTCATCCGTGACCCACTGAAGTTTCCGGACTTTATCCACACACAGAAGCGCAACCCAGCGACGAACCTGAAGGACCCGAATGCCGTTTGGGATTTCTTTTCCCTGTCACCTGAATCACTTCATCAGTTGACCATCTTGTACTCTGATCGGGGTACGCCCAAGGATTATCGTCATATGCATGGATTTGGCAGTCATACGTTCCAATGGGTGAGTGCAGAAGGAAAGGCCGTCTGGGTCAAGTACCATTTCCGCACGGACCAGGGCATTGAAAACTTCACACGTGAGGAAGCCGCGCGTGTCGCGGGGGAAGACCCAGACAGTGCAACTCGAGATCTGTATACCTCAATTGCTGAGGGGAATTTCCCAAGTTGGACACTTTGCGTTCAAATCATGCCGCTCGAAGACGCGGACCACTACAAGTTTGATCCTTTCGATGTCACAAAAGTGTGGCACTACGATGATTACCCAATGATCCCAGTCGGCCGCATGGTTTTAAACCGCAATCCGGAAAACTACTTTGCAGAGGTCGAACAAGTTGCGATGTCTCCCGCGAATATCGTTCCCGGCATCGGCTATTCTCCTGACAAGATGTTACAGGGTCGTCTGTTCGCTTATTCGGACGCGCACCGCTATCGCTTGGGCACGAATTATAACCTGTTGCCCGTCAATCGGCCCCACATCGCGGACGTTCAGAACTACCAACGGGACGGTGCGATGCGATTTGATGGAAACGGTGGAGGAAGCGTCAATTACGAGCCGAATAGTTTTAATGGACCGACGCAGTTGGATTCGGCAAAAGGATACCATTTACCGGTATCTGGAACTGCCGAGTCTACGCCGTATCAACACGACGATCACTACACTCAACCAGGAGATCTGTACCGCCTCATGTCACCTGACGAAAAGGAGCGCCTCATCGACAACATCGTTCATTCGATGACCGGCGTTGATGAAACGATTCAGCGAAGGCAGATTGAGCACTTCCGAAAGGCCGATGAGGAGTGGGGGAACCGCGTTGCTAGTTTGCTGAATATAGCTGTGAAGGCGAACTCTTAATACTCTCTGGGCACGTGTGAGTGATACGAGTCAAAGGAGCTTCATCGTGTATCGCTTACGAGGGCATCATTTACTTTGCTTATTGGGTTATCGGGGAATGGGTTACTCAGACGAATTCGTCAAACAAATGACCAATCTGCATAGTGCGCTGCGCGAAAATAGCAGCACTGAAATTGAATTGGTCGAGGGACCTGATGATTTGTGCGCCAAATTCCCCGACGACAAGCCATGTCACTGTTTGGAACAAACCGTTATGAAACGGGATGCCGTCATTCTTGAAAGGCTTGGCCTACAGGTTGGTGAGGTTGTGTCCTGGGGCGAGATCGAAACGCGTATTGCGTACACCATTTGGCCATCGGACGTACCGAGTTTCTGCGCAACTTGCCCGTGGCTTTCTTACGGCGTCTGCGAAGAGGGCGTCGCTCGTATTCAGAACGGGCAGGGACTGTATCCTGTGTCGACTTCATGATCTGTCGGATGCTGTAGGTGGCGGGGCGGGGGAATGCCCGGGGGGACGTCCGGGATTGCGGACCAGTGTTCCCTTAATCCTTCGCCCGACGCGCGTTTGGCATGATCAACGGACTCAGATTCCGTTATGTGACCACGTCCACGCGTGAAATAGACGGGATCGGCGGGATAAGAGAATCTCGTTCCCCTGTTTTCGGTGCCCCAGCGTAGTGGGAGTAACAACGGAACACGAGTCGCTTATGGGGGGCCCGCAGGCCGGCCCAGACCGAGCCATCGGCAGCGGTGTCACGGAACCAGTAAGCCCATTGCCGGATGAAGTACATCGCCACCGAGGGTAGCTGGCGACGGACGTCCGGGCCGGGGGATTACGCACCTATGTGCCTTTAATCCTTCGCCCGACGCGTGTCTGGCATGATCAACGGACTCGGATTCCGTTATGTGACCACGTCCACGTGTGAAATAGGCGGGATCGGCGGGATAAGAGAATCTCGTTCCCCTGTTTCTCGGTGCCCCATCGTAGTGGGAGTAACAACGGAACACGAGTCGCTTATGGGGGCTGGCAGGCCGGCCCGAACCGAGCCACCGCCAGCGGTGTCACGGAACTAGTAAGCTCATTGCCGGATTAAGTCGCACCGCCACCGAGGGTGCTGGCGACGGAGGGCCGGGGGATTACGCACCTATGTGCCTTTAATCCTTCGCCCGACGCGCGTTTGGTATGATCAACGGACTTAGATTCCGTTATGTGACCACGTCAACGTGTGAAATAGGCGGGATCGGCGGGATAAGAGAATTTCGTTCCCCTGTTTCTCGGTGCCCCAGCGTAGTGGGAGTACAAGGGAACACGAGTCGCTTATGGGGGCCCACAGGCAGGCCCAGACCGAGCCAACGCCAGCGGTGTCACGGCACCAGTAAGCCCATCGCCAGATGAAGTCACACCGCCACCATCGCAAACTGAGCAATAAGCGACCTGCAGATCCCTACCATGGCCAAGCGGGGACTCGCGCCAGCACAAGCTCCCGACCGCGCCACCCCCAACCCCACGGGCATCTATACTTCAATCCTCTTTCAATCTTCCCAAGGTAAAATATCCGAATGGAACTTGCCATATCGTGCGGATAAACGTTTAAGCGGTGCGACGACCTCTGCGGTGACATCGCTCTGCCAAAACTCTCCCCCTGTCCAAGGGATTGTACGATCAAGCGATAAGTGGGATGATTAAATAATTTATGGAATGTATGGCCTTACAAAGGCCAGGCTCACCCTGGTGGCGATCTGTAGGCCCTCGTCTCTAAAGCTGTCCCTTGACAACGACCGGAGTCAGGGATGGTTGACACCTCAAGTACGGTCTTGCGACGGACGTTGTGATGTGTTGTGAACGGGTTACGGCGAGCCTTAACCAAGGCAACTATGTTATGGTCTAAGGGACAACGTTTCCGTCGCTGGATGGTACAACAAGGGAGGCAAATTCGTGACTTTACAAAAATCGAGCGTATCTGCTCTTGTCAATCGAATGATTTCGCCAGAGGTAGTTGTGGACAGGTGTTCCGCACTGCAGTCCAAAAAGCAGGTCATCTTGGATGAAGTGGCTGTCTCGGATGTTTATCAAATTGGGATCGGGGCATTCAGCCCGCTAACCGGGTTTATGTCGGAAGACGACTACCGTTCCGTCGTGGAGACGATGAAACTCGTGAATGGGGCAATCTGGTCGATTCCGGTGACACTTCCGGTGACCGAAGAATTCGCTGCAACTGTCAAATTGGATGAGGAAATCGCGTTAGTGCGACCTGACGGCGTGGTGTGTGCATCCATGAAGGTTCATCACATTTATCGCCCGAACCTCGAGCACGAAGCGGAAATGGTTTATCGTACAAAAGAAGATGCACACCCTGGTGTTCGTCGCCTCTATGAACGTGGAAGTGTTTATTTGGGTGGACCGGTAGAAGTGTTTGCCGATGAACGGGTGGACGAGTTTTCCGACTTTTTCTTCACGCCGGAGCAGACGCGGAAGGCGTTTGCGGATCGCGGATGGAAGACCATTGTCGGCTTCCAAACGCGTAACCCTGTACACCGAGCGCATGAGTATATTCAAAAGGCGGCCCTGGAGATAGTCGATGGATTGTTTCTCAATCCACTCATCGGACCGACCAAATCAGACGATGTCCCGGCTGATGTGAGGCTGCGGGCGTATCAGACCATTTTGAAGCACTATTATCCGCAAAATCGTGTGTTCTTCGGCGTGTACAAAGCGGCGATGCGCTATGCGGGGCCGCGTGAAGCCGTGATGCACGCGCTCGTGCGCAAGAACTTCGGATGTACTCATTTCATCGTCGGTCGCGATCACGCCGGCGTCGGCAACTACTACGGCACATACGATGCACAGCACATTTTTGACAACTTCGACCTTGATCACCTCGGTATCACACCGTTGTTCTTCGAACATGCATTCTACTGCAAGAAGTGTGAAGGTATGGCAACTCCGAAGACCTGCCCGCATGATGATAGCGAGCACATCATTCTGTCGGGGACGAAGGTTCGTGCGATGCTGAGCGAAGGGATCGCACCGCCGCCGGAATTTAGCCGGCCAGAAGTTGTAAAAGTTCTGATGGAGCACTATACAAAAGCGTAAGCGGGAAAACGGATAGGAGACAAGGAAAATCGGCTCAAGCGGCGTGCTCGCGTGACGTGCACCGGATGGAGGAGAGCAGACGTGTTGGAGCGGGAAATCAGGATATTGGAAGATGCCGTTCGCGAAGCAGGACAGGAGATCGTGCGAATTTCGCGCGACGGGTTTGAAACGTCGTATAAAGGCAAGGACGATCCGCTCACAACCGCCGACTTGGCTGCGAACTCGATTCTACATGAGAAATTGTCCGAGTCGTTCCCAGACTATGGATGGTTATCGGAGGAATCGGCTGAGGATCTGTCTCGGTTGACGTGTAAACGAGTCTGGGTCGTGGATCCCATTGACGGCACGCGGGAATTCATTCGCGGACTCCCGGAGTTCGCGATTTCCGTGGCACTTGTCGAGGATGGGCTGCCCATTGTAGGCGTTGTTCATAACCCCATGACAGGGGAAGTCTTCAGTGTGGTCAAGGGGCATGGAGTTGCGCTCAATGGAAAAGCAATCTGTGTGCGGGAAAGAAAGCCGGATCGACTTATGGTACTGGGGAGTCGCTCTGAAATTCGCCGCGGAGAGTTCAAGCCGTTTGAACAAGACATGGATGTTCGCCCCTTGGGCTCCATCGCCTACAAACTGGCACTCGTCGCAGCTGGACAGGCGGATGCGACGTTTAGCTTGTCACCGAAAAACGAGTGGGACATTGCCGCCGGAGTTCTTCTCGTTGAAGAAGCCGGAGGATGGACGTCCGATAAACAGAGGAATCCGTTTCGGTTTAATCAGCAAAACACACTTGTCACCGGTGTCATTGCAACGTCATCTGCGTGTCGTGAAACCGTGACGGGTAGAATCGAGAGCCACCTGCAGTCCTCGCACTAGCGTGGGTGGGGCTTCCTAGGTGGTGACAGTACTGCTTGTCACCGCTTCGGAGGATTACCCATACCTAATTCTGCCGCACGCTGATTGGTCGCTGTGATGGCCTCTTGCAAAATGGACATGAAGTTTCCTCGTTCCAATACTTCGAGCCCCGCCGCAGTCGCCCCACCCGGCGTCGTTACTTCATTTGCCAATACTTGTGGTTCTGTGCCCGTGAGCAATAGATTGGCGCTGCCAAGCAGCATTTGCCCAACGATTTGTCTTGCATTTACCTCGGATAAGCCATATTCGACAGCCATTTCTTCGAATGCTTGCGCAGCTCGGTAGATAAAGGCCGGTGCGCTGCCTGTGATGGCTGTGAGTTTGTGCACCTGTTCTTCCGTACAGATCTGATGCTGACCTAATGCTTGTAGCATTTCTGTTAACATTTCAACTTGTTCATTCGTGACGGCACTTCCGAGGGCACACAGTGTCATGGATTGACCGATGGACGCGGCAGTATTCGGCATGACCCAAGCCACGGCAACGTCAGGGGGCAGGGATGACTCAAGGCCCGAGACGCCAATGCCGGCGGCTACGCTGACGATGAGTTGGTGTTGTTTGACGTGATCGCGTAGTTGTGCGAGCACAGCCGGATGTTCGCTGGGCGGCATCGCCAGGACAACGACGTCCGCCGATTCAACGACTTGTTGCCAATTTGAGGTGGATTCGATGCCGAAGCGGGATCGTAAAGCCTCTAATCGACTTGTGTCTGAGCGGTTTGACGCGACGATTTGCCACGCAAACGATCCCTGTTGTTTGACCAGGCCATGAATCATCGCCTGCGCCATACGGCCCGCACCGATAAATAAAATCCGCCGAGTTTCCATTAAACAACCTCCATACATATGCATGACCACATCTTGCCGACCTATTGTATCATCTACAGGGTTGCATTTTTCTTGCCGGGTAGAGAAACTGGATGATAGTACAAGTGTATCCAGATCGGATTAGAGCAGAGGAGTTTATCGATTTGTTTGAACTGAAAAGCCCAGATTATATACAGCAGATATCATCCGATCTCGACCTGAAACCAACACAAGTTCGCGCCGCGATTCGGCTGATCGATGAAGGGAACACCATTCCGTTCATCGCGAGATACCGGAAGGAAATGACCGGAGAATTGGACGAGACGCAACTTCGTGAGATTTCCGGTCGCTATGAAACGGCGACGGCTTTATTCACGCGCAAGCAAGATGTTGTTCGATTACTCGACGAACATGGCGCATTCGCTGACGAGGAAGTTGCCAAGAAGCTGACGCTGTCGATTGAAAAAGCAAAGACACTCACAGAAGTTGAAGATATCTATCGGCCGTACCGACCGAAGCGCAAGACTCGAGCGTCCGTGGCGAAAGAACGGGGACTCGCACCGTTGGCTGCGTGGTTAAGGGAGAAGGATCGCGAGGTCGACACCGAAGCGATGGTACTTGCCTATGCGGAGCAATTTGTGGACGAGGCCAAAGGAGTACCGACAAACGAAGACGCCATCCAAGGCGCCTTGGACATTTTCGCGGAAGAAGTCGCAGACGACCCAGAGAGCAGGAAGTGGATTCGTGAGCAGACGTCTCGCGAAGGATACATAAAGAGTGCGGCGACGGACAGTGAAGCGGAAAGCGTCTATGAAGCGTACTACGATTTTTCCGAGCCCTTGGCAAAAGTGCTGCCACACCGAATCCTCGCCATGAACCGCGGAGAACGGGAAAACTTCCTCAAAGTGTCCGTTGATGTATCACAAGAGGTCATGGTGTCCTATCTCGTGCGGAGACACGTTCATGTAAAGGAAGCCAGCTATCTAGGACGGCGTTTGCGTGAAGCCGTGCTGGATGCATATAAGCGGCTGATCGAGTCGGCTATCGAGCGAGAAATCAGAGCAGAGCTGACCGCCAAGGCCGAAGAACAGGCCATCAACATTTTCGGCGAGAACCTGCGAAACTTGTTGATGCAGCCACCAATTCGCGGAAGGACGGTTCTCGGAGTCGATCCCGCTTATCGCACCGGCTGTAAACTCGCAGTCGTCGATGACACGGGGAAGCTTCTCGAAGTGACCGTAATTTACCCGACTCCACCCCAAAGCAAAGTCGATGAGGCACGTCGAGTTGTCCTTCAGTTGATAAGCCGTTATGACATCACTTTGATCGCAATTGGTAACGGAACGGCGTCGAGGGAGACGGAAAGTTTTATTGCTGACTGTGTACGAACTGTTAGTGAGTCAGAAGAGAAAAAGGTTCCGTATGTCATCGTTTCGGAAGCCGGCGCAAGCGTGTATTCCGCTTCCACACTGGCCGGAGAAGAGTTTCCCGATTTGGACGTGTCGGAGCGAAGCGCCATCTCTATCGCCCGCCGCTTGCAGGACCCACTGGCTGAGTTCGTCAAAATTGACCCGAAGTCGGTTGGCGTCGGTCAATACCAACACGATGTGACGCAGAAGAAACTCGATGAAAAACTGGGTGCCGTCGTGGAGTCGGCCGTCAATCAGGTAGGCGTTGACGTGAATACCGCATCTCCGAGCCTGCTGTCCTACGTAGCAGGATTGAATAAAACCGTGGCCAAAAATATCGTCGAATTTCGAGAACAAAACGGACGTTTTCGGAACAGAAAAATGCTTTCCAAAGTCCCGCGCCTGGGGCCGAAGACGTTGGAGCAATGCGTGGGCTTCTTGCGCGTTCCCGACGGGGATGAGGTCCTGGATGCGACGCCCATTCACCCAGAGTCGTACGGTGCCGTGGAAAGTTTGCTCCAGCGCAGCGGACAGGACGCATCTATTCTCCGAGACGCGGCCCGCCGTCGCGGGTGGCTCCGTGAGTTACGTGCTGAATCCATTGAGACGCTCAGCGACGCAACGGGCATTGGCGCACCAACGCTTCGTGATATTTTCGACGCGCTCGAACGTCCAGGACGCGATCCCCGCGAGGACGTTCCACCGCCGATCCTCCGGACAGACGTGCTCAAACTCGAGGACCTGGAAGTCGGCATGACGTTGACGGGAACGGTGCGCAACGTCGTTGATTTCGGTGCGTTTGTCGACGTGGGTGTGAAAAACGACGGTTTGGTGCACATCTCGCAGTTATCCGACAGATTTGTCAAACACCCGATGGATGTCGTATCCGTAGGGGACATTGTAAAAGTGAAAGTCATTCAAATTGACGTTCAGAAGCAGCGGCTAGGGCTGTCTATGAAAGGTCTTGGCAATTCGTGATGGAGAACCGTCGAGATCGTATATCAGCTCTTCTTGTCGTTTGACGACGAATCTGAATGCGTGTAGGATAAAATTTTTCTGATACTCTCGTTGGTTATCCGGGCAATATTAGAGATTAAGGGGATTGGGGGGATAATTGTGCGCCAGATCATCGCACTTGGCGGCGGCGGGTTTTCCATGGAACCCGACAATCCGCTGTTGGATGCATACATACTGCATGCCACAAGGACTTATAAGCCAAAGGTTTGTTTCATCCCCACGGCAAGTGGAGATTCCGAGGGGTATATCGAGCGTTTTTACAATAGCTTTTCGAAGTTGGATTGTACGCCTACACACTTGTCTCTATTCCGTCCAACTTTTACTGATTTACGGTCGTTTGTTCTGTCACAGGACGCAGTGTACGTCGGCGGTGGCAATACGAAAAACTTGCTTGCCCTATGGCGCGAATGGGGATTAGACATCATTTTGCGGGAGGCCTGGGAGAAAGGGATCGTTCTCGCGGGATTGAGTGCCGGGTCACTGTGCTGGTTCGAAGAGGGGGTCACGGACTCCTTTGGTGAGAAACTAGAGCCACTCAAGTGCCTTGGTTTCCTCGGAGGCAGTCACTGCCCTCATTATGATGGGGAAATCAACCGCCGCCCAAGCTATCAGGGCATGGTGGCCGAAGGTGTGCTGAAACCGGGCCTCGCGGCTGATGACGGAGTCGCCTTGCATTTTCTGGATGACGACTTGGCTCATATCGTCAGTTCCCGTCCAGATGCGAGAGCCTACCGTCTAACACGAAACGCACAGGACGGAAGTGCGCTGGAAGAGGAACTCGTTCCTGATTTTTTGGGACACGCTTAATGGTGGTGCCGCTGGCCGCTGGCAGCGGCGGTTCTTCTACCGAAGTCTAGCATTTAGATAGCATAGAGGTAGTCAAGTTTGCGATAATTTCATGTGATAGAATGCAGATAGGAGGGTAAACCTCCTCCACATCCCCGCGTAGAAAGGGGGTGATGGTTGATGCGCGAAATTGCTGAATGGATTGCGGCAGTCGCGGCTTTGCTGAAAGGCATTGCCGGCCTGATAATCGCAATCAAAAGCAATGGCCCCCGTCCACACAAAAGACAAAAGGGCCACCGCAAAAACCATAGGAGGGGGTCGTAACCCCTCCTTATTTATGTTTAGTTTACCATATGGCGGTTTATACGTGAAGCAGACAGAAAAACGTAGTGAGTCCCCGTGTTAGATTTACATTTTAATCGGGGACATTTTGACTTAGGCGAGTTCCATAATCATCAATTGGGCAACGCTCGAGGCAGATACGTACAAAAGACGTTCGTTCGACACTCGTGCCGTGTCTCCCTCAGACAGTGTGTGCGTGCCGTTCAAGGTGGCTGTGCCTGAGATAACGAATACGTACATGCGAGGATGTACCGTTTCCAAAGTGACTTCACGCCCCTGATCCAACGTTGTTAGATAGGCGCGAACATCTTGGTGGATGCGAAGCGCGTCAGCGTGTTCTTGCGAGTTGGACACGACGGGCAGTAACCGATTCCGTTGATGCTCCTTGGTGAACTTTTTTTGCTCCCATGACGGCGTGAGACCCGATTCGTTAGGCATAAACCAAATTTGTAGGAAGTGAACGGGTGCGGTATCCGATCCGTTTTTCTCCGAATGCAGCAAACCGGTGCCTGCAGTCATGCGCTGAACCTCACCTGGCTCGATGAAGCCTTTATTCCCCATGCTGTCTTGGTGTTCCAGAACACCATCGATCACGTACGTCATAATCTCCATTTCGCGATGCGGATGCAGGCCAAATCCTTTTCCAGGTTGGACGTGATCATCGTTGAACACACGCAGTGGACCGAAATGCACTTGTTCGGGTCATAATAGTCTGCGAAGGAGAAACTGTGGGATGTCTTGAGCCAGCCGTGATCGGCTGTATATCGCTGATTGGAAGGAATGATTTCAAACATCATCATGTCTCCTAACTGCATACTTTTGAACTTATCTAGTTAAATTAAATTACAAAATAAAAGTTACATGTAATTGGAGTATAGCCTGGGATGGGCGGATCGTAAAGGGCCGTCGGTGAACTGGGTAAATTCGTAGAGTGTTCGCAGAGCCAGGAAGAAAGTCACATGGTAGAACACTCGGAAATGACGCAGGATGGCTGTAAAATGGGAATGTGGGAATACCACTTCATACAAGGTAGAAGGGTGTGAGCACGTGACTGATACCGATATGTCGAAATACGAGAAGAAAATTGAGGTTCGCAATATCCGTTTTGAGGATATTGACGAAATTATGGCGTTGTGGAACCGCTGTTTTCCAAACATGGAGCCTTGGAAGAGGGAGCAGCTTGAAAGCCATATTCGCATTTTTCCAGAGGGACAGTTTTGCGTTGAGTTCGAAGATAAGATTGTTGGATCGTGCTCGAGTCTGATCGTCAACTTCGATGAATACGACGATCAGCACACCTGGGCTGTCATCACCGACAACGGTTATATCACCAATCACGATCCCGACGGATTTAACTTATACGGCATCGAAGTCATGGTCGATCCCGAGTATCGGCGCATGAAAATCGGCCACCGTCTGTACGAGGCCCGCAAGGAACTCGCGCGGCAATTGAACCTCCAAAGCATCATCATCGGGGGGCGGATCCCGAACTATCACAAGTACAAAGCTGAAATGACGCCCCGTGAGTATGTGGCGGCCGTTGAGAAGCACAGTATTTACGATCCGGTCCTCTCCTTCCAACTCCTTGAAGGCTTCTCAATCAAGCGGATCAACTCGAAGTACTTGCCGGACGACAAAGCGTCGGAGTCGTTCGCGACACTGATGGAATGGAACAACATCGACTACTTGCCAAAATCGCGGCGGGTCTATCGCGCGTCCTCGCCAGTGCGAATTTGTGCTGTTCAATACATGATGAAGAAGATCGACTCATTTGGTGATTTCGCACGCCAGGTGGAGTATTACGTGGATGTGGCGTCCGACTTTGGATCTGACTTTGCAGTCTTTCCGGAGATTTTTACGACGCAGTTGATGTCGTTCCTGGAAGAAAAACGACCGGACCAAGCCATTCGTCGACTGGCGACGTACACGGATCAGTACATCGAGCTGTTCACGGAATTGGCTGTTCGCTACAACGTGAACATCATTGGCGGATCGCACTTCGTCGAAGAGGACGGAGACATATACAATGTAGCGCACTTATTTCGCCGTGACGGAACCATCGAGAAGCAATACAAAATTCACGCGACACCGAATGAAACGAAGTGGTGGGGCATCGCTGAAGGCAACGAAATCCACGTCTTTGACACGGACTGCGGTAAAATTGCTATCCAAATTTGCTATGATATCGAGTTTCCCGAGTTGGCGCGCATCGCCGTAGATAAGGGTGCCAATATTATTTTCGTCCCGTTCTGCACAGACGACAGACAGGGGTATTTACGAGTCCGTTACTGTGCACAGGCACGAGCTATCGAGAACCAAGTCTACACTGTTCTGGCAGGTACGGTTGGCAATTTGACGCACGTGGAAAACATGGATATTCAGTACGCGAAATCTGGAATCTTTGCGCCGTCAGACTTTGACTTTCCGCGCGACGGTATCGTCGGTGAATGCGACGCGAACGTGGAAACGATTGTTGTTGGCGACGTGGACTTGGAAGTGCTCCGCAGATCCCGCAATTCTGGGTCCGTTCGGCAGTTACGGGACAGGCGCAGGGATTTGTATCGAGTGGAATTGAAACAGTTGAATGTCGATTGAGGTTTGTCTTGGCTTAACTACTAGGAGCCGCACCTGGGGATTAGCGTTTGGGGCGGCTCCTGTGGTCTGCCTGAACTGTGATCGAAGCAAATTTGCGAAATAAACCTTTTTTCATCTTGATTTATCTTCGCGATGCAGTATTATTATCATTATTAAAAATGAAAATAAAGATGGTGATTGACAATGGACCAATCCAAGGCAGACATTCTGCTCCACCCCATTCGAATGCGGATGATTGGTGCCTTGGCTGGTGTTGAACAGATGACGGCACAGCAGTTACACAGCAAATTGGGCGACGTCCCGCTCCCATCTCTCTACCGCCATTTAAAGAAACTGGAGGAAGCGGAAATCATCCAAGTTGTCGACACGCAACAGATGCGGGGGGCAACGGAGAAATCATACGCGCTCGTCTCGGGTGGTGTGGTGTTAACGGATCGGGACGTCCAAACCGCATCGACATCTGATCACCTGCGCTACTTCACAACGTTTTTAGCAACCTTGTTGCGCGATTTTGAACGCTACATTACACAGGACGGGGATGTGAACTTTGTGCGGGACGGCTGCGGTTACCGGCAAATACCGCTTCATTTGACGGACGCCGAATTTGCGGATTTCCAAAAGGATTTGCGGGACGTGTTTGTGCGTTACTTGGGTTTGCCTGCTCGGGCGGATCGAGTAGAGAGAATGTTTGCAAGCATTTTGATTCCACAGCCGGATCGCGGCAGGCGGGCCGGTGACAAGGATGAGGTGCTAAATGAGCATCCAAAAGACAGAGACAAACATTGAACAAGATAGACAATTACGAACCTTTTACGCGATGGTCCCACTATATTTGCTGGTGCCAGTTGGGTATGGCCTGGCTATGGGTGCGATGCATCGGCCGATGCAGTGGTGGGTGTTTGGCTTGGGTGCCTTCGGCTGGTTTGTGGCGATGGGGCTGAGAAGTCCAATCGCACTCGCAGTCGGGAAAAAGCTTCCGCAAGCTGTGGCGCAGACTGTTGTGACGAGCGCTTCGGGACCGCTTGAAGAAATTCTCCGCATGGTCCTTGTGCTTCTCTTTGTCCGTACGACGACGCAAGCGCTCTCCCTTGGTCAGGGATGGGCGGCCATCGAAGTCGTCCTCAGTATCGTGAACGGTTTCGTATTAGCGACAGTGCTGCAGCGAGGTGACGAAAAATCTCGAGAAGTCCGCGCGGTCCTTGAGGCACAGGGCAGAGGTCACGGAAGTCCGGCGTGGGGCGTCTTGGAACGCATTTTCGGAAGTGCCTATCATATCGGGGCGACGCTGATAGTAATGCATAATTTATGGTTGTTCATTCCGCTTATGATCGTACACTCCGTATATAACCTGGTCGCTGTCAGGCTGTTGAAGCGAAGCATTGTCATGACGGAACTGTGGATTGCACTACTGGGCACGATCACGTTCGCCCTTGGTGCCGTTCTCTAAAAAAGGTAGATTGATGGGAGGGCAATTTATGTTGATCACAACGACGGAAAACATCGTAGGTTACGCTGTGAAAGAAGTACTTGGGCAGGTCTTTGGCGTTACAGTGCGGAGCCGCGGCATTGGGGGAAACTTGACAGCTGCGTTTCGCAGCCTGGCGGGTGGCGAAATCCACGAGTACACCGAAATGCTCGAGGACGCGCGGAAAACAGCAATTGATCGAATGGTCAAAAACGCGCAAGCAATGGGTGCGAATGCGGTTGTCATGATGCGGTTTGATTCAAGTGAACTAGGACAAAACATGTCCGAAGTCGTCGCGTATGGTACAGCTGTAACGGTCCAAACAAGCGGGGAGTAGTGGCATGCACTGGTTTGTGTCGTATGTCGTATTCGAACTGATGATTGTTGCGGTCGCCGTCTTGGCGACCGTCCTTGTTCGCATCCGTCGACGATCCCGCCTAAACCGCTCCATCACACCTCCTCCGGGTTTTGTTCGGACGGATGAAGTATCTATCGATCCAACGACAGGCATTGCCCAACGGGTCTGGTACGATCCGGCTACGGGTGAGCGGTTGTATATCCGCGACGCGAACAGAGATATTCGTGATTCGCCCCCGACGAACACGAAAGGTAAGTGATGATGTTGGAGAAATATGATGTGATCGGCAAAACATATGGGGTTACGAGACACGCGGACCCGAGAATTGTAGAGCGAATCATTGAATTGCTGCACTTATCTCGCGGGTCGACAGTAGTTGACGTGGGTGCTGGAACAGGAAATTACAGCTTCGAATTGGCGAATTACGGGTATCAAGTGGTAGCCGTTGAACCATCCCTCACCATGCGGCAGCAGGGTAAGACTCATCGAAATTTGACATAGATAGAGGGAAGTGCCGAAAATTTGCCGTTCCATGATCGAGCCGTTGACGGGATCGTATGTACCCTTGCTGTACACCATTTTGCAGACGTCGAGCGCAGCCTTAGGGAAATGATACGAGTTGTGAGGATGGTCGGTTCAATCGTTCTGTTTATATCAGATCCTCGGTTGTGTCCCACCGATTGCTGGTTGGCTGACTACTTTGAGCCTATCTTTAAGCAATCCTATGAAGTCTATCCCATACTCGATGATTTGGTGGGTATTTTTGAGCGGGTAGGCGATTGTACGGTTGATATACAACCCTTTCTATTGCCGCCGGATCTGACGGATCGATTCTTCATGAGTGGGTGGAGAAATCCAGAATGGTATCTCGATCCTCACTTCCGTCAAGGTGTATCACCATTGGCAAATGCACCCCAGGAGATTGTGGATAGGTGTGTCAGTCGTCTGGAACATGATTTGTTGAAAACGGGAACGTGGCAAGAAAAGTATAGTCGAATACTGGACAAAACGCGGTATGACGGCGGATATCGCTTTTTAGTTTGTAGCATGCAGAACAGGTAATCTGAATGACGGACTTGGATGTGTGCAATTTGGAAGATGTGGTCGTTAAACGGATGAACGACTGTCGTAACAGCCAAATCAGGTATATGAGTTACCCCACAGGAACGACATGTACGCGGATATGCTGGTGATGGGCTCGACACACGTCGAACCCATCGTGTGTGGGCGTTGTTCTACTTGGCACTTGCTGTGATGTAGGCGTCCCCGATTGTTTGGAGAGCGTCTGTGGAAACGTCTCCTGTGATTCAACTTTCGAGCCAAGCGGTATTTATTGCTCCGGAACAAACGTCAAGCAGAGTTGTTCCAAAAACAGTTCGGGTGAATAACCACGCACATCTCTTTGAAAAACATACGAATCGCTTCTCAAAGCCATCAATAACATATCGGCCCGAAATACACTGTCAGGTAGGGGCTGTTCGCCTGCGCTCATCTCGTTTAACAATTTTACGATGATTCCGTGTAGTTCATTATGCACCGGACTTTGTGTTTTGAATTGAGGTCCACTGGGTGATGAGACTTCCTCAACTCCTGTCAGCAACTGAAGTTTTTTCTCACGAAAACGGATAAATAAGCTAAGAATCCCTTTTAGTCGTTGGCTAGGCGGATCGGTCTGGTGCGCCTCCAAATACGCCTCAATGTCCTCGAAAAGTAGAACAACGTTGTCTTTTATTAAATCCAAACATAACTCACTTTTGTTTCTGTATCGGCGATAAAGGGTTCCCGAACCGATTTGTGCTTCTATCGCAATTTGATTCATACTCACTTGTTCAACACTATTTTGCTCAAATAGCCTTAGTGCCGCATCTAAGATTCGCTGGCGATTTGCCGCAGCATCGCGTCGTTCCGTCCGAGCCTGAGTTCCTCCAGTATCTTTCACCATATCAAGCCCCTACATCAAGTTGTTCAACTTCGTTGACATACGGAGAACTCCCCGGTTATTATCAAGTGGAGAATTCTCCGTTTATTATATGCCTAATCTAAAGGAGTGTAAAATCCGTGAACAACCCCGCACTACTGGTTATGGACATGCAGAATGGTATTGTATCTCGCTTTCAAGATAATCCGGAAATATTGCGCAGTCATTCTTCGTTCTAAACAAATTGACACGCTGATTCTGACCGGAATTGCCACGAGTAGAGTTGTGCTTTCGACTCTGCGAGAAGCGGCAGATAAAGACTTTGCACTCAAGGTGCTTTCGGACGCATGTGTCGACCCCGATCCTGAGGTTCATCGCGTGCTCACCGAGAAGGTGTTTACTCGTCAGGCAGATGTGTTGACTGTCGACACTTGGATCAATGACTTAGACTTAAATCGGGAGCACGAGACAAACTGAGGAGTGACCCAATTATGCCAAGTGGAAACCCATTCTCTTGGAGGTTCGTGGCGCCGCTGTATATGGGGTCTACGCTCAACCCAATCAATAGCTCCATGATCGCCACCGCATTAGTGCCGATCGCTGCCTTCACGCACATCTCAGTGGCTCAAGCAACGATACTCGTTACGGCACTCTACCTAGCGAGTTCGATCGCTCAGCCCACAGCTGGAAAACTTGCAGAGGAATTCGGCCCCCGTCGGGTATTCCTAGTTGGAATTCTCACGGTTTTTTTGGGAGGTTTATTGGGCGGAGTGGGACGAGACTTGACCATGCTGGTCGTGTCACGGGTTCTCATCGGCGTTGGCACTTCAACCGCCTATCCATCGGCCATGCTCCTGATCCGTCGACGGGCCGAATTGGCCGGGATGTCGAAGCCGCCTGGTCATGTTTTGGGCGCGCTTCAGATTGCCGGAGTAGTCACGGCCGCTGTGGGACTCCCCATTGGCGGAGTGCTTGTAGATGCGTGGGGGTGGCGTACGACGTTTTTAGTCAATATCCCCTTTGCGCTCATTGCATTCGTCATGGCCGCACTATGGATTCCAAGGGACGAGCCCATCAAGGGTACGAAGACAGTCCGGGAGATATCATCACGCATCGACGTTACTGGTATTGTCGGATTCGCTGCCACAATCACCGCCCTAATGGTGTTTTTGTTCTCGTTACCTGAACCAGCCTGGATAGCCCTCGGTCTGGCCGTTGTGTTGGGCGCTGCCCTCATCTGGTGGGAGTTGCGAGCAAAACATCCTTTTATCGATGTACGTTTGCTCGCCGCGAACTTGGCACTCACCCGTACCTATGCAAGATTTGCATCGTTGACGCTATGTATCTATACCGTTCTTTATGGTGTCACGGAGTGGATTGGGGCAGCACGCGGTATGACTCCGCTAGAGACCGGCCTTCTCCTGCTACCGATGAGTGGACTTTCGGCTTTGGTGGTAGGCCCAATTTCGAAACGAAACTTGGTGCGCGGACCACTCATTGTGTCTGCGGTGTCCTCCATTGTCGCCTCCATCGGGGTCATCTTTCTCACCACGAGCACGCCAATCATTTGGATTTTGCTGATCACCTTAATCTTCGGTGTTACGATGGGTACAATGGCCAGCGGCAACCAAACAGCACTATATATGCAGGTTACAGCAGATCAAATTGGAACAGCTTCGGGTCTTTTTCGTACTTTCGGGTATATTGGCTCCATTGCTTCTTCAGCGTTAATCGGCATAGTCTTCCACACGAAGGTTTCAGATATTGGAATGCATCATATTGCTATCATCATGATGGTGGTTAGCATCATGGCACTGGTCATGACCATTACAGACCGCCGACTTGGGGCAAGTAACAAAGATGCAAGTGCTGTATCATGAATCAACGGGGGCCTATGCGAAATGAAGCGTTCGCCCCTTTATTCATTTTAGGGGCATAAATTTAAAAACGCCAGTCACGGAAAGTACGGACCCTCCAAAAGGGAATTGTGACAAGACATGCAGTTCCGTATCTAACTTTACCGAGGGTTTTTACCGTCAAACTTTGTGACGGATGTTTGTCATCTAATCGTGAAATCTATATCCTATAACAACGGGGCAAGTAAGCGTGCACCTTGGTCCAAAATGCGTTGCGGAACGGAGCGTTTCTGCAAATCCTCGATGCGTAGTGGTATAGAATCGGTGAGATCGCGCTCGAATTGAATCGTGAGATCGCGTGCCACGTCGACACTATAAATGAATTCGCAGACTTCGTAATCCAGGCGAAAACTTCTCATATCGTAGTTGGCAGCACCTACTTCGGCAACCTCGCCATCGATGACCATCACTTTCGCATGCAACATACCTTTGTCGTACAGGTAAATATAGACTCCGGCCTCTAAAAGTTCTCCGTAGTAGGTACGGCTTGCAGGACCTACTACTCCGGGTATCACGCGGTGCGGAACCAGTAATCTTACGCGTACGCCACGTGCAACGGCCATCTTTATCGCAATGATGATATCTGCATCTGGGACAAAGTATGGGGTAGTGATGTCAATCGTCTTATCCGCTTGCGTGATACAGCTAAAGTACGCCTGACGGATAACTGGAGTCGGGATCAAAGGATTACCCTCCAATGTCTGCACGTACGCTTCACGTAACACCTGTTTTCTCGGGGCTCTGTCACTAGCATCCATCGTGCCTAACTCTGACCCCAATTCAGCTAACAACCCTGAAAGAGCAGGACTATCGAGCGTTGGGATTTTCTTCGATGTTGCATCCGAAGTGGTATCCAACAAATTGCCATTTTCTTTATGGAGTATTCCCGTTGACGTTCGCTCTGGTGAAGCAATCTTCCAGTGAGCATCGAAGATAACCTGCAAGTCGGCCTGTGCTTTACCTACGATTTGTAGGTGGGTATCGCGCCAGAATCCTATCTTCGGATCCAATCCAAGATACTCATCCCCGACGTTTATTCCACCGGTAAAAGCTTCCTCTCCGTCGATCACGACGATCTTGCAATGGTCTCTGTAATTCAAAGTGGACATGAACCGCGGGAAACGAAGGGGAAAAATCGTCCGGCACTCAATTCCTGCATCCATCATTCGATTGATTTGACTCCGTGGAAATCTTCGACTCGCCCAACCATCTCTTATCAAACGGACCTGCACACCAGCTTTTGCCCGTTCAATCAGAAGTTCTGTAATTCGACTTCCAATTCGGTCGTTCCGGAATATGTAATATTCGAGACCAATCGTTCTTTGCGCGTTCTTTAAGCATTCGATCAGTTTATCATATGTCTCAGTGCCATTTGTAAGTACCTGTACTTGGCTGTTTTGCAGTCCACTCACTGTAAAGTGCCGTAAACCGTGAGCGATTACGAAAGCTGTGCGGCTGAATGAATCTGGCAACGTATCCGACTCATTGTTTGGAGAGGTCAATCTTTCACCACGAATGCGCTTAGGGCGGGAACTAATGAGGTAGAGTACGGAACCGATGACAGGTAAAACGAGACGAACGGTTAGATAGTTTAGTGCCAATGCAGGTCGGCGTGCTTCTCGGACGGCCACAATTAACATAAAGAGTGTGTTCAATACGTACAACCCAATAGCAATCATCCACACCAAATAAATCCCTCCTTCATTGACTTAAAGATGTCTAATCTGCCGCTCGCGTATACGCTTGAGAATTCGCACGTTCATCGTGTCAAATATTTTAGGTCGGGATATTCCAGATTGAAAAATATATTACTGAATCTAAACTGTATGTTTGCAAACCTAAACGATGGTCATACATCGGCCGACATCCGAAGTGCACCTTATCAGTTCGCCGAAATTGGAGTAGCATTGATATGGAAGGAATGGGGGAGTTGGATTGAGCGACGAAGATCGGGAACATACATCGACAACCGTTGACTTACAATTAAAGGCATTTAATCCATACGAAGTTTCGCACGCCGACTCGAATTGCCGCAATCCTTTCACTGGTACTGCTTATCGCGGGTATGGTGATTCAGGTTATCGGGATGGTTCGCTAACGAGTTGACGAATACTTCAGCAATGTCATATAGGGGTCTAGAACATGACACATGGGGAAGTTATTTTATTTGATGGCGTTTGTAATCTCTGCAACTCAGCCGTCCAGTTTATCATTCCGCGTGACCCTAAAAAACGATTCCGCTTTGCCGCCTTACAGTCAGACGTGGGGAAGGCCCTGGTGAACTCAGTTGGGTTACGAAGGGATAGTATGATTCTTGATTCCGTCATGCTTATCAAGGGTGGCAAGGTCTACGTCAAGTCGAGCGCAGCCCTGCACATCACTCGTGGCCTCCACGGGTTATGGCCGTTGGCTTATGCGTTGATAATTGTGCCCCGCTCCATTCGGGACGCCGTGTATGATTATGTTGCCCGCAATCGCTACCGATGGTTCGGAAGGCGTGATGCGTGCATGGTGCCGACGGCGGACAATCGGGATCGATTTATAGGGATATCGGATGTGGAGTAAACGACCCATGGTGTCTGCTGTCGGTGTATAGGCAACACGTCACGGGCCCACCGGCCAGCCATGTGCTGTCATGTGCCAGTCAATGACTTACGCAAGCAGAAAACGGCGCCCGATAGGACGGAAACACATCCATCCATGGAACGTCGGCGGCAGATTGAGCCGTGATGCCGGATTCCTCCAGAAAGTGCTTGACGAGTTGATACCCGTACACATACCCAGTCCGACTGGGCACCTCCTCAACCAACACAGAAGTGGGTCTCCGGGAAAATAGTAAGTTCATAGCTTCTGACTCCGGAAGCTGCGCGAGGATCTCTTGGATTCGATCACTGTTTTGTACGACCCATTCCACGGTTGTCTCGGGTACATAACAATACTCATGAACAGGACGCCCCGGCTGAACCTCTTCCGAGAAACAAGATGCGAGGCCTTCTGTAACGAGGCGCTCATGGATACTGGCCTCGAATATATTGTGGTTGACTTTGGCTTGACGAGCGAAGTGATGGCATTCATGACTCACCAGCAATTCAAGGTCGCTCAAGCGCCCGCCGGCCGCTTCGAGACAGAGTACCGTGACGGATCGATTTTGGTATGACGTCGTGTAAATATTGGTTGCATCCAGCCCCGTGATGACGTAAATCTCTTGTTCCGTGTCGGATACATTCAACCTTTTCAGCAATCCTTGCGTGTTTCTTTGAAGGTTTCTTTCGAACTCGCTTAAATCACCGCCGATGCACGATGCAACTTGTGTATATCGTTCATACCCTACAGACTTGATACGTGATAGGACATCTGCCTTTTCCTTGTATCCTTTCGGTTTAAAGTGAATGCTGTACAAAAGGTCCCAGTGCTGGTGAATGTATTGGCGTACAAAAAGGTCGAACCAGTTCTTACGACTGGACGTCCTTAGGGCTGAAATGCTGTCGCGATATAGCCATTTCCATTCGATCACAAGTCGGACCTCCTCGGATGCCAACCCACACAAGATAGCGCTTTCATTCTATATCTACAGTATATATCGTTTTTGCCGAATTAGTAGTCACATCATTTGGGTCATGTCCAGAGTACAAGCATGTGGATATGAGCCGGCAATGTAAATTACGGTATTGCCCCTGGTATACGCCTATCCGCTTTTGTAACGCCAACGTAGGATATACCATCACAAGCGAGGGGGTAAGCAAATGTACGGTGTTTTCGGTGGATACACGCAATGGGCTGTTGTATTCCTCATCATCTTCGTTCTCTTCTTCTTGCTCGTGCCTGCCTTCGGCGGCGGTTATGCTGCGGCAGCAACCTGTTAATTTGGCGATTCCCGTCAGCACCTGGTGACAGGTGCTGTGGCGATGGACAAGCTGGAATTTGTCTAACATAATATAGGTACATTTATGGTTAACTTGAACGTAGCGGAGTTGAATCTTGTGAATCGTCCAATTTAAATTCTCGTGCGGCTGTCCTCATGGGCTTTGAAGTACGGAGTGCGTCCGAAGGGACGCCACACGAGGTGAAACAATTGCATAAAAGGTCAATCGAAACGGGTTTCTGGTTCCTCACGTTCGCTGACGGAATTTCCACACTTGGAAATCAAGCAGGCTGGATGGCATGTTTGTGGAGTGCGGTGGCTCAAAACCACGGGGTGGAATGGGCATCGGTCTTGTCCATCGGGTTCGGTGTCAGTACGGCCGCAGCAAACTGGTTTATTGGGAGTTTGCTTGATAGGATGCCTGCAAAACTTGGAATCGCCGTTGCAAATGGCGTACTTGCTCTGATCTGGACAGTACTCGCTGTACTTCTGCTGGTTCACAGTCCCGTCTGGCTCTGGCTCGTCCTGTTGATTTTGGCAGGACTCCTGGCCCCCTTTACAGAGCTTGGTTGGATGGTCCTTATGCCTTCCTTGGTTCGGGACGAAAGTCTGGAACGTGCGAATAGTGTCAGCGAGATCGTGTTTCAGGGTGCAGCCTTGGGGGGGCCTGTCATCGGGTCACTTCTCATTCGGTCAGTGGGCTCGCCAGGTGCCTTGTTTCTTGATGCGCTAACGTTCTGCATGGCTGGGGTTGTCATGGCATGTCTGCCTGAACCCGAAGTTCAGAATGCAGGGGTTGACAGAGGCGCGGAGCAGGTGAGCCATTCCCGAAGTAACTGGTTTCAGGACGCGTTGGTCGGAGCAAAGTGGTTGGTGCGTCAGCCGGTCGTCCTCGGTATCACGGGGCTTGCCTTTTTGCTCAATTTCGGTTTTGGTCTCTTAGACGTATCGTTCCCCATGCTAGTCCAACGGGAGTTGCAGGGGCCTGCAACGTGGCTCGGAGATCTCCTCGGCCTCAACGCGCTGGGAATGGTCATCGGAGCTGCTATTTATGGTTGGTGGGGTCACTTGTACCGATCACGGAAATTGCCCATGTTGCTGGTTGTGGGTTGGGCGTTGTGCCTCACGCCTTTTCTGGTATCTCAGAGCATCGTCGTCTTGTGTGCTGGAACAGGTCTTGCCGGGCTTGTGTTCGGTGCGTTTCCGCCTTTGGCGAGATCGACAGTGCAACGGCTCGTTCCGAAAGAGTACCATGGCAGCGTATTTGGGCTACGGGCGACCGCCATCTCGTTGTTCGTACCCCTTGGCGGATTCGCAGCAGGCAGCTTGACTTTGTCGCTGCATTTGACGCCAGCTCACCTGATTGGGTGGATGGCCGTCGCCAGTGTCGTGATTGTCGTCGCTGTCGTCCTGAGTCTGTCACGATGGAACCGCGTGGGATACAATTGACGTGAGGTGAAAGAGATGACCATTAACCTGCGCCATAAGTTTGGCCAAGGACTGTCGCCACAGGAGTTTGTGGACAAAATGACCAAGAATCAAGAGCAATTTCAGTCGTGGTACAACCAATTTTCCTGGCCGGATAGTTCGCTTCGTGGATTCTTTGAAGGAGCGCACACGGACAATCTGCGTTGCACCATCATTGCGGCGGATTGGTGCGGAGACGTCGTTCGAAATGTTCCGGCCATTTTTCGTTTGATGGAAACGGCGAACATTCCTACGGAAGTGCTCGTTATGGAAGAACATTTGGATGTCATGGACGAGTTTCTAACCATGGGAGGACGTTCGATCCCGGTCGTTCTGTTCGTCAGCGCACAGGGGGACGTGGTTGGTCGCTGGGGCCCACGCCCACAGTATGTTCAAGAACCTATGGTGGCTTTTAAGTCCGCAAACACGGACAAAAATGCACCCGACTATGAAGAAAACCTTAAAGCGGCAAGGCAAGAGATTATGAGGCGATATGGGGAAGGCACAGGGTATCAGAAGCTTATAGCAGAAGAGATCAAAGAAATTTTAGAACGTATTTGATGCTCCGTCTGATACAGTTTGGAGGCAGCAGAGACCCCGTCCGTCTCTGCCTGCTTTCGGCTCGATCCGTTAATCCGTGGTCCGAGCATCCAAATGCCGACCTCAGCCCCGCACTGGTGTCAATCCATGCATAATGAATTGCACTGCACGCTCGATTTCCTCTTCATCATTCCAACTGTTCTCCGGATTGATGATGCAACGGGTGAGAATGTACCCAATGATGACAGATGCACCCATCCGCATGACCGTCATAGGGGGCATGTCAATCAGTTCCCCGTTCGCTTGAAAATGCTCTACGATCCGCTCCAGACGCTGAGCTACTTTCGGTACAATTTGCTCCCTAAATTGACTCTGCAGTTCCGGGTGAAAAGGAATTTCGTGCAACATAATTTTAATGATTGGCGCATTTTTCATGCCGAATTCAAGTCGGTTCCGCATCACAGCCCGCAAAAAATCCTCGAAATGCTCGTACTCTGATTCGAGTACCTTGTGGAAATCACGAAGGACAAATGGGGCTACGAGCTTTGACATGATGGGTGTGACAATGGATATCAAGAGATCTTTCTTCGTTTTGTAATGACGAAAAATCGTACCTTCTGCCACGCCGGCTTTTTGGGCGATCTCGCTCGTGGACGTCGCGGAGTATCCCTTCTCAGCAAATATCTCCACAGCAGCTTGGATGATTTTGATTTGCTTATCCGTCATCTTCTCTTCTTCGTCATTGAGACGAAGAAGAGAAGACAGCCATTGTTCCATTTCGTCGGCCATGCGGCATCCCTCACTCGTCACGTCCGCTGGAGAATGGATGAAGCATTCTCCAGCAACTCGTACGAGGAACACCGTACTATACTTTGCGGTATTTTCGCAACGTCACCACATTGAGAATCATAAAGACAATAGAGAGCCCGAGCAGGACAGCCAAATCAACGGCGATATCAGTAAAGCCTTTCCCCCGAATCATGACGTTTCGCATGGCATCTGCGCCATAGTGAAGAGGCATGATTTTGCTCAACCACCGAAGCCACGGTGCCATGGTGTCGATGTTAAAGAGCCCCGAGAAAAATACCTGCGGTACGATGACAATGGGGATGAACTGTATCATTTGAAACTCTGAATTGGCAAACGAGGATAAAAAGACCCCGAATGTCAGCGCGGTCATCGAAAGCAGAAAGGTGGTCAGCAACAGGTTGATTAGTCCGCCGGCCATCATCATTCCTAGCACGTCCACGGAAAACCACGCGATGAGAACAGCTTGAATTGTGGTGAAGATGCCGAACCCCACGACGTATCCCAAGACGATTTCGAAACGCTTGATCGGTGTGGCCACAAGGCGTTCCAAAGTGCCTGTGGTCCGTTCCTTGAGAAACGATATACCCGCTATCAAAAAGACGAAGAAGAATGCGAAGAAGCCGATGAGAACGGGACCGAAGTTGTCAAATGTGGACATGTTAGCCGATCCATACAGATACGCCACATCCGGTTGTATTTGACGGTTCTCCAGCCCAGTGGTCGACTGGGCGACTTTTTGGATGTCGAGCAGTATCGTTTTATTTTTGGTCGGGTCGCTTCCCTCCAACATCACGTGCGGGGTGCCGTTGTGCACATCAATATACGCGTCAATGGTCTGTTTTTTCAGTGCGTCCAGCGCACTTGTGGCGGAGGAATATGTCGACAAGTCCACGTTCTCTTGGGACAAACGCTGCGTCATTGCAGTTGGTACGTCCACCAACCCTATTTTAGGATGAACAGTACTTCCGTTAAACACGAGCGAAACGAGGGTCAAGATAAGGAGCGGTGCCGCAAACATGAGAGCCAGTGTTCGTTTGTCATGTAAAAATTGACGGCATATCCGGATCACAAGAGCACGAACTCTCATTGCTGTGCACCTCCGTAAACGAGGAATGCTTCTTCGACCGTGCTGGAATGTGTATTCGCCTTGAGCTCGTCGGGTGTTCCCACTGCCATCAGTCGTCCGTCGCGAATCATACCCAGACGGTGACACTTATCTGCTTCGTCCATGACGTGGGTGGTGACAATGATGGTGGTTCCCTGTTCACTCATGGTGCGGAATTCATCCCAGATGGCCATTCGCAGGACGGGATCGATCCCGACCGTCGGCTCATCCAAGATCAACACGTCGGGCCGATGCAGTACGGCAATGGCGAGTGACAGGCGTCGCTTCATTCCCCCTGAATACGCAGATACCAGTTTCTTCATGGAATCAGTGAGATTGACAAGCTCCATGACTTCTTCCATTCGGTGTTTTTTCTCCTTGCCGGAGAGACCGAATAACGACGCGAAAAAATCCAGATTTTCTCTCGCCGTCAGTTCCCCGTACAAAGCGTCAGACTGAGCCATGTAGCCGATGTTCTGAAGCATAGTTCGCCGTGGCATCTGTACGCCTTTTACGACAATGGTTCCCCTTGTCGCTTGATCGATCCCGGCGATTAGTTTGACAAGTGTCGTCTTGCCGGATCCGCTCGGTCCCAAGAGCCCGAATATCTCCGCGTTTTCTACTTCGAGACTGATGTCGTGTAACACAAGTTTCTTGCCAAACATTCGGTCCACATGACTGACCTGGATACCACCGGTCTTCTTACTATCCATCTGGATGTCGAGCATGTCATCCACTCCTAAAAACAAAAGTGAGTAATCACTCACTAATATAGTAAACATAGGACGCTTATATTTGCAACGGAGAGTGGAGAGATAGAGCACGGATATGTCGAGGCTGCGATGGCTGCGGGGCTGCGGGACTGCACGATACCTCGGGGGCGGAGCGGAATATCATTCCCCAATCGATGTCGACTGCCTCTGTATCATCTCGCGACGGGAGCGGGGCAGTCTCAAAAGAGGAACGCAATGGGCTGTGCTTCCCATGTACGTTCCTCAATGGGTTACTTCTGATTGTTTCGTGGTGCTTGCAACCACGGTTGGGCATTCTGCCACGTTCTACCGCCATCATGTGTTTCGAGCAGAGCCCCGTTATTGCCCGGCTGCGGGACAACAATGGCGTAGCCATGATTCGCGTCGGTGAAAGTCAAAGTGGAAAGTCTCGCCAGATTCTCTGCAGTCGGAATCGTGGTCCAGCTTTCGCCACCGTCCACCGTGCGTTCCATACGGTTTGTAGTATGTTCAACGAGGAAACCCAAGCTCGGGGTCGCGAAATACAGGTCGCTACCGCCCGGGTTAGCGAGTGGCGTAGTGGCTTGCCATGACGATCCACCGTCCGTTGTCTTGTACACTTCCACATACGCGCTCCCAGACTTTCCCGGCATTCGGTATTCAACGGGCCAGATGCCATTTGGTCCCCAGAATATTGGCAAGACATCAAGCTCCGCTGTACCAGCTTGCAATTGTTTTGGTACGGGCAATGTGCCACGCCAAACGTGCCATGTCCGTCCACCGTCGATCGTCCTCTGGACGGTCAGCTGCTGCGTTTTGGTCCCCTGAGCGAGGCGCCACCCATTCGTGGGGCTGCTGAAGGAGACGAGATCGTTCCGGTGAATGTTGACACTTGCCTGCACATGCGCGCCGTCGTCGCTTGCAAATATGCGTTTCCATGTCGATCCGCCATCATCTGTCCGCCATAGCTCGAACTGGCCGCTTGCTACAAGGTTGGCCTGGACAACAGCGAATCCCGTATCCGTGTTCACGAATTGGATCTGTTCTACACGACTGTCGGTCGACACTGCCACGTGTCCTTTCGTCCACGTTTGGCCGCTGTTGTGCGTGGTATAAATCGTTCCGCTGTCATCTTTCGGTGAAAAACCTGCCACACTCTTTTGCCAATCGGCTACAACGGATGTCCCACCCGATGAACGGTCAAGCGATAACTGGACACCCTGTGGCGTAACATTCTCCCATGTGTGTCCATTGTCGACAGAGTGTAGCAGTCGGCCCCTGGAGTCAACGGCCCAGCCGCTGCTCGTTGAATCCATGGTGATGTACGTGAGCTTCACAGACGCATCATCGGCCGACGTCGCGGCGCTGTTTTGTGCGCTGTATGCATCCGTGTGACTCGCCTGACTCGTCCCTTGCTTAGTGGCACTTTTTGTACCACTGCTCGCGGCAGCACTGGAGGCACTTGTCCCATAACCCGAAGCACTCTGCGCGGTGTTCTTCAGTTGCGGATTGGTGATCATTTTACCTGCTACGCCAGCTGCTACGATAATCCCCGCCGCGGTATATAGATACGGACTCAACCGTCTGCGTCTTTTCCGTGGTGTCATGACGCGAGTCTGTTCTACAGCCATCTGAGCTCGCAGCTTCTCGCGCATGGCCGCTTTTCGATCCGGCGACAATGAAGCCCGATTCCCATTTTGAAGTGCCGACTTGATGTCCTCGTACTTCATGTCGATTTCCTCCTTGTCGGTTGTATTGGTTCCATGGCGGTGAGCATGCCCCGAAGTTTTCGTACGGCCCGGTGCAGCGTGACGCGAACCTTTACGGAGTTCCACCCAAGTGCTCGTGCAGCGGCTTCCGTCGACATATCTTCGATCAGCCTCAAATACACCACTTGTCGCTCCATGGGAGACAAGTCCTCGAGTATATCTTCCACTTCAACGAGGGTGTCCGGACCTCGTGCCTCGTGTGTCCATAATTCCGGGTCGGAAACTGATTGTTCTTTGCGTCGTGATCGTCGTCGGTAGACGTCCCGAATACAGTTGCGCGCGATGGTCCATAGCCAGGCATTTGGATTTTCAGCCGGCTGTCTATCCCAATTTCGAAATACGCGCATGAATACTTCCTGTACCAGGTCCTCGGCATCTTGTGCATTCCCGAGGCTGTATTTGGCAAACTCATAAATCCTGTCGGCATACGTATCAAATAAGGACAATACGGCTTCATCCGCGCTCACATCGCTCACCGTGTCAACCCCGCTTTCAACGTGCTCACCTAACTAGACGTCCCCATCACCCATTTTGTTAAGTTTCGCATAAAAGTTGTGCACATGAGTAAAAGGTGGGGGGAACCACATGAGTGAGTAAAAATTTCGGGTTGGGGGTTCTGATTGTAATCCGCATGGAGGAATCGACAGTTGGACAAGGAAGTGTACTTAAACGAATAGCATGTATAGATAGGCAAGCTGGTTCGGTGGAAGTTTTTCGAAGATCGCGTTAGGAAAGATTTCTTTATCGCACCAGCATGTACCGTGTGGTTTTCCTGCAGCATGACCGCAATTATTATGCATACCACAGAATGGGCATACCTTGGACATTCTTACACCTTCCTAATTCTTAACGAAAGTCATTACTAATCTTAGCTCGATAACATCAGTCCTTAAAGTATACTAATCATTCACTCTTCGTAAAACTCGTTAGGAAAAACGTCTGAGAATGCATCGTTTCACCTGATTCTTATGGGAATGCACGAACTGAACTTACGTTGAAAAGCTCCTACGGTTACTCGTATACTTTTCAAAAGTAGACAGGTCCGTGCGGGATGAAGGGGATCATATGGGTAGCCACGGGGCGGAATATGTGATTGAGCGGATACTAAACAACAACGTGTTGATTCTGAAGGCTAACGATAGGGACGAGCAAATTGTCATCGGCCGAGGAATCGGGTTTGGTGCCAAGCGCGGAACTCACTTTAGCTTGGCAGACGGGCGGATCGAAAAACGATTTTCCCTTGTTCATTCGGACAATCGACAACACTTTGAGCAATTGTTTACCGTCGTGCCACATGAAGTTATCGGAATCGCCGAGGAGATCATTGTGCTGGCTACACGTGAGCTCGGTGCGGATCTGCACGAGCACATTCACGTCGCCCTCGCCGATCACATCGGATTTGCTCTCTCGAGATTGCAGGGCGGGATTCATATTCAAAACCCGTTTCTTGAGGAGATCAAAATGCTCTACCCAAAAGCGTGGTCCGTAGCGGAAAAGGCCGGCCGGTTGATCCAAGAGCGTTTTCACATCGATATTCCACCGGAGGAAGTGGGATTTCTCACACTGCATCTCCATTCAGCCAGCCATGCACACGGAGTCAAAGAGACTGTACGGGTGACCGACGCAGTGACGCTGGCAGTCAATGAGTTGGAGCGATTGCTTGGCAAGGAATTGCCGAAGACACAGTTGAATTATAGCCGAATGGTGATCCATCTGAGGTTTGCTATCGAGCGGGTACTACGAAATGAACCGATTCAAAATCCTTTAGCTGATACGATTATGGAAAAGTTGTCTGGGAGCTTCGAGATCGCAACGCAAATTGCAAAAGTGATTGAACGACGGGTGAAAATTGTTTTTCCGCTGGATGAGATCGCATATCTTACGTTACACGTGGAGCGGTTTACTAGTTAAGAGCTTGCACTTGTGCACTCGTTGATCACGTGGTATAAATGATTCAGCGTGTTACTGCGGAAACTAAGGCAGGCATGAGCTATATTGGCTCATGTCTGCCTTTTTTTGTTCTTTTCGCAACCGCTTACAAAATTGAGCAAGGGAGGATTCTTATGCAGGAAAAACTTGGGCTTGGGAAAGTCGTCGGACTGCTGGCCGTCGTGTTTGCCATTGGTGGCATCCTTTATTGGATCGGCGATCCGACTGTGACAAACCTACACTTCATTCAGGCTGTTGGGTATGCCGTACTATCCAACTACGCAATCATTCTGGCTGTTGGCATTTCGATTGGCTTGGCGAAAGAAAATCAAGGCGCGGCTGGGCTGGCAGCATTTCTTGGGTACGAGGTCATCGTCCAAGGTACAAAATCGATCTCGTCGTCCATCGATATCGGCGACAAAGGGTCGATTGTCTTGGTGGCGGGTCTTATCGCAGGTGTTCTGGCGGGCTACATGTACAATCGTTACCACAAAACGAAGCTACCCGCGGTACTCGCATTCTTTGGCGGCCGCCGTTTTGTGCCAATCGTCACGGCGGGGGCTTGTCTCTTAATTGCATTCGTGCTTGGCCACGTCTGGCATTCATAAGGGAACCCAATAGGGTAAGGGAGGATATCTATGTTAGGTCAACTTCAGCGGATCGGAAAGGCTTTAATGTTGCCTATCGCCGTGTTACCTGCTGCAGGTCTTCTGCTTCGCTTGGGGCAGCCGGATACGCTCAATATTCCGTTTATGGCGGCTGCCGGCAATGCGGTATTTAACTTTTTACCGGTGCTGTTCGCAATTGGTGTCGCCGTGGGCTTTGCAAAAAACAACCATGGCTTTGCAGGTCTGGCCGGGTTCTTATCTTATGAAATTCTGACAGACGGTGCGCAAGCTATCAACAAGACCATCAATCTAGACGCCCTTGGGGGCATTCTCGCAGGTATCATCACTGGTTTAATTTTTAATGCTGTCAGTAAACGCCGTGACGCGAAATGGGCGCAGTTCATAGGTGGTAGCAAAGGCTTAGCAGTCGTCCTGATCACATTGGTTTCCATCATCTTGGCGCTCGTCTTTGGCTATGTGTGGCCATATGTGCAAATGGGAATCAACCATCTCGGCGGCTGGATTGGCGCTCTGGGTGCTGTCGGTGCGGGCATCTATGGCCTGTTGAATCGACTGTTGATCCCGTTTGGGTTACACCACGTCGTCAACTCGTACATTTGGTTTGTGTATGGTGACTGGCACGGGAAGACCGGCGACATGACTCGGTTCTTCGCGGGCGATCCGTCCGCAGGCGGCTTCATGGCTGGCATGTTCCCAATCATGATGTTCGGTCTGCCATCTGCAGCACTCGCCATGGTTGCCGCAGCGAAACCGGAACGCCGTCGCGTTGTCCTCGGAATCATGGGCGCTGCAGCACTCACGTCCTTTCTGACCGGTGTGACGGAACCGATTGAGTTCTCGTTCATGTTCCTAGCACCCGCGCTATACGGCTTGCACGCCGTCCTCACAGGTCTCAGTCTCGCCATTTGTTATGCGCTGGGCATTCGGGATGGCTTTAATTTCTCGGCGGGCCTCATCGACTTTGTGCTCAATCGCAACCACGCGACACATGGATACTGGTTGATCCCAATTGGCATTGCGTTCGGCATTGTCTATTTTGTTGTGTTCTATTTCAGTATTAAGATATTCAATATCAAGACACCCGGTCGAGAGGATCAGGACGCAAGTGGATCGGTTCCGGGTGCGGGGTTCATCTTCGACGAAATGCAAGTAGCGGCGGACGCTCCCGCGGACGTACCCGCAGCCACTCAGGCGCAAGTCGCTGCAGCGACTACAGACTTGAGTACGATGGCTGGCAAGGCAAGGGCGTATTTGGACGCGCTCGGCGGGGCTGAAAATGTCGTGGAAATTGAAGCGTGTACGACGCGTCTCCGGCTCAACCTGAAGGATATGGAGAAGTTGAATGAGCCTGTGCTCAAACAGCTCGGTTCAAGCGGCGTCATCAAACTGAACCAGCACAATGCACAAGTGGTCGTCGGTACAACGGCGGATATGCTGGTAGAAGAAATGAAACAGTTCATGTAAAAACGAGGTTAACCACACCCTTCAAGTGGGAGACAAATAAACAACCAGATTCGGCTAGTGAGGGATGCATCATGTTAAAAAACTTGTTCAAGCGTACAGCATCAGATGGCGGCGACGAGCGAAACGAGATCACCATCTACGCGCCAGTTGACGGCGACATCATGTCCATCGAGGCTGTGGAGGATCCGGTATTCGCAGAGCGCATGGTCGGCGACGGATTAGCCATTCGCCCAACGTCAGACACCATTGTTGCACCGGTCGCGGGGATACTGACGCAACTGTTTCCCACGGGACACGCAGCCGGTATCACGACACCAGACGGCATAGAGGTTCTCATCCACATTGGGCTCGACACGGTGGCGTTAAAGGGCGAGGGTTTCACGAAGCTTGCCGAACAAGGGAGTCAGGTCGACGTCGGTACACCACTCGTCCGACTCGATCTCGACAAATTAACACAGACAGCGAAATCACTCGTCACACCTGTCATCGTCACCAACATGCAAAAAGTGGCAGGGTTATCGGTATTCACTGAAGAACATGTCAAAGCGTCAACCAGTTGGGTCCTCAAGGTTGTCCCAAAAGCAGAGTAGGTGATTTGTGTGGGAGAGAGAACGTCTACGTTTATCATCCGTAACGCCCGGTTGGTGCTCGACGACACCGTCGTTGAAAGTGGCTGGCTGCGAGTCGAAAACGGTGTGATTCGCGAAATGGGGGAAGAGAACAGTTTCCCCCAGTCGGTCACTGGCGGATCGATTGACATCATTGATGCGCATGGGCAATGGGTACTTCCTGGTCTTATCGACATTCACATCCATGGCGGCGATGGATACGAAGTAATGGACGGAACCGTCAAGGCGATGGAAGCTATTAGTCGTTTTCATGCGACACACGGCACGACCGGCTGGCTTCCGACGACGCTGACGGCGCCAATAGATGACCTGGAGCGAGCGGTCGAGGCGGCTAGCGAAACGGCGAGGCGGCCTGTCTACGGGGCGCAGGTACTAGGAGTCCATTTGGAGGGGCCGTTCATCTCTCCCGAGCGCTGTGGTGCACAGAACCCTGCGTTCGTCATTCCGCCATCGATAGACGTGCTCGAGCGATTAGCAGGGGTCGCGGAGGGCTTGGTGAAAAAGGTGACCATCGCACCTGAGCGCGAAGGAGCCATCGAGGCGATTCGGTGGATGCGTAGTCACGATATCATCCCATCCATTGGTCATACGGATGGCACGTTAGCGGAAACGCTGGCGGGCGTCTCGGCGGGTGCGACCCACGCGACGCACCTTTTCAATGCGATGCGAGGCCTGCACCATCGTGAGGGTGGAACGGTCGGTGCCGTATTGTTGTCTGAGGATGTCGTCTGCGAACTGATCGCTGATGGTCATCACGTCGATGTGGACGTGATGAAGCTTGTCTACCGCGTCAAAGGCCGCGACAAGATGGTACTCATCACGGACGCCATGGCGGCAGCAGGCAAGCCGGACGGACATTACAAGCTTGGAGAGCTGGACGTGATCGTAGAGGGCGGTGTGGCTGTTTTGGAAGAAGGCCACAACCTTGCCGGCAGTACGCTGACAATGGATGCCGCTGTTCGCAATATGGTACGCCGTGTCGGTGTCACCATGTGGGATGCCGCGCACATGGCCTCCACAGTGCCCGCAAGGGAACTGGGGTTGCTAAATGCGAAGGGATCGATTGCCCTTGGCAAGGATGCCGATCTCGTCATGATGGACGAGGCACTACACGTTGTCGCGACGTGGGTTGCCGGTCAGCAGGTTTTCGTCCGTTAAGACTGAATAGCTATGTAAGCAATAGACAGGCCTGGCGTAGGTGTACACGCTAGGCCTGTCCTCGTTTGGCAGGTTGCTAGAATGTCCGGCATTGAACAAAAGCACACATACTAGGACTAGGTGGGGGAATGATAAACGACAAAAATCAGGCAGGGTTGAGCAGGAACTACCTTGACCAAGGCCTTGGAGGGGAATAGATACTGGAACGGGACTTGCATGAACAGACCAATCCAGAAGACGCCTATTTGAGCGCCATGGAAGCTTTAGGTGTGTCCTACATTCGCACGCAAATCGCGAATGTGTGTTTCGTTAAAACAGGGGAAAATGGAAAGGAAACTTGGGTTCTTATTGATGCCGGGATTCCAGGCTCGAAAGACCAAATTCTCAATGCTGTGGCAGAACGATTTGGTGAGTCGGCTCGGCCAGAGGCAATTATTCTCACTCATGGTCATTTCGATCACGTCGGCGCCGTCATCGACCTAGCCCAGCACTGGGACGTCCCCGTGTACGCACACGAGTTAGAACTCCCGTATTTGACGGGCAAAGCTGACTACCCAGAGCCGGACCCAACGGTTGGCGGCGGGCTCGTGGCTTACATATCACCCGTTTTTCCGCATGGCGGTATCGATCTCGGCCGTCGCGTTCACGCACTACCGCAAAATGGTAGCGTGCCAAAGATGCCTGGCTGGTGCTGGATTCACACACCTGGTCACACGGAGGGTCATGTTTCCCTGTACCGCGATGAAGACGGAACGCTCATTGCGGGGGATGCATTCATCACGACAAAACAAGAGTCATTGCTGAGCGTATTGACACAAGCACGGGAAATCCACGGTCCGCCGGCGTATTTCACGCCCGATTGGCAGTCGTCCTGGGAATCGGTGCGAAAGTTGCGGGCCCTTCATCCACGATTTGCTATCACCGGTCATGGGCGGCCGATGTCCGGACAACCACTGTCCGATGGATTGGACAGGCTTGCTCACGAGTTTGATCGCATTGCCATTCCGCATCACGGAAGGTACGTGCACTAAAGCTTGCTGTTGGGCACGTGAACAAGCGTCACGCAGGGGCGTGGCGCTTCTTGCCGTTATTTGAAATATCACCTGTAAATCCAGGCGATGAGATGTGCTGACGGCGTGAAAATAAATTGAGCCAAAATTGTTCCCAAGATCTTCGTCAGGACAAGGAGTGTTACGAGGGCTTTGACATCCCCATAGGGCCGCGTACCTCGTAAAGCCTGGTCCGTAATGGACGCAGACTTTGGATCCACAAGCATGGTGAGTAAAATTGTGCCAACGCTATTGATGAATCCAGACGATTGTGCGACTTCCAGTCGATGCTGTGGGTTGAGCAGAGCCGAGTAGTTAGATGCTAAAACGCCGACCGTGTATACAGCCGTGATCATAATATTGACCAGGAGTAGTCTTTTTGGGATTTGGCGGAACCTTAGCCCTGCCAACAGTGTGCGACGCGGAACGGTCGTGCTGTTTCGAATCCGTCTGATGTTTGCGATGGATAATGCTTGCAGCATGAGCGCGGGCACGGATCCGACAATTTCTAGCCGATTCACCGCTTTTCCGAAGATCCTCAAAAACGTCGGTATAAAAACGGCACCTACACATGCCCCAATGGTCGCTCCAAATAGGATTTGTCGCAACTGCCATATCGGGTCGATGTGATACTGGATGCTATGATCTACCAAGGCGCCGATTGCTGGAAGAAACAATGTGCTGGAAACTCGGGTAACAAGAGAGATGGTATTAAACAAAGATGTAGAAAGCGCAAATTGACCATTTTTTACGGCGTTGAGACGAATCGAGTAAGCAAGCGTATCGATAAAGTGAAGCAAAGCAAACAATCCTGTGATTTCAAGGGCCAGCCTCTCCAAACGATCAGAGCCTTTCCGTGTTTAGGGTAACTGCGACACCTGTGGACTGGGACGACGAACCAGAATAAAAGATAGAACGACAAGGGCGTCATAATCATTGCTTCTAGTATAATCATTTCCGATTCTGTCAACGCTTTAAAGACAGAAGGGAGATGAAGAGATTGTTCGGCCGAAAAAAGGCGAATGACAAGAACACATATCTCCACTATACCTCTGGATTGGTTCACTCGCACCGACCAGTGCGCTCGGGAAATTGCTAGTTTTCAATGCAATGTTCTGGCCCATGGTCGGTACCGGTCTGATCATTCGATTTTTATTCCGATACTTGTGGATAAAGTTCGTTGGGAAAGAGCAACTAAAGCAATTCTTCCCGTCACCTGTAATGTATTACCGCGATGAGTTGGCTGCTGCAGTTGAATCAATTGATAGATCAGCAAACGAAAACGAAATTAACGATAAAATTAGTGATCTCTTAGTGTCCATCGCTGATAACATAGCCTCTACACTTGGACTTCGGAAAAAGGATTACAGGATGTACTTTGTGAACCCAGATTCGAATAATTCCAATCAGACAAAAATATCTGCCTTCCGAGTGGGCAGAGAGTTTGAAATGGAGAAAAAAGGGAAAGCGCAACTTGGTCCCACTGTGGAGAAAGATGCCAAGGCAATCGATCTGCTCTTGGATGAAAGCGCAACAGAAATTGTTGTTCCTGGAATGACGGGGATGCGAAAGACTTCGAAAAGAAACTATCTGCTATTGGGAATTAGTGTAGAACACAGTGGAATTCGTGTAGGTTGATACAGCCTTTTGATAGGGAGGCGCAAAAAGGCTGGGAGCCAAGTCACAGGCTCCCGGCCTTTTTTACGTTTCCTATGACTGGCTATAGCCCGGGTTGAATCCAGCTTTAGGAAAACACAGGTCGTAGATTAGAAACCGTTTACAAACGAATCGAATGGTGGTATAGTTCATCTTGTTTGTTTGTTGCCAGACCGAACAAACTGGTTTGGAGTGATTGAGATGAGGACGGGCACGATAGTTCGGAATGCGAATCGGACGTCTGTTTTGGAGCTGATTCGGATGGAGGAGCCTATTTCTAGAGCTGGCATTGCCAAAGAGCTTAAGATGAGTCGGTCGGCTGTTTCGGAGATCGTGGATCTGCTTGTGTCTGAAGGGTTGGTGCGAGAGGTAGGCACCGGGAACTCCACACAGCGTGGAGGGCGCCCATCTGTACAACTACGATTCGTACCGACTGCAAGATATTCGTTCGGTATCGACATCGGCGGAACGAAGACCATCTTCTTGTTAGCGGACCTAAGCGGCCATGTTGTGGCGAGTAGGAAAATGTCGTCGCACGCCGAGGGCGTGGATTCCTTAGAACACATCCGAAGTGAAGCGGAACGATTTTTGTCCTCTTTGGACATCGCTAGGGAGAAGATTGTCGGAACTGGCGTCGGGGCACCCGGGGTGACGAATTATGAATCCGGCGTCGTTGTCGCAGCCCCGGGGTTAGGTTGGAATCACGTGAATGTAAAAGAGGCGTTTGAGAGAACGTTACCTGGCCCTGTTTTTGTGGACAACGATGTGAATATGGCCGTAATTGGTGAAACTTGGAAAGGGCGAGGAGCGAATTATCGAAACGTTGTCCTCGTCACGGTCGGAACAGGTATCGGCGCGGGAATCATGATGAATGGAACGGTCCATCGGGGCGCACAAGGATATGCTGGTGAAATTGGGTACTTTGTGGTTGACCCTTTAGCCGAAGGTAAAAATGAGCTCGAAAGCTTCGGAGCGTTGGATAGACTGGCGTCGGGCAGCGGGATCGAATCCCAGGCTGCAGCCATGTTGGCCGATTATCCCGATTCACTGCTTCATGGACAAGATATTACATCGGAACAAGTGTTTGCGGCCGCATCGAAAGCGGATCCATTAGCGACGCGCGTTGTGAAAACGGTCGAAAATTATGTTGCTTACGCACTCATGAACATTGTAGCGCTGCTAAATCCGGATGTCGTTATTCTCGGTGGGGGTGTTGCTCAGTCGGGCGAGGCGTTTTTGTCTGCGATCCAGTCCCGAGTTCGAGACTTAATGCCCATTCCGGTGACCGTTGTCGGTGCCGCGCTCGGAGAGAATGCCGGTGCGCTTGGGGCGGCAGCTACTGTTCTGTTGGAAACGAATCATTTGAAGTTGAATAGTCGGCAAGTATAGGTCGGCAACTGTGATCGAGGCAACCGCCTGAAAGCGGTTGTGTGACGACGAATTTTAGGAGGGATAGGCATGTCTCAAACAAGGGAGCACGGACTCGTTCGGGGAATTGGTTTGCTTCAAGCCACCGCAACCAACATGTCCCAAATGATGGGCGCTGGGCCGTTTATCACGATCCCGATCATCTTGACAACCATGGGTGGCCCACAGGCGATGTTTGGCTGGATTGTCGGAGCGCTTTTGGCCATGCTTGACGGATTGGTATGGAGTGAACTCGGATCTGCCATGCCGGGTGAAGGCGGGACGTATATTTATCTGCGTGAGGCTTTCCAGTACCGAACAGGAAAACTCGTACCGTTCCTATTCATTTGGTCCACGTTACTCGCCACGCCCATGATTATGTCAACGGGTGCAATTGGTCTCTCTGATTACCTAATCTATTTTTGGCCGAGCATGACACCGCTCGAGACCAAGTTGGTAGCTGTCGGCATCACCATCATCACCATAGGGTTGTTGTATCGCCGGATTCAATCTGTTGCAAAGATGACCACCGTGTTGTGGGGCGGTATGATTCTCACCGTTGTCCTCGTCATTGTTGCAGGGGTAACGCACTTTCATCCGCATGTGGCGTTCTCGTTTCCACATGACGCATTTGCCCCGTCCAAGTTCTTCCTTGGCCTAGGTGGGGGGATGCTGATCTCCATTTACGACTATATGGGCTACTATACGGTGTGCTATCTCGGCGACGAAGTGAAAAACCCTGGCCGCACGATTCCGCGCGCTGTCATCTTGTCGATTGTGTTTGTCGCCATCATCGATCTCTCTATGAACCTCGGCATCATCGGCACGGTTCCATGGCAGACAGCAATGAAGAGTCAAAACGTTGGCACGCTCTTTATGCAGATGGTTTGGGGACGTCCAGGTGCAACCATCATTACGGCACTCATCATTTGGACATGCTTTGCGTCCCTCTATACCGGCTTGCTGGGTGCTTCGCGGCTTCCTTACAATGCCGCAGTGGACGGGCTGTTTTTCAAGCCATTCGCTAAGCTTCATCCGAAAATGAAGTTTCCCCATATTTCGCTGCTTGTCATGGGCGTCATTATGGCTATCTGTTGTTTCTTCAACCTGTCGCAGATCATCAACGCGCTCATGGCAATGTCGATCGTCGTTCAGTTCATCGGCCAGATCATCGCATTGACGGTTCTTCGGAAGCGCCAGCCCGACTTGAAGCGTCCCTTCCGTCAATGGCTCTATCCATTGCCGAGCATTCTCGCGTTTATTGGTTGGGCATACGTGTTTTATTCCTCTGGCTGGCCGGCCATTCGACTTGCGCTTGTCTGGACAGTCGCAGGTATCATTGTCTTCTTGATTTGGGCCGGACGAAAGAAAGAATGGCCATTCGGACCGAAAGTGATTCGCGAGGTTTATCGCACCGACAACGCGTGACGTTGGTGGGGGTAGGTACCGGTACGGAAGAGTCCGGACAACGGACAAGGCAGGTAAGGCAGGTAAGGCAGGTAAGGCAGGTAAGGCAGGGGCGAATGCCTGTCGCATAGGTCTCATAGGTCGAATTTCGCAGCGGTTTATGCACCCGGGGTATTTAGTTGTTCGGAATAAGGGAACCCCATTCGCTTACGGCGCAGCTTGCTCGAACCGGCAACGAGCAGCGGCATGGGGTTCCCTTACCTTGTCTATTTCATGATTCTGACCGGTGGATATTGGGCTCGACATGACCCCCAGTCATCTATACGAGACTCCGTAGGGGGTAAGCGGGGAATAACGGAATCCCAGTACCTTGTTGACTGCGGCTTGGCGTGCCGGATGTGTGGGTATAGGGCGGTGGTCGCCTTATACCCACACTCTTCCAGAACAAGCCTACGGTACGCCCCGTTTGTCTCAAAGCTTCCCGAACCCGTGGAAACCACACCCAAACCTCCATCACGCCATCACCTCAACTCCCTGCCAGACCCGAAAAGCTCCGCCCAAGCATTCTCCCGACCATTCCATATATTTACTAAAAAATATTGTTGTAACACCGCTATGTAAGCGCTATATTTCTCTTATAGTTCGTTCGTTGTACGAACTAATAGCCGGGGTGATGTTGCTTGGGAGTACGACAGACATATAACGCTCAGGAAATGAAATTGCACAACTCAAAAGCCATTTTGCGAGAAGTGCGCGTAAATGGTCCGATGTCGAGAATCGACTTGGCCACACGGTTGCAGATGTCCAAGTCGACTGTGTCTGGCATTGTGGCAGAGCTCATTGAGAAAGAGTTGATCACAGAGACTGGTTCCATGCAGTCGCAAGGTGGTCGGCGAGCCATTCGTCTACAGTTCAACCAGGCTTATGGATGCGTGCTTGGGATTGATATTGGACTGTTCTGGATGCGCTTTGCGGTGGCCGATTTGAACGGGCATATTCAAATTCAGACCAAGCGTCGGATGCCGAGCGGAAGGAATGGTTCGCGGGTTTTGTGCGCTTTACAGGATGCGATTCGGGAGCTGATCGACGAATTTCAACTTTCTGAATTGAGTGTTTTATCCGTTTGTGTCAGTGCACCTGGGAACGTGCGCGAGGATGGAACGTTGGTGAATGCCAGTGCGATTCCCCATTTGGAGGGACTGCCCCTCAAGGAACAATTGAGTGAACTGTTCCCGTCTGCACTCATCGTCATCGAAAATGATGTGAATGTCGCTGCGTTTGCGGAGAATTGGAACGGTTGCGGGTCTAGATACAGGACATTTGTCTATGTGGGCATCGGTTCGGGACTTGGCTGCGGCCTCGTGCTGAACTCGCAGTTGTTCCGGGGGGCGCTTGGTGCCGCTGGTGAAGTGGGGCTGTTGTCAATGGGTCTCGGGGATGGGCCTACGATTGAGGAAGATCTGTCGTCGTCAGGCATTTTGCGAACCTTCAAGCGATACCGTAACAATGATGGCCATGTGACAAGCGTCAAGGCTGCATTTGAGGTCATCTTACGCGAGCCAGATGCGCATGAGGAGTTTATTCAATGGCTCGTCGTTCGGCTCGCCTACGTCATCCGTATATTGTGTGGTGTGCTCAATCCGGAAGCAGTGATTCTTGGCGGGGGAATTGGTAGAAGAATGGACTTTCTGTTGCCGAATGTTATGAAAGCGCTCAACATAGCTATTCCATCACCGATTGTCGAAGTGTCTTCGCTAGGTGATGACATTCAGTTAGTGGGAGCGGTTGGTATCGCCCTTAATGAGGTATCTGACTTACTTGTGGAGTTGCGGGGATGATCCGGTCGTCTGACTGGGCAATTCTCGTTCCATATATCCCAATTTCGATCACGCTTTGAGCAAGGAGGCCAACCAGTGAAACGGACATACAAGTTTGTCGCCGTCAGCACAACTGGAATTCTCATGTTCCTCGCTGGCTGCACACCACCGGGTGCACCACCTTCGGCAGGTCAGAGTGCTGATGTAAGCGCTGCCGCGCAAGGCTTGAATTGGAACAACATCGATTACGCGAAGCTGAAAGGTCAGACCGTCACGATTCTGTGGACGATGACCGGGTCGGCTGCAAAAGTGCGGCCGAAGATCGAACAGGCGTTTACCAAAGAAACAGGGATTAAAGTACGCAATATCGGTGTCGACTACAATTCTGTATACAACAAGGTCATGACATCGGAAATGTCCAACTCCAGCGACATCGACTTGGCTGAGATGGACACCATTTGGGCTGGTGACTACGACAATGGAAACATCGCAGTGAATCTGTCGAACGTGATCCCGAAAAACGTTCAGGCGAAGTTCACACCGTCCTCGCTTCGATCCGTCGAATACAAAGGGGACATCATGGGTGTGCCGTGGTACTCCAGCACCAAGCACTTCTATTGGAATAACAAGTTGCTGCACGAAGCCGGTATCAGTTCGCCCCCGACGACGTGGGACCAATTTATGACCGACTCGAAGATCATTCAGCAAAAGCTCGGAAGCAAGGGGACTTATGCGTCGGCGTGGTCGTGGAAGCAGGCGGAGTCCTTGACGTGTGACTATGTGGGCTTTTTAGGCTCGTTTGGCGGGCAGTTTTTCGACGCGAATGGTCGTCCGGCATTTAATTCTGGCGGTGGTTTGAAAGCGCTTCAATATATGACGGACTTGATGAAAAGCGGAACCGTGGACCCTGCGAGCCTGCAGTGGACTGAAGAAGATGTCATGAATGCTTTTGCGGCCGGGAAAATTGCTATGATGAGCAACTGGGAATCAATGTACCCCGCGCTCAATGACCCCACTCAGTCGAAAGTTGTTCATCAAACGGACGTCGGACTGTTGCCTGGTGAAGGGAGTGTTCGGTCGGCGGCGGTTACCGGATCGGAAGGTATCTCACTCCTCAAAAATAGCAAGCACAAAGAAGCGGCACTGGCTTTTTTGAAGTTTATAGCGTCCAGGGAGTATCAGTTTGACGAGTTTAACGACGAGGGCCAGTACCCGACGTTGCGGTCACTCTATAGCGATCCCAAGGTCGAATCAGCAGATACAACCCACACCCTGGGCAAAATTGAAGCCGAGTTTCAGTATGGGGTGAACCGTCCAAATGCCCCCGGGTATGTTGTGTGGGGTGACATCCTCTCCTCCGATATACACAGTGCGTTAATGGGGACAAAGTCACCAGGTCAGGCACTTAATGACGCGGCTATGAGCATCAACGGAGCCATTAAATCTGCGGAAGACTAAGAGGTTGAGGGGGACGCCAAACTTGCGACCCTCCCTGACGAAGAGGGGAATCCAATGGCAAAGTTATCGAAGCGACAAAAGGGCGACATGTGGTTTGCCATCTTATTACTGGTACCAACGATTCTGGTGCTAGTGCGAATTTTCATATGGCCCATATACCAGTCTCTCGTGTGGAGTTTTTACCACTATAACTTGTTGGATGGATCGGCGGCTCGGTTTATTGGACTGAAAAACTATGTCTACACACTAACTGATCCGCAGTTTTGGATGTCGACTTGGCGGGCCATCTATTTCACGGTATTCACGTGTTCCATCGAGTTGGTCCTGGGATTGTTCAGTGCTTTATTGCTCAATCAAGTGTTTCGCGGGCGGACCATTTTCCGTGCCATGATCATCATTCCTTGGGCATCACTCACACTCGTGAACGGACTGCTGTGGAACTGGATTTTACAGCCGCAAAATGGCGCTTTGCAGGTGGTTATGCACGCTCTGCACCTGTTGCCTCAGCACGCAAATCCGAATTGGCTCGCTTCCACTGACGGATCGGTCATTTGGGCTGGGGTAGCCGATATCTGGAAGATGACACCGTTCATGACGTTGCTTCTGTTGGCTGGATTGCAGTCCATTTCAGGCGAGTTGTATGAAGCGTCGATGATGGACGGGGCTGGGTTTTGGCGGAAGGTATGGAGTATCACGATTCCGCAACTGACGCCGGCTATCATCGTGGCGTTGGTTCTCCGAATCATGGGTACGTTCCGCGTGTACGACATCTTGACGGTGTTCACCGGAGACCCTTCGTCATCCGTTACGTATCTGACGATGAATTACGGCTTCCGTTACTTCTATATGGGCAAAGCGTCCGCCATGGCGTGGACCAGTACGCTCTTTATTCTCGCTCTGATCATTGTCTACATTCGTATGATGAAAAAGAATATGGACGAGCAAACGTGAGGTGACGAACGTGAAAAGAATCCAAAAGAGCAGCAGTGATATCATCCCATCCGGGTATCTGTGGACCGGCCTCATTATTTTGGCTGTGGTGACGCTCGCCCCGTTTGTTTATCTTGTGGCGTCATCGCTTTCCAATAAAGTGGAATTGCTTGATGGGCATCTCATTCCACATCATCCAACCTTTCTGAATTATGTGCACTTGTTTCAAGGCACAGACGGGGCGAATTTTCTGCACGCGATGTTGAACAGCGTCGAGGTTGCCATTTTGACGACGCTCATTTCGATGATCATCGGTGTATTTGCGGCGTACGCATTCGCGCGACTCCACTTTCCGTTTCGCATCACGAGCCTGTTCGCTGTACTCGCGATGCAGATTCTGCCTTCGGTCAGCATCATTGTGCCATTGTACGTATTGTTTCGAAACGGCATTACCATTGGTATACCGTTCACGCATGTGGTGTTTTACCATTCACCACCTTTGCTCGACACGATTTGGGCGTTGGTGGTGGCCTACACGGCGGGATCGCTTCCGTTTGTCATCTGGCTGATGTCAGGCTACTTTCAGTCTGTGCCAAAGGAACTCGAGGAAGCAGCCACAGTCGACGGCACGGGGCGATTCGGAACGATGTTTAAAATCATTCTTCCACTGTCGCTGCCCGGTCTCGCGGCTACGTTCATCTTTACGCTCTTGAACAACTGGGACGAATTCATGTTTGCATCGGCATTCACGACAACATTTGCGTCGAAGACCGTACCGGTTGCCATCCAAGAATTTATCGGGAGGCACTCGATGGACTGGGGCCTCATGACCGCGGGGGGATTTATCGCCACACTGCCGCCGGTCATTATATCCTTCTTCTTCTATCGATATATCGTCAACGGTGTGACCGCAGGTGGCGTGAAAGGGTGATTGGATGAAGTACTTTCTAGGTTTGGACGGCGGGGGGAGCAAAACTTTCACTGTCGTTGTCGATGAAACCGGTCACTTGCTCGGTCGGGGGCATGGGGGACCGGGAAACTATCAGACGGTCGGGATCGAAGAGGCGCTAAGAAGTTACCGCGAGGCAATCGAAGAGGCGCTTCGCGAGGCCGGTATTACTATCCATCAGGTTACGTTTGCAGAGTTTGGTTTGGCGGGGGCGGATCGGCAAAAGGATTTGAACATCCTGCTTCCCGCCATCGAGACCACCGGCTTCGCATACTGGGATGTCGTGTGCGACACCTTTGAGGGGCTGCGAACAGGAAGCAGAGAGAACGTGGGCGTCATCCTTGTTTGTGGTTCGGGAACGAACGCCGCTGGTCGAAATCTGCGGGGGGATACGGTTCAAATTGGTGGGTTTGGGTACTTGTTCGGTGATACGGCAGGTGGGCATTACCTTGCACAGGAAGCATTTCGCGCAGCAGCCAGGGCATGGGATCGCCGCGGACCTAAGACATCGCTATCCGAGAAGATTCCCAGATACCACGGGCTCGGCGATATGGGGGAGGTCCTTGCCTACTATTGGGACAACGATCTATACAAAACATCGCTAGACATGTGCAAACTTCTGCACGAAGCTGCCGACGAGGGGGACGAAATGGCCATTCAGATCTTGCGAGCGTGCGGTGAGGAACTCGGCGTCGCGGCGAACGCAGTCATCGACCACCTAGCGGGATTTGAGGGCATGGAGATACCGATTGTTCTCGTGGGATCTGTCATTCAAAAGGGGAGAAACATGCATCTCTTGAATGCACTGGATGACGAGATTCGGACGCGCCACGACTCGTTCCGCCTTGTTGTACCGGAGATGGCCCCGGTGTTTGGGGCGGTGTTACTGGCTATGGACCACGTCGGATTACCCGTGACAGAGGATATGGAACACCAGTTTGTGTCATATGGAGGGCATGAAGGATGAAAAAGGAAGCCTTGAAAGTAGCGGTAATTGGCGGCGGATCGTCATACACACCTGAGCTCGTGGAAGGCATTATCCGCAGGTACCACGAGTTGCCTGTACGGGATCTCTATCTCGTTGACATTAAAGCCGGCCGCGAGAAGCTGGAGATTGTTGGGGCGCTCGCGAAACGCATGGTCGAGAAGTCGGGATTGCCCATCAATGTGCATTTGACATTGGATCGGCGGCGAGCCATTGAGGGAGCTGATTTTGTCACAACACAACTGCGCGTGGGATTGCTTGAGGCGCGCGCCCGCGATGAACGGATTCCTCTCAAGTACAACTGCATTGGTCAGGAAACGACGGGCGCCGGCGGTTTTGCCAAAGCACTGCGCACCGTTCCGGTCATTTTGGACATCGCCAAAGACATTCAAGAGTTGGCACCGGACGCGTGGATGATGAATTTTACCAATCCGGCCGGTATCAATACAGAAGCTGTGTTAAACCACTCGAAGGTAAAAAGCATTGGTCTGTGTAATTTGCCTATTGGCACACAGATGCAAGTCGCCAACTTGACAGGTGTAAGCGCCGCGGAGATCGACATGGAGTGGGTCGGGATCAACCACTTGAACTGGGCGACCAAAATTCTAGTAGACGGTGTCGATATTCTGCCCGAGATCTTGCAGAAAGCGGCCGACGCCAAGGGCATGACGATGAAGAACATTCCTGATTTCGGTTGGGACGCGGACTTCCTCCAGTCGTTGGGTGCGCTTCCGTGCAGCTACTTGCGCTACTACTATATGACGGACGACATGTTGGCCGAGGAGATACAGGCGTCCAAAACGGATGGGGTGCGCGCCGAAGTCGTCAAACGTGTCGAGAAAGAGTTGTTCGATCTCTACCGAGACCCGAACCTCACCGTGAAGCCGAAACAACTGGAGCAGCGCGGGGGAGCGTACTACTCGGAAGCTGCCATGAATCTCATTTCCTCCATCTACAACAACAAACGAGATACGCAAATTGTGAACGTCGCGAACAACGGTATTCTACCATTCTTACCAGACACGGCATCGATCGAAGTGAAGTGCGTGATCGACTCGCAAGGGGCACACCCGGTGCAGATTGATACACCGATTGACGCACGCATTCGCGGCTTGATTCAAATTGTCAAAGCGTACGAGGAGCTTACGGTCGACGCGGCTGTTCACGGTGACTACAACGCAGCGCTTCAAGCACTGACTATCCACCCACTGGTCACTTCTGCCAAGGTCGCCAAGTCGCTGCTCGCAGACATCCTGAAAGAAAACGAGGCGTATCTTCCCCAATTCAAGTGATCTCGCCGGGAGCCTCTGCTTCATGGGGGCTCCTATATGCCTACTCGCATGAGGAGTGAGAAGTGTGAGCACCTACTTGGAAGAAATTTTGGAACAGCCGGAAGCGTTGAAACGACTGTACAGAAGTGCGCATAACAAGACCACATTGGCGGAACTGGCTCGCGATTATCAGTCCAGCCGGCCACAGCTTTTATTTGTCGGGATGGGGAGTTCTCATTACGCGGGACACGTGATTCGATCCCGATTGAGTCGAGCCCACATCCCCTTTCGCATTGAGGAAGCAGGTGAGGTATTGCACTACGAATTCGACGGGATCGATGAGCGTACATGGATAGTGGCCATCTCTCAGTCGGGTGAAAGTTACGAGACGCGAGAACTGGTCAAGCGAGCACGTGGACATGTTGCACGTATTGTCTCCATCACGAACGAAGAGCAGAGTACGATTGCGTCGTTAGCGGACCATACGCTGCTTTTGTGTGCGGGCGAGGAACAAGCGTCTTCAACAAAGACGTATCTGAACTCACTCCTTGCTTTGCATCAGTTCGTGGACGCCATCAGCGGGGAACGCTTCGTGACGGACGAGACTGTTCAAGGCCTAGCCGATACGTTGGAACGAACGAGTCCAAGGCTGATGACGAAAATGGCCGACGTGGTGAACTATCTGGACATTTCAAAAGAAGCGCATCCCCAGCCAATCCACATGGTGGCACGTGGGCCGATGTTTACAACGGCACTTCAGACCGCGTTGATATTAGCGGAGACGACCGATCTCTTCGCATCCGCGTTACCCGGTGGGACATTCCGCCACGGCCCATTTGAACTCTCGGGGCCCGAGCACCGCGTTGTTTTCTTTGCACCAAGTGGCAGGACACAAGACATCGTCACGAAGATGGCCAAGGAAGTCTACACGTACGGTTCCAAAGTTGTCTTGTTAAGCGATCACGCCGAAACATTCCCATTCGCCCACATTCCCTTGCCCCGAATCAGCGAACATTTTGCCCCGCTGTTGTATTTTTTGCCGATGGAACTGTTCGGGTCCAGCGTTGCTTTGCATCGCGGACGTATCCCGGGAACGATGAAGCGAATGGGGAAAGTGACCACAATGGAATGAGTGTTGAAAGGTGGGCGTGATCGAGCGTGTGGTACGTGTCTACTAATTTGAGGTCACGGCGATCATGACGTTTAAAGTCGAGGGCTCAGTCGCAATAATCAACAGAGGCGCGGATGGTATGGGTAATGGAAGACGAACTTTTCGGCCTTGCGTGGGGACCAACTGGCCGTTTATAAATGCCCTGAAATCGTAGGTCTTCATGAAACCACCTCCGCATGATCAACGCAACGGACAACATTGAGGCATGACTGAGATTGTCATTGTATGTATATTCAATGATAAGCTTACTATCTCAACTTTCTCAGACCAAAATCGGCAAATATGCCTTGATGTAACTGGGTAAACCATCGATCCACAGCTGTAATTGACGGCTGATGAGTTTTGAAATGCGTTTGCTAGCCTTTTTGGCAACGTCGTTTACCAGTTCTACGAGTTGGCTAAGTGCAACGGCCCAATCCAGTTCACCCACTTCGTCGCATAATGCTAAAAACAGATTACCTAAGGTGCGATCATCTGTACCTTGGCGGTGTTGCCAGGCTAAGAGAATATACCGTGAGAACACAATCGTCGTGTGGCTGATGAGCATGTCGTAGGAACGCCCTTGAAACTCCTTTTGCAGACGGAGTAGCGATTTAGTGCATTTGAAAAACACTTCGATATCCCAGCGAATGCCGTAAATCTGGATGATCTCCTCAACCGTGAGGGATGTATCCGTGCAAAGAATAGCGAGCCACTCTTTCTTGTTGCTTCGATGACGAACGAACACCACATGAACCGGGATACCTGGACTGAGCTGAGTATGTATGGAACGCAAAATGCCTTTGTTCGTTCCTTGAGCTGGCATCAGCGTAATACAGCTCTTGCAGGGAGAGGCGACGCCCTCCATGCAGATATCGCTTATTGTCGGCTTTGACCATTCCAATGACGTCCAATCCTCTGTCCAGCACCGCCTGGATTAACGGAGCGTATGTAAACCAGCTATCCATCAAGACGTAAGAGGCGTTCATGCCAGCAGCCAGGGCTCGGTCGAGCATAGCTGGGATGATTTCTGGTGCTGGCCGGAGGGCTTCAGTCCTTCGCTTATATCCGTGAGTACGTTTGTCGACCGCTTGACTCAAGCCCTGAATCTGGGATTTGGCAGAGCTTAGCAGAGAGAAATCCACAGGGATAAACGTGTGTCCATCCGACCAGCCAAGCGTCAGCATACGAAAGCCTTTGTAGTAGCAGTTTCGGGCGTGATCCTTGAATCGCGCCAAGAGTTCCACAGATTTGCTTCGATTACGTTCAAACATGGAATCGTCGACAACGAACGCACTGACACGCTTACTGGAGGTCAGGGAATCCGTTTTGTTGACAGCCTCCGCGCTGAGCGACAACAGGAACCGGCGCCATGCGAATCCGGAGCAATTTGGGAAACGATACACAGCATCCTTGCCAGGATACAATTCTCCCCTGGCACTTTCCAGAAGCTGAAACCAATTTCGATGGTGGAAGATAAGTACAAAGACAAGCTGAAACAGGTATCCGCAGGAGAAACCGAACTTCTTAGTGATTCCAGCTCTTCGAAGGTGCTTGAGGACCTTGAGTTCATGAAAAACAGGTTTAATTTCAGCTGGCAATTGATTATTTTCGGCTTGATGGTCTATCATGAAGGGATAGCACCTCTTCCAATGGTAGTGTTTGTTCGCACTTTCACTATACCAAATGGAGCGGTGCTTTTAATTTGTCAACACTGACATCCGAATCATTCTAAAGCGTTATACCACATGGGATTTGGCGGTATTCTTCTCTGCGAAAGTTGAGTTTGATAACATTCGCGATGGATTCGAGAGACTAATTGGCTTGGATCGATATGTTAAAGTCGGACCATGGCTATGCCCGTTGTGGGCGTCGAGCCAACAGGTCACTACTTGATGAATCTCGCACATTATCTGCGTTACCACGGCGGTGGCATTGTCCTGGTTAAACCCAATGCATGTGAGTAAGAGCAAAGAGTATTGTTGTATTTATCATTGTTCGGGGTTAGGGAAACGTAAAAACCGCTCATGTCGATCGCGATTCATATTGAGCGTGGCGATAACTGAATAAGCTCCTTGTAACTCTGGTGAAGTTCGAGTCTTAATTTTCGAAGGAGGGCTTACGATGGTCGACATCCATGCAGCTCTACGTGCTGAAACTGAAGCTTGGAACAGGGCGTATGAGACAAAGATCGATGTTGAAATTCGGAATATGCTATCCAAAGCATATCGAACTTGACTCGCGATTTGGCGGATGAGAGTTGCCTGCTATTATACAAAAAGGGGCGAATGTTTAATGGCGTACAACTTGAGTAACTATTCTCCTGCGCCAATTTTTGAAGCAGGTAAACTGTCACACATTTATAAGCCAAGGTTAACCAGCACTAAAGTAGCAACAGAGGTTAAATCTTATTTAGTATCAATTTACAGTCAAATGTAACATTAGCGTGTGTCTATCAAGACTCATGGAATAAGGTCCGTAATCACTGAGATAACATATGTAAGGACGCCTCGGATAAATGACGGAGTAATATGATTTAGCTTAGCGGCGCACCCACGCTTCTCTTATGGTATTCATCGTTTGAGTGACTAAAAAGAAACTGCGGGTGTGCCGCGGTGAAAATTTATGGTTTCACAGGTGTATAAAGCGTGCGTTCGCGTTTATCGAGTAACGGGATAACGGTGTTCCTTATAATACGTTGAAAGTACGCCGTTTCTGAATGCCTGGCAAGTGCTTCCTCGTCTTCGTATTGCTCGAACAGCAAAAATACATCGGGATTGTCCTTCGAACGATTGACCAGGTATTGTAGACATCCTTTCTCTTGCTCGACCAACGGTATCATTTCACGCAGCGCTTCCTCGACTTTATCGCCCATACCTTGTCTGCAGTGATAGTTCGCTATCAGTACGATCATTTTTAGTCGCCCCTTCTGCTCAACCTTGTAGTTGACGGCTATACTGCTTGGTCTCTTGATTGTACAAAAAATGTAACACGTTGTAATGGGTTCGGACTGTTCTGCACTCGCTTCATGAGGGATTGCTAGTCAGGCAACCCTCATGAATTTGGTTTTACAGGCGACAGAAGTCCCAAGTATTCCATCGCTGTACAAATGTGAACTTACAAAACAAAGGTATCATGAGAATAGTGGTCGCAAACATCAACGAAACGATGTTGGCGACTGCAATTTCACTCATCCTCTGAATTTTGATACTAAAGGAAGATATCCATCCGCATTTTCGCGAGAAGTGAGTGAATTGATTCATCTGTTCCAAGTACGCGATCCGCTCAGCTGCTTTCGGGCCTGAGTGCTCGATGCCCGTGATCGAGCTTTATCATGGGGCAAGCCAAATGAAGTGGTCATGTGCCCCCTCGCAGCAAATTCGGTCCCCGGTACGTTAAAGCAGCGGTCGATGTCGTCGGCGATGTCACGAATAGGCACAGCCTCATCACCAATCCGTTTAGTTATGCACCCGCAATTGCTGCCGCGGCCAAGCGGAACAGTTGCGCGGCATCGAGTCGCGGCACTGCAGGCCAGCGATTGGAACCGTCACCTGGGTAGGCAAAATCTCTCCCTTGGCCCGGGCAATGTTAATGACGGCAGGGACGAAACCATTATCACCTTCGCCGCGAACGACAGTGGGAGCCGCACCGCCGATACGCCCACAGCGTAGTTCGGCTAATGGCCCATAGGCCACAGAAGGCTCGTCCAGCCTAGAGGAAATTCGTTCCTTTGTGACAGTAAAGTATCATTGGGTGTTCTTTCTAGTAAGTTTAACTTTCGCAAATAACTGCCCGCATCGTAGCCAATTCACATCGATGTCCGAGAACTCCAGATTTGCTAAATCATCTTCTCTATTACGATGTATACGTGGTACTTTTATTGTATTTGTAGAGCACGGGTTCCTGTGCTTTTCACAGGCATGATAGGGTTTCAAGAGGAGGGCAGCCAATGAACAAAACAGACCGTTTGTTAGCCATCGTACTGGAACTGCAACGCAAAAAAATGGCACGAGCCGAAGATTTGGCGACCCTATTTGAAACCAGCGTACGGACCATCTACCGTGACATTCAGGCTCTCAGTGAAGCGGGCGTGCCGATTATAGGAACCCCAGGGACAGGGTACTCCTTGATGGAGGGCTATTTCCTGCCGCCGATAAGTTTCACGGTAGAAGAGGCTGTGACCTTACTCATTGGAACAGACTTTATCGAACAACGATTTGATTATGATTATCGTGTCAGAGCTCAAGCCGCTCGCGGAAAAATCGAAGCGATCCTGCCGGAGAGCGTTCGCAATGAAACATCTCGTGTACGAAAGACAATGCGCTTGCTCAACTCCGGTAAAAAGGTAACGCCGTCAAAAGAACGAGAATATCTCGAAAAGATCCGTCGAGCGATATTAGATGAGCGAAAGATCAGCTTTCATTATGCAAAAAGACTGGCAGATTCCGAGGGGAATCGACATAGTGTTCGTACTGTTGCTCCCTATGGACTGGTGCTCGTGCAAGGATCGTGGATGCTCGTGGCCCACTGTGATCTGCGCCACGATATTCGCCATTTCCGCTTGTCCCGAATGACGGAGCTTATGGATCTGGACGACCGATTCGAACTCCCAGCCCATTTTGACTTAAGGGAGTATACTCCTCCGGATGATCGGCACGTGCGAGTACGCCTTCGATTTAATCATGCCATCGCAGATAGGGTAAAGGAATCGAACTATCATTACATGGAATACACGGAAGAGCGGCAAGACGGATTGCATATGATCTTATGCGTTCGTCAACTGGAAGAAGTACTGGAATGGGTGCTTAGTTGGGGAGCGGATGTGATCGTACTCGAGCCTGAGTCATTCCGACATCGGATTCGTGAGGAAGTCGAAAAAATTTTGGAACGCTACTGACACACTGGTGTCAGTAGCGTTTTTGTATTGTTGGAGTCGCGGTAAGGAATGACTTGACGGAAGGTAACACGACAGCAGACCACTTTACATGGTTGCGAACTATACTACAGCCGTAATTACCGGAGGTACTAGCGGGATTGGGCGTGCAACCGCTAAGAAACTTGCCAACCTTGGTATCCACGTCATCGTCGCAGCGCGGAGCATTGAGCGAGGTGAAGAAACGGTTGCAGAAATCCGCTCCGTGGGTGGACGGGCAGATTTTGTGTCTACAAATCTTCATGACGAAATGAGTGCACGCCTACTTGCAAAAACAGCGCTAGAACTAGGAGAAGGCCATGTCGATATTTTGATCAATAACGCGGCGACCTTCCCTCCTTTCGGTATGACTCATGACATAACCGAATCCACCTTTGAAGGAACGTTCGGCGTAAACGTAAAAGTTCCTTACTTTCTTGTTGCCGAGCTGGCACCCTTAATGGCAAAACGAGGCAGTGGAACAATCATCAACATTACGACAATGGTGACGGAGTATGGCCAACCGGGTTTGAGTCTCTACAGTGCAAGCAAGGCTGCCATAAAGATGCTGACGAAGTGTTGGGCGGCTGAATATGGACCTAGTGGAGTCCGAGTGAACGCGGTAAGTCCTGGCCCTACCCTCACGGAAGGCGTACTTAGTATTTCCGGCGGGGATTCATTCACCAACCAGATGGCTTCGCAAGCACCAGCAGGGAGACCGGCTACGCCAGATGAAATCGCTGAGGCAATTGTCTTCCTGGCGACCGATGTTTCCAGTTACATCAACGGCGCCATTCTTCCCGTTGATGGAGGACGTACTGCAGTCTAGACTGCTCATGATCAAGTTAGTCCGTGTTCCATTGTAGCGTTCGAGATAGGGTGACCTTTCTCAAATTTTATTGTATGGGTGGAATTTAATTGTGAGTACTGCAAATTGGCAAGTTGATCCGGACCACAGTTCGGTTGAGTTTTCGGTGAAGCATTTAATGATTAATAGAGTGAAAGGTTTATTCGAACGTTTCGAAGCGAACATGAGTTTTGACCCCGATGACTTAACAACGATAGTGATACAAGCTTCGATTGAGGCAAACAGTATCACAACTCGTCAGCCACAACGAGATGCACAGCTGAAGAGCGAGGACTTCTTTCATGTAGAAAAGTATCCTCACATTACGTTTCAAAGCATTAGCTGTGCCCAAATCGGTGAACTATAGTGGACCCAAGAATCCGGACACCAGATAGGAGGACAGTTGGGTTACACTATGCCTATGAAAAAACAGTACACACCCGAGTTCAAAGCCAAAGTCGTCCAAGAGATTCTAAAAGAGGAAAAAACCATGGCGCAGATTGCTTCGGAGTACGGTGTTCACCCGGTGCAATTGAGCCAGTGGAAGAAAGTCGCCCTAGAGAACATGTCCAGCTTGTTCGTAGATGAACGGAAGGCGGTCAAAGAACAGAAGGCACAGGAGCAGAAAATCGAACGACTCTACGCCAAGGTCGGTCAACTCACCACTCAACTGGAGTGGCTAAAAAAAGAGTGGCATCAATCCGGACAAGGAGTGAGCGTACGTCCATGGTGGAGCGAGAGAACGAAAAGGTTCCCCTGCGTACCCAAGCTCATCTCCTGAGCCTAAGCCGATCCAGCCTCTATTATAAGCCCGTGCAGCCGTCGGAAGATGAGGTAAGACTGAAGCATCAGATCGATGAAATATACACTGCACACCCGACTTATGGCAGCCGTAAAATCGTGCACATGTTGCGACGTGAAGGTTGGGAAGTAAACCGGAAGCGTGTACAGCGCTGCATGCGGGAGATGGGCATCGAAGCAATTTATCCAGGCCCAAACCTGAGCAAACGCAACCTGAAGCACAAGATTTACCCGTACTTGTTGCGCAATGTGACACCAAGTTATCCGAATCACGTCTGGGGAATCGACATTACCTATATCCGCCTCAAACACGGATGGATGTACCTGGTAGCGGTGATTGACTGGTACTCACGCTATGTCGTGAGCTGGCAATTGGATGACACCCTTGAAATGCCATTCGTTCTGACTGCAGTCCGCTCAGCCTTACGCCAAGCCAAACCAGTGATTTGGAACAGCGACCAAGGTAGCCATTTCACCAGCGACCAATACACAAACCTGCTCAAAGAAGCTGGGGTCCAAATCAGTATGGACGGCAAAAACAGGGCACTCGACAACATCATCACCGAGCGCTTCTGGAGGACGTTGAAGTATGACCACGTCTATCTACAAGAGTACAACAGCCCAAAGGAAGCCAGACAACAGATTGGCAAATTCATTAATGAGTACAACTACGACCGCCCACACCAATCACTCGGATATCTGACACCGGCTGAAATCTATTTCCAAGAGGGTCGAAATGCATTACACCCTCCCAATGCTATCTGAAAAATCAGTAATAAGACTTCATAACTTAAACTAAAAAATCAGTGTCTTGACAAAGGGGTCCACCTTAATTGAGCTTAACGTCGAGGCCATAAAACTAGAGTAACTATTATTCGATCGGCAGCAGACCGAGCAAGGTTTGTTCAAGGTGCAGTGCTTCCTGTCGATGGCGAACACACGATTATTTAATTACGAAACCAACTTTCCTAACATGAAGGTTGGTTTTTATTCGCACTGTTGGGAGTGCAGCTAGTCCGCTATTCAAATTTCCAAAAGAGTCACTATTCAGTTATACTGCCGACAATGACGCAAGCATTATCCGTCCGGAATCGTATAATCATTCAGAAGTCCAGAGGTTAACCCGAGTTAATGAACGTGACTTAAATTAAAAACGGTTCTCCAATTACCTAGCGAAACGTTTCTGGAACAGATCGACCTGTACCCCCCTTAAGAAGGGACTAATGGGTAGGGCTTTGAGGTGCAGAATCGTGGAATGTAGAGTGATGGACACGTCAATTGTCAACACAAGGTGGTAAAAAACATCACCTTTGCGATGTTTCTTGCATTACCGTATAAGCTCTTGATAGGACTGTTTAAGAACACCGTACGCGACTAAATCATGATATCGGTCCCACTTGCGGACATGTTGAACAAGAGTCCCTTCGTAAGTCATTCCGATTTTCTGCATAATCCTTGAGAATGCTGGGTTTGTGGAAAATGCGAAAGCGAAAATACGGTTTAAATTAAGTTCCTCGAATTCGAATTTCAAAAGTCTGCTTGCCGCTTCCCTTGTGTAACCCTGTCCCCAGTACGGTTTTCCCATCCAACATGCCCATTCTGCTCGTTTATACTCATGATTGATGACTAAGGCGATTGTTTAAGTAAGGAAAGGGGGGTATGAAGAGTTGTCTGACGTGACCATACGGGATTTACAAAAGTACATTCGAAGTAAAGACCATCATCCTGAGCTGAAACTGCAATATCTTCAACGAATGCTGGTGAAAGAACCTATTAGTTCTACCAAGTATGGACAAACAGAACAAATTAAGAACTTTGAGGGGTAATTATGAAAACCTATATTTACATGGTGAGGCATGGCGAATCACCAAAGACGAAAGGGACTGAAAGAACAAGGGGGCTTACCAATAAAGGGAAAGTGGATGCGTGTCGGATAACTGAGTTACTGAAAACTGAGGGGATCGAAGTTTTCGTATCAAGTCCATATCAACGGGCGATCCTTACGATTCAGGAGTTAGCACAATCTTCAGGAAAGAAAATTTTAATTTATGAAAATCTCAAAGAAAGAAATTTCTCCGCAGACGACATCCGAATGCCTGATGAAGAATTAGTGCCTTTATTGAATCGGTCGTTTTCCGATCCAAACTTTGCTTTGCCGGGAGCGGAGTCTAATGCGGATTGTCAGAACCGAGCAGTAACGGTGTTAAAACAATTCCTAAAGACGTAGGAAGGACAGAAAATAGCAATTGGCACGCATGGAGCCGTAATGACCTTAATGATGGGATATTACGATAGTCATTACGATTTAAGTTTTCTACTACATACATCTAAACCAGATGTCTATAAAATGGAATTTGATGGTCAGGAATTAGTGGAAGTTAAAAGATTATGGAGCGAGGAAGCTAGGTTGTGATGTGGAATATGTATAAGAATGGAAGGGGAGGTTACGATCAAGTCCGAAATGTGGTGTAAATTCGTCCCTCGGTAGTTTCAGTGTTAAGTTACCTGAGTTGACTAACCTTTGAAAGTTGTTGTGCTTGCTTCTTCTGTTCCTCACGCCATGTGAAGTATTCCTTCATGTCGAGGTATTTGTGCCCCGACTGCCACTTCTCGTCCATCTCCATCAGCAACGCACCAATTAGACGGATCACGGAATTGCGATTGGGATAGATCCGAATGACTCGGTCACGTCGGCGTATCTCCTCATTCAGACGTTCCATGCCATTTGTCGTTCGTAGACGCCTTCTGTAGCGTTCGGGCAGGGACAGAACTGCCGTAATATCATCAAATCCATTTTCGAGAATTTGAATTGCCTTGAGTGCCTTCTCGCTGTAATCCGAGACCACCTGGTTCATCAACAACCGCGCCGTTGCCACATCAGGTGCGTCCAGGATAGCCCGTACTTTTCCGTACAGTTCGTCATGCAAATGCTTCGGTGTAGCATCAAGAAAATTGCGCATGAAGTGCGTCTGGCACCGCTGCCATGTTGCTCCTTGGAACTGTGCCTGCAATGCCTTTACCAGCCCGCTGTGGCTGTCTGAGACAACAACATCCACGCCCCTTAGATCTCGACTCTTGAGCCAGGAGAAGAATTCCGTCCAACTCGCCTGCGACTCACTGTCCCCAAGCATCATCCCCAGGATTTCACGATACCCATCCTCGTTGACACCCGTAGCGATCATAGCAGCTCGTGAGCGAACCCGACCTTCCTCCCGAATCTTTAGAACGATGGCGTCAACCAACACAAAGGGGTATCTCGTTTCTCTCAAATTGCGCTCATTCCAAGCCTGTACAACAGGGTCGAGTCGTTTACACAACTCCGATACCGTGGATTTCGAGAAGTCGACTCCACACAGTTCCTCAGTGATTGCGGAAATTTTCCTTGTGGATACACCGTTGATGACCATTTCTACAAGTGTCAACAAGAGAGCCTGCTCACTGCGTTGGTACCGTGCAAACAATTCTGTGGAAAAGCTCCCATTGCGCAAGCGTGGGACACGAAGGGTGAGGGTACCGATCCGGGTGGTCAATGGGTGAGGGCGAGTACCATTACGATATCCCTTTCGTTCCTCAGAACGTTCATACGGCTCCGCCTGCAATTGCTCTGAAGCTTGTGCTTTCAGGACTTGATTCAGGACTTGCTCTAACAGTTGGGACATGCCTTTATCCCCAGTGAATAACCCTTTCAAAATATCTTCATCCACGGTAATCTTGTATTGTGCCATTCTCGCATTCCTCCCAGTAGTTTCGTGCTGTCACACTGATTCTACCAAAGAGGGACGAGGTGGCACTTTTTATGTCACCCAGTGCGTCCACTGAATTTACACCAATTATATGGACTCAACTGAGGTTACAAATCCGAATTTATAAGCGAAGTATGTTAGTTGTCAGTGTCGTTGGTGCTATGTTTTTGTTGTATGGATGCAGTACAAATACTGTTCAAAACGAAACGGCTAACTCCATTTCAGAGGTCCCGAATCCTCCATATAAATATAGCAATCTTATGGGGTTTCAGCCTGTGCTGCCCCGTGAGCACTTCCAGTTAAACCAAAGTGGGGTTTATGTGTTTAAATATGTGAATCCTCCTTGGGGAAAAGTTGATCCGCGGGTTATGGAGACCTGGGGAAACGATACGGCCTTTGACGTCACTTACAATGCTTCAGACGGTACAGGAAAGTCCTTCATAATCATGGAAACCGCGATCGACTCGAGTAATCCCCCGAGAATCGGGACTGTCGCTTGGCAGTCCGTGCAGGAAAACGGTCAGACTTTTTATAAGCATGATGTGCCTGGATACAGGATTGGGATAGCCATGATTGACAAAGGTATTCTTTATCTTGTCGCAACCAATAGTGGGTTTAAGGCAACCCAGTTAGAACAGATTCTTCAAAGTCTTAACGTGCCCGTACGAACTGCGCCAGACCTGATAAAAACGCAGACATTTGGGTTCCCAAAAGCACGATCTGCTGTGCCGTTCACTGCCCTTGTCCCGAAGACTGTACCATTTAAGTGGGATACACAAAGTGCCGTCGGTGAAGATGTAAAAACGTATCAAGGTAGTCACAAGCAAAATACTGGAAGATTCACCTTGACATATGCGCATGGCAGTACACAGTTAAAGATCATCGAATCCGTCGGCATGAAGTATGTAAATCCAAATATTGCAAAGGCAGAGAACGGTGTGAAAGTTACTCTCAACGATGGCACGCAAGCAGTCTACATTAATGGAGGTTCTGCTGTTTCCTTCGTTGACGGAGGGAGTTCTAACCGTAATGCCATAACATGGACGACTACGAGTGGAGTCAATATGGTTATCGTTGGTCCGATGAATCTGACGCAGAACGACCTTGTTCAGGTTGCTAATTCTCTCGTGAAGCCTCAATGAAAATCGCACTCTGCACGGATACTCACACGGCTTCTCCCGAACAATTTTCAACAGACTTTCGGGGGACGAGAAAACGAAAACGAGCAAAAGCGAGAAAGCCCACGATTGCCAGAGCTCCTAGGCCAGTTGTGAATACATACAGACCAACAGGCCCAACTCTATTGAGGATGAGACCCCCGACACTCGAACCAACGACGCTGCTCAGACTGCTTGCAATGGCACCGTACAATGTCTGCGCTGTCGCTGTACGCCCCTCTGGGGCAAGTTCGGACACGAGCTGTACTCCCGTACTCCAGTAGAGTGCATAACCGACTCCGTCAAGAATTTGAGCCAGAATGACGATCACTGCACCGGGTGCAAACGCCATAATCACATACTTCACCGTGAACAACAGGCTCGCCAGAATGACGACGCGCATAGGTCCGACGCGTGAAATGAGTTTACCTGAAATGTAAAATAACGGAACTTCGACAAGGGCAGCAACCGTGAAGTTAGCACCTACCCAACTCATGGGATAGTGCAAACCTTCGTAGTACAGTGGTAAGAAGCTGCTGTTTATCGAGATGGCGGTCGACAGGATAAAGCAAATGACAATGAACATGATTAAGGGCGGGTTGCGCATGACATTCCAAACTCCGTGGAATATATTTTCCTTCGGCCGTTCGAATACGCTGTCCCTTGGCAGATACAAGACTACAACTATGAGGATTAGTGAGAGAGCCCCGTACACGCTAAACGACACTTGAATCCCGACATCATGGTAGACATATCCTGCGACGATGGTGGTCAGTGCAAAGCTGAGCGCGCCCCACAGCCGGATTTGGCCATACGAAAACCCCGACCGTGCGCCCTCTTGTACGGCCATTGCGTCCATTATGGGGGCCGATGATTGGACGACGGCTACGAGAATTGACACGACGAAAAGTGGCCAGAATTGCCGTGACAAGGAATACCCGGCGAACATAATCGGTGACAAAATAGCTGATGTGAGGAGGATGCGGCGGGGGTCACGGGTGCGATCGTTGATGTATCCCAACATCGGTTGCGCGAAAATCCCAGCCCCGGCTCCAACGGCAAGCAACAACCCTATTTCTGGGCTGCCGAGCCCTTTTCCGCTTAGATAGAGACTTAGAAAGGGTTGTGATGAGGCCATTGCGACGAAAAAGATGAAATAATAAATGCTAAATATACGTTGCACACGCTCCCGCCTCCATGCGGTATGTTACGACACGGTACCGGCAATGTATAGGTATTTTTTTGACTTGGCTGATAGCGTGCCGTGGGAGGGGTGTCGGCTTGAGATGAGAGCTACGTGATCATTTGGGAAGCACGGGGGCCATACAAGTGTGAGAGGAGCGTTGGGGACCGTACTGGTTAGAGGTCCCGAGCGTGCAAATCGCAGGGATGAGAAATAGCCCCCTCATACGAGGGCGCCAGTTCAAAGGTTTGGTTGATTTTGGCTGATGTGTTCGATCATACGCGATAAGAGTGTTTCAACTTTGTGCAGTCGCCTGCTAAGCTCTTCCATCGAAACGCTATGCTTGTCAATGATGTCATGTAGATACTGCATGGTGACTTCGTTGGACTCAAACATTTCCGGGTCAAATGACATAAAGTTATGCACCATCCCTTCCATGAGTTATTGCATCGTATGTAATGGCAAGCCTGGACTATTCAGGCACATTTACGTGATCTGGATATCGATTTGGGAGTGGAATGAGGTGATATGATGGTCAATAGCGAGTTTGAAGAGGCTTTGATTGTCGTGTTGGCGGGCTCGCGAGTGTATGGGACACATTCTCCTGCGAGCGACGTCGATTATCGAGGGATTATTCCAGCGAAGCGAGAAATGCTGTTAGGGTTAGAGTCATGGAACACGCAGATCGTTCGACATGAACCTGACATTGTTTTGTACACGTTACCGAAATTTGTGAAGCTCGCTTTGGGTGCGAATCCGAACATATTGGATACGTTGTTTGCTCCGGATGACGCGATTGTCAAAATGACGAAAGTGGGCTCTGAACTTCGTGAGATGCGTCGGTCATTTCTGTCCAAGCGGGTATATACGACATTTACAGGATATGCTCACGCGCAAATGCAAAAATTACGTAACCCGGGTGGGCATCATGGCGTTCATCGGGACCTTATCGATAAGTGGGGATACGATACGAAGAACGCGATGCACTTGGTTCGGTTGTACCGGATGGGATACGAGGCTTTGACGGACGGTGTCATTCGAGTGGGGCGTCCAGACGCGGAGGAATTGTTGGAAATCCGAAACGGTGCATGGAGCTTGCAGCAAGTTGAACAATTCGCTGAGGAAATGAACAGAAAGTGCGAAGCGGCACTGGCAGAGACGAAATTGCCGGATGAGCCAGACACGGAACGGATCCTCACATGGCTGATGGACACGCAGTTATGGATGTTGAACGGTGGTGTGTAACAGATGAACATAGAGGACGCGGGAAAAAGGATAGAGGGGGCTGGGGGCAGACTCTATTTCGTTGGGGGTGGTGTGCGGGATCAGTTGATGGGGAAAGACTTCAAGGATCGAGATTACGCTGTGACGGGATTGTCGGCGGAGGAATTTAAGCGTCTGTTTCCCGACGCATTTTTAGCCGGTCAAGCTTTTCCAGTTTTTCGCATGCCTATCGCTGGGGAAGTGGCAGAGTTTGCACTCGCGAGAACGGAGAAAAAAGTGTCGACCGGCCATCAAGGCTTTGAAGTGGATTCATCGCCCAGTGTCAGCATTGAAGATGACCTGATGCGTCGCGATCTCACCATCAATGCAATCGCGATGGATGTCCTGTCAAACGAGATCGTTGACCCGTTTGGAGGCCGCCGCGACATCGATGACGGGATTATCCGCGCCGTTTCGCGCGCGTTCGCTGAGGATCCGCTGCGCGTTTACCGAGCTGCTCGGTTTGCCGCGCAATTCGGGTTTCGTATCGAACGACAAACGATTGGGTTCATGCGTGCCTTGCACGATGAATTGCGGACGCTGAGTGTTGAGCGCGTCTTCGAGGAACTGCGGAAGGCATTGCAGACGGAGCGACCGTCGCTATTTTTCCGCGCACTGCTTCAGGCTTCCGTACTGGACGTGCACTTTCCCGAGGTGGCTAAACTCGTCGGTGTTGAGCAGCCGGTGAAGTGGCATCCGGAAGGCGATGCGTTCGAGCATACCATGCAGGTGCTGGATGTTGCGGCAATGCTGACGGATCGGGATGAGGTGCGATTTTCAGCGTTAGTTCACGACTTGGGGAAGGGCATCACACCGAGGCACAAATGGCCAGCGCACCATGGACATGAGGCAGCGGGTGTGCCGCTAACTGCACGGCTGTGTGCGCGTTTGAAGTTACCGAGTGACTGGACAAACGCTGCACTGTTTGCCACGGAACACCACATGAAAATTCATATCCTTGACCGCATGAAGCCGCAGAACGTAGTCACCTTGCTGACGGAGGCAAATCGCAATCCACTCGGTGTAGACGGGTTCGCCATGGTGGGCTTGGCGGATACGCGGGGCCGAAATGATCCAACGGCACCCAGTCCGAATGCGGAGTCTATGCCGCACATGTGGGAGCTGATCAAAAACGTAACAGGTCGCAGTATCCAAACCGACGCAACTGGCAAAGAGTTTGGCGATGCACTTCGGCGCGAACGAGGGCGTGTCATTGCAGAGTGGCGCAAACAGGGAAACCCGTCGGGGACGAAAAAGTAGGGATGTTTTGGGGACGAGCACAATAAGCTGTAGTAAACGCTGACGAGGTGCTGCTATCGTGCTGTGGTTTATTGTGTTGTTAGTGATATTGGCTGTAGTGTACCTCACGTGTATTGTGCCAACGAAGTGGCTGAAAATCGAGCGGATCGACATGCCACTTGGGCTAGGGCTCACCGTCTTGCAATTGAGCGATCTCCACGTGGAACGCTGTCGCGTCCGCCCTTCGAAGCTCCGGTCCATGATTCGTCAGGAGAAGCCTGACATCATTTGTCTGACCGGAGACTTTCTTGATAAGGCGTCTTCGTTTGTCCTCTTGGTTCCGTATTTGAAAATGCTTCAAGGGACCGGCATTTCTACTTATGCCGTCCTAGGGAACCATGACTACTTTTTAAAAAAGCCGCACGAGCTAAGAGCGCTTTTGCAGAGTTATGGCATCACGGTGCTGGAAAATGAAGCGATCACGCTAGATGGTTTTCATTTAGTCGGTATCGACGATTTCTGCTCAGGCCATCACGACGAGGAAGCACTCCGACGTGTTTCCCGGGACAAACCAGTTGTCGTCATGACGCACGATCCAACACTCATACTCGATATGAAGGAATCATTTGATTACCTGTTTGCGGGCCACTTACACGGCAAGCAGTTCGCGATCCCGTTTCTATTCAAGTTAAAAGACATGGGACCTTTGGCAGCGGCGGGGATCTATAAAGGGTTGCACCGATGTGAAAAAGGGCCCTTCTATATTTCGAAAGGCCTCGGACAATCTGGTGTTAACTTGCGCTTTTTAGTGAGAAGTGAGCTGACCATCCACTATCTTTAACGAACTGAGTTAGACATTTGCCCCATGAAAATTGATTGAATCCGATCATATACCTCCGGTGCACACCAAGCCGATATATGGATATGTAATTCGTCAAACAACCACTTCATAGATTTGAGGGCATCTTCACGTGTCTTGTGGTTGTAGTACATGTCGTAGTTCGTGTTCCACACAACCCATTTATACCACGTGTTGGTCTCCGTTACGTACCAGGCGCGTCCCGGTTCAAAGGCGATACATTCGGAGGCTCGAAGAAGGTCGTCCCAGGTGCTGAAACCCATATGACTGGCGAACGTTGCGTGATTCATTCAGATTGAAGGCAGCGCGCACTTAGTGCACGCTGCGCTCCTCTTTCAGTTCCTTTACGAGGGCATTCGTCACAGAGCCATTTTCATAGCGAACTTCCGCATATGGTGCTGACTCGAAAATTTGATCGATATGCACGGGCGTCCCATTATATGTGACGGTAATGTATTCAGGTGAATCCACAATCTCCTTGGCGCGTTCGATGTCCATCGTGTCACTCCTGTCATGCATTTGTCTATATCATTGCCAACAGGAGTCTCGGACATGTACTTAGGCCAGCGGACGGAAGGTTGCGAATGGCTGGCCGTACCGGAACGGCTCACTGATTGCGTCTAACTTTTCAATCGTCTCGCTGTCCAAATCAATATCCACGCTAGCAGCGTTACTTTGGACTTGTTCCGGACGGGACGCACCCACGATGATAGTTGATACCGCAGGGCGATGCATGAGCCACGCAAGGGACAGTGCGCCCGCGGTCCATCCTCGGCTGGTTGCGAGATCGACAACCTCGTTACCGAGTTGGATCCGGTCGTTGTCCAATCTCTTTTTGAAGTTCGGATCTTTGTCCACGCGAGATCCACTCGGTGCCTGACCATTTGCGTATTTCCCGGTGAGGATTCCGCCTGCGAGCGGATAGTAAGGGATAATGCCAATTCCTTGATCACGACACAGCGGCTCGAGTTCCACTTCAATTGTCCGATCCGCCAAGGAATAGCACGGCTGGACGGACACGAACCGTTCCAAGTGCTCACGCTCACTGATGGAGAGGGCCTTCATCAGTTCCCACGCAGCGTAGTTGGACGCGCCAATGTAACGGACTTTTCCGGTTCGGACGAGATCGTCCAAGGCTCTCAGTGTTTCCGCCATGGGGGTGTTCTTGTCAAGTGTATGTATTTGGTACAGGTCTACGTAATCGGTCTTCAGACGTTCAAGGCTTTCGTCGATTTGCTCCATGATCTCACGACGTGACGATCCGCCGCGATTTGGTCCCTCGCCACGAGGCATTCCAACTTTGGTCGCCAGAATGACCTGTTGGCGCTTGCCGACTGAAAGTCCTTTCCCGATTATGCGTTCGGATTCCGTATTGCTGTATACATTCGCAGTGTCGATGAAGTTAATACCGGAGTCGATGGCTTCGTGCAAGATGCGGATAGACGTTTCCTCGTCGGCTCGTGACCCAAAGGAGTTGGTGCCAAGACCCAGTGCGGAAACGGACAAACCGCTGCGACCTAGTAAATTATACTTCACAAAGAATCCCTCCTCTGAATATGAAAACGGCGTGACTCCTCACTAGTTTACAATACAGTTTCCTCGAACTAGAAACGACTTCTGGTGACATCACGTGACAGGAACCCAGTCGTTTTTGTCTCATGCTGAGTAATGTAGAATCATCCTTGACGCAAGGGGGTGCTTATATGTACGGAGCATTTGGTGGATATACCCAGTGGGCAGTTGTGTTCCTTATCATTTTTGTCCTGTTCATTCTGCTCGTGCCTTATGGAGCAGGTGCCGGCGCTTACTGAGGTTAAACGGAAACACGATATGCGGCGCAGAAAAGGCCACACTAATACGGTGTGGCCGTTGTTTTTTCCCGTAGATGCGCCGAGTCGCAAATTCTTCTTCAAAATGTACCGTCGATGGATGTGATGACATCCCGGCTGACACGTTCCAGTGTCTCAAGCTCGCCGCTTGTCATGGACATGGCCTTCTCTAATTGGTCACGGGAAAAATTTGAACAGCCAATTGCCTTTATGAGTCCCTCGTCTTGTAGGCAGTTAAATTCGGTTAGCGTGTCTTCGAGCGGTATTTCGTCATTCGGCTAGTGAATATAGTAGATGTCGACGTAGTCGGTGCGTAGTCGATTGAGACTCGCTTCAATCGATCTACGTACGTCCGCTGCCCGCAAGTGCGAAGGGGAGACTTTGGTGGCTATAACGCATTTTGACCGCTTGCCTTGTAAGGCCTCACCAAGGACTTCTTCACTGTGGCCATTGCCGTATCCTTCGGCGGTATCGAACGATGAAATACCTAATTCAAAGGCAGTTTGAATGGCTTGGATATTCACTTCGTCACTTTGCTTTTCCCACTGTCCGCCACCTAATTCCCCAGCATCCAAACGTGATAGCCGATACGTTCAACACACTCTTTCCCACTCGATTGTACTTCATAGCTAACCTCCGCTCTCTGTAAATCGGTTAACAAAAGCCGTACATGAATGGCATTCTATCATTTGTATAGTCTGAAAACAATAAATATTTAATTTTAAACCGAGATAGATGGATTGTTGATTTTTCCAGTCTGGTTAGACAATCATGCTATTATCGAAAATGCCGAACTTGACGAACTATTTTGTCGTGGTTATATTGAACGCGAGAGGTTTTGTGTATCGGTTTCTAACCCGTGCAAGCGGTTTCTGCTCCTCGAACTGTTTATAGGTTCGCTATCAACTATCTGTAATCAATGCGTTGAGAACAAATATAGGGTGAAAGCTGGGCTGAGCGTGTTTGACTTGACTGGAAAGACAGCGATCGTCATCGGTGGCAACGGTGTTCTTGGCAGCGCCATTGCTACGGGATTGGTTAGCCACGGGGCACAAGTGGCTATCGCTGGTCGAGACGTGGAGAAAGCGGAGAAAGTGGTTTCTGGTTTGGCTGAGGGTTCATCTCGCGCCTTTCAAGTGGATGTCCTGAGTCGGTCGACCATCGCGGAGATGGCAGATAAAGTCATCGAGTGGGCGGGAACAATCGACATTCTCGTCAACTGTGCGGGTGTGAACAGCAAAACACCTTTTTTTGAGGTGAGCGATGAAGAGTGGGACCGTGTGTTTTCGGTGAACGTGAAAAGCATCTTCATGGCGAGTCAAATCGTTGGCCAGCATATGCTGAACAGCGGAGGCGGATCGATCATCAACATCTCGTCCGTGTCATCTGGCCCCCCTTTGTCTGGTGTCTTCGCATATTCCGCATCCAAAGCTGCACTGAACAACGTGACACAGTACTTAGCCCGAGAATTAGCACCGACGGTTCGTGTTAATGCCATTATCCCGGGATTTTTTCCAGCTGAACAGAATCGGAAAATCTTAACGCAAGAACGGGTAGACAATATTATTCGACATACGCCTATGAAGCGTCTAGGGGACGCGCGTGAACTGCAAGGGACAGCCATTTGGTTGGCGTCCGACACCGCTTCTAGTTTCGTTACAGGGGCCTTAATTCCCGTAGACGGCGGATTCACGGCTATGACCATTTAAGAATCACCACATGTGGACGAGTCAGTTGGACTTTCAAAGCCTATTGGCTCAACGGAAGGGGGCATACGATTGGAACGGCCTACGCATGTAAAACCGGTCCTCACATTTGGGGAACCCCTTGTTGTCTGTGTACCACATTCGCGTGGGAGTCTGTCCCTTGTTCGCGAATTTGAAACGGACGCGGCGGGTGCGGAATTAAACACGGCAATTGGTGTTGCTAGATTGGGCGTGCCCGTTTCTTATGCTGCAAGTGTTGGAGCAGATCCGTTCGGAGAATTCATTCGACGTACATTGCTCGCGGAAGGAGTGAACGTTGACCATTTGAAGCAAGGCAAAAAAGGGGCGACGGGTCTCTTCTTTAAACAATGGTCCGGGCTCATGGGTGACTCCCAGGTTTTCTATTATCGATCCGCCTCGCCCATGGCCATAGGTGATTGGGACACGAACCAACTGTTCCAGGGTCTGCGACAGAGCGAGTTTGGTTGGGTGCATTCAACCGGAATTACCTGGATGATAGGTGAGAAGACAAGGGAACAGGCGATCACACTGCTGCACACGGCATACGATTCACAGATTCCAATCTCGTTTGACGTTAATCTACGGTTGAAACTGGCTGATCTGTCGGCGTGGAAACAGACAATCGGTGATTTAGTTCCCTACGTCACCTGGTTATTACTAGGTGACACAGAGGCGGAGGCACTGTACGGCACCTCCGATGCTCGTGTCGTTGAGGAATATGTTCGAGGACAGGGTTTTCGGGGGGCCGGAGTCGTTCTCAAGGAAGGCGCTCGTGGAGCCACCGCTTCGCAGAATGGCCAAGTCGCCCACGTCGATGCCTTACAGGTTCACCAAATCATTGATACGGTTGGCGCCGGAGACGGATTCAATGCAGGCTGGATAGCGGGGATGGTTAACGGCTGGGAGATCGAACGCGCTCTTTACCTGGGGGCTGTCGTCGGAGCATATGCCATTGCCAGTGCCGGTGACTCGAGTGGTTATCCCATGCTTGAAGAAGCGATGAATCATCTGGATGGAAGGGAGACAATTGCGCGGTGAATATCACTGATCTAGGGAATTTTTTACGTGATGTCAAAATCGTTGCGGTGGTTCGGAAAGTTCCAGAGGAAGTTGTGGGAGACGTCGTCTCAGCACTTGTGCAGGGCGGAATCTCTGCTTTGGAAATCACACTCGATTCGGCCGGAGCCATCAAGACCATTGCCTCGCTGAGAGAGCGGTTCGGGGACAAGGTGGCTATCGGTGCAGGAACGGTTTTGACAACTGCCCAGCTGAACGAGGCCGTGAAGGCCGGGGCGGAATTTCTCGTTGGTCCACACTTTGATGCGCAATTGGTGGAGCGTGCGAGGACACTCGAAACCTTCATGATCCCGGGTGTGCTCACACCAACGGAAATTCAAAACGCACGCGCAGTTGGAGCCGAGGTCGTCAAAGTGTTCCCTGCCGGAACCATGGGTCCAAGTTACATCAAAGATTTACTTGGCCCGTTCGGCGATCTGAAGATGATGGTCACCGGCGGGATTTCCGAAAAAATGCGGCGGACTTTCTTGCGGCTGGTGCGCTGGCCGTCGGGATGGGAAGTGCTCTTTTCCCGCGGGCAGACATTCAAAATCACGACTGGGACAAGATTGCCCAGCGTGTCGAAAGCGTACTGAGCTCCGTTATGTCGCGGGGAAAATGAAGAGGATGTGAACACGAAATGAAGTTATCATTTCGATGGTATGGAGATACAGATCCCGTCACGCTTGAGCAAATTCGCCAAATTCCGGGCATGCAGGGGATAGTAACGTCCCTCTATGATGTTCCGGCAGGCGATGTTTGGCCGCTTGACGGAATCTTACGCTTAAAGACATCGGTGGAAGATGCGGGACTGGAACTGACCGTGATTGAAAGTGTTCCTGTGCACGAGGACATTAAAATGGGACGCTCGTCGCGGGATCGCTATATCGAAAACTATCAAAACACGCTCCGAAACCTTGCGCGCGCGGGTATCGACACGGTCTGTTACAACTTCATGCCGATGTTCGACTGGCTCCGCACGTCGCTTGAATATCGATTGCCGGACGGATCGACGACACTCGCATACAAGGACGACGAAGTGGACGAAGAAGCGTTGTTATCCGGTCGGTTGCGGTTGCCCGCCTGGAACTTTAGTTCGCAACGCGACGAACTCATGGAAATGTATCGATTTTACCAAAACATGACGCCAGAGGAGCTATGGGCGAACCTCGAGTACTTTGCGCGCGCGGTGATGCCGGTTGCAAAGGAATGCGGGCAAAAGATGACCATACACCCGGATGATCCGCCGTGGCCCGTAGTTGGTATTCCGCGCATTATTGTCGATCGCGCCAGTCTCGACCGGCTCATGTCCATCTACGATGATCCGAGTAATGGCATTTGCTTCTGCAGCGGATCGCTTGGGGCAAGCGCAGAGAACGACTTGCCCGCCATGATGCGTCACTTCGGCAGAAAAGGGCGAATTCACTTTGTTCACCTGCGCAATGTACGGCGAACGGACAACAAATCGTTCTATGAATCCGGGCATCTGTCGCGGGACGGATCGGTGGACATGTACGAATTGATGGAGGCCATGCATGAAGCTGGGGTCACGGTTCCAGTTCGTCCGGATCACGGAAGAATGGTATGGGGCGAAACGGGAAATCCCGGGTATGGCTTATTCGATCGGGCGATGGGCGCCGCATATTTGAACGGGTTGTGGGAAGCCATTTCAAAGTCTGGGCAAGAAGTTCGTGACGCGAGATGACATCGAAGCGGCGCAAGCCGACCATCGATATGGTTGCTCGCCAATCCGAAGTGTCGAAAACGACGATTTCTCGTTTTCTTAACGGAAAATACGAGTATATGTCCGAAGAGACGCGCAACCGGATTCAGCGGGTTGTGGACGAGCTGAATTACCGCCCCAATAACTTCGCCAGAAGTCTAAAATCGAATCGAAGCGGATTGATTGGCGTTGTCGTCGCGGATATCGCCAGCCCATTTTCGTCTATTCTGGTCAAGGGTATCGGTGACCTGTGTAACGAACGAGGCTATCAGATTATCACCACGAACACCGACGAAGACCCACAGAAGGAGCGCGACTATCTTGAGTCGCTTGTCGGGGGTGAAATGGTCGAGGGATTAATTGTCAATACGACTGGAATGAACGACGATTTGTTGTCCCAACTCGGTCACCAGGGTATCCCTATCATCTTGGCGGACAGAGCAATGGAGCATTTGGAGTTTGACACCATCACGAATGACAACTACAGCATGACAAGAAATGCCCTAAAACATGTCGTGGATTCTGGGTTTGAACATGTGGCGTTCTTCACTCAACAGATTGGCAGGAACAGTGCCCGGCGGACGCGATTTGAAGCTTACTTGGATTTTTTTGAGTTCGAACCGAACACTGCTCCGTTTGTCTATGAACTTGACACGAATGACTCGCAGGGGGTCCGCAAGGCCATAGAGCATTTTCGTCAGCGGACAAACGGTCGTCCCGCAGCTATCTTTGCAGTGAACGGCGTGGTTTCTTTGGCCGTCCTGCGTTCTATCGCAGAGCTAGGTTTACACATGCCAAGGGACATTGGGTTGTGCGGATATGATGATTGGGAATGGGCCACGTTGGTGCCCCCGGGGATCACTTCGATTGAGCAACCTTCGTACGAAGTAGGGGTAGAAGCAGCGAAACGTGTGATTGCAAGAATTAAAGGTTTAAAAGCAAAGCCCAAACTCATTGAACTCCCATCCACATTGCGCGTTCGTGGGTCTACCAAGCTAAAATAGGATCGCTTCTATTTTGTGACGCACCGGCTGTGGACGACACACAGCTGGTGGCTGTAGATGTAAAATCGAACAAGAAGGGATTACCATGCGTCGAGGCAGATTTGCCCCGAGTCCAACAGGAGAATTGCATATCGGCAATGCGTTCACTGCGGTCATGTCGTGGCTTCATAAGCGCAGCGTGGGCGGATCGTTCATTTTGCGGATCGAGGACATCGATGCAGGTAGGTGTCGCCTCGAATACGCTCAGCAGATGTGTCGTCATCTGTCGGAAGAGGAACGGGCGGATCGCGCACGCAGGAAGACACCGTCCCTCCGGTTCGCCGTCACGGAGTCATCACTGTATTTTGTCGATCACGTCAAGGGTCCATAAACTTGCGATCCGAGGCAGGGCGGCGACTTTATTGTCTTCCGCGCGGACGGCGTGATATCGTGTCAGCTCGCCGTAGTTGTCGATGACGCCCTGATGGGCATCACAGATGTGATTCGCGGCGACGATCTCCTCACATCCACCCCCAGGCAACTTCTCTTGTACAAAGCTTTACGTTTGGAAGCGCCCACGTTTGGACACGTACCCATGTTGGTGGACGGGGCGGGGTGCCGGCTGGCCAAGCGAAACCGTTCCCTCACATTGCGCGCCATGCGTGAAGCTCGGGTGAAGCCACAAGCAGTAATGGGTGTCATCGCTTACTTCGCGGGACTTCAAGACAGGCCCGACCCAAGCGGTGTAGACCAATTGATTTCATCTTTTTCTCTGGACAAACTCCCCACAGATCCCATACGCATGACGCCCGATAGTTTGAAACAACGTACATGGAGTCCTTTGTTTCCACCATCACTTCCTTCAAATCCTCAGAGTTGACCCAATAGGGATCGCTCAATCCCGCCCTCGACAAGACAGGATTTTCCCCTGCGGGACGCTCCATGTCTACTTTTTCATTTACCGAATACACATGAACCAAAGTCTAGACCAAAGGTGTGAGGGTCACTCCACCAACTTCAGGAGGCCCGTTGGTTCATGATCGATCGCGGCAGTGACATCCCCATTTACCAACAACTGAAAGATTGGATGATGAACCAGATCGAACAAGGCGTTTGGAAGGAAGGTGATACGCTCGAGCCAGAGCGAGAAATGGCCAGTCGCCTCGGTGTCAATCGATTGACGCTGCGGCAGGCGTTGTCGGAGTTGGCGGCGGAGGGGTGGCTTAATCGACAGCGGGGAAGAGGAACGTTTGTTACGTGCCCGAAGATCCAGCATCCGCTGCAACGGCTGACATCGTTCACCCAGGACATTTCGGCTCTGGGCATGAAGCCGGGGTCTCGTGTTTTGAAAATGGAAATTCGTGAGGCGACGGATGTGGAAGCGACCATGCTTCATCTCGGTGCTCACGCTCATCGGGTGATTGAGTTGAAACGACTGCGGTTGGCGGATCTGTCGCCAATTAGCGTTGAGACAGCCATTCTGCCGTTTGAGAAGTGTCGAGCACTAACCGAGGTTTCTTTTCAAGACTTACATTCGCTCTATACGCAACTTCGCAGTCGCTGCGGCGTGGAGTTCTCCCACGCAAGTCAAACGATTGAGTCGGGGGCGGCGACGGAAGATATCGCCGAGCTGCTCAAGATCCGCGTTGGTGTACCGGTACTTCGAATGGAGCGGACGACATTCGATTCGTGCGATGAGCCGGTGGAATGGGTGACGTCATATTACCGCGCGGATAGGTACCGCTTTCGAGTTGAATTGCCCGTTGATTAACTTTTAGCACAAAGCTAAGGGAGGGAGACAATTTGGCTTCCTACAGTATATGGATTGCGCTCGTATTAGGTATTCTTGCGTATCTGGGAATCGTGCTCAATCTAGGACCCGGGCTGTGGCTGCAAGAGGCACTCGTCGTTGGCGTCATTACAGGACTTATCGTGGGAAATGTACATTTGGGCTTGGTCATTGGCGGGACGCTGACACTGATGTCTCTTGGGATGTGGACTTACGGCGGCGCGACGATGCCAGACTTTATGACCGGGGCCATCTTGGGAACGGCCATAGGGGCACTCGGCGGCGGTGAGACAGCCGGTCTTGCTGTGGCGATTCCCGCTTCGATTCTCATGACACAACTGGACGTCCTAGGGCGCGCTGTGACGACTGTGTTCATTCACGCAGCAGATAAATACGCGGAACGCGGCGACACGCGCGGCGTCACGTGGATGCACTTACTGGGACAATTACCATGGGGTCTTACGCGTATGATTCCCGTGTTTATCGCCGTTTGGCTGGGAGCGGGTCCCATCCAACACCTGATTGGAGTCTTGCCGCAGTGGTTTATGCACGGCATGCATGTGACAGGGGTTATGTTGCCAGCTCTTGGCTTTGCCCTCCTACTCAATCAGATGCCCTTGAAGAAGCATTGGGCGTTCCTGCTTATCGGTTATATCCTTTACGCTTACTTGAATCTACCGATTATCGGCGTCGCACTCGCGGCACTCGCCGGTGCTGCGCTGTACTTAAAGCTGCGGGGGAGTGAAGCAAATGCCGAATCTTGACCAAAGCCTTGATGTGCAGAATACTTCCAGCGAAGTCACGAAACAAGACGTGCGCAAGGCCATGTGGCGACACCTCATCACCCTTCAGTGGTCGTGGAACTACGAGCGGATGCAGGCGCTTGGTTATATGTGGTCCATGATTCCGATCATCAAAAAAGTCTACCCCACCAAAGAAGAACAGATCCACGCCATGCAGCGCCATCTGTCGTTTTACAACACAAATCCGCAGATTGGATCGCCGCCGATATTCGGTGCGACAGTCGCCCTCGAGGCCCAGAAGATGGGCGAGGCTGTGGACAGTCTCAAAATTGGGTTGATGGGTCCGTTTGCCGGGATCGGCGACACCATTCAAGGCGTTCTCATTCGCCCGATGGTTGCCGTGTTCGCAGCTTCTTTGGCCTTAGCAGGCAGTATCGTTGGTCCAATCATGATGTTCGTGCTTGGGCTCATCTGGTGTGCCTTGATGATTCCGCTATTCTATCTCGGCTATCGTCGCGGCGTGGGTCTCGTTGATGAAGTGGCTGGCGGCGGGCTCATCGCAACAGTGACAGAATGGGCCACCATCTTCGGCATGATGGTCGTCGGCGGATTTGTACCGAGCATCATGTCCGGACTCACGACACCCCTTAAGTTCCAAAAGACAGTGGAAGTCGCAGGAAAAATGACGACGAAAACCATCGCACTCCAGGATACGCTCGATAAGATCCTGCCGTCTCTCTTTCCCATTCTCGTCGTCGGTCTTGCCTTTTGGATGATTCGCAAACTCAAGTTGTCGCCCATCTGGGTCCTGTTGACGCTTGTCGTTGTTGCGTTCCTTACAGGTGCCATCGGGCTCTTCTAATTTCGAATTCTTGCCGTGAACATGGAAGGAATGAACTGAAATGGTATCCGTCATCTTGGTCAGTCATGCGTCGCTTGCGTCGGGATTTCTCGACGCAAGCGCCATGATTGTTGGTCCACAGTCTCAGTTTGAATCGATTTCTTTCGATCACGACAGTAACCTCGACACCCTATTCGATTCCATGTGGACGCGTGCACAGGCGCTGGACGACGGTGATGGTGTGCTGATTCTTGCCGATTTACTCGGGGGAAGTCCAGCGAATACAGCCGCAAAACTCGTGTCAGAGCAGGTCCGTCTCGTTACAGGGATGAATCTCCCCATGTTGCTCGACGTCCTGGTGAACAGGCAGACCAAGTCGCTTTCCGAATTGGCGCGGTTGGCTGTGGAGAGTGGGGCTGCGGGCGTGATCGACATTTATACAATGCTTCAGGAGGGGGACGTTTCGTGACAGTCAAACATCTTCGAATTGATAATCGCCTCATTCATGGCCAGGTGACGACCAATTGGGTGAACTCGGTCGGGGCAAGCCACATCTTGGTCGTCAATGACCAAGTTGCAAAAGATCCGATTCAAAAACGCTTGCTCCCGGCGGCAGCGCGAGGCGTGAAAACGTCCGTCCTCGGTATCGCGGAAGCCATCGCTTACGTGACAGATGCCGCCAACGCGTCGGAGCATGTTCTGGTGGTGGCGAAGTTTCCCAGTGATGCGCTCGTACTGCTCGAAGGCGGTGTGAAACCTGAGCAAGTGAATGTCGGAAACCAGGCACCCATTCCCGGAACGAACTACAAAATGGTCACGAAATCCATTGCCGTGACGGCGGAAGACGCGGCTGTCTATCGACGGATCGTCGATCTCGGATTTCATTTAACATCCCAAATGCTTCCCTCCGACGGCAAAGCGGATTTTATCTCACTGCTTGAAAAGAAAGGTCTGTGATGACCGGTGCAACTAGGCGTGGCCAGAAAGGTCTTGAATGTAACGCCTGGGCTTTTGATGTGGGGATACGCTGATCGTACTCATCCAGGTGAAGGATCTCATGATGAGCTCTGCGTAACAGCCGCTTGTTTTCGAGCAGAGGGGGACAGGGTCTATTTTCTCGTCTCTCTCGATCTACTCGATTTTCCATTTGCGTTCAGTGATGCCGTGAATTGTGCCGTGGCTGACCAACTGCCCGGCACAGACACGACTGTGCAACTGACAGCCAGTCACACGCATGCAGGGCCATCTCTCATAGATGAATCGAGGCCAAACCAGATATTCGCAGAACACGCGGCCGCCACTGTGGTAGAAGCATGCCTGGAAGCGTACGGCGACTTGCGCACGGTGTCGAGAACGGAGGTCACCTCAAGCAGCGTGAGTGGGTTCGGAGCCATTCGACGCACGGGAGAAATCACGGATATCCCGTTGTCCGTTCAATCCTTTTACACGGAGCGTGACGAGTCCGAGACGGAGGATCTGTATCTCGTTCTCTTTCAATTGCCCTGTCACCCGACGGTGCTGAGTGACCGAAACCTGTGTTATTCCTCGGAATGGCCTGGTGCGGCCGTTCGACAGATTTGCTCCCGTTTGGGACCATCCACCCACGTCATGTATCTGCCAGGTGCATCGGGTGACATCAGCACCAGACAAACGCGCAGAGATCAAAGGTTCGCTGAAGTCGAGCGGTTTGGCCGCATGGCCGCGGATGCAGTCGTGGCGTCGCTGGACGGGGAAGTGAGGCAGACGAGCGTCGTCCCGGAGATGCGCATGGCTGAACTCAAAGTCACGCTGGAGCCGGCGCGTTCCTTGAGCCACGAGGAGTTGGACGCGTTACGGGCCATGGCGGCACGCTCGTCTGACGAGAGAACAATGGAGACCATGCGCCAGGCCATTCAATGGTACGATAGCGTTCACTCACAGTTATCCGCAGTCCCCGTTGACGTAACCGTACGCGTCTTTAAATTTGCGGACGTCATTCAATACGTCTTCTGGCCCGGTGAGCCGTTTTCAAGTTTTGCGCAGAGGCTTCGCGACTCGTCTGACATCCCGACTGTGCTCGTGGGCTACTGCGGCCACGTGGGGTACCTGCCGGACCAAACGCCTATTGCTGACCCTTCATATGAGGTGCTTATGAGCGTCTACGGTCGCGATGGTAGCGAAGGGCTACTACAAGCCAGTGAAACGATCATCCACGATATTCGAGGAGGAGTTTGATGATTTCGGCAGAAGCATTCTTGCAGGCGGCACTCGACGCTGTGGAACAAGTCCGGGAAACACAATGGACGCAAATTCATGAGGCTGCGAAACGGTTGGCTGACGTGATCGCAGCGGGCGGAGTCGTGCACGCATTCGGTACAGGGCACTCGAAAGCGTTCGCCATGGAATTGTGCAATCGCGCGGGCGGCCTGGTTCCCATGCACATGATGAGCATAGATGATCTGTGGGCGCGGGGAGAACGCGTCGACGACATGAACGATCCGTCCATCGAACGCGATCCCGACGTTGCCCATCGCCTCCTCGAACTGTACGACATTCGGCCGGAGGATGGGGTCATCATCGTCTCCAATTCGGGTCGCAATGGGGCACTCGTGGAGATGGCCTTACAGATGAAGGCACGTGGTCACACTGTCATCTGCGTGACGTCGCTCAGCCATTCCACTCAAGTCTCGTCTCGCCATGCATCTGGTCAGAGACTGTTTGAGGTGGCGGATGTCGTGATCGACAATTGTGGCCCGCTTGGCGATGCACTGCTGGAATCGTCAGCGCTGCCCGCCAAAGTCTGCTCCATCTCTTCTGTCACGGGTGCTATCATCGCACAGTGTCTGACGGCTGAGATCACACGCAACCTCATGGAGATGAATGTGGACGTTCCCGTGCTGATGAGTGCAAATTTGGATGGCGCGGATGAGTTTAACGAAACCATGACCGCGCGCTATAAAGGACGGATTTAATGTCTTCTCGTTGGCTCATCGGAACGGATTTGGACGGAACGTTATTACATCATGATGGAAAATCCAGCAAATATGCACGATCCGTCTTTCGTCAGCTACACAAACGGGGGCACGTCATCGTTTTGGCCTCTGGACGTCACTGGGACACGATGACGCAGGTCGCACGAGATGTCGGTGTCCCTTGCTATTTGGTCGCGTCGAATGGGGCGTGGATTGGGACAGATGATGGTTCAGTTCTGGCGGAACAAACGCTCACCTCCTCTGTCGCTCGCATCGTGGGGCGCGTTTTGGAGAATACGGCGACGGCGGTCATTGTGACCATGGACGACAGGCGCGTCATTCTCGACACGAGCCATCCACAACAGGTGAGACGGTTCCCTTGGCCCACCTCTCCCGTTTCCAGCGTGGCAAACGAAAAGATTTTCAAGCTCACCGTGACGATGGAAGACGGGATGATGGGCGAGATATTTCCCCTTTTGAAAGATAATTTGGGAGACGCTGTGCTGCTCGCACGAACAGACAATCAAACTATCGACATCAATGCCCTTGGCGTGTCCAAGGGCCAAGCTTTGGGACTCTTGTGTGATCGACTTGACATCCCGATCTCGCGCACCGTGGCATTCGGAAACGAAATGAACGATGCCACGATGTTGCAGACGGTGGAGATCGGTGTTGCTGTGGCAGATGCGAATGAGGCTCTAGCGCCTTATGCCGATGTTTGGACGGAGTCTTCAAACGATGACGGCGTTGCCAAGTGGCTCCACACATTCTTTGACGTGAATCCGAAGAGTGAGGAAGAAAGCGGGGACCTATATGAAGACAGTCGTCCGTGGACAACTCGGACTTAAAGAAGTCGACGTGTGTATTGAGGACGGTATGATTGTTGACATCGGTGAGGCGACGGCACCGCAGTTGACGGGAGCGGCTACCGTCGCGACGAGCGGACGGCTGTTACCAGGCTATATTGATGTACACGTCCACGGCGGCGGCGGAGCCGAAGTGATGCAGGGTACGGAAGAGGCATACGAGCAGATCTGCAAAACACACGCGGCACACGGAACGACAGGACTCCTCCTCACGACCATCACGGAATCCGACGAAGCCATCACAAAGGCCTTGCGCAGCTACAGGCGCGATCGGGAGCGGGATGGCGCCCAAGTCCTGGGCTTTCATTTAGAGGGCCCGTTCATCTGCGAAGCGAGGGCCGGCGCCCAACCGAAGGAACACATTCAAGCACCCAGTGTGGAAAAATTGCGGCGGTGGATGGCCGAGTCCGGAAGCGCGGTGCGCTACATGACATTGGCCCCTGAGGTGGACGGTGCGTTAGAGGTCGTCCGCGAAGCGCGACGGCTGGGAATTCACGTTTCCGCGGGACACTCGACGGCAACTTACGACCAGGCTATGGGTGCGTTTACGGCCGGGATCGACAGTGTGACGCACCTGTACAACGCCATGTCGAGCCTCCACCACCGCGATCCCGGCCTCCTCGGCGCCGCCCTCACACACCCCGACATCTACGCGGAACTCATCGCCGACAGATTACACGTACACGATGCAGCGATGAATATCGCTTTCCAGATGAAGGGACGCCATCGTCTCATGCTGATCACGGACGCCGTCATGGCCGCGTGTATGCCGGAAGGGACGATGTACCGTGTGGGACGCGAACCGGTTACTGTCGAAAATGGCTCCGTTCGCCTAGCGGATGGTACACTTGCAGGTAGTACACTGACGCTGGATCGGGCCGTTCAGAATTTGCTCCACACGGGCATCATTGACGAGGACGACGTCGAGCACATCACGTCGCTCAACCAAGCCAACCTGCTCGGTCTGCCGCATGGGCGAATGGAAGTGGGGGCGCCAGCGAATCTCATCGCTGTGGATTCGGACTGGAACGTCACGCACACATTTGTCCAAGGGCGGCTTGTTTACCGGCGTTAGTCGGTTAGGAGGATACATCGTGCAAGAAGACTTTGTGCGCATGGGGTTACATGGATACGGGTATATCGGACGGATTCACGTCCTAGCGAGCCAACTCCATATAGCTGCTGGGCAAACTGCGCCGAGCATCAATTGGGAATCTGCCGTCGTCCGGGATTTGGGGACGGCTGCTGCCAAACAGGCCCGCCGGGTATTTCCGTTCGTCACGGACGACATCAGCGCATTGTCGGAGAGGAATCTCGAGGCCATTGACATCGCATCGCCAAATCACGCGCATCTGGCGCCATTCCAACTGGCTGTGGAAAAGGGATGGAGCATTTATTGCGAAAAACCCATCAGCCACGATTTGTCCGAAGCAACCGAGATGGTGGAGGCCGCATCACAGGCCGATCTCGTGACGCAAGTTGCCTTGGTCTATCGCTTTCATCCCGCCGTGATCGAGGCGCGCGACTGGCTTCTCTCCGGCAAGCTCGGTCGGCCGCTCACATTTCGGGCGGAGTTGCTGCACGGGGGATATTTGAATCCTGACAGGCCGATGTCATGGCGCCTTCAAAACGCTGCATCGGGCGGCGGCGCCGTCATGGATTTGGGCATTCACCTGTTCGATACGCTACACATGTTGCTCGGTCCAGTCGATCATCTCACGGCGACAACACGGACATTCATCGACTCCCGCAGGGGGCCCCACGGCACCGAGCCGGTCACAGTTGACGACTGGGCAAGTGCCACCTTGACGATGCGCCAGGGCACTGTGGGCACGGTGGAAGTATCCCGCGTGCACTATGGCCGCGAAAGAGATGTGATGGATATCGTCTGTGAGCGGGGTGTTTTACATATCCCGCTCGAACGTTACGAAGGGGTATCCGTGACCACACTTGATGATGGCATGTCCGTGCCTGTGTCGCATTCTCCTTCACTCCAACCGTTTTCGCCCAAGTACGCGCAAAGCACACTGCTCAATCTCCACGCTACAGGTCTGGCAGCATTCGCTTCCCGCATTCGCGGTGCCTCGGTAGACATTCCGGTACCCACGGTGGACGACGCCTTGGCCGGGCAGGCTGTCGCGCACGCCGTGATGGAATCTGGGCGTGCCGGTGGCGATCGCGTCAGCATGGACCGTTTTCTTGCTGCACACGGGTGCCTACCGAGAATCTATGCGCGGTGATGTGGGGAGGCGTGCTCTCATATTGTTTGTCACGAGTAGTGACCCTAAGCCTCTTATCAACTGTTGAAGTAGTGACCTTGTTCGAGATCCGCGATAAGTCCGGGGTGCACCGGCTGCCAGCCCAAGAGTTCCTGAGTCTGTACGCTTGACCCTGGAAATATACTCGGGATGTCGAGCGCCGCAATGGCGCCGAGAAAGCCGAAGTGGGCGTCTGCCTCTTCGCGCGAAATACTGACCACCGGCAGGTTCAGGTGCTTACCGATGACGCCGGCGATGTCGCGGAATGGCACCCCTTCTTCGGCGCGACCGTGTAGCCGTGAACCGGCTGGTGCCTTTTCCAACGCGAGGCGGTAGAGGTGCGCGGCATCAAGTCGGTGCACAGCCGGCCAGCGGTTGGACCCGTCGCCGATGTAGGCAGAGACGCCCCTGTCGCGGGCGATGTTGATCAGTCTCGGCACGAAGGCCTTGTCACCCTCGCCGTGGACGGACGGTGAAAGCGACACGATCGCTGTCCGCACCCCGCGCTCAGCCAGCGCCATGGCCTCGTTGTTCGATGCCTCCCCGTTGATGTGAGCGGTGATCACGAACGGCTTGCCGGAGCCCTCGAGCGCAGCCCCAATCGTCTCGACGGCGCGCAGATCGGTTGTGAGCGCGCTGGCGAGTTCCGAGAAGTCGGGTGTAAACGCCAGGTGAATGACGCCGTCCGCAGCGGCGGCGCCGCTGCGAAGGCGGTCGAGGTCGTCAAGGGCACCGCGGTGCACCTCGGCCCTAGCTTCCTTCAGAGCCGCGGCACCATTGTCTGAGCGACTAAGGCCCACGACTTTATGACCGGCATCGATGAGTTCGCGGACGATGGCGGAACCGATGTAGCCTGTGGCTCCTGTTACGAAAACACGCATCATGATATCCTCCTTAAGCTGTTGAGTTGTAGAGTCTACTTGAACAATTAGAGTCTAAACTATAGAGTGAACTCTAAGGCAATACATCTTGAGGAGAGATTTACATGAAGATTCAAGAGTTAGCTGACAAGACGGGTTTGACAGCCTACACAATTCGTTTTTATGAAAAGGAAGGCTTGTTGGACAGTCGGCATGTCCGGAGAGAGGAAAATAACTATCGTAACTATTCAGACGAGGCTATCGAACGTCTGAAATTCGTAAAGAAGCTTCAGGGCGTGGGTTGTTCGCTAGCCGAACTGAAGGAAATCTTGCAGGAACATGATGCAAATACGCGTACCCATCTACAAGTAATTGAATGGATTCGCCAAAAGATGAGTGAGATCGAACGTAAGAAGGACGAATTGGATCACATTCTTGGAACGCTTAACTGGATGTTGGAGTACAGAATGGCATTGATGAATGACCCAGAAAAGGCCAATTCGATGTTAAAGCTTCGACATTCTGATTAAGTCGTGCAGTTGGTTAAAGATTCTAATTGGATTGCTATTCTGCATTCCTTTTCGAGAATGACACAAGTATTACCGCGTTAGAAGCGTATAATCGCGCAATCCATCGGCCGAACTGTACTCGAGCTTTTGCTCCTTTGTTCAATAAACAACCTATCAAAAAACCAACTAACAAACCCAGTTTTGACGTAAGACCGCTACAGATTTCTGCCGATTAGATTGGCTGAAACAGGCTGCAAGCCGAGCTCTCTCGACCACACAGACAATTGACCTACATGGTGAATTTCGTGTGCGATGACATGGCGAGCAACTTCCCCATAGGTAAAAACGTCTCCTGGGTTCCAATCGACACTTATCGTTTTGTCTTCCAATGCTGATGTCCAGTGGGCAAGGAACGGTTTGACCTCATCACGAAACGCATGTGATAAATTACGCAGTTTATCCACGTTCATGTAATCCTCAAAATTAGGCTTTGGATCAGGTTTCCCCGCCAATGCTCCAATCCAGCTACCTTCTGCATCTACAACGTGAAACAAGGTATGCAAAATACTTCCGACTCCACCAATACGTGTTCGAATCAGTTCTTCAAAAGGAACTTGGCCACACCAGTCAAACCATTCATCCCGAACCTGCCAATTGTATTTAAACAAGGTTAACATCGTTCTACCTCCCTCGCCTTATATGAAGCAAGGCTGACCGTCCCCTGAGAAAGGGGCTGTAGCGGATGTTGGGATAAGCCCCTATGGATTTCACTCATTTTTGAAGTTGGTGCTGCCAGGGTGTATCCAAAAAGCCACGAGAACCAATGAGACTTCAGACATCCAAAAATCGTGTTACGACATCTAAGAAGTCTGCCTGATTAACAAAATGTACGCCGTGTCCAGCTCCTTCTATTGTGACCAATTCGCAGTTTGGAATCAGTTCAGAAACCTCTCTTAGTTTTTCCTGTGGAATATGACTGGTGGAGCCACCGCCTACAATTAAAGTCGGCGAGGTAATGTCGGTTAGACGTGTCCACCATTCAGGGTTCGGTTCGTTAAGTTGGTGAAAAATCGAAGGCACTACCAAGTAATCAAAAGGTAGTGGCTCGGATGGCTCAGAAGGTACGTCGAGCGGTTTTCCCGGAAACGGAGGAGGAGTATCTTCAACAACCAGACGTTCGACTCGTGATGGATGTGTTTCGGAGAAAAGGTACGCCACTGTTCCACCCATCGAATGACCAACCAACGTAAAGCTTTCCAACCCCAAGGCATTTGCAAAAAGATGTAAGTCTTCGCTCATGACTTCAAAGGAATATGTACCTGCTCTCGAACTTCCTCCGTGACCACGTTGATCTAGAGCCAAAACACGATACTTCTTACCAAGGACGGCAGCGACTTGATTCCACGACTGTGCATCTTGTCCCAATGCATGTAGCGCCACAAGCGGCGGTGCAGAAATATCACCTGTCTCATAGTATTGAAAATTCAATCCGTTCAGTTCAATTTGGTTCACACGTGTTTCCACCGGCATCTCTCCTGCCTTGATTTTGTCGTAAACACGGTTGTGAATCTAGACATCAAGTAACAATATTCCAGACACGTGTGAACATTTCCTTCCTAACACTAACTCTACTCCAGGTGTACAACAACGTTAGAGCGATCGAACTGATATTCATGCAAATGCGGCCCGCGGATGCTTTTACTGCGTTTGACAATTGGTCAAATCCATAAGCTATGAAAGTTGTCAATAAGGACAAACCTATAATCTGATCTTTGTTAAGATTATGACTATGTTACGGTAATTTGTACTGAAGTATCTAGTCAAAAATGAAAGGGCGTGGTTGTGATTCAGGAAAATGGAGTTGTCGTCGTGCGTCGAAACGCGTTTCACGCGATAGGACTAAAGTGGGAAGGTACATTTGCTGAAGCTGGGGCGGGTGGGATACGCGCCGTTCTTAAGGAGATGCAAGAGCGTCTACACGAGATCAAACAGGTCATCCATCCGGAAACGCTACTAGGACTGTCCTATAATTTGCAGCCTAGCTCCTTTACGCATTATGCAGCAGTTCAAGTGGCAGTGGTAGAAGATATTCCACAAGGGATGATGTCCATTTTTGTACCTGCCTTAACATATGCAAAGTGTCAGCACACCAAAGGGGGAAACATTGATGACTCCTATCAAAACCTTTTTGCCTGGATAGCGGCATAAGGCTACGAACTGGACAAAGAGGATGTAAGGCACTTTGAAGAATATCCAATGGAGCAGAATCCGTATGTAGACGACCCTGAGTTTTCCATCATGATCCCTATCATCGCGTGACTCTACTAACCAACAGGCAGCCGCGGCTGCCTGTTGGTCCTCCAGATGTCATATCTGATTAAGTCCGGCAATCAAATACTGTGTTCTTGCAGTAAACCCTCTCTATGATCTCCACATCTACCTTCGTGGCCTACCGTCTCATGCCTGAAAACCAGCGGAATAATTTTCTTCCGGCTCACAGAAAATCAAGGAAGCCGGTGTGGATAATGTAATGCCGCTTAAATGTCCTGACTGGCGTGATTTTGATCAAGCTTCCGGAAGGATTACAATAGAGGGTGATACTTGGGTGCACATGGCACCCAGGAAAATCGGCGTGGAGGGATGAATCATGGCAGGAGAGACGCATGCAGAAACGCAGTTGTGGATTGACGGTGAATGGGTGAAGACGGATAGGATCGTCCCGCTTGAGAATCCGCACACGGGCGAAACATTTGCCCATATTGGATACGCCTCGGTCGAACAAGCAAAACAAGCCATTGACGCTGCGGCAAAGGCCTTTGAAACATTTCGGCACACGCCTGCGTGGCAGCGCGCACACATTCTGCGGTCTGTCGCGGAGCTGATATCGGATCGGCGCGATGAGCTCGCGGAAACCATTTCCCGAGAAGCGGCCAAGCCAATGCGGGCAGCAAAGGCGGAAGTGGATCGAACCATTCAGACCTATTTGTTCGCCGCGGAGGCAGCGCGTGACATTCGCGGTGAGTCGATCCCCATGGACGCCGCACCACACGGTGAAAAGCACACGGCGTACACAGTACATAGGCCGCTTGGCGTCGTCAGCGCCATTACCCCGTTTAACTTCCCCATGAACCTCGTCGCACACAAGGTGGGTCCTGCCATTGCAGCGGGGAACACGATCGTCTTGAAGCCGGCTGAGCAAACACCACTGTCGGCGCTTGTTTTGGCGAAGTTGTTTAAGGATGCAGGACTGCCAAATGGTGTGCTCAACATCGTCACGGGCGACGGCAAGGAACTAAGTGAAGTGTTGACGACGCATCCGGATGTCGCATTTGTCACGTTCACCGGGAGCCCACGTGTTGGCAAGCTGATTCGGGCGCAGGCGGGGCTAAGGAAAGTGACGCTCGAGTTGGGATCAAATTCCCCCTTGCTTATCGATGAGGGTTTCACGGATGGGGAGTTGACGCAGATCGCGGAAGAGGCGGTCAATGGTGCGTTTAGTTACAACGGACAAGTCTGTATTTCCATTCAACGGATTTACGTTCATCAAAGCGTGTACGAGAAGTTTACCAAGTTGCTTGCGGATAAGGCCAAGGCACTCAAAATCGGCGATCCGCTCGACAAGTCAACCGACATTTCCGCCCTCATCAATCAACAGGCGGTCGATCGGCTGCAGTCTTGGCTTGACCACGCCATTTCTGGCGGCGCCAAGGCGGTGACGGGCGGTAAAATTGACGGCCGTGTCATTGAACCGACTGTACTCATCGACGTGCCCGAGGATGCGGAACTGCAACAAGAGGAAGCGTTTGGGCCAGTCGCTCTCGTTGCGCCGTTCGATGACTGGAACGAAGCGATCAACAGCGCAAATCGTTCGAAGTACGGACTCAATGCAGGTGCGTTTACGAAGAACATCGATCACGCCCTTGCCGCCGCCGCAAACATTCAAGCTGGAGCAGTACTTATCAACCAAGTACCAACGTTCCGCGTGGACCAAATGCCGTACGGTGGCGTGAAGGAAAGCGGAACGGGGCGCGAAGGCGTACGCTATGCCATGCAAGATATGATGGAGGTCAAAATGGTGGCTTTCCGTTCGGATGCGTTTCGCCGGTAAGCGGATCGAAAGCGGTACAAATGCGTGATCCGGTCATCAAGGACGGAACATTTCCATCGGCCATTCAAGCTCCTGGCCTCGAGCCGGGGGCTTACTTTCTTTTTCTTTCCAGTATCTCGTATTTGACCATCGATCCGCTGGGAACCGACATCCACACGCTGTTCGCGTCGTGATTGACGACCGTCATGCGATTTTCGTCCGCCATCTTTTGTATGGCTTCGTGACGATTATCGGCATCGACGGTTACGAATGCGGGATACCACTGGATCGATTCGTCTCGCATGACAGCATGAAAACGGTATTCAGTCACTGTGCGCACCTCACTCATTGTGTTCGATTTCGTTTGCCGCTCGACAACTTGAAGACACGACCCGTGTTATCTCTCCTAGGTCTGTGCGATATGATGTCCCCACGAGGTGAGCCCGACGTGTTAAACCGGTGGTCGGGCTCGCAAGTAGTTGATGGGGATTCCTTGGTGGCGAAATTTTTGTTCGTACTCAGTCTGGACATATTGGCTGGATAATTGAGAATGCTCCGGTTCACCTTCTGCGAAGCCGCGAAGAACACGCTCTAGGTGCCAGCCTGCGGATTCAAACGACGCGACAGACCATTCGAAAAATGGTAGGTTGTCGGTCTTTTGCTCAACGACACCGCGCTCTGTGAGTAAACGCTCGTAAATTGCGAGTTTACTTTTGTCCGTCAGACGACGGGGCTCATGGCGACTTTTTGGCCAGGGATCCGAGAAATTCAAGAAGAGACGCTCTACACTGTTTGGCGTCATTTTTTCTGCGATATCTTCGACGTCGCCAATGATAAAGAGAACGTTGGCCAGGCCGATCTCAACCGCGTTCGCAGCGGCCTTGGCGATGACGGTCATGACTTTGTCCACACCGATGAAAAATATATCAGGCCGAGCTTGAGCCATTTGATGAATGAATCCGCCTTTGCCACAACCAACTTCGATGCACACAGGCAACTTGATTGATGCCAGCGCCTCACGAATATCGTCCGTGTTGTTATTTTTTAGAACAGGTTTCCCTTGTTCCAACCATTCGGGTAAGTGATGTGCTCCACGATAGCGCAAGGTTGTCCTCCTTACTGTAGTTCAATACCAACGACTTAGCATGGTACAGATAGCTGCGAACACATGCAAGTGCAGTACATGGCATGCGAGACGGAATCAAACTTAGTACAATGAAACCACTCGGTTCAGTACTCGATGAGGTAGGAGAGTAGCCATGATGAAGATGACCCAACCACCATTAAACGAAGCGTTATTAATTATTGACATGTCGAACGATTTTGTAGCCGATGAAGGAGGTCTGACTGCTGGAAAACGTGCACAAGAAATAGTGCCTTACATTCTCAACCTTGCCAAGCAAATGTATGAGCGCGGTCAGATCGTAGCTATCTGTATGGATACGCACAATCAAGACGATGCGCACTTTCAAGAGTGGCCACCCCACAATGTCAAGGGGACCTGGGGACATCAGCTTTACGGGGATTTGCAGATGTGGTATGAGGCAGTGAAGGACGAACCCAACATCTTCTTCGTTCCCAAAGCGAGCTACAATGCGTTTTACAAGACGACTCTTGCGACCATGCTTCGGCAACACAACGTCGACACCGTGCACATTACCGGCGTGTGCACAGACATCTGCGATTTTCTCACCGCTGCAGGTGCCTACGACGAAGGATTTAAAACCATTGCCCATCGTCGTGGGTGTGCGACGTTTACGGACAACCACGAATTGTTTCTGCAGCAGATGAACGCGCTGTTTCACACGGCCATCAGGGGTTGAGATGGTCAGGCCTGCGACCAGTGCTGCCCCCCATCCGTAGTGCTTAACAGCGCGGGCTGAAGGTTGCCGTTTTGGATTAATAGCCAACCGGTTGACATATCGATCATTTGGAACTTCAGGACAGTAGAGGAACCACTGACTAGATTATCAGGGATAGTCCCGTCCGTCGCCCATGTTTGTCCTCCGTCCGCTGTACGCCGAATGACCAATTTTGTTCCTTGTCGTTCGATCGCGAGACCTGTGTCCGTGCTTGTCCACTGAACGGCCTGCACATCATCGGTTACTTTGCTCGCGACCGTGTGCCAGACGCCATGCTGATCTTCGTTCATGACGACCAACAGTTGTCCTGCGGCGGAACCCACAATGGCTGTGACGCGTGCGGAGTGACTATCCACCACTTGCGCTTGCAGAATTCGGATTTGCGAAACATTGTGAACGGACGCAGGCATATTCAATTGCTGCGTGGAGAAGTGACTTCCTCCGTCCGCAGAGGTGCCGATGGAGATGGTATTGGACAGCGGATCGACCCCGGCGACGATGCCGTGTTTGCCGTCCGGTGTCACATCTGCCATGACGGTGTCCCCATTATGTGGCAACTGGAACGCCGAGGTGTTGACCAGTTTAAACGTCACTCCGCCGTCCGTCGTACGATAGAGGTACTTGGGAGAAGCGCCGGTACCACCGTCGCCGACAAGCACAAGCCATCCGTTTTTCGCGGAAACAAACATCGACTCTTCAATGTTTGATGCGTCACCGGGCACCGAGAAGGATGAAGCTTGCCATGACGTGCCCCCGTCCGATGTGAAATATATGTGCGCCTTATCACCAGCTAACCACATGAGCCAACCGTGTGAATCGTCAAAGAACGAGCATTCAACGAAGTCCGATCCGCCCGGGCCATGGGACTCAAATGGATTTTTCGGCAACGTCGGCAGGGAAACGTTTGTCCACGTCTTGCCCGCGTTCGTCGTGTGAATCAGTTTAAATGCACTTTGATAGTAGCCCCACGCGTATCCTGATCTGCTGTCAAACATGGTGAGTTGGGCACCGTGCAAGTGGGTGGTATCTGCAAATGTGGCAACAGCACCGTTCGTGGTGGAACCGGAAGTCGAGCTGCCCGTTGGCGCAGGCTTGGCGCTCGAGTTTGACGCGGCCGATTGTTTAGCTTGTCCACTTGATGCAACGGATGGAACGGTTACTGTTGAGGCACACCCGGACAAAGAGAGCATCGCCAAGCAAACTGTCCCGGCCAGCGAGCCTCGAAGAAAACGCAAAGGAAACACTCCTTCTAGCAAAACGATTACCGCGATACAGTGGTACGTTCACTTTGCAATGCCCGCCGCCAATAGAGAACGCCATCGACTGTGAACACCCACAGAATGGACAGGCAGCCGGCCACAAGGAAGCCCAGCATGGGTAGTTGGCAAATTGGGCCAACAACAAACGCTATGGCTTGGGCCTCAATGGACGTGAACAGGGTAACGATGCCGAAATGCTGAAATAGCCACGTTTGCCTAGGGGTTAACAGCATGTTGGAACCCGCTGTTCGGCTCAAGTTTCGCGCCGATTCATCGGCTGCGGCAGGTGCCTTTTTCACTGTGCTGTCTGTCTTGACGAGAACGCGGCTGAAAAGGTACAGGAATCCGCCGATCCATGCCCAAGCTGGAAGTGGATGCAGCGCGTTCTGTCCCAGATAAATCCCTATCATAAGAATCGGTTTCTTGATTTCGTCAAACGTGTGGTCAATCCAGTGGCCCAACTTGGAAGACATGTTCATCTTGCGTGCTTTATAACCGTCTGCGCAATCGAGAATATAGGATAACTGAAAGAGCAGTGCACCAATGATGAGCGCGACAGGTGTACCGATGACGAAAACGCCCGCCGAAATGATAGCTATAACAAGAGAAATAATAGATATCTGATTTGGCGTGAGCCTTGTGCGACAAAGCCATTCCGAGATGGGAACAGACACAGGCAATGTTGTGTAGGTGTCCCATGGTTTCGGAAACCGAATAAATGGGTTGTCCGCGCACCGATAAAAATATGTGTTTGTAAACTTCAATGTAGTCCGTCCTTTTGAGTGCGAGTGTGACTCGCTGTAGCTGAGCTACTATCTGTTTTTATCTCTTGAATATGTCTTAGTTAAATTGAAAAATCATTGAAAATGCTCATGTTACTCGATAATCATCGAACCAATCCAGTTTTATGTCAAGTTTTAGGATGGCCCCAAAACCTGCATAGTTGACAAAAAAAGGATACGCGTCGCGAAACTAACCTACGCTATAATATCTCGCTGGTTCGCGAATTTCTCGTATTCCTTTGACTCCATGACGGACTTCAGGCGCAGAACGGCAATGGCCACATCCTCAAACGAGGTATACAGGGCGACGGGAGCAAGGCGAATGATGTTTGGTGCCCGAAAGTCTGGTATGACTTTGGCTGCCTTCAGTGCCTTGGCAATCCGGACGGCTTCGGGGTGTGTTAGTGCCACGTGACCGCCGCGCCGGGGTGCCTCGCGAGGGTTTATCACTGTGAACCCGTAGGATGCCAGTTCCGAATCGATGAGCGACATCAAATAATTTGTCAACTGCAGAGATTTTTCGCGAATTCGTTCCATGCGTGCTTCCTCGAATAAGTTCAGTGACCCGATAAGGGGCGCCACACTTAGCACGTGAGGTGTCCCGACTTGGAAGGCTCCAGCGTCTGTGGCGTGTCTGAGACTCGGTGTCATGTCAAACTGGGTTGACTTGTCTGAGCTAAACCATCCTGCAATTCCAGGTGAACTCCCGAGATGCCGCTCGTTCACATATAGACCCGCAACCCCACCTGGACCGGAGTTCAGATACTTATAGTGACACCAAAATGCAAAGTCGACGCCCCACTCGGATAGCGCGTGTGGCACAGCGCCAAGGGAGTGACATAGGTCCCATGCGATGAGAATGCCTCGATCATGCGCGGCTCGCGTTAAACGCGGTATGTCGAGCAGTTGTCCACTCCTGTAGAGAACGGACGGCAACACGATCAGAGCCACGTCATCCGCCATCGCCTCGACGATATCGTCTTCCTCGAGGAGATGTTCACTGCGACTTGAAGCGAGCCGCATATACGTCCCCGGATTCTGTCCGTGGAGCGACAAGTGGCTTGAAATCGCATACAAATCAGACGGGAATGTCAGTTCGTCGGCCAGAATGACATTCCGTTTGTCAGTCGGGTGATAAAAGCTAGACAAAATCTGGTGGAGGTTGATGGTAGTCGACCCAGTAACAATCACCTCTTGGGGACTGGCGCCGATCAGTTCTGCGACCCGAGCCCCCAGCTTTTCGCTCAGGTCATACCATGGGTACATCCCTTCTTGCCATCCGTCGATGGCGAGTGTTTTCCACTGTTCTATCACGCTGTATAGGGAATCCTCGGACGGTTTGGAGAGAAGACCGAGAGAATTCCCATCCAAATAAACGACATTCTCGTGCAGATAGAATTCACTGCGGAATGATGCCAGTTGGTCCCTGGCATCGAGTGCCCTTGCACCTGCTAAAATTTCCTCGTTGTTTGGCATTGCTAAACACCTCGCAGACGTCTGGATGGCAGTCTCTTATGGCTAGCATATCAAACTGAGCGGGGGGTATGGGGATGCTTCCGAAATGAATCAGTCTCTTCTATAATAAAAATAGCAGAGAGTCAACAACAGCCGAGGTTAGAAATCTTATGCCCTATCTACTCGGTTCAAGGGACGGCGAAAGGGGTCGCAGGTGTTGAAGGCATCGAACCGTTTATGGGGAAGCCTGGTCGCATTGTCCGTTGTCACAGCGGTTACTGCACCTTCGGTGGCACTGGCAGGGACGACAGATACACCCACCGCATCAAAAGGACAATTGGTGGCACTTGGTGATTCCATTACTTATGGCTACAATCTTGGCGACAACAAGGCGCCATCTCAGCAAGCTTTCCCGTACCTCATCGCTGAGCAACAGCATTTGACAACTGACGATCTCGGTGTCCCAGGCTGGACGAGTACGGATTTGCTCAACGCTTTAACCAACTCTTCGACGATGCAAACTGCCGTGAAGAATGCGTCTGTTATCACCATCGACATCGGAAGTAATGACCTACTTCAAACGGCGCTTACGTATGGTGCACTTCACGCGCTTGATGGGTCCGGTACATCTGATTTAGCGGACTCCTTGTCGTCGGCCGTGACCAAGATGGGCGAAAACGTGGGTCAGATTGTCAAGAGAGTCAAAACTTTAAACCCGAAGGCCGCAGTAGTTTTGTACAACATCTACGATCCCATTTCATCCACCGACAAGACCTTGTACCCAGTAGCGGAAAAGGCTATTGGCTCAGGGAATGTCGCCATCTCAAAAGTGGCTTCGCAGTACCATTTTCCGGTGGCGGATGCCTACGGTGCGTTGCATAATCACCCGGAAGACATCTTGGCAAACGATGTCCACCCAACTGTACAGGGGCAAGCCGTATTGGCGACACAAGGCGAAAAGGCGCTGTCAATCCTCCATGTTGGACAATATCTGAATTCACCTCAAGCGTGGCAGTCCATTTGGAACTGGTTCAAACAGTTTACACATTGGGGGTTGAACGGTTGACGTCCCTAGCGATAGGATGTATCTATCTCGGCAGAGAGTAGATTAACTACAATTGAAAGCGCTATCAATGAAAATCATACCATGTGACTAAATTTCCAGGTTGACACTGGTCAAAAGTGCGGGAGTGATATTCGATGATGGACTATCCGTTGCTTCTGAAATCTGTATTATATCGCGCGATCACGGTGTTTCCGGAGCAGGAAATAGCCGTTCGCACTGCTACGGGTATGAAAAGGTACACGTACGCTGACATGGCTAAGAGGGCTGCCAAGCTTGCCCATGCGCTGAAGGGGCTCGGGGTGGAAGTGGGGGATCACGTCGCTTCATTTGCCTGGAACAATTCACGCCATCTTGAACTGTACTACGGTGTGCCCTGTTCCGGCCGTGTTTTACACACTGTGAACATTCGTCTGTCGGGTGAACAAATCGTTTACACAATCAATCATGCGGAAGACAAAGTTGTTTTTGTTGACGAGGACTTGGTTCCGCTGTTTGTGTCCATTGCGCCTCACCTGAAAACCGTCCAGACATATGTCATTTTGACGGACGCACTAACGGTCGATGTGGATTTACCAAATGCTATAAGCTATGAGGCCCTCATTCAAAATGAATCAGAGCAATATGCGTACCCTGAATTTGATGAAAATACACCGGCCATTATTGGATACACATCGGCCACGACAGGAGATCCGAAAGGTGTCGTCTACTCTCATCGCGGGTTGTTTCTTCACTGCTTAACGACGATGACCGGACTTGTAGCGGTTGACGAACGCGATGTGACGATGCCTGTCGTCCCAATGTTCCATGTAAATGCGTGGGGAAGGCCGTATACAGAAATGTGGGCCGGTGCAAAAGTTGTGTTACCTGGCGAACGTCCAACAGCTGCTGACTTAGCCGATCTCATTCAGAACGAAAAGGTCACGTTTAGTGCCGGTGTTCCCACCATTTGGATGGGTGTTTTGAATCACGTGTTGGCAAACCGTGATCGGTACGATTTCAGTCACGTTCGATATCTCTTGTCTGGCGGCGCGGCCATGCCACTGTCATTGACAAAGGCATACCAAGAAGAGCTCGGCGTTACGTTGTTACAGGGATATGGTCAGACGGAAACCAGTCCTGTTACGTTTCTCAGTATCCCAAAGGCTCGCCACAGCAAACTAGCTGGGGATGAACTGTATCGTATTCGCACCAAGACGGGGCTGCTTGTACCGGGATTGGAGATCAAACTTGTCGACGGGAACGGGGTTGAGGTACCACACGACGGAGAGACGCGTGGAGAGCTGTTGATTCGTGGCCCCTGGGTCATCAGCGAGTATTACAAAAATCCGGAGGCGACGAAATCCGCGTTCGTTGACGGCTGGTTTCGATCCGGGGACATTGCGACGATGGATGCCGACGGATATTTACAGATTGTGGATCGGACGAAGGACCTTATTAAGAGCGGCGGTGAGTGGATCTCCTCGGTTGACTTGGAAAATACACTCATGTCCCACCCGGATGTCCTGGAAGCAGCTGTGATTGGCATTCCAGACGAAAAGTGGCAAGAACGGCCACTCGCGTGTGTGGTGGCTCGAACGGAGTCACGGTCAAAAGTCACGGAAGATGATTTGCGCAACTATTTAACGGAGAGAGTGGCTAAATTCTGGGTTCCCGACATATTTGTCTTCATCGACGAAGTTCCGAAAACGAGCGTGGGCAAATTCTCTAAGAAGACTCTGAGAGAATGGTTCCAATCGGGTAAGTTACTCGGTGAGCGAGTTTGAGCGAATGTGTTTGAAACCGGGCTGATGGGCCCGGTTTTTCTTAATGTCTAGAGTGTAACGGAATCAAGTCACCTGGTCTCTTCCTCATCGGACATGTTCTTTTTTCTGCTGCTCTCGGTTCGTTCATTCAGTCTACCCGTTTCCGTCATCATTCTCTGGAACTGAGGGAAACGTTTCATGAGTTGGAATACATCAAGTGGGTTCTGACCACGTTTATTCATCTTCTCGTTCCTTCCATTCAGGTATTTGGTTTATCTTTTCAACCGGTCTCAGATTTATGTTCGACAAATGGGAATGTCACGGGAAGTCACCGACAAACTGGCGGGTAAGTCTGTTTGTTGCACTGGACGAGATCGCCTAGTTTGGGTTACGCTCAACCGGGTAAGGGTACTTTAAACATCAACCGGCGTGAATGGGGATAGCCTAAAACAGACGTGTCGTTTATATTCAGTTTGTAAAGCCATTCTGCGGAACCCAGTGGTTAAATGAGGAATTTTCATGATCAAGACGTATTTCTATCAACATTCAGATGAGAGCATGCACCACGACGTGGACTTGAACCAGGTCGGTAGCCTGCTTGCAGACGAAAGGAACCTGTTGTGGGTGGACTTATTCGACTGGCAGCCGCGTGATCTGCAATGGATCGGGCGTATTTTTTCTTTCCATGCCTTGGCTATCGAGGATTGTATATATGATTCTCCGAGATCGAAGGTCGATCGCTACGACGGATACGACTTTTTTGAGTTGCACGCACTTCGCTACAACGAGGACAGTGACCCGGAAATCAACAGTGAGGAACTGAATGTCTTCTTGGGGAAAAACTACGTTGTGACGGTACATAAAAACCCGATCGGTTCCATTGGACGCATTGCCGACGTATCCAGAAAGACCCCTCACTACATGACGAAGGGCCCGGATTATCTGCTGTATGCCATCGTGGACGGCATCACGGATACGTATTTTCCTATTATCGAACGAATTTCAGCTCGTATTGACGAGTTGGAAGTCGAGATCTATGAGCATCCCGCACTGGCCATCACGGAGGAATTTCTGTCTCTAAAACGAACAATTGTGCTCATGCGTCGGGTCATCGATCCGCAACGCCGCATTTTTTCCACGGTGGGTACAGGAACAAGGTATACGTTTGAAGTACACAAGGATAATGTTCCGTACTATATGGACCTTACGGACCATCTGGAACGCGTCAGTGATTCCATCGATGTATTTCGCGACTTGGTGAGCAGTGCGTTGGATACATATTCGTCATACGGAACGGCAAAAACGAATGAAGCCATTCGAGTCTTGACCATCATCACGACCTTAACTGCTACATTGACGCTCATCACAGGCGTAATGGGAATGAATGTGCCGCTGCCATTCCAAAAAACATGGTGGAGCACACTTATTGTCGTCGCAGTGATGGTTGGCCTCAGTGTGTGGATGCTCCGAATGTTCCGCAAGCAAAACTGGATATAAGAGTATTCATTTACCTCCTCTTTGAGTTGTGATACCATAAAGGTTCACGAAAACTCAGAGCTGGAGGTATCTTTATGATGGAGTCGAGCGAGTTCGATTCTGCCCCTATGGATAAACTTCAGGAGGAACAAGCGCATTTACTGGATGTCCTCAATAAAATCCGCAAGCAATTCGGGCCGGGCGGTGCAACACTCCTCGAAATTGACGATTCCGACGACGCGGATGAAGCGCTGACAGCGGATGAAATTGCGGAAGCCACGGTGGAACAGTTGAAACTCGAGAAACTTCGGAATCTTCGCATTGCCGAGCGAGAACCTTATTTTGGCCGACTAGATTTTTGTGAGCGGGGCGGATCACAGTGCCACCGGATGTACATCGGAAAGCGCGGCATCGACGATCCCGACACTGCAGACCGAATGATCCTCGACTGGCGTGCACCAGCCGCCAGCATGTTTTATTCCTTCACCGGACAGGGAGAGGAAGCAGGTTACGAAGCGCCAGAGGGATTGATTCAAGGACGGGTGTTCCTGAAGCGAAACATTGTCGTTCGCGACAGCGAACTCCAGCGCGTCGTTGACAGCTACGTCCACGGACAAAGCCAAGCGGCCATAACGGACGAGTTTCTTCTCTACAGATTAGAGGAGAATAAGGACAGTCGGCTGCGGGACATCGTTTCCACCATCCAGGCAGAGCAGAACGACATTATTCGCGCCGACAGAAACTTGGCCATCATCATCCAAGGTGTAGCTGGAAGCGGAAAGACAACGGTGGCATTGCACCGGCTCGCCTATTTGTTGTATCAGCATCAGGATCGGATGCGGGCGGATCGGATGGTCATTTTTGCACCGAACTCCATGTTTGTGGACTACATTTCAGAAGTCCTGCCGGAACTCGGCGTTGGCGGGATTCAGCAGACGACGTTTGCCAACTGGGCACTGCGGGTGTTGGATTACGAAGTGGGTCTTCAAGATCAGAGCCATCGCCTGCGCGACTGGTTTGGCTTAAAGGACGAAAGAGCGCGTGCAGATGCGTACCGAGACGTCGGTACAAAGGGCTCTGTGGCCTTGATGGATGAACTTCACGAGTATCTTCAGCGATTCGAAGTAGAGGCTGTGCCGGACGAAGATTTTATACCGTTTGAGGGCAAAGTCCTTGCCAAGGACACGATTGAACAGTGGTACAGGCAAGACTATCGTAACTATCCGTTGGCGGATCGGCGGGATCGAGTACTTGCTCGCGTCAAGCGGTGGATGGAGATTTCCGTAAAAGAAAGCACTGAGGCGGATAAAAAATCACTCAAGCGGGCTGCTACGGCCAAGTATCGGGCATATGAAAAATTGTGGCCCACTCTGAAGCCCCTTAACTTGTACCGAGAATTTCTGGATTCGCACGGACAACTGAATTCCGACAGCATTTATCGTCCGAAAAAGCGCGGCGCTCGCGTTGAAGTTCAAGTCGAAGACTTGGCACCGCTTCTGTACATACATGCAACTCTTCATGGGGTGGATCACCGTGACAGGTTCGATCACGTCGTCATCGACGAAGCCCAAGACTTCTCACCATTTCAAATTGCCGTTCTTCGGGCTTACTGTCCCAGTGGCTCCTTCACTATCCTTGGCGATCTATCGCAAAGCATTCACACATATCAAGGGATAACGGACTGGCGCGAATTTGCAGATCTGTTTGAGGAGGGCGAGTCCGCATACTATCAGTTGGATGTCAGTTACCGATCGACGCTGGAGATTATCGAGTTTGCGAACCATATCATTCGCCGGTTTCGCCAATTCCGCGAAGCCAAACCCGTCTTTCGCAGTGGCGAGCAAGTGGTTGTGGAGGACATCGAGTGGAAAGTTCGGTTGGAAGCCGCTGCCGACAAACTGTATGAGTTAAAACGCGATGCCAACACGGTTGCACTGTTGACTCGCACGGAGGAAGACGCACATGTATACCACCTGGCGTGTCTGGAGGCAGGGCTTGATGCACACCTGATTGACGCCAAACAGACAGAGTATATGGGCGGTATCTCCATCGTCCCCATCTATTTGGCCAAAGGATTGGAGTTTGACTCGGTCCTCATCGTCGACGCGGACGCCCGCCACTACGACGAGTCACCTCTCTCGGCAAAGTTGCTTTACGTAGGGTGTACACGCGCACTTCACCGATTGTGCATCCAGTACACGGACGAGTTGTCGCCCCTTATCGACGCGAGTCATGGACAGCGCAACAGTACTGCGTCGTGATGCCTGTGGGAGATAGGTACCTAAGTGCTACGGTCGATACCTTATCGTGCCTCCGTCTAAAACTTCCACATGCGGTCGATTCCGCAAGTCTCGCATCAATTGTTTCAGGGCTTGGTCTTTTAGTTTTGCTTCGATCATGACGTCGATGTCCGTGTTATGTTCTCGAGCTATGTCTAAGAAGGAACACAGGGCGTCTGCGTCAATTGCGTCAGCGTGGGCACGGAATTCTTTCTCACTTTTTGGGGATGAGAAGTGAACGATTGGCTGAAGGCCGGTGTCGAGCCATGTGGAGAAGATACCCCCGAGAATCGTTGCCAGGTTTACACCTTCTTCGTGATTGCAGTTGTGATGATGCACATCAAGGGTCATGGGAACACTTAACTCATGGCAGATACGAAGGGTGTCGGCCGCGGTATACGTTTTGTCGTCGTTTTCAAAAATAACGCGATCCCGGATGCGCTTCGGGACCCGGGTCCAGTTGTCAATCAGCCGTTCGATGGCCGACGCCTTGTCGCCGTAACCGCCACCAACGTGGATGTTCAATTTGGAACGCTCGTCCAGGCCCATCGCCTCGAGCATATCGACGTGGCGGTTGAGATCGGCAACGGATCGGTCAAAGATGTCTACCTTCGGGGAATTCAAGACTGTGAAGTGGTCCGGGTGAAAACTCACGCGCATTTGGTGTTCCTTGACGTATTGTCCAATGTCTGCGAAAGGCTCTGCTAAAAGGGCCATGAAGTCTAGACTGGACGTGACTTCATGGCCGTACAGCGGAATGAGTTTTGAGGAAAACCGGTAGACATGGATATCTTCGTAAAAAGCATATTTGAGAATTCGTAATGTGTGAGCGAGGTTTTCCTTGGCAAGTCCGACGACTCGTTGCTTGGCTGCATTTGTGTCCTGGATTTTGTTAAATGTGGTCAACGTGATCGTCTTTGACGGTGACGCATTTTGTAAATTCAGTGCCATCGCCACAAAGCCGAAGCGAACAAGCATGGTCAACCTCCTAAGAATTAGACAGGCCCCGGAAAACGCGCAACCAGCGCTACGAAGTTCTCGGCAATCGCCAGCTCATGAAGATGACAAGGCAGCCCATTGCTACCAGCACAATTCCAAGGGTGTGCAGGTTAGCGGTCGACAGGTGCGGTCCGAACAGGAACCCGAGAAGGATCGTTGATAAGATTGTTCCCATGTACCGCGCCATTTGAAACAAGCCCGATGCCGTGCTGATGATTTCCTTCGGGCTGACACGAAACAGAGCGGTTTGCAGGCCAACGTTGTTGAAGCCATTGCTCAGCCCCATGACGGACAGTACAATCACCAGCCACCAGACTGGACTGTGGCCGTGCAACGTCAAATACAGAAGACTCCCCGTAACCATGAGACACCCGGCTAAAATGAGCGGCGGACGCGATCCCGACTTGGCCACCCACCGACCCGTGATAGGAGACGTGATGACGCTGAATCCGGCGATACAGAGCATCAGCAAGCCCGTTTGTTGCGTATCGAACAGGCGGACTTCCTGCAAGTAGGTGGGCATCCCGAAGAATACGGAGTAGAAGATAATGTTGACGACAGTAAACTGCACCAGTACGCCAGTTAATGGCAAGTTCTGACGAAACAGATTGAAGCTGAGGAACGGATGCCGAGTACGTTGCTCGCGCCAGCTAAAGGCCGCGAACCCAAGGACGGAGAGCGGCAGTGCCCACCAGCGAATGTGTCCAGTCAGGGAGAGCAAAAACAGAAGAGCTGCGACGATCCCGACGGTGAACAAGAGAATCCCGGGGATGTCCATTTGTTGAATGACCGACCGCGATCGATTGGCATCAGTGGTGGGGGCATTGGTGGTTCGGCGGGACCGGCGATCCGACGGCAGGACCCAAATGGCAAAGAGAAAACTGGCGATGGTAAAGGGAAAGTTGACCCAGAAAATGCCCTGCCAGTCGAAATAATGCATGGCGATACCACCGATCGACGGGCCAAAGGCCGCAGCGCCGGACGAAAATACAGCCAAGATGGCCAGGGCTTGCGACTGGCGTTCGGTGATCACGTGTTGTACGATGCCCATCCCGGCTGGGTAAACGGCACCGCTGCCGAACGATTGAATGAGGCGAAACACGATGAGCCACGCAAAACTTGGCGAGAAGGGCGCTAAAATACACGATCCCGCAACGAGTACTAGACCGATGAGAAATAGCCGTTTGCGTCCGAGCAGATCAGCGAGGCGGCCCATGATGGGCTGAGCGATGGCGCTCGCAAGGTAATAGGATGAGATAAGCCATGAGGCCGTTGTGAAACTGACATGGAACACGTGCTGGAATCGGGTCATCGCCACAGCAATGAGCGACGAGTTCAGTGGATTAAGAAGCACACCTAAAGCGATAGTGAATAAGAATAGGCCACGGCGCTTTACCCGGGTCGGCTCGTCTTGTTTCGTTTGACGTGTGACTTGGCTCAAGTGCTGTAACCCTCCTTTTCTGATGTGACTTGTACGTTTGGAATCTGACTCATTGTGAGTGTGCCGACGATTCCAAGAACGATGAATAGACCGACAAAACCCGCCACGCCGAGCCAGCCGTACTTTCCCCAGAACAAGCCTCCGATGGTACCACCGACGCTCGATCCGATGTAATAGAAGAATAAATAGAGAGATGACGCCTGAGCTCGTTCCCGTTGTGCACGGCGACTGACCCAACTACTCGCCAACGCGTGCGCGCCGAAAAATCAAAATGTCACGAGTGCGACGCCGAGGAACTGGAATCCGAGCGGATGGATGAGTGTGACGGCATCACCCAGCGCGTAGATCCCCATACCAAACCAGAGGATTCTGCGTCGGCCGTATTTGTCCGCCAGTTTGCCCATCCAGGTTGAGCTCCAGGTACCGACGACATACAAAAGAAACAACCACGCAATGAGCGATTCCGGAACGACATATGGCTGCCCGCTGAGCCGGAACGGCATGTAATTGTAGAGCGTCACGAATCCGCCCATCAATACAAACCCCATGCCAAACAGCACAACCAATCCCGGGTCGCGGAGATGGTGTAGGAGCGTTCGCGAAAGTGCCCGCATACGCAGCGGCTGTGCATGAAAGTGACGCGATTCCGGGACATTTCGCCAAAACCACAGCGTAATGACCGCACCGATCATGCCAACCATAAATATGGAAAATCTCCAGGAGACGAGTGCGACGAGTGCAGCGAGTAACCGCCCTACCATTCCGCCGACAGAGTTGCCGCTGATGTACAGACCCATGGCAGCACCTAAGTGATTTGGATGGATTTCCTCACCTAGATAGGCCATGGCTGCAGCGGGCAGTCCAGCGAGGGCGAATCCCTGAAGTGTTCTTGCCGCAAGAAACCAGTCGAAGTTTGGTGCGAATGCGGACAACAGGCTTGTGATGCTCACTGCGACGAGCGAGACGATCATCACCGGCCGCCTTCCGAACGCTTCGGACAGAGATCCGGCCACCAGCTGTCCGCAGGCCATCATCAACGTGGATACCGAAAGAGACAAGGAAGCAGTTGCGGGATGAATGTGAAATGTGGTTGTAAATTTCGGTAATAATGGCTGAACAGCATAGAGATTTGCGAAGATGACGAACGCACCAAAAAACAGAGCTAGGTTTACGCGGCGATAAGCCTTGCTGCCCTGTTCTATGTATTCCATTGTTCTCCACTCTTTTCTGCGTCTGTTTCGTGCGCCACATCATTATACCGTGTGGATATTCCGTTTCCAAAATTTTTACACCTTTGCGTTCTATCAATGTCCGGTGATATCTTCTCTTTACAGGCTTGCACGGAAGAAGCGGAGGATGACCCGAATGGGGAATGAGTCGAGCGGGAACCGCAAAATTGTCGTCATTAATACTGGTGGTACCATTGCCATGGAGTTGGATGAAGGGACAGATGCCGTTTCAGTCGGCAACGAACAGCCACTTCATCGGCTTGAGCCGCTCTTGTCGCAGTATGCGCAAAGTGAAATGATCGATCTGTTCCAAGTGCCTAGCCCCCACATGACACCGGCCATGATGGAGGAACTGGCCGACGTCGTCCGAACTCAACTGGCAAGTGAACACGTGTCGGGCGTGGTCATCACGCACGGCACAGATACGCTGGAAGAAACAGCTTACTATCTGGATTTAACGGTTGCGTCTGACAAACCGATTGTGGTGACTGGTGCCATGCGCTCCAGCAATGAAGTGGGCGCCGACGGTCCTGTCAATTTGATAGAGTCGATTCGCGTTGCGGCAGACCCGCGAAGCGAAGGACGCGGCACGCTCGTCGTCTTCAACGACGAAATCCACGCAGCGCGGTTTGTCACCAAAACGCATACTAGCAATGTGTCGACATTTCAGTCACCGTCGTACGGCCCAATTGGGTTCGTGACTGCGCGGGGAGTGAGTTACCATCAGCCTGTGTCGAGATCGAAAACGTATCACTTCACGTCACCGCGAACCGTCCATATTCCACTGGTAAAGATGGTGGCGGGAGAGGAGGCAGCCTGGCTGGAATGGCTGCTCGATTTGAAGATAGACGGCGTCATCGTCGAGGCTTTTGGTGCGGGAAACGTTCCACCGTCCGTCGTGCCCGTCATTCAGCGCCTGTGTGACAGGCAATTACCGGTTGTCATCGTCTCGCGCTGTTATAACGGATACGTCCAGGATGTCTACGGATATGAGGGCGGGGGCAAGCAGTTGCGTGATTTGGGGTGCATTTTTTCAAACGGGTTAAATGGACAGAAAGCGCGAATTCGTCTACTCGTCCTGTGCGCGGCTGGCGTAAAAGTCGACGAGATGCAGGATCATTTTCAGTTTTGATGGTCATTCACGATGTGCCGTGGGGGCGTATGTGGAACAAAGTCAACGGGTTGAAGGGGAATGAATGTGGAAATCATCCATGTGACGAAAAATGCCGATCTCGACGAGTGCATCGCCATTCGTCGTGAAGTGTTTGTGGACGAGCAGGGGGTTAGTGAGGAAGAGGAGATAGATGAGCAGGACGTTGTGGGCGTCGGCCATCATCTCTACGTTCGAGATGATGCTGGAGTTCCAGTTGCCACTGCAAGGTACAAGCGATATGACGACGAAACGGCGAAAATTCAGCGAGTTGCCGTTCGCAAGCCCTATCGTGCCGGTGGGTATGGACGTGTGGTGATGGAAGCCATTGAACAGATGGCGAAGTCTGACGGGTTCCGCGCAGCGGTGCTTGACGCTCAATGCCACGCGGAAGGGTTCTACAAGAAGTTAGGATACACGACCATCAGTGAGAATCCATTTTTGGACGCAGGAATTTTACACGTCCGTATGAAAAAGCCGCTCACTTCGTCAAGCGGCGAATGATCTCGCTGTGCTGTGGATATTGACGCAGTAAATCATCCTGTTCAAACAGCTCAAAGTCTGCGAAGTCAAATCCAGGCGACACCATGCAGCTGACAAATGCATAGTCGTCTGGTGTCGTTGCATTCACGGTCGCACCGAATATGTGGTTGCGCGGGATGCAAATCTGTGGTTCCTCACCATTTGACAAGCCGAGCCCGAGCGGATGTTTGGAATAGGTTCCATCTGGCGCAATGACGTGCACGGTCAGTGCAGTTCCAGAATGAAAGTACCAGATTTCGTCCGACTTTAAGCGGTGAAACCGTGACACATCGCCGGATTCTAGCAGGAAGTAGATGGATGTCGCGCTGCGGCGCTCTCCGCCGTAGCGAAGCCGTGTTGACTCGTCATCGAGCCACACGTCGGAGTGGTACAACTCGCGATAATAGCCGCCTTCTGGGTGACGTTCCAGGTTCAGTGTGGAAATCCATTTTTTCGCATTCATTCGTTTCCGTAACCCCCTCACACGCTCTTCTTCCATGCGTCTCGGAAAGTTTCCTGCTTTACTCATCTTACTGAACATTCGGATTTGCTTTTTAACCGGTAAGTTTGGCAGGATAGAGGACGGAGAAGCATTTATTATTTTGCTCTATCATGAATGAACACAGGAGGTATGTCAGTTGACACTCATGCCTTACCGCAACGAGCCGCCAATCGATTTTACAACTGCTCCACACAAGGACAAGTTGTTGGCTGCTCTTGAACAAGTAAAAGCACAGTTTGGCAAGACGTACCCGTTGTACATTAACGGCAAACAAATCCAAACGGAGAACCCATTGGCGTCCGTCAACCCCGCAAAGCACCGGGAAGTTGTCGGTTATGTTAGTCAAGCGAATCAAAAGCACATTGATGAGGCAATTGACGCGGCAAAGAAAGCGTTTGAGAGCTGGCGCCATACCTCTTTCGAAGAACGCGCAATGTACCTCATGAAGGCCGCTGAGATCATGCGCCGCCGCAAGCCGGAGCTCATGGCCTGGCAAATTTATGAATCCGGTAAGAACTGGGCCGAAGCGGATGGCGATGTCAACGAAGCAATCGACTTTCTGGAGTATTATGCGCGTCAAGCGATCCGGCTCGGCAAAGGTGTTGAAGTTGAGCCATACCCTGGCGAAGACAATCGCATGATGTATTTGCCGCTTGGTGTCGGTGTGGTCATTCCCCCTTGGAATTTCCCACTTGCCATTCTGACGGGGACGACGGTTGCAGCGTTGGTAACCGGGAACACGGTGCTCTTGAAACCGTCTCCGCTCTCATCGGTCATGGCAGCCAAGTTTGTGGAGATCATGGACGAACTGCGCTTGCCTGCGGGTGTCTTGAACTTCGTTCCAGGTCCTCCGGAGGAAATTGGCGATTACATGGTCGGGCACAAAGATGTTCGGTTTGTGTCCTTTACCGGATCGAAGACGACTGGTCTTCACATCGACGAAACAGCTCATAAAAAAGCTGAAGGCCAGCGCTGGATCAAGCGCGTCGTCGCAGAAATGGGCGGCAAAGATGGCATCGTGGTCGACGAGACGTCAGACCCCGAAGAGGCAGCTGCAGCAATCGTCGCGTCGGCGTTTGGCTTCCAAGGACAAAAGTGCTCTGCTGGATCTCGCGCCATTATTCACGAGGCCATCTATGACAAAGTGGTTGAACACATTGTTGAGAAGGCAAAGGCGCTCTCTGTGGGAGCCCCGGCTGAAAACTTTGCCGTGGGACCGGTCATTGATGAGAAATCTTTCGCTAAGGTTACGGGGTATATCGAGATCGGCAAGAAGGAAGCCAAGCTCGTGCTCGGCGGAACAGCGGACGACTCGGAAGGATACTTCGTCAACCCGACTGTATTTATCGATGCGGCTCCGGACGCTCGGATTATGCAGGAAGAGATTTTTGGACCTGTCCTCGCGGTCTGTAAAGTAAAATCCTTCGAAGAGGGCATCGAAGTGTTCAATAACACGGAGTATGGACTCACAGGGTCTGTCTTCTCGCGCCTGCGTGAAAGGCTTGAATACGCGCGCCAGAACATGGATTGCGGCAACTTGTATTTGAACCGCAAGTGCACCGGTTCGCTTGTAGGTATCCAGCCGTTCGGCGGTTTTAACATGTCAGGCACGGATGCAAAAGCCGGCGGTCCGGATTACCTGCTCAATTTCGTTCAACCAAAGACGGTTACCGAGCAGTTTTAAGATTTCTAATAAATCATGATGACTCGTCGTCATCGCATGGTTGCCGATTCACTCGTTGAGTCGGCAGCTTTTTTGTGTAACATGGTTCGGGTTGTTGGTTCCATCGGGACTCACAGATTTTAAGGTTGCTTGAAGCAAGCGCGCATGTTCGGTACACTGAAAAACAGTGAGTTCTTAATTGAAAGTGGGTGAGCGCTGTGCAATCGATTGACCGCGATTCCGTACAGTCTGAACTGTCCCGATACCTAAATCAAGAAGTGTATCTGCACTTGGAGACAACGAACGGTGCCTATGCAGCGCATCGTTTCGGTCAGCCAATGGCCGTTTGCGCCTATATTCGCAATGGGAAAGTGAAATTTCACCGTGCAACCATAACTGGTGATGAGAAGCCCTATCGTGTGGGCTTGAAGATGGAAGACGGTTGGATTTATGCTCAAGGGTTAACGGACTTTGAGATAGACGAAAAAGGCCGATTGCTTCTTGCTGGCCACGATGATGAAGGTCGTCTTGCAATCTCAATGGAGTTGTCAAAGACACCCTTTCCGATGGGCGTCATCGATGGGGAGGAGGCTTGATTTCCATGCAAAAAGAGCGTCACTTACTACTTGTATTCCCGCATCCTGATGACGAATCGTTCGGTAAGGCCGGGACGGTCATCCTGTTTACGAAGGCGGGTACGCCGGCAACTTTGATTTGTGGGACACTGGGCGAAATGGGCCGCAACATGGGAAAACCGGCTTTTGCCACGCGTGAAAGTCTGCCGCTTATTCGGAAAGCCGAACTGGAAGACGCCTGTCAGGCACTCGGCATAGACGACTTGCGTTTACTGGGCCTTCGCGATAAGACGGTAGAGTTTGAGGACCCGGAAGAGATCGCGGACAAAATTGAGGCAGTCATCCGCGAAGTGAACCCATCTATCGTGATGACATATTATCCAAAGTACGGTGTTCATCCCGATCACGACGCCCTCTCAGAAGCAACCGTCCGGGCCGTTAAGCGACTGCCGAAGTCGGAGCGACCTGTCATTTACGCTTCTGCTGTCACGAATAATGCAAGTGAGGTCCTTGGTCCGCCGGACTTCGAATTCGATGTGTCGGAGGTTTACGAGGAGAAGATGGCCGCGATGCGTGCACATAAGTCTCAATACGAGAGCATGTTTTCGCAGATGGAACAACAGATGGCGAGCGATCCAAAGGTGCGCGCCGAGATCGAAGCAAATCTGACAAAAGAACGTTTTTGGATATATCATATCGAAGACTAAATGAATATTTGGCATAGGGGGCTGTCCGGAATCCGGGCAGTCTTTGTTGTGTTCAGTTGGAGGAGTGCAATATGATTCGTGTCTTGTTTATCTGTTTGGGTAACATTTGCAGGTCTCCTATGGCTGAAGCGGTGTTTCGCAAGATGCTCCGGGAACGCCATTTGGAATCGAGCGTCACGGTGGATTCGGCCGGACTAGGAGGTTGGCACGCCGGCGATCCGCCGCACCAAGGCACACGACAGGTACTCGATGACCACGGGATTTCCTACGAGGGAATTTCCAGTCGGCAGGTTCGCCGTGATGAGCTGAAGTCTTATGATTACGTGATAGCCATGGATGAGGCAAATATGGAAGGGCTTGCTCGCTTGGGTCTCTCACCATCCGACAATGTAACGCGTTTGCTGGAACTCGTCCCGGACGTACCTGAAAAGGATGTGCCGGACCCTTATTACGACAACCGTTTTGACTACGTGTACGAGCTCGTGGAGCGTGGCTGTCGCGCGTTGTTGTTAAGGGTGGAAGCGGATCTTGCGTCAAAATAGGTTGATATAACAGACGAGCCCGAGCACGTCCACATACCCTAATTTGTGTGCCAAACGCACGAAGGAGGGATTGGATGTTGAAGCGAGAGTTATTGTTATCCACTCGGGCGCTCGTCAACAACGGCCAGGGTTACTATCCTTCGGACATTCGTCGAGCGTACCACTTTCCCATCAATTATCAAGGTTCCGGACAGACAATCGGAATCCTCGAGTTTTCAAACGGTTATCGTTTGCGTGACGCGAAAGCGTTCTGGAACATGCACGGGATCACGCCGCCAACTGTCGAATTTGTTTCCGTCGACGGAACGCGAAACGACCAAGGGCGACAGCCTCAAGACGAAGAGGCCTCACTCGATCTCCAATGGGCCGGAGCCTTAGCGCCACAGGCGAAGTTGGTTGTTTATGAAGCAAACGCCGGCGACACATACGCTCAGTTCGCCCAGGCGATGATCCGAACCCTCACGTTTATTCTGAACGACACACAACGCAAACCAAGTGTCTTGTCAATCTCCTACGGTGACGCAGAAGAGTCGTTTTCTCCCAACGATCTGCAACGGATCGCCCGTGTCATCCAAAAGCTGGACAACACGGGCATCACAGTGTGCGTCGCTTCTGGCGACCAAGGAGCATATGGTTTGCATGACTTGAGCGGATCGCGTCGTCGACATGTCGATGCACCAGCTAGCGTGCCAAACGCCATCGCAGTTGGCGGAACGCACTTAAACGCAAGTGGTGGCGAAAGGGCGTGGACCTATTACGGCCCGCAAAACGGCGGCGCAACCGGCGGTGGATACTCATCTCTGTTTGCGAAGCCGACCTGGCAGAAAGCGTTACCTGGTGTGATGCGTGCATTGCCGGATATCGCCTTCAACGCAGATCCAGCAAGTGGTTACCAAATTGTCTTTCAAGGAGATACAGCTGTTGTCGGCGGCACATCGGTTTCTTGCCCTGTTTTTGCCGCCATTGTCGCGCTGGCGAATGAAGCAAGAGCATTCAATGGCAAACCACCTGTCGCAAACTTGGGTCAGATTCTCTACTCGAACACGAACCTCATCCCATTTCGTGATGTCATCCAAGGTAACAACAGCTTCAACGGTGTCACTGGGTACACAGCAAAACCGGGCTGGGACGCCTGTACGGGCCTTGGCTCGCTGGACGTGGCAAGCTTTATCGCATTCCTTGCAACACACGACGCATGAGGATTGATATATGGATTGAACGAGGCACAAGCTGCGATCATGTTTACGGACCAGTGGGGCGAAATGCACCCATTTGGTCCGTTTTGCGTATATATGGGCGAACGTCAAGCGACAGAGGAGCATAGCGATGGCACAGCGCAACCCTCCTAAATTTCGACCAGACAAATTACTGACTGTTTTTTTAGAAGGTGTGACTCCGACGGATCCTGTGGACGGACGGCATTACACGCTGACACATTCGGATCGGACGGGAAAGTTGTATTTGAGCGTGGGAATGGATTACCACCAATCGCAGATATGTGGATGGTACACGAAATGGAAGCGTGACGAGTTTATCGGTCGCTGGGTGACGAAGTCGGATAGGAGTGAGCCGACATCAAAAGCTGAGTTTCATGCCTTTGTCCATGTCAGTGGCGGACGGATCATCGGCCGGGCAATGAACCGAAATAAGGCGTTCATGAGAGAATTGCCCCGCACGCTCCGGGCCATTCGGTACGGCGATGCCTATCTCTTCAAAGCTCATCCAGACTTGGATGATGCCCTGATTGTCGTTCATTTTGAGTCCGTTCATGACAAGTACAACCGCACCGAGGAGTGGGGACATTTTTCGGAATATGTGACGCCACCGCCAGTCGTCCGTCGCAGGTAGTGCTGAATGTGATTTCGCCCAACTACTAAGACATTGCGCCAGTAAAGTGAGACCTTCTCACTGAATTCGAGAGACATTTTGTATGACAATCGCCTTGTTCCATTCGATCAGGGCGATTTGTTTTATGGTTGACTAAGAAGCGGATCAAATTTCCCCTCGTTACTTGATGGATAACGCGGCTCAAGCACCGATGCATGAGAATGCATTGTGGGCTTGCCACGTCTTGCTCTCGATTAAGGGACAGATAAACGCAACGGGGAATTTGTTCAACAAGTTCATATACACGTTTTCATGTTATACCGCTTATGTAATAATCAGTATTTGTAGAATATAGCGATAACGGAAGGTGACAGACATGGTTACGAAACAACTAGTCACGTTCTATGCGGCCCTTTCTCTTGTTGGAGCAATTACCGGTTGTTCAACAACTATTATCCACAAACAGCGGTTTTAACACTGAATACTTCGTCTTCTATTCCTATTCAGTCCATCGAAAATCACCAGAAAACAGACGGAACAATCATTTCTATGAATAAGCCTTCAGAAAGCAACACGGAGAGTAGCACATACAAATCTAACTCTCCATATGAAAATACGGCAAATATTCAAGCGCCGATATTAATCGAGCAAGGTACAAACGATCAAAATGTCATTTGGGAAACGGTTCGAGACTACGCAAATAAGCTGAAATCCCAACACAAAACGGTTCAATTCAACCTCATTAAAGGTGGTAACCATGGATTGACTAATTACATTAGACAGGTTCACGGTGAAACGCTAGATTGGTTCAACCAATACGGGTTCAACGGAATTTTTTAAAATAATCCGTAATGATCGTAGCAATGAGGTGACTACAGAGTGCAAATCTTTAGATTTGGTCAGGAAAGTGGAAGACGTATAAATCACTTCGATTCGAATTTCATCATGTCACGGATTGTCGTCACGGATAAACCTGCACTTATAGGTTGCATGCATCTTGAATCCAACGGCATTATTGGCTTTCATCAAACCATTACTCCACAACTACTCCTCGTTGTAAATGGAGAGGGATGGGTTCGATGCGATTCCGAAGAAAAGGTTTATGTTACAGTCGGGGATGCGATATTTTGGCAAGAAGGTGAATGGCACGAAACGAAGACTGATACTGGATTGACCGCCATTGTTATTGAATCTGATATTCACGCGGAAAAATTATTAAGTCGTTCTATGCAAAGGTTAGGTGAAGTTAAGTGACCACGAAAACGATAGCGTGCCGCATTTTAGATACATTGAAGATTCAGTACAAGCTACATGAGTACGACTGGGATGAAGAAGAACTTGATGCGGTTACGGTTGCAGCGAAGGTGGGCATTCCACCTTCACAGATCTTTAAAACACTTGTCCTTCGCGGTGATAAAACGGGCGTTTTTATGGCATGTATCCCAGGAGATAAAGAGTTAGACCTAAAAGTGTCCGCGAGTGTTAGCGGAAACAAAAAAGTTGAGATGGTTCCAGTTAAAGAACTCCAAACTTTGACTGGATATATCCGAGGCGGGGTCTCCCCACTTGGCGTAAAGAAAAAGTATCCAATTTACATCGAGAAGTCCATTCAAAACTTAGACCCTGTAAGCATCAGTGCCGGCAAAAGAGGTGTTCAAATTTTCTTAAATGGTATGGACTTGGTACGTGCGTGTGAAGCAAATCTTGATTCTATTTCTCGATAACTGGAGTTGTTCAGAACGCCAATCAATAATCCATCTTCGAAGTGGGTGTTGAGCAGGAATACAGAGATGTCCTACATGAAAATACGATACCCAATCCTTATGGGACTATGGAGAGTTCACTGTGGCTAACGGTATTCCGGAAACTTTTAACTTTCGATCCTTGTGGTTTGGTCGCATGGTTTCTATTTTTGGAGATCGGTTCACGGAACTTGCACTTCCCTGGATTGTCCTTCAGAGTACACATTCTCCCTGGAAAGCGGGTCTCGTTGTTGCCTGCGAGTAAGTAGCACCACTAGTAACCGTTCGCTTCGCAATCACCTTCTGCGCCGCATTGCTATTAGGCGGAGTCTTATGGGTACTGCGATACACTGAGAGTGACGATACGATGTTATCGACGGACGCGTGACGATATCCGTTCGACTTCCCGGTATTACAGACATGCCGGATTTTGACGGCACATTTGGTTGTGAACACATCCGACCGCTACATCAATTACATATAAACATGAAATTTCCGTTTGAAAATATATAGACCACAAAGCACTATTCAGGAGACTGGAACTGACGATGAACACTAAAAGTCTATTTAAAGCGAAAGGTGAAGAACATCGGAAAGCCGTATGCGGGAAAATCGCTCATACGGTTTGATGAGGGCTGGTCAACCAGTCCCCTACTCGACAGAAATGGTTCAATTGTATTATGGAACAGGAAAAATAGATGGTTTATAGTAAACAGGTTGTTGGCTTATTAAAATCATTCATAATAGGAGTTCAAAATGAAATCAAACAAACATCACCTTAGATTCGCTTTCATGTTAGCTATGTTCTCTGGCTTGGGACCGTTTACCTTCGATATGTATCTCCCGTCGTTTCCGCAAATGATGAAATTCTTCGGAACGACTGCGTCGACGATCCAGGTCAGTTTGACGGCTTGTCTATTGGGATTAGCACTCGGACAAATCACCATGGGTGCACTAAGCGATGTCCACGGCAGACGAAAACCACTCATCATCGCCATGATTATTTACTGTCTATCGTCGATCGGTTGTGCCTTTGCACCGAATATCGGGATTTTTATCGCCTTGCGTTTTATACAAGGATTCGCGGTGTCGGCTGGAACGATTTCAAGTGCGATTGCTCGTGACACCCACAACGGTACGGAACTCACGAAGTTCTTTTCATTGATTAGCGTAATGAGCAGCGTCGCACCCTTGCTCGCACCCCTTGCGGGAAGTGCGGTCATCTCGTTCACGAAATGGGAAGGCGTGTTCTATTTATTAGGGATACTCGGATTCATCCTATCCATTACAACGATCTGGAGACTGAAAGAAACTTTGCCAGCAGAGAAACGGATTCGCAGCAATTTCGGGCAGATGTTCGGAAACTTTAAGACGCTCCTCGGAAATCGAGTATTTATGGGCTACGTATTGGCACAAGGGTTTATGCTTGGGGGCGTCTTCGCTTACGTCGCTGGTACACCGTTTGTGTATCAGAAAATTTACGGAGTTTCTCCGCAAGTGTTTTCTATGCTTTTCGCATTAAACGGAATCGTGTTAATCACTGCCTCACAAGTGGTCCGCAAATTAGCGGGGAGAATCCCTGAGCATCGCATTCTCCATTTCGGGTTAGGATTGTCGTTTATCGCAACGATCACCGTACTCGTTGTCGTTCTGACGCACGGACCACTGTTTGCACTCGTGATTCCGTTGGTTTGTTATGTCGCATCAATGGGAACCATCGGTCCAGTTTCGTTCACTTTAGCAATGGAATCCCAAGGACACGTCGCGGGTAGTGCCTCTGCATTGCTCGGCGTGATTCCATTTTTATTAGGTTGTGTCAGTTCTCCATTAGTGGGCATTGCAGGCGAGTACTCCGCTGTGCCACTAGGCATCATCCTTTTAATGGCGAGCCTACTTTCTATAGGTTGTTATACGCTTTTAACCGTAAAGAGAAGAATGAATGTCCAGACTACGGAATCGGTATAAATGTGGCGTACTTCTTCTAGGCAGTGACATGGCCCACCAAGTCGATAATTGTAAAACGGACACCCTGACGGCGTCCGTTTTTTAACATACGTTGTTGAACTAGTCATAATGAACGACACCGGCTCCGTTTGGCACATCGTGATTTCTGCTGAGACTTGAGAGAACAGTGCATGGCCACATACGAAAGCCGATACAGAATAACTACAATAAAAATTCCTATCTTTCAGACATCCGTTGTGTAAACATTATCGATAAGAGTTTATGTTTGCGCAGGAAGGATGATCATATGTGGCCACGAGGATTACTGACCCATGTAAGAGGTGGCAAAATGGTATTGTTTAGCCGCATTGAATTTACTGAGGTTAATCTTGATGAGAAGCAGACGCTTGCTCAATGGCTGTCATCTGATGTGTGGAATAATTTTACTAATCCCGAGATATCCATTGAAGGAGCGGTTAGATGGATTGAGCTTGGTGGTCTTCATGGAGATAACAAGAAAACATTTTGGATTGAAATAGACTCCCAGAAAAAGGTGGGTCTCATCCAACTGTACGATTTCCTCGATTCCACCTCTATGTTTGATATCAGAATTAACACGAGCCATCGTGGCATGAGGATCGGACGGAAAGCAGTAAGTTGGCTAACCAACTTTGCGTTTGAAAACTACTCCGGAATTAGTCGTATTGAAGCAAATACACGCCAAGATAATGTTGCTATGCGGAAAGTATTAAAGTCATGTGGATACGTCAAGGAGGCTCATTATCGAGCTGGATGGGAAACAGGAGACAGTCCGTCGGATTGGGTGGATGCCGTAGCATACGCCATTCTTCGTTACGATTGGGCTAATCATACGACAACTCCCGTGCATTGGGATGATGAAACGTCGCTTCCGTATCCTTGAACTTGTGGGGGAATAAATCGAAGAAAACCGTATGATTACACACTCCCGAACCGATAAGGCTTATTCGTTAGTGGGGAGTTTGTTCAAGTACTCCGATGTACGACTATTGAACTATTTCCTGCTGAAATTTTGATGACTATTATAGAGTCTAATCAGTTTATTTGCCGGGAAACTAACAAGCGGAGGGTATAGTTCACTGTTCAAAAGGCCGAATTAAAACATGTCGAAGGAATCTGCGGTGTTTGTACCCGTGGCTATTGGGCTACTTATACTTCAGCACCCAGAGCCTACATACAGAGAATTGTTGAGGATTTTACAATGTCGAACGTGTGACCAGAGAAGTACAGAACGGTGATTATTGGGTTGCTCTCTGCGTTATAGACGTACCATATGAATCAAAAAATGCTGATAGATTTCTGAACGGGCAATTCGTATCACGACGGCAGATGGAGGTATCGCCTTGCCAAATGAGTTGACAGTTAAAGAGCCTAATATTAAGCGATATCTCGAACGTATTGGCATCACCGAAGCAATAGTAGTGGACTATATCTCTCTGCGACATATTCAAGAACGCCATATGTTATCCGTCCCATTTGAGAACCTAAATATCATCCACGGAATCCCAGTTGAATTGGACCTAGACTCATTATATGACAAGATTGTCGACAAAAGACGGGGAGGTTATTGTTACGAACTGAACGGACTGTTAGCGTGGCTTTTGAAGCGGCTTGGGTATCGTGTATCACTATTATCAGGACGGGTTATTCGGGACGATGGATCATTCGGACCCGAATTCGATCACATGGCTCTTTTGGTACATCTTGATAACGACTACATTGTGGATGTTGGATTTGGTGACTCTGTTCGTAGCCCCTTACCTTTATCAGGGGAAGTTGTTACTGATGTAAGTGGTTCGTATCGTATCACTCATGAAATTGATTCAGATGTTCTCTTCTTTCAGAAAAAACTGAACGGTGAGTGGGTTTCAGAATACCGATTCACGCTAACGTCTCGACACATCGAGGACTTTAGACACATGAACATACACCAGCAAACCTCACCTGACTCTCATTTTACGAAAAACCTCATTGTTTCCAAAGCAACTCCGCAGGGACGAATATCGATTTCTGGTGACTCATTTATCGTTACAATTGGATCTGATAAGGAACGGAGACCCATACTGTCAAATGATGAACAAAAGGCTTTGTTAAAGATCCATTTCGGAATGGACTTGGCATGTTCATAATATTTAGGTCGAAAAATTGACATGCGAACCTCTTCGTCCCAAGTCAAGTCATGAATCAGTTCTTGGTTTTTCTTGAACATGAGGGAGCATATGTCCTAGAAAGGGTTCGTCTTGGTCACGCATGAACATACAATTTGCAAAATCCACCCTAGGTTAATTCAACTTGATGTAGCGAAAGGAATTACATTTATGGTCATTTATGAGGACAAGTATCACTATGGATGGGACGGAGACAACGGAATTGGTGAAAGGCTCATCCAACAAATCATTGACGGAAAGAAAACAGCTACATGTGCTCCCAAGATTTCTTACACTCCAGATGAATTAGAGAGAACTTGCGCATTGGTTGGGAAAGTATGTACGGTTACAGACAAACTTGGTACACCTCGATGTAACGTCCGCCATCTTGAAGTATTTGAAACAACGTTTGGTAATCCAGACCCACGGTTAGTTAAAGGCGAGGGTGACGGAGATGACGTGGAAAAATTCAAATGGGACCACATCAAAGCATGGAATGGTATGGCAACAGAAGGGGTCCCACTTACAGATGAAACCATACTCGTCGTCGAGCTTTTTGAGTTAGTTGTGAACTCCCCGTTGATTAAGATACTAGCTATCTCAGGAAGTTTGAGAAACAGATCGTCAAACTCGCTACTTATGCGATCGATGGTTGAGATGGCTCCACGAAACGCTAATGTGACTATTTACGACGAGCTTGGTCTTTTGCCACATTTTAATCCTGACTTAGATGGCAATGACGTACCTCTAGAGGTGAACAGGTGGCGTAATCATTTAAGAGAAGCGGACGGAGTATTCATCTGTACACCAGAATACGCCAAAGGGGTTCCTGGTACGCTAAAAAACGCACTTGATTGGGTTGTATCCTCCGGCGAATTTTATAACAAACCTGTAGCGATTGTTAGTGCGTCGCCTCATCCTTCAGGTGGAGAAATAGCTCATGCCTCACTATTGGGAACACTCTCAATGATGAATGCAATCGTGGCGGAAGACTGTAGTCTAAAGGTTCCATTAATCACCATGAAATTGTCGCCTGACGGCTCCATCATTGATGAACAAACGAAATTTGAAGCCCAGAAGCTCATGGATTCGCTTATTCGAGTATCGAGTAAATAATTAAGAACAACCCGCAACAGCCGGACAATTACCGTTAACCATAAGGGGCAAAAAGACGGGAGCCCAAATAACTTACCCACACCCACACTTTCATCGACTCCGCTTTATTTTGAAGTTTGGTCTGCCACGTTTGAATGCTACTCAAGAAATCAGCAGATAGTTTGACCGCCGTGACGCACCACTCAGATTCCAAGCACCGATGATTTTGGGATCGTTCGTTCGTCTAAATATGTGATGGATGATAGAAGGTTAGACGGGAGTTTGGTCTGATCCGAAGTTTTGTTCATCGGCTGTGGAAACCTTCGTGTTCGTTAAGTAGAGGAGGAGTGAAGCAATCTGCGTATAACGAAGACGGTACAAAATGAACATTTACAAGACAAGGTTGAAATTTGAGCGGAATGTAAAGCACGGACGTTACGAGGAGGAGAAGATTTGGCCAATGAAATATGGTTAAATTTGCCAGTTGAGGATCTCGACAAGTCGGAAGAGTTTTTCAGTCAAATTGGATTTTCAGTGAAGCGGGGAGCGGGCAATTCAGAGGATAACGCCAGACTAGTCATCGGGGATGAGAATGTCACCGTGATGCTATTTCCACAGTCGGAACGGGGGCGTTAGTTAAGCATTAATTTGCTGATTTTATGCTAATTCTTCTGTCTCTAAAAGCACCCTTAGACGACGATTCTTAAAAACGGGAACATAAAATGAGGAGTTTCGATGCAACCGACAACAGCTTCCAACGAATGTATCGATGTGGAAAATCATTCAGGTCTATTCAGACCCGTTCGCACATCTCGAAACTTTACAGCCTTGTGGTTGGGGCAAACACTGTCCCAATTTGGCGACTCCGTACTATGGGTTACCTTGCCATTAGCGGTCCTTCACACGTCAGGGTCCACTTTGCAGCTTGGCATCATCATGGGCCTGTTTATGATCCCGCAAGTCGTCTTGTTGCCTTTTACCGGGGTTCTAGTGGACAGAATCTCACGAACCCGGGTCATGATGACCACAGACGTCATACGATGCATTCTCGTTACAACACTTACGGTATTGTACATGACAGGATGGATGGACACACGGGTCCTAGGAGGATTTGTACTCGTTTATGGTGGTATGGAAGCCTTATTCAACCCTGCGTACTCCGGTGCGCGCCAACAGGTCTTCACACCAGAGATCCGTAGCGCGGCCATATCGCTTACACAAATCACCATGCAAACATCGCGATTGCTCGGGCCAGCCTTAGGAGGGATGATCGTAGGCTTCGCTTCTCCGGCCGCGGGTTTTGGACTTGATGCATTGATGTTGTTGGCATCCGTCATCAGCCTGACGTTTCTGCACATTCCAGTACCAAGGCAAAAATCTACCGCTCGACAAGGAATGCGAGACTACGCCAACGAATTGCTCGGTGGCTATCAGGAGCTAAAGAAACATCCGTGGCTGTGGATTACCATTCTAGCCTTCTCCTTCCTCAGCATTGCAAGCACAGGCCTTACCACCATTCTTGTTCCGTGGGTAGTCAAAATCCATCTACACCTCTCTGACTACGCATATGGCCTCATCAGCAGTGCGGCAGGCATTGGTGCCATCGTTTCAGCTATCATCTACGGGAAGCGGAGTACGTGGAGACACCGAGCTTACATTGCGTACGGTGGATTAGCGGTAGATGCATTAGCTATGTTGGGACTAGCGCTCGTGCATAGCACCCCAATGCTTATGATCCTTATGGCCATCGCCAGTGCCGGGGGAATGCTGTTCGGCGTGGTTTGGGAAGGCAGTATGCAGGAATTGATTGCACCTGAGGCATACGGCCGTGCGGCCAGTCTAGATTATTTCGGTTCTTGGGTGTTATTACCCTTGGGAAACGTATTAACTGGTTGGTTAGCTACGGAAATAGGCGGTATTCATACAGTGTGGGTTGAGGCAACATTTATGCTGTTCGTAACGATGGTGACAATGGCCGTTCCAGCAGTACGCAGATTCGATTAGGTCACGAATCGTATTACTTTGATTCGCAATCCTTGTGTCGTTAACGGGAGCGTTAATTCAAAAACACCCTGGCAGAAAAAGATCGGTAGTCCTTGTGAGGGGGTATCTGTTTTTTTCAATGCTGTCTTAGCGTACGATTTTTTCCGTTTCGTGACGTGACCCCTAATACGGGAGGTGAAGCCCTCCGTCTGAACATGGACGGAGGGCGCTCCGCTTTCTTTGTTCAGACGTTGGGTGACTATGAGTCGATATGAAAGTGAAGCGAAGCTGGGGTATTTCGCAACTCCAGATACAATGACTGACAAAATAGTAAAGAGACTTTTGTTCAAAGGTCCAGCTCGACTTTGGGATCCGTGTTGTGGCGAAGGTGTTGCACTCCGGCATGTTCAAGACAATGTACCTGAGACTTCACGTTCGTATGGGTTTGAGATCGACAAAGGACGAGCTCAAGCAGCGGCAATGGTCCTAGATGAAGTGGTCCCCTCGGCGTTTGAACATGCACGCATTGACCCCGCGAGTATGCAACTGTTATGGCTTAACCCGCCATATGACAATCGTGCGGGCCAAGGAAGCGACAGTACACGCCTTGAACTTTGGTTTCTTCGAAACACGTCCAAGTACGTCGTACCAAACGGTGTGTTAGTGTTCATTGTTCCGCGGTATACACTCACTAAAGAAATGGTGAACGCCCTGGAAAATCGGTACACAAACCTGGCCGTATACCGGTTCGACGACGCGGAATTTCAAGCCTACCAACAAGTCGTGGTATTCGGAACCCGTCGTGAAAAAGGATTAGACTCCCATGCCGCCGGGGCGGCACCAGCAGAAGGATGAAAATGCCTTTGTGTTGAATGATTTTTTGGTGGCTGGCGAAGGCAGGTCGTCACTCCTTGGTGCCTCGAGCCCGCTGATTAGACTGACTACGACGACCAGGTGCACCACAGAATGTCGCTCTCCTCCTCGGAGAAGCACGCAGGATAGAATGATCCGTTATGGTCGTTGCACCAGCCCTTCAATATTACCAGTCCATCAGGAAGGATTGGCATGGATGTCGTATACGAACGTTGTTGCGGCCTCGATGTGCACAAGAAGACGGTGGTCGCCTGTGTGCTGACGCCGGAGGCCAAGGAGATTCGCACGTTCTCCACGATGACGGAGGATCTCCTGGAGATGGTTGACTGGTTAGGACAACATGAATGCACGCATGTTGCTATGGAAAGCACAGCTTCATCTGGAAGCCAATCTACAACCTTCTGGAGTCGGCGGACTGTCAAGTGCTTGTGGTGAACGCCAAGCACATGAAGAACGTTCCGGGCCGTAAGACCGATGTGAAGGATGCCGAATGGATCGCCGGATTGCTCCGCCACGGGCTGTTGCAAGCCAGTTACATCCCCAACCGTGAACAACGGGAACTACGAGAACTCATTCGCTACCGCCGAAGTCTCATTGACGAGCGGGCAAGAGAGGTGAATCGGGTTCAAAAGGTGTTGGAAGGTGCCAACATCAAGCTTTCTGCAGTGGCCAGCAATACACTTGGCAAATCTGGGCGGGCGATGTTGGAAGCAATGATCCACGGAGAAGAAGACCCGGAGGTATTGTCAGGGTTAGCCAAAGGCCGGATGAAGGCGAAGAAGGCCGATTTGCACAAGGCACTGAATGGGCTTATGGGCTCCCACCAACGAATGATGCTGGCAGCCCAATTACGTCACATCGATTACTTAGATGAAGAGATTGCCCGGCTGGATGAAGAAGTCAAGGAGCGCATGCTCCCTTTTGAAGAAGACCTGGAGCTAGTGGACACCATCCCCGGTGTCGGTCGACGAACAGCAGAACAAATTCTGGCTGAAATTGGGACAGACATGACCCAATTTCCGTCTGCTGCCCATTTATGCTCTTGGGCAGGACTGGCTCCAGGGAACAATGAAAGCGCCGGGAAACGAAAGTCGGGGAAAACACGCAAAGGGAATCAAAAACTCAGAGCAGCGCTGGTGGAAGCAGCACGCGCAGCGGCGAGAACGAAGCAGACTTATCTCTCTGCCCAGTACCATCGAATTGCAGCTCGAAGAGGCAAAAACCGTGCAGCAGTTGCAGTGGCCCACAGCATCTTAACCATCGTGTATTACGTGTTACAGCGACGTCAGCCTTATATTGAACTCGGCCCAACATATTACGAAGCACGCAAGAAAGACGCAGTCGTAAAGCAGGCGATCCGGAAGTTGCAATCACTCGGGTTGGAGGTCACCGTAAAACCTGTCGCATAAATGATCTCCAGACATCACAGAGTTCCTTTTAAAACCCATCTTGTGGTGGGCTTATTTCAGTATGTCGTTTTACCCTGGTCATCGCTCAATTATTTTCAGGATAGGAAAAGGAAATATCGTGCTGAACGACCATTAGTAAGTAACTCGAGGTGGTAACTATTGGTGCAGAGTCGTTCCCTCAAAAACAAACGACATCAAATGACGTCTCTATTTCGGTACCTGGTTTCTACTCCATTCTTCGGAATATGAATCTATCGTGAACAGCTCGTTCTTATCATTTCCACCATCACGGATAACAGTTAGGCCCGTTAATAAGTTGAGCGTTTTGCTAATTAGCTCTGTCGATCCAGGATGCACCAGATGTGGTGTTTAACAACGAGGTGTGCTATATACGCATGGATTACGTATAAATTTCAAATTCTGCAAAAGGCTCAAGTCAGTAGTTGCCCAGTTGATCGAACAACTCTAATGAATGCAACGTGAATAACTAGTGATTTTTAACGTGTTTGGTCAATCACCAGTTGGTCCTCAACATATTAATTAGGGCACGTAAATCTTGAAGTCGCTCACGCTGCTTGTTCAACAGATAGAATCGTTCTTCAGATGGAATTTCGTCCCAGTTCTCGTATAGATACCGATTTGCCCTTTCATAGTGTTGAAGAGTATGCGCCAGGATTTCAGATGGATCTTTATGTTCATTATCGTGATACATACACTGACGCTGAACCAGCTGCTCTATCCAATTTTGCTGCTTTTCAAGGATCAAGTTTATTTCATATCGATCTAACTCGTCCCAAACATCGAGTAGAGCCTCATTCGCCAATTCATAATGGGCCATTGTTTCCCGAACTACGTTACCAATGTTCATAGGACTTATACTCCCGTTTCTTTATGAGGTAAATACAGTTATAAGATGCAACGACCGAGTCGTTATTATTCGGAAGTTCTTTACTTCTTTCATTTACCCTAGATCGATCAAACCAACATAATCACCTAGAGACTTTGAAACGAAGATACTCTCTTTCATAAAATTGTGAGTGCAGAGGAACCCACCAATATAAGTCTTTCGCCTCCTTTGTTCGTCGACTCTTGCTAACGTATGGTCCGGGAACAGTTGTAATACAATATCTGGATTATACTCTTGCAGTGACGTGAAACTGTTTTTTTGAAAGGACGGGACACACGACAGCTAAATTTACCGCACAGAACGATTTATTCTATTGCAAACTCATGTAGCATATGGGCAAGACGAAAGCCAAGCAATTTGGCGAGGATATTCTGAACGATAGGGCACCTCCGGCAATCAGAGTCGGGCTGTAACCAACCACGTTGCGCACAGCTTTAGCTAGACCGCTCCGCTACTGCATGTTCCTTCCCGATAGCCCCTATTTGATAATGCAACTGGTACCACCTTCAGGTTTCATAAGCCTTGTATTGAGATAAACTTGAATGAACTGCTTCGATTACCGACAATGTCTCGTCAGCTTGGTTTGCTACGTAGACTTTTCCTGTTTTTGGGTCAACTGACAAACCCTGCGGTTGTTTTCCAACAGGTACTGTTTGTATCAAATTGTTATCAACTGTATCAATGATCGATACGGAGTTACTACCGGTGTTATTCACATATAACCGATTACGCTGTGTGTCAATTGCAAGGCCATGTGGTGCAATTCCAACAGGAATCCTGAAATATTCATAGCGAAGTAAACCGCTTGTAACAAATGGATGAATATAGGAAAACAATGGTCTAGGATCAATTGAACTTTCATTCTCGTAGGTCTGGACTTGGACTTTCATGACCATGGTCTCCCGTGGGGTTACGTGTGGATAAATATGGATTGAGGAGAAGGCGCACCTATCCCGTATTCACCTCTCATGTCTGTTCCAGTTGTTATTCAGACGGGAATCATCTCAACCGAACTGCGGTAATGCGGCTACGTTTTTAAGCGTCTGAATGAACTCTTTTCGATACACACACGAACTGCACAATTTCCAAGTCCAGTATCGGCCAGAGTGAGCTAGCTTCCCCGCAACTTTGACCAGTTTGGTTCGCAAAGTCTCCATCCGACTTGATTGCATTTTCTCTGGTACACACAATCGGCGAAACCAGTTGTTAAAGTTATACGCAAGTATGGCTAACTGGAGTTTCACGACATTCGCTTCAAAGTCTGTACTGCTCATCTTATCGCACGCAAATCCATTTTTGGCTTCCTTGATGAAATTCTCCATATGACCGCGCTGGCAGTAAAAGCGAATGATGTTCTTGGGCTGCAGCGTCATATTGGTCACGATAAATGTGAATTGAAACAACAGTTCACCAGCCGGACGTTCCATCTTCACGACCACCCGGCGGGCATGTTCCCAACTGGATGCTTGATACATGAATTCCCTGTAATGGACTTGTCGTTTGTGTAATCTTTCAGCGTTTAGTAATGGATCCGCCATGACCTACGCAATGGACTGTAGCCGTGCGTTTGACTTGAGGCGGATGGCGTATTTATGACCCTTGGTTTCCGCCAACTCAAACAGCCCTGGAACGGCAAACCCACTATCGCCACGAATGACGATGAGGCTATCCGGGTTCAGCCTACCGTATCGATTCAGAATTGGTCCCACAAACCGGACGACTTGACGGGAAGTGTATACGTTGCCTGCACGAAGCTCTGCTCGCAGACAATCACCGGTCAGACCGTCAAAGCAAAACAACGGATGAAATCCATGTTGCTGGTAGTGGTAATTGAAATTCGCTCCATGCTGTTTTCCGTAGGCAGCAAAGCTGGAGGAATCCAAATCAAAAACGAATTGGTTCTGGGGTTTTATAGCGTACACGCGACGCTGCAACGTTTCATTCACACACTCCAGAGATTTGGCAGTCGCAATATCCGCCTTATCGTTGAAACGAGACAAAGTAGGTTGTGAGGCCAAGCTTTCCTTTCCCAGCAGCATAGTTAGCAATGGCTCTACAGCTAAATCATCTGCGTGATCGTCTGTATGGTAGCCAGCTATGTGCTGATACAGTTTCTGAAGAACCACGTCGCTATTTGGATGATCCCGATGAAAGACCGAATCATGAACCACGAGCAGTTCTTCTACCGCTTCGGATAGGCCCAGTTTGTGATCGAATTCTTTGTATAGGAGCAGTCCAGCATCCGAGGTCAAGTCGCCGCCGTCAAAATTCATTTTCACCCTAGGGTTGAAGTTCATGACATTCTCTTGTAGGCTTTTCAATAGAAGAGCTCTCCTTTGATGTGTTTGGCTTAGACACCTTAACACTACCAAAGGTTGGGCTTTTTTCCTATGTGCTCACGTCACTTTTTGAGTGAATCGCTAAATCCCCCTTATAGCCCTTGCACCGCTTGCATTTACAGGTCCTTCACGATCGCGCTATGAATATTTCAGGTTAATTTATATCGTGAACACTGGCGACCACATGGATACATATTTCGTAACGCTTGAACAGGGCTATTATAAAGTGCCTTATGAGATGGGACAGGATGACAAGCACTTCGAATATATTTTCAAACGCATGGAACCCTTGACTTCGTCGAATTTGATCATTAACAACGAATTTGAACCCGACCTACCGGAAGACCTTTGGGAAGGGGACGATATTACTGAAAAAGTTCGCCTTGCAGCAAAAAAAATCGACGAAATGGATTTGTTCCCCGCAGCATTTCCGATACAGGAAATTCTTCCACCAGAAGATTTTCGGCATGTCAAGCGACTTTACGGGATCGGTGGGCTGAGCTATGGCAATTTAAGCGCACGAAAAGACGATCGGCGCTTTTGGATGAGCGCGAGCGGAGTAAACAAAGGGAACTTGAGTCGTATTGGGGAAGACATGCTTCTTGTTAAGCATTTTCATGAAGAGCGCAAAACGATGCAGTTGAGTGTGCCTCCCAACGTTACACCTCGAAGGGTATCCGTTGACGCCATCGAACATTGGATGATCTATACAGAGCACCCCAAAGTGGGCGCCGTTGTTCACATTCATGCGTGGATGGATGGGATTCCTTCGACCCAGATTAATTACCCGTGCGGTACCGTGGAACTCGCCCGCGCAGTAGCACAACTGGTTCGCGAGGAAGATAATCCTGACCGTGCGATCATTGGACTGAAAAACCACGGTTTAACTATTACTGGTCGAGACCTCGACGATATTTTTGAACGGATTGAAGGCCGAATTATTCCTCAGGTTCCGATGTCGTAACCGTGGAATTGCTTTGAACGACTGTTGGGTGCGGCTCCAAGGTGCGATGTTTATGTTTCTCAATCTGGGTTTGAATCGACTGGCTCCAATCAGGGACAGATAAACGATAATATGATTCAACCAAAGAGGGGAACGCGTAGGCAAGGCGGGCCGCCCAACCCATTCGTTTTGGAACCACTACGTCTTGTTTACGCTGAATCACCGCCTTATAGATTTGCTTGGCTGTTATTCTCGGTTGTAACACCGGGATTCCAGGTGGTAAGCGATACATTCCGCGGTGAAGGTAATTCTCGATTAACGGCGTATCGACAGGACCTGGCGTTATCATTTGCACACGTATTCCTTCAGGTTTCAGTTCTTGCCGCAAAGATAAAGCAAGCCCGCGGAGAGCGTGTTTGGTTGCAGCGTATGCTGCAAAGAAAGGTGGTGTACACGGAACGGACAACGATGAAATGAAGACAATGGTTTTTCGTTCACCATTTCTGATTAACGGCAAAAATGCCTTCGTCACGTTCACGGCACCCCAATAATTCACTTCCATTGCATGCTTGGCGAGGCCACAATCCATCATCTCCACCGGTGATAGGTAGAATTCAGCCGCACCGTATATGAGTACATCCACGCGTCCAAATTGGCTTCGAATCTGATTCGCAAGTTGTATTACTTCATCCGGGGATGTAATGTCTGCGGGAAATTCTTGAGCCTTTCCTCCGTTCGCACGGATCTCATCGACGGATTCTCGTAAGCGTTCCCTCCCTCTAGCAATCAACAGCGTCTGTGTTCCTTGTGTAGCAAACAGCAGTGCACTCTCCATGCCAATACCACTTGAACCCCCAACAATCGCCACCACTTGATTCGCTAATCCGCTCACATGAATTCGCCACCTTACTACAAACCATCTATGTTTCAATATACCCAAATTGTGCATTGCACAATCAAATTTTACGTTGCGAATCTCGCCTAGCGTGCCGAATCGAATGAGTCACGCTGTATATGAACATTGGATGACGATGGACGGTATTGGACAGGATATTTGCGGATAAGATCCTCGTTCGATTTCATTCTAAGGAGCACCATTTTATATGATAAACACACGTTTGTTTTTAAAATGCATCATTCAAATGTACTACAAGGCTTCTCACCGAGTCACCGTTAACGGGCTTGAGAAACTACCTGTTAGTGGTCCCTATATTATCGCCTCGAATCACATTTCCAATCACGACCCGATACTGCTTGGTGTATTCCTGAACCCAACGATTAAATTTATGGCGAAGGACGAGCTATTTCGGATTCCTGTACTACGTTCGATTGTAAAAAAACTTAACGCGTTTCCTGTGAAACGTACTGGGATAGGGATTGGTGCAATTCGTTACGCCATTTTGCTTCTGAAGATGGGCGAGGTTGTCGGAATCTTCCCTGAGGGAACGAGAAATCACAATGGACGTCAGCTTCCTTGGAAACCGGGAGTTGGGTTTATTGCAACAAAAGCTAAATTTGTACCAATCGTTCCGATCGCTATTTGTGCTCAACGAGCGAAATTATTCAGACGATTTCGAATCATTGTAGGAGATCCTATCATACCATTTCATTCAGATTATCGATTGCTGGCTCAAGATGTGATGCAAATGATCCAAAATTTAAAGAGTTCCGTAGAGCTCAGTTCAACAAGTTGTATCGTGGGTCAAGAAAGCATACAGTGAGTTTGCGAGCAGCCCGCACAGGCATAGGCTCGATAACCCCTGCTATAGGTTTTCCTTTAGTCGGTGAGAAAACGAATTCGCTTTTCACTAATACTGATCTGAAGGGAAGAGGAGGCAATGAGTTCACCATCGGCATGAGCAATCATGTAATCGGGGCAAGTAATCTCGATGCGCTTTCCTTGCTGCATTGTAATAAAAGTCTCCTTCTCAACGTGCCTTCCCGTATAGACGGAAGGAAGAAGTTTTAAGAAATTCATTTTCCCCAAGTTAGACACGATACACACGTCAAGCAAATCGTCGTCGTACTTGGCAGACGGGCAGATTTTCATACCACCTCCATAAAAGGAGCCATTCCCGATGGCGATCATCCACACGTGTGATAGAATTACACAATTTCCGTCAATGTTGAGCATCACTTCAGATGGAGTGAATGATTTTAACACAGTAATGGCGCTTAAGGAATATCCAAGTGCCCCGAGGCTTTTGATGAACATATGCCTATTTATATGATTCGCAACTATTCCGTCAAATCCGATGCCTGCTGCGTTAATAAAGTGCCGTCCGTTAATTTTCGCCACATTTAAAGACGCTTCCTTAGGGTAACACAGCGTATGTAGTAGGTCTTTGTCGGATTTATTAGCTTCTATCGACCGTGCCAAGTCATTACCTGTACCAAACGGAAGTATCCCAATCATCACATCTCTGCCAAGCACCCCGTTGACAATTTCATTAACGGTCCCATCTCCACCAACGGCGATCACTCGTTCAAAGTGCGAGCGGGTTGCCTGCAAAGATACAGTTTCTGCTTCCCCTGAACGGGTCGTAAAGTGTACTTTATAAGGGAAAGTTGTATATTTCTTTAGTTGCCGTTCGAAAGCATCCCATCGTGATTTGGTTGTTCCTCTTCCGGCTGTGGGATTGACGATAAATAAGGTTTCCATAAGGAACGCCCCCTTCAACATGGATGCGGTTAAGAAGTCGAATCTTGAATGGGTTTGGGTTGATTTGCAGCTCGCGTGACAAGTAAGCGTTGATAATGGCTGAGAAGTTGTTCAGTTGGTTTGCTCCAGTCCAGGGTAAACACAATGTCTTTTGCCAATGCTTGGACTCTTTTGCGTCGTTTTTCGTCATACATCAATCCATTTAGCGCTTCCAACATGGAATCGAAATCTTCTGGGTCGAATATAAATCCAATTCTTCCGTGTTCCAATACCTCTTGTGTGGCGGGACTATTCGCGGCCATCACTGGCAGACCACTGGCCATCGCTTCATATAATACAAGCCCAAGGGTTTCAGTGGTTGATGTAAAGACAAAGCCGTCTGCAGAAGCGTACGCCTGTGCTAATTCCTCGCCGAACAAGTACCCAGTGAATATTGTATTGGTACCTGAAAAAATGGACTCTAGGGTTGAGCGGTACGGACCATCTCCTACAATGGCTAGATGTATATCAGGCATTCGGTCAAGGCATGGACGCAGATTCTCAATTTCCTTTTCTTTGGCAAGGCGCCCCACGTACAATAATAACTTTTGGTGATCATCCTTGTGGCAGTTTAACAGACGTGTGCGCATTTGCTCTGAACGCTTTGCAGGCGAAAACATTTGCAAATCTACGCCGCGTTCCCACAAAGCGAGGTCACGAAATCCTCGGGACTCTAGCTCTACTATTGTTGCACTGGACGTACATAGGTTGACTTCAGCTCGATTGTGTATCGCGCGAAAATACCACCACAAAAATGGTTCCAACCAAGGGAGCCGGTAATAACGTGCATACGTCGGTATGTGTGTGTGATAGGACGCAATAAGCGGTACACGATACCTTCGCGCGTAGTAAATTGCGGCGAAGCCAAGAAAGCCCGGATTTACGGCGTGTACAAGATCAGGCTGAAATTCTTTTAGAACTTTTCCGACCCTTGGAAAGGGCAACGCAAATTTCTTTTCAGGATAAAGAAAAAAACGAAAGGAAGGGATTCCGATAATCGTGGCAAAGGCGTACGTTGGCGGGGCTCCATGAGGCGCAAATAATAGTACATCATGACCTGATTCAGATAGGTGCTTTAATGTACCACACAAACGTGTGACAACACCATCCGTTCCAGGGAGAAATGTCTCAGAGAATATGGCGATTCGCATCCCGTTCACCGACCTTCGTATGCAGATATAACACAGACTTTTGTTTATTTAACTTGCTGAACGTCAGCAGCTCTTACACACAGACGGAATTGCCGGAATATGTGTTGGAAAGTTTGAACGTGTTTAATTTTTCCTTGTCCGTGCATCGACATACATGGCAGATGCGCATTCATTGTGTTACGGAATTAATCTCCCTGTGGGCGTTTTGGAAGACTCCACAGATAGAGAGATGAGTGGGGAAGGAACAGCTATTAAGTGCACTTAGCAGAGTCGGCTTAGCCGTCAAGATTCGTGAACAGTCAAAAGCCTTTGGCCGGATGACTTTAGACATCGGAGGTCCATGATTACGGTAATCTTCAAAATCATGACGTTGTCTCAGATGTGTTTTAACGTATCTTCAATCGTTGCAAGGCATGTTCCACAATTCGTTTTGCCGCATCAGGACGTGCTACGGACGCACAAGCAAAGGCCATTTCTGTACGTTGACTCGAAGATTTCATTCTTTCGAGGATGGTATAGAATTCTTCGGAATTTCGTGCAATGTCGGCCGCCCCTATGCGTTTCATAAAGGCTGCGTTATTTGCTTCTTGCCCCTGCTGTGGATGATACATGACCATCGGGCAATGACTGGCTAGGCATTCACTCACTGTTACTCCTCCCGGTTTTATGACTGCAAACGACGCCCCTCGTAACCAAGAGGATACATTATTCACAAATGGCAAGCCATGAATGCCCGGGTCGTTTACAGCAAATCCCTTCACTTGGTGAAGCATAACTTCATTACGACCACACATTACATACACAGCATGATTAGGCAACACTCGACGAGCAATTAAGATTGCACGTCGCAAGTGTGGAAATACGCCGCGGCCACCTGTAGCAAACAGAATATAAGGGCGATTCTTTGACAGGTTTTGTGGTGAATCCTGTATATGAAATTGGGGTCTAATGGGAATTCCTGATATCACTACTTCCGCTTGTGCTGACACGAATGGCCGTGCGATTTCACCGATCTCCTCATGTGCGAAAAAATAAGTGTCAACATTATCATGAAACCAATTCCCGTGGATGCTGTAGTCGGTTAAGACAACTCCAATATAAGGTCTGTTCCATTGCCTGATAAGTCTTGCCAATGAATGGTCTGGGAACAATTGCAACACAATGTCTGGATGATATTGCTCTAGCGCACGAATTACTGCCGGCTTGAAAAACAAGGACGTGGCCTTCCAAAGTCTACTATGTGGACCTAGATTCGAGGTCATTCTGTACAACATGCCATATACTGGTGGAGTGTAACGGGTCATCCACTCGTACGAATATTCGAGACACCTAGCCATACGAAAGTTTGTTGAACGAAAGCAGTCAACCTCTATAACTTCCACACCATGCTCAATAAAGACGTTTCGTAATGCCGAAGCCACCTGCTTATGTCCGTCTCCTAATGAGGCTGGCAACAATAAAGCCTTAGCCATCTAATTACCTCCAACCAAAAGCGCGATTGCGCATGGTGAGCGCCGAATTCCGGCGATAGCAATCCATTCGATGTTGCTTCGACTCCCAAGGGCAGAAATTCTCGTCATCTCTTCTTTTAGTGGGCCCATCGTTTTAACCGTTGAACGTGACTGTTGAACAGATATCCCAAGGTCCACACGACCAGAAGTACAATTCCACCGCTAACAAGCAAAATGAGGTATTTCCGCGATGCTCCGACAAATAAGAGAGCAGCCGCGACATAGTATGGAATACCCCCCACTGCCGACGTATAGTCCCATGGTTTTACCGATCGCGAAACCCCTGCTGTGTAGTTGACCACGATAAATGATAATTAATGATCCGGGCCAACAGTAATCCGATAACTCCAAGCCGTCATACAAAACGCCCCTGCATGCGAGCGCATACAGAGACGCCAGTCCCACATTCACAATTTCGCTGAGGAACCTGGTTAGTGGACCCCTGCCATTTGGGGAACGGGATCGTACGTTTGATTGAGGGCTTTAAGATACGTGCCTGTCGCTTGTTCTCCAGGATAATAGCCGTTCTTGCTCATCCAGCCTGCAACTTCAAAGGCGTGATGGGAACACATTGTAAATGCATCCTCAAGGAACTGGCGCAACTCTGGTTCGTCTGCCTCAAACGTAGCCGAAGCATAGTTCTTTCCGTTGGCCTTAAGACTGACCAAATAGGCTGTTGCAATACCCCTGTCGTCGAACGTCGTAGCGTTTGGATTTGGTGTTACAGCTTGTGCTGGTTTTTGTGTGTCTACCGATTTTGCCGGCATCGGCGGGACATTCAGCTTTTCATTGCATGATCCCGATCTCGCCCACTCTACCTTCATGTTATAGTCTTGAATGTGCGCGTCCTGGTGCTTCTGAAGAATGCCCTTCAATTCCGGGTCTTTCGCTTGGTTGATGAAAATTCCATGCTGTTAATCGTATTCACGCAGCCATACAACATCTCATTCAGCTCAAACGCTTCATGTCCACGAAGTGGCATTTCATCGCCCTCCCCAGTGTACTTGGAATGTTACTAATTTGGCCCACGCGTTTCGCTTTATGCACGTCTGGACGTACCAAAATCTATGCACTGAGCGCGTCTCTTGCTGACATTTACTTTGCCTCGACAAGCAAATTTTATCAGCCGTTCGATCATAGGTGTAGCAAGGAACGAAAAACCCGCAGCGACGAGGAACAAAACCGCACCGCTGCTGGCATGGAGGATGACGCCGCCAAGCCAAGGCCCGACAAAGAAACTGAGGCCACCAATAGAACTGACACCCAAAGTAGGTACCGCACAACTGTTCATCTGCCAGGAGCGAGGTGTATTCCCCCATCACCGGGAGTTGATGATTTCCCCTAATGTGAGCACAAACATGGCAACCAGGTACTGCCACAAGACGTGCGGCAAAGAGATTCCGGTTCTGGTGCAAAAATATTTGAATACACCATATGTAGTGTGGATTCAGTTACGATACACCACTGTATATTGTGGTTTCGTGAATTTTTGCACCAGAACCTGTCACTTGAATCTGAGCAGCTAATCCAGCTAATAGGAGTTATGAATCTATGTAGCCTCGTTGAATATTTAGTAGCATATTTATTGCAATAGCCTCTCAGCATTGGAGTCTTGAAAAGTGAGATAAAACAGGTGGAATTTCAGAAATGCGCTGGAAAATCGACGGTTTCATGGTTGGTGGGACGATGTTCCATGAAAAACGGTATAGCAAACAAAGCGATGACGATTCGATTTTCAAAAAGTCATCGCTGGAGATGGTATGATTGGGGTATTCTCAGGCTGACAAGAGCATCGATCTCAGGTCTAGATTGCTCTCTTGTACCAAGCGTCCATGTGTTGACACATGGCGATGCCGTAGATGCGGACTGTCCACATCATGGTACTGCGATGCTTGGCAGCTTCGAGACGGTAATCCTCTTTTACTCGCTTGTTGCTACGCTCGCAGGTGGTTCTGCGTTTGTAGACATTGACCCACTCGTTGCTGTTGCGGGCAACGGGTGGGAACAAGCGAGGATTGTGTTTGGTGTATGTGTGAACGCATCTTCCGTAAGGTGAATCGGAACAAGGCGTATCACAAGTCACGACGCCTTTTACGACGAGCGGACAATAGTATTTGCGTCGACCCCGTGTACTGTCATATCCACGGTCTTTCATCTCCAATCCCTTCTTGCAGAAGGGGATCCCAGTCGGGGAAAATGTGATGTCACCCTTCTGAACTCCTTTACTTCCTGTACTGCGCAAGTTCAAATCAATGAACGGCTTAATACTTCGCGAATGAAGGTACTCGTAAATTGGCAGCGCGTCGTGTGCAGCGTCTAAAATTGCCTTGTCCCAGGTGTAATCACGAAAGCGTTCAACAAACTCGCGGGCACTAACCACCCACGATGTCGCATCATGGCGGGAAGCTCGCTGCAACCTGGGATAGAGCGGTAGGTCATAGGGGCTATCGGCAGCAACAAATGTATAGAGGTGATAACCGAAGAAGTATTTGTTTCGATAACTGTCCCAACCCATGTCACAGTCGGGTTGGGAGTAGATACGATAGCACCTGCATGGTACAACGCCGAGTTCGCGACAGTTGCAAAGTCGCCGACTACGAACTTGGGTAGCTGTCTGAAGTGGCATTCCATCGCTAGCAATAGAAAGGGCGCAGGTGTTACCTAATAAGCTGGATTTCGCAGAGACGGCAAGAAATTGACGTTGAAATAATCTAAGTAGAAGGGGTCACGTCACGAAACGGCGATTTTTGTACGTTAAGCGTTTTTGTGTCACGCAACGCCTTGGCATCTCCAGCATAGCGGTAATACTGTCCGGATGAACTGTACCCCAAATTGATGTCAGGCAAACCATCGCATGGGCGTCAGGATAGGGTTTGTTTTGGCCTTATCTGACGCCATGTTTCAGAATCCATTGACCCTAATCTGACAGGTTAAAGCCTTAACGTACGATTTTTTCCGTTTCGTAAGGTGACCCCAAGATACCAGCTTGGATAATATAAAATCCAGTGCATCCTCTTCTTACACCATAGCTAATTCTAAAATGAGTATTGAAATCATGAATGAATTGCTAGCAGACATAACTCTTCTTTTTAGGAACGATCCTAGTATAGCGAGTTACAATTTACGACTACGCTGGCTTGAAACGTCTTTTATTTTCATGTGGTTGGAGCTTTTTCAAGGCTTTAGCGATGATGAACCAGAAATTGTAGATATATGCGAAAAGTATCTAGCACAAATTTCAAAGCAAGTGGAAGAAGTAAACAATGACATTCTTGACTGCATTCATGTTTTGTTCATCATCAATATGATGTTTCAAAAAGGGCAAAAATGGGAAACTCCACAAGCGTATGTAAAATTTACGCCTGAAACATTAGTTGGTTGAATAGCGAAGAAAATTGACGCGGGTGAGTTCCGATGATGCACGAGTTAAAAATTTGGCCAGAGCATTTTTCAGCTGTCGAATCGGGCGACAAAACGGTAGAGCTTAGGCGGGACGACCGAGAATTTGCCGTGGGGGACACATTAGCGCTTGGAGAATGGAACCCCACGACCCAAACATACACAGGACGAACATGCACAGTGAGAGTCACTCACATTTTACGGGGCGGACCATGGCTTAGTGATGGATATGTAGCGATTTCGATTTCGGTTATGAACGACCGTTCATCTGAACTGAGCAGGATGAAAGTGTATATTTCGGGGCCAATGTCTGGAATAGCTGAGTTCAACCGACCAGTCTTCGACAATGCAGCTGAAATGCTACGAGAAGCAGGGTACAACGTGTTTAACCCTGGCGCAGTGCGAATCAATGGTGAATGGGAAGACTTCATGCGACATGATATCAAAGCACAAATGGACTGTGATGTTGTAGTTCTACTCCAGAACTGGCATATGTCGCGGGGCTCCCAACTGGAAGTTTACCTTGCCAAACAACTTGGTATCCGTGTGTGTGAACTAGATGACTTCCTAAACAAGCGTTATGTAGAGGAACGTAAGACTTGAAAGTTTTGTTAAATTAGTGCTGTAGGAAGTGATAGCATTGACGGTACAATGGGAATGTATTCCGGATACTTACGAATTTCCGCCTAACGCAACCCGACACCAACGAAAGGTTCTGCGTTTGGAGCAAGATGCACAGGCCCTGGAGAATGCGTTACAAAGCGCAGCTGATGTTTCGGAACGAGTTGAGTTTGTGACGCGGCAAACAACGGCTATCGCTCTACGAATGATAGCTGGAGAACGTCGGCGCAACGAGGATAAAGGAAACCACATCGCTAAATTGTGTCGGTCCCTCTCACACGAATCTAGGCGGCGCTTGTGGGTGCTTGGACAGCAGTTTGACGATAAGTACCGTGTGTTGGTTGGGAAAAGGACAGAGTCGGACTAATTTTGTGTGAAGATTAAGGGAGAACTATGTTATGGAAAATTGCAGAATTCCCACATCGGTCGAAAAGATGATTGACACCCAAGTCTTAGTCGAATGATTACTTTTGATTCCACATTTCAATTGGAGGGAGAGTTTAAAAATGAATTTAGGCACGTTAATAAGAGAGGGAAAACTTCAGCAGGAAGAGCGCGAGTACCTGCTTACTCTAAGTGCTGACGAATTTGCTGAACAGCTCAAGAGTGTTCCCGAGGACCTCCTTAAGCGAGCATATGCTGTCATGGTCGGCCAAGTGTTCATTGACATCCGCGCGTTCGGTATGCCAAGAGTGCCCTTGATGGATGACATTGATTCAATCAGGGACATAGCCGATTTTCTTCATGATCTACCATATTTCTTATATAACTTCGATAACTTTTCACACCGCATGTTTTGGGGAGACGGCCCCAATAAAGAGGTAAACAGGTACTTACGGAGACTCTTCATATGTGAACTGGAGGTGAACCATGCTCAATTTTGAATGATTTATATGAAATGAGGATTAGCGATGGATACTGACAGGGGTAAGGTCTTGAAAGCTTTTCGACTATGGGTAGGTAAAACCCAGTTGGAGATAGCGCTCATAATGAATGTAGACCAAAGCGCCATTTCCCGTATCGAATCTGGTGAACGGCAAATTGACGATGAAATAGAGAATCAGTACGTCGAAGCCTGTGGGGGAAAAACCAAACTCGAAGAATTGTTTTCCGAGTTACAAAGGCAAAAAACGAGTATTGGATTCATAGAAACCAAGGCATGTCATAATTCACGGAGAAATTTATGATAACAATCCCACACAATCTACTAGTTATAGTTGGTGTCCTATTAGGTATCGCAATTGTGCTGAAAGCTGTAACGTCCTCGCAACCAAAAAAGAGGAAACGGGGAGGAACGGGTAAAAGGAAAGCGTCCTCTAACAAAAAACGATCGACATCGAATCCACGAACGTCTTCGACTACGCGTTCCGACGAAGTGATACTGTCTACCCCCGTTTCAAAATTGACTTGGTCGGAATTTGAACGTCTCTTCGCACTTTACTTCCGTGACTACGGCTACACTGTGGAAGAACCAGGGGTCGGGGGGAACGATGGTGGAGTTGACCTAGTGATCACTGAGAAGCGGACTGGAGAGCGCACAGCAGTCCAGCTGAAACATTGGAACGATAGCCGCAAAGTTGGACCAAATATTGTTCGGGAACTTCATTCTGCCCGTTTAAATACGAAACCAACATGCGTATTCGCTATGCTAATTACATCGTCAGATTTAACACAACAGGCACGCACTGAAGCAGATGAAAGACGTATTAAGTTTTGGCACGGATCTGTGGTCCAAATGAAACTGAATGAATGGGATAAGTGGAAAGGTAAAAGGATTAAAACTAGAGTGCCCCGCTAACACGAGTGTAGCGGCGACATGAATTTAGCCACGAACAAAATGTTGAGCACATTGAAAATGACGAAAGCTCTTGAGCGAAGGCAGCTATGAATAAGCCTGAATAACGGTATGGACTTATCTGATTTAGACAAAACCCCAGTAAAGAGGTGTAATTGGAGTGGTAAGAAACAAACATATAGCCCTTGGTATGACAGTCGCTTGCGGGACAATTCTTGCCCTATCACCGACCGTGTCTGCATCACCTAAACCTTCATGGCAACAGGCAGTATCATCACATCATGCAGTTGTTGATGGACAACCCGTGAATTGGGTAAGTATCAACGTTCACAATCCCCATGTGTCTGTTCGGCCTGTAGTTGCGAACAACACGTTCGGAACGACATCTTCATTAGCAAGCATGGCCAACAGCGTAGGAGCAATCGCAGCGATTAATGGGACATTCTTTAACTCATGGTCTAATCGATTTCCTACAGGCGCAATCGAAATCAACGGTCAATTCCAAAACGATAGTCAAGGAACGATCCTAGGAATCGGACAAAAGGGCCAGCTTGTAATGACCCGAGCCAAAGAATCTCTTTCTGTGGAGGTACACGATGACACCAATCCGATTTCTCAATTGTGGCCGTGGTATCTTAACGTACCTAGCACAAATTCAGACCGCGTAAGTGTTCTTACGTCGTACTTTGGCAAAACCACAAAGGATAAAACCGCCAATGTTGTCACAGTCCAACACAACACGGTTCAAGGTATTCACAAAGGAGTTACTCCAATTCCTGTAGGTGGGTACGCTGTTGAAATTGGTAGTGGTTCAGCATCTTTGCTTGACCGTATTCACGTTGGGGACCCTGTTAATTTTAGTGTTAGTGTCCAAAGTCTAGATGGTCATTCAATTGATTTTTCCCAATACCCAAACGCAATTGGTGCTGGACCCATGATCGTTGACAACAAACAAATTGTCTTAAATCCAAAATTGGAGGGCTTCACCGACCCTGTTCTTCTTAACACCAATACGCTACGAAGCTTTGTAGGTATTGATTCGAGTGGCAACCTAATTTTAGGAACGATTCACTCTGCCACACTATCAACCGAAGCCAAGATTGCCCACAGTTTGGGCCTTAAACAAGCTATGAATTTGGATGGCGGCAGTTCTACCGGATTGTATTTTAACGGTACCTACGTAACTAGACCCGGACGTAATTTGGCAACTGCATTGGTGGTTTCGTATAAATAACAGACAAACAAGATAACAAGTTGGAGATACCGTTCATGCTCACGAAGACGCAACGCGAAAGCATGGAGAACAAACGAAACTAGGCAAGGTTGTCTTCGTTGGACGGAAATTCATTTCCGTAGACATTGGAAATTATGTCGCTACTTATGAACGCGACAAGTCAAAAGAGTAGAAGATTAGATCAATCGGTTGATTAAAAATCTGGAAAGGCTCTTAATGCACTCTGTTAATTTGAGAGATAATGGGATATAACATGAAAACAAAACGAGTGGCTATACAAGATTCAAATTACAAGACAATCGGCTACGCAACTAGTGGTGGTAATGTAATAGCTTTAGTTGAAAATTACTCTCTCGCCAAAAGCACGTTATCGGGAAATTTTCAGCTTACGTTAGGTATTAACGATCACACGGAGGACGATAAAAATGACTTGTAGCAAGCCCAATTCTGGCCCGCAGCACGTCACTGGTAAGGACACAATTCAACACGGTCACCGTACTGTAAGCAAATAGGAGTTTTCCTTTATGGTGTCGAATTCCTTTGTAAGTTGTGCAAGGAATGAGGTTTTGTTTTGCGAATCCAAGACACACGGTTCGTGGTCCTCGACACGGAAACGACCGGTATTGACCCAGCGGTCGATAAGGTCGTAGACATATCACTCGTAGAAGTCTCACGCAATGGTATTAAGCCACTGTACAACACGTTAATACATCCTAATAGGGATATTCCTCCTACTGCCTCGGCAGTGCACCATATAACACTTAAGCACGTTGCCGATAAGCCGCTTTTTGAAGAGGTTTGGCCTACCGTTATGGGCTACCTCGAAGATGCCGTTATCGTAGCGCACAACGCCCAATTTGACCGCGCAATGATTCCTGAAACGGGTCAACCGTGGGTATGTTCGTATCGATTAGCAAGGCATTTATGGCCGGATGCGCCGGCACATAGTAATCAGGTCTTGAGGTACTGGATGAACTTGGATATTGAAGCGGAAGCAGCTCACAGTGCGGCAGGGGACACTTTGGTTACCGCGCACGTGTTACCGCCAACTAGCCTCTTATCGCAAGCACATTGCAAAAACAGACCAGGTTGAGGAACTCATCGAATATGCTGCGTCGCCGATACCGATCGAGGTCATGCCGTTTGGCAAGCACAAAGGAATGCGTATGGACGAAATACCGGTCAGCTATTTCAATTGGGCGCTCCAGAACATGACTGAACTTGATTCTGATTTACGGATAGCGATGGAAGAGCAGGCTGCGTCTCGTGCGGATGCGTGACATAGAGAATGTGTTGCAGAATTCGGCACCCCAAAAGTATAGGAGAGTGAATAAATGTCTTGGACTCAGGGGCAACCCCCTCGGGTAAATTTACCACCTTTCATTGAACCTGAAGAACGAGGAAATCAACGTGAGCCACGTCAACCAAACCGAAACAGTTATCAAGAACGGGAAAAAATCGCTGCAACGTTCACGAAAGAAGGATTAGAAACGTTTTCCGTATCTTTTCGTCCGCAGTCGAAGCAGCCATTGCCAAGGCGCTACCAGATATCGTTGATGATATCGTAGAACGAGTGTTGCAGGAAGTAATGGAAAAAGTAGTTAAAGAAATGAAAGAACGGATAGATGAAGCGATATTGAAGGTACTACATCGTGAAGTAAAAGGGATACCTTCTGTCAGTAATCATTAAACTGGAACACTTTCTTCCCAAAATCACCCCGATTTTCGTGCACCATGAGAATCGGGGTGATTTATTTATGCCGAAATTGGAGGATTTAAACGAGGCACAGCGTGAAGCAGCCATGCACGTCGACGGACCGTGTGTCGTTGTTGCAGGCGCCGGTAGTGGTAAGACTTCTATGCTCGTGACCCGCGTAGCCGAGCTCATAAAGGCTGGCGTACCACCAAACCGAATTCTCTGTTGCACCTTCACTCGTAAGGCAACCAAGGAAATGGGCGAGCGGATCGTTCGTGATATAGGCCCGCGTGCTAAGCCGGTTGTCGTCTCGACTATCCATGGCCTAGCACTTCGAATGGTCATGCCAAAAATGGAGGGCTGGAAACTCGTATCGAAAACGGAATGGATGTTTGAAGTCGTGTTGGGGCCGAAAAGCACAGTGAATCGGTACGGTACCGGGTTCTCAAAGGAACTTAACGTGGAAGATGCCATGCTCGCCATCGGTAAGGCTAAGAACTCGAAACAACGGCCAGAACAAGTCGAAGACCCGATCGTACGCCAGGTTTACAGGGCATACGAAGACCTGAAAAAGGCCCGCAAAATGCTGGATTTTGATGACTTGTTACTCAAAGCTAATGAGTTTTTACGTACTGATGCTAATTTTGCCCAAAAGATGCAATCACGTTTTACACACATTTCGGTAGATGAGTTCCAGGACGTGAACTTGGTTCAATGGGATTTAATACGGAAACTGGCTGAACCACATCACAATTTGTTGGTAGTTGGGGATGACTTCCAGTCCATATATGGATTTAGAGGGGCTAGGCCGGAACTCATCATTTGCTAGATACTATCCGGATGCGAAAACGATTCTTCTCGAGAGAAACTATCGATCACGGGAACCAGTAATCTTAGCCTCTAACCGAGTTATCGCATTGAACAAACGTCAAATGTCAAAAAGGGTGATAGCGAACCGTAAGGGTGGGGAACCCGTACGTATGCTGCATGCACAGGATGAATTCGACCAAGCTGAACGTGTCGTAAACACAATTACGTCACTTCGTACTGCGTTCCCTGAGTTGAAGTGGTCAGATTTCGCGGTGTTATACCGTACAAACCAAGAATCCGTCCCGTTTGAAGAAGTGTTATACGAGAAACATGTGCCATATGAACTGACGGATGGAACGCACTTTTTTGAGGGTCATAAAGCAAAGCCCATTCTTGCATACATGAGACTACTCGATAGGCTCAATCGGGATGAAATACCTGATATGGACAACCTTATTGTGGCGTTGAAGAGTCCAAAAGGGAATCTCAGCCGAGCGGCAATTGAGCGAGTTCAGGTTGAAGGGATGGGGGTACTCAACAGTCACCCGGATTACGCGGACTATATCGATTCTCTTGGTCAATTCTTGGATCTCGACAGTCCAATGATCTTCTTAAACAAGCTCGGTGAAGTTTATCCAGACCTCGTTAAAACGGAGCCGGGAGAGGTATGGCTGGACGTACTCCGTAGGACATGTTCTCGTTTTCCAACACTTCAAGCCTTCCTGCAGCACGTTGAATACGTGCTTCAACAAGCAAAGGAACCAAAGGATGATGCAGTTCGTTTTATGTCGATACACCAAAGCAAAGGACTTGAGTTTGGAACCGTTTTTATTGCGGTGAACGTCAAACCCGGCACACCTTGTGCACGAACCACGTTTGTTCATAATCGGATATAATGAATCCCCGCAGCGTCGCTGGCGGGGATGTTGATCTTCTATGCTCTTGTCTTTCGTTTTCGTATCTCCTCTGGCAACTCTTCGGACCACGGCAGCAAAGCGTCTACGACATGCTCGTCATCCATTTGGATGTTTGGTAGCCGCTCAAACAGATACTCCAGATATAGGCGCGGATCTAAACCATTCTCTTTCGCCGTCTCTACCAAACTATAAGTAATGGCACTTGCTCTCGCACCACGTGGTGTATTACTGAACATCCACGCCTTGCGGCCGATCACAAAAGGCTTGATAGACCGCTCACTCCGGTTGTTATCCAGTTCCAGGTTCCCGTCTTCTAGAAACACAATGAGTTTGCTCCATTGGTTCATGCAATACGTAATGGCTTTGCCTAAAACACTCTTTGGCAGCACAAGTGGACTCTGCTCATGCAACCATGCTGAAAAAGCATCGAGCACGGGTCGACTTTGCTTTTCTCGGCCTGCTCGACGTTCTTCCGGTGTGGCGTCCTTCAACCCACGTTCAATCTTGAATAACTCATTACAATATTGAAGCCCAGTCCGTGCAGCCGAAGTTTTTTTCTGTTCGGCGCTCGGCAGCGATTGAAGGGCGTCATTGAAACCGCGCCGCGCATGAGACCAGCACCCTACCAGTGTCGCGTTCTCCACGTCGTGGTATCCGGCATATCCGTCTACATGCAGGTACCCCTTGAACCCTCGGAGGAACGTCTTCGGATGCTCCTTCGACCGACTCTCTTGATAGTCATACAGCACAATCGGCGGTCCATCACGTCCTCGGTACAGCCACATATACGATTTTGAATTGGCCGCCCGTCCGGGTTCGTGTAGTACCTGCAGTGTTGTCTCATCTGCATGTAAATAATGTCGGGCAAGCAATTCCTCATGAAGCCTGTCGAATATGAGGCTCAGCCAACGCGTAGCTCCGACTACCACCCAATTCGCCAGCGTCTGACGAGAAAGCGATATGTCCTGTCGGGTGAATTGCTGCTCCTGTCGGTACAAAGGCATGCCTTCCACAAACTTCTTACTCATGATATAAGACACCATGGATGCCGACGCCAGACTCCCGGGAAACGCCGAGCGCGGCATGTCCGCCTTGACCACGGGCGGGTGAATCTCATTTTTCTCACACGGTCGACACCCGTAGATGTATCGCACACGTTCAACGACGACCGTCTGTGCCGGAATATGTTTGAGTTCCCGGTGTACCTCCGCACTCATCTCGTGCAAGGGGCCGCCACAACACGGGCACACGCGCTCTGCCTCTGGCAGGCGGTATTCCATCCGCTCAACAGGGAGGTTCGCCAGCATGGCTTCCCGCTGTCCAGGTTGTTTCCTGCGTGGCTTGCGTGTCGCCGTATCAACCAAAGGCTCTTCTATTTCTGGCTCTTCATCCGACGCCGTCTCTGGCTCATTGAACAACCGCATCTGCTCAGCGTCAGACCGCTCGCTGGATGCCCCGAAACGCTTTTGCCGATCCAGACGCCGTTGTTCAAGCAGCAAGTTCACTTGCTGTTTTAATTCGGCGTTCTCCTGTTCCAAGGAAGTGCAGCGCTGTTGTAGAACTTCAACTTGTTCGATGGTTTCTGAAGACGTATTTTCCATAGTTATCTCTTCGACGAACACACCCCGAAATCCTTGTCATATCAAGGGTTCCAATAACTTTTTGTTTCAAAATCCATGCCTGCCTTTCAGGCACTCAGACGACCTTTTGCGCCGCCACCTTGGGATGAGCTTTCTGCTGGTTGAGAGACAATCCATCCAGCAACCAATTCAACTGGCGTTGGCTAATGACAAGCGTCTTGTCCTGAGACGAGTTGGGCCACTCAAATCGGCCTCGTTCCAACCGGCGATACAATAACCAGAATCCGTTATACTGCCAATACAGAATCTTCAATTTGTCCCGCTGACGATTGCAAAAAACGAAGACACATTGGGAGAACGGGTCTAACTGGAATTGCGTTTGCACCAAGGCCGCCAATCCATCGATACTCTTCCGCATGTCCGTGACACCACACGCAAGATAGACGCGCTGTTCTGTACCGACATGGTTCAGCATGAGCCCGTGAGTGTCTCAACCAGGTCACGCAACAGTTGGGCGTCGTATCCCGGGTGTACTTCAATGGCAACGGAGCCAACCCGGACGAGCAGAGGGAGATTGGCAATGGACTCATGAACCTGCACGGGTAGAAAGTCAGTCGAAACGGACGGTTTCGGGGATTTTTCACGAAAGCGACTTACCCAATACCACAATTGATGTTCTTTTATGCCTTGCTCAGCGCACCACGCTGCGCCACTCAGACCGCTATCCCGGAATGCAGCTACGCGTTCACGCCACGTTTCTCGTAATTCTGCCAATTCTTTTTTGGTCATAACGAAGCCCTCCTTGAAAGTTTTAACTGTATTCTTTCAGGAATCCGGTATCCTCGCTAGGTGTGAAGAATTTGACGCATACTTATTGCGAACTTGGTGGATGGTTTCATTCCGTACCAACGAGCAGTTGATGAAGGCAACATCGAGGAAGAAACGAGACTATTTTACGTTGGAATGACTAGGGCTATGGATCGCTTGTATTTGTGTGTGCCAAAGACCATCGCAGAAAAGCCCTATATCCAATCTCGGTACATCGATGAACTGAAAGGAGCGTCTAAGCATTGAGGACATTAGCATTAGATTCCTTGTTCGACGAAGTGGAATCCAGAGTCCGTGAACAGCAGGAACAGGATGAGTGGGAAGCCCTCGCAAAAGAACATTTCCCTTTGCTCTGCGAAGAACTGTTTTCTAAAGTCGAGACATTGCTTAAGCCACTCCAATCACGGCTAGCAAAGTATGCAGATGCATCGATTGAACGTGTATGGAGCCTTACTCGGGTTGAAAATAGCCTTAAAGTCTCGTTTGCAGGTCATGAACTTGAGTTTAGGCCGATTGGGATCGAAGCGAAACAGCGTGGAGACAGGTTCACTGTACAGATACTGCGTAAGAATGAGGATTTGGTTGGTCGTTACGCTCCAATCACAACTGGAACGGTTGAAATGCAATTGGGTGTTCTTGGACACAGTGCCGTAACGGAAAATCTGGATGATAGACATCTCATTCAACTGTTACTCGCTGAGTTGATGGAATAGGGGAGGAAACGAAGTTGAAACCAAAACTCCCGATGCCGCACTTTACGTTCTCAATGGCGATGTTTGTTCATCACCCAGTGTTCTTATTGATACCAGCCCTAGTAATCCTAATGATACTTTCGTCAATATGGCGTATGGCACGCTTTCTATTCGCTCTTTCACTGGTCGGAGGGATTGGTTACGGCCTTTACGCACTGGGCAACGTCGTGAATCATGCCATGAACCGAACGAAAGGGAAGTCCAATTGGATCACGATGCCGATGATATCTGGTAAGGACAAGCCTTCTGCCATTCCGATTATGCAAGTTCATGGGTTTAACGACGGGGTCATGATCGTGCTCATCATTCTCGCACTGGCCGGGGCGCTCTTTTACGGGGCAGTTAAATCATCAGGGTATTCGATTGGATACGTGCTTAACCGTCTATGGGTCTACTTTGCCTCTCCAATCTATAGAGGAGGAAAAGGGGACACCTATACATTCCCGAATGTCACGCTTGGGGTAGGTATTGGTGAAGCAGAGCCGGGGCTTCCGGGGGCAAGCAACGGAGCTGGTAGACGTGTTGTGATGGAAGCAAAAGATCGTTTTCTCAATATGGGGATTATCGGACCTATTGGTTCCGGTAAAACTTTCATGACGATGAAGCCGATGATATTTCAAGACCTTGAGGCAATCTCACAAGGGACGATGGCGAATATCGTTTGGATATCTCCGCAACCAGAACCGTCTGTAGAAAAGTACGCAGAATCCCTTGGTCTTACTGTTCGCCGAATACACATCATCGATGGACAGGTGGATGGAAAGGGTACCAACATCCGATTTAACCCTCTTTCCGGTAACGACATTGACGCTATCATTAGTAACGTCAATATCGTTTTAAATGAGCAGACCGATGACAAAGGTAAGGGTGACGCGTTCTTTGACACGATGGCTGCGCAAGCCACTACAGACTCCTTGCAGTTGTACAAATACTTGCATGGTTTTGATTCGGAAGGCAACCAGGTAGAAATCGACATGATCGGATGGTACGACAACTATCTCGTGCGAATGGATGAGCTTTTCTATGAAGCCACCAGGGTTCAATTGGTCAGTGATTTGGCAATCAGAGGTCAATCAGACACGCCCATTACAGAAGCTAGAGCGGATTGGATTCGCCGTGTAGTTTGGCCAAAAATCAGTGAATCAGAACGAACTATGCTTCGTCGTGCGGCCGCCAGTATCATCAATGAGTTCGGTGGCGACGTGTCGGGGAAGAATGCCGAAGCCTACAAGAATATTATCCGAGGTCTACGCGGTAAGGTTCGTGTCCTAATTTCAAGCCAATACGTGCAAGAGTTATTAGACTCCCATGCCGCCGGGGCGGCACCAGCAGAAGGATGAAAATGCCTTTGTGTTGAATGATTTTTTGGTGGCTGGCGAAGGCAGGTCGTCACTCCTTGGTGCCTCGAGCCCGCTGATTAGACTGACTACGACGACCAGGTGCACCACAGAATGTCGCTCTCCTCCTCGGAGAAGCACGCAGGATGGAATGATCCGTTATGGTCGTTGCACCAGCCCTTCAATATTACCAGTCCATCAGGAAGGATTGGCATGGATGTCGTATACGAACGTTGTTGCGGCCTCGATGTGCACAAGAAGACGGTGGTCGCCTGTGTGCTGACGCCGGAGGCCAAGGAGATTCGCACGTTCTCCACGATGACGGAGGATCTCCTGGAGATGGTTGACTGGTTAGGACAACATGAATGCACGCATGTTGCTATGGAAAGCACAGCTTCATCTGGAAGCCAATCTACAACCTTCTGGAGTCGGCGGACTGTCAAGTGCTTGTGGTGAACGCCAAGCACATGAAGAACGTTCCGGGCCGTAAGACCGATGTGAAGGATGCCGAATGGATCGCCGGATTGCTCCGCCACGGGCTGTTGCAAGCCAGTTACATCCCCAACCGTGAACAACGGGAACTACGAGAACTCATTCGCTACCGCCGAAGTCTCATTGACGAGCGGGCAAGAGAGGTGAATCGGGTTCAAAAGGTGTTGGAAGGTGCCAACATCAAGCTTTCTGCAGTGGCCAGCAATACACTTGGCAAATCTGGGCGGGCGATGTTGGAAGCAATGATCCACGGAGAAGAAGACCCGGAGGTATTGTCAGGGTTAGCCAAAGGCCGGATGAAGGCGAAGAAGGCCGATTTGCACAAGGCACTGAATGGGCTTATGGGCTCCCACCAACGAATGATGCTGGCAGCCCAATTACGTCACATCGATTACTTAGATGAAGAGATTGCCCGGCTGGATGAAGAAGTCAAGGAGCGCATGCTCCCTTTTGAAGAAGACCTGGAGCTAGTGGACACCATCCCCGGTGTCGGTCGACGAACAGCAGAACAAATTCTGGCTGAAATTGGGACAGACATGACCCAATTTCCGTCTGCTGCCCATTTATGCTCTTGGGCAGGACTGGCTCCAGGGAACAATGAAAGCGCCGGGAAACGAAAGTCGGGGAAAACACGCAAAGGGAATCAAAAACTCAGAGCAGCGCTGGTGGAAGCAGCACGCGCAGCGGCGAGAACGAAGCAGACTTATCTCTCTGCCCAGTACCATCGAATTGCAGCTCGAAGAGGCAAAAACCGTGCAGCAGTTGCAGTGGCCCACAGCATCTTAACCATCGTGTATTACGTGTTACAGCGACGTCAGCCTTATATTGAACTCGGCCCAACATATTACGAAGCACGCAAGAAAGACGCAGTCGTAAAGCAGGCGATCCGGAAGTTGCAATCACTCGGGTTGGAGGTCACCGTAAAACCTGTTGCATAAATGATCTCCAGACATCACAGAGTTCCTTTTAAAACCCATCTTGTGGTGGGCTTATTTCAGTATGTCGTTTTACCCTGGTCATCGCTCAATTATTTTCAGGATAGGATCAGATATCGAGCAAGCAAAGGACCGTCCGAACTTCTCCTTTGAATCTTGGATTGACCCGCCTGAGTGGAAGAAACCAAGTGATGCAGATTTAAAATTGTGGAAGGAAGCCGCGCCACACGGTCAGGTACACCGACGGTAAAAGCGAAGGAGGATAATAGACAAGTTAGCACAGTCCTACCTGGCATTATGGCAAAACTTCTATTTCCAACGGGCTATCAAGAAATGAAAAGTATCGAGCAGATTATGAAAGATACCACATTGGATTGGACCGTTGTTCGCATTGTTAACCCAAATGTAAAGCACAGTGGTCAAGGCTACTCCATTTCACTGGGAGATACAAAAGCCAAGATGGGTGTATCACGAGAAAACGTCGCTAGATGTATGTACGACATCGCAAGAAATAATGAATTCATTAGGCAAATGCCAATTGTATTTAATGAATAGGAGGAAGTTCAAATGACAATTCTACGTTGGGTCTTGGAAGCCATTTTAATTTTAATGTTCTTGATGGCTGGATTCGGAAAGGTTGCAGGTTCGAAAATGCATCGAGAGGGGTTTGAACACTGGCGATTACCTCAGTGGTTTCGGGTTGTTACCGGCTTGGTAGAACTCATCGGCGCAGCACTGCTGATCATAGGTTTTTGGCATAAAGACTTTGTTATTGCAGGGGCTTTGGTACTCGGTGTTACAGCTATTGGCGGCATCATCACACATCTACGTGTTAAAGACTCCTTTAAGGACATGTCTATGATTTTGCTGCTTGGCATAATTTCTTTCGTACTACTGTTCATTACAATTTAACGCTTTTGAGACTTCACTTTGAAAAAATACCAAAACCCTTTGTTGAAAAATACGAAGCATCTATATTTGATCAAAGGGCGCTCATACGAGAAACGCATGGGTGCCCTTATTGCGCTAAAGGGGGCGAATGTCCCAGAAGGACTTGGTCTGACGAATACATAAATATACAGTATTAATTCCAATCTGTTACTGCGCTAGCGGGCAGGTTAACTGAATAGTGTGTCTAGCTAATGAATGATTGGTTGTAATAAGAATGGGGGCACTTATATGGGAAGATGGATGGGAAAAGTGTTTTTTACACAACTAATTTGCTTCGTGATTTTCCAACTGATCACTGCTTGGCTGTGGCATGTAGTTCGCTATACCTGGGGATTCGGACTTGTTCTGTTCATTATTGAAGGCATTTTGCTTCCGATTGGAATTAGTTGGTTTATGTTTTGGAAAACCATATCAACTCATATTCCGCAGTCGCGAAAGAGGATAGTTTACTGGAGTTTGTCTGTGTTGTACCTGATAAGTTTTATGGTTGGAGAATATGTTTATATGATTTTTTCTGGGTATCAGTCGGTGTACCGCGATTGGGGAGGCGGAGTTACACAGTTGGAGGCGGTCGGGGAATGGATAATCGCTTCATTGGTACTCCGACAAGCAATGCGATATTTTGAACTCGATTCCTACAGGAAAAATTCGTGATTACACAGGCATCGTTTCTCGGCTAATCGGGACAAAAACATCACAATCGTTCTCGACCTAAAGGGCAGTTTAGCGACATAACGTCTCCTTAGCATACTTTAATTTGACATCTCACCCCGTTGTTGTGTCACGAATAGGCAGCTATGTACAAGAAGCTCGGAGCTCGGGCTTGTTATGATCAAGGGGTTGTAATCCAATGTTGTATCATGAGAAAAGGGGAAGCGATGAAGGTGAAATTTACCGAATATCCTTATGCACGTCCAGACATAGATGCGATGGAAGCGGAATTTCGATCACTGGTGCAAGCATTTACAGAAGCGTCAAGCTTTGCGGCCCAGGTTGAGGTGATGGCCCAGATCAATCGTTTGCGGATCAAGTTGTCTACACTTGGCATGATCGTACACGTTCGACACACGATCAATACAAACGACGAATTTTACAAATCGGAACAAGATTTTTGGGATCAAAACAGTCCCCGCATTGATGGGTTGGTTAACGAGTACTATCGTGCAATAACGAGTTCACCTTATCGTACGCAATTGGAGCAAAAATGGGGGAAACAACTATTCCGCATTGCGGAGATGACCTTAAAGACATTTTCACCGGAAGTAGTGCCTGACTTACAGGAAGAAAACGCGCTCGTCAGTGAATATGCGAAATTGATGTCCTCTGCACAGATTTTGTTTGACGGTGAAGAGTGCAATTTTTCCCAACTAATCCCATACACAGCTTCTCCCGACAGGGAATTACGGAAACGTGCCAGCGAAGCCAAGTGGGCTTTCTTTCAAGAGCATGCAGACAAGCTGGATGAAATCTATGATCGTCTGGTGCAGGTTCGCACGCGCATTGCAAAAAAGCTTGGCTATGATAACTTTATCGAACTTGGCTATGCCAGGCTGGGACGAACCGATTATAACAGCGAGATGGTGGCAAAGTTTCGCCAGCAAGTTAAAGAATTGATTGTTCCGGTAGCAACGAAGCTAAGGGAGCGTCAAGCGCGCCGCATTGGTGTCGATACACTTCGTTATTATGACGAAGGATTCGGATTCGCAACAGGTAATCCTTACCCACAGGGAGACTCGGACTGGATTGTTCAGCGCGGCGAGCAAATGTACCGTGAACTTTCGCCTGAGACAGACGAGTTCTTCACATTTATGCAGAAGAACGAGTTGATGGATTTGGTCGCCAAGAAGGGTAAAAGAGGCGGTGGCTATTGCGAACCGTTTGCCGAGTATGAGGCGCCATTTATCTTTTCGAACTTTAATGGAACATTTGATGATGTCACCACTTTAACCCACGAAGCAGGTCATGCATTCCAGATATATTCGAGTCGGTTTGGTGTGCCGGAATACGCCGATTTCCCCACATTGGAAGCGTGCGAAATTCACTCAATGAGTATGGAATTTTTCACGTGGCCATGGATGGAACTGTTCTTCGAGCATGAGACAGAGAAGTTCAAGTTTATGCACTTGAGCGATGCCTTGTTATTAATTCCGTATTTGGTATCTGTCGATGAATTTCAACACTTCGTATACGCGCATCCAGAGGCGACGCCACAAGAGCGTAAACAAGCGTGGCGCGAGATTGAACGCAAATATCTGCCACACCGGAACTATGAAGGCAATGAGTTTTTAGAAAACGGTGGGTTCTGGCAACATCAGTTGCACATCTATCATTATCCGTTCTACTTCATTGACTACTCCTTAGCGCAAATTTGTGCCTTTCAATTCTGGAAGCGGTCAAATGAAAATAGGGAGCAAGCATGGGCAGACTACCTACACTTGTGCAAGCTAGGCGGCAGCCTGTCATTTACAGAGTTGGTCAAGGAAGCGAACTTAATTTCTCCGTTTGACACGGGCTGCGTACAATCGGTGATTGGTGAAATTGAAGCATGGTTGAATATGGTGGATGATTGTGCCCTATAAACGGGTCACCCGGACTTAGAACCGGCAAGCTTTGACGCTCTATCCTGAAAATAATTGAGCGATGACCAGGGTAAAACGACATACTGAAATAAGCCCACCACAAGATGGGTTTTAAAAGGAACTCTGTGATGTCTGGAGATCATTTATGCAACAGGTTTTACGGTGACCTCCAACCCGAGTGATTGCAACTTCCGGATCGCCTGCTTTACGACTGCGTCTTTCTTGCGTGCTTCGTAATATGTTGGGCCGAGTTCAATATAAGGTTGACGTCGCTGTAACACGTAATACACGATGGTTAAGATGCTGTGGGCCACTGCAACTGCTGCACGGTTTTTGCCTCTTCGAGCTGCAATTCGATGGTACTGGGCAGAGAGATAAGTCTGCTTCGTTCTCGCCGCTGCGCGTGCTGCTTCCACCAGCGCTGCTCTGAGTTTTTGATTCCCTTTGCGTGTTTTCCCCGACTTTCGTTTCCCGGCGCTTTCATTGTTCCCTGGAGCCAGTCCTGCCCAAGAGCATAAATGGGCAGCAGACGGAAATTGGGTCATGTCTGTCCCAATTTCAGCCAGAATTTGTTCTGCTGTTCGTCGACCGACACCGGGGATGGTGTCCACTAGCTCCAGGTCTTCTTCAAAAGGGAGCATGCGCTCCTTGACTTCTTCATCCAGCCGGGCAATCTCTTCATCCAAGTAATCGATGTGACGTAATTGGGCTGCCAGCATCATTCGTTGGTGGGAGCCCATAAGCCCATTCAGTGCCTTGTGCAAATCGGCCTTCTTCGCCTTCATCCGGCCTTTGGCTAACCCTGACAATACCTCCGGGTCTTCTTCTCCGTGGATCATTGCTTCCAACATCGCCCGCCCAGATTTGCCAAGTGTATTGCTGGCCACTGCAGAAAGCTTGATGTTGGCACCTTCCAACACCTTTTGAACCCGATTCACCTCTCTTGCCCGCTCGTCAATGAGACTTCGGCGGTAGCGAATGAGTTCTCGTAGTTCCCGTTGTTCACGGTTGGGGATGTAACTGGCTTGCAACAGCCCGTGGCGGAGCAATCCGGCGATCCATTCGGCATCCTTCACATCGGTCTTACGGCCCGGAACGTTCTTCATGTGCTTGGCGTTCACCACAAGCACTTGACAGTCCGCCGACTCCAGAAGGTTGTAGATTGGCTTCCAGAATGAAGCTGTGCTTTCCATAGCAACATGCGTGCATTCATGTTGTCCTAACCAGTCAACCATCTCCAGGAGATCCTCCGTCATCGTGGAGAACGTGCGAATCTCCTTGGCCTCCGGCGTCAGCACACAGGCGACCACCGTCTTCTTGTGCACATCGAGGCCGCAACAACGTTCGTATACGACATCCATGCCAATCCTTCCTGATGGACTGGTAATATTGAAGGGCTGGTGCAACGACCATAACGGATCATTCTATCCTGCGTGCTTCTCCGAGGAGGAGAGCGACATTCTGTGGTGCACCTGGTCGTCGTAGTCAGTCTAATCAGCGGGCTCGAGGCACCAAGGAGTGACGACCTGCCTTCGCCAGCCACCAAAAAATCATTCAACACAAAGGCATTTTCATCCTTCTGCTGGTGCCGCCCCGGCGGCATGGGAGTCTAATCAGATTTAAGGTGCTCTCGGATCATCAAGGTATATTGCCACCCTAAAAACGATTGATAAAGTCCCTCTTTTTTCATGAATAGGGACTTTATCTGTCTTTTAGTGCCCTATTGCACAAAATATCCCCAATACGACTACCGCCTCCCCGTGGCGCACATTCGGTGGCGAATGTGCAAGAAGCAACTCACGAATCGCGGCTTGGCTTACGTTGGCCTTAGCGTGCTATTTTTTCCGTTTCGTGAGCAGACCCCAGTATATCGTATATAAATTTTAAGGGTCTTCGGATTTTGTGGTGGAATCAGTACTTACAGCCACTCGTTGATCTTGCATAAATATTCAGTTTTGCGACGACACCAGTAATGTCGCTATTGGGCAGTTATGTTCAAGATCGTGATACGGTGGAATCGGAAAATACATGTAGAAATATTAAGGAGAGAGTCCGATATGTCTTCTATTGAATATCGTTTTAACGCACCAGTGACTGGGCAAGAAGTTGCGGATGTTTTCAAACGATCTGGGATTAATAGACCAACTGACGATGTTGAACGTATTCAAAAAATGATTGATCACGGAAACCTTATTATTACAGCGTGGGACGAAGGGAAATTAGTCGGGATTGCTCGTTCACTTACTGATTTCTGTTACTGCTGTTACTTGTCCGATTTAGCCGTTGACAAGGAATATCAACATAGTGGCGTCGGAAAAGAGCTGATACACCAAACACAAATGCGTTTAACCGACCAAGTGTCGCTGTTGTTGTTATCCGCTCCTACGGCGATGACATATTATCCAAAGGTTGGTTTTGATAAAGCGGAAAACGCCTGGATAATTCGACGGAAAAGATAATTGATGTATTTGAACTGAAGGGGTCAAGAACTGAAGAAATACGAATAGCAGGGATGGAAATAACATACGAGCCAACGGCATCTGGTTTATTGCACATGAGGGCAGGAGTGTTTAATAGTGAGCATAGCTTATTTTATGGTATGTTTTGGAGAGAAGAGCGTGCGGACGTACCTTTTAGGGGGTTCCAATAATGTCTTGGTTCAAGAACCTGTTTTCCAAGTGGGTCAACGTTTATATCGCAACAAATCAAGATGATTACTTTCGAGTTGCGAACAAGTTGCAAAACGAGGGTATATCCTTTCGAACCAAATCACCTTTTAACCCCAACCTACCAACAGGTATGGGGTATTCTTCAAGGGACACGCAAATAACGTACTATGAGATTTACGTAAAGCCTGACGACGAGTATCGTGCCATGAAAGTCATCCATGAAAAGGAATAACAAAACTGAGGCATAAAACCGTTAGTAAAATTCTGGTTATTAAACAAACGGGGGCTTATGCGACGCAGGCATCGGCTCCCTTATTGCGGGCAGGAATACGCAAGAGCCGTACTATGTAAAAGGAGGTCGTAAATATTAACGAAGATGTTTTTAATCAAACTCAATACCCCGTTCGATTTGAATGGGGAGCAGAAGGTGTACGTCGACTAGCTCCATTATCAAGTGTAGTAGTCATCATTGATGTTTTATCGTTTACAACTTGTGTTGAAGTTGCAGTGTCAAAAGGAGTTACCGTATTTCCATATCGGTACAAAGACGAATCTGCCAGAACATATGCTGAGTCAGTCGATGCCGTTTTAGCTGGTAAACGTGGCGAGTCTCCATCGCTTTCTCCAGGTTCTTTATTCTCGCTCTCACCACAAACCCGTATTAAGGTGGACCCCTTTGTCAAGACACTGATTTTTTAGTTTAAGTTATGAAGTCTTATTACTGATTTTTCAGATAGCATTGGGAGGGTGTAATGCATTTCGACCCTCTTGGAAATAGATTTCAGCCGGTGTCAGATATCCGAGTGATTGGTGTGGGCGGTCGTAGTTGTACTCATTAATGAATTTGCCAATCTGTTGTCTGGCTTCCTTTGGGCTGTTGTACTCTTGTAGATAGACGTGGTCATACTTCAACGTCCTCCAGAAGCGCTCGGTGATGATGTTGTCGAGTGCCCTGTTTTTGCCGTCCATACTGATTTGGACCCCAGCTTCTTTGAGCAGGTTTGTGTATTGGTCGCTGGTGAAATGGCTACCTTGGTCGCTGTTCCAAATCACTGGTTTGGCTTGGCGTAAGGCTGAGCGGACTGCAGTCAGAACGAATGGCATTTCAAGGGTGTCATCCAATTGCCAGCTCACGACATAGCGTGAGTACCAGTCAATCACCGCTACCAGGTACATCCATCCGTGTTTGAGGCGGATATAGGTAATGTCGATTCCCCAGACGTGATTCGGATAACTTGGTGTCACATTGCGCAACAAGTACGGGTAAATCTTGTGCTTCAGGTTGCGTTTGCTCAGGTTTGGGCCTGGATAAATTGCTTCGATGCCCATCTCCCGCATGCAGCGCTGTACACGCTTCCGGTTTACTTCCCAACCTTCACGTCGCAACATGTGCACGATTTTACGGCTGCCATAAGTCGGGTGTGCAGTGTATATTTCATCGATCTGATGCTTCAGTCTTACCTCATCTTCCGACGGCTGCACGGGCTTATAATAGAGGCTGGATCGGCTTAGGCTCAGGAGATGAGCTTGGGTACGCAGGGGAACCTTTTCGTTCTCTCGCTCCACCATGGACGTACGCTCACTCCTTGTCCGGATTGATGCCACTCTTTTTTTAGCCACTCCAGTTGAGTGGTGAGTTGACCGACCTTGGCGTAGAGTCGTTCGATTTTCTGCTCCTGTGCCTTCTGTTCTTTGACCGCCTTCCGTTCATCTACGAACAAGCTGGACATGTTCTCTAGGGCGACTTTCTTCCACTGGCTCAATTGCACCGGGTGAACACCGTACTCCGAAGCAATCTGCGCCATGGTTTTTTCCTCTTTTAGAATCTCTTGGACGACTTTGGCTTTGAACTCGGGTGTGTACTGTTTTTTCATAGGCATAGTGTAACCCAACTGTCCTCCTATCTGGTGTCCGGATTCTTGGGTCCACTATATATTGTGCTACCTTCTCCGAACGGTTCAACCTGCACTGTTATCGCTAAAGAGTCGAATGTAATTACGATTGCTGGGTGTATACGGAATGGGTTCGCTGTTTCAAGTTTTATACAAGAACGTTATCCAGATAGCGTCATAAGTGTTATTGCATGTGGTGAACAATGGTCGAATGGCGTCTTACGTCCAGCTATTGAAGATTTGATTGGGGCTGGAGCAATTCTAAGTCAATTTGACCAATCACTTCTTTCACCAGAAGCCAAGATTGCTGTAAGTGCATTTCGACATGCAGAGCATGACATACAAAAGATTTTGATAGAATGTTCATCTGGTCGTGAATTAGCAGAAAAGGGCTTCCCAGAGGATGTTAGCATCGCAAGTGAACTCAATGTTAGCCACGTAGTTCCTGTATTTCATAACGGAGCTTATATCCAAACTTTTGACTAAACGTTCTGTCGCTAACGGGTGCGATAGCGACAGAAGCCCCTTCACTGAAAAGTGTATAAATACACGGAACGCGGTATATTCACAACCGCGTTTCTTCATCTCTAAATCTACACAAACATGCTTAGAGTAAAGAATATTGGTTTTTACGATCCAATAAATGTCTTAGCGTATATTTTCGTTAAAATGTCGGCCCTACCCCCTCTTGAACTGGCTAACGTCCAGTTCAGCCACATTGCCAGAAGCGAAAATGGGACCGATACCGGGAATGGAATCGAGCGTTTGCGGGATCGTCGCCAAGTGGTCCTCGATGCCTTTACGCAGCGCCTTAAGCTGCTCTTGTGCCGTGCGAATCATGCGAATGCTGGACGCCATCGCGAGATTCACCGAGTCCGACATCGACTGCGGCAACCGGTACGAGGAGCGAGCGGCCTTCTGCAAGGCCTGAGCGACTGCCTCGGGGTTTTCGAAACGATTCTTGCCATGCTCGACAAGGAAGTCAATGAGACGATCCAAGGACATCTCAGCGATTTCCTCGGCGGATTCAAATTCCTCCATGACGGCCAATGACGTGGCAGAGAGCTTGTTTCTACGAAAGGGTCCAGTGATGGTATAGTCACTGAACTTGAGAAACAGGTTCGTCATGAGGAAATTGCTTTCCCGAGTCAGGTCCTGCATCAGGTGATAGCGAGTACGTGTCAGACGTTGCAGCGCCATGAGCGGTTCGCTCCACGTAAACGGATGCGGGAGAAGGCCTGTCCGAAGCTTGGCTGCGATGAACCAGGCATCCACTCTGTCGTTCTTGGGGGCGCTCAGGAAATGAGACTTCTTAAACTCCCGGATGAGGCTGAGATTAAAGACGTACACCTTACGCGGAACGCCGAAGTCCAAGTGACGTTGCAGATACATGGCGGCATGAGTTGAGAAACAGCCCGTATGTTCGAGGCCGAAAAGAATCTCTTCAGACTGGAGCTGTTTCGCCAGCTTGGTGATGCGCTCCTGAAACTCTAAAATACCGGGACGATTGTTGGTAACAGTGAATCGACTCACTGGTCGTTTCTCATCGTCCCGCGTCAAACAGCAAACCACGTTGGCTTCGCTGCTTACATCAATTCCGACAAATAACGGAGAGGGCATGGTATCACCTCCTCGTATAGTATTTTTCGATTCTTCTTTTTGAAGAATTTCCAGTAAAAAATTGTTTTTAGATGGAGCAAGTAGCCGAACCCGCACCACAGCCCGGAGGGCGAGGAGCGGAAGTCGGGGTCCGCCCGAAAACAGGCCTCCTTGAAAACTTAATAAATCGCAATTGGGTCTTGGACTCTTCGTGATGTTCCCAGACAATGATCCTTGGGTCATTTGGGGAAATTCGTTCATCTCCTGTAGCTCGACTACGTCTAAAGTCTGTTTCCCCAGCACTCGCGTGTACTTCTAACCCGTTGGCTGTTCCCTTTGGCAACCCATGCTCGAAAGTAGCAGATTCGAGGCGGCTCATGGATCGAAGGAAGTTCTCATATGCGAGGGTGATTGATCTGCGAGCGCGCTGGGGGCGTCCCGAAGAGTCCAATTCCCCAAATCCCTAATTCAGAAGGGAGGGATAACCTTGAAATTATTCGTCGGTATTGACGTTAGCTCTGAAGACTTAAAAGTCTGCGCCATGAACATCGTTGGTGACACACTGGATTCCTTCACAGTCACGAATAACCACGATGGGGCTTCCCGTTTGCGGGACAAGCTTCTGTCCCTAGCAGATAAGGAAAAATCCAAGGAAATCCACGTCGGACTTGAATCCACATCCGTGTACAGTTGGCATCCCGCCATGTTTTTGCACGAAGATAACTCGTTACAAAAACGCGGCACCAAAGTGTTTACCATCAATCCCAAGCTCATTAGTAAGTTCAGGAGGCTTACCCCGACCTGGACAAGACCGATTATATTGATGCCTGGATTATCGCTGACCGGCTGCGTTTCGGACGACTGCCGATGACCGTGGTACTGCAAGAACAATACATTGCTTTACAGCGCCTTACTCGCATGAGATTTCATCTCGTGCATAATCTGACGCGTGAAAAGCAGTACTTTTTGCAACACCTGTTCTTCAAATGCAGCGCTTTTACCAGCGAGGTGGAAAGCGATGTCTTCGGTCATGCCATCACCGAGTTGTTGCTGGAGCAGTATAGTCTTGATGAAATCGGATCCATGGAACTGGCGGATCTTGCAGATTACCTAAAAGAGAAAGGCAAGAATCGTTTCCCTAATCCGGAGAAGGTCGCCAAGTGCATTCAGAAGGCCGCCCGTTCCTCATACCGCCTCTCCAAATGTGTAGAGGATACGATTGACATCCTGCTTGCTACTTCCATCGAGTCTATACGAACTATCAAGCAACAGATCAAACAGATTGACCAAGCTATCGCGCGACTGCTGGACGGCATCCCGAACACGCTGGAGACCATTCCCGGCATTGGACGCGTTTACTGCGCCGGCATTCTTGCCGAGATCGGCGACATTCACCGGTTTAAAGACCAAGCCGCCGTTGCAAAGTATGCGGGTCTCACGTGGCGTAAACACCAATCCGGTAAATTTGAAGCCGAAGATACTAAGCGAATCAAATCTGGTAACCGGTTCCTCCGCTATTACCTTGTTGAAGCCGCCAACTCGGTAAAACGACATGATCCAGAATTTCAGAATTACTACCAGAAGAAATTCGCTGAGGTGCCAAAGCACCAACATAAAAGAGCCCTCGTCTTAACCGCAAGAAAACTTGTACGTCTGGTCGATGTGCTGCTACGCAACGACCAAATCTACACGCCTAGAAGGAAGGTGAATACGGAGAAGCAATAATCGCCTCCTTATCATCCTTTGGTAACAGTTCCAGTTCGAGGAACAAACTCAGACTGGGTTTCTTTAGTGCTGTCTTTTTCACTGACTCACGGTAATTTGGTCCAACAAAATTTCCATTTTTCGAGTTTCAGGAACTTGACATATTACCGTTGGACTTCGGCTGGGATGCAGATGTCTACGGCCTTGGGATGACCCTGGGAAACCCATGAACGACAGCCTTGCGAGCTATTGGAATACACCGGGCGTCATCGGTGCACGAGCCTCCCTCTGCTGGCAGGAGGGATGACTGACCGGGAAACAGTCAGCGTGTAGGTCTATTCCATGGGGCCAGGGGAACACTCTCAATTCGGAAGACACCCTTAAATAAGGGGCAACGGGGGGCATTGGAACATTCCCTTGGTAAACACCTAAGGCTATTGTCCCAAGGTCAGCCCAAGGTCGCAAGCAGTCTGTGTTCTGAGTTGATGGTCACGGTGGATGGACTCCTTACGGCTCCCGCGCTTACGCTTGGGCTACATCCTCCACCTACTAATTTTCAAGGAACAGAAATTTATAAGAGTAACTATTTAATCTGGTTTTATGTAAACCAAATCGGTAGCTGCTCTTAATATACAAGGGGGCATACAACATGAAAATGGTCTTTTCCGATCCTTCGTATCCAGTAATCTCGGTCGATATATCCGTGGATACAGATTCACGAATAATCCACATTCTCGACCAAAGTGAAGACACGCGGGCATTCTGTAAACTCTTCATTCGAACGTTTCATCGGAACCAAAATTGCAGATACAACGCAGGGCACAGAAGTGTTGCTCACCATCGGTGCAGATAGTGAGGGAGAAGTGGATGAAATGATAACAAAGGTGATTAAGGCTGGTGGCTCCATCTTTGGTAAGCCCACTGACCACGGTTGGATGTACGGTGCCGGCTTCGCGGATTTGGATGGTCACCGGTGGAATGTATTGTATATGGACATGAGCAAGATGCCGAAGGTGTAAAGATTATATCCAGCTTGGTGAACTTCCTGTCGGAGTATTTCCCACGAACGCTCGCGCCCTCGTGACATCTGTTGTCACGTTCCGCTGTCCGATTATCTCATACCATCACAGAAGGGACCTCATGGGCCAATCGAATTCGACATCCCAAATTGCCCAAGCTGTCGTTCAAGGACCGTGTTTCCTGTGACGACAGCGTTTTTGTTCTGACCAAATGATACATAATGGTCCTTTGGTTTATCATTTTTTATCATACAAAGAACAATTGAAGATAAAATATGATAAGATGAAGAGAGGAATTTAACGAGGATGTGGTGTCATGTATCCGCATGAGCGCCGGGAAGCCCTGCTAACACTCCTCTCCAAACACGGTTTCGTATCATACCGGGACCTGGCGGATGAGTTAGGTGTGTCAGAGGTAACGATACGACGTGACTTACGGAATTTGAAGGATGAGGGGTTAGTTGAAACCGTTGTCGGTGGCGGGCAAGTCAAGGGCACCGCGAGTGAAGTCAGTTTTATGAGCAAGCGCGTTCTCCAACAGGAGAGCAAGCAACAGATTGCCCGGGCCGCTCTCAAGTTGATTGAGCCGGGGATGACCATCGGGTTCACGGCAGGAACGACCACCTGGACGCTTGCACAGTCGATTCGGGGGTTTCAGGATTTGACGTTTGTGACCAACTCGACGAATGTCGCGCTGGGTTTGACGTCAAACGGATATCATGACATTTACTTGACCGGTGGACACTTTCGAACCCCTTCGGACGCACTCGTTGGCCCCTTGGCGGAAACTGCTGCAAGCCAGTTACACACGGATCTTCTGTTCATGGGTGTCCACGGAATCCATCGTGAAAATGGCCTGTCTACACCAAACGTTCTCGAGGCATCCATCAACCGAGTGCTGATGCGTAAGTCGGATCGCGTGGTTTTGCTGTTCGATCACACAAAATGGGGTGTTGAAGCCCTCGCGCACATTGCGGCGCTTGACGAGATCGACGATATTGTCACGGACACCGATACACCCGAGACAAGCGTTGCGAAAGAACTCGGCATTCAAGTTCATATTGCGACTTGAGACACGACTTTTAATCTGATTACCTGGAGGGACTTGACGTGGCTGAACTTCGATATAATCCATTGCTCCGCGATTGGACAATGGTCGCATCCAACCGCCAAAACCGACCCAATATGCCAAAGACGGATTGTCCGTTTTGCCCGGGTTCTGGCAAGGTTCCGGATCACTATGATGTATATCAATACGATAATGACTTTCCGGCATTGTCACCGACTCCACCGACACCGGATGATGTGGCCACGGGGCTTTACAAGGTTGCCCCTGCATATGGCAAGTGTGAAGTTGTTCTCTATTCATCGGACCACAATACCACGTTGCCGCAACTTCCGGTGAGCCACATTCGCAAATTGGTTGACCTGTGGCAGGAACGGTTTGTTGAGTTGAGTCGTGACCCGAAGCACAAATATATTTTCATTTTTGAAAATCGCGGCCCGGAGGTCGGCGTGACGATGCCGCATCCTCATGGTCAGATTTACGCATATCCGTATGTTCCGCAAAAAATTCGCGTGGAATTGGAATCGTCCAAAATTCATCATGAGGAGACGGGGCACTGTCTCGTCTGCGACATCAACGCGGAGGAGGTCGCGTTTGAGAAGCGCGTCCTATGTGAAACGAAGCATTTCATCAGCTACATTCCATTCTTTACAGACTATCCGTATGGTGCCTTTATCGCGGCAAAATCGCACAAACCGAGCATCGCTGAGTTTACGGATGAAGAGAAAGATGACTTGGCGACGATTTTGAAACAGGTCACAGGCGGCATGGACCAACTCTTTCATCGCGAGTTTCCGTATATGATGGCCGTGCACCAACACCCCGTCAACGGGGAAGATGCATCGCAATATTACCATTTTCATATTGAGTTTTATCCACCACTTCGTGCGGCGGATCGGATTAAATATCTGGCCTCATCTGAAACAGGTGCTTGGGCACCGTGCAACCCGCTCGCTGTAGAGAACACGGCAGTCGAATTGCGTGCGGCCATTTCCAAAGTGAGAGAGGAGATGGATCGCAATGCATGAGCAGGAAACCCTGTGGCGTCAGTTTGAACAATTCTCGCCGGGGCCTAGGCAAGCGGTTCGGATGTTTTTTGCGCCGGGTCGGGTGAACCTGATTGGTGAACATACAGACTACAACGGCGGTTTCGTATTCCCTGCCGCTTTGACCATGGGCGTTTGGGCTTGGGTGAGGACGCGAACAGACGGCATCGTACGGTTCTATTCAATGGAGTTTCCTCAGGCTGTGGAAAGAAAGTTGAGTTCGCTCCGTTACGACAACGAGGATGACTATGCGAACTATCCGAAAGGGGTCATCGACGCCATTCAATCCTCTCTGCATGTAACGTTTACGGGAGGAGACTTTTTCTTCTATAGCAACTTGCCAAACGGTGCCGGATTGTCCAGCTCGGCGGCCCTTGAAGTCGTCACTGGGACGGCAGTTTCTTCCTTGAGTGGAGAGTCCATCGGTCCGGAACAAATCGCGCGGTTGTCTCAGCACGCGGAGAACCATTTTGTGGGTGTCAACTGCGGGATCATGGATCAGTTTGCCGTGGCGATGGGGCGGCGCGATCACGCCATTTCACTCAACTGCCAAACACTCGAGTACACACTGGTTCCCGTTGTGCTGGGAGACTATCGCCTCGTTATCAGCAACACCAATCATCGTCGGGGATTGGCTGATTCGAAGTACAACGAGCGCCGTCAAGAATGCGAAGATGCGCTGAGCCGGGTCTCCCACTTGGACGCGGGATGGGCGTACCTCGCTGACATTCCCGAAAGTCGATGGCAGGAGGTTTACGAGGTCCTGGAGAATGAACCTGTCCTACTCAAACGCGCACGACACATTATGACGGAAAACAAGCGTGCAAAGGATGCTGTTCGCGTGCTCAGCGCCGGTGATTTAGAACAGTTTGGCTGCTTGATGAACCAGTCCCACGAGTCTCTGCGCGATGATTACGAGGTGACGGGCACGGCGCTTGATGCCCTCGTTGAGGCGGCATGGGAAGTCGAGGGCTGCATCGGCTCGCGAATGACCGGTGCTGGTTTCGGTGGCTGTACGGTTAGTATCGTTCGGGCGGATCGAGTGGAGGCGTTTCAGTCGCTGGTGGCGAAGCGTTACACGGAGCAAACGGCACTTGAGCCGACGTTCTATGTCAGTTCAATCGGCGACGGTGCACGGGAATTGGATGAGGGAGAGATCGCGAAATGAGTGTATTGGTTACAGGTGGTGCCGGATATATCGGCAGCCACACGGTTGCCGAATTAGTGGCTGCGGGCGAATCGGTTGTTGTCGTGGACAATCTTCAGACGGGGCACCGCGGCGCTGTTTTGGAAGCGTTCAATGTGCCTTTTTACAATTGTGACATCCGGGATACGAAACAGCTCGTCACAATCATGAACGATCACGCTGTCGACACGGTCATTCATTTTGCAGCCGACTCCCTTGTGGGAGAGAGTGTCACGAATCCGCTCAAATATTACGACGACAACGTCGCTGCCACCGGAAAGCTTCTGCAAGCTATGGTTGAGGCAGGAGTACTTCGTATTGTCTTCTCGTCCACGGCTGCTGTTTATGGAAAACCATCTCGTGTACCCATTTCGGAAGCCGATGCGAAGCAGCCGGAGAACCCGTATGGGGAGACGAAACTGGCCATCGAGCGGATGTTCCACTGGACGCACCGAGCGCATGGTTTGTCATCCATTTCCCTCCGGTATTTCAACGCTGCAGGTGCGCACGGCTCACTGCCGATCGGTGAGGACCACCGACCAGAGAGTCACCTGATCCCGATTATTTTGCAAGTTGCCCTGGGACAGCGACCTCATATCCAAGTGTTCGGTGATGATTACGAGACACCGGACGGTACGTGTATCCGCGACTATATCCATGTGATGGACTTGGCGAGTGCGCATCGCTTGGCAGTTCGATACTTGCGCGAACACGACGCGGGTGTGAACGCGTTCAATCTTGGCAACGGGAACGGCTTCTCTGTCAACGAGGTGATTGAAGTGGCACGGACTGTGACCGGGCACCCGATTCCTGCACAAGTCGCACCCCGCAGGGCAGGAGATCCGCCGCAACTCATCGCTGATTCCTCACAGGCGCAACAGGTGTTGGGGTGGACACCCGTGCGCCGTGACCTCGCTACAATTATCAGCGACGCTTGGAAATGGCACAGTTCACATCCGAACGGTTACGACGATTCTACGAGGTGATCATCGATGGAAAAACAAGTTGCACAGTGTCGGGCGCTTATGGATGCGCTGAATGTGGACGCGCTGCTGTTGCGGACGAGATCGAATTTTGCGTGGTTGACGGACGGACAAGACAATCATATTGAACTGGAACTGACAACAGGTGTGGCGGATATCGTGGTCCTCCACGATAGGGTTTTGGTGATCACAACAGAAATAGAAGCATCGCGCATTCAAGAGGAAGAGCTGAAGGATCGTCCTGTTGAATTGGTTTCGGTGAAATGGACGGAAGGCGTTGAACCTACACTCCAAACGTTACTCAAGGGAAAAAAGGTTGCATCTGACGTGCCCTTTGGCGATGCTCGAGTGGTTTCAAATGAACTGTCGAGCATTCGGCGCCGCTTAGGAGAAAGACAAGTTTCGCAGTACAAGGCACTTTGTTTGGACGCGGCACAGGTACTCGAGGGGGTGGCCAAGCGCATTCAGCAGGGGCAGTCGGAGTTCGCTATCGGTGCTCAGCTTATGTCGGGCCTTGCAGAGCGAGGCTGCACACCACACGTGATTCTAGTCGCGACGGACGAGCGCATCTTTAGGTATCGCCACCCCATTCCGACGGCGAAGCAACTCGACAAGTACGCCATGATGGTGGTTTGTGCTCGCCGTCATGGCCTGATCGCCAATGTGACACGGTTCGTGCACTTCGGGAAGCTTGATGATAACTTGCAGGAGAATCGGGAAAAGTGCGCTTATATTGACGTCCGCATGAATGCGGCGACGCGACCCGGGAAGCGGGTGTCGGATGTCTTTCAGACGGCGATTGACGCGTATCGTGAAGTGGGCTACCCGGACGATTGGCGTTTCTTGCATCAAGGTGGACCAACCGCATATGCTTCTCGTGAATATTTAGCGAGTCTGGAGACGAACGAAGTCATTCAAACAAATGAGGTCTACGCTTGGAATCCAGCCATCCGTGGGATTAAATCGGAGGACACGATTCTCGTGGAGCAAGACGCTAACACATTTCTCACGCATACGGGTGATTGGGAATACCTCACCGTCACGCATGACGGCGTGAAATATGAGAGACCTGACATCCTCATTCGCTAAGTGGACGAGATAGAGCCGACGAGATCGTTCCCGTAGAATTCGTTCAAGATGGTCCGTTGTCGCAGAGAAAGGCCTATTCACCGCCATCAGGCGGAATGAGTAGGCCTTTCGTTTTGCTAACATGAACTGCTTCTTGTAGTAGTTACAACCGTTACAGCTCGCGAATGGCCGTTTTGACCAGGCCGATGCGTTTGGGTGACATACTGAGTTCCTCAAACCCGAGTTCCACGAGTTTCGGAACGAATTCCAGTGTGCCAGCCAATTCGCCGCACATGCCAACCCATGCACCGTGCTGAAGGGCACCGGCAGCGACTTGTTCCAGCAAGCGCCAGAGGCCTGGATGCGTTGGTTCATACCACTCTGTAACATTCGGATTCATTCGGTCCGAAGCAGTGGTGTACTGAATCAGGTCATTTGTTCCGACACTGACAAAGTCCAGCTTTTCCGCAAGCAAATCCGTTATGAGGGCAGCGGCCGGGACTTCGATCATCGCCCCAAGCTCGACTTCACCAAATGATTTCCCTTCAGCCGACAGGGCTGTTTTCGCGTCCTCAACGGCTTGAATGGCCGCTTCAACGTCCGCGACATTGGTGACCATGGGGAACATGAGCGATATTTTCCCGTGCGCAGCAGCACGAAGGACTGCTTTCAGTTGAGTCTGAAAGAGTTCCGGGAAACGCAACGTGTAACGGAGTCCGCGCACACCAAGGAACGGATTCTCTTCGTCATCAAACTCAAGGTAGGAAACCTTCTTATCCGCACCTGCATCAAGTGTTCGGATGACGACACGTTTTCCTTGCATCCCTTCCGCTACTTGGCGGTATGCCTCATACTGCTCGTCCTCTGTGGGGGCTGAAGCACGGTCCATAAAGAGAAACTCAGTTCGGAATAAGCCAATGCCGTCAGCACCGTTTTCGATCACGCTTTCCAGATCGTCCGGACCACCTATATTTGCGGCGACTTCAACGACACGACCCGTCGACGTCTTCGCTTCCAAATGCCGGTTCGCAAATGCGTCTTTCATTCTGGATTCAAATTCATTACGTTCCTGGATGAGCTTGGTTTGTGTCTCTTCGTCTGGCGAGATCGTCACATGCCCGTCCATGCCGTTTAATGCCACAGTGGTGCCATTTACAAATGACGAGTTGGAAACGCCCGTCACCATGGGAATACCAAAATTACGTGCAAGGATGGATACATGGCTCGTGGTTCCACCTTGTTCGGTTATGATGCCTGCTACACCGTTTGATCGCACTTGCAGGAATTGGCTCGGCAAGAGCTCAACCGCGCAAATGACAGAACCCTTCGGTGCATTCGCGACGCCAGTCCTTCCTAACAGCGCATTCAACCATTGCAGTCGAATGTCTCGTAAATCTTGAGCCCGTTCGCGCAGGTACTCGTCTGGCAGGGACTCAAGCATGTCGGCGTAGGATAGAATGTTGTGACTGACTGCATATTCCGCAGTCTCTCGGTTTTCTTTCACAGAGGCTTCGATGCCGGATGCTAACTCTGGGTCACTGAGCATCGTCAAGTGGGCTGTTAAAATCTCCGCATGCGCACTGTCGCCGAACTGTGCTACCTGATTTTCTAAGCTCTGTTGAACTTGTTGTTTTGCTTGTAAAATGCGATTCCATTGGCCGTCAGGATCTGACGTCGTTGCTGGTTGAATGTCGAGATCGCGTTCATCTAAAACAAAACAAGGACCCATGGCGATCCCTTCGGAGACCGCCACACCTTGTAACTTTTGCATGTCCTTTTCCCCCAAATTCCCAGACACGTGATGTATGTCTTTATGTCATGTCAACTCTGAACAACCGGAATCAGTGCGGCCAGCGCTTCTTGTTCGTCGGGGCCGCTCACCGTGATTTCGATTTCGGTCCCTTTCGCAATGCCAAGACTCAAAATACCCAAAATGCTTTTCCCGTCCACGGTCTTGTTATTTACAGTCAACTTCACATCTGATTTATACCGCTGTGCGGTGTTGACAAAATTTGATGCTGGGCGAGCGTGCAGCCCGGCTTCGCTTTTCACTTCAACTTTTTCCGATACCACGTCGAAGCGCCTCCTCTTTTTGCCCATCCCCAACTGTCGGGGACCTTTCTTCATACATGTGATGATCATACATGTATAACGTCGAATCATAAACTTACAATTGATGTACAGTTGAATTTCCTCGGGGCGCCGAGCGCAACTGTAATTGACAACGCTTTATTTTACACCATTGAGTGTATTCAATCATCTATACGCGTAAATCGGCAATCTTTCCGATTGACCGCAACCGTTTATTTTCGTTGAAGGATGTCCGTACCGGAACATTGGCCCATCCGCTTCGGCCCATGTATGCATAGGCTGTCATGCGTATGTGTAGCACGTTTGAAAGGGTCGAGGAGAGATGTATGGGTTAACACCTTGGATTATCGGTTTTTGTACGTTGTTCATCGTGTTTTTCGTCGTCCTCTTGGTGCGTGGAGCAGTACGGTCGTGAAGGAGACGATAAGGGGTTATCGCCAGAGGTACGGCGGTAGCCCCTTATGACATGTTTGGCAGCCTCCTTCAAGTCCTTGCCCGTCTCAGACGTTCAGTCTGTAAGGATATCTGACATGAATATAAATATAGTTGAATTCATGTTAGGTAAACTAACAAAACTCGTTGACGGACATGTCGGTCTCCTCATATCCTTTAGATAACAACATGAACTACGGAGAACACGTTGGGTGGTTCGGGTTGGAGGGAGAGACAATGCAACTTGATTCACCCTTCGAGACGGTGATCTTTACTCACATGGATGAAGCTCAAAATCAGTTGCTGCTTCGCGATTTACACGCCGCCGTTGAACGGAATGAAATCAAAATTATCGATATTAAACGATATCGTGATCAACTGATCATCACGTTTCGTCGGCTCTCGTCCTGAGACGGAGGGAGCCGAATGCATCAGCCGCGTCATCATGGTAGTCCACGCCACTCCTGATTGAACGGACGACATTGTCGTCCGTATTTTTTATACAACACAGATTTGAAGAGGCCATCACGAATGGAAAGGTAGGTATTGGGTAATTTATCCGTGATCGAAAGCAAGGGGGAACCTTTACACCTGCATCACGGATATCAATTTGAGGGTTTGGTTTCCTAAACTAAATAGAAGTGCCGTCATTTATTTCGTTTCAGCTATCGTATTGGCCTTGGCGATGTTTCTGCCTTTCACGTTTACGAGGGACATTTATTTGAACCGAATTTGGATTCGGTACATTTTTCCGATTAATTGCGTTCTCATTCCGGCGTTACTATTCGTAGCGTCCATGTTCCGTAATCGAAAAAAGCCGGTCGCAGTGGTATAAAGCATGTAAGAACGAGTGTACGAACAAGGCGACCCAAATAATAAACATATTCCTCATACTTTACACACTAGTCACTGACGGTGGTAGGCTGTTATCATATAGGGAGGAATATCTAGACATTTCGGCAACGACAAGGGTGTGAGCGTTGTGTTGAACGACAACGCATTTGGCTGGAATTCCTTGGATGATCAGAACAGCGTGGAAAGTGAATTCCGCCACTTGGTGTCTGAAATTCTTGATTCTGAATACGATGGTTGTTTAACGTTTATTTATGATGAGTCCTCCCATGCCTTGCGACCAGGTCCAGGTTTTGACGCTATCCCGAAAGAAGTACATCCAGTCTTTCCATACATGGGAACGGACGCTGATTTTGTGGGCCAATCGCTTGTTGAACGGCGGCTCGTCGTGGTTGACGATGTGGAAGCACACCCATCATTGGGGGCCTTTGATACCGTCCTCCGAATCGTTTGTGCACGGTCATTGTGGATCGTACCCGTTGTCCTTGATGGGCGCATTTTTGGACTCTTCGCAGTCTATCACAAAACGAAGCTCAAAATACATAAAACGGATGAACGCTTATTGTCACTAATGGCCGTTAACCTTGCCAAGACTCTTCAGTACAGTGAAACCCTCAGTATGAAAGTTCGATACGAACAGCTATTTTTACATCATCCGTTTGGTATGATGCGCCTTGACCGCAATGATATCATTGTCGAAATAAATGAAGCACTGACAACTTTCCTGGGAGATACCAAACGTACGTTCATTGGCATGGACTTTACGCGATTTCTTACTCGCTTGGGTGTCACGCCCGACGAAATTCGCTGGAACACAAGCGACCATTTGCTTATCCGAGATGTTCACGGACAATCACGCAATATTCTGTGGTTAACCGTGCCCATCAAGGAGGATGACAGAATCCACGGTCGATTTGTCGTTATGCGTGATATTACCGACTTTTTGGACATGCAACATGAACTTCGAACAACGCAAAGTATGTTGACGTCGTTCGTGGGGAATTCCGCAGATGCCATCATGGTGATTGATGTCAACGGGACATTAATGGAAGTTAACCCAGCTTTCGAACGGATTTTTGGCTGGAAGTCGGATGAAGTGGTCAACCTCTATGTCCAAGATCTAGCGGGAATAGACTTGTCTCTAGTTCGCAGGCAACTGTCAGACGGGGACGATAACGCACTGTGTTTTTATGAGACGAGGGCAAGAGATAAGTACAATCACACAGTGGATGTCGACGTTGCTATTCATGCCATTCGACACAACGGCATTCTTTCAGGGTTTGTTGCAGTCGTGCGAAACATTTCTGTCAGGAAGGAAGCAGAAAATCAACTGCGGAAGAGTGAAAAGCGATACCAATCCCTCCTTCATCAAAATCCGAACGGAATTGTTGCAGTGAACTTAAAAGGCGAGATCGTGGAAGTAAACCAGGCTTTTGAACGTCTCGTTGGCTTTACACTTCGGGATAGGCACCAGGTCAATCACATTACTGACATCGTACCCACCCCGTATCACGGAGAGATTCGTTCGTGGCTTCTTTGGAATCATGCAGGGACGTTGGACCGTGAAATTAAACCTCTTGAGATGGAACTTGTCCATCGTCGTGGGCATACTGTCCCCGTTGCCGTGACGCGTGTACCAATGGTTACGTCGGCTGGGACGATGGAAGGATACTTTTTCATTGTCGAGGATTTAACCGAACGGAAGCGTGCGGAGGAGATTTTTCGCTTGTCGGACAAGTTGTCTGGCGTTGGGCAATTGGCTGCTGGGGTCGCTCACGAAATCCGCAATCCCTTAACGGCAATACGCGGGTTCTGTCGACTGATGGAAGAGGGGTCAACGCCAACCCAGATGCGTTACCTTCAGATTGTCCAGAGTGAACTTTCGAGAATTGAACTCATAGTTGGCGAGATGATGGCACTCGCAAAACCTGCGGTTGCCGTATTTCGTTCGGAGATTGTTCGGAATATCATAGAAGAAGTCGTCACCCTAATGAATGCGGAAGCACTCTTACATAACGTTTCGATTCAACTCGATTTACCGAAGGCGCCGGTTATCATCCAGTGTGATGTAAACCAAATGAAGCAGGTACTCGTAAACATTATAAAAAATGCTGTCGAAGCATTCCATGAGTCCGGGGTGATTCGAATCACGCTGAGATCGAAGGAGGATTTTATCGAAATCTCTGTGGAAGACAACGGTCCGGGTATCCCCGAGGAAGACTTGGAACTCTTAGGCAAACCTTTTTTCACGACAAAAGAAAAAGGCACTGGACTTGGCTTATTGGTCAGTCGACGAATTGTACAAGCGCATGGCGGTACCCTCCATGTGCGTAGCAAGTTGGCAGAAGGTACCACCGTCCTGTTGCGCTTGCCGCTAAACTTTGAACCGGCTATGGACGAAAACGACTAGGCCTCCTTCGGGTCTTTACTGTTTACCTGAGCGCCAACCGTTGTATGGGTGCTGCGGTGGCGGTTGTAGTAGACCGCGCCGTTTTGCGCCTTTGTGAGCCATTTTGAACAATTCCTGGACTTTCTCATCGCGAGCGACACCGAACGCGAGCGAACCCAGCCTGACGAACGTATTGATCTTCATCAAGGTCACCTCCAACGAACAGCTCGAACAACCTCGATTTACCATATGGCGTGGGTTGTTTGATCGTTCACTGCTCGCTTTGGGTATCGGCCAAAGTTTCGATCGTATTTTCAAGTCGGGCCTTGAGGCTACGGGCGGCAATTTGATTGTCCGCATTTTGTGTTGCCTGAACGGCTTGTTCAGCGTGATCGATGGACTGTTCTGCCTGGGCAATCATCGTCTTTGTCGTATGGGATTGTACCTGCCTCACTGCATTTTCGGCCTTGTCCAAGGCATTTGAAGCATCAATGAGCGTGTTTTGCGTGTTCATGCTTGTGAAGTGCTGGGGCATCCTTTTTTCCTCCTTCACCGGTACGACGAATTATGGTTTAATATCACCGAGCTCGTTCGACAATATTGTGTCGAGTTTTTCCACATCGGTGCTTCGCGGTATAATAGGACCGTAAAGAGAGGAGACCCAATAATGAACGACATTCGGTCAAACGACGAATACAATCAAACGACAAGTAAGGGTCGTGTCATGGTGGAGTTCTACGCAGACTGGTGTCCTGATTGTAAGCGGATCGAGCCGTACTTTGGGGAATGGGAAGAGAAGTACAAGGACTCGTTTTCCATGGTACGAGCGAATCGCGACGAACTTCCTGACCTCGGTGAGAAGCTGGAGATTTTGGGCATTCCAACATTTATTGCATATGACAACGGTAAAGAAGTAGCGCGTTTATTCAGCCGCGACGCCAAGTCAAAGGAGCAAGTGGAGACATTCCTAGACGGGGCTTATCAAAAGTAATACGCTATGCTTGCTACCTGGGTGCACGTGCTTGGGTAGCCTTTTTGTATACTTCGGTACATACCAGGGGGACATTCTTATGGCTCGCGTCATCCTGCGGGACGGATACGTTGCCGATTTGCGCAAGGCTGAAAATACACCAACAGATAAGGAACTAATTCGAAATCTCCTCTTATCTGCTTCGGAAGAAAGCTTATACTTTCGATTCTTTCAAGTTATTCGTGAGTTTGACGATACAACCATTGCGAAGATGGTGGGGGATGGAGGCGCATCTGCCCTCACGCTAATGTGTACAGATGGTCATCGGGCCCTTGGAATAGGTAGCTATCAACGAGTGGGCGATTACAGTGCCGAGGTTACATTTCTCGTTGACGACAATGCTCAACATCGAGGTCTAGGGTCCTTGTTGTTAGAGAATCTAGCTGAACGCGCATATTTAAATGGCATTCGGCAGTTCGAGGCGAACGTTCACACGGACAACGAACGCATGATGCATGTGTTCCGAGCGAGCGGTTTTTCCATGACAAGCAATCAGGAGTCAGGTGTCATTCACTTGGTTTGGACACTCCGACATAATGAACGCAGTCGTGCTTTGCAGGAGACGCGTGAACGACTGGCAACGGCGGCCTCACTACACAGCTTTTTTCATCCGAGGTCGGTCGCAGTCGTGGGAGCTTCGCGGACGCCGGATCGACTCGGTCATGTGATATTCCGTCATATACTGAACAGCGACTATCGGGGCACGGTCTACCCGGTCAACCCGACGGCAGCGTCAGTCGCCGCTGTGAAAGCGTATCCCACGCTCGCCGACGTGCCCGAGCCGGTCGATCTCGCCGTTCTTGTCGTTCCTGCCAGTCAGATCCTTTCTGTCGTCGACGATTGTATCGCCGCGGGTGTCAAGGCTGTCATGGTTGTCTCCTCAGGGTTTTCGGATACCGATCCGCCAGGCAGGGAGTTGGAGAGGGAGCTTTTACAGCGACTCCGCACTGCAGGATGTCGTTTAATTGGGCCAAACAGTCTTGGACTCATTCAACTGGATCCAGAGTTACAATTAAATGCAAGTTTTTCACCCCAGGTTCCGGAACACGGTCGTGTTGCCATTGCCTCGCACTCCGGTGCCCTGGGGATCACCATACTGGACTATGCAACGCGCATTGGGCTGGGCATTTCGAGTTTTGTCAGCCTGGGCAATCGGGCGGATGTATCGGGTAACGACGTACTTCAGTACTGGGAGTCTGATCCAGAGACGGACATGATTTTACTGTATCTTGAATCGTTTGGTAATCCGCGAAAATTCACGCGCATTACGCGGCGGATCACGCGCAACAAGCCGATTTTGGCCGTCAAGAGCGCACGCACGCCCGTGAGCGTTGACGTTGCAAAGAGTCGGACCGTGGCTGTGGCCGCTGAGGATGCAACAGTGGAAGCCATGTTTCGGCAGACCGGTATCATCCGCGTGGATACACTCCAGGAATTATTCGACGTCGCTGTCCTTCTGCGTGCAGGTGAGTGCCATGCGGGCCGTCGTGTGGCCATCGTGACGAACACTGCGGGAGGGGCGGTGATGACGGTTGATCGTTTATTGAGGGAAGGTCTTGAGTTCGTGTCACCGGTGATGAATCTCGGTTTTGAGGCCTTGGCTGAAAGCTATCGTGTAGTGCTGCCACAGGTTTTACGCGATCCGGCCGTCGATGCCGTCGTCGTCCTGTTCACACCGGTCGGTCCTTCGTATGAGGAAGCTGTGCGCGTGGCGATTTCCGCCGCCCTGTGCGAAGTAGCAAACGATCCGCCGCAGCCCGGCGTCCGCCATCCGTATGAAAAGCCAGTTGTGGCGAACTTCCTGACGACTGGCGATTACCGTGTTCGCTATCTCGAAGTGGATTCTGACAGGCAGATTCCTATCTATCCATTCCCAGAGCAGGCTGTTCGAGCGCTTGCAAAGGTATCAGCGTATCATGAGTATCGGGATCGTGATCCTGGTCATATTCCGGATTTGGCGGACATCGACACACAGGCTGCACGCGACACCATCCGGAGTGCATTTGACACGATGACGACATCTACGTCGCTGAACGAAAAGCAGGTTCGAAGTGTCGTTCAGTCTCTGGGTATATCGCTCGAGTTCGAAAATGAGAAAGTTCAGCCGCCGCAAGCTCAAATCGTCGTTCGAGTCGATTCAGACCCACTGTTCGGACCGTTGATTCGACTTGACTTGGGTGGGCATACTTCTGGTGAATCCACTGTCCAGGATCAAGTCGGACAACCACTCGTCCCCGCAATGCGGCTGGTACCGTTGACGGATGCAGATGCAGAGGGTATTTGGCGGGAAGCACGTGGAAGATATGAAGGTTCTTTTGATAAGAATTGTAGGGATACGGTCATTGATATGATTCTGCGCCTATCACAGTGGGTCGAAGACGTTCCCGAGGTAACGCGGGCTCGTTTTGATATCGTAGTGAAGGATGGCCAGTTAGTTTGTGCCGCCGCCAGTGTATCCGCAACCTGGGTCAATGCGCCGGATATAATATAGAATAGACATTGCCCTTGGTCTGGCGACCCTGATACATTGCGGCGTCGTATATAGGGGATCCTATGACGGATCAGGTGCGTTATCACACGTTGGTCGACGCATAACTGGAGGGGATAAACGTGTTTGGTCGTGATGACCCATCCTATCGTTATCTTGACGAACAAGCCGTCGCGGATGCATGTTGCGAATACGTTGCTGACATTCGTCGGTGCGCGCCGGAAGATGTTGATGTCGAGTTGATGTACCATCCTCGTGACGGATTTAGTGCGGGGATTCGTATAAACGGTTATTCCGAGCCTCCTTTAAGCGAAAAGGATTTGGTTGATGCCGTGGCCGATTTCGTATCCAATCGAGAGCGCGTAGCGCCACGTCAAGTTACGGTGAATCTCCAGTTCGACGAGCGTGCAGGGATATATGCTGACGTGTCAATTTAGGTGTCTACGGTTGAGGACGCAGGGCAACATGTCATCTGCGAACCTAGCTTACTTTTTTATTGTGCGATCCTGTGGCAATATTAAACACGGAGGGATGTTACATGGAACATCGCAAGGTTATGATTCTTGGAACCGGTCCGGCCGGATATACGGCCGCCATATATAGTGCCCGCGCTAATCTGGAACCGTTGGTCATCGAAGGTGACGAGCCGGGTGGACAGCTTACGTTGACGACCGAGATCGAAAACTTCCCAGGGTTTATTGACGGCATCATGGGACCCGAGCTGATGGACAACATGAAGAAGCAGGCAGAGCGCTTTGGAGCCGAGTTCCAGCGGGGGAGAGCAACGTCCGTTGACTTTAGCACCAAGCCGCTTCGCGTCACGGTGGACAAGGACAAGGAGTACACAGCAGACGCAGTCATTCTTGCGACTGGTGCCTCGGCGAAGATGCTCGGCATCCCTGGGGAATCCGACTTGATTGGTCGCGGGGTTTCAACCTGTGCCACGTGTGACGGGTTCTTCTTTAGAAACAAGCGAGTCATAGTTGTCGGTGGCGGCGACTCCGCCATGGAGGAAGCGACGTTCTTAACGAAATTCGCCTCGGAAGTTACAATCGTTCATCGCCGTAACGAATTGCGCGCATCGAAAGTGATGCAAGAGCGCGCCCGTGCAAACGAGAAAATCAAATGGGTCTTGAACGTGACAACAGAAGAGGTCAAAAGCGACGGGAACAAAGTCACTGGACTTCAAGTCGTCGACAACGACACAGGGGAACGAAGAGTCATTGAAGCGGATGGGGTTTTCGTGGCAATCGGGCATCGGCCAAATACCGAGTTCCTAAATGGCCAAGTGGTCACGGACGAAGTAGGGTACATCGTTACCCAAGGTGCAACATCTCAAACATCAGTTGAAGCCGTTTTTGCTTGCGGTGACGTGATGGATGCTCGCTATCGCCAAGCGATCACTGCGGCCGGGTCAGGATGCAAAGCTGCGATGGACGTCGAAAAGTATCTTGAAGGCAGCATGACACACGATTGGTCGATGGCTGAAAAGGTTTAATCCTGGTGTTTTTTATGGGGCTAGATACTCTGTCGGGTCTGACAGGGAATCTTAGCCCCTTCTTTGCGTTGTGCCGGCACATGAACGGCTCTTCCTTAGCAAACTTTTTTCCTGAAAAAGGTTGCATATATGAAATAAGAGCGCATGTGCCACCAAATATGTGCGCATACTTTAACCGCATGACCCTACTCCAATATTGAAAGGGAGCTGAACAAATGCAACAGTTTGGCAATCAGTCATTTGGTGGCTTCAATGCGATGAATCAAGGTTTTGGCGGCGCATCGCAGATGGGCCAACAGTACGGCAACAGCACGTTTGGCCAATTCGGAACGGATCCGCAAGTTGTTCGTCAACACATCCAAGAAGACTTGCAGAGTGCGTTTGGCGGTCAACAAATGGGCGGCATGGCCGTTAGACAAGGCTCCGTGAATGGCGCTGCTATGCAACAAGCGATTAGCTCTGTACCTGCACAAGTACGCGGCCAACAGGGCCAACAGCTCGGCTATGGTGCACAAGCGCAGTTTGGTCAACAATTTGGCAACAGCACGCTCGGTCAGTTTGGGACAAATCCTCAGCAAGTTCGCCAACATATCCAAGAGGACTTGCAAAACGCAGCATTTGGCGGAAGCCAAGGCCAAGGCGCTGGCATGGGTATGGGTATGGGTATGGGTGCACAAGGCGCTGGCATGAGCATGGGTGGACAAGGTGCTGGTATGGGCATGGGCGGCCAAGCTGGTGCTTTTGGTGGCAACACGCTGGGTCAATTCGGCACCAACCCACAGCAAGTTCGTCAACACATTCAAGAGGACTTGCAAAACGCAGCATTTGGCGGTAGCCAAGGTCAAGGTGCTGGCATGATGGGCATGGGCGCACAAGGTGCTGGTATGGGCATGGACGGCCAAGCTGGTGCTTTTGGTGGCAACACGCTGGGTCAATTCGGCACCAACCCACAACAAGTTCGTCAACACATTCAAGAGGACTTGCAAACCGCAGCATTTGGTGGTAACCAAGGCCAAAGTGCTGGCATGATGGGTATGGGTGGACAAGGTGCCGGCATGATGGGTATGGGTGGACAAGGTGCTGGCATGATGGGTATGGGTGCACAAGGCGCTGCAATGGGCATGGGCAGCCAAGCTGGCGCTTTCGGTGGTACACTGGGCCAATTCGGCACAAATCCACAACAGGTACGTCAGCATATTCAAGAGGACCTGTCTAACGCAGCATTCGGCGGCAACCAAGGCGCTATGAGCTCTGGATTTTACGGTGCGAACAACTTTCAATAAGCAACTAGGTGGAGTTCCGGTTTCACGTAAATTAGGCTGAGCCACACGGCTCAGCCTAATTTACGTTACCAGTAGACAATTTACATTCATGCTTGGCCTTTTTTGATCCAGTCCGCAACCGTCACAACCCGTCGAGCCTGGTGCTTGATTGCCCCGATGGACGCTTCGGAAATACTACCATCTTCGACAGCCGTCACACTGGTTCCGTACGGATTACCACCTGCTCCAAACAGGGACTGGTCTGTGTAGCCAGGTGCGACCACAATGGCGCCCCAGTGGTACATGCTTGTGTACAGGGAAAATAGCGTGGCTTCTTGACCGCCATGTGCATTTTGAGCGCTTGTCATGCCACTGACGACTTTGTTGATGGTTTTTCCTTGTGCCCATAAGCCACCGAGCGTGTCGAGGAACTGTTTCATTTGGGATGGTACGTTGCCGAACCGGGTCGGTACGCTGAAAATCAAGGCGTCCGCCCATTCGATATCATTGGCGGTTGCTTCCGGCACATCTCTCGTCGCTTCGTAGTGTGCCTTCCACCCCGCGTTTGCCGCAATGGCTTCCTCGGGCGCGAGTTCAGGCACTTTTAAGACTTTGACATCGGCCCCCAGTTCCTTCGCAGCGTCCGCAGCGGCAAGGGACATTTTATGGTTTGTGCCTGTAGAACTGTAGTAAATGATCGCAAGTTTTACATCTGCCAAGTCGCACCCTCCCAATAAGAATATGTGAGTCGATCACACCACTTGAAGTATTCGCCGAATGCCTAAGCTTATACGGCGGCACATGGACCTTTCCATGTCCGGCTGCCAACCTTCTTCGTTGTCAATGAGAGCTTAGTGTGCGAAACTCGGACAGAGAACACTTTCATTTCTAGCGAGGAAGGTCTGGACAATAATGCTCGATTTCATGATGTGGGATATTGACACACTGCTGTTACAACAGCAGCAAGGGAAACTCAGCTCGTTTGACATCGTTTCCAAATGCCTTGAGCAGATCGCGTTACATAACCAAGATGGTGCGCAAATTCGAGCGGTGATTGAAGTCAATCCAGACGCGTTAGCCATCGCACAGGCACTTGATAGAGACAGGGAACGCGGTGTTTGGCGTGGGCCTCTTCATGGTATCCCGATTTTAGTCAAAGATAACCTGGACACGGCAGATTTCATGCACACCAGCGCCGGGTCCGTAGCGATGGCAACTCACCGGGCTGCGCAGGACGCACCTGTTGTAAAACGTCTGCGCGAGGCGGGAGCGGTCATTTTGGGCAAGGCGAATCTCACCGAGTGGGCCAATTTCATCAGTGATCACATGCCGAACGGATACAGTTCCCGCGGCGGACAGACGTTGAACCCGTATGGGCCGGGGCGGTTTGACGTGGGCGGATCGAGTGCGGGAAGTGGTGCAGCGGTTGCCGCAGGGTTTGCCGTGGCAGCCATCGGTACGGAGACGAGTGGCTCTATTCTCAGCCCGGCCAGCAACAACAGTCTGGTTGGAATTAAACCAACTGTTGGGTTAGTGAGCAGAACCGGAATTATCCCCATCTCCATGGGCCAAGACACCGCGGGTCCCATGACGCGGACGGTGTCTGACGCAGCCAGAATCCTCCAAGTCATTGCCGGGGAGGATAAGGCTGACGCCGCAACTGCGTCGACCGCCCATCTCGCCCGCGACTATATGTCGCAACTGCGCGTGGGGAAACTGGCTGGCGTCCGCATTGGCGTTCCTCGGGGGTATTATCACAAAGGCCTGTCCGACGAAGAGCGAGAAGTCTTCGATGCCGCTGTAAATGTGCTGAGAGAAAAAGGGGCAACGCTCGTCGATCCGCTTGAACTGCCCACGCCTGAGCTGAATGAAAACATCGACGTGATGATTCACGAATTTAAAGTCGCGCTCAATGCTTACTTGGCAAAGACGGAGGCTACTTTACCCGCGCGCACACTGGCAGAGCTTATCGCTTACAACGACGATCACGCCGAGATCGCACTGCGATATGACCAGGCACTGTTTCGTTTGGCAGAGGAAACGAGCGGATCGTTGACCGAAGCAAAATATCTTCAACAGCGTCTCCGTGATTTGAAGTGGTCACGTGAGGACGGAATTGATGGGGCACTGCAGGAACATGGATTGGCGGCGCTCGTGTTTCCGTCGTATTTCGGTTGCAGCATCGCCGCGAAAGCCGGATATCCGTCCATAACCGTCCCCGCGGGGTATACCAAAGCGGGACAACCGGTCGGACTGACGTTCACGGGTACGGCGTTTTCGGAGGCGGAGCTGATTGGCCTTGCCTATGACTTTGAACAGGCGACGAAGTACCGCAAGGCACCTCAACTCGATTAACCAAGTAGTGCAGCACTGAAACATTCGGAAAGGATGAGTAGAATGGGGTTTGCTGTAACAGGAGCGGTTTTTGCGTTCTTGTCCGTGGCACTGGGCGCTTTCGGCGCCCATGCTTTGAAGGATCGATTATCACCGGACATGTTGAGTGTGTTTCATACAGGTGACCAGTACCAGATGTATCATGCACTGGCGCTTATCGCTGTTGGAATTCTTTTGCGGATGGGCATCGGCGGTCGGGCCATGCATATATCCGGGTGGCTGTTTGCCGTCGGCGTTGTCCTTTTCTCGGGAAGCCTCTACGCTCTGAGTACAACTGGCGTCAAAGCATTAGGTGCGATCACGCCCTTAGGCGGGTTGTGTTTTCTCGCCGGGTGGGTATTCTTCGTCATTGCTCTTGCCTGAGTGATTCAGTCGCAGAAACGCAAAAACGCCAATGAGGCATATTGCGCCTCCAAGGGCTTGAAGTAACAGGATCGGTTGGCCCAATAAGAAAAAGGCAAGTACGATTGCGCCAACCGGTTCACCTAAAATGGTCATCGACACGGTTGTCGCGGCAACCGAAGACAGCAGCCAGTTGAAGATGCCGTGGCCAAGTACCGTGGAGACGACGGCCAGCAGCGCGAACATCAACCAATCTTGCCCGCTGTACCCGAAGAGGGGTGAACGCGTGCCAATGTTGAAGAGAAACAAAACGAGGCCAGCGACAAAAAAGACGAGTACATTGTACGTTGTACCTGAGACGCTTTTACGCAGCTTTTGACCGGCTATCATGTACACGGACACAGCGACTGTCCCGATCAGAGACAGTAGGTCTCCCCACAGATGTCCACTGCCTCGTGTCATGTCACCGGAGGCCACCACGACGCAACCGAATACGGCAAGGCCCATACTGAAAACGGCTTTCCTGCTAGCACCTTCGCGGAACACGATGATGGAGCCGATGAGAACAAAAATGGGCTCAAGCGAAATAATGATCATCGACGAGGCGACAGACGTTTCTTTCAAAGATTGAATCCAAAACAAAAAGTGTAGACCGAGAAATAGGCCTGATAATAGAACAAGTCCGATATCTTTTCTCGATAGAGCGACAAGTTCTCGCCTTTTGTTCCACGCCATAGGCATGAATAGAATGACGGACATCCATAACCGATACATTCCGATGATTGCTGCAGGTGCCTTCGACCACTCGATGAAAATGGATGAGAAGGAGACCGCCAACAATCCGATGAGCAAGCTGAGACCAACGACGGATCTTGACGCCGTTGTCACTGAAATACGTGTCATTTTGAGCGTTCTCTCCTCGTTCACGACAAAACTAACTTTACATGAGACACTCTACGCCCCGTTCGAATTCTCGTAAAGCCTTGACGGAACAGTGAGAGATTTGTACAGTTTCCTTAACTTTTGCGCTGCTGGAACAATTGCAAGAGATACGTGGAGAGGAAGCGATGACATGAAGATAGAGACTCGCTTAGCGCAAATTGGGAACGGGTTGGACCCTGCTACCGGAGCCATCTCAGCCCCTATCTATCAATCAACGACATTTGCCCACCCTGGGCTCGGTCAGAGCACAGGGTTTGACTATGCACGGACGCTCAACCCAACGCGAAAAGCTTTAGAAGAGGCGATTGCTGACTTGGAGGGCGGCGACAGGGGATTGGCGTTTGCATCTGGAATGGCTGCAGTCCATGCTGTTCTATCCCTGTTTCAACCAGGTGATCACATCATCGTCTCAAACGACTTGTATGGCGGAACATACCGCGTTCTGGAGCAAATTCTGCGGCCGCTCGGCATCACGGCATCGTACGTACACACGGGTAAGATGGACGATATTGAGGCGGTCGCCTTGCCTTCCACGAAAGCCATATTCATCGAGACACCGACGAATCCAATGATGCAAATCACCGACATCGCTGCCTGTTCCATCTTGGCTCAAGCTCGCGGATGGCTCACGATTGTCGACAACACGTTCATGACACCCTATTTACAACGCCCACTCGATCTCGGCGCCGACATTGTCCTTCACTCAGCCACCAAGTACTTGGGCGGCCACAACGATGTCATGGCGGGTCTGGTCGTGGCAAAGACCGCAGAGCTTGGCGAACGACTGTATTTTGTGCAGAACTCCATTGGAGCTGTGCTGGGGCCACACGACGCATGGCTGCTCATGCGCGGCATGAAGACGTTGGCACTCAGGATGGAACGGCACATGAAAAACGCGTTTGCAATCGCCGGCTGGCTCGATGCGCGGGACGACATTCCACACGTCTATTATCCCGGATTAGAGACGCATCCCGGGCGGGATATCTGTTCGCGCCAAGCATCGGGTTTTGGCGGGATGGTATCGTTTGACGTGTTGGATGCCCGCATGGTCCCGTATATTCTCGAGCATCTCGAACTCATTACGTTTGCGGAGAGCCTTGGCGGCGTTGAGTCACTGATGACGTACCCCGCACGCCAAACGCACTTTGACATCCCGGAAGACGTGCGAAATGCGATTGGCGTAACGGACACATTGCTGCGTTTTTCCGTTGGCATTGAGCACATTGGCGATCTCATCGACGACTTGGCCCAAGCCCTGGAATATGCCGGGGATAGGGTGCTCGCAGTGAGGGGCTAAGCCTCCATCCACGACTGGATAGATAGTCCCAGTTCGGTAAATATCTCGTCCAGTTTGCCGACGGGAAGGCCGACTACGTTGTAGAAGTCACCTTCGATGCGCTCGACAAGTAGACTTCCCTGTCCTTGAATGGCATATGATCCGGCTTTGTCCATTGGCTCACCCGTTCGGACGTACCAGGTGAGCCATTCTTTGGCTCTCGGGTGCATCCATACTCGTGTCTGTACGGATGCACCGATGGTCTTGTCCGTCGTGCTGTCGTACACGGCGACACCTGTATAGACATCATGATGACGTCCTTGTAGGCGCGTGAGCATGTCGATCGCTTCGTCTTCGGTCGAGGGCTTGCCCAAAATATCGCCATCCACGACGACGACTGTATCGGCGGCAACGACTACGAATCTCTCATCTGACCCCGTGATGCTGCGAACGGCCGCAGATGCTTTACGATGGGCAAGTTCCCTCACAATGTTGGCTGGGGGTAGCGATGGTTCAAATGATTCGTCAGCATTTGTCACGATAATATCGAACGACAGGCCTAACATTTCGAGTAACTGACGACGACGTGGCGATCCCGACGCGAGAATGAGACGATGCTTCATCATCCGAATGGTTCCTTTCCTACGTATGCCAGGAATGCCTAGCATGGAGTCATTTGTGTCCGGTTACATTATGCTTGATTTGACACATCCATCGAAGGGGGACTGCACATGACATCGCGACGAAAATCCATTGGACGCGGAGATGAAGCGCGAGGACCGGTCATCAATGCCGAAGCGAGTGCAAAAATGCGGCGCGGTGAACGCGAGGATACACCGCATCGATATGGTCACCCACAGCCTGGAATGTACAGTCGAAAAATCGGTGGAACGTATGGTGCATCCGTTTCCGATTTACAGTAGCGGATGCGGTCAAATCAGGGCGGGGAAACCCGCTCTTTTTTCTTGTCGTGTTCATTGATATGATGGGCTCATTGTCACCAATTCATGGTGATTAGCGTGGAGGCAAACATGAAACGCTCGTTAGTCTTATATTTTTTAAGCGAATTTTTCCTCAGTTTTGGTATTGGTATCATTCAGTATGCCCAGCCGTTCTTTTACGCATCCGCTCATATCGGTGACGAAAAAATCGGTTATTTATTTGCTATCAATGCATTTTGCGGCGGATGTTCCGCACTGATAGTTGGACCGATCGCCGATAGATTCGGTGCCTCGAGAATGTTTAAGATAGGGACACTGCTCATCGGAGTCGGGGATTTAGGGAGTTCCGTCGGTTACGCGTGGCCACTGTGGATGGGCACCGCGGCCATAGCGGGCGTTGGCGGTTCGATGCTGACGAGTACGGAAAATGTGGTACTCAGTTCGCTTATGGTGGGGAGAGAGCGATCTCATCTCATCAGTCGTTTCACCGCGCTGTATATGTTTCTGATCGGAGCCGGGATTGTCTGTGGAGGGTTTCTCGTATTGGGCGTCGGCCTGCAGTGGACCATGATCCTGGGTTCCTTGATTGCTTTGGTCGCGCCGGTCATTCGGTTCTTCGTCAAGGCACCTGACAGCCGTCGCGAGAAAGTTTTGCAGGTTCCGTCGAAGCCGCTTATGTTTATGGCCTCGTACGCCATTTTATTCGGCATTGCGGGGGGACTCTTTAATCAGTTTGCAACGCTTATTCTAAGCGAAAGGTATCACGCAACTACGTCGACAACCTCCATCGTCTATGCGGTGAGTATTTTCATGGTGTCGATTGGTTCTTTTCTCGTTCGGCCGTTGATTCAAAAATTGAAGCAACAGGCAACGCTGTTGCTGGCGTTTATCCTCAGCGCTGTCAGTATGCTTCTGTTCATCGTGGCGATGTCGACGGGGGTCTTCGTGGGAATATACTTTCTTCTTACCATTTCGACGGCCGTCCCACCCCCCATTATCGACGCCATGTTTCTCGACTTCGTCCACACGAGCGAGTTCTCCCAAATGTTTGGGATGCGGGTGTTTGGAACGAGAGTCGGGAACGCCATTGGATCTTCAATGGGCGGGGGGTTGTTAAAAGGGGATCACTACGACTGGCTGATGCTGATTTCGTCCGGATTTTTTATCATTTCGTACGTTTATTTGCAATTTATCCGTCGTCCGTTGCATCGATATCGCACGGAAAGGGACGAGTCGCACGGTACGTCTGTATCGTGACTTGACTTCATGAATTGTTCACTACGCGATCCCCATCCATGGCCTGCATAGCGGCACTTCGCCCCGCAAGGCGTCCTGTTGAGAAGGCAACTGTGATGTTGTAGCCACCGGTGTGAGCGTGAACGTCGAGCACTTCTCCTGCAAAAAACAGACCTTGGCACAGCTTTGATTGCATGCTTTTTGGATCGACTTCTTTTACGCTCACACCACCACCTGTCACGGTCGCCTGCTCCAAAGGCAATGTACCCGTAATGACGACAGGACATGCCTTGATACAGCCACTGATGGCATCCGAATCTGACTTGCTTACGTGTGTCAACTGTGTACTACCATTCACGTTCGTCTTGTTCAATACATAGCTTGCGAGCCTTTCCGGGACCCATTGTTCAAGGGCGTTCGCGAGGCTTCGACGAGGATGCTCCTCACGAGCTGAAAATAGTTGATGTGACAGCTCGTCACGCGTTACATTGGGGAGCACATCGATTGTCGCCCTTAGTTTCGTACCTGGGTTCTTCCGTTTAGCAGTGGACACATAATGGCTGCAGCGAAGGGCCGCGGGACCGCTTAGACCTAGGTGCGTAAACAGCAAGTCTCCGTTTTCCGTCGTTAGGCGTTTGTCTTTTTCGTTCCACACAGTCACGTCCACACCACGAAGAGAAAGCCCTTGGAGTTTCCTATCAACAATGAACGGCTCATTACTCGTCAGGGGTACCTCGGTTGGATAGGGATCGACAATCGTGTGACCGAGCGCTTGCACCCACGGATATGCGTCACCAGTGCTACCCGTTTTTGGCACACTGCATCCGCCTGTTGAGATGACGACGGCAGATGTCTCCAACGTCTGACCACGAGTCAACCGCACACCGGTGATTTTTCCGTCGTTAGCCAGGAGTCGAGCAACTGGCGTGTCGAGCATGACATCAACTCCGCTGGTGTACACCTTATCAACGATGGCCTTGACGACCGTGGCAGCTTGGTCAGTGACAGGGAAAACTCGTCCCCGATCTTCTTCTTTCAGTCGAATGCCCAAGTTTTCAAAAAAGTCTATAATGTCATGATTCGAGAACTGGCTGAGTGCGGAATATAAAAACCGAGGGTTCCCCGGGATGTTGTCCATCAGCTCTGGAAGCGGTTTGGCATTCGTCACATTACATCGTCCGCCACCAGAAATTCCAAGTTTGCGCCCCGGCTTGTGTCCTTTTTCTACCAGTGCAACACGTGCCCCTGTTTCCCGTGCTGCAATAGCAGCCATCAATCCTGCGGGACCACCGCCTACGACAATGACATCATACGCCTTCAAGCATCTCATCCTCACGTAGCTTCAATCGTTTGTTTTATCAGAGGTTGTCCAACCATGCACTGACAGGGCAAATGGTCGGTCACACGATTCAAGTGTAGTGAAGCCAGGCCAACGAGGCAAGTTGGCGAGTCGGCGGGGCGAAGGACAACTCGTCTAGGTAAAATGACATGGTGTCAAAGACTGATGAAAACGACACCACCTGCAACGACGATGGAAGCGCAGGCACTCCACCACGTAAGCCGTTCAAGGCGAGGGAAGAAAAGGACCGAGAACAATGCGACCAGAATCGGCTCTGTGGCAACGAGGACGGATACGGTGGACACGGGAATCTGGCGGACTGCCGTAAAAAAGAGCAGCACGGCAAGGGAAGACCAAACGCCGGCCAAGATGAGACTCGAATTTGTATAGCGGCGGTACCAGTTGAGAAGCGTAAGAGGGCGTCCACGTAGGACGAGGACGAGCAGGTATCCTATGAGCGCCGTCGTGACATCAATTGCAGCCGCATACGTCGGTTCCATGTGGTCACTGACACTCAGCTGGCGAAAGGCGTGTCCGGTGCCTTGGGCGAAGGCCGATAAAATCGCAATAAAGATGCTATTGCGAAACAGGGCAAATGCCATAGTCCGCTGATTTGTAAACTGGCGTTCACAAAATAAGAGGCCGACTGCTGTGAGCAAACACCCGAGTCCAATCCAGTCGTCTCGTACAATTCGCTGATCCAGTCCAATGACCACGATAGCCAAGGTGATAATGGGAGATAAACCTTTTACGACCACCCCGCGCGTTGCGCCAAGGTCCTTAATAGCGGTGTACAGCGTTAGGCGACCAAGCAGTGTTCCAATGAGTCCAGATAATGCAGCATATACACATGGGAGAAGAATGTCCTTTGATGTGACATCGATGGTCGACGGATCGAGTATGCCCATCAAGACCGACGCGCCATCGAGTGTGACGGAACTGATGACGAGAATGGGGAATAATCCATTATCCGGCGGGGAAGATTCTGTTTGGCCCTTGCGTATGAAGATGTACGAAAGAGCGTAGCATACGGCACATAGCATGGCTGTCATCTGTCCAAGCAATCCCCACACCTCACTTCATGGGACAAACTAACATGATATATATGAAGTGTTGTCCATAAATAGTCGAATCCGGCCATCACCTTCGGGGAGGCTTGTATTTTTAATTGAGGTTTGAACTTGTTACAATAGGAAAGTGACTCGTAAAACTGATTCTCGACTTCAATGGTTGTGTGGTGGTCCCCAAGCTCACCAAAGGCTACATACCTGTGATCAAACGGTGAAGTGTCGAGTCACATGAAGGAGGCAGATTAGGATGAACCCGTTTCGCTTTCAAAATCCAACGGCATTGTATTACGGAAAGGGACAAATTGAGCAGTTTCTCGCTTCTGAGGTCACTCAGTACGGAAGACGAGTTCTTCTTGTTTACGGCGGCGGCAGTATAAAACGCAGCGGCCTGTACGACAAGGTAAATCATATTCTAAATGAAGCCGGAGTGACTATTTTCGAATTGTCGGGCGTGGAACCAAATCCTCGTCTTACAACAGTGCACAAAGGAATTGATATCTGTCGAACGGAAAATATCGACTTGATTCTCGCAGTCGGTGGCGGGTCCGTTCTGGATTGTTCCAAGGCCATCGCCATGGGTGTCAAGTATGACGGTGACGTATGGGATATCTATCAACGTCGTGCTAAGGCTACGGGTGCCCTTCCTCTGGGGACGATTCTGACGCTTGCGGCGACGGGATCGGAAATGAACTCAGGTGGGGTGATCACAAACTGGGAAACGAAAGAGAAGCTCGGAGGCGGGTCCCCTTACACGTTCCCGAAATTCTCGTTCTGTGACCCAGAAAACACATACTCTGTACCGCGTGATCAAACCATTTACGGTACATGTGACATGCTCGCGCACTGCTTCGAGCACTATTTCCACCCAACGAGGCACACGCCGCTGCAACAGCATTTGATTGAGGCCGTCATCAAGACCATTGTCGAGAATGCCAAGGCCGCTATCGACAATCCGAATGACTATGACGCGCGTGAGACGCTTATGTACTGCTCCACGATGGCATTGAACGGCATGATCAACATGGGTATACAGGGCGACTGGGCATGCCACGCCATCGAGCACGAGATCAGTGCCATTTACGACATCCCGCACGGTGGTGGGCTTGCAATCGTCTTCCCACACTGGATGGACTACAATAAGAACGTGAATCCATCTCGCTTTGCGTCGCTCGCGACGAACGTGTTCGGAGTGGATGCTTCGGGTAAATCAACCGACGAATTGGCTGATATCGCGATCGCCAAGGTTCGCGAGTTCTACAAAGAAATCGGTGCACCCCAGCGCTTGGCGGACTATGACATCGGTGATGACCAGTTGGATCGGATGGCAAGTCAGGCAGTGCGGTTTGGCGAGATCGGAAACTTTAAGAAGCTGAACAAGGACGATGTTTACGCCATTTTGAAGGCGTCGCTGTAAGTTTTGTAGATATAGCCGCATCGGCGGAGCGGGGCTTGCGGCTGGGTGCTTGGGTGCAGGGTGCAGGGTGCAGGGTGCAGGGTGCAGGGTGCTCGTACAAGGAACTTTTATTCCCCTGTTGTGTGCGGGGCGTCAATGGATTGTGAATAGAGGAAGTAAATTCCGTTATCCAGCGATTTCCCCCTACCTGCCCATCAAACCGGTCGTATAACGGAAATTAGGTGTCTTGTTCGTGTGAAAGTCACGTCGAGTCGATGATTAAAGGAACCGTGTTCACTAATCCCAGACCGAATGCCCCGAGCCGCCCCGAACCGGCAGCCACCTGTGTACCGTGAAACCCGGCACTTACCCCATTTGTACAGCTACAGCTCCCCGTTCTCATGCCGCCCAATGCCAGATCCCAAGTTGCATATTTGAGACTTCCAAAAAAACGGCTCCGTGGACGCTTGTCGATCCACAGAGCCGTTCACTAAGCAAACAGGGCTGCCACCGAGCAGCCCTGTTTGTTTCGTATGCGTTACGCGTTTTGCTCTTCACGAATGAAGTTGCGAAGAACTGTTTGAAGGATACCGCCGTTCCGGTAGTACTCGACTTCAATGTCGCTGTCGAGACGGACGTCAGCCTTGAATGTAAAGGTCGATCCGTCTTCACGTGTCGCTTGAACCGTTACCTCGGAACGAGGTTGCAGGTTGTTGTCTAGGCCGACAATCGTGAACTTTTCCCGACCCGTGATGTTCAATGTTTCTGCGTTCTCTCCTGCTTGGAACTGGAGTGGAAGTACACCCATCCCAACCAGGTTGCTGCGGTGAATCCGTTCGAAGCTCTCCGCGATGACGGCACGTACGCCGAGCAAGTAGGTGCCCTTTGCTGCCCAGTCACGAGAAGAACCTGTTCCGTACTCTTTACCCGCGATAACAATCAAAGGTTGGTTGTCATCTTTGTACTTCATCGCTGCATCATAAATCGGCATCACTTCATCTGTTGGGAAGTAGGTTGAATAACCGCCTTCCGTTCCCGGTGCAACCTTGTTGCGGATACGAATGTTCGCAAAGGTACCGCGCATCATGACTTCGTGGTTGCCGCGGCGGGATCCATACGAGTTGAAGTCGTACGGCTCGATGCCGTGTTCTTGCAAGTAGTGGCCAGCTGGGCTCTTCTGAGCGATGTTGCCAGCCGGGGAGATGTGGTCCGTCGTGACGGAGTCGCCAAGGAACGCGAGCACGCGTGCGTCCTGAATCCCCTCAATGTTCGGCACGTCTGCCGTCAAACCGACGAAGAACGGTGGCTCTTGAATGTACGTAGATTGTTCATCCCAATCGTACATCTTGCCTTCCGCAGTCTCCAGCGCGTTCCAACGCTCGTTGCTGTCGAAAACGCGGCCATATTGGTCGCGGAACAGTTCCGGAGTGATGACGGATCGGATGGTCTCTTGAACTTCCTTATTGGTCGGCCAAATGTCTTTCAGAAACACATCGTTGCCGTCTTTATCCTTGCCGATCGGTTCCTTAGTCAAGTCGATGTCAACTGTACCAGCCAGTGCATATGCCACGACAAGCGGCGGAGATGCAAGGTAGTTTGCCTTGACGAGCGAGTGAATGCGGCCTTCAAAGTTACGGTTACCGGAAAGGACAGCAGACACTAGTAAGTCATTTTCTTGGATGGTCTGGGTGACTTCGTCCGGCAATGGACCACTGTTACCGATACATGTCGTACAGCCGTAACCGACAACATCAAAGCCTAGCTCTGCCAGAGGCTCCAGCAAATTCGCTTTTTCCAGGTAGTCGGTGACGACACGCGAGCCAGGTGCCAAACTCGTTTTCACGTACTTCGGTGTGGTGAGACCTTTTTCAGCTGCCTTTTTCGCAACCAATCCTGCGCCAACCATAACGGATGGATTGGATGTATTCGTACAACTCGTGATAGCCGCGATAACAAGTGCACCTTGGTGCAATGCGCTCTGGTTGCCATCGCTGTACTTGACGGTGCCAACTTTGTCCTTGGCATCGGCCACACCAAAGCCACCCTTGTCGAGAGGCTTATCAAGCGCATCTTCGAATGTCGACTTCATCTCCGACAAGAGAATCCGATCCTGTGGACGTTTCGGTCCAGCCATCGAAGGTTCGACGGACGCCAGGTTCAATTCGAGCGTGTCGGTGTATACCGGATCGACTGTTTCGTCCGTGCGGAACAGACCTTGTTCCTTTGTATACTTTTCTACGAGCGCGATGAGGTCCTCGTCGCGACCTGTACTGCGAAGGTACGCAAGTGTCTCTTGATCGACAGGGAAGAAGCCCATCGTCGCACCGTATTCAGGAGCCATATTGGCAATGGTTGAACGGTCTGCCAAGCTGATGTTGGAAAGACCAGAACCGTAGAATTCAACGAACTTGCCGACAACGCCCTTCTTGCGAAGCATGTTGACGACGGTGAGTGCCAAGTCTGTAGCGGTTGCGCCTTCTGGCAGTTGACCGGTGAGTTTGAAGCCGATCACTTCCGGTTGCAGCAAGTAGAGCGGTTGACCCAGCATACATGCTTCAGCTTCAATACCACCCACACCCCAGCCGAGAACGCCAAGGCCGTTGATCATTGTGGTGTGTGAGTCCGTTCCCACCAAGCTGTCTGGGAAGACGACTTCCTCACCGTTTACGGTGCGCTGTTGAACAACTTTCGCCAAGTACTCCAAGTTCACTTGGTGAACGATACCTGTTCCTGGCGGTACTGCGCGGAAGTTGTCAAACGATTTAGCAGCCCAACGAAGGAATTTGTAACGTTCTTCGTTTCGCTCGAACTCACGATTAATGTTGAAATCGAGTGCTTCTTGTGATCCGAATGCATCGACTTGTACAGAGTGGTCGATAACCAAGTCAACGGGGATAAGCGGATTGATTCGATCCGGATTACCACCCACACGGTGCATTGCCGAACGCAGTGCAGCCAAGTCGACAACGACAGGGACGCCTGTGAAGTCCTGTAAGAGAATCCGAGCGGGTTTCAACGGAACGTCGACCTTCTCAGGATTCTTTGCATTCCAGTTTGCCAATTGACGGACATGGTCTTCCGTGATCACGCGGCCGTCAAATTGACGAAGAACGGCCTCCAACAAGATCTTGATGGAGAATGGCAGGCGCGAAATGTCAGCAACACCCTTGTCTTGAATTTCGTTCAAGCGATAGTAGGTGTAGCTTTTCTGACCCACGTTTAGGCTCTGTTTAGATTCAAACAGATTTGAATTGGTCCCCATCACTTTCACTCCTTTGCATCACATCTTCTTGCTTCAGTTTAGCTACATCGTCGGTGCCATGTCGAACCCTCATCATAAATGCCGATGAGGCTATCAAGAATGGTCATTGATCCACTCAGGTAGGTTGTCCGGTTGCAACGCTAGCAACCGCTCTCAAACATGGCGACCCCGGAGAAAAAACAGTCCTTTGTCACTCTACTACCATTCCGCTTTCGGTGCAAGGCACCAGAAGTTAGGAGTCTGAAAGCGTTTTGCCCTTGTCGTGGCGGGGTGGCAACGGTCCTAGGTATTGGTACAACTGCGTCTCGATCCGCCCGTTGTACAACTTTCGCCTCTTATCCGCCTTGGCACCGTACAGGCGCTCAAAGTGTGGGTCAGAAGTAAGGATGAACACTGACCATGTGGGCAGCTGACGGAACCGTCGTCCAATTTCCTTGTACAGCCGCTCTGTCTCCTCCACACTCATCAATCGTTCACCGTAGGGCGGATTGCTGATAATACAGCCGTACTCGTCCTCCGGTTCAAGCTTGCGGGCATCAGCGCGCCTGACCGTGATGGTGTCACCGAGTTCCGCAAAATTGATATGTCTTCTTGTCAGCTCCAAGACATCGTTGTCAATATCGGAGGCAATGATATTCAATGGCACGTCACGTGCTAAGTCCTTTGCTTCCATACGTGCGTCATCAAACACCTTGGCATGAATGGTTGGCCAAAACTCCGCGTCGAAATCCCGCAGTAGACCGGGAGCCCGTCGAAGACCATACAGGGCTGCTTCAATGGCTATGGTGCCTGAGCCGCACATCGGATCGATAAAAGGTCGGTGTGCATCCCAGCGGCTGAGGAGGACCAGCGCCGCTGCCAGCGTCTCGCGAAGGGGAGCAGTGGCATTTAATAACCGATACCCTCGTCGATGGAGGCCGCTTCCACTCGTATCAAGACGAATCGTGGCAACGTCTTTTAATAAAGAAACTTCGACTTTGTAGGTCGCCCCCGTTTCCTCAAACGTTTGCTGATGATGGAATCGACTGAGGCGTTCCACAATGGCTTTCTTGGTGATGCTTTGGCACGCTGGGACACTATGTAGAGTGGATTTAACAGATTTCCCGACAACAGGGAACGTGGCATCTTTCGGTAAAATGTTTTCCCAGGCAATGTCTGTTGTTCCCTGGAACAACTCTTCAAATGTTCGTGCTTCAAACGACGCCAGTTCCACAAACACACGTTCAGCCGTTCGCAACCAGAGGTTTGCCCGGGCAATGGCCGTGTCATCTCCAGTGAACCGGACAAGCCCGTTTTCGCTTTTCGTTTCATAGCCGAGGTTCTGCAATTCACGTGCCGTGAGTGATTCTAGTCCGAAAGCACATGTTGCAACGAGATTCCATGAACGCATAAGGGTCTCCTTTATTATGTAAGAATGGACAAGCGTGTCACCGATCGCTGGATGCAAAAACATTTTCAGAAGGGATTCATGATGATTTTCCCCGGTGACGGCTTGAGGTACACAAATGGGAATCAAAAAAGAGCGGCACCCGCCGCTCTCGTTCGGAACAATTTATCGATCCAACAATAGCACAATCATCGACGCCAGTGAAAAACACGCACTGATAAGGTAGACAACCGTGACCGTTTGGACTTGCGTCAATCCTGCGCGAAGTAGTCGATGGTGCACATGACTCTTGTCCGGCTTGTACACAGGTCTCCCAGCTTTCGCCCGCACGAAAACGACACAGATGGCATCAAAGATGGGAACACCGAGGGCGAGCACGGGCACTCCGATGGAAATCACCGTAGCTGACTTGAACGCACCGACCGATGCGATGGCTGCCAACAGATAGCCAAGCACGGTCGATCCGGCATCGCCCATAATAATTCGCGCCGGATAGAAGTTGTGCCGCAAAAATCCGATTGCCGCACCCGTTACGGCAATGGCAAACCAAGCGGACAGCGCATCGCCCTTAATGAGTGCGATAAAAAACAAAGTGGTCGCAGAAATTGCCGCAATACCTGCGGCTAGGCCGTCGACACCGTCCAGAAAGTTGAAGACGTTCGTGACCCCAACAACCCACAAAACCGTAATGACGACGGACAACGCAGTTGGAAGCACGATGTAGTGATGGCCTCCAAAAGGAGACGTAAAGCCTTGAATGCCTCCACCGAACAATGGAATGAGGAGAGCGGATAAAATTTGCACTCCGAACCGAATCGAAACCGAGAAATCTTTCCCGCGTGTTTTGAAAAAATCATCTAATAGGCCGATGGCGAACAACATTGCAGCGCCGACCATGACACCGAGATACGGCGTTTTTAACCAGTCGTTCCAAATGAACCCGACCAATGCCACGGCGATAATACCCGCAAACATCGCCGCCCCGCCGAGTAATGGAAGTGGATCATGATGAATCTTCCGTTCATTTGGCAAGTCAACAAATTTCCATTTCATTGCCAGCGTCCGCATTCGCGGGGCCAAGGAAAACGCCACGAAGAATGCAATGACGCCAGACAGCCATAGAGGCATGCGTCTTCGCTCCTTTAAGAGACAAGTCATGAGGATTATACTAAACGTTTGTGTAACAGGCTATACTGTTGACGTTGTAAGTGAACGATACGTGACACCATGTTTGTCGGTTAGGTGACATTTCCGCCTGTTTTATTGTGTTTCTTGTCTAACTTTGTAAAGATAATGGACGTTGGATTTGGACGTCTTCTTACGGTTTTTACATTTCATTGTTTGTAAAGGAAGTGATTTGCATGCAGGCAAATGGGGTGACGTTTGAGGAGTCACGCTTACAGGAACTCGCCTCGACGAAAGCCACATTTCGCGACTATATATCGATCATGAAGTGGGGCATCACCATCTCCAATGTACTCGCAACGTTTGCGGGTATGTGGGTGTCTTCACACGGACATCCGGCACTGCTCGCGATGTTGTACACTCTTGTCGGCACGGCTTTAGTCGTCGCTGGTGGTGCGGCACTTAACAACTATTACGATAGGGATATCGATCAACTCATGGTCCGCACAAGCAAACGTGCCGTCGCGCAGGGCAAAGTGGCCCCGGGTGCAGCCTTGGCGATTGGCCTCTCCATGTCAGCTGTTGGTCTTGCTCTTCTATTTTTCCTAGTCGATTGGCAAGCTGCAGCGTGTGCATTCGTGGGATTGTTTGTCTATTCGTATTTGTACACGGTTTGGTTTAAACGCCATACGACATTGAACACCGTTCTCGGTGGTGTTTCCGGTGCAATGCCTCCACTGATTGGTTGGGCTGCGGGAAGTGGCGGATCGCTTGGTCTGGCTGCGTGGACACTGTTCTTCACCTTCTTCCTTTGGCAACCGCCTCACTTTTTGCCTTTGGCTATGAAGAAGACGGAAGACTACCGTAATGCGGGCATACCAATGCTCCCTGTCATTCGCGGTTTCCGGGAGACGAAGCGACAGATTGTCATCTACACAGCGGCAATGGTTCCCGTCTCATTGATGCTGACGACCCTACACTATGAAGGTTGGATTTACTTCATTGTCATGGCCGTACTTGGTCTGATTTTCCTCGTGCGAGCCGTGCAGGGGCTGTTCATTCCCGAGGACCAAGACTTGGTTTGGGCAAACAAAGTCTTCCGGTTTTCACTGGTGTACCTCATGGCACTGTGTATCGTTTTGGTTCTGTCGGTTTCGATTTTCTGATTGGATCGGCAGTGGATAAAGGGCTGTCCTGCAGCGTGGAACGAAAGCCGCGCAGTGGGACGGCTCTTTTTTGTCGGGGGATAAGTACTAAAAAGAGCACATGACAGATTCCGCGTCGCGAGTGTCGTCGGATAGGATAAAGAGGAACTTTAAGGTGTGATAATATGAATTTAATAGGGTTTAAGTAGAGGATAAGAGGATTGAAAAAAGTTTATTTGTTCCTGACATTTTCAGGTATACTATGGCTCTACTGGTATGGTCACACACATGTGGTATATAGCATGAGTTGGTCTGCCGATACAATGGTGTTTGGGAATATTTTCTGGAACCATGCGGTGCACATTGAAGGGCTTAAGTCGTTGTACGATTTTAACCGTTGGATTGGATGGAACGCACCGTTTCAGATGCCTGTTACGTGGAACGACTGGATTGGCCTGTTGATACTGCAGTATCTGCCTAATAGAGCACTTGGTTTTTTCCTGTTCGTTATTCCATTCTGGATTAAGTTCTTCCTTTTAGCGGCAATGTTTTGGACTGTTCTTAAGTCGGCATTCAGTCGTCGGCGCCGGAAACAAACCGACGAGCCAAGGATACAGAAGCGTCAGAATCGTCGTGGTGACCGTACCTCGAGCGTGGATCGCTCATAGCCAACCGATTGTTCGTGACGGAAGTCTCTGCGTAATTGCGTTCAGACACCATCCCCACCTGGTTCGTTTTTCATTCAAAAAGAAGAACCCGCGGAAGCGGGCTGCTGTTGAAGCTTCTCTATTTCACATTGTTTAACGACTCATATTGATCCGAAGTAAAGCCGCAATCCCAGCGGGGTTCGAAGGTGATCTGAGTGATCCGGGAGGAAAATTGAAGCCTGCAATGACAATGTCGTTTTTTCCAACCAGAAGAAAAGGTCGAACGTTAAAAGTTCTACCTGGGTTAAAGTTGGATGTGTTTTCGTTGGGTTGATCGATCAGTACCGGGACACCATTGATAAATACGATTCCATAATTGTCAGTTGAAATCCTCAATTGAGCAGATCTAACGCGACGAAGATCGCCTGGCCGTATTCGGAATGTTTGAGCAACCACGGCAGCGGAACCGGTCGGATCATTTGCTCCCCAGACGCATGAAGCGTAAAGGAGGAATGAAACGAACAAGCGTACACGACACACTCAAATGGGCAGTCAGCATAAGCCGACTGCCCATATACCGAACTTTTTCAACGCCTTGTGTTGGGGTTGACCTGTATGTTTCGGGACTGTGGAACTTTATGCCTCGAGGACTTTGCGAATCCGCCCAACGGCATCATCCAATTCATGCTTCTCGATGATGAGCGGTGGTGCGAACCGGATGACGTTATCATGTGTTTCTTTGCAGAGCAGGCCCTCCGCCATCAGTTTTTCACAGTAGGGACGAGCTGGGCCGTCGAGTTCAAGGCCGATAAACAGACCGCGACCGCGAAGGTCGACGATATGTGGATTGCGAATCGTCCGCAACTGGTTCATAAAGTAGTTGCCCAATTCCAGTGATCGATCCGCCAACTTCTCCTCAACAACGACATCCATGGATGCGATAGCCACGGCCGCCGCCAATGGATTTCCGCCGAATGTCGAACCGTGGGATCCTGGTTCGAATACATCTAATATCTCATGATCCGCTGCAACAGCAGAGACCGGAAAAACACCGCCACCAAGCGCTTTGCCAAGAATGTACACATCCGGTGTTACGTTTTCCCAATTGGAGGCGAACAGTTTGCCAGTTCGGCCGAATCCGGTTTGGATCTCGTCTGCGACAAAGAGAACGTTATTTTGCTTGCAGAGATCATAGGCCGCTTTTAGGAACCCTTCTTCTGGGATAATAATACCTGCTTCGCCTTGAATGGGTTCTGTGATGAATGCGGCGGTATTCGGTGTGATAGCGGCTTTCAACGCCTCCAGGTCACCATACGGAACAACTTTGAACCCTGGTGTAAGGGGGCCGAATCCCCGTTGGTACTCAGCGTGAGAGGACATGGAAATGGCAGCAACGGTGCGGCCATGAAAATTCCCTTCGCTGACGATGATTTCCGCTTGATTGTCCGGTACCTTCTTCACGTCGTACGCCCACCGGCGAACGGCTTTGACAGCGGTCTCGACTGCCTCTGCACCTGTGTTCATTGGCAGGATTTTATCTTTTTTCGTAAGGTGGGAAAGCTTTTCGTAAAATGGTCCGAGCTTGTCGCTGTGAAATGCTCGCGATGTTAACGTGACCAAATCAGCTTGTTCCTTTAAGGCTTCAATGATCCGTGGATGGCGATGTCCTTGGTTTAGGGCTGAGTAAGCACTGAGCATATCCATGTAGCGATTACCTTCAGGATCTTCGACCCAGATCCGCTCAGCCTTGTGGATCACGATAGGTAAGGGTTTATAGTTTTGAGCGCCATATCGTTCAGTTTGTTCGATTACACGCGCAGTTTGTGTCTGTGCTGTTGTCAAACCGGATCCTCCTTTGGGCAAAAACCTCAATGTTTGATTCTCCAACCATTATGGGCGAGGTGTTTGCGACCATCAAGGCTGTTCCTGTACAGCGCTAAAGTGACGAATACGGTGCTGGCAGTGCGAAGTTCGCACCGCCGCCGTGCTCTGGTTAGTGTTGTTTGTTAGTCTTTATCCGACGCCATTTCCGATCCGAATTTGTCGTCTCCGGGAATCTGTCTCCCTTGTGGAGGTGGATACGCTTCGGATGATGCAGTTCTCCACTGTCGGGATGAGTCCCAACTTCAATATAGACCCCCGTGTTTGGCGCTTCGTAACCAGGTGTAAATTCAGAGCGCTCTCCCATCTTCACATCACCTCGACTATAGTATTGCCTGGGGACTTGAATGAAGACAGGTGATGCCTGGCATTGTTTCCGGGATGACTACAACTTGAGCGCACGGACTGATTGGTTAGGAGCGATCCGATGGGCAAAATTCACACGATGTTTACTTCGCGTATACCGAAAGCAGTTGAATGACCTGTTCCCTTTCGTTAGGATGGAACTGTCTTATGATAAAATTTATCTAGACAAGCACCATCCACTAAACGTTAAAAAATTATCCGTTCTGTCAGAGCACAGGCGAATTATATGGGGAGACGAATCTTATGTATCGTCGCGATGAGACCAAACCAGTGCGAGTAGGGGATGTTGTCATTGGTGGGAACAACCAGGTCATCATACAGAGCATGACAACAACCAAGACCGCTGATGTAAAGGGAACAGTCGAACAAATCCATCGATTAGAAGACGCCGGGTGTCAAGTGGTTCGTGTGACGGTGAATACAAAGGAAGCAGCAGAGGCGATTCGGGACATCAAGCGGCAAATTCATATCCCGCTGGTCGCGGACATTCATTTCGATTATCGTTTGGCGTTGCAGGCCATTGAAAACGGGATCGACAAAGTGCGGATCAATCCGGGGAACATTGGTAAGCGGGATCGGGTTGAGGCTGTCGTAAACGCCTGTAAAGAACGCGGGATTCCTATCCGAATCGGTGTGAATGCCGGATCGCTTGAGCGGCACATCCTGGAGAAGTACGGGTATCCAACAGCCGAGGGGATGCTGGAAAGCGCGCAACACCACGTGAGCATCCTTGAGGATCTCGATTTCGACGACATTATCATTTCCATGAAAGCATCCGACGTTCCACTTGCTATTGACGCTTATAGATTGGCGGCGGAGACGTTCCGCTACCCGTTACATCTTGGTATCACGGAGTCCGGGACGCTCTTTAGCGGGACCATCAAGAGCTCCGCCGGGCTTGGAACACTGCTTGGCATGGGCATTGGCAATACGATGCGCGTATCGCTGAGTGCGGACCCTGTAGAAGAGATCAAGGTTGCACGGGAACTGCTCAAAACGTTCCACATTGTTTCCGATGCGGTCACGATTGTGTCGTGTCCGACGTGTGGTCGGATCGATATTGACTTGATCAGTATTGCGAACGAGATCGAGGAGTACACGCAGAATATCAAAGCGCCCATCAAGGTCTCCGTCCTAGGTTGCGCCGTGAACGGCCCTGGGGAAGCACGTGAAGCGGATATCGGAATTGCCGGTGCGCGGGGAGAAGGGCTTCTGTTCAGGAAAGGCGAAGTCGTGCGGAAGATTCCCGAAGCGGATCTCGTGTCGGAACTCAAGAAGGAAATCGACATCATGGCGAAGCGTTATCAAGAGACTGGTTCCATCGATTGAGTTCGTGTTGCCTGTTAGGTTGCACATCGACTCGTTTTTGAAGCGGGGGACCTTTAGATAACAAGCGTGCTCGAAACGGGCACGCTCATTTTTTTGAGCATCACATGCGGGATGTGAGTCACTATAAATGGGATTATTTTAAAGATGTTGATGGCTTAAGGCGTGCTCGAACGCTACCACTGACAGAGTGTGTTGCAGATATGAAAAGGTGGGGTCTAACCTGTTATGTTCCCACTGTCCTGCCGAACTTACCGTTTGCAGATAAGCAATTTGACCTGACACTTTCAGCTCATTTTCTGTTTACTTATGCTGAACGGCTTGACTATGACTTTCACATTCGCACGATAAAGGAACTCGCGAGAGTGACAAGAGAGGAAATTCGTATCTTCCCGACGGTTGACATGGACGGAAACCGATATTCATGGATGATTTGACGGGATGGGTTCGTGAGCAGGGATGGGCTGTAGAAGAAATTCGGGTACCATACGAGTTTCAGAGAAATGCCGATACGATGATGAAGATAACGATAGGTTGATATGCCTACACCTTTCCGTTCGCAGAAGTAGTGTCATTGCGGGAAGGGGCTCGTGCGGAGCCCCTTCCGTATAAATTGGTTGACCAGATACAATTCCACATTATGACTGGCGTAAAAAGCTGAGCAATGCCAGATTAAATTGGTCAGCTGCGTCGAGGTTGGATAGATGTCCTGCTTCCTCAATGACCACGAGTTCTGAGTTTGGTATCTGCTTATGGATAAACTCTGCCTCCGCAGCGGGAATGAGTTCGTCGTATCTGCCCCCGATTACTAATGTGGGCACTGTAACTTCTGGCAGGCGGGTCCGGCTATCAAACTGCTTCATTCCGTTAGCGACACGAGCCAGCGCCTGTCCGTCTACGCGACGATTCACATTCATCCACGCTGCATATACACTACGGCCAAGCGCTGTGTCACGAAATGAGGGGCGCACGAGTTTTGTCCACGTGTTTTCTAATCGCCGTTCAGGACCGTTGGGTTGAATTAAAGTTTGGATCCATCCTTCGACATTCACACGCGCTTGTTCGCTTGTGAAGTTTGACGATGAATTGGCGATCACTGCGCGCTCAATGTGTATCGCATGATTTATCAATAGTGTTTGAACGATCATTCCACCAAGAGACAATCCGCAAACACTTGTGCGTTCAATGTGTAGAGAGCCCAACAACTGGATGATTAAATTGGCCATCCCCGAGACTGTGACGGTGCGGTCGCATGGTTTTGACATTCCGTGACCAGGTAAGTCAGGCAGAATCACTTGATAACCTTCGTATACCAGGTCACTGATCTGGGGAAACCAAGCAAATCCATGATTCGTGAACCCGTGAATCAAAAGAATTGGCTTGCCTGATCCAATGGTTTCGTAATGAATGATGTGTTCATCGGAGCAAAAATACGGCATTGGGTTCCACCTCTCTTACATTGAAATTTCGCTGTCAATCTGCTCCAAAGACTTGTTTGACAACTCGTGGGTTAGCCAGATCGCGGCGGCAGTTCCTACTAACATGAGCATGCCGAGGAGTAGGAAGAAAATGTACGCCGATACATGGAGACCGATTAGGACCCCTAACAAGTATGGGGCGACGATACCACCCATTCTCTGCCACAATGCTGCCCAGCCGGTCCCCGTGGCGCGAACGGTCGTCGGGTATAGTGCACTCGTGTAGGCAAACAGCACTCCGCCGGCACCCCCGAAGCCGAAGAACGCCGCAAGGATACCGATGAGCATCATCGTACCGGGCGTATGGGCCGTGCCCCACAGCATGAGGAAAATGCCGCCTAGTAAAAAGAACGTTGTCAGCGTTCGACGGGTTCCCAGCTTGTCCGAAAGAAGGCCGCCCACAACATTTCCAATTGCTCCGGATCCAGTAATGACGGCGGTATAGGCCAAGCTGTGGACAAAACTGAACCCCATCTTCGTAAATATTGACGGCAACCATGTAGCTAACCCAAAGAATACAAACCCGCCTACAAATTGCATGATCCATACGCCGGTAGTCAGACGCCCGTAATTGCCGGCAAATATACGACGGGTGGAGACTTTATGAGGTACCGATGGCGTGTCGGCGGCGACAGAAACTTCGGCGGCGCTCACTGTCGAAATGCTATCGACGATTCGCTCGGCATCTTCCAATCTGCCTCGCTGAATGAGGAATCGCACACTCTCTGGTACGAGACTCCAGATAAGGAGGACGACAATGGCTGGGATGACACCAGCAACGAACATGGCTCTCCAACCGAAGTGAGGTACGAGTACGATGGCAACCAATGCTGCGATGACACTGGCTGCCTGCCAGAAAAATACACTGGAGGCCAACATGCGTGAACGATAGGCTGTCGGCATAAATTCGCCCAGATACGTGAATACGACGGGGATTTCTGCGCCAAGACCGACACCCTCAAGAATACGGAACAATAAGAGAGAGGCATAGCTGTGGGCAAAGGCACACAGGAGACTGAAGATTGCATAAATAATGATTGCGATGATTAAGCCTCGCTTGCGGCCGACCTTGTCCACAAGCGGACCGATCACGGCCGAACCCACAGCCATGCCAAGGAATGCGCTTGAGGCCAAAAATCCTGCCTGAGAAGATTTCAAGCCGAATGTCGCAACGACACCAGCGAGAACAAAGCCAATCATGTTGATGTCAAAACCGTCGAACAGGTGACCAAGGATGATGACAGTGTACAGTTTGCCATGTCGTCCAGTAAAAGACGAGTCGTCTAAACGGCGATATAATACGCTTTCACGATTCATTACCTAACCCTCCTTATTTCGACTACTACTAGATGGAGTATCCACGCTTGTTGACCCTGCTACCCAAACTTGCGGCAGACATTGCCCGGTTGAGAAGTTACCAACTTAACCGGGCACCGATATTTTGCTGCTTGGCCAGTTCCAGTGCGACTGCCGCCGTGGTCAGATCCTGTAAAGCAATTCCCGTGGAGTCGAATACGGTGATCTGCTCGTTTGATTGCCGTCCTGGCAACTCTCCAGTAAGTACCTTGCCAATCGGAACGGCTTCGACTGTTGGCAGTCCTTGTAACTCGCCAATCGATCGCGATTGCGTCTCATCGTCAACGAATACACGCGCGGCATGCAGAACAGATTCGTGCAACTCGGACTTTCCTGCGGTATCCGAACCAATTGCGTTGACATGGACTCCCGGTTGTAGTGCCTCCAATGCAACCAGCGGTTCAGTGGAAGCTGTTGTCGTGATGACAACCTCGGCGTCTTTGATTGCCTCGTCTGGGCTCCCGAATGTCTTTACGGTGACCTGCTGACTAAACGCATCGATGAAGTTTTGTACATTGCCGGATCGGCTGTAACAACGAATTTCCTGAATTCCCGGCCGGACATGTAATGCCGCCTTCGTCTGCGCAATGCCTTGATGTCCGGTTCCGATGACCGCCAGTTTGGTTATATCCTTGGCGGCGAACAATTCGATGCCTAGGGCACCCGCCGCTGCTGTACGAATGGTCGTGATGTAATTTCCATCGAGGAAGGCCCGCGGTTTTCCGGAATCTGGGTCGACGATCAAAATGGTCGCTTGATGCGATTCTTCCCCACGGCTGCGATTGTTGCCCCAAAAACCGGCAGCCTTTAAGCCCAATATTTTTTTGCTGACAAGGTACCCAGATTTGATTCCAAACACTGATGTTTTGTCTAGTGGCTCGCGTACAACAGGGTAAATCAGGCCGTTACCGTTTACGTGCGCAATGTACGCGTCTTGCACAGCTTTTATCGCGACCGGTAGCGTGATTAGTTCAAGAAGATTTTCTTGGCTTAAACATACAAGCTCGCTCATAGATGTCTCCTTCACTTTCGACTCTCGACAACAGTCGGAACCAAGATTACGGTTCAGTCGACGCTGTTTTTAATGCTTCCAGATACCCGTATACGGTTACTTTGGATAGGTCTAGAATGCGTGCAACTTCATCGATTGCCCCTTTGATCAGAAACAAACCCTTGGAGTCCAGGAACGATACCACTCTCATCTTGTCTACCTTACTCATCTGGTCAACCGGGACGGCGGATTCGTTGACCGCGTGGTGGATTAGGTCCGTGACGACGGTCCAGACATTGTCCACAATCTCCCGTTCGCCTTGCTCCTCCTCCGGTTCATCCATGGCGACCAACTCATGAATGACGCCTTGAGATTGCAGTAGGCTGTGCACGTCGAAGTTGATACAAAACGCACCGATGGCGACACCTTCGTGATCTCGAATCAGTGCCGTGGTCGACTTGACAGTCCGCCCGTCAGAAGTCGTTGTCTTGTACCCGCTAACGTGATCGTTCTTAAACTTTTTCGATCTCAATACTTGTTGCACCAGATGGCGAAAAGACTGTCCAATATGTCGTCCCGTAACATGCCCGTTCTTGGTGTATACGACAGAGGATTGAGGTTGGGTTAAATCGTGTAGGACGACCTCACACCTCGTGCCGAACGTTTCGGCTACCGCTTCGGCAATTGGGACAAACTTTTGAATCAAGTCATGTGCATCTGGTTGCTGACTCATGTTCCTATCACTCCAAAAATTTTGACTATATTATTTACTTGGAAATGTGGTTTGTAAAGAAAAAATTATCTAGAACAGATAAAAAGTTATGTCAGTAATCCTTCAACGTTTATACCAATGAAAGTGAACTTCACCTATATTCTTGTGGGAGACGTGAATTAAATGAACCATCAGTGAGAGAAGGGCTTGAAAATTATCATTCGTTCCGTTAGTATGCTTTATTATATTAGCGTACTAAAGGAAACCACATGGAAGTGGAGCAAATGTCGTGGAAGTGAAGCAAACCGCAAGTGAGAGAGGCAAATGGCAAGTACGATTCAGAGTACTGTCTTAGCCGTGTTGGCGTAGTACAAATTCATCGTGAGTGATGTGGTGATACAGTGGGTGTAAATATCGTACCGAGTTTCGCAGATAGACCGATGGGTATGCAGGATGGTTATCCCGATTTTGCGAAGCGTCGGAGACATATTGAGTCGGGGCTGATCGATTTTTTTGATAAAGCCGGGTATGAACTCGTCTCCAGCGGCGCCTTTGAGTATGTTGAGACCTTGCTTCGGGCTCGTCCCGTCGAGGCAGCGAGAGACTGGGTGCAGTTGTTTGATGGTGGTGGAAATACCATTGCACTCCGGCCGGAGATGACGCCGTCGATTGCTCGCATGGCCGCACCGCTCGTGTCTGTAGGGAAACTGCCCATTCGCTGGTGCTATGCGGAGCGTGTCTATCGTCGCACGAATGATCCCGCGTCGCTGTCCTGGGCCAGTGGGAAGGCGGCGGAGTCGACACAGGTTGGCATCGAACTCATCGGCGAAGCAGGTCATCAGTCGGACGCCGACATGTTGGCATTGTGCCACGAGGCAGCTTTGGCCATTGGACTGTCGGATACGCAGATAGTCGTCAGTCATGCCAGATTTGTACCGGCCCTGCTTCGCGCGCTTGGTATTGCAGAAGACGGTATCCCGCGCTTGCTGAATTGTCTCACCAGTGGGGATTACGTGGCATTTACGAGTTTGCTCCCGCTGTCCATATCGATTGACGTGCTCAGTGTCCTTCAGCAACTGACACCGTTCTCGTCTACTGGATTAGACGGGATTATTCCGGAGTCGGCGTGGTTGGACGAAGCGGCACGGGGCGAAGTGCTCCATGCGTGGCAAACGCTTCGCACGTTGGCTATCGCCGTGGAGGAAAGAGGACTGACAGATTACCTCACGTTCGATCTCACTCTTCACCGGGACATCACCTATTACACGGGATTGGTGTTTGAAATGTTTGCACCTGGTGTCGGAGCGCCCATCGCACAAGGTGGACGTTACGACGATTTGTTGGAGCAGTTCGGTGCGTCCGCACCGGCCATTGGACTTGCATTTGAGGTCGAACGAGTGATGGCCGTCTTGCGGGCCGCTACGCATGAAACGGATGACGAGGGAGGGACGGGAGCATGTTGACCATTGCCCTTGCCAAGGGGCGTACCGTGGATGATCTCTTGCCCATGTGGCGTGATGCAGGTATCCCGTTGCCGCCGGACATGGATGACAGTCGAGCGTTGGTCTTTGAAGTGGACTCACCATTTGGTACAGTCCTTCGCTACTTACTGGCTAAGCCTGCTGATGTTCCGACGTACGTGAGTTACGGTGTCGCAGATCTCGGTGTGGTGGGGAAGGATGTTTTACTTGAACAGCAGAAGGAAATGTACGAATTGCTCGATCTCCAAGTCGCCAAATGCCGCTTGTGCGTAGCCGGACTGCCAGCGGATAAGACGCGTCGGCCTGAACGCGTGGCAACCAAGTATCCGAAGTTGGCAGACGCATACTTTCGGGGTCAGGGACAGTCGATTGAGATCGTGCCATTGTCGGGGTCGATTGAATTGGCGAGTGTGATTGGGCTAACGGATCGGATTTTTGATTTGGTTCAGACGGGATCGACACTCAAGGCGAACGGGCTGGAAGTGTTCGACTCCGTTCACGATATCTCGGCTCGGCTGGTGGCCAACCGGTCAAGCTACCGCATGAAACATCGGTGGATCGTTGAAATGACCGAGCGGTTGAAGCGAGTTATCCCGGGGGGAAGGCGGCACAGAATATGATGCGAATCGTTGAACTAGAGGAATTTGAGTGGCAGCGGACACCATCAACAGCACTTGATGCGGCTGTCCGTGTGGATGAAATCATTCGGGACGTACGTCAGCGGGGTGATGCCGCGTTGAGGCACTGGACGACAACGCTCGATGGGGTTGCGTCGGCGAACGACGAAGCTTTCTCGTTTCGCGTCCCAACTGGTGAACTGGAGGCGGCGTACCACGCGCTGTCGACGGAGACCCGGGAGGCCTTACAGGCGGCGGCGGATCGGATTCGGACGTTCCATGAAGCCCAGTGGCCGGAGGACTTTACACTTTATGGCGATCACGGCGAACAACTCGGCATGGTGTGGCGGGCCTTACGACGTGTTGGCGTCTATGCGCCTGGGGGCCGCGGTGCGTATCCGTCAACGGTGTTGATGGACGTCATTCCCGCTCAAGTCGCCGGCGTTCGTTCCATTGCTTTGATGTCACCGCCAGGGCCGGACGGGTTGCCCCATCAAGATGTCCTGGCCGCGGCGTATTTGCTCGGCGTCGACGAGGTGTATCGTGTGGGCGGTGCGCAGGCCATCGCGGCACTCGCATACGGGACACCATCGATTCCGAAGGTGGACAAGATTGTCGGTCCGGGAAATTTGTATGTCGCCTTGTCCAAGAAGCAGGTCATGGGGGACGTTGGCATCGACAGCATTGCGGGCCCGAGTGAAGTGTTCATCGTGGCCGACGAGAATGCGGACGCTCGTTTCGTCGCAGCTGACATGTTGGCGCAGGCGGAACACGATGTCGAAGCTGGAGCACTTTGCGTCAGCAATTCGAGAGCCCTACTCCAAGCGGTTGCGGTCGAATTGGAGGCGCAACTGGCTACCTTGCCGCGGCGGGAGATCGCGGCCGAGGCACTGAATCGTTGGGGCGCGTTGGTGAAAGTGGATCGCCTGGAGGATGCCATCCAGTTGCTCAACCGCGTCGCACCTGAGCACGTGGAAGTCCTGGCGGACGAGCCGGAGCGATTTTTGCCGGATATCCAATTTGCCGGAGCCGTATTCCTCGGGGGGTACACGCCGGAACCGGTGGGCGATTATTACGCTGGGTCAAACCACGTGTTGCCCACGCACGGCAGCGCGAGGTACGCGAGTGGGCTCGGTGTGCACGACTTTTTGCGGCGGATGAGCGTCGTGGCGTACTCGGCTGATACGCTTCGGGCCCACACGGATCACATTGTGACACTCGCTAGGGCGGAATCGCTCGAAGCGCACGCACGAGCTGTACTGGTGCGAAGGGAGGCGGACAACCGTGGCTGATGAGCAGCGCAACAACCAACAAACGGACCGGAGTCAAGGACAGAATCCAGATGGCCCAACATTTCAATCGACGGTCACGCGGGAAACGGGTGAAACGGGTATTCACCTAGAGTTGAACCTACACGGTACGGGGCAAACAAAGCTCGACTTCCCAGTGCCATTTTTGCGCCACATGCTGCACCTGTTCGCTGTCCACGGCCAGTTCGATCTCACTGTGGAAGCGGACGGAGACATCGACGTTGACGATCACCACCTCGTCGAAGACATCGGCCTCTGCCTGGGGAAGGCCATTTCTCAGGCTCTCGGCAACAAGGTCGGGATTCGCCGCTACGGAGAACGGCACACACCCATGGACGAGACCCTCGCACGCTGCGTGCTCGATCTGTCGGGGCGGCCGGCATTCAGGCTGTTGGCGTCGTTTACAAATGAGCGCATTGGATCGTTCCCGACGGAACTCGTATCCGAGTTCTTTAAATCCGTGGCAAACGAAGGCAGAATGGCGCTTCATTTAGCCATCTTGTACGGCGAGAACAATCACCATATGGTGGAAGGCCTGTTCAAAGCCATGGGTGCGGCCTTGCGGCAGTCAGTCGAACTGTCTGGTGGCGGGGTGCCGAGCAGTAAGGGGGTTCTGGAGTGATCGCGATATTGGATTCGGGAGTCAGCAATTTGTCGAGCGTTCGAAATGGCTTCTTGCGCGCAGAAACGGAGACAGTTGTCGTGCGCGGGGCGGACGATTGGGAGCGGATCACAAGAGAAGCGCCCGACAGTATATCCGGCGTCATTCTGCCGGGTGTCGGCGCCTACGGGGATGCCATGTTCCATCTGCGCGCCGTCGGGCTTAACTCGGTGATTCGCCAAATTGCTCGCGAGGGCAGGCCGTTGCTCGGCATCTGCCTCGGCATGCAACTCCTCTTTACTTCCAGTTTTGAACACGGTCGGAACATGGGTATTGGACTCTTACCTGGCGATGTCGTGCGATTTGGCGGCGGCGTGAAAGTGCCGCATATGGGGTGGAATTCGCTCGACAAAGTCGACTCCAGTCATCCCCTGCTGGCGGGCGTGTCGGTTGGCGACTACGTCTATTTCGTCCACTCGTATCACGTGGATCCAGGTACGCATGACTACGTTCTCGCTTCGTCGACGTACGGTGGTGTCGAAGTTCCAGCCGTCGTAGGTCGCCGCAACGTTATGGGTGCACAGTTCCACCCGGAGAAGAGTGGCGAAGTGGGCGAGCAGATTCTTCGCAACTTTGTCCGACTGTCTGCGAAGTGGCAGGCGGGAGAGGAGATGGCTTTGTGACTGCAGCAAGATTTGTACTTTACCCGGCCATCGACATTCTCGGCGGGCGGTGCGTGCGGCTATTCAAGGGTGACTACGCGGCAAAAACAGAGTATAGCGAGGATCCAGTTGCCGTGGCGCGGCAGTGGTGTGAGAGTGGTGCAACGTTTCTGCACGTTGTCGATCTCGACGGCGCCAAGCAAGGCCAAAGCGTCAACCGCGACGTTATCGAGGGCATCGTGGAAGCAGCGAAGTCGTACGGTGCACAGGTGGAAGTAGGTGGCGGCATTCGCACGAGCGACGCCATCGAAGATTGGTTGGCGTGCGGTGTGGCGCGCGTCGTGATCGGAACGGCATCGCGAAATGTCGAGCAAATGGCTGTATGGGTGTCGGAGTTTGGGGCGGATCGCTTGGTGGCGGGACTGGACGGCCGTGACGGAAAGTTGGCGGTGGATGGGTGGATCGAACAGACGGACACACCCATCTTGGAGTTGGCTAAGGCCTTGTACGAAGCCGGCGTTCGTCACGCGCTGGTGACCGACGTCGAACGGGACGGCACGCTTTCGGGAGCCAACTTGGACCTCGCCGCGTCGGTCGAAGGCATCGGTCTACACGCGATTGCATCGGGCGGCATCCGCGATGAGGAGGACGTCATCGCGGCCATGCAACGGGGAATCAGCGGCGCAGTTGCGGGCAAGTCACTGTACGCTGGCAAGCTTGATTTAAAGCGCGTCTTGACGCGTCTTGCTGAGGGGGAACGCACATGCTGACGAAGCGCATTGTTCCTTGTTTTGACGTTTTGGATGGTCGAGTCGTCAAGCATGTTGGATTTTTAAACGACAGGCGGGACGCCGGAAACCCGGTGGAACTCGCCAAACTGTACTGCGAACAAGGAGCCGACGAACTAGTCCTGCTCGACATTTCCGCGTCCGAAGAAGGCCGCGTTGCCACAAGGCGTGTTGTTGAGCAGGTGGCGGCACAGACGAACATCCCCCTCACCGTCGGTGGCGGCGTGTCGTCCGTGGACGACGTGGGTGACTTGCTTCTCGCAGGGGCCGATAAGGTCTCCATCAACACGGGTGCAGTACGCAACCCAACACTGGTCAAAGAAGCTGCACACCGATTCGGGGAGCAGTGTATTGTCGTCGCTATCGACGCCAATTTGAACGAGACGATGGGCGAATACGAGGTCATGGTTAAAGGCGGCAAAGTTGGGACGGGGACGGACGTTATCGAATGGGCTCGCCGCGTCGAGAAGCTCGGCGCAGGTGAGATTCTTTTGACGAGTTTTCGTCAGGATGGCACGCGAGACGGATTCGACATCCAGCTGACCAAGTCGGTCGCTTCGGCGGTCAACATTCCGGTCATTGCCAGTGGTGGTGCAGGGAAAAAGGAACACTTCTACGATGTACTGACGGACGGCCAAGCGGATGCGGCGCTCGCTGCGAGCGTCTTCCATTTCGCGGAGACGGGCATCCGCGAAGTGAAGGCGCATTGCCGAGGGCGGGGGGTACCCATTCGATGGACATACCAATGACGAAGGAAACGGTCGATCTATCACTGGTACGCTACGATTCAACGACGGGACTTGTCCCCGTTGTCGTTCAAGACGCGGAGACGGGTCAGGTGTTGATGGTCGCGTACGCCAATCGAGAGGCCCTAAAGCGGACACTGGCGACGCAGCAGGCGTGGTTTTGGAGCAGGTCCCGTCAGTCGTATTGGCACAAAGGTGCTACGTCTGGGAACGTTCAGCACATCGTGGATGTGCGCATGGACTGCGATGGGGATACGGTGCTTTATCTCGTCCGCCCGGATGGCCCCGCCTGCCACACGGGCGAAACGAGCTGCTTTTATCGCAGTGTCTCGCACAACGAAACGGAGCCCGTCGCAGTAGATGTGCACAGCGAAGGCAATGCCGCTTTGGAGTCGGCTCGCGAGGCTGGCGACAGGACACGGATAACAACTCTGCATGAGGTAGGGGAACGTTCTGCAGAAGATGATAGCTCAAGACTTTTGGAATCTGCGGACTTCGAGACGTTGGTTCGCCTCTGGCAGGTGATTGACAGCCGGTTTCGAGAGCGCCCGGAAGGCTCATATACGACGTACTTATTCGCGCATGGTACGGAGAAGATCGGCAAGAAAGTCGGTGAAGAAGCGGTTGAAGTGGCGCTTGCCTCGCTTCGATCCGAATTGACCGGCGAGCCAGGGACAGTCGCCAGTGAGTCCGCCGATTTGCTCTATCATTTGCTCGCATTGTGGCGTGCGGTCGGCGTGCAGCCACAAGATGTGTTGCAAGCGTTGGCCGATAGAAGTTGAATGTTATATCGTACAAAAATGACGTACCGATGTGGATGACATTGGTACGTCATTTTTGTTTTGCTTTTAGCTACCGGTGTGCAGTAAATGGGTTCCCTTTTCGTCCGGCTTTCACCGGCGCTTGTACTTCCTTATCTGCTTAACGCTTGCATGCCTGCTTCTGGGTACCGTGTTCCCGCGGCTACTCCCTTCGGTGCAACTTCGTCAATTGACGCTAGGTCCTCTTTGGTCAGTTTGACATCTAAGGCACCAAGGTTGTCCTCCAAGTACTTGCGGCGCTTCGTTCCCGGAATGGGAACAATGTCGTCGCCGAGCGCCAACAGCCAGGCAAGCGCCAACTGGGCTGGGGTACAGGATTTTTCTTTGGCCAATTCCTCGATTTTATGTACGAGGTCCAAATTCTTCTGGAAGTTCTCCCCTTGGAATCGCGGCGAATGGCGGCGGTAGTCGTCTTCCGGAAGTTCCTCGAACCGTTTGATTTGCCCTGTCAAGAAGCCTCGGCCGAGTGGGCTGTACGGAACAAAGCCAATGCCAAGTTCACGCACTGTCGGCAGAATTTCGTCTTCCACGTCGCGTGACCAGAGCGAATATTCCGTTTGCAGGGCCGTTATGGGGTGAACGCGGTGAGCTCGGCGAATGGTTTCTGCGCCTGCTTCGGATAAACCGAGGTAGCGAACCTTGCCCGCTTGGACCAAATCAGCCATGGCGCCCACTGTCTCTTCGATGGGGACGGACGGATCGACACGGTGTTGATAGTATAAATCGATGTGATCGATACCGAGACGCTGCAGGCTCTTGTCGGCCGCTTCGCGAACATATTCAGGACGGCCGTTAATGCCCAGCATTTTCCCGTCGGCTGATCGGACATTGCCGAATTTCGTCGCGATTGCTGTAGAAATCAGACATACCCATGCAGCCCAGTCCGATCGCTGAAACTTCAAGCCCTTGTTGTCCTAATTTTCGAAAGTGCATCATTACCCTCCTCATCGAATGGGGTCATACATACAAAAGTTTAGTGGTCCAGACTAGCCAGATGCAAATTTCACGCAACCGTCGTAAAAATTTTTTCGTCTTTATGCAGGGATTGTGGATGGTTGCGTGTCTAATGAATGGAAACAAAAAACGAGGAGGTGAAAGATGCTGCACGATGATGAACGCACGGTTGGCATGCGATTGGCTGAGGAGCGCCTGTTTATCAAACAGGTACAAGAAGGCCAGCAAGAGGCGTATGCACAACTGGTCACGAGACACCAGCAGATGATCTACCGTGTCTGTTTTCAGTTATGCAAGAATCACACCGTTGCCGAAGATTTAACGCAGGACACATTCTTAAAAGCCTACGAATCTATTCATCAGTTCCGTGGGGATGCTTCCTTCTCGACGTGGTTGTATCAAATTGCAACTCGGCTCTGTCTCAACTGGCGTCGCAGGCAGGGCATTGAACGACAGCGTGCAGCATCGGAAGCCGAAGTCACACTTAGCAACATGCCATCCCATGGGTCCGTGGAGCACGACGTGATCGACCGATTTCAACAGCAAGCCATTCATAGTCTTGTTCAAAGCCTGAACCATCCGTATCAAGAAGTCGTGGAACTATTTTACTTTCAGGGGTGGTCATACGAGGAGATAGCGCAAAGCCTTGGCATTTCCGTCAAGACTGTTGAATCAAGGCTCTATCGTGCACGAAATATACTCCGCGAGCAGGGAGGTGTCCTGATATGACGTGTTTTGATGTCGAAAATGCCATGACTGACTATGTTTTAGGTGGATTGGATGAAGACAGGGCAGCACTGGTGACCGAACACATTCAAAGATGTCCGTCATGCTGTGCGTGGTATCAGGATGTTCTTGCCTCAAGCAAGTTTCTGGAACAGGAAACGTTCGATCCGGTAATTGATATCACCGCAAACGTCATGTCGCGTATCGCTGAGATAGATTCACCGAAGACGATCATCATTCCCGTGACGAAGCACAGTACACAACGTAGATGGCGACAGATGATGGTTGCCCACTATGCCATCGCTGCATCCTTGACTTTGATGGTATTTGGATTGGATGGATTTCAGAGGATGGATGCGCGTGTTTTAACGTGGACCGGAATGCTTTCTCACGGACTTCAAGGTCTCATGGCCTGGGCGACCCATATGTAATTGAGATGAGGTGTAGTGACAAGTGTACAAGAGTAAAGCTGTTTCATTTTTTCTCTCCTTTGTACCGGGAGTAGGACACTTATACTTAGGACTTCAGCAGCGGGGACTGGCGCTCATGGGAAGTGCATTTCTTTGCATTGTCCTCATGCCGATGTTCCCTTTGATTTTCCCGTTTGTTTTGGCCATGATTTGGTTCTTTGGGCTGTTCGACGCCTTGCAGCAGACGACTGCAATGAACCGGCGCTTCAATCACGCAAGAGGCGACTCGACAGACGACGAAGAAATGATCGTGGATGACCTTCTCCTGTCACCAAGAACAGCCAGTCGTCCGTCGATCCCGTCACTATGGACCGGGATTATCTTTATCGCGGTAGGGATCGTGCTCCTGTTTCACATTCTCTTTCCCCATTTGTGGTCCTGGTTGTCATCGCGACACATCGGTGCTGTGATCCTGGCTCTCGTCATCATCGGTTTCGGTGTGTACTACTTACGGCGGCATTGGCGGGGGGAATAATTCGTCATGAATGAAAAGAAGAAGCGATCCGTTATTGGTTATTTAACACTGTCAGTTGGGCTCATTGCCATTGGACTTTTTATCCTGTTGTTCATATTCCATGTGGGACATCTCCTGTGGGTTGCCTACCTCGGGCCGCTGCTCATCATCCTGTTGGGGCTCGAATGGATTTATGCCACTTATAGGCAGTCTGGACCACGGTGATTGAGCGTTTTAGCTACAGTGTTTGTCATTATTTTGTGTCTTGTGAGTGTGGGTGTTGCGGGGGTCTCGCGACTGAACATTCAGTGGGGGTTGCAAAATTTTACAGGAACACAGTTGGTTCATGCCTTTGCTGGTCCGGAACAACAAGTTCCATTCGATGAGAGCCATTCCGTAGCGGACGGTATCCGAGTCGTGCACATCATGATCCCGAACGGGAAAGTGACGGTCACGGGCGGGGCAACGGGGACCGTCCACGACACAGGTACGTTTTATGCGAAAACAAGTGATGCGTCGTCAGCCAAGAAGATGTGGCAAGAGAACTGGTCTGTGTCTACCAGTGGTGACACGATGACGCTGGCATTAAAAAGGCCATCAGATCAGAATTGGATGGCGTCTGCCGGTATGTATATGACCGTAAACATCAGCATGCCCAAATCACTACATGCGGTTATCGACACGACGAACGCACAGATCCAGGTCGATTCTATTGAAAATGGAGTCGAGGCCAACGCCACGAACGGTGACGTCAAGATCTCGGATGTGAAGGGAAGCGTACAGGTTATTACGACGAATGGCGTCTGTCAGGTCAACCACGCAATGGGTCCTTTGGATGCACAGACGACAAACGGGCTCATCACTGTCAAAGAGGTGTCGGGGTCGGTTCAACTACACACGACCAACGGGAAAATCAGCCTAGACTCTTCTACTGTGGGCGGCAATTGGACCATCGCTACGACAAACGGTCCCATCGACGTGGGGCTCCCGACGAGTGCTGACCTATCGCTGCAAGCCTCGACCGACAATGGCGGCTTCAACGGGAACGTTGCGTGGCAGAAACAAGGGAAACATCACGCTACCTGTGTATTGGGTGATGGCCGTTTCCAAGGGGTATTCAGCACCACCAACGGTCCGATCTCAGTATCTACGAATTCATAACTGCGCTCCCAATTTCCAGTTGGCAATCGGGCGTAAACGTCGTAGGATGGGTGCAGACCATAAGTGGAGGCCACAGCACTGTTGAAGACACCGAAGTGGATGTTACTTGTCCTGCTCCTGATTGCCAACTTAATCTGGTCAGGAAGTTTCCCAGCAACGAGCATCGCAACCAACTGGATGAGTCCAACACTCCTGTCAACAGTCCGCCTGCTCATTGGTGGACTTGTTCTATTTCCTTTTGTTGTCCGCGCGAGACGGCGTAACAGGGAGGCGCTATCCGCCGTCGCGGTGATGAAAAGCGCCGTGCTCGGTGTCATTGGTTTTACTCTCCCTTTGACTTTGGAGACATTCGGCATTCATGTGTCGTCGCCAGCGTTGGGCGCTGTCTCCATTGCCTTGGAACCGCTGCTCACCGTTTTCCTTACTTCCGTCGTATACCGCCAGCGTCTCGGCGTCCATAAACGGTTGGCGATGGGAATCGCGGCGGTCGGCGCATATGTGATCGCTGGCTGTCCGAGACCGGGATTCGCCGGCTATATGTTAGGTGATATACTCCTTCTGCTCGCCGTTCTGTGTTACGCGACATACAATTCCCTGTCCTCGCGTATGACACAGAATATCCCCGCCACAGCCGCCACGTCCATCATGTTGTTGGCCGGTTTTGTAGGGTGCGTTCCTCTGTGGGTGCTGAGTGGTGCTACGATTCCCCATCATGTCGCAGATGGCCCACTTGTCGCCCTGTTGTACTTGTCATTGTTGGCAACGGCCGGCGCCTATTTGATCTGGTTGTTCGTGCTTCAGGATCAAGACGTGTCCAGTGCCGCGATCTCGCTGTACCTCCAGTCCATTTTCGGCGTTTTGTTATCCGTTCTCATTGTTCACACTCGTCCGTCTTGGTTCTTTTACACTGGCGCGGCGATGATTCTAGCCGGGTTGTACCTTGGCAAAAATGAACCGCGTTCAATTCAAGAGGCGGATCGGCGCAACAAGGACCGCTTGATCAGTCCTACCCGAGATAGTCTTGTTGACGACGTTCCGGGAGAAGTCACCGCGGAATAGTCAGTACAGCTTCCCTTTGTTAAAACGCCTTGTCTATATGCCGTGTACCCGACTTGCACATAGATTCCCTATGCACCGACATAATAAGCGTCTAGGACGGTGATAGAAGTGGCACGGGTTGAACGGCGAATTTCCCTTGAGCGTATCGGCCGACAGACGGCAGAATCAATATTGGCCAGCGTGTCCGCAGAGAATGACTCTGTGCTATGGCTGACCGACGAAAACGAAGACATTTGTGGCGCTGTGTTGTCACGGGAGTCTGCGAGAAACCTGGCTCACTCGTGGGGTGTCTCCACGTCCGTGAGAACTGGCGGATCGACGACGTCGAGCTCCACGTTAAGTGAAACCTTAACCGGAGAGGACATCTCCTTTTCGGGGCCACAGGCGTAACCCTCATCTGTCGGGACGTATCGGGTCCCGAACGAGTCGGAGTGTGATAAAATAAGGGTGTGGAACTTGACGCTTAATTGATGGGGGTTACGTCGTGGAACGCGAGTTAGCGATGGAGATCGTCCGCGTAACGGAATTTGCCGCGCTGAAGAGTGCACGGTGGATGGGACGAGGACAAAAGAACGAAGCGGATGGTGCCGCGACGGAAGCGATGCGGAGAATGTTTGACACCGTATCGATGGACGGCACGGTTGTCATTGGTGAGGGCGAGATGGACGAAGCCCCTATGCTTTACATTGGCGAACGACTGGGTCTCGGCGTCGCACCGGAAGTGGATGTCGCAGTCGATCCGCTAGAGGGCACAGACATTGTCGCCACTGGTCAACCAAATGCCATCACGGTTGTGGCGGTCGCCCCTAAGGGCTGTCTACTGCATGCCCCAGACATGTATATGGAGAAAATTGCAGTGGGACCGAAAGCCAAAGGCAAAGTGAGTTTAGGCAAGTCTGTAAGAGAAAATCTAGAGGCTGTGGCGGAGGCGAACCACAAGGACATCTCTGACGTGGTTGCCGTCATTCTCGATAGACCGAGACATGAGAAACTGATAGCAGAAGTCCGCGATGCTGGGGCGCGAATCAAACTGATTCCGGCAGGGGACGTTGCGGCTGCCATACATACTGCATTTCCCGACAGGGGTGTCGACATCCTGTTTGGCTCTGGTGGCGCGCCGGAAGGAGTCCTCGCGGCATGTGCGTTGAAGTGCCTGGGCGGCGATATCCAAGGCCGCTTGTTGCCAGAAGACGAAGCGCAGCGCCAAAGGTGCATTGAGATGGGTATCACGGACCTCAACCATATTCTCACGTTAGACGATATGGTGCGGGGCGACGATGCCATTTTCTCCGCAACTGGCGTGACGGATGGCGACATTTTAGATGGCGTTCGTATGCTCTCGAAAACAAGGGCACGGACGCAATCCATTGTCATGCGAGCGAAAACGGGCACGGTCCGTTTTGTCGAGGCGTATCATAACCTACAGCGGAAACACGGTTGGGAAGACTGAGGGACAGGCCACCCGTTGCGGGAAGACGATACGAGTGGTACACTTTGCGTGACAATTGAATTGACGTGAAGAGGGGCGCTAGGGGTGCCGACAATGGCTGAGAGGCAACGATTTTGTTGCTAACCCTTTCGGACTCGACCTGGATAATACCAGCGGGAGGAAGTGCCCATCGACAATACAGCAGCACCCTTTTCACATGTCTTGTGCAGGGTGCTGTTTTTGTGTTGTCTATGGATCAAATTCCTGGTCTGTTTCGATGCCCACTCCTCACCATTTAGGAGGAATATGAATGGCGCGTTGGAAGCTAAGAGATGTCATTATCATGGTCGTTTTAGCAATCGTCTCGGGTGCACTGTATAAGGTATGGGATATCCTCTATACGTTTATCCCGGCCGTGTCTGTCGCAGGTCAGGCAGCGATGAATGGTCTTTGGATGATCGCGTCGGTCATTGTCGCATACATCATTCGTCGTCCAGGTGCGGCATTGCTTGCGGAACTCGTCGCTGCATCCGTCGAGTTGGTCCTAGGTGGACAATGGGGACTCTCGAACTTGACAGCTGGACTTCTGCAAGGCACTGGAGCCGAGATCGGATTCATTCTATTTCTCTATCGACGCTATAACTTATCGAGCTGCATGTTGTCTGGGGCCCTCGCGGGCCTAGGCAGCGTGGTCCAATGGTATTTCCAATACGGCGGTGACAAGATGAGCGCCGGAAACATTGTTTTGTATCTCATTGTCACGCTTGTCAGTGGAGCTGTCTTGGGCGGCTATTTGCCAAAACTCGTCGGTGACGCCCTGAACCGTGCTGGTGTGGTGCGCAACTATGCCATCGCACGCGAGGCGAAGGCGATGACGCAATGAACGGGATCGAAAAGACAAAACCGACGATCATGAGATCGCCGGTTGTCTCGTTGGACGATGTTTCAGTGATTTACCAGGGCGATGATAAGCCGATCATCAAAAACTGTACACTGCAGATTGGCAAGGGTGAAACGGTGCTCGTCGTCGGCCCAAGCGGCAGTGGCAAAAGCACGTTGGCGATGGCCGTGGCCGGCCTCATTCCTCGATCCGTCGACGGTGTCGTCCAGGGAGACCTCCATCTTGATGAGTCATTGCGTGTGCCTGGGCAGATCGGTTACGTCTTCCAAGATCCTGACGCTCAGTTTTGCATGCTGACCGTGGAAGACGAAGTGGCTTTTGGCCTGGAAAACTTAAATATCCCTCGAAATGAGATGCCGGAGCGGATTCGCAGAGCGCTCGATACGGTCAACCTTGGTCACACACTTCACGAACAGCACGCAACGTTTTCTGGAGGAACGAAGCAAAAACTCGCCATTGCCTCTGCGCTCGCCATGGATGCCGAATTGCTTATTCTCGATGAGCCGACGGCAAACTTGGACCCGCTGTCGACACGCCAAATCTACGAGCTCATTGTCAAACTTCGTTCCTCAGGGCAAACCATGCTCGTGATTGAACATAAGTACGAGCCGTTACTCCCGTATGTGGACAAGGTTGTCGCATTCAATGAGCACGGGGAAATCGACACCATCTGTTCCGGATCAGACTGGTTACACCACCGTTCCAAGCCTGTCGAAAGGGCATCTATTGGCCGTAAACGGACCGAGGGCCAGGCGACAGGTAGGACGACGGGCCTGGTTGTCGATGCGGTTCCCGTCGTTCAATTGGATCATGTCGGCTTGAAGTACGGGTCGAAACGCATTTGGCACGACGTTTCCATGCGGCTGTACGGCGGGGAGTGGGTCGCCATTGTCGGGCCAAATGGAGCTGGAAAGTCGAGTCTCATTGAAGTGATGGCGGGACTCATCAAGCCGGATCAGGGATCTGTGCGACTGGCGGATCGACTCGTTCATCAAATTCCGGCTCGTGAGCGCTATGAGTCGATGGCATTCGGTTTCCAAAATCCAGAATACCAGTTTCTTTTCGAACGAGTCGGCGACGAAATGGCTGGGCGCATCGTCGGCGATGACGTTCCAGCGGATGTCCTCCGCTCACTCGAAGAGTTCGGATTACAGGACCATGCGGGCGATTCCCCGTACGCACTGAGTCAGGGGCAGAAACGTCGTCTCGCCGTGGGCGTGATGATGCGTGATGATCATGACGTTTACCTCTTCGACGAGCCGACTTACGGTCAGGACGAACTGTCTGAAGCCGTGATCCTGTCGCGGCTTGACCTGTTGCGTGGCGAAGGAAAGACCATCGTCACTGTCACACACGACATGGATATGGTGAGGCGATTTGCGTCCCGAGTTATCGTCCTGGCTGACGGCGGTATCATTTTTGATGGTGACGTAGGGGCGTTGTTCACACGTGAAGACGTGCTCGTTCGTGCTCACTTGTTGGACGACACGCGTGAGATTGCTATTGACCGATCCACCGCGAATCGTTCTCGTCCGCAGGCTCAACAGCGGGGCGCGATGACGTCTGTAGACGACGGCAAGCGTCTAGAATCACATGACGCCCGTAGACCTGGAGTGCCTATGTGGCGTATCCACCCGAGCGTGAAGCTGCTCACACTGCTCGCGATCTCGATAGTCACACTGTTCGCAAACAGCTTCGCACAATTGGGTAGGCTGTGGATTGTCGTGCTCATCATCTCTTTTGGCCTCGGCTGGTGCAGCCCGTGGAAGATGGTGAAACGGCTGTGGCTCATCGTTCTTCTGTACGGTGTGTACGTCTGGACATTCGCCGCCAACGCAGCGATCCCAGCGGGAGCCAAACAGATTGACTGGCTATGGTTCCACATCAGTGCATATGGAATGTGGCAGGGCGTTCTTGTCTCCATCCGTACATTCGCGACCGTCGTCTTAGCCTACGTCTTTTTGGAGACAACGGACGGGACAGATTTTGTCGAGAGCCTCAGTCAAACGTTTAAAGTCACACCGAAACTATCCTATGGCGTGATGGCCGGGACCAGTTTTATCCCGCGATTTCAACGCGAATTGCGGACGTTCCGCTTTGCAAGGCAAGTGAGGGGACGTCAGGGCTGGTGGCTGACGAGGCCAGTTACGTATGCGTTACCGATGCTCAGCCAGTCAATTCGGTTAGGGGAGCGCGTCGCGATCGCCATGGAAGCCCGCGGCTTTTACGACGCGCCGGCACAGCAGTCGACTGCGCGGACGTACTTTCGACGCACGCCTCTATCCGTGTGGGACGGTGTGTTTGCAGTAGGCGCCGTAGCGCTTACGGTTGTTTTGTTTGTGGTACGTGGCCGGTAGGGTGCGGAATGTTGGGGAAGCCTGCAACTCGCTTGCTGCCGCGGCGGGGGCCGGTTTCTCGGCCCCGGTGGAATAAGGGAACTCTAGGACTTTGTTGACGTTGTAGCATGGCACGACAGTGCTGAGAACGCCCTGGGGTTCCCTTGTTGAGCCGATGCTCGGGCCTTCGACGGTTCATTTGACAGGATTAGTGTCTGCCAGTCTCTTATCTTGTCGGGTCACATCACTGGCAGCAGACAAGGGAATAGCGGTCCGCTATGGGCAGGCCCCCGTTTGTCACGATTCCGCCGCGGTGCCGCGGCTTGATCCTGCCTACCTTCACAACCGTCCAGCCGCCCGCAACGACGTCGCCACGCGAATAGCGGAAGTCCGGACCGTTGTTGAACGTGTAGCATGACACGAGAGTACGTACAGCACCCTGGGGTTCCCTTGACGAGTCGATTTTCGGGCCTTCGACGGCCCATTTGCCCTGATTAGTGCCTGCCAGTCTCTTATCTTGTCGGGTGACATCACTGGCAGCAAACAAGGGACTACCAGTCCGCTACAGGCTCGCCCGGCCTCCGCGCACCACCGCACCACCGCTCTGGCGCGCCCGGCCCTCGCGCACCACCGCTGCTTGCCCTAGCCTGCCTACGCCACCGCCGCCACGGCCCGCTCCCCAAAACATCCCCTCGATCACGCTCGTGAACACCCTGCAGCACCAAGACGTGCCAACTATCCGCGATCACTCAGCCTCACGCTCGCCGTTTCGCATCGCTTGCCATGCGGACACGAGTCCGACGCCGACGAATACAGCGAACAATGGCATAAGCGGATAGCGGAAACGGTCCCAGGCTGGAAAGAAGAAGAAGAAGCACGTGTTGTAGAGGGCGAAAGTCAACAGAAGCAGCGCATTGCGCCAAGCTCCTATTCGCCGAACAACGACCATCACAATGCCGATGGCAGCGGCGGCCATAAAGAGAAAGTAGAAGGTCGTGTTGATCGCGTCAATCGGCTTCGTCAGGTGATCCAAGCCTGGGGCAACGTGGAAGGTGTACCATGTCGAATTGACGTCATCCTTATATAAGTCCCAGATTTTCATGAACCCATGTAGCACAGTTGTTGGGATGTGATGAAATATGAAATCCGTGGCTGTATGTTCCGCGACTTTATTTTTCACGATCTCGTCGTTAATGTGCAAAATTGGGTTGACGGCTGGGTTCCAGGACCAAAAGTAGCCGCCATTTGTGTGTGTTCCTTGCCACAGGTTGACGCCGCCGTTTGTGGAGACGAGGACCATGTGGTGCATGCTGACAAGGTTGCGAATCGTGACCGGGAGGATGGCGACGAACATGGCGATGCCAAGCGTGAGCGCACGGCCGATGCTGTGCGCGAAGCGGCGACGCGCGATGAGAAGTTCGTAGAGAAAGATGAAAATCGGGAAGGCGAGCGGGATCGGGCGGACATCACAGGACAGGCCGAGGATGAGTCCGGATGCGATCGTCCACAGAAGAGGCCGAGCGGTGCCCTCGGCACGGGCTTTCAAATAAAGGAGAAGCGACGTGAGCAAGAGTGCCGTGAACAGCTCTTCTGACCCGAGAATGGCATTCCATTCAATATGACTTGGTAGCAGAGAATAGGCCACCGCTGCGCAAATGGCTATCGATTGACGATGAAACAGACGCATAGAAATGACATAGATGAGGCCGACGATGACGGTGCTCAAAATGACATTAACTGCTAGTCCGACAATGACATAAGAGCCCGTGATTCGAAAAATCAAGGATAAAAAGAAAGGCCATCCAATTGGCCAGTAGGCGGTCGGATGCCCCATCCAATTGTAGCCTTGGCCGTTTGCGAGCATTTTGGCGTGATCGAAGTACCATAGGAAATCTGCTTTTTGCTCGGGGTGCATGAACAGGAGCCAGACGCCCCTAAAAATGAGATTGAGTGCGAGAATGTCCCAAATCCAGTGTTTGGACGGTTGTGATTGCTTTCGAGGCATGATCGAACTCCTTCCTATCGTGTACATGGTACCGTATGTGAGCCGTTCTGGCGACATTTTCAACCAATATTAGGTTGGGATTCGGGAAAAATGAATACTGCAGGAGACTGTAATAAGTGAAAATCCTGGATTGTGGTATATTAAGACCATCAACGAAAATATAGCGCGGGGAGTGGAAATATGCCATTTACAGACCAAGATCAATTGGCAGTGAAAACGATTCGCACCCTTTCAATTGATGCTGTTGAAAAGGCGAATTCAGGACACCCAGGTTTACCGATGGGTGCGGCTCCGATGGCTTACGTGTTGTGGAGCCGTTTTATGAAGTTCAACCCGGAAAATCCACACTGGTTAAACCGTGACAGGTTTGTTTTGTCGGCTGGCCATGGTTCGATACTTCTCTACAGCCTGCTTCATTTGACGGGCTACGATGTGTCGATGGATGATTTGAAATCGTTCCGCCAGTGGGGATCGAGAACGCCGGGCCATCCTGAATACGGCCATACACCCGGTGTCGATACGACCACGGGTCCACTGGGGCAAGGTATTGCAACAGCCGTCGGTTTCGCCATGGCAGAGCGTTTTATGGCCGCCACGTTCAACAAAGAGGGACATGACCTCGTCGATCACTATACATACGTCATCTGCGGCGACGGCGACTTGATGGAGGGCATCTCTGGTGAGGCCAGTTCGTTGGCGGGTCACCTTGGACTCAACAAACTGATTGTGCTGTATGACTCAAACAATATTTCCCTGGACGGCCCGACTGATTGGACCTTCACAGAGGATGTAAAAATGCGCTATCGTGCGTATGGCTGGAATGTCCTTCGCGTCGAGGACGGAAATGACTTGGACGAGATCGAACAAGCCATTGCACAAGCGAAAGGATTCAAAGACGCGCCGACGCTGATTGAAGTGAAGACGGTCATCGGCTACGGTGCGCCAAACAAACAGGGTACATCTGGCGCACACGGAAGCCCGCTCGGTGCGGACGAAGCAAAACTCGCAAAAGAGACGTATGGCTGGAAGTACGAAGAGTTCTTCGTTCCGGACGAGATTCGCACGCTGTTCGCTGACCTGAAGAGTCGCGTGCAGGCTGAAGAATCAGACTGGCAGAAAGCATACGAGGCATACAAATCCGCGTTTCCGAAGGACGCCGAGGTACTGGAGAAGGCGCTCGCCGGGGACCCGAACGTCGACTTTGACGCTGTCCTTCCGGAATTCAAGGATTCCACCTCAACGCGCGATGCGTTCGGCAAAGTCATCAACGCCATCGCACCGCACATGCCGACGTTGCTTGGTGGATCGGCTGACTTGTCGGGATCGAACAAGACGCTCATCAAAAACGAGGAACATTTCCAACAACCGGACTACGCCGGCAAAAACGTATTCTACGGCGTACGCGAGCACGCGATGGGTGCCATGCTCAACGGCTTGACACTACACGGCGGTATTTTCGCCTACGCGGGGACGTTTCTCGTCTTCGTCGATTATCTCCGACCAGCCGTGCGTTTGGCAGCACTGATGAAACAGCCGGCCATGTACATCCTCACACACGACAGCATCGCTGTCGGTGAAGATGGGCCCACGCATGAGCCGGTCGAGCAGCTCGCTTCGCTGCGCGTGATTCCTGGTCTTCGCGTGTTCCGTCCAGCCGACGGCACAGAAACAGGACTCGCCGTGAAGTACGCTCTGACACACCGAGATGCGCCAGTTGCCTTGGCACTGACGCGTCAAGGATTGCCGACCCTGGACGAAATTAAGGCGAACAAGGATTCGTTTGATAAGGGTGGCTACGTCATTTACCAGAACGGTGACGGGTCCGATCTCGCTTTGTTAGCCTCCGGTTCCGAAGTCCACCTGGTCCTCGCAGTCGGCAAGAAGCTTGCGGACGAGGGTGTGAAAGTTCGCGTCGTCAGCTTCCCGTCGCTCGAAGTGTTTGACGGACAGGACGCAAGCTACCGGGAACAAGTGCTCCCTGCGAATGTCACCAAGCGCGTCGCCGTTGAAATGGCGCACCCCATGAGCTGGTATAAGTACGTGGGTTCCGCGGGTAAGGTTGTCGGGATCGATCGCTTCGGCGCTTCCGCACCCGGGAACATTGTCGTCAAGGAATATGGATTTACTGAGGACAACGTGTATAGCATCGTAAAAGATGTTTTGAATAAGTAACAGGTTCAAGCGTCGAGGCCGCCCCGTGTGGGCGGCCTTTTGGCTTGTATTGGGCACGATCTTACCCGAACTTACGACGTTGGGACCCTTCTTGGGATACCATCGATGTAAACAAGGAATCAGGGAACCGTTGTTAGTACTGTATATGCTGACCATGGAAAGTTGTAAATCGAAAAATAAAGTCGTGTACTGAAGAATAGAGTTTTACACTAGCGGCAGGATTACAGGTGATGTTTTATCACTCTGTCTCGCCTACTCTTATACACCCAACCGATAAATCAAAAACCGCTCATACGGGTTATTAACGGACAAATCTCCTAAGGTAACTTCCGCTTGCAGTTCAAATGGGGTTTCGTTTTCCAGGAAGAAAATATAGTCATCTAACGGGTAGTACAAAAGAAGGTCCAATTCTCGAGGCGTTTTTTCAAAGGACTTTAAGATGTTGCCGATTACTTTCATGAAGATTTGGACTGAAAACGGGTTAAAAAAATAAAAACGATCATCGGATGGATTGATACGATAATCCTCTGCTAAGCAGTGATAGAACTGAATTTGCCGTTTGCTAACTCTGTTTCTTCTGATGTAGTTCTTTAGATTTTCTTGCGCACTCTGATAAAAAGTCTCGTTCATTTCGACACCCACAACCGATGCTTGAAAAAGATAATGGACGAAAAAGTTCAACCGCCCTTTTCCGCACCCGAAATCAACCAAGCGATTGCTGCTCTTTACTTCATACGATTCAAAAAGTTGTTCGAGTGCACTGTAAGGGGTGGGCTCATAACGGTAATAGTGGAAACCACTTGGAAATTCTTGATTTCCACCTGTCTTGATATGCAGCAATTTATCATAGTACTTTTCTTTCATCTGAGAGCGTGTCTCCTAGTCATTTTTATTGACATCGTGCAGCCCTTAAAGGACGCAAGGGTTGACTTATTGTATTATGACTACAAACCAAATCTTATCCAATACTTCGAAGGTGGAAAATCGACTGAGACCGTAATGAAGTAATCAGTACGCTTGAGAGTCATTGCAATGTCTAAACGCGTAGGCCACGGTGACTGCTATCTGCACCACTGCGGGATATGACATGATGTTCTTCGGTTAACGGAGGCTTATATCAGGACTCGGGCGTAAACACCTGTGCATGAAAATACAGTTCCCAAGGGGCTACCGCTATGGTGCTATCGTTAGGTTTATACTTGTTTTTATAGATAAATTGGGAGTGGCTAAAATGATTCTACTTCAATACTTTGAACGGTCAGATTTTGGACAGCTAATTGAATGGATAACGTCGCCAGAGTTAAGGTACAGTGAGTTCAAGAATGACAAACAGGGCTCTTCTACTAAGGAGTGCCCTCTTTTGATCCAAAGAATTTTTCTGTAAGTTATTATCAACGTTGCTTAGAGTATTCTGTTCGCTCTATACTGTATTCCTAGTCAAGTTATTTCACCCGTACTCTCCCCGACATTGCTAATGTTAGCGCGGTGTCGGGATTTTTTTGTGTTAACTCCTTGAGTAAAAGCCTACTTTTTTCGTATCAGTGCTTAGGCTTTTTACTATCTCTGTCGCGTTAGCTAATTCTTTTGTCATTTCCTCAGTACAATTTTTGCAGAATCGTCCCATGTTGGTAGGAGTCCCGCATCGTTCACATTGGATGGTCATATTAGGAAAATCAATGAGAAGTAGAACACCCTCCTTAATAAAACTGGGATACAACCTCAATGGGAATATCGGTTTAATGTACCACTTCGGGCAATGTGGCCATTGGATGTTTCTTTAAGTAGGACCGTACAACTTCGAGTAGCTGTTTTTCTTCCTTGATACACTGCGGGCATATGTCCCGTACTGTTTTTTGAAATAACCTGTCATATCTTTTGCAGTTACTAACAGCCATGGTTCTTTCTCCAAAGTTCTAGTGTAAATGAAGGGTGTATAACTAATCGTCGTAATGTAATCTGAGATTATTGTAACAATGAATTTTGGAAAACAAAAAGAAACCCATTGCAACTCTGTTTCATGTTATAGGCTGTGGATGTTCTTATTTAACTTACGGGGTCCAATTATGAATTTCTATGATAACGATAGAGTTCATGTTGGCAACTGGTGCATCAGATGCTCAAAATGTATATCATCTACAAAAGAGGTGAAAGCAGCCGTGCTGCCTGCTCCCGAATGCGTTGTGGAACAGAACGTCTTTGTAGGTCTTCAATCCGAAGTGGTATGGAATTCGAGACATCACGATTAAATTGTTCCGTCAGTCCTCGCGCGACGTCTACGTTGTACACGACTTCACACACTTCGTAATCAAGACGAAAACTCCTCATGTCGTAGTTGGCTGCGCCTACAATAGACAGTTCTCCATCGATCGTCATTACCTTTGCGTGTAACATGCCCTTGTCATACAGGTAAATGTGAACTCCGGCTTCCACGAGTTCTCCGTAGTAGGTGCGACTTGCAGGACCTACCACTCCAGGAACCACGCGATGTGGAACCAGCAACCGTACGCGCACACCACGAGCTACTGCTGTCTTTATCGCCATAATGATATCCGCGTCAGGAATAAAGTACGGGGTCGTGATATCAATCGTCTTGTCGGCTTGAGTAACGCAAGTAAAGTACGCCTGGCGAACGATTTGAGTCGGAATCTCGGGGTTCCCTTCCAATGTCTGTACGTAAGCGTAGGGCCTTTCTGTGCTCAACTCGGTTTCCGACGTACCACCAAAGGTGGCTATCTCTGTATTCCAAGCGGTTGACAATCGAGAGTGGGCGGCGATCGGCGCTTCGATGTTCCGTAATCGGTATTGAGCTCTTTCACTCCCTCTCCTTAGCAGTACCCGTTCTGGCGAAGCGATTTTCCAATGGGCGTCAAAAATGTCCTGCAAGTCGGATTGGACTTCACCAACGATTCGTAGATGGGTGTCCCGCCAAAACCCGATATTCGGGTTCAATCCAAGATACTCATCCCCAGCGTTAATTCCACCCGTAAACGCTTCTCTTCCATCGATTACGACGATTTTGCAGTGGTCGCGGTAATTTAGCGTGGACAGTACCCAAGGGAAACGCAACGGGAACATCGTCCGGCATTCGATGCCAGCATCCATCATCCGGGCGATCTCACTCCGCGGGAATTTGCGACTTGCCCATCCGTCTCTAATAAAACGGATTCGTACGCCTTCCCTGGCACGCTCAATCAGCAGTTCTGTCATGCGACTGCCAATGCCGTCATGCCGGAAGATGTAATACTCCAAATCAATGGTTCGTTGCGCGTTGTGTAAGGATTCCATGAGTGTCGCGAATGTTTCGCTGCCATTTGTAAGTACCTGGACTCGACTAGTTTTAAGCCCATGAACAGAGAATTGGCGTAACGAATGGGCAATAACCGAAGATGAGCGGCTAAATGAATCAGGCAGCTTGTCCGACTCATTGTATGGGGAGGTTAGTCTTTCCCTACGAATTCGCAAGGGGTTGGACGTAATGAGATAGCCTACAAACCCGAGGATCGGCAAAACAAACCCGACAGTAAGCCACGTCAACGCCTGAGCTGGTCGGCGTGCCTCACGAATCGCTACAACTAACATAAGGACGGTGTTTACAAAATACAGCCAGAAAATCCACCTCAAGAACTTCACTTCTCGTCTCTGTCAAACCCGTACAGACGCTGACGGTTCACTTACCCTTACACATTTCCTTGTATGTTTTCCGGTTTTGTTATCAAGCATGCTTTTGTAAGTACGAAGAATGAATTAGATCTCCCATAAATTACCTGTAAATACACCTCCGTTCGATGTCACACACTAGGCACACGGGAAAGGAGGGTATCCATGCACCCGCATCAAAAGAAAAAATTGCTCTCTTCCGGACTGTTCATTATTTCGTTTCTCATCACGTTCGCTCTATTTGTCGAAAAACTGGAACTCCACCGATTGCTTGGCTTTGACACGCGAATCATTAATGTAGTCCAAAGAAAAATTGATGCTCCAAACACCCGACTGATGAAATTTTTCACATTCTTAGGTTCTCCAATATCGATTTCCGTTTTGGTCATGCTCGTTGCAATGACTTTTTGTCGTAAAGGACAAATACGGGAAGCCACATGTATGATCATTGCGAATGCAGCAGGAGCAGGGTTCAATGAAGGTTTGAAGTATATTTTCAGACGACAGCGCCCGGACATTCATCGGTTGGTTCCTGCTCACGGATACAGTTTCCCAAGCGGCCATTCAATGGGTTCGGTCATGTTCTACGGGACACTATGCTATTTCATTTGCAGACAACTAACCAATGGATTGTTAAAAATCTTACTTTGTACGGCTAGTGGATTGATGATCATGATAACGGGGGTCAGTCGGATTTACCTCGGTGTGCACTATCCCAGTGATGTCGTGTCCGGCTATGCGGCAGCAGGGGCTTGGCTAAGTGCTTCTATTAAAGGGTTCAACGCGTTTTTGTTCAAAGGACCTAGATACCATTGAATTCAGTCACCCCAGTGAGGACATCTAGATTGTTAAAAAGAGCCGTTTGACAGCATTCAATGGCATTTCGCGATTCCCTTGGTGGTCCTGCAAGGTTTTCAACAATGACCTCTGACGGGAGCGTAGAGAGAAGTAGTGTAGATTCACCATTGTGGTACCGACGGGGGCAAGAGCGACAGATCGTTCTGCAGTTAACGGTTATGCGACATTAGGGAAGATGACTGGAGGAAATTAAGTGATACTAACATACCACAACCATTCAGACACAGTTGTTGTAGTTCTTCACGAAATCTATGGGGTAAATCAACACATAAAAAATGTTTGCGAACGATTATCAGAAGTTGGGTATGACGTAGTGTGTCCTGACTTAGTGGGCAAAGATGAACGGTACAGTTATGATCAGGAGGACATAGCATACAAGAACTTCATGAATGTGGGTTTCATGCAAGTAGCGGACAATGCTCGTTTTACGCTAAGGCAATTGAGAACGATATATTCAACTGTGTATGTCGTTGGATACCGTGTTGGAGCCACTACTGCATGGCTATGTGGTGCAGAGCCAGGATTGGTTGATGCCTTAGTTGCTTATTATGGGTCACGTATTCGAGACTACCTGGGTATGCAGCCCCAATGCCCTTCATTATTGTTACTCCCGATACAAGAGACATCTTTCAACGTGGATGAAGTGATTGCGAAACTACGTGAGAAAGTCAACGTGAGTGTTCACAAGTACGATGGGCTACATGGATTCGCAGATCCTCAAAACCATAACTACTCCGAATTGGCATCTAGGCAGGCGTTTGACGATACCATACGGTTCTTTTCCAATATATCTAAATCGTTATTGGACTAAATGGGGCTTTAGCGACAGAAGTCACGGGCACCCCTTATTGCGTTAAAGGGCGGAAGAATCCACGATTGGACCGTCGTTGGGTAGCCCACTCTCGATTTCTTTAATGCGAGAAAGCGATATCATCTGTTGCGAATAGGTCGTAATGCAAAAAAGATGTACGATGCGAGAACGCTTGCCTACTTGTTGATTACAGACTCTAAATATTTTTTATTGTGTAACACCTGTTCATCATTAGGTCGATATTTACGTGCAATTTCGTTATGTTCATAAGCTAGTTTGTATTCTCCTAGTCGATCATAGCAAACACAGAGCTGTATATGGGGCAGCCACGTCCAGCAGACCTCGTTGAAGAATCCCCAACTGTCCTTTGGTTTTTCAAGTTGGGTTGCGAGTTTGTACCAGAAAATCGCCTTCTGCCATTCAGTTTTTTGCATAAATCCATATCCAAGCCGACAGCAAAATTCTGCACGTGGAGTATCGTACTCAAATGATTTCAGTGTATATTTTCGTTCCCGTTCAATATCTCCTAAATGGTCATAACAATCGGCCAGTTTTCCGCACGCTCTAATATTATCTTCAACCCATCCTTGCTTTGAATTCAGAAACTTCAAGTAATACTCGATGGCCTGTTCATATTTCTTATGGTCCAAGCATTCGTTTGCATAATAAAAAAGGTCACGAGGTGTGAATGTCTCCCCTGCAGCAAGTCGGCGTTCATAGATGCGAAAGTTACGGTCAGAGTCGTGCTCAACAGGGTGATGAGTAATGGCGATGTCGCTGTTTAGAATGTTGCCGCCCACGGCTAAATACTCGTGTACAGCTCCGTGCCATTGAAACCCATTGAGTCGTTTGACTAAGCGATTACGCCGCAAGCTGGAAGTCACATTTCCTTCGGAATCAAATGCAAGATGATAATGCATAGAAACTGCATCGACAGCAGGATCAAGGGTTTGCTTCAACTGGAGCAACTTCTGTCTCTCTGGTTCCAGGAGCACATCATCTGCATCGAGCCACAAGATGTAGTCGATCGAAGCATGGCTAAATGCAAAATTCCGAGCAGATGCAAAATCATCATTCCATTCAAAATCGAAAACTTTGTCAGTGTACCGACTCACGATTGCTTTGGTATTGTCGGTAGAGCCTGTATCAACAATTATGATTTCATCTACAATGTCCTTCACGGAGTCCAGGCATCGGCTAATGACTCCCGATTCGTTTTTTACAATCATACAGAGGCTGATGTTAATCATCTAAGCACCTCACAAGCCATCATGTTAGTCTCCTCATTTCATATTCTTCACCCCTTCAAGATGTCACGGTTAAAATGTCGGCCCTCCCCCCTAGACATACGCAAAGGACAAGTGCCGTTTCAAATTAAGGCACCCCCCCCATACGAATATAGGAAACATTTAGGGGGTGAACTTATGTCTGAATCCTGCCATCGTTGCGGGCACAGGCATTGTCAATGTAGAAAGGAACGTTGCAAGCAGTGCGGACACAGGCATTGTCAATGTAGAAAGGAACGTTGCAAGCAGTGCGGACACAGGCATTGTCAATGTAGAAAGGAACGTTGCAAGCAGTGCGGACACAGGCAATGTAGGTGCGAAGTCAAACAAGAAATTAAAGTCATAATCAAAGGAATTACAGGACCTTATGGGCCTACAGGCGCTACCGGCGCAACAGGACCTGCTGGAACAACTGGCGCTACCGGTGCAACTGGACCCGCTGGAACAACTGGCGCTACTGGTGCAACCGGACCTGCTGGTGTAACTGGGGCTACCGGAGAAACTGGCGCTACCGGTGCAACAGGACCTGCTGGAACAACTGGCTCTACCGGTGCAACCGGACCTGCTGGTGCAACTGGCGCTACCGGTGCAACCGGACCCGCTGGAACAACGGGCACTACCGGTGCAACCGGACCCGCTGGAACAACTGGCGCTACCGGTGCAACTGGACCCGCTGGAACAACGGGCGCTACTGGTGCAACCGGACCTGCTGGTGTAACTGGGGCTACTGGAGAAACTGGGGCTACCGGAGAAACAGGCGCTACCGGAGAAACAGGCGCTACCGGTGCAACCGGACCTGCTGGAACAACGGGCGCTACTGGTGCAACTGGACCCGCTGGAACAACGGGCGCTACTGGTGCAACCGGACCTGCTGGTGTAACTGGGGCTACCGGAGAAACTGGCGCTACCGGTGCAACCGGACCTGCTGGAACAACGGGCTCTACCGGTGCAACCGGACCTGCTGGTGCAACTGGCGCTACCGGTGCAACCGGACCCGCTGGAACAACGGGCACTACCGGTGCAACCGGACCCGCTGGAACAACTGGCGCTACCGGTGCAACTGGACCCGCTGGAACAACGGGCGCTACTGGTGCAACCGGACCTGCTGGTGTAACTGGGGCTACTGGAGAAACTGGGGCTACTGGAGAAACTGGGGCTACTGGAGAAACTGGGGCTACTGGAGAAACTGGGGCTACTGGAGAAACTGGGGCTACTGGAGAAACTGGGGCTACCGGAGAAACAGGCGCTACCGGAGAAACAGGCGCTACCGGAGAAACAGGCGCTACCGGAGAAACAGGCGCTACCGGTGCAACCGGACCTGCTGGAACAACGGGCGCTACTGGTGCAACCGGACCTGCTGGTGTAACTGGGGCTACTGGAGAAACAGGCGCTACTGGTGCAACAGGACCTGCTGGAACAACGGGCTCTACCGGTGCAACTGGACCTGCTGGTGCAACTGGCGCTACCGGTGCAACTGGACCCGCTGGAACAACGGGCGCTACTGGTGCAACCGGACCTACTGGTGCAACCGGACCTGCTGGTGCAACCGGACCTGCTGGTGTAACTGGGGCTACTGGAGAAACTGGGGCTACCGGAGAAACTGGGGCTACCGGAGAAACTGGGGCTACCGGAGAAACTGGGGCTACCGGAGAAACTGGGGCTACCGGAGAAACAGGCGCTACCGGTGCAACCGGACCTGCTGGAACAACTGGCGCTACTGGTGCAACAGGACCTGCTGGTGTAACTGGGGCTACCGGAGAAACAGGCGCTACCGGTGCAACCGGACCCGCTGGTGCAACTGGGGCTACCGGAGAAACAGGCGTTACCGGTGCAACCGGACCTGCTGGAACAACTGGCGCTACCGGTGCAACCGGACCTGCTGGTGCAACTGGGGCTACCGGAGAAACAGGCGCTACCGGTGCAACAGGACCTGCTGGAACAACAGGGGCTACCGGTGCAACCGGACCTACTGGAACAACAGGAGCTACTGGGCCTACAGGCGCCACCGGAGCTACGGGGTCTACAGGTGCTACTGGAGCAACAGGGGTATTAAGCTTTGCAGATTTTTATGCATTGATGCCTCCTGATAATTCAGCAACAGTTGCTCCAGGTACAGACGTAAGTTTTCCGGAAGATGGACCTACTAGTGGGACTACTATTACCCGTACTGGTCCCAGTTCATTTAACTTAGGTGCAATTGGCACCTACCAGGTCTTGTTTCAGGTGAGTGTGACCGAAGCGGGCCAACTGATTTTAACTCTCAATGGTGCTGACCTAGCCTATACGGTGGTCGGAAGAGCAACCGGTACTTCTCAGATAGTAGAAATGGCTCTTGTGACAACGACAGCCGTCAATTCCGTACTCACTGTACGGAATCCTGCTGGCGAATCAACGGCCCTAACCATCACTCCTCTCGCTGGAGGAACAAGGCCTGTGTCAGCACACCTTGTTATCACACAACTCGCATAGAGGGAAGTATAAAGGCAGTCACGCAGCGACGGATTGTGGATTTGCTACTCCACGGCTTGCCTCGACCATGTAAAGACCACGGACCAGTTGATTCGTGGTTTTTACTTTTACATAGGCTATTTTGTTGACGATTCTTGAACTATCGGGGGCAAACCTGCAACAAGGATCGTGGGTTGCATTGTATGAATATACATTTACGATGAGCCTGGTTTCCGTCGCTATAGGGCACGAGTGCGCAATAGCGTCACTTGTAGAAACCCTAGTAGGTGACTGAGTTTTTGAACAGTGAGAGAATAAAAATCAAGAATGATCACTTCCTTAGGTGCATGAATTGGATGCAGAGCAGTGGGTATATCCTTGAAAGGGAGAAGAGGCAGTAGAGCCTCGTATTGTGTGGTGAAGACTATAGAACGCGTAAAGAGAACGAGTAGCCCACCGAATCGATACAGGAGACTCGTTCAAATCGTACTGAACGTGGATGTCGGCTGTTCCGCAACCTCAACGTCACGATAAGCATGTTTGTACATGATTGACAAGAGCAACCGGGTGTAGTTTAATTTTGTTAACCGGTTAATAAATACGCCAAACTAGATTGGATGTTGACAAATGCAAACAGAATCGTTTCTGCGAGTGTTCGCGAATCTTGCACGAAAATCTAAGCAAGCTTTGGGGCAACAGCTTCAACGCTATGGAGTTCACTCCGGTCAGCAGTACCTCCTCGAACTTCTATGGGAGAGACCCGATGGTCTGACGGTAGGGGAAATAGCCGAACGACTGGATGTTGAAACTCCTTCGATCACCCGAACCGTTCAACGGATGACCCGCCAAGGATTCGTGGAAAAACATCCTCATCCCGTTGACGCTCGAGTAGTAATTGTAAAACTGACCAAGAAAGGGCAGGCACTTGAGCGTGTTATCCCACAGGCTATAAGCCATTTTGAGGAGCAAATGCTTGCCGGGCTCTCTGAAGTCGAACGGGCCTTTTTGATGCGCCTGATTAAACACATGCATCAGAATGTTGAAGACATCCCACCGGAGCCCTGACGATCCGCGAACATAGCACTTTGGAGCCGATCTGTTTTGCTCTTTTCATTAACCGGTTAACGTTTTATAAGCTGTTTGACTAATTCTTCCCAAAGGTCGTTTGGTTAATCCTCCAATGAAAGGGAGAGCTATTATGGATATTCGTGATAAGGTCGTTTTGATTACCGGAGCATCCGCTGGTATCGGTTTAGCCACAGTCCGCCGCTTTGCCACTGCTGGTGCTAAATTCGCACTAGTAGCTCGGTCTGCCGATGTACTCAAACATCTCGCCGAGGAGTTGCAGAGTCAGGGAAGTGACGCGATTGCTTTGCCTGCCGACGTGAGCGATCCGCAGCAAGTTCGCGGAGCTATTGAGGAGACGGTGCGCCACTTTGGTCGTCTGGATGTGATCATCAATAACGTAGGGCAGGCTGCAGTTGGCACGATTGCTGACCTCAGCCCAGATGACTTCCGAAAGATCATCGACCTCAATGTGTTTGGACCGATAGCAGCTATGCAAGCTGTAATCCCTATCATGCAAAAGCAAGGTGGAGGACTGATTATCAATATCAGTTCAGTGGTCTCCAAGATGAGTATTCCTGGATTGGGAGCCTATGCAGCTACCAAAGCCGCTTTAAACATGATTTCCGATACGGCTCGAAGTGAATTAGTCTCAGAGAATATTCGCGTAATTACAGTTTATCCGCGCTCGACCGCAACGGATTTTGGTAAAAACGCTCTAGGAACTCCGCGTGTAAGCCAGCAGCGACGAGAAGGTTCTCCCATGGTTGATACTCCTGAATTTGTCGCAGAGAAAATTTTGTTCGCAGCTTTACATGAGCCAGACGAGCAATATATGGATTCATGAGCTTCTGCTACCCTGCGCACATAGGATGTGGGGAACATTTTTCAGACGAAACGGACGCGATCATGATTTTAGGCAAATGAATCCCGCAATTCGGATCCGTGACTTTGCGTCTAAGGGAGGTGCAGTGGTTGGGTTCAATCCGTGAGGATATTTTGACCGCTAGGACTCCCGAGTATGTTTGGGATGCAATACGCGATATTGGCGCTGTCCATCGTCGCTTGGTTCCTGACCAAGTCGTGGATACTACCATGGACGGTGACATTAGAATTCTTACCTTCTCAAGTGGTGGAATGGCGCGAGAGCTTATCGTAGCCGTGGATGAAGAGGCACGTAGGATGGCATATGCAGTGATTGACGGCCCCGTGCCTCTTACACACCACCATGCTTCGTTTCAAGTGTTTTCAGCGGGCGAAAAGAATAGTCGGCTGGTTTGTATAACCGACTCTTTGCCTAATGAATTTGCAGAAGAAGTCCGACTGCGCGTTGAACGGCTAGCTAGGACGATGAAACAAACGATGGAAGCTTCAACTATGTAAAAAGTCGCACGCTACATAGACGTTTCCAGTTTTCGGAGCATGTAGGGCGGAAAGCCCTATAGTCTGCCCCAACCAAAGAATGGATTATGTCGTTATGAACTGATGGCATGTCTCTCGAAATTGTGAGACGTACCATTTTTGTAGAAATCTCGTAGGAAATCTACTTGCGTATACGGGGGGCATTTATCCAAGAAAATATTGCTCGGCATATCGTATGAAAATGCAAAGTTCAATACACCGTGTTTATTGCATTAGAGGGCAGGAGTACGCAATAGTAAGTATATTAGGATTACTAATGTATTTAGTAGACGTTGGATCGTCGAAAGCTAAAGGGGCGTAATAAATGATATCGCAAGATTTCAAAATCGAAACATCCTGATTGATTCTTAGACCTTTCACTGAAAATGATTGTAGGGCCATGTACAGGATCCAAAGTAAACCTGAAATGACCAAATATACTCCTGATGAACCTTGGATGAGTATGGATGACGCCTATAACTTCCTTAACTTTGCGAAGAGCTTATATGCAGACCAACAGGTTATTAAAGGGTTCCGGTATTTCTTTGCGGTGCAAGTGAAAGAATCTGGAGTTGTTATTGGGTATTGCGGATTAGGTGGTCCGGAGTTCGATCGCACACTTACGGAAGTCTTTATAGTATTGACTGCGATTACTGGGGAAATGGGTATGCAACGGAAACGGCTAACGCTCTGCTGAAATACGGGTTTACGACCTGAAGCTTAATAAAATAGTTGGGTTCGCAGATAAGGATAATTTGGCTTCTCTAGGTGTCCTTGAAAAAATCGGTTTAAGACGAGTTGGCAGTATTTCGGGGCTATCAACCCAATACGATTATTTTAACGGGGAATGTTTTTACGAATTGGAAAAATCAGATTGGATTGATTTCGAAAATCATCATGCTGATTAACCTCTCATCGGGACTTTAGGCAGGCTCCCTTTTCAGTTAACGGGAGCGAATCCTTCAAAATACGTTCCCCTCGCGCTCTGCGAGCCGTTTCCGAACCATCACCAACCTAGTACTAATCGAGTAAGGAGGAGTATGAGGTGGACAAAGAAGAACTCGGGAAGCTATATCCCATCACGGTTGTAGAGTATGACGCAAAATGGACTACATCGTATGAACAAGAGAGGAACATAATTGTAAACATTCTTGGGCCGGAAACAGCTTTGAGTGTAGAACATATTGGAAGTGCGGCTGTACCCAATCTATCGGCAAAACCCACAATTGATATTCTGGTGGAGATACCTGATGCACCTGGAGTCAACGAGTTAATCATCAGTAAAATGAGTGAAAACAACTATATCCTCATGCAAGAACAAACCTCGCACTTGATGTTCGTAAAGGGGTATACTCCGACGGGCTTAGAGGAAATATCGTTTCATATCCATATGGGTACAAGGAATCAAGCATTTCTATGGGATAGAATCTATTTCAGGGACTATCTGAGGATGTACCCATCTGTTGCAAGTGAGTATGAGAGCCTGAAGCTAAAATTAGCTGAAATATATAAGCACGACAGAGACGCTTACACGGAGAATAAGGGCGATTTTATCCGCAAAATAACCAGCCGTGCAAAGGAGAGTTTATCGACACGTTAGACTCTTCCTTGTTCAGCTATCGGGCGCATTAACTGAAGAATTCCTCGGTCGATGGATTGCATGATTATACGGTCCTAAGTCATGGTGCTTCTGTCGCTCTTGGGCAGAAGTGTTTAAGAAGAATTCAGGAGGAATTATAGTGAATATTGAACAAAAATTGTTTGAGTCGGCAGTTGAGTTAATTCAAAAGAGATACCCAAGCGGTTGGGGCGGAGCGGCTGCAATGTACACAAAAGGTGGTCATATTTTGACCAGTGTCGCACCAGATGTGATTGTAGCGTCTACTGAACTATGTATGGAAACGGGGGCGATTTGTGAAGCTCATAAGCTTAATGATGAGGTTACCCATTCCATTTGTGTGACGCGCGACGATGAAAACTCTAAATTTAAAGTTTTGACCCCCTGCGGTGTTTGCCAAGAAAGGTTGTTTTATTGGGGGGGAAACGTAAAGGCAGCCGTTTACTCTGAAAGTGGTGACTTGATTTTCAAAACTCTAAAAGAAATTCAGCCTTATCATTGGGCAAAGGCATATCCAGAGGGAGTTTAGCAGAAGAATGCAGAAGCTAGTTAAAATATCAGATCGCAGTTTATTTTTACCTCCAAGTCATGAAACGGACCGCCCACTCCTAGCCGCAATTGTAGGTTCAGAAAGAACTCTATTAATTGACGCGGGAAATTCCTCACGCCATGCAACGTTATTTCTGCAGCAGCTAAAAGCCTTGAACATACAAGGAGACTGGTTAGTGATTACCCATCATGATTGGGACCATGTTTTTGGCTTAAGTGAATTCAAAATTCCAGTTATCTCACATTTCAATACACGTGATGAAATTAAAAAATTACAATACTTGAGTTGGACGGATGAAGCTTTGGACCAACGGGTTAAAGACAAAACCCAGACTTCATCTTCTGCAGAAAACATCAAAAAGGAACTTGGAACCGAACGGGATGTCGTTTTTCCATTACCTAACATTACATATACCGATCAAGTGACGATCGATTTAGGTGGGGTTAGTTGTTTAATTGAACACGTCGGCGGGGATCACGCTTACGACTCAAGCGTTGTTTATATTCCTGAAGAAAAAGTGCTCTTTGTCGGAGATGCGATGTACGCAAATACAATGAACTGGAGCTACACAGCCGAAAAGACACTTAAATTAATTCAAAAACTAGAGCAGTATGATGTGGAACTTTGCTTTTTATCACACCAAGACAAGCCTTTAACTAAAGCAGAGTATCAGCATGAACTGTCCGTTCTAAAAAACATCGCTACACTAATACAGGTGTTCCAAGGCGATAAATCATCTATCGCTGAAGAATTAGTCAATCGCCTTCACCGATCGTTAAGTGAAGATGAGTTGGAAACTATCGACTTTTTCATAAATGGGCTGCACAGTTAGAACGACAGATTCCCAAGCCTGTCTTATTCAGAGCCGATGCCACAATTGAATAATTGCCCGTTGTAACAGGCAAGTCGGGTGTAGGATATGGTTCACTTTATTTCGTGAAAGCAATTGGAATAATGCGACAGCAGTTAAATAGACGCGCCAATGGCCGGTGCTTCTATGCGAACTGACGTGATTTGTATGTTTATCGATGATTTTTGGTTATTTATACAGAGTCGATTACGAGCTAAAGACAGGAAAATCATGGTGGATGAAAATCATCGGTTTGGTGCTGGGCATAAATATACCACGGAGCCCTCTTTTGGTAGAATAGAGCCGTCCAAAGCCTATCTACTACAAAGGAGAAGATCCATGGCGATGCCGATTATATCACAACAAACCCAATCTGCGTTGATTCCTTTTCCCTTGATTCCTCATCAATGGGAAAGGTTTTTGGACGTTCCGTTTGTTCTCCCGGCACTGACATTCCCCTGGAGCATCTTTCGTGGTATCGAGCAAGAATACTACCAGCATCTGTATGCCTCGTTGCGTAAGGAACGGATGAATCGGTCGGACAAAGCCAGCAATGCAAACGGCTCTGCTTTGGGCTTGGAACTCCCGACACCAATCGAACAGGTAGATGATACGTCCGGAGTCGGGCGAAGTCAATCGGGCCGCAAGCCTCACAACTTTATGCCTATGATGCGCGCGTTCGAACTTGCTCGATTGATGTACGTCGAGATCATGGCAGAGAGTGTCTACCTGCAGGTTCGCTCAAATCCGCTGTTTGCCGAAGCTTGCGGGTTTACGGGTAAGTTCCCCAGTTACCGCTCGTTTGCCCGCTTCGACCAAATCATGACTGACTTCGGATTATGGGAAAAGGCTCGACAACTGGTTGTGGAGTTTAATCTGAAGCAAGGCGTCATCGAGACCGAAGACACGTTGGTCGCCGATACGACCCATGTTGAAGCGGAGGCGACATACGGAAAGCAGATGAAAACCTGCGGCCACAATGAAGACTGTGACTGTCCCAAGGTACCCACTGACGATAACGTTGGCATTGTACGCAAAAGTACCGCTGTGTCCTATGTAGGCCACAAGGTTTCGTTGCTCAGCGGGGCGAAGGGGCAACTGCCGCTGACCCGGGAGGTGTGCAAGGGCGGAGAGCACGACGCCCTCACGTTGCAGCCTACACTTGAGAGATTCAAATCTGAGTTTGAGGAACTGGCAGAGCCCGTTCGGTATGTGCTGGCGGATGGGATTTACCAGACTCCAGGGAACCAGAAAGTAACAAAGGATGTGCTAGGAGCGAAACTGCTTGCTCCCATTAATCCCAGGAACCGCAAGGACAAATCGAGCGATGCCCGTGGCATTGATAAGATAGACCGCTACGGGGTACCACATTGCATTGCCGGCCACAAGATGGAGTTAAAGGGGTGTGACCTCAAAAAGGAACAGTACATATTCACTTGTCCAGTTCACAACCCCCAGGCGAAGCAGGAAGGGCTTGTCTGCCCTCACCACAAGCACATCGAGTGCTGCAACGGTGCCACACAAGGCCGAGTGTTTCGGATTGATTTTTCGACGACGCCCCAGGTGGACCCTGAGTTCCCACAGCACAGCCGTACATTCTATACGCTGTATGACGCCCGTACAGGGATTGAGCGGATCATTGGGATGCTGAAAGACGGATACAGTCTGCGGCGTGTACACAAACGTGGACGGAAGGCGGTAGAAGCACACGGCGACCAGTGCATCCTCTGTATGCATGTGATGGCATACTGTGCTCACGTTCAAGTTGGAACAGTGAACCGGGGTTGGACACGAAGTCGCCTGAAGCGGGCTCAATGACAACTATCCACAGAAACTGAGTTCGGCAAAGGTTGTCCACAGGCTTCGTGCGCCCACTTTCACCCCTACGGCCGTTTTTTCACAGATCTCCGGCCCATTCGTGATGCATCCGGCGAAATCCGAGCTAATGAACCACACATTATCGCTACCCGACATAGCGTGAAAAGTAATTTTGGCATCGGCTCTCAGTTAACGGGGGCTTTAGTTGAACAATCCTCAGGTAGCGGGCTTGCATGAAAATGCATTGACGTTGCGCTGCTCTTGTTGAGCTTATGGGCAGGTTAGTGACAAAAGAGGATACGATAAATTTCCTTCGAAGTAGTTAGTATGTGTCTAATTTTGCAGTAAGAGAGGACATTCATCATGAAAATCGTGAGTGCCTGTTTGGTCGGTTGTAAGTGTAGATACGATAATCAATCTGCTTTACATTCAAAAGTCGAGAATTTAGTTCAAAGTCGTCAAGCAGTGCCTGTCTGCCCTGAGCAATTCGGAGGACTCCCGACTCCAAGGAATCCTGCAGAGATTGTAGGCGGAGATGGATTTGATGTACTTGATGGCAATGCCAAGGTTATCGATAGTGAGGGGAATGACGTCACACAGGAGTTTATTGACGGGGCTTACCGAGCACTAAACGTTGCACAGACTATTGGGGCAACAACAGCCATTCTTAAGAAAAATAGCCCCTCCTGCGGAAGTGATTTGATATACGATGGGTCTTTTTCTGGTATGAAGAAGGAAGGAGTGGGCGTGACTGTTGCTCTATTATTACGTAATGGACTAACGGTTACATCCGAAGATGGCGATTAACAAGGGGGTCTCATAGGAATTGCTCTTGAACAAACGGGTGCGTTAGCACAACAAGACCCCTGTCCAAGAAAAGCATAAAAATACACGAAACAGTATAAACATTTCTTACTCTCGCACCCTTTTCACTCCATCACTTTGGTGAGACGTTATACATCTTTTTTTCCGTCTGCACTTGATTTACGGATTGGAGCGACCTCATCAGTATACGACTTTAATTTAGGATGAATTGGGAGTCTGAGGGTAAGACTGCGAAGTTACTGGGTATACGACTTTATTTTCCATAGTCACATGCGTCTGGTCGATAGCAAATGGTCATCTCAGGGTACCGTGTAAAAAAGGGCATGTCATCTGCTTCCGATGACACGCCCTCCGTATCATCCTTACTTCCAGACGTCTTCTGCGATTTCCACGACGTGGCGGAGCTTCGCCCATTGCTGATCTTCTGTGAGTAAGTTGCCTTCTTCTGTGGACGCGAACCCACATTGCGGACTGAGACACAACTGATTTAAATCCACAAAGCGAGCGGCCTCATCGATCCGGCGTTTGATATCGTCTTTGTTTTCCAATTCACCGTACTTCGACGTTACCAAGCCAAGCACGATCTGTAGGTCCTTACGGTTGACGAAACGAAGCGGCTCGAAACCGCCGGCTCTGTCGCTGTCGTATTCGAGGAAGAAACCGTCGATGTTGAGACCTGTAAATAACGTTTCAGCTACAGGTTCGTAGCCTCCGGAAGCAATCCATGTGGAACGGAAATTCCCACGGCATATGTGCATTGTGATGGTTAGATCCTCTGGACGATCCGCCACGGCCTCGTTAATGGTCCTCGCATACAAGTTCATGAGCTCAGCTGGGTCTAAGCCGCGTGCACGAATCTGTTCGCGCTGTTCCTCTGAGCAAAAATACGCCCACGACGTGTCATCCAGTTGCAAATATCGACAGCCTGCATCATAGAATGCCCGCACGGCCTTCTTATACGTACTAGCCAAATCATGAAAGAATGAATCGTTGTCGCTGTAAACACGCTTGTCGATCTCGCCTCTAAAGTGAAGCATACTAGGGCTCGGAATGGTCATTTTCGCCGTGTGCCCACCGGTAACACTTTGAAGAAACTTGAAGTGCTGGATCATTGGATGATTGGTAAAGTTCAGCTTGTCGACGACGCGGACCGTATGAGACTTAGTCTGTGTCTGATGGAACTGAATACCGCTCTCCGAATCGTATCCTTCGACGCCATCGAGATTTTCCAGGAAATCAAAATGCCACCACGCGCGCCGAAACTCTCCGTCGGTTACGGACATGAGTCCAATTTCTTTTTGTTTCTCAACAATACGGGTGATTTCCGCATTTTCAACGAGGCGCAATTGATCGGCTGTTATCTCACCAGATGCGAATTGTAAACGTGCAGTTTTCACTCGCTCTGGTCTGAGTAAACTGCCAACGTGGTCCGCCCGAAAAGGCGGTTTTTTGCGCGGGAGGACGGGCTGAGTCATCGGGATTCCTTCTTTCCATTACACAGTTCTAGGTCAGGATAACTATTCTTTCGTTGCTGCAATTCTATCATAAATTGAGAATCTTTATGGAATATATGGATGATTCAAGTGCTCTCGCAACCCGGCAATGGCGAATTGAGATACCCTGTCTTCGAACAGCTTCCTCATATTCTTGTCAATGTACTGCCCTGCGAAGTGGGCCATGTCCCCGATCATGGAGATGAGTATCGCCACCGTCCACGACATGTCGTGATGGCACTCAGGATGGCGGATGACGAGCGCTTCAAGCAGTTTCCCGCCAAGCTTTCCGAACATGGCCTCATGCCTGCGCCGCATAAATGTTTCACCACCACCGCAATAGAACACTTTTGACATCGATGGATTGTCCGAATAAAGCTGAAACACTTCGTGGATCACTTTGCGTGTGCAGTCCTCGAACGGGATCGACAAATCGTCCAAAAACGGTCGTATGTGACTCCAGGTTTCTTCGATGACGTCGTCAAACCACTCGATGAGCAGCGCTTCTAGAGACTCAAAGTGAAGATAGAACGTTCCGCGTGCGACATTGCTGGCTGCGATGACGTCGGCGATGGTCACATTCTCGTACCCTTTGGTCTCGAACAGGCGAATGGCTCCTCGATAGATGGCCTCGCGCCTAGCTTCTTTGCTCAGTGGTTGACGCACCGCTCAGTTCCTCCTCTTCGGCTCATGACATATGCTTGCCGGTTCTCTTTGCCTCACACGGATGAATCGGGGTGGAAGCGCGCCTGGTGTTGATAGTGTTCGCTGACGATCTCGATGAATCGTTTTGTCAGCGGCTGATCTTCGAGCGCATCCGGGTATGCAAGCAGAGTTGGTCGGGTAAATGCCTTGTCCTGGACTGGGATGGCGACGTAGCCTTTCGCCTCGCTGTCGTGGAGGGTACGCCTCGGCAAGAACGAGATCCCGAGACCGTGTCCAACCATGGCTTTGATCCCGTCGATGCTGTCGAGCTCCATACGAATATCCGGGAAGACATCGTGTTTCGCGAGTAGCATCGTGATGCGCTTACGAAAAGGAGCTGTGGAGTCGCTGAACGCGACCATGGGCTGTCCGGACAGCGCAGCGAGACCTGGAAAGTCGTGCGTGAAGGGGTGATCTACGGGTACGACGAGATCGATGGCGTCGTCAGGAAACTCGATGAGCCGGACACGCGGGTGATAGACGGGCTCACCGAGGAAGCAGAAGTCCACTTGATTGCCTATGAGCGCGTCCACCATGTCCTCATACAGTCCCATTCGCACCTGCAGGCGAACATCTTCTACTTGGAGCATTCGGTGCAAGCACTGGGGAACATCCGTCGACACGAAGGCGCGCCCCGACATGACCCGAAGCGTTTGGACAGGGTGGCTCGCCGTTTGAACCATCTGTTGTTCAAGTGAGACAACTTGCTCCGCAAGCGGTAAAAACCTTTTTCCTGCAGGTGTTAATTGCACCCCGTTGGGTGTTCGGTCGAACAGGTGATAGCCAATATCCCGTTCCAGGCGCTGGAGACGCGTGGTCACCGTCGATTGGGACATGAACAGTTGTTCTGCCGTGCGGGAAATGGATTTATTGCGATTGACCGCGAGAAATAATTGAAGGTCTTTTGTTTCCAGAGGAATCCCCCCACTAAACTTGGTTGAATTATATCACCACTCTGTTTGTCCACAAAGACTGATTTGTCGCAGTCCTTCCTTTATAATTGGACAAGTGAGATCGCACCCAAAGGAGGGTATTTCCGTGGAAAACCCGCCATTATTATTTTCATTTAAACATGTTCACTACGCATATCCGATCCAGCGCGAGGAAGGACATGCCGAGCAAACTGTTGAGGCTTTATCTGACATTTCTTTTGATATCCGTCCTTCCGAGCACGTTGCCATCCTTGGACCGAACGGCAGTGGCAAGTCGACGTTAGCCAAATTGATGACCGGTCTTCTTAACCCTTCATCTGGTGAAGTAACGCTGCTAGGAAGGCCGATCTCGACCTACGTAGAACAGGCCGATTTACCGCGGTATGTTGGCATGGTCTTTCAAGATCCAGATGTTCAAAGTGTTGCCACCGTCGTGGAAGAGGATGTCGCATTTGCACTGGAAAACATGCGAATGCCTATCGACGAAATGCACAAACGCGTTGAAGATGCGCTAAAACGAGTCAACATGTGGGCTTACCGTACACGCGAACCGCATGCTTTGTCGGGAGGACAAAAGCAGCGGGTGGCCATCGCGACCGTCATTGCACCTGAACCCACGTGCATTCTCTTCGACGAAGCGACGAGTATGCTGGATTCGATTGGCCGTCAGGAAGTGCATCGCTTGATGGATGACTTGCGGCAAGCCGGCCATACCATTATCTCTATCACGCACCGCATGGATGAGGCTATCCTGGCGGATAGGGTACTCGTGTTGGATGCGGGGCGGCTTGTCATGGACGTGCCTCCGGGTGAGTTGTTTCGCGATGCCGATAGACTGAAGCGGCTGCATCTCGACATGCCCATCCAGGCCGTCGCAGCAAAACTGCTTCGCGATAACGGACAAGGAGATGTGCCGTCCGTGATCGATACGAAACAGTTTGCTACATATGTTGGGGAAACAGCCCAGAGAACGACGACCGGGACGGTGGCCGAAGAGACAATTCGTCCGGCGTCTTATACGCTTGACGGGACGGACGATTTGCGCGCTGTTCCCGCAGACGCGCAGACGGCAGTCGAAGACGTGGGCGCAGATGACGAAGTCATTCGGGTTGACCGGTTGAACCACGTTTATTCACAAGGCACGCCGATGGAGACGCAAGCGCTGATCGACGTTTCGTTGTCTGTTCGCCGTGGTGAAATTGTCTCCATTGTCGGTGCAACTGGATCCGGGAAGTCAACGTTCAGCCTCTATTTGAATGGACTCTATCAGGCAGACAAGGGCACCGTGCAAGTCCTCAACATGGATGGGGCGGAGAGAAAAACTGCAAAGCGGTTGCGAAAATCTGTGGGCATGCTGTTTCAAAAGTCGGACGCCCAGATTTTCGAAGCGTTGATTGGCGACGAAATCGCGTTCGGACCGTTTCGGTTCGGTGCGACCGTTGAAGAAGCTCGGCAGGCGGTCAAGGATGCAATGGATTGGGTCGGGCTGGATTTTGCGTGGCGCGATCGACCGACGTATGCCCTGAGCGGCGGTCAACGTCGCAAGGTCGCGTTCGCCAGCGTGCTCGCCGCACAGCCAGAGATATTGGTACTCGATGAGCCGACAGCCGCCCTCGATCCCCTCGCTCGCCGCGACCTCCTCGACGTTCTTCGCAGGCTGCGCAAGGAACGAGGCATGACCATCGTCTTCATCACGCATCAGTTGGAAGAAGTGGTGGAATTGGCAGACAGGGTTGTCGTTTTTCATCAGGGTAGAGTCGTCGCGGATACGACCCCCAGAGCATGGCTCAGCGATCCGGCCACCGTCCGCCACCTCGGCTTCACATTGCCGGAGGGCCCGGCGTTTGTGGAGGGTGTTTGCAGGGCGCTGAACTGGCCACTTCCCACGCCCATGCCCCTTCGCCAGGAGGAGGCGGCAGCGTGGCTGCGAACGTTGCTCAACGACCGGAAAAGGGGGGAGGGCAACCATGGCCAACTTTGAAGTGAGCAAATATATCACCATCGGCCGCTATATTCCTCGCGACTCCTTCATCCACCGGATGGACCCACGGGTGAAGCTGTTTTGTTTTGTTCTCTGGATTTTGGCCGTCAGCTTGTTGCCGTCGGTGATCGTTCAGCTTGGCCTGCTCGTACTGACGGTTTGCCTTTTTGCCATGGCAAAGTTGCCCATGGGCTATGGTATGTCGGGCATTCGACCCGTTTTGCCGATTGTCATTATTGTTTTACTTTTTGAGGTCATCTTCGCGCGATCCGGCCCGAACGCCACCGTCCTTATCCACGCAGGCTGGCTCAAAATCACAACGACTGGCATCTTGCTGGCCGTGATTTCAGCCGCCCGATTCTTTACCATCGTGTGGCTCGTCAGTCTACTCACTCTGACGACTTCATTGTCCAACCTGACGCACGCGCTGGAGCGCCTCATGTCTCCTTTGCAAGCGATTCGCGTGCCGGTTCGGGATATGGTGATGATGTTTACGATAGCACTCCGCTTTGTGCCTCTGCTCGCCGAAGAAGCGGAGCGCATCATGAAAGCACAAGCAGCCCGGGGAGCTGACTTTGGTACGGCGCCGTGGTGGCGGATCGACAAGCGGACCCGGAGCGTGTTTCCCATACTTGTCCCACTCTTCATCGGAGCGCTGCAGCGCGGTGAAACCTTGGTGTTGGCCATGGAAGTGCGTGGCTACCGGCCTGGAGAGGCGAGATCGTCCTATGTGTCATTCAGTGGAAGGCGGACAGATGTCGTCGCCCTGCTGTTATCCATCGTGGTTATCGCAATAGCCGCGGTGGCAACGTGGGGTTGGAAGCTGGTGTGATGCGGGGGAGCGGCGCGGACAGTTCTCGGGCGGCCGGAGCCGCGCTCCGCCATCCGGCCCAAGCCACAAGCCCCGCGCAGTCCTCCCTACGTCAACGTGAAACGCCCGTGTGTGCAACGGGTGGAATTTCGGAGATTCGTTTTTTCTGTGTATTAGTCAAATAGATACCCAAGATAATCAGAATAAGGCCAAACACCAACCACACGCTGACCGCTTCATGAAGGAACAAAACGCTTGTGACAACGGCGATCAGCGGCACCAGAAACGTGATGGCCGCAACGCGGCTGGCATCGCCAGATTTGACCAGGTAGAACCAAATCATCCACGACAGCGCGATCCCAAAAAAGCCCCCGAACAACGTGCCCAGAATGAATGGTGCGGACCACGTAACGGCGCCCCACGACTCGGTTGCGCTGCCAGCAATCGTGATCAAGATCCCACCGATGAGGAATTGAATCGCGAGAAGCCACATCATATCCACGCGCTCTTGTGCTCGTTTCGTGTATACCGTCCCAATCGCCCAAAAGACGGCAGTGAGAATCCCAATGAGAATGCCTACTCCGGATACATGGCTAGTGAGACTGCGGGCACTGATGGCCGCGACGCCCATGAAGCCGAAAATTAAACCGACCACTTTTCGCCAAGTCATTTGTTCACCTAACCACAGCCATGCGAAAACGCCGACGAGGACGGGTTCCAAATATATAAGGACGGAAAACAACCCAGCGGGTAGATAATTGAGACCGACAGTTTGAAGTCCGAAGAACAGAATGACATTGAACACGGCAGAAATGGCATAAACCCAGAAGTGTTTAATAAAGTTCGGTTGTTTCCGGCTGAGTAAAGCGATCATAAGAACGACAATCCCGCCCAAAAGTGTTCGAATTCCCGCGAAAATGAGCGGTGGAGCGTAATTTAAGGCTACCTTATAAATGGCGAACGAAATCCCCCATAAGACAACCAAAACAATAATCAACAACGCTGACATGACGCGTGATTGACGCAAAGGTCGCGCCTCCTTATATCGTGCTAGTCCGAAAATTTTCGACTTACGAAATATCCGAGGATCAGTATAACACCTTCCGCAAGCACGGGAGTTGTACATCTAGACAGCAAAACGTATGTCCGGTATAGTCGATTTGCGCCAACCATAACGTTCCACCAGAAGGGGGACAGTTTTTGGATGGATTCTCCAAAACATACTCAATCGATGAAAACGGGTTCACTGACTGCTAGTGCAACCCAATCACAGTCTCGCCAGCGGACACGTTGGCTGGTGATTACGGCCGTTCTCGCAGCCATCAGCATTGTGCTGAGTCTGACACCATTAGGCCTCATCCCAGTACCGACGCCAGCAGGGTCCGCAACCATTTTGCAAGTTCCTGCGATTTTGGCGGCCGTTCTTGCGGGGCCGTTTGCGGGAGGAATTGTCGGAGCAGTATTCGGTGTCGTATCGATGCTTCACTCGTCAGGCGTTCCGTGGTTTACGAATCCACTCGTATCTGTCGTGCCACGCATTTTGATCGGTGTGATTAGCTATTTCGTATACGCTTCGCTCATCCGTGGAGCAGGACGAGCAAGAGGGACATTTGCCCTCATTGTTACGGGGTTCATCGGATCGGTTGTCAACACGGTTTTGGTGCTTGGAGCCGTGTACATTTTCTTTCCAGTTAAACTCGGGTCACTTGTGACCGTTGCACTTGTTCAAGGGCTTCCTGAAGCCGTTGTATCCGCTATTTTGACGACTGCGATCGCTGCGGCATATCTAGGCATCACCCGTCAGGGTCGCAAGTCTCGCATTTCATAAATTATTCGTGTAACGAGGGTCCGCATGTAGTCAAGGCGCAGACTGTATGCGGACTTTTTGTTCACGGAATTGTTATTCAAATGTTCAGAAATATCCATTGAAATGGCTGATGACTCACATTAGAATGTAGGAATATCCTTTTCAAGGAGGCTTGGCGTGGATGGAACACAACGAGACAGAAAATCAGTGTACAATTTGCGGTGAATCTCTAGAGGAGAATACTGAAAAGTCAGAATGGTTATGCTTAGATTGTACAGATTCTTGGGAACGTGAATCGCAGAGTGCGTGGTGATTCGGGATTGCGTTATAGGTATAAAAAGACAGTGCCCGTCGCAGTTACGACCGGCCTGTCTTTTTATTTGTTCGGCTTCCTGCTACATTGAGGTGTAGACAGGGGGAAGGCATGTGTCGAACGACTTAACAAACCGAGCAGAAATGACCCGATACGCGCGACAAGTGCGACTTTCTCAGATAGGAAAGGAAGGCCAGCAAAAACTCGCGACAGCTCGTGTTGCCATTGTCGGCATGGGGGCGTTGGGATCGGCGACCGCAGAGTGGTTGGCACGAGCCGGAACGGGTATGTTGCGCCTGATTGATCGGGATGTCGTCGAGTGGAGTAATCTGTCTCGACAAACTCTCTACGGCGAACAGGACGCTATCGCTGCGACCCCCAAGCCACATGCAGCACAGAACCGGTTACAAGCCATCAACAGCTCGATTGCATACGAAGCGATAGCAGATGACGTTGACGCAACCAACGCCTTAGACCTGCTATCCGATGTCGATATCATCGTCGATGGGACAGACAACTACGCGACGCGACGCCTACTCAATGATGTGAGTGTTGCTCAGGGAATTCCCTGGTCATATGCAGGCGCTGTGGGGACATATGGAACAACGGCGTTATTTCGGCCGGGGGAAACGCCCTGCTTTGCCTGTCTATTCCCCGATCCCGATCCGGTCGCTTATGATACCTGCGACACTGTGGGGGTATTTGGACCGACCATAGGTGTCATCGCATCGCTGCAAGCTGCGGCAGTCATGAAATACATCATCGGTGCGGATGATGAAGGCGCCGGCGTAACGACCTATGACGTTTGGGCGAACACTTCGTATACCGCGCGCTTTGGGCCCAAACGAGACACATGCCTGTGTTGCGGGCAGCGAGTGTTTCAGTCGCTTCGGGCTGACATGCGTCCGCTGGCGGTCACCATGTGCGGACGAGATACGATACAGGTGAGGCCAAGTGGGGTAACGAGGACTGTGGATTTAGTCGGTGTGGCACAGCGGCTGGGATCACTTGGACAAGTCCAAGTGACACCTCATCTGCTGCGTTTTCAATCCGATACTGAGGGGTTCTATTTATTCCCAAATGGCAGGGCGCTTGTCTTTGGTGTGTCCGACGCAAGTCGTGCACGAAACATCTACGCGCGTTACATTGGAATGTAACGCGTGTCGATGATGCCCCCACCCAAACAAACGTCCCCATCGTAAAAGACAACAGACTGTCCGGGAGTAATTGCGCGCTGTGGTTCGTCAAAAATGACTTTGCACTCGTTTGGACCGCGCATTTCCACTGTGACACCCTGATCGTCCTGGCGATAGCGGAACTTTGCCGTGGCTCGGAACGATGTATCAGACGGTGCTGCCCCGCTGACAAATGACAACTGGCTGGCAGTCAGACTGGTGGAGAATAGCCGAGGGTTATCGATTCCCTGGCCGACGATGAGCACGTTGCGGTCAAGATCTTTGTCCACGACAAACCACGGCTCACCTGATCTGTCGTTCATGCCACCAATGCCAATTCCACGCCGTTGTCCCATCGTGTAATACATGAGTCCTTCGTGGCGACCAAGGACATGGCCTTCGGTGTCCTCAATGTCCCCAGGCTGAGCTGGAAGATAGTTACTGAGGAAGTTTCGGAAGTTTTTCTCACCGATAAAGCAGATTCCCGTGCTGTCCTTTTTTGTCGCCGTGGCGAGGTCAAACTCGCGTGCGATTTCGCGGACCTGTGACTTCTGCATATGTCCAATCGGGAACATGGCGCGCTGAAGCGGCGCCTGATCGAGCGTGTTTAAGAAGTACGTCTGATCTTTGTTCGGATCTGCACCGCGAACCAGTTGCACCTTGCCGTCTGACATTTTACGGACCTGCGCGTAGTGACCAGTTGCCAAGTAGTCCGCGCCAAGCTCAAGTGCGCGGTTCAGTAGCTCTTTAAACTTGATCTCCTTGTTGCACAGAACGTCCGGGTTTGGGGTTCTGCCTTTCTGATACTCGTCGAGAAAATATTGAAAGACGCGTTCTTCGTATTCGCGTTCAAAGTTTACCCCGTAGTAGGGAATTCCGATTTGCTCAGCAACTCGTGCGACATCTTCGAAATCTTCTGTCGCCGTACAGTGACCGAATTCGTCGGTGTCGTCCCAGTTCTTCATAAAGATACCGACGACGTCATATCCCTGCTGCTTTAACAGCAAAGCACTGACAGACGAATCGACGCCGCCCGACATTCCAACCACGACTCGTGTTTTACTGTTACTCTGCACCTTGTCCACCTCCAACGCGTACTTGTACAATCAACAAAGTACGTTTTTTATATTTGCTCGCTCTACTCAATCATTTCATTTAAGGTAGACGAAAGGTGGCCACCCCTCATGTTCGATCTCGATAGAGACGCCATATTACACCACGAACGGTTGAAGTTTCTAGATGATGTTGTCCCGATTCGTGAACATCTGGACAACATTGAAAAGTTTATTCGGATCTGCTACGAAGAGCAAGGATGGCATGTTGCTCAGTCCCGCCGCGTCATCGCCCTGCGAGCAACCGACAAGGAGCGACTATCCAGTGCCTTCAAGGCCAGTCTGTACTTGGGAAAGTACCGCGACATGGCAAACACAACTCGTTTTCTCCACAATATGGTTGCAGCCGGACACTCGTATGAACCCATCCGGGGTGAGTCTATCCTCTTCCTTTTTATTGGAGTTGGCAAGACCGTGTATGATCACCTGGTCACGTATACCGTCGGACGCCCAACGAGAATTGCCGGCGGACAGCGTGCGAATGTACCATGGGGATTCGAGTTGCCAGTGGAAGCGAAGAATCCGGATGAGTACAAGGAAGAATTGGACCGGATACGCAATGTTATTCGTTTAGCAAAAGAAGATCGGGCGGAGCAAATGCAAGCAGCCCGTGCGAAACTTCCCGTTGGTTATATTATGCCACCGTTCCTCATGGAGTTTTCAGAAGAGGCACTGATTAAGACTGTCTTTCGACAACGATTGTTTGAAAAGGGCGCACAAGGGGCGACAGTCGACATCGCCACGGATATGCTCAATGCGTGTCTCCAAATAGACGAAGAAAAATGGAACTTCCTCATTGACTACCATGGGCCGCACCTACAGCAGTGGGAAAAGGCGATGCGAACCCTCCGAAAAGAGCACTACACCGTTGCGGATCTCGCTCTCAAGTTGGGGATTCCGATTGATGAAGTGATGCAAGCAAATCTATATGATTTGTTGATGGAATCAGTGGGGAAACTCCCGCCCTCGATGTGGGAAAAGCAGCGATAGATATGAGCACCGTGGAAGGACCGTGTCTTTCGTTCCGGATCTGGAACTGAAGTCACGGTCTTCTGCGACTATCTACCTGACGGAGAGAGGGAACCTGTCTCAGCTTTTTGATCCCGGATGAATTGGAGAATCTCCACCGGTGTGCGGACAATACATATGGCGCCCGCTTCACGCAACTCTGTCTCAGAGCCAAACCCATAAGTCACGCCGAGTGTGTTGATGTTGTTTTCGCGGGCACCAATTACATCGTGTTCACGGTCGCCGATCATCAGACAGGATTCCGGGCTTAAGTCGTATGTACGAAGTACAGTCCGGATCACATCAGCCTTGCTGTCTATGGAGCCATCTAGTTCTGCGCCGCCGATGCCGTCGAAGTACTCTTCCAATTCAAAGTGACGGAGGATTTTTTCAGCGTAAACGCGCGGCTTTGACGTGGCTAAGAACAGCCGGTATCCGTCGTCTCGAAGCGTTTCCAGGACTGTTTGGACACCCGCGTAGACTTCATTTTCAAACATCCCGATGGGTTCGAATCGCTCACGATACTTTGTGAGCAATCGATTGATCACAGCTGTGTCGGTTGTTTTTGCAAGTTGGGCAAAACTATCGCGCAAGGGTGGTCCGACCACCCACACTAAGTCCGCGTGCGATGGGGCATCGAAGCCTTCATGAAGGAGGGCTAGGCGAACGCTCTCGGTGATGCCAAATGCGGAGTTTGTCAGCGTGCCGTCGAGATCGAATAAGATATTGGTGTACACGATGGTCCTCCTTATGGTGCGGTATCGCTTTGCCTGGGACGCAGTTATATTCACGTGAATAGGATTGGGGTGTGCTGCACCCGAGCCGTACCTTGTCCATGACATGGGAATGAAAGACCAGTTCCCACAGTGAGGAACCGGTATGATGAGCGTACCGATTGTGAAGGTATCGTGCAAGTCACAACTCGGTGACTCGATGAACAACCCAAATACCGCCTTTTCCCTGTTTCTCAGGCTGGTATAATTCAACCAAGTAGGTGCAGTTGCGGTGTTTGACTCGCACCACGGCGTGCATGAGGCCGCTGTCACGATCACGGTATTGTTCGACAAATGTATATGCGTCATTGGTTCGCAGTCCTAAGTGAACTGTCCCAACTTCCTGCGCGGTCCGAACAGGGCTCAGTCGCCAGAGATATTGGCCGTTATCGACCGCACGTTGAATGCGTGAATAGTCTTCACCTGGAATTTCAACGTGTCCGGTCACCACTTCGGGGCATGCCATCTTTGCGGCCTCCTTTTACACTCCAATCGATGGTGCATTGTATGGGGCATTCGCCTTTTTGTGATGGACTATAGCCCAGAATGAAGAAAGGATGATTTGTGATATGGCAATTAAAGGTCAAGGAAGAGTTGCAATTGTGACGGGGGCAAGTTCCGGTATCGGTCGGGCTACGGCCGTTGGATTCGCTGAGGCTGGGTTTCAATTGGCCATCGGGGCCCGCCGGGCGGAAAAACTACAAGCCGTCGTCGAGGAACTGACGAATATCACAGGACATGCACCGCTTGCGGCTCCACTTGATGTCACGAGCACGGAAAGTGTCGAGGCCTTTGTGAGCGGTGTGATCGAACATTACGGGAAGGTCAATGTTCTCGTGAACAACGCGGGCAAGGCACTTGGCGTCGACTACATAGACGAACGGGCGAACGAAGACGATTGGGAGACAATGCTCGATACAAATGTCATGGGGCTTCTGCGAATGACCAAGCGGCTGGTTCCACATTTGGTGGAGAGTGGGGATGGCCACATCATCAATATCGGATCGACGGCGGGTCACGAGGCATATGCTGGCGGCGGTGTATATTGTGCAACGAAATTTGCTGTCCGGGCCATCACGGGCGCACTTCGCCAAGAATTGCTAGGGAAACCGGTTCGAATTAGTAGTATTGATCCCGGAATGGTAGAGACAGAGTTCAGTGTTGTGCGTTACCATGGGGATAGTGAGAGAGCAGCGCAAGTATATGAAGGACTTCGCCCTTTGACGGCAGAGGATATCGCTGACGCCATCGTGTACACGGCGACGCGGCCGCATCACGTGAACATTGATACGATGATCTTGAAACCGATCGACCAAGCTGATGCCAAGCGTGTCGCACGCAAAGGACAAGAGGACTGAACGGAGGGCATTTTCCATGCTGATATCTGCCGACGAACTGCATCAACGTCTTGCCGACCCGGAGTTAGTCATTTTCGATTGCCGCTTTAAACTAAGCGATCCCGATTGGGGCCAAGAGATGTACAGCAGATCGCACATCCCTGGGGCGTACTATTTCGACCTGGAGCGTGATCTGTCTTCACCTCCACACGATCACGGCGGGCGTCACCCACTTCCTGACCTGGAGGTCTTTGCAAACAAGCTGGGCCAGGCCGGCGTGACACGGACATCCACCGTCGTCGTGTACGATAGCGGTGAAGGAATGGCAACACGGGCTTGGTGGCTCACTCGCTATGTTGGCGTTGAAGACGTTCTTGTACTCGACGGTGGATTTCAGGCGTGGCTTGACGGCGGATACGCCTGTTCGATACAAGCGCCACAGAGAGTCGATCACGACTACGACGCCCACGTAGAAAGTGCCTGGACGGCGGATGTGGACGACGTCCGTCGCATTGTCTCGGGCGACACGCAAGCCGTTCTCATCGATGCTCGTGATTATGCGCGATACGCGGGGGAAATTGAACCTATCGACAAGGCGGCTGGTCACATTCCTGGTGCTGTCAACTACCCATGGCAGAAGGGCCTCGCCGAAGACGGTAAGTGGAAGCCCGACTTTCAGCAAACACAGCGATTTAAGGAAGTTCTTTCAGAGAAACTGCCAATCGTTGTATATTGTGGTTCTGGTGTCACGGCTTGTGCGGATATCTTTGCATTGAAATTAGCCGGTGCCGAGGATGTTCGGCTGTATACGGGAAGTTGGAGTGACTGGATTTCATATAAGGATAATCCTATAAAAAAGTCCTGATATTTGCCAACCAACAAAATGTAACATTCCCGTGTCGAATGACGTCTATCCCTATAGAGCTTCGGCTCGACGTCTTGGCATGTCGTCTCAGATCGTGAGCGGCTCTATTTTTCTCACGTCTTTGCAGCCAATAGAGGAGGATGCGAGACTATGCGTGATCATCATTCGACCGGGAATCCTAGGTCACAGTCACCAACGCGAAAAGATTTGCGTCTCATGCGCGCGAAACGCCGTAAGCGCCGTCTGGCCATTGCTGCGGTTAGTATATTCAGTACCCTGCTAGTCCTCGTTGGAGGAGCGATTGGGATCGCATTTGGCACACCGTTTGGCAACCATCTTCGCTTGACGGCGGCAGAAACTATTGCTTCTACTCGACATTATGAGTGGGCTCGATATATTACAACACCGCAGGAATTCGCGTCCATCCTGCACAATTTGGATGGCATTGCAGTGAAATCTGCAAATATCGGAGACATTTCCGTTGCGGCGCAGGCAACGCCCCAAAGTATCAGCGACAAGTCAAGCGGACCTGTTCAGCTCATTCCCCTCGATGAGAATGGCTATACAGGATATGTCATGCTTGTTCATGACCCAAAACTCGTTCGTCTTGTGCCGGCACAAGTCCAAGGGTCGATGGGTGAGTACATCACCAATATGGGTCCCAGGGTCGGTGCTGTTGCAGGGGTTAACGCGAGTGGGTTCGAGGATCCCAACGGAAATGGTTGGGGCGGTGTTCCAGTCGGACTCGAATACGTCAACGGACAAGTTATGCAACAATCCAAGCGGGATCCCAGTTGGGCCACGGTCGGGTTCACGAAGGATGGAATCATGGTCATGGGAGATTACACGACGAGTGATCTAAAGCAACTTGGTGTGCGCGATGCCATGCAATTCCACCCGGAGCTCGTTGTCAACGGTCAGCCCACAATCACAGAGGGCGACGGCGGGTGGGGGAGTGACCCGCGAACAGCCATCGGTCAAGAGAAGGATGGTACCGTCATTTTTGTCGTCGTCAACGGCCGACTGCATGGAAATGGCTCGATGGGGGCAACGCAACGTCAAGTGATGGACATCATGCTTCGATATCACGCGGTCAACGCGTGTGCGATGGATGGCGGATCGTCATCTGTTCTCTACAACAACGGCCAAATTATCAACTCACCGTCGACGATTGACCCACATCACGAGCGTCACTTGCCGGATGCGTGGATGGTCTTCCCAACAGAACAAGCAGCAAATCATGTGGGGGACTAAGAACGGCGTTATGAGGTGCTTGACGCGGACAAAAGGGGGACTGAGACCACTCAGTTCCCCTTTTTTGCTAAAATGAGGCGAGAAAGACTTGCAATTGACAACACACGAGGTGAGGACATGTCGAATAAAACGCTCGAATCATTCCGGGAGCGAATTCAGGAACTCGTTTATCTTCGCGAAGCATTGAGCTTAATGGAGTGGGATTTACGCACGGGGGCACCGAAAAAGGGACATCAGTTGCGAGCTGAGGCAATCGGCTACCTGGCATCACGGCACCACGAACTGTCAACATCTGCGGAAATGGGAGAATGGCTCGAAGCGCTGTCTGAACCGAACGTCTTGAAAACGTTATCCGATATCGATAGGGCCTTGGTCCGCGTGGAGAAGAAACAGTTTGACAGGATGCACAAGATTCCCAGTAAGCTCATGCACGAGTATCAAATCCTCGTTTCTACTGCTGAGTCGGTGTGGGAAGACGCCAAAGCGCAAAACGATTTTCCGATGTTCCTCCCTTACTTAGAGAAAATCGTTGCCATCCAAAAGCAATTTATCGACTACTGGGGCTATGAAGGGCATCCGTACAACACACTGTTGGACCAATACGAGCCGGGTATGACAGTAGAGCATTTAGACACGCTATTCGGCGACTTGCGCAGCCATCTTGTGCCGCTTGTTCACGCCATTGCTGAAAAAGGGCTTCAGGTTGACCCGACGACGTTTGTACATCAATACAGCCTGGATAAGCAGCAGGAATTGAATCGACTGTTCCTGCAAGGTATGGGATATGACTTTGCTGCGGGGCGGATCGACACAACCGTCCATCCATTCCAAACGACGATTAATCGGTACGATGTTCGTGTGACGACGCATTACAATTTGGATGACTTGCGCGAAACGCTGTTTGGCACGATTCACGAAGGTGGACATGCACTTTATGAACAGGGTATTTCACGTGATCTTATCGGGACCAGCCTGTCCGAAGGAACGTCCATGGGCATTCACGAGTCGCAATCCCGGTTTTGGGAGAACATGATTGGCAGATCCCTTCCATTTTGGGAGCATAACTACGATCTCGTCCAAAAAGCGTTTCCGTCCGTTTTTGCCAACGTGCCCTTACATGATTTTTACCGTTGGATCAATCACGTTGAGCCGTCCCTCATTCGGACAGAGGCCGACGAAGTGACATACAACCTGCATATTATGGTGCGTTACGAGCTCGAAAAGGGTCTTTTCAGCGGCACATACGCGGTGGCCGATCTACCACAGTTGTGGCGTGAGAAGATGAAAGATTGTCTTGGCGTTGTGCCGGAGGATGACGCCACCGGTGTCCTTCAGGACGTACACTGGGCGGGCGGATCGTTCGGTTATTTCCCGTCCTATGCACTTGGAAATCTCTACGCGGCCCAGTTCCAGCACACACTGCGCAAAGCGATACCTGATTTGGATGAACAGGTTCGCACGGGAAACGTGCACGTGATTCGTGAATGGCTGCGTACACAAATCCATCAGTACGGCAAGATGCAGGAACCTGCCGAGATCGTCATGCGCGTTACGGGTGAACCGCTGTCCGGTGCGTATTTGGTAGAGTACCTGCGCGATAAGTATAGAGCGATATACAAGCTGTAGTTGACCAAGGTTTTGGGTGAGAGGTGAACGCATGCGGGAACTAACCATTGACGAGGCAAAGCAGTGGCTCCAGACTCGAATCGGTCGTACCGTGTACTTACATATGGAGTCCAATCCGGAGGGCTACATCAGGAATATACCCGTTCATCTACGCGCAGTTCACATCCGTGGTGAAGGGCCATATCGCGTTTACGTGGAATGGGATAACCCACAGGGGATTCTGCAAGTAAATGATATAACGGATGTATACGAGGATGAGGCTGTTTTGGTCTTTACCGCTTATGACACACAAACTCGAATCTCACATAACCTTGAAATTAGCGTACAGCCCCTATCAATGTAATTCAGTTCACGAATCCACGACAATTGCGAGGTGAGCTTTGATGGCAACCGTGGTGGCAGTGTTTGCTCACCCAGATGATGAGTCGTTTATTTGCGGCGGATCGCTTGCGAAGTTGGCTCAAGACGGACATCGAGTCGTATTGGTCTGCGCGACACTTGGCGAAATGGGCCGGCGAATGGGTGTCCCTGTCATAGCGACCCGTGAATCCATCGCCAACGTTCGTGAAGGGGAATTGCGGGCTGCGTGTACCGCACTTGGCGTTCATCGACTAGAACTTCTGTCCCTGCGTGACAAGACACTTGAGATTCAACCAGAGAAGCAGTTGGCACGGCTCGTGTTCGATGTGCTGGAGGAGGAAGCTCCGGACGCCGTGATCACCTTTCACGATCCGCTCGGCGGACACCCGGATCACTGTGCCATTGGCCGAGCCGCCACAGCGGCATATGAAGCGTTCGTTGACCAGAGTTCAAAACGGGCTCGCTTGTTCTATGTCGCTTGGGGAGATGACGTTGAAACGTATCGCCGAAATCCCCAACCAGTCGTACAAATGGTGACCGTCAACATTCGTGAAACGAAGGCTGCGAAGCTAGCCGCATTCCGAGCCCACAGGAGTCAGTCCGGCCTCAATCGAAGCATTTGGGGAGCCGACAAAAAAGCGCTCGGAAACATGTCTGACAATGAATACTTTATCCTGACCCAAGGCCCTAGTTTGAAGAGACCGAATGCGTTGTTGGATCAGGATAACTAGGAGGGACGCATATGCGTTTAGATGACTATTTCGTCACATCGGAAGTTGAACGATCTCGTCTCAAGTTGATTAAAGAGCTATCGGAGACATTTGCAGAGCGAGCTGCCAAACATGACGAAGCGGGCAGTTTTCCTCATGAAAACATCGAGGACTTAAAAGCGGCAGGCTATGTCAAGTGGACTGTTCCTAAAATCTATGGTGGCGAGGAGATCAGTCTGCGGGAGTTTCTCATGTACCAGGAGCAGTTGGCGAGAGGGGACGGATCGACAGCGCTTGCCATTGGCTGGCATGTTGGCATGATTCTCAATTTGAGAGCGAGCCATGCCTTCCCGGAGCCGATCTTTAAAGACTTATGCGAATCCATCATGCAAGGCAGCGGCCTCATCAACAGTTGCGCGAGCGAACCGGCTACAGGCAGTCCTAGTCGTGGAGGGCGACCAGAAACGACGGCCACTAAGACTGACGGTGGTTATCGCATCACTGGACGGAAAACATTCAGCACACTGTCTCCGGCGTTGGACTTCATTCTCGTGACCGCTGGTATCGCAGACTCGGAAGAAGTCGGGGAATTCATTGTACGCGGGAAAGACGTTCGCATCGTGGAGACATGGAACACGCTCGGAATGCGGGCAACAGGCAGTCATGACATTGTGTTGGAAGACGTTTTTGTGGACGATGCTCACGTGGTGACCATAAAACACCCAAGCGAAAAATCTCAGCGCAACAATGATGGCGGTGGTTGGATGTTGCATATCCCAGCCTGTTATCTCGGGGTCGGGCTTGCAGCGCGGGACTTTGCCATGAAGTTCGCGGCAACGTATCAGCCAAACAGTTTGCCGCACCCCATCGCCGATGTACCTCACGTGGAACAAAAACTTGGGGAAATGGAACTGAAGCTCATCAGTGCCCGGACATTTATGTATGATTTAGCATCGCGGTGGGATCGAGCAACGGAGGAGGAACGTCCCCGTTTGCGCCCGTACTTTGGAGCGGTGAAGACCCAAGCCACGAGTTCTGCCTATGAAGTTGTCGATCTCGCCATGCGCGTCGTTGGCGCCCGCAGTCTAGCAAAGAGCTTGCCGCTCGAACGGTACTACCGGGACGTTCGTGCAGGACTGCATAATCCCCCCATGGACGACGTTGTATATAAGATGCTGGCTAAGCAGGGGACGGCAGAGTTTCGCTGATTTGTACATCGTGAATGAAGGACATTGATCTGCTGATCATTTTTTTGCACGAACGTTGGTTCAATACAGCTGAAATCGAAGACGCAGGGATGGCGCGACCAACGACTTGGCGGATAACGTTGGTGTCGCAGTCCTGTGTTTTCATTTTCATATCTGGTAAGAATTAATCCGACAAAACACATCTTCAAAAGTTGAATAAGTTCCTTTCCTGTTGTAAGATGATTACCGTTGCGAATGGGAGGAGGCTTATCAATGGCGGTATCAAATGACGTACTTCATTTAGATAATCCAAGTCCTGCACTGAAACAGGACAAAGGAAATCGCGGTGTCAATCGCGGATTTATGACGTTTGCACTTATTCTCTTTCTCGTAGGGACGTTGTATATCGGCTTTGCCGTGTCATGGCTCCAGGCCGTGATTTATCTCGTCGGCGGCGTACTTGGTGTCACGCTTTATCATGCACGTTACGGTTTTACAAGTGCTTGGCGTAATTTTATTGTGGATCGCCGGGGGGCAGGGTTACGAGGTCACATGGTGATGTTTCTCGTCGCCAATGTCCTTTTTCTACCGTTAATTGAAGTTGGACACATATTCGGTCACGCAGTTAAGGGGTCCGTAGCCCCCGTGGGAATCTCTGTATTTGTTGGGTCTTTCCTATTCGGTCTAGGCATGCAAATTGCAGACGGCTGCGCGTCCGGTACGCTGTTTCATACTGGTGGCGGTGACGTCCGAGGTGTACTCACCATTGTCGGGTTTATCATTGGATCCGTTCTCGGCAGTTGGAACTTTGCATGGTGGCAGAACACTTGGAACATGGGACCGGTCTCGTTTGTTCAGTCGTTCGGGCCAACGGGTGGATTCTTGTTTAGCTTGCTCCTGCTAGCGATTGTCTTCTTTGGCACGATTGTCTGGGAACGCCGCAAACACGGAAATTTGCAGTCCATTGTTGCAGGATCCGGTAAGGGATGGAAGTCTATCTTCAAAGGCCCTTGGTCGCTCCTGACTGGAAGCATCATTCTTGCAGTGGGTAACGCAGTGGTCATGATCCTGTCTGGAGGCGCATGGGGTGTAACGTTCGCGTTTGCACTGGTAGGCGCGAAAATTTCCCAGGCCATCGGGATTCCCATTACGCACTGGGGATACTGGCAAAGTGCATCAAACGCATCGGCGCTGCACGCAAACATGTTTGCTAACACCACGGTTGTACTGGATATCAGTGTCATGGTCGGTGCGCTACTGGCGGCAGCTATGGCAGGTAAGTTTCCTAAACCGTACTTTAAGCGCTACCCAACGCGGATGCTTGTCTCCGTCGTTCTAGGTGGAATTGTCATGGGCTACGGTGCTCGCATTGCGTTCGGTTGTAACATTGGGGCGTACTTTGACGGAATCGCGTCGTTCAGTCTGCACGGTTGGGCATGGATGGTTTGCGGGTTCATCGGAAGCATCATCGGCGTCCGCCTACGTCCGCTGCTGGCGTTTGTAAACAAGTCATGAGCGGTTTAAACGTGAGAATGACCGTGTAGTTTAAAATGGGTATCGAAATATAGTAGTAGGGCCAATGTCCAAGGATTTCTTTGGGGATTGGCCCTTGTTTTAAGTGGATACATCAGGAGTAAATGGAAGAGTCACGAGTTGTTTGAAGATACGTTTGATGTGGCAAAAAGGGCCGTGAGCAAAACCGTCGTTGGTAATTTGGGATAATCAGGTCTGGGTGGCGTATGCACCAATGGCGAGCCGCTCCTCAAGGTCAGCGATTTGGTGATTGTGCCGACTGATTCGCTTGTCCATGAGCTCAATGCGGCCCTCAATGGCTCTTGTCGTCGACAAGACATCGGCAACCATTGTGATGAGTTGGGTGACATGATGATCCGTACTTGCTCGCTGTACATCTGCGGAATCCATTCTCTCAGTGAGTGCGTCAACGCGCTCCTCGATGGCGGTGACGCGCTCCTCGATGGCGGTGACACGCTCTTCGATGACGCCGATCCGCTCTTCAATGACGTCGAAGCGGTTGTCCATGGCGTTGAATCGTCTTTCGAGATACTCAAACAGTTCGCGGTCCAAGCTTTGCTCACCTACCTTGTACCTTCATCATAGCATCTTGGAATGATAAAATGTCCGCTCAATTTAGAGAAAAACTTGTCGGTAGGTGTTGAAGTAGTGCGGCTTCGATTTGCTTTCCACGGGACTCCCAAGTCTGTTCCTGTAAAAAAGGCTGCCTTAACGCCGGCGAGTCCTTCCTCTTGCCTCGAAGGATCATGTCAATAGCTGACGCGCCTTCGTCAGAGTTGTTGATGATCCAAACGTGATCCACGAACTTGCGCATTTCGCGAGTCGGTGTGGCAAGTACTTCCTTCCCAGCTGCGAGGTATTCGTATACTTTAACCGGGTTCACACTCTCCGTCAGCTTGTTGTTGGCGAAGGGGTACAAACACAGATCGAACCCTGCTAAGAACTGCGGCAGTTCGTCATACGGCTTTCGGCCGAGAAAGTGAACGTTCGGCAACGCACGAACAGCTGTGACATCCGTCTCGACGGGACCCACAAACACGAATTCCATGTTTGGTCGGGCTGTCGCCAAGTTGCGGATGAGATCGAAATCTAACCAGCTACCGATACCTCCGATGAACCCGACACGCGGAGATGCGATATCAGATAGGTCCGGGTGTTCGGATGCGTTAAACGTCTTTCTGAAATGGTCCAGTTCAACCGCGTTTGGAACGAGTTGAACGTGACTGTGGAGTGACTGCATTCGTTCGGCAAGTGCGTCCGCCGTAGCGAATACGGTGCGGCTCGCGTAGGCCATCTCGGCCTCCAATGAGTCGATCACGTCGCGGCGGACGAGACCGCCGAATGCGCCGTGATCGTCGACGCAGTCATAAAATGTGGCAATGGGACTGAGCCACGGAATCATATCGACAGACGATGGCAGGTTGGATAGGAGAATAATGGGGCCTGTTACATGCTGACGAATTTGCCGGGCGAGGAGCCGTTGATTGAACCGGTTGATCCAACGCACAACGTGATAGAACGGTAGCGTTGTCACCGGTTTGAGGACTTTCACGTCCGTGTCTTGACGGATGTTCACGTCTGCAATCGGATGTCTTGGAAGCATCCGTGCGCGGAGACTGGGATTGCGAAAGGGCCCAATGAGGGTTACAGGTGGCTCCACAAACAGAACGGGCCATCCTCGCCCCGCCAACTGGCGGGCAAGGTGGTGTGGCCGGGCCGTGATGCCTTCCCATGGAACAGCGGATGTGATGACTACGGTAGGATACATGACGGTTCCTCCAACTTGTTACACGAATCCTTTGCGAAGCTTGATGTACTGGATGACTGGGCGATATATGCACATTAATGCGCCGACAATGCCCACAAAAATGAAGAACGGAACCACCGCGTCAAAGATGATGAACACGAGCAACGCGAAGTACTGTTCACCAATGAGGAACCCTCGAAAGGGAACCAGGGCACGCAAGCGCTGCGCTCGTGCGAATCCGTCTCCATCAGCAGGTGACTCATGGGCGGGCGACGGTTCACCCGTCTGCGTAACGTTTGCCCGGTTGACCGGTTTGCCCATGCGAATCTGTCCGTAATACTCAAGGAGATACAGAACAAACAGAGCAAACATCGCGTACATCCAAACGCGTTCTTCTTGTCCGTGAACTTTCGTCCATCCATAGGCCAGGCTGAAATAAATAGAGAACTCTTTGATGCGATCCGCCACTTGATCGATCCAGCCACCGACCAGTGAAAACTGCTGCTTGTAGCGAGCGAGTTGACCGTCACCGCAATCGATGACATAGGAAATCTGTACGAGCAGCAGTCCCCATAGAACATCGGAATACGACCCTTGGGCGAAAAAAGCACAGCCGATGAGTGCGATGACGAGAGACGAAATAGTGAGGACATTCGGTGTGATTCCCGTGTTTCGAATCAGGTAGACCAGTCGAATCGATAGTGGGTAATAAATGAAATTGGTCCAAATATCGATCGGACGTTTTGCACAGGCATTGATCTTCGCAAGTTCACTCATGCTTTATCCACCGCGGGGAAAGCGCGCAATACTTCCTGTACGGCATAGTCATAGTCTTCCGGGAAGTCGACTTCAACACACGGAAGCCCCGTAATGTCGACCGCATACATGTCATGCTTGTCCGTCATGGCGTCCAGGGCATACTCGAAAAACTTCATTTCGTTGCCTTCGACCGCCGTGTCAAAGACGGTTTGACGAAACCGCTTTGCAAAGTCGCCGGTAAAATTCGCAACGCCAATGAACTCACCGTAGCTGGTTTCCGGATTTAAATGTTTCCCGATGGCAGTGATCTGTGTATTGTCAACTTGGACCTTCACTTCTTCTTCCCGGCATTGTTTTCGGTCAATCGCCAGGAACCCGCCACCAGAATGTTCACTTAAGCGCTTGATAATGGTCTGTTCGAAGACAACGTCCGCGTTCATGTAGTAAAAGTCATCAGAGAAATCTTCGAGGGCGCGCTTGAGGGAGAACAACGTATTGGTTGTCTCAAAGTCGGGATTTTCGATATATGTCACGGCCATGTCCGGGTGATGCTCTGCGATATGTGCTTGAATTTGTTCCTTTTGGTACCCGACCACGACGCGAATGTCAAAGACACCAATAGACTTTAGCGCATCTAACTGCCAGTCCAGAATCTTTTTCGGGCCCATATCAAGCAAGCACTTGGGGTGGTTATCTGTGAGTGGACGTAATCTCATGGATCGCCCAGCGGCTAAAATAATACTGGTTGCCGTCACTTGGCGGTCAACTCCTATTCAAACGAAATAGTAGAAACAAAAACGATTCCTATTATTTAAGCAACCTCATCGTGAAACGTCAAGAAACGCGGGGGACTGTCGTCCCACGCGTGTTAACCTTTGGCAAATTCAATATAGCCATCTTTTCCATCACGATTAACGAATATCTCAGTTGCGTGATACTTTTGCTGCCCAAATTGGACGACCCCTGCCGTCTCGTAAAGCGTTCCATTGTTTTCGTGTCGCATCAGTTTTCTCGTCGCAAACGTCCTGGACTGACGGCCGTTCAGGTACATGTTGACGTAGTAAGTATCCTGACCGTGTGTCAGATTCCATTGTTCACCAGTACTGTTTGACGGAATTGGCTGCATCTTTGCGGCTATGCGAATATCATTGTTCGGTGTCGTTTGTACATGATCAGGCAATGGAACCGAACCGCCAGAGCGGAGGCGCATGACAGCTACGGCAACGATGATTAAGATGGCCAATAACCACTGACCGCGTCTCATAAGGGAAAGCGCTCCTTCACGTGGTTCAGTGAACTTGAATATCGACGGACTCAATGTATGCCGTCTTGGTCGGATAGCTCGGTTCCTGTGTTTGCGGGTTCGTCGTCACTGGAATTGCCGCGATTTTATTGACAACGTCCATACCGCTCGACACTTTCCCGAAAATCGTGTAGTTCGGCTGACTGTTCAGCGAGTCAACATCACTGCCTGTGCCGATAAAGAACTGGCTTCCGTTCGTGTTCGGCCCCGCGTTTGCCATTGCCACGATACCAGGTGCATACTTCGTTTTTGGTGGCAACTCGTCGGCAAATTGGTATCCCGGTCCGCCGGTGCCATTGTTGTTTGGGTCGCCTGTCTGAATCATGAACGACTGCATGATTCGGAAAAATTTATCATCATGGTAAAAACCGTGCTGCGCGAGAAATACGAAATTGTTCACGGTCTTTGGGCTATCTTTCGCCATTAATTGGATGGTGAAATCGCCGTAATTCGTGTGAACCACTGCATCGTAATTCTTGTTTGGGTTGATGGTCATTTTCGGAGGCGAGGACCAGCGCTGAGTCGTTGTGGTCAGCTTCGGTGCGTTGGATGAATCACTGGTATTCGCCGCTCCGCTCTGTCCTTGATTGCCCGTTTCCGACTGATTGGCAGACCCCGCAGTTTGATTTCCATTGGACTGGTCTGTCGTTTGGTTTTGACTGGGTGCACCACAGCCTGCAGTGAGTGCAATGGCCATTACGGCAATAGCGGCTCCAACTGCTGGTTTGCGAAATTGCATTGTGAATCTCCTTTCACTCATTAACTTGTCCCATCATAACACGTTATGGTGACAACATTCCCCTGTACGTAAACGACATGACAACTATTGGGTAAGGTCCAAACGCTCGAAGACCATTTTTGAAAATGTTGCCGATTGTGTCCCGTCTGAGGAAATGACATTGGCGTCGACTGTAACCGGCTCAATTGTGTGGATAGCGTGCCTCAGAAGATGCCCAAACGTCTTGACCACATGCGCTGGGGCACTGTATCGAGTACCGCCCAGCAATCCCGCGCCCGCTAGGCAAATGACACCTTCCTTTGATGTTGCGATCCAGCCTCGATGCCCGTCATACTGTCTCAGGAAGCGATGCAGTCGAATGTCACCCCACACCTCAGATGCGTACTGTCCGCCAGGAATCACAATTAACTGTAGATCCCAAGGAACTGTGTCCTGCAACGAAGTATCTGCTAAAACACGTATACCTTCAGCCGTGGTGACAGGGTGTCCGTCCAGCGATAACACACGCAGTCGAAAACCCCGGTGGTTCAATTGCTGGAGCAGTTCCGACAGGTCGCCGAACGAACAGAATGGCAGTGCGATGAGCGCTGCTTTGTACATAACCCTGTCCTCCTTGCGTTGGCACAATTCGTCTCCCCTATCCTAACAAATTGCGGGACAAGGAGGGAACAAAATGCGCATCCTGTCGATAATTCGTCGGATCTACATCTCGTCGTTCGAGGTCCCGTCGTGGGGTGTCGCTGCGGATCAATTAAATGATAGTTCACAAAAATAATTCATAAGATAAAGCAGGCATTTCTGAATGGACAGCGAAATGATATAAAATGACACAATGTCATTTTGCGCTCCGTCGAGCGTGCTTCTTTTAGCGATCACCTGAAAGCGCATACAGGGAGGCTTGCCGTATGAATGAATCTGTCTCGTTTGCGTCTTTGCCAGAAGCTTTCTTTGCCACGGCTCAAAAATTTCCGCAAAATTTAGCGCTTGTCGATCCGCCGAGTGTAGGCACACCACCACTCACCTACAGCGAAGCGCGTCGGTTCGTCATGTCCGCGGCACAATGTCTGATCGATTTAGACGTTCACAAGGGGGACCGCGTTGGTTTGATATCCATCGGACGGTCCTGGTGGCCAATTTGCGATTTAGCCATCATGTCGGCGGGGGCGTGGACGGTGCCCATTTATCCCAGTTTACCGGCAAACCAAGTTGGTTTTATCGTTCGTCACGCGGGGCTACAGGGAATGTTTGTGGAAGACGAAAGACAGTTTGAAAAATTGGTCAGGGCCCACGAGGAAGAACGCTTGCCCCTTCGTTTTGTCGTTGTGTTGAACGACGAGGCATTTCACAAAGTGTGCGGGACGGCATCCCCATGGCCGGTCTTTCGTTATCAGACGTGGATTCACAGTGTGTCGGGTGAGGAAGCCGTTCAGGCTGTCATCAACGCGATCACACTGGATGACCCTGCCACAATCGTCTACACGTCCGGGACGACCGGCACGCCGAAAGGTGTCATGCTAACCCATCGAAACATCCTGGCGAACCTCGATGGAATCCGCACACGGCTCGAAATTCGGTCGGATGACATCCACTTGTCCTATTTGCCCTTGAGCCACATCTTGGAGCGTACGTGTGGACAATTTATCGTTCTGCTCAGCGGCGGCTCCGTCAACTATGCCGAAAGCATTGATACGATTGTTCGAGACTTCTCCCGTGTTCGTCCGACGACGTTCACCACCGTCCCCCGACTGCTCGAAAAAGTACAGGAACGAGTGGAGGCACAAATGCGGCAAGCTGGAGGGATGAAACAGCGGCTGTTTGAGAAGGCAATTTCAACAGGGGTTCGTTCACGCGTTGAGGGACAGTCGGTGTCCGCGATGGGCCTTGCACTTTATGACAAGCTTGTCTTCGACAAGATCAAACGCGTGATGGGCGGTCGACTGCGGATGATTGTAAGTGGTGGCGCACCACTCGCCCCGCACGTGGGACGCTTCTTCATGGCACTGGGCATGCCGATTGTTGAAGGCTACGGAATGACAGAGTCATCTCCGGTCATCTCTGTCAATTTACCGAGTCATCCGCGTTTGGGTACAGTGGGTCAACGCTTACCCAATGTCGACGTACGGATCGCGGAGGATGGCGAACTGCTTGTTCGTGGGGCGAGTATTAGCCCGGGGTATTACTTGAACGACGAAGCGAACAAACAGGCGTTCACGGAGGATGGTTGGCTGAAGACTGGAGATATGGCAGAAATCTCCGAGGACGGATTTATTCGGATCACGGATCGGAAAAAGCATTTACTCGTTCTGTCAACCGGAAAAAAGGTGACGCCTGCCCCGATTGAAAACGATATCATTCAAAGTCCATTCATCGATCAAGCCTGCCTCGTGGGCAACGGACGCAAGTTTGTCTCTGTCATCATCGTGCCGAATGACGAGGCCGTTGCAGCTTGGCAGAGCCAACAAGCAGAGTCAGGTGAGGATTCCGCGCAAATTTACAACTTGTTGCAGGCGGAAGTAGCGCGAACGACTGCAAGCTACGCAAAGTTCGAGCACCCAAAGGCAGTCATTATCGCAGAGCCCTTTACGATTGAAAATGACATGTTGACACCAACCCTGAAAGTGAAGGCAAACAAAGTCGTTGAGGTGTATCAAGAGCGGATCGACGTAGTGTATGGAACTCCGTCCCAGAACGATACCCGCGCCGTTCATCAGTGATAAAGGGATTTTGTCGGCGGGATTGCGGGATTGAATGATCGCTGGGGATTCACGTCGTCGCCTCTCCGTGGTAGTCTGTAGTACTGCAGGCTTGTTTTGTGAGGGAGGCGTCGGCGTTGTCAGAGGAACGTGTGAATCTGCTCGAAGGACTGAATCCGGAACAGAAGCAGGCCGTTCAAACAGTGGACGGGCCACTATTGGTCGTGGCTGGCGCCGGAAGTGGCAAGACCAGTGTCTTAACCCGGCGCATCGCCTATTTGATTAGCCAGCACGCGGTTCCAGTGCATCAGATCTTGGCGATCACATTTACAAATAAGGCCGCACGGGAAATGAAAGATCGGATACGTAAATTTATCGGCCGACGGGCGGAAGATCTGTGGATGGGTACCTTTCACAGTATCTGCGTGCGCATTCTGAGGCGCGAGGCGGAGGCCATTGGGTATACGCCCAATTTCACCATCCTCGACAGTGATGACCAGCAAGCACTGATTGCTCAGTCTCTACTTGATTTAAATCTCGACTTGAAAAAGTTCGATCCTCGTCAAATTCTAAGCAGAATTTCGCAGTGGAAGAACCTCATGCAATCGTTTCAAACGGTAAAGAAGCTTCCAAACCTGGAAAGTTTGGATGATGTCGTGGCGGCAGACGTCTACGAGTTGTACCAGTCGCGGCTGGTCGGGGCAAATGCCATGGATTTCGACGATTTGATCATTCAAACGGTTCGCTTGCTGAAGCAGAATGAAGAAGTTCGCAAACGATATCAGGACAAGTTTCGCTATATTCTCATTGACGAGTATCAGGATACGAACCATGCGCAATATCAGCTGGTTCAGACGCTGGCAGAGGCACATCGGAATCTCTGCGCCGTCGGTGACGCGGACCAAGCGATCTACGCATGGCGTGGCGCAGATATCGAGAACATGCTGCGGTTTGAACGCGACTACCCAGAGGCACAAGTCATTCTGCTCGAGCGAAACTACCGCTCAACCGAGGCTATCCTTTCTGCCGCGAATGCCCTGATTAAAAACAATCGAAAACGCAAAGAAAAAATGCTTCGTGCTGTACGCGGGCGAGGCGATAATGTGGCTGTTTGCTGTCTGACGGACAGTGAGCAAGAGGCAAAGTTTGTCGCAGAGAGCATCGCTCAGCATGTTCAGAACGGCGGATCGTATGGGGATTGCGCTATTCTCTATCGAGCCAACGCACAGTCACGCGTCGTCGAAGAAGCACTCATGGGGCTGGCCATTCCATACACCATTGTGGGTGGTTTGACGTTCTATGATCGGCGTGAGATCAAGGATGTTTTTTGTTATTTGCGGGTACTGACGAACCCGAAAGACGAAATTTCCTTGTTGCGAATTATCAACACGCCAAGACGCGGACTTGGGGACTCCACGGTTGGACGGCTGCTGGATTATGCCCATGCTGAGGGAAAAACCTTGTTTGAAGCCTTGGAAGATGGAGCATCCGCCGGCCTGTCGAACAAAGCGAGCGAATCCGCCAAACAATTCCACGCGCAATTGCAAGAATTGATGCTGTGGATGGAAGGGATGCCGGTCAGCGAATACTTGGCAGAAGTCTTGCACTCGATAAAGTATCGTGAGATGTATCTTCAAAGTGGGAAAAAGGAAGACTTGCAGCGAGTGGAAAACATCGATGAGCTGTTCAGTGTGACCAAGTCGTTTGACAAGCGCCGGGGAGGAACGGTCCAGGAGTTTCTGGCTGAAGTCAGTCTGTTGAGTGAAGTCGACAAGGAACGCGACAAGGGCCAAGGAAACGTTCGACTGATGACAATGCACGCCAGTAAAGGGCTCGAGTTTCCCATCGTGTTTCTAATTGGGGTCGAGGAAGGGTTGTTTCCTCATCCGCGGTCAATGGATGACGAACGCGCGGTTGAAGAAGAACGAAATCTTTGTTACGTTGGCATGACACGGGCAATGAATCAACTATATATGACATATGCCGTAGAGCGGACACTGTTTGGACATGTCACAAACCGTGAGCCGTCTCGATTCTTAAGCGAGCTACCCGAGGAGTGGGTGACACGTATGGACTTGGCCGTTCAACACAATGCCGTCATCACGCCGGGTCAGTACGTGCGCCATGTGCAGTACGGTGAGGGAATTGTCCTGCATTTGGCTGCTGACAAGGACGGTGGGGGAGATCAGGCTCAGGTCATGTTTCACCCTTCTGTAGGGATGAAGTGGGTGAGCAAGAATCTATTGCGGCCTAAAGAAGAATCCGTGGTACAATAGACCCACTTTGAGAAATCTTGGACGGGGGCAGGAGGAAGAGTTCTTTGTATTGGTTTATTGTCGGCGGCATCGTCGTCATCCTATTGGCCGCATATATTGTGGTATTTCTCTTCGCGCGTAAGCGTCAAAAAGCGTTTGATGCACAGTATTTAGCGATGAAAGAGCGGCACGAAGTCTTCGTGCTCAGCAAGCGAAGAGTCCGTGAACGGGGCGAAAAGGGCGTGGCAAAGTACATTCCAATTCGCACTTACCAAGTTGTCGGTCGCGTGACTGTTGGTCAAACCATGCGCGGTGTCCATATGAATCGCGTTCAAAACGTGACGTTTCGGACGACGAAGGAAGAATATGATCGGATCGAAGTGAATCATAAGTACAAAATGGATATTATGGGTAACTACATTGGCGCGGTTGTTTCGCAAGTCCAAAGTAAGCGTGCGCAGAACGCACAACGCAACCAGACGAAGGGTAAAGCTGGCGCTCCTGAGGCGAAACCATCACGTCGCTTCTTGCGCCGGAAAAACGGCAATTCATAAAGATTAACATTCATGCGAGAAAAGGTTGTTCCACAGGTCATTAGGATGATCTGGTCGGGGACAACCTTTTTTGTTCGACCTGGCCGAAGGGTACGGGAGGCACCGCTGCTAGGTTCGGGCGGATCGTCGGGATTCGAAAACTCAAATTACTCCCGCAAGTGTTTTTCATGTCAAACTTCTAGGCTGATGCATAGTCTGTTGTGTCGACGATGGGTTACCGTTGAGGGAGGTCGAACATCGCATGCCGAAAAATACGGTTAATATGATGTTGAATGAAAAGCGTGCGCCTAAGAAGCGTAAGAAGAAAGTTGTCGCCAAGGCTAAGCCGGCTGCTTCGGCCAAGAAGCACACGAAGTCTGCCGCAGTGGAGTTGACGTATCGTCAACGTACAGCGGAGGACGACGCGTATATTATTCAATTGACGCGAGACCAACTTGGGGGCGTCCATGAACAGGCGTTTGGACAGCCGTTTCCAGAGGATCAGTTCCTGCGTTACATTCAGTCCGGAGCGCCGACCGTGGTCATCGAGCAGAAAGGGAAACCGATTGGCTACTACTCCTACCTGATCGGTCCGGACGCAAAGATGCACGTGAGCGCCATGGTGATCGATCCGAAGCATCAAGCATCCGGCATTGGCAAAAAGGTCATGGCTAAGCTGGAGGAGGATGCCCTACGTCAGGGTGTTCGAACAATGGAGGTCTTCGTCCAGGAGAGCAACGCGCAAAGCCTCGCATTTACACGTAGTCTGGGGTTTCGCGAGGTCTTTCGGATCGAGCCAAATACAATCGGCTTTCAAAAACAGTTGGTTCAGCCTGGTCAGCCGCAGATTCAACCACAACCACAACCGCAACCGCAACCGCAACCGCAACCGCAACCGCAACCGCAACCGCAACCGCAACCGCAACCGCAACCGCAACCGCAACCGCAATTCCAGCCACCTATGCAGTTTCAGCAGGCGCCACAGTTCCAACCGCCTATCCAGTTTCAACCGCAACCGCAGTTTCAACCACCGGCACAGTTCCAACAACAACCACAGTTCCAGCAACAGCCACAGTTTCAACAACAGCCGCAATTCCAACCGCAACAGCAGCCAGACCTTCAACAGCCATTTTGAGGCAGGGATACGCGGGGGCAGGGACTTCCATGTGAAGACTCTGTTCACCGCGTATTTTCACGTTTGTCACTTGCATCGAACTGGTCGGAGCGCGTATGCTAATACATACGGGGGGATGAAACCATGTCTACAGAGCAAACAACCTCCATTGAAGAACGTATTCAAGAAGCCTTGTCCTCCATTCGAGACGCAATTCAAATGGACGGCGGCGACGTGGAGTTTGTATCGTACGACGGTTTGACGAAAACCGCATTTGTCTCATTACAAGGGGCCTGCGTTGGCTGTCCTGCAAGCGTCATGACCCTGAAAATGGGTGTCGAGCGTACGATTAAGAAGGTTGCACCAGAGGTAGAAAACGTCGAAGCGGTCTGAGCGTTCAATAAGTGGTGGCGCGATGCAGAGCATCGCGCCATTTTTGCAGTTTTAAGGAGCGTGTGCATACTGTGCAGTGTGAGATGGTCGCGGGGGCGCTTCATGTCCGGCCTGGCAAGCGTTTTGATAATTGGCGGATCGACGATTTCCTAAAGCAAGGATTGCAGTTGCCAGACGGCTTCGTGCGTCGCTTGTTCGCAGCCGGAGGTGTTCGTATGGGCCGTCTGGAAGTGGCTCCGGACACCCTGCTTAGAGGGACTGCGAAGGTGGTTCTGACGGAGCCAAAAGGGGAACGCTCACGTGGGCGGCAACACGGGCTGGCTGCTGTTTCGCCGCCACCCGTGCTCTACGAAGATGACCACATACTCGTTGTTTCGAAACGAGCTGGGATCATTGTCCATTCAGACCAGGCAGCCGAGGAGACGCTAGACAGCCAGGTTGCACTCCACTATGCACGATCGGGACAAGATGCTCCTGTTCTCCATGTGCACCGTTTGGACAAGCCAACGACCGGCGCAGTCCTGTACGCGAAACATGGGTTTATGGCGCGCGCTCTGGACGAGCAATTGGTAACCCATGGCGTAGAACGGCGATATTTGGCCGTTGTCTTTGGAGCGAAGCTTAGGAAGGAGCAGCTTGTGGACAAGCCTATAGGGCGGGATCGGCATCGGGCTGGGTTGTACCGGGTATCATCAACGGGAAAAGAGGCGCGTACACATTTTTATGTACAGGCTTCAAAGTCGGATAGAAACGGCACCTTGTCCCTTTTGAAATGCAAGCTGGAGACCGGTAGAACCCATCAGATTCGCGTGCATACAGCAGCTCTTGGGGCACCTATCTTGGGTGACACAGCCTATGGTGGTACGTCGAATTACCGCAATTGGCCCGCATCGGGGGCAATCGCGCTCCATGCCGCCCAACTGCGCTTTTATCATCCGTATGAGGAGAAGGACATTGTCGTCGACGCGCCGATGAGTGACGATTGGATATCCTTTTTAGGGCAAGAATGGTCATTAGATGCTCAGCGTGTGAGCTTGAATTAGGAGGGCTGATATGGACGAACGTTTGCGCCGGACAGGCCGATTTTTTTCCGATCTCGCCTCTTCCATCATCAAACACGACATCGCTTCACTATCGGCTCAGATCTGCTTTTACGCTATCTTCTCACTGTTTCCATTGTTTATTCTTATCATTTATGCCACGACGTTGGTTATTCCACACGTGAAGATAGCGAGCCTCCTCATCAGTGCTGTCAAGCCATATTACCCGGACATTACCGGGCCGGACATCACGGGAGCGAGTGATTTTGTCAGTTCATATATCGAGAAGTTGAGCACAGTTGGTGCGCAGGTCAGTCTCGTAAGCTTTGTCACGCTGATGTGGTCGGCGACAAGTGCGTTTATCGCAGTACAACAGGCGATGGACCGGATCTTTGAAATCGATCAACAACGATCCTTCGTCGCCCGACGCGTTGTCGGCTTTGTCATGCTCATCCTGCTGATCATCGTCGCTATCTTCTCGTCTGTCGCTTTGGCGCTGTATCCGCATGTGACCGAACACGTCGCTTGGTGGCCATTACTGGCTCACTGGGTGCCTTTGCTTGCCGGAGTGACGCGAGTTTTATATCCGTTGTCGCTATTTATCACCTGTTTTATTTTCTACCGGTTTTTGCCCTCGCGTCGTGTCGACGTCAACAGTGTTCTGATTGGTGCCCTGACGGCGACGGTTGGGTTGGATTTGGCCAGGGCGGGATTTGTGCTGTACGCAGGTCACTTGGTCAGTTACCATTTGATATACGGAAGCTTGACCGTCGTCATGCTGTTGGTGTTGTGGATGTACATTGCGGGTATCATCCTGCTGTTTGGTGCTGAAATTTCCGCAGCACTGAATCGAATGGGTGAACTTTCACAGTCTATCTGAAGGGGGTGTTGATGATGGACGAGATCGTGCTAACTGGTATGCAGTTTTTCGGATATCACGGTGTGATGCCAGAGGAAAATGTTACTGGTGGTCGGTTTGTTGTCAATGCGAGGCTCGAGTGTGACCTGCGTGAGGCGGGGGAGACGGACGACGTGTCCACCACCGTTGACTACGGACAAGTTTACGAAGTCGTCAAAGAGGTGGTCGAGGGCGAGCCAAAGAAACTGATTGAAGCAGTTGCCGAAAGCATCGCAACGAGGCTTTTGAACAAATTCGCCCGAGTACAGACAGTAAACGTGGAAGTGGAGAAACCAGGCGCCCCCATCCCGGGTGTGTTTGGTCAGGTGAGTGTCAAAATTCGCCGCTCTCGCTGACACACCCGGAACCTGCCAAAATTCGCTGTGGGGGCAACCTCAGCGGACGATCCGATAGATCAAAACGGCAAAATAGAACAAACAGGCTGTCGGCCCAAATCGGTAGACAATGCGGCGTGCCGCTCGGACAGCCTGTTGGGACTGTACTTTCCCATCCGACAAGTACATAGCTAACAGCCCCTGAGTGACGAATCGGTGGATCCGTCCTCCCACTGAAATCTGCTTCGAGCGAGCCAGACCCACCCTGGCAAAATGCGCGATTCGCCTGCGTGCAGTCTCGGGACTGTCGTAACAAGCAACGAAATTGAAATCCCCTTCCCGCTCGTCTTCCTCCAAGTCGATCAGGTAGTCAAGTAGAATATGAAGTCCGCATATCCAGGGAAAATAACTTTCGTGTATGGAAATCACGGCGGCTTCGTCAATGTCAAAAGTGGCAGCTAAAAATAGTGAAAACATTCCCAACGTCGATCCGGTCGCTGCCGCAAACTCCCACCACATGACATCCTCGCAACCTTCGACGTAAGGTTTACTCCATGCAATGAGGGTCTCTGTTCGCAGGCTCGGTTCAATGTGCTTGTGTTCCTGTAACTCGCTGTATCGCTCGACGTACCAGATGACCTGTGGCTGTACGATATCGTAATGTGGGAGTTTCTCAAGACAAATTTGGCAGGTCGAGACGAGATCGTTTAGATATCCACCGTCATCAAGGTCACCGCGGTAAGCGTAGTAATTGCGAAGTGGGGCACCTGGGACCACGGCATCGCGCATACTGTGGTGCAGTTGCCGAAAGTCCTGTGCATCGTATGTATCACATCTGTCGCAAAGATTGTCCAAGTAATCACTGATGGTCTGAAGCGCGACGATAACTTCCACTAAAACATCTGCGAATCGAGGATTTGCAGCCGCGTAAACGGTCCCTCCGTCCGCATGGAAGCGCTTATGACGAAGACTGGACAGTGCCTGTTTCCGCAATTGTGCATTCGGAATTGCGTTCGCACGCGCTGTCCAGCGGTCAATTTGAGCCCGGGAAAGTGGTAGAACGTCTCGAAATAGACGATGGAGAAACATGGTCGGTCGCTTGGGTGTCGTCGAAGTCAGATGGAGACCTCCCTCCGGTTCTTCAAAGGACAGAGTACGCTCCAAAGTACATCACTTGTTTAGTAAGTCGTTAAACGTACCAGCATAGCCCATTAACTTCTTTGCGTTATCCATGTTAACCCACTTCTTTAAATCGAATCCTTGACCAGTCCCCTGTTCCTCCGCCTTTGGCTGTGTTGCAGGTTTTGGTGTGTTTGATGCAGGCGGGGTTGCTTTCAACTGACTGCCAGGCGAAAAAGGGATAGGCCCGTTGCTCTTTGGCCAGTGGCTCGGCGGTGACATGTGCAGCGGATGTTGCACAGGGTGTTGCTGTACACCAATCAACCCCCGTCGACGAGCTCCGTGGTGAACCATCCCCATGAGTTCTCGGACCTTATCGTCGCTGGCGACGTCAAAAGCAAGTGAACCAAATTTGACAATAGTGTTAAACTGCATACCGCTCACCCCCATTTCCTGCTATACATGTTATGCGGAACAAGCGCGAAAACGAGTGGGTTACGTCCTAGGGACGCTTACTCCGGTATTTCCGTTCTTACATAGCGATCGAGCAACTGAAACGTATTGCGCAAGGCGTCCACGTGTGTGCGCTCGTATGCGTGGGAATTGGCGACACCTGGACCGATGAGCGCGTGGCGTATATCTGCCCCAGCGCGTACGGCTGCCGATGCATCTGAGCTATAGAACGGGTAGATGTCGACAGCAAACTGAAGTTTAGCCTCGGTTGCCAAGTGGACAAGTTGGCGACGGAACCCTTCGTGATAAGGACCCGATCCGTCCATCGCACAAATCGATACACAGTGTTCATCCGTCGTCAAACCGTCTCCGATGGCGCCCATATCGACAGCAAGATATTCAACGATCTCCGGTGATATATTGGAGTTTCCGCCGTAGCCTATCTCCTCGTTGTTACTGATCAAAATATCAAGTTCGTGTGGAAGTGAAGATTTGGTTTCCACAAGGTGCTGCAAGAGGCCGAACAGGATGGCAACGCTCGCTTTGTCGTCCAGGTGGCGACTTTTGATGTATCCCGTGTCTGTCACGACGACGCGTGGATCCCACGCGACAAAGTCGCCAACTTGTATGCCGAGTGCCGCAACATCTGCCTTGTCCTTCACCCGGGCATCCAGCACGATCTCCATGTTCTCGTCCGTTCTCTTCGTTTCTCCGACTTCGCGGTTCACGTGGACCGACGTATTGTGCAGTAGAATGGTTCCTGAAACGGTTTGACCGCTTGAGGCGAGGACACCGCAATACTCGCCTTCGACGGTGTTCCACGCATATCCTCCGATCCGCTGTACACGCAGTCGTCCATTGTCCAGCACTTGCTTAACCATGCCTCCGAGTGTATCGACATGAGCCGTGAGAAAGCGCCGGCGTCCGTTTTGTACGCCAGGAACTTGAATGAGAAGTGCCCCTTTGGTGGTCACGGACGAACGCAAACCCATGCGATTCGATTCCGTTTGCAAAAGGCGAATGATGTCGCCCGTATGACCGGTTGGTGAAGGGGTGTTGAGCAGCCGCACGAGCAAGTCTTGTATGTACGTGTAAGGTTCCATGGGGGGGGCCTCCTTGAGATCAAGTCTGTTGGCAATACCGTGCCAGGATTATGTCCCTACATTGTAACACAGTTCCAATTTTCATACCGTGCGCAATGGTTGGTTTTCACGTATGATACGAAAAGAGAAAAGTTTGTCTGAAAGGGAGTACACATGGCTATGCGTGGCCTTTTAGAGAGTGATAAACAGATTCGCGATCGCTACGGGCGGATCGAGAAATGGATAGTGCACCACGGCAATCCCGTCTACGCGACTCGAATCCGCGATGTTCTCACGCAGGTGGAAACGGGGGCGCAGGCGACGACGGTGGCCTTCTGCGGTTTGTTTTCCGCTGGGAAATCGAGCTTAATCAACGCCTTGTGCGAGGTGGATAGGCTTGCAACAGGTGCAGTGCCGACGACGGCAGATGTAGCTACTGTGGCCTTACCGGGTACAGACGGGCAGGTTGTGCTGCTGGATACACCCGGTGTGGATTCGACAGATGAAAGTCACCGCGAGGCGACGATGAATGCACTTTATCGCGCGGATGTGATTGTCCTTGTCGCCGACTATCAGCACGTTGAGGCGGAAGAAAATCTGGAGTTGCTGCGTTCATTCAGTGACGAAGGCAAGCGACTTCTGTTTGTAGTCAATCAGGTTGACAAACATCTTGATTTTGAATTGTCATTTGAAGCTTTTCAGTCCCATGTGGAAGAGGCACTTGAGGATTACGGCATTGAGGTCGAACACGTATTTTATACGTCTACTGCTCCGTCGAAGTACAGCCAACTCGCAAATGTCCGGGATTGGTTGCGTCACTTGGCGAGTGCGAGTGGCGATGAACGGCTGCAGCAGGTAGAAAAGCGCCTCCAAGAAATTGTTGTGGAAGCCGTTCACGATGTCTATGGCGACAGGCTCGAACAGGTATTGGCTGATGTCTCGGCAGTGTTCGGTCAGGAGCCGCTGAATATGGAAGAGGCGCAGTTGTGGCTGTCACAAGAGGAAGAACGTGAGCACGGTCTGAATGACGAACTGCAGACGCAGTACCAGGCCGACGTTGAGTCACGAAATGATCTTCGTGAAAAGTGGATTCGTCAAGTCGAGCTGGCTCAAATTGCGCCCTACGAGACAACGGAAAAAGGGAGAGTATACGTCGAAAGTTTACGTCCCGAGTTCAAAGTCGGGTTTTTGCTTGCAGCAAAAAAGACAGAGCAGGAAAGGGAGCGGCGAGCCCAAGATTTCGTCGAGGATATTGCATCACACGTACAGAACTATCTGCTCGTGCCACTGCGCAATCAAGTGGCACAGGATCTCCGACAAGTAACCTGGGGCGAGGAAACGTTTTTTGAGGACTTGAGTAGGTTGAACGTAAAGATCGATGTACCGTATGTAAAGAGTCTCGTCAAGACCGGGGCGCTGGTTTCCTCACAGTACCCTTATCAGTACGTGAAGGATGTCGTGGCAAGGGTGAAGCGGGATGTGCTTGGGCAATTGATGTCGATGATCGATAACTGGTTTGCCAAGGCGAAAGATACGTTCTTTGCGAACCATCTCGAACTGCAGCAGACAATTGATGACATACAGACGCGCATTCGTGAGCTGAATGCTTATCTGAGTGTTCTCGAGGAAAGGAACAGAACTGTTCGAGCGCTCATTGCTGGGGAGGTGCCTTCCGTTTGACGGAAACAATAAGTCGGGAAATTTTGCTGAACAAAATTGAGAGTGTACAAAATCGACTGGCTAACGTGCCGGGCGTTTCGCTGCGGGAGCTACAAGAAATCTCTCAGCGGCTCAAGCGCAATGATTATCTTGTTGCGGTATTTGGTGCATTTTCTGCCGGGAAGTCCTCATTGCTCAATGCACTGATTGGCGAGTCCGTTCTGACCGTCTCCCCGAATCCGACAACAGCTTCTGTCACGCAGTTACAATCCCCTCTGGAGAACAATCAAGCACAAGTTGTTGTGACAACGAAGACGGAAGAGGAATTGTGGCGGGATGTGGCCTCCGCTTTTGCCGCGCTTCATGAATCACCGTCAACGCTTGATGCCGGAATCAAGCATGCAGCGGGTTTGAATGCAAAGGATTATCCCACGGGGCTTCGCCGCCACATTCGTTTTCTGAAAGCTATTTACGAGGGATACGAATCTATGCAGGGGCGTTTGGGATCGACCTGGACAACAACGTTAGATGAACTGCAATCGTTCAGCGCAGTGGAAAAGTATGCCGCCTACGTCGCCCGTGTGGATGTTCACGCGGATCACCCGTGGCTGCGTAAGGGATTCATTTTCGTGGACACGCCAGGTGTCGATTCGATTCACCGACGTCACACGGATGTCGCGTTCCGCTATATGCGCCATGCTGACGCAGTCATCTTCGTCATGTATTACACACATGCCTTTACGCAGGGGGACAGGGATTTTCTCCTGCAGCTCTCCGGTGTCCAAGATGTGGCGAAAACCAACAAGTTATTCGCTGTCCTCAATGCCGTGGATCTCGCCAAGTCAGAGGAGGAGCGGGCGGCAGTGCGGGAGCGAGTGACACAGGAGATGCGACGACTGGGTGTTCATCAACCTCGTGTCTACGAAGTCTCTTCGCAATTGGGACTAGCTGGTCGTAGACTCGCGGATGATCCATCGGATGAAACCTATCAAGAGATGGCGAGAGCGCGTCTTAAGCTAGCAGCGGACGAGTCTTTGCCGACACCGGAAGCAATGCTCGAACAGTCTGGTATTCGTGCACTGGAAACAGATTTACGACGGTATGTTGAAGAAGAGGGTAACACGCTCGCCGCAGACATGGTCGAGCGGGCTGTCAAACAGTTGGCTGACGGACTCAGCCGTTCCATAGCCGACGAAAAAGCCCATCAAGAAGCTGACGACACGGCCCAGGCGGAGCGGCTTGCCAGGCTTGAAAACGTTCATTCTGAAATCGCACGCGACGCGGCACGGGATACAGATGCAGACCAGTCGACCGTGTTGAATCAATTTGTTCGTGAACTGGACGAGCTCACTTTTCACGCCGCAGAACGCATTCGCCTGCGGTACCGAGATTTGTTCCGGGAAGCGTTCCAACCTGGTCGATTCCGTCTTGGTAAGGCGTCGGAAAAACTCCAAGAAGCTGCCGAAGAATTATGTGATTCCCTGGCTCGGCAAGTGGACATTGAGACGCGAACCCTTTCCCTGCGAGCCGCATCGCTTGCCGAGCAAAGTGCTCGTCGGTTGCGTGAATCCTGGCGGGATCGTTTACAGTCGAATGGCGTTCATGGGCTGGCACAAGGAGACTTTGATTTCTCGGACATTGTCGTGGAATCTGTACAGGCGAACATAAGGGCGGATATCCTGCGCCCATTTTATCGACATTTCTCATCTCCTCGACAGTTTTTTGAAGGCGGGGGGCAGCGGGAAATGATGGATGCCAGTGAATCGGAGATCGTGTCGATAGTAAGACAAGCCTTGCAGGATTCAACCGAATCCGTCAAATCTCACGCGGTTGCTCGGCTGCAGCAGGCCATATCGGAGACATACCAAGCCCTGACGGAATGCGCCAAGACCGCTATGGAAGACGCGAAGAAACCATTTGACGCCGCAAAACTTCAACGACTCATGGAAGCACAGAGCTACTTGCAGGAACTCACTGTCTAGTCCTGGGTTTTAGGATTCGCTGAGAGAAGATTTAGTCTACGCGCCGTGGGAAGGTCCGGAACGGTACGCTCGCTTGTCCCCAGTTGTTTTGGCAGATAGAATAAAAGCAATTGGTTTGTGCTTGTAAAACAACGCTAAGAATGAACAATAAAGGGGAGACGAAGGATGGGGCGTCGCTGGAATGAGTTTGACGACTGGCCGAGTGAACGACGTGGCAAACGGTTTAAAGGCGCCGTTTGGCCAAGTGTGGTTGCCGGCTTAGCCGTTTTCTACGTGTTTGGCATCTGGACGGGCGCTGCCATCGCACATCCACGCTCAAGTGTTGTGAGCTATGTGCCTTCGCCCGGCAACAATAACGCAAGTCAATCGAGTGCCGCTTCGCAGGGCAACTCACCCTTGCCAGGTGTGGCCGACTCGAATTTGGTTACGAACATTTACAACCAGACGAAGGACAGCATTTTTACGATTACGGCTGTGGCCAACCAGAGTGGTAACAGTGGTGCGCAAGAGGATATCGGAACGGGCTTTCTCATCAACAATCAAGGCGATATTGCCACAAATGCGCATGTCGTTGGGAGTGCCAAGACGGTCGATGTGACAGTCGGCAAGACGAAGTACAAGGGTAAAGTGGTCAGCGCAGATCAGCTTGATGATTTGGCCATTGTTCACATCGATGCGCCGCCTTCACTAAAGCCATTGCCGCTAGGAACTGCCAAATCGCTTCAGCCAGGCAATCTCGTCATCGCAATAGGCAATCCTTTCGAACTCACAGCAAGTGTGAGTTCCGGAATTGTGAGTGGACTCAACCGTTCCATGTCCGAGCAAAACAACCATGTTATGAATGGGATGATTCAGACAGACGCGCCGCTGAATCCGGGTAACTCGGGCGGACCGTTGCTGAACGCAAGCGGTCAAGTCGTGGGTATCAATACGCTCATTGAAAGTCCCATTGAGGGGTCAATTGGAATTGGCTTCGCCATCCCGATTGATCGCTTGGTTGCCCTGGAGCAGCAGCTTGTATCCGGTAAACAAATAGAACACGCATGGCTTGGCATCGAGGGGATGGACATCGATAGTGTCATGCAGAACGAAATGCACCTCGCAAGTGACACCGGGGTTTATGTCACTCAAGTTTCCAAGGGTGGACCTGCGGCAAAAGCTGGTCTGCGAGGGGATAGCAACGGAAGTAAGCTAAGCAGTGCAAGCCAGTCGGACGATCCATTCAAGTTGCTCAAAGGCGACGGGGACATTATCACAGGTGTCGATGGTCAGACAGTCAACACCATTGAAGAGTTAACACAGGTGATCAATGGGCGGCAACCAGGACAAGTGTTGGATTTGACAGTTTTGCGCAACGGATCGAAAACACACGTGAAAGTAACCCTTGGCACCTGGCCTGGACAGTGATACCTGACGGCTCAGGACGGGTACGAGAAAAACGCGCCTTCGGCTATGACGAAGGCGCGTTTTGATTTGCCTTTTTTGATTGTGCATCTCCAGCGGCTATCGCTTGGACTTGATTGAAAAAATTGTCCGGGGCTACATAGGAGTGTGCGTTGTAAAACAAGAGGGTGACATTCGTGCTCGTTCTCGCAATGGGGATTCGAATAATATTGCCCCCGGATTCAATTAGCAGGCTGTCAATATCCGTTGCGAAATCGCCCTCATTACCCTCATACTGCTGTGCAGTTGCGAGGAGACGGCAGAGTTTAAGGATACTCTGTTGACTCGTCAGCGTGTAATTACCTTGTGACGATCCTGCGGGCGCAGAGTCAGGTTCAATGAGCACTTGTTGAATGCGCGACACGTCGATAGATGTTCCTAACATTTGTACTCGTACATGTTGCCTTAAGTAGTCAAAAACGGCTGCCGCACAGAATAGGGCAATGAGTAAGACGGGCAGCATGAATAGTTTTGCAGATACGCGGCTTCTTTGACGCATCGTAAACATGTGGACTACACCTCGCAGGACTCCCTCATTATAGACGAGAGTCGACGAGAAAGGGTGACATGAATACGAGAATTAACGCTGATTTCGCTTGTAAATATATGCCTTCTTGCGCTCTTGGCCGACATACGACTGATGAAACATCTTGAGAAGTGCCCGTTTTTCCAGCCTTGATACATATGAACGAGATATTTCCAAGGTGTCCGCTACTTCATTTTGGGTCCATTCGCGACCGTCTACAAGCCCAAAACGCAATTCGACCACCTTTCGCTCCCGTTCATCGAGCACATCCAAGAGCTTGATCATCCCGCTGATTTCCATGCGTTTGTTGACTTCGTCTTCCGTACAGTCTGTGTCCGACCAGAGAATATCTGATATAGTTATCTCGTTGCCTTCTTTGTCCGTTCCAATGGGACTATAGAGCGATACATCTTTCCTTGTTTTTCGTTGCGCACGCAGTTGCATCAATATCTCGTTCTGGATGCAACGGGCGGCGTATGTTGCAAATTTGGTGCCTTTGGTCGGCTGGTACGTGTCGACGGCTTTAATTAATCCGACGGTACCAATGGAAATCAAATCATCTTGGTCGATGCCAGATGAATCAAATTTCTTGGTATTATATACGGGAACACAATCGATTTCGGTTTCGTCACTGCATTTTTGGAGGAGTTCAGCGTTGGGCTTTCAGCACATCATGCACCAGTATGGCTACTTTGGCGTGTTCATGATCATCTTTATCGAGGCCATTGGATTTCCGTTTCCTGCGGAGACGACATTGACCTTGTCGGGAATTGAGTGGACACAGCATGTCTTCAAACTCTTCCCCCTTTGGTTAGCAGGGTGCTTGGGCAATATTGTCGGATCCACCATCGCATATTTTATCGGCCGACTTTTAGGAAGGCCGATTGTTCTGTATTTGGGGAAATATATTGGGATCACGGCAGCTCGACTGGATCGGGCAAATGAGCAGTTTCAGAAATACGAACTCGTCGTGATCGTGGTGGCGAAGTTCATAGCGGGAATTCGAATCCTGGTACCCTATTTGGCAGGCATAAACCGGATGAAGTTTTGGGTATTCTGGCCTCTCAACGCTGTGAGTGCAGTCCTATGGTCCGGTGCTTTCATTATCGCAGGTCACTATATAGGGGAAGCGCTCCACAGTCCCTTTATCCACCGATACATGTGGCCCACAATTATTGTAGCTGCCATTATTGTGGCTGCTGTGATTTACTTTGAAGGACGATCTCGCCGGCGCCGCAAGCAACTGGATCGGGAACATGCTGAGCGAGTGGATGGGGATTCGGCTCAGCGTCGCGATTAAATTCCCAAACCGCATCAAAATATAGGTGAAATTCACTTCAAAAATTGGGTCGATTCGTCGTAAGACAATCTCCTTTTCGCATATGACCAATGCGAGGGGGGATTGTCACGAGTCGGCCCATTTTTGTTGGTGTTCATATGAGCTTGAATCGGGAGGAGAACTTGAGCGGCAAACATAGCGAGGCTGCGGTCAGTGAACTCTTCTGCTTGATATGGCAGTGGTACGAACGGTCCGCATCGACGACAGATGGAGGCGAAGACGGTGCGAATAGCGATTTACATTCGGGTCTCAACGGGGCTTCAAGCAGCTGAGGGACACAGTTTGGACGTCCAACTCGAGCAATGTCTAAGCAAGGTTGACGAGATGGGGGGGGACAGACAGTTTGTCGACGTGTTTCGCGAGGCGGGTGTATCCGGTGAGGATATGGATAGACCGGAGCTGATGCGGCTTTTGGATCTCGCAAAGCAGGGCAATATCAGTCATGTCGTGGTGAAACATCCGGATCGGCTGTCAAGGAATGTAGCCGATAAAGCCATCATTGTTCGGGAACTCCAGAAATCCAATGTAAGTCTGGTCTTTGTCGATGTGCCCGATTGGGACAAAACGGATGAAGCCCATCTTTTATTCAACATTATCGCAAGTATCGCTGAATACGAACTGCGTCAAATTCGCAGGAGAACCTTGACCGGCAAGTTGCGTGCCGTGAGAGATGGTCAGCTGATGCCCATGGGGATCGATCCGTACGGCTATCGATATGAATCCGGCAAGCTTGTCGTCGTGGAAGAAGAGGCCGCCATTGTCCGGGAGATATATCGACTGTACATTCAGGAACGGCTCAGTTTGCGTGCTATCGCCAAACGACTCGACGCTATCGGGGCACCCACCAAAACCAGGCAGAGCATGCATTGGAGCCATGCCACGGTACAACGAATTCTGAGTAATGAGATATATACTGGACGGTACTACTATAATCGTCGGATCACCGCGAAAGTGAGGGGAGTGACCAGTCGAGGTAGAACGAGACATCGCCGAGTGAAAGGGTGGCGTGAAGCAGCGGAGTGGATTGAGATTCATGTCCCCAACATTATTGATGAAGAGTGGTTCGAACTGGCCAAGATAAGGCGCCATCGGACAAAACGCGGGGGGCTGCAGAAGCGTCATCATCATTTACTGCAAGGGAGGATCACATGCGCACTATGCCGCCGGCACTGGCATGCCGCTGCATATGAAAGTCGCGGAGGGAATGCGTACAGGTTTTATCGTCGGCCACCGGAGCGAGATGCAACGAGTGAGGGATGCAGATACCGCTGCCGTGCCCTGCCAGCGGCTGAGCTAGAAGAGCATGTGTGGGCTTGCGTTGTCGAGTCGCTCATACGATCACGGGCGTGGCATAGCAATTGGCGAGATCGGCAAGCTCAATTGATGGAACGAGCCATGCAGGAAGAAGCAGATTTAGCGCGACAGCGACAACATCTCTTAAAGCGTCGCGAGCGGTTATTCAATCTCTACATGAACGGAGACGTGGGATTGGATGAGTACAATGCGAGACGAGCGGACTTGGAAACGCACTTAGCGGCAATCGAGCGACAAATGGAAGAGTCCAGCGAACGGGCTCAGAATTTAGTGAACATGTCCGACGACGTGATCAACCAGTTAAACGACTTGCTGCTCGAATCCCGATCAACACCCGAAGTGCTTCCTTTTGACCTGAGGCAACGTATTGTGCAAGCACTGGTTACCGAAATTCTCCTGAACGCCCGTGGGGCACGAGTCGACGTCTCGCTGGCTGGTGCCATTTCCGAGCTGTCATCTTTGTGACGATGTCGATAATACGTTAGCGACATGGGCAACTAAGCGTAAATTGTGTTCCACCAACATGTCATGTGCGGCCCGATCCTGGTCTTTTCGCCATCGTTCAAAGCACCTTTGTTCTTCGTCCTTATCGAGGGGCTGTGGAAACGACTGATTGACGAATCCGGTGACCAGGATGATGTCCCGCATCATCGTGGCGGCAAGAGCGAGTGACAACAATCCGCGTTCACCTCCGGCATCCTTCACCAACACACGGTGCCCTAGCCTATGTCACATGTGGATGTTTGGTGCAATCACCCCGTAAAGACCTTGGGCAATGACTCGGTGTCCAGCGTCACTTGGATGAATCGGAAGAGGGGACCGCAGTGCATCGCGAAGGGTGCCGGTTCGGTACCCGGCAATCAATTCACGTTGTCGACCGGCGAACCACGCCGCAGAATCCACGCAGCGCACACCGGCTCTACGAGCCACTTGCGCCGTCGCACTGTTCAGCGCGCTGATCCCTTGTTCGGCCAAGGCACTATTGGGAAATGGATTGTACTGCGTGCACACATAGACGGGTGCTCGACTCACACGTCGAACGTAGAGAAGGAGTTGGCCAAGGTTGAGTGCGTATCGACGGATGCACGCGGCAATCAGTTGAGCAGGTTGCCCGGCACCTCGTGTGACGGCAAGGGCACCGGCTGCCAAATCATCGCCACCCACCCAGATGACGATAGCACTCGACGTGGATAACACCGCGTTTCCACTGTTCACTACGGCACTCCGGAGGTCCGCACTTGTCCATCCTGGCTGCGCCAAAATATCCCCATACGATCTCGCCCGATGCATGGAACGGTTAAACAAGGCGGCTAATACGTTAGGGTAGGAGCGCCACGGGCGGCTTGCACCTTCGCCATATGTGATGGAATCGCCAAGTGTCACGAAATGCATAAGGATCGCCTCCCACCAAGCCCACATGGATAGTCCGTGTGGATGCATAAAATACAGAACGACGAAAATAAGTCCCTGTATACAATGCACAGGTTGCCAGGCATGCGCGGGTGCATGCCCACAGCCGTAGAGAAAGGAGTGCAAACCGTGACGGTTCCAGCAAACCGAGTGTACCTGTACGCGTCAACGGATAACGACTATATCAAGTGTCTTGCGGCAGCAGATGTAGCGGGTATCCCATACAGCCAATGCATCGGCGACTACCAGGAAGCATGGAGGATTTGCGCCGATCCGACGAATCTCCTCGTCGATGTCGGAGGTGCGGCACTCTATGCACTCTACTATAATCCCTGTAATTGGCCGAATCCGGCAGGTCAGGCTGGCGGCCATACTCCGTTTGTCACTTATCCAGATGGTCACGGCGTTGCGACGGTCAAGGCAAACACCTTCGTCAACGCAGGCGGGTACACGGCCCTCGACAGTTTGACACTGGCTATCATGCTCTCCTATTACGCCATCCATGGTACCTTTCCGCACGGGTATGGGGGCCTGCCTCGCCAGGAGATTCCCCAACACGTGTGTGTAAGTGGAGCCAGCCCGAGGCTTTCAGTTCCAAACATACAGGCACCAGCCCCAACCCCGCATCCCGTGACCGTCAACCAGCCGTCTGTGGGCGTGTACGCATCCATTTCGACACTTGCTGAAGCAGAACGTGCCCTTCAGTTGAAATGGCCTGGGATCGGTGTGACAACGGCCTTAGGTACGCCACAGTCTCCATATACAAGCGTGTTGCCCAGCCATCCAGATTCACTTGTTGCACAAGCCCTCGAAAGAGTGAACTCCTCCGCATGGTGGTTGTCTTTCTGGACGGTCAGTTGGCCTAGTTCTGGTGTCACGTTTCATCAGGCAGGGTACGATGCGGGGCAGTATGCTGCCACACAGATCGACGCTCTGCCTGGCACACGCCGTCCCGATTATGTCATATTAGACCCTGAGGGATACAATCAACCCGCGCAGACGGCACAGCAATTTCATGATTTCGTAAACGGTTTTGCCGCTGGTGTCACGTCGATCAATTCCACACTCAAGTCCGGCTTCTATTGCAACCAATCGCAATATGCAACTTACCAACTCGCAAGTGTAAACCTTCCAGCGTTTGTCGCCATTGCGCCCATCACGGGAAACCACCCAATGGTGAGTGGTCATAATATCACGGGATATATCGCTTATTACGCCAGTTGCCCATCGACATCGGAGATAAATCAAGTCAAGTCATGGGGCGCACTCTACAATGCCGTGCAGTTCCGTGACAGTGGAGTGGATTGCGGGCCTGCCTGATCATTTGGCGTTTCTTGAGAGAGGCGACTGATTGGTTTGTGCGAAGTGGGGACTGACCTAAGAGGTCAGTCCCTCGGGCAACTTACGGGGAGGACTAGTTGCATGCCTCCCGACTCAACGGATACGATACAAACAGCGTTTTGCAGATAGGATGCGAATAGGGTATGGTGAAAACGGTGTTGGATCGGCGGTCAGTTAAACGACTGGTCTTTCGGAAACAACTGTACAGTCTCCATTTGTACAACAACACCGTTTGTGTACATCTGTGTATGTTGAGTAATGAGAAGCTCTTCTGCGGCAGCTAATCGAACAAGCCATATAGAGTTTGCAGTCGTACATTCGCTCTGCAAAGGAGGACAAAGAGTTTGACAACCGTAGGCAGTGGGCCACAGATTATATCGAGAGAGATGGAGGGGACTACGTTAGAGCATCAGACAATGGACATCGCAAAAATTGAGGAAGCAGTGCGCATGATCCTAACCGCAGTCGGCGAGGATCCAAACCGCGAGGGACTTCTCGATACGCCAAGTCGTGTCGCGCGGATGTACCAAGAAATTTTTTCGGGACTACATAGTGATCCAAAAGAAGAACTGAGTGCACGGTTTAACGTTGAGCATGGGGAAATGGTCTTTGTTCGCGAAATTCCGTTTTATTCGATGTGCGAGCATCATCTTTTGCCATTTTATGGACATGCCCACGTCGCCTATTTACCGCACAACAATGTCGTGACAGGTCTTTCCAAGCTTGCGCGGTTAGTAGACACAGTTGCCAAGCGTCCACAGGTCCAAGAGCGGATGACCAATCAGATCGCCGACGCACTCGCTGAAGAACTCGAGGCGGAGGGGGTCATGGTCGTGATCGACGCCGAGCACCTTTGCATGAATATGCGTGGAATCAAGAAGCCGGGAAGTAAGACAATGACGTTGGCCGTGCGAGGACGATATGAGAGTGACTTGTACATGCGCGAGGAAGTTCTACAACTCGTTCGTTACCAACGATGATATGACATCGAGTCATACAGGCGATTTCGTCATTTTACTGGAGTTATTTTACCAAGTGAGAAAAGATCACCGGAGGCAGGGCTGTCGTAACCACATGCCATCCGGTGATCTTTTTTAGCAACAATAGCGTCTCCGGCGTGACTTGGCCTGGCGCTCGTCCCTGTCTGGAAAGTTGTCATCGTCGTCATCATCGGGATCGATCATGGCTCGGCCACGACTCTCATCCTCGTTTCCAGACTCACTTCGACGTTGCGGCGATCCAGGGACACTTGCATGCTCGTATGTCCCAAACACCAAGGGTTTGGCGTCTTCAACCATGTGCCGACCTTTACAGAAAACGTGCTGAATTTTAAACGCTTCGTCGCAGAGTATCAGATCCGCATCGTATCCTGGTTTGACTCGTCCTTTGTAGCGCAGTTTCAGGACGCGGGCAACGTGCCGCGTGACGATACTGACGGCCGTTTCAATGGGGACCCCCTCAACTCTTATCGCATCGACTGTTTCTTCCCAGAGCGTCGCAATATTTCCGATACCCATCGCAACAAGTTTACCTTTGTCGTCAAAGATAGGTGACGATCCATTGCTGTCTGAACTCATCGTGATATTGGCAGCATCCACGCCTGCATCGAGCAACTTGCGGATGGCTTTGGAGGGCTTGACTGACACGTCGTCGTGCTCGTCCGGTCGGATCCCTGACGTGATGTCGACGAATCCGCCGATTTTGCCCCACTCGATGGATGCGTCGAGTAGTCCTGGGTTTCGATTCAGATGCGTGGGAACAAACACGGACATCGGTAGTTGCGTTTTGTGAACGACCGCGTGCAGGATTTCCAGGCGCGAATCGTCATCACCCACGTGGAAATGAACGACACCTGCTTTTCCCCCTAGCAGGCCACCCACATATGCCTCCGATGCCAACTCGGCGATCTCCTGCTCGTCTGGCTGACTCGACCTGGAGTCCGATATTGCGATCTCGCCCACCCCAATCACCTTATCAATCAACACAATGTCGGATCGGGGCATCCCTGTGATTGTGCGCGTTGGAATTTGATACGCGCCACAGTATATGTATGTCGAGACTCCTTCGAAATCCAGTCCGTTGGCCTTTGCGAGCAGTTCCCTAGTGGTTCGTGTGACGCCATCCGTGCCCAGCACGCCGATGGCAGTGGTCACACCTGATGTGGTGATGTGACTGAGCGAGATCTCAGGTGTCCGGTAGTGGAAACCGCCCTCACCGCCGCCGCCTGCCATGTGGATGTGCTGGTCAATGAGACCCGGAAACAAAAATAGGCCGTCAGCTTCCACAACGTTGACAGCAGGCAGGGTTCCGTGAATGGCAAGGTCGTCGCCGATGGCCAAAATTTGACGGCCGCCAATGAGAACGTCTTTCAGGCCCATATCTTTCGGATTATACACATGTGCTCGTTTGATCAAGGTTAAGACGGACATGATTCCCCTCCTTACAGAGACAGTTACTGGTAAGTCTGCCCATGTGAGGGGGGAATCATGAGAGGTTGGCCTATTGCACCTTCGGAGTGAACTGCTCCCAGGAGGGTGTTTGTCCGACTTGGAACACGAGTGTGTCGTCGTGTGGATAGACGGTCGTCGTCCACTTCCCTAACGAAATGTTCTCAGCTTTTCCCGTGCGGCAGTCATAGAGGGTTTGATGCTCTGTGTACGTGCTTGGATTCGCTGGATTGACCTCATGTGTACCCCAGTAAACGACGTTTGTCCCAACAGCTAGCCAACTGAAGTGCGTCCCGTCGTTTGCCAGCTGACACAGTGGAACAATTGACTTAGTCGATTCTGTGAATAGATACACGTTTTGGATATGTTGCCCATTTGTCGAACGTCCAACACGATGATGGCACCCGAACTGGTCCGTCCGAGACTTGCAAGGGAAACAGGTGCCCCGGATTGTACACCACTTGTGTCAGTGAATCCCATTTTTCCTGTGTTTGAAGGGGTGTCCGTTGTGTTCATCGCTGTGGTGGTATTTGTCTTTGACGCGGTCGGGTTGTCCCAACGCTTCCCGTGGCACTTGTCGAAGTCGCCTGAAGACTCGCGTTTCCGGTCGACGCAGTCTGGCTGCTTGTCTGGGAATTTGACAGGGTCGATCCCGACGCATCCGCCCTCACATCTGTTGAATTACTGGTCGGAACCATGCCCTGTTGGTTCGTGACATGAGTCCACGCAGTTCCCAACTGATCGGCATTCTCCGTTGTGATGGGAACTTGTCCGATGAGAATGGCGCCTGTCGTCAAACGGGCTGCCCCCTCGGAAGGAAATGGTGTATAGTACAAATCTGTCGTTGACAGGGCAGGCCCACGTGTACCATCGCTTGCCACGGTCGTGGGTGATACAACTGCCCAAATCACACCTTGATTGAGGGACGTCGCCAACAAACGTTGCTGGTCCACGGAACTCGGAATGGTTAATGAGCCGCCATTCACGCTGGTTAGGTTTCCGGCGAGCCCCGATGTTTGAGGATTATGGCCGTATTGCGTCACAATCGACTGAACAGCCGTACTCTGGACTTGTTCAGTGGAAATTTCCTGTACTGTTCCCCATGAAACGTGGGCCCCGCTTCCAGGTGCTTGCTTGTGGGACGGTGTCGGCTTCTTGTCAGTGTGTGATCCTGTCATACTTTTTCCAGGCGTTTCCGAAGACGTAAATTCGTGCTTTGTGGCGGTCGATGGTGTAGATGAATTGTGGTCCTGTTTCGACTTTGCTGACCGCACAGTTGCAGTGGAAGCTGAACCGGGCGGGGCGTGATGCTCGATGTCCGTTTGCTGGTTTGAGTCTAGTCCGATTTGCGCAAATGTCGCACTGGTGTTTTCACTGAGTAACTGTGCTCTCAATTGGTTTTCATGGTAAAAATAAGATGCTGTAAGAATGGCAACGGAGGAAGTTACGACAGTCGTCGGGATGATAATTTTGTGCACTGCCCAGTGCAGTCGCCCTGGGGATCGTTTCGCCACATTTGCCTCCTCCTCACGGATAACCGAAGTGACGGCCGCGTTTATTGTAAATAATTATACACGGTTCTCGGTAACCTGTCCCAATTCGACAGAAGATTGGATTATTCTTCATAGGGAACGGAGATGGCCACACAAACTCCCCCAAAATAAAAGAACACCGGATCCGCATGGGAATCCGGTGTGTCTAACTCGCTGTGGCCGCTCTTAGAGAGCTGCTTCGTAGCGTTTGTTGACTTCGTTCCAATTGACGACGTTCCAGAATGCACCAATGTAATCTGGACGCTTGTTTTGGTATTTGAGGTAGTATGCGTGCTCCCAAACATCCAGCCCGAGAACAGGCTTTTTCCCGTCCATGAGCGGATTGTCTTGGTTTGGTGTGCTGGTGATGGCGAGCTTGCCGCCGTCGACAACCAGCCATGCCCAACCACTGCCAAAACGGCCTGTTGCAGCTGCCGCGAATTCTTCTTTGAACTTATCAAAACTACCGAATGCACTGTTGATTGCCTCGGCGATTTTGCCGGTCGGTTGGCCACCGCCATTTGGGCTGAGGATTTCCCAGAACAGGCTATGGTTTGCATGGCCACCACCGTTGTTGCGAACAGCCGTGCGGATATTCTCGGGAACAGAGTTGAGATCGCTGATGAGGTCTTCAATGCTCTTTGACGCGAGAGCGGTACCTTCAATCGCTTTGTTGAGGTTGTTAACATACGTAGCGTGGTGACGGTCATGGTGAATTTCCATGGTCAACGCGTCGATGTGAGGTTCGAGTGCATCGAATGCATACGGTAATGCTGGCAATTCATGTGCCATGTGACAAACCTCCTATGTAGTTAAAATGGGTACATTTACATTGTAACGCACCCGGAAACAGATTTCCAAACCTATTCCATCATTTGTTCGGCAGGTTTACGATATCCCACTCGGATGGTATACATGTAGAAGACATTTGCAGTCAAAGAGAGGGATCGATCCGTTGACACTACTGAATAACAAGACAATTGTCATCATGGGTGTTGCAAATAAGCGAAGCATCGGCTGGGGTGTTGCTCTCGCGGCAGCTCGTCAAGGAGCCAATTTGATTTTTACATACCGCAGCGACAGAGCCGGCGAGCAAATTCAGAAATTGCTGCAGGACAGCCTACCGGATAGTGAAGCGCAAGTGATTCACTGCGACGTGACCGATGACGCATCCGTTGAGTCGGCGTTTGCCGAAATTGGACAATCTGTCGATCACATCGATGGCCTCGTTCACTCCATCGCCCACGCGAACGTCGAGGACCTACAAGGTGAATTTGTCGCAACATCTCGAGAGGGATTTTTGCTGGCGCAAAACATCAGCGCCTACTCGCTCGTGGCGGTTTCTCGCGCTGCCCGCCCACTGTTTAAGCAAGGCGGCAGCATTGTCGCCATGAGTTACTTAGGGGCCGAGCGCGCTATCGAAAACTACAATGTCATGGGTGTTGCGAAAGCGTCATTGGAATCGACGGTTCGCTATCTCGCCGCAGATTTGGGCAAGGACCAAGTGCGCGTCAACGCCATCTCCGCGGGACCAATTCGTACGCTTGCAGCAAAAGGCGTTCGCGGATTCAACGACGTGCTGCACGCTGTGGAGGAAAAAGCGCCTCTGCGCCGCAACGTCGATGCAGAGGAAGTCGGGGATGTAACCTCGTTTTTCCTGAGCGATCTCAGCCGCGGCATCACAGGCGAGGTCATGCATGTCGACGCCGGTTTTCACATTGTCGGAATGTGAGTCCGGTCACATGAAAAGGCGGTGGCATGACGGACTAGTCTCCGTCATGCCACCGCCTGTCACGCCCACAAGCGAAAATGATCCTGCGCTTACCGAACCTCGGATCCAACCGCCTCGGAAATGGTCGTGAATCCATCTTCCTTCAGTTTGTTTGCAAGACCTGTCACAATTTCACTGACCACAGCAGGGCCACGGTAGATAAATGCCGTATAAATTTGAAGGAGTGAAGCGCCCGCGCGGATTTTTTCATACGCGTCGTCCGCATTGAAAATCCCTCCGCAGCCGACAATGGGGATTTTGCCTTCGGAAGCTCGGTACACGATTCGTACGACTTCTGTCGATCGCGATTGCAACGGAAGACCACTCAAACCACCCGACTCACGCTTTTCTGGGCTTTTGAGCCCTTGTCGCGAGATGGTGGTATTGGTTGCGATGATACCAACGCGGCCGACGAGCGAAGAGTCCGCGATGGTTTCGGAAATGTGCGTTAAGGCGCTGTCGCTCAGGTCGGGTGACAGTTTGATGAAAACGGGTCGCTCAAAGGCGTCTAATGTCGGCGCAAGACGTGTTAGCAATTGGATGATGGTGCTGGCGCTCTGCAGATCGCGAAGGCCTGGCGTGTTGGGTGAACTCAAGTTAACTGTGATGTAATCCGCACAGTGTGCAACCATTTTGAGGGCCTTTTCGTAATCGTCAGAAGCGGTCTCGTTGGGCGTAACTTTGTTCTTTCCGATATTTACGCCAATGATGCCCGGGCGGTTGTTCAGAGCCTGTAGGCGTCCAGCGCATGCAGCGCTTCCCTCATTATTAAAGCCCATGCGGTTGATCAGCGCTTCGTCTGGTTTCAGACGAAACAACCGTGGCGTTGGGTTTCCGGGTTGCGGGAGCGGTGTGACCGTCCCGACTTCAATGCTCGAAAAACCACAGCCGAACAGTCCGTTCACGGCAATGGCGTCTTTGTCTAAACCCGCTGCCAGGCCAATCGGATGAGAGAAATTCATGCCGAGTACAGTCTGTTTGAGACTGTCTGGTATGTGTAACTTTGGTGCGGCCAGTTTTGCCAATCGTGGCCAGCGGGATAAATTGCCCATGACGACGCGGTGGGCTTGTTCTGGATCAAGTTGAAATAGGAGTGCACGCGCAAGCCTATACATAGCGACCTCCAACCTTGGCTTTATCAAATCTGCTCGACAGTGTAGCATGTTTTACGAAGAAGCACACTTTTGTCACACAACGACGCGGTGTAACGTCTAAGGAGTAAGGCGTGCCATCAAAAGGGGAATGGAACATGCCGAAAGAGCGTCAGTCGAGCCATGGAGAGTCTTTCGACGACATTTCCCGACTCGAAGAGTGGATGGACTCTTACGGACAGGATGTCATCCACCTGGCCTACTCGTACCTTCATAACTACCATAAGGCCGAAGACGTCGCACAGGATGTCTTTCTTCGTGCATGGCGAAATTGGGACACATTTCAAGGGCAAAGTTCTGTGAAGACTTGGCTTCTATCGATCACGGCCAATCGCTGTAAGGATCACTTGCGTTCGTGGAGCGCCAAGCATGAAGTCAGCGACGATGGTGTGATATTTCATAGAATACCCGTGTCAGATACCGAGTCTCAAGTGACGGCGCGGCTTGAGCAGGATCGGCTATGGGGGATTGTGAATAATTTGCCGGAAAAGTATCGGGAAGTGGTTGTACTCTACTACCAGCGAGACTTGAGTGGCCAGGAAATCGCCGAAGTCTTAGGAATCAGTGAACAAGCTGTTCGGACGAGGTTACACAGAGGTCGACAGTTGCTAAAGAGCCAGCTTCGCGAGGAGGAAATGGGGTTTCTATGATGGACCAAGAAGATAAAGACCTCCGCGAATTAATGAAACAATTGAGTGATGTGCCGTTTCGCACCGAGTTGAAAGCGCGAATTTTAGATCAAGTACGCGAACCTGTGGGCAACCGGATTGAACCGCGACGCAAACGCCGTTCCTATGGTCGTTACTTTGCAGTGGCTAGCGGACTTGTGGCAGCCTGTCTGGTCGGTGCCGTGGCGATTTTGCATGATTCGGGTATTCAGATAAAAACAACCGCGGACACAAAGACCGTCCCGTTTAACGAAAGCGCCGCGCAGTTCGGTCTGAAAGATGCACCAGTCCAAGTCTCAAATGTACGCGTTGGAACGACGGCGGGGGATCCAAAGAATTCGGATGTTTTAGCAGATGTCACAAATAATTCAACTAGGCCAGTTCGCGAATCTGATTTGTTCGGCGTTCTGGCGTTTTCGCCGCAGGGGCAATCGACGGAGAACTGGCTTACTTTTGTCAATGGACCGAGCCAGGTGATTGAGCCGGGTCAAACAGTAGAGTGGTGGTTCCATCCGTCAGGGAGCAACCTGCATTCGCCGGTTGACGATAGACTGGTGGAAGAACCGCATTTGGCATTTTACGCTTCACATCTTGTCACCGCCGATACGGCCGATGCGTTGTGGCGGCGGAGCAAGCTGGAAGTGAGCAATGTTCAAGTGACGCCGCGTGATTTGAGCAACGGTATCCAGTCCGTCCAAATTAATACCCGTCTCACGAATCGTTCGAATCAGCCTATTGATTTAGAACGATCGCGAGCTATCATTTGGTTTGCGTCTACGAGTGATCAAAGCTTCCTGTCGGATAACAGCATCCGGTTCCTGTACCATATGAAACCGGAGTATAAGGACCAGTCGTGGCCTTCCGTGGTGGAACCGGGGCAGACCATCGCGGTGAATTTCCGGGTGCTGTCGGATTCGAAATCGGACTTCTTCAGTCGGACTCCACATGTCGTCGTGATCGATGCGCCACAGTTACCCTCATAAGGAGACACCAGGATGACAACACGTTTTAGTCTCGCAGAACTGGGCGACATGTTACACGTGCCAGTTGAACAAGTGCGGCAAGCCGTGGAGGCATTGGCGGAGGAACTGACGGGTGAATCGTTTCTATACAATGAACGCACCTGGCGGATCGCGCCAAGTGATGTGAAGCGAATCCAAACGTGGCTTGCAACACATGCCAGAGAAACGAACGAACTTCACCGTCCGCGAGCACGCAATGTTCGTATCAAACGAATTAAACCAGCCGAGGAGACAGGCGAATGATGCCTGTCTCTTTCGTTCGTTGCGTTTGTGCGAGTGGCGATTTACACTATGGTTGGATAATGCCGAAGAAATCGGGCAGCATCGGTGAAGGGAGTAACCCGCGTGATTATTGGTGTAGCAAAAGAGATTAAAGACAACGAAAATCGTGTTGCCATTACACCTGCAGGGGTTCAAGCACTGCGCGACGCAGGACACGAAGTCCTCGTGGAAACAGGTGCCGGTGTAGGCAGTGGATTCAGCGACGAAGAATATGCAGCTGCAGGAGCAACCATTGCCTCCGATGCCCGTTCAACCTGGTCTGGGGCGAATATGGTGATGAAGGTGAAGGAACCGTTAGCCTCGGAATTCGAGTATTTTCGATCCGATTTGACGCTCTTTACATATCTCCATTTGGCACCAGAACCGGAGTTGACTCGTGCACTCATGGACACTGGTGTGACGGCCATTGCATATGAGACGGTGCAGTTACCGGATCGGAGTTTGCCGTTGTTGACACCGATGTCTGAGGTCGCAGGACGTATGTCCATTCAGATCGGTGCGCATTTTTTGGAAAAGGCGCATGGTGGACAAGGCGTACTGCTCGCGGGGGTACCGGGCGTACCAGCTGCACGGGTGGTCATCGTTGGTGGTGGCATCGTCGGCACCAATGCGGCCCGTGTTGCCATGGGGATGGGCGCTGACGTCACCATTCTTGACAGCAACCCACGCCGTCTTCGTGAATTGGACGAGTTGTTCGGCGGACGTTTGCGGACTGTGATGTCAAACGCATTTAACTTGCGCGAACAAATTGAAGGTGCAGATTTACTCGTCGGCGCGGTTCTCATTCCAGGTGCGCGGGCGCCCAAAATCGTCACGGATGAAATGGTTAAGGGCATGCGCAAAGGTGGCGTCATTGTTGATGTGGCAATCGATCAAGGCGGTTCCATCGCAACGATTGATCGAATCACCACGCATAGTGATCCAGTTTACGAGAAGTACGGAGTTGTGCATTATTCAGTAGCGAACATGCCAGGTGCGGTACCGCGTACGTCCACTTTGGCATTGACGAATGTCACGACACCGTACGCTGTTCGCTTGGCGAACCTCGGGGCAGCCGACGCGGCCAAGGCGGACCCGGCGCTGGCAAAGGGGTTTAACGTATATAAGGGGAAGGTGACATTTGAAGCAGTGGCAACGGCGTTAAATGTGCCGTATACTGAGTTGTCCTATCTTCTTTGAGCAAAGAGTAGGCATAGCATAATGTAACATTCAAAATTGCGGAAACGGGGTGGCGAGATGGTAACAGAAGAACTGGTTCGCAACATGTTGTCGGAAATCCTAGACCCCGAAATTCAAATAGATATCGTCAATCTTGGAATGGTCTATGGGATAGACATTGCGGACGAAGGCAAAAGTATCAAGGTCACGATGACGCTTACGACCATGGGTTGTCCGCTTTACGACGAAATTAAAGATGAGATTGTAGAGCGACTGACATCACTCGAGGGTGTTGAGAACGTCGATGTGGAACTTACGTTTGATCCACCTTGGGACAAAGAAATGATGTCTGAAGAGGCAAAACTGGTTTTCAAATATCTCTTTTGACGTTGGAAAGGGGCTGTCCCACATGCCGTTGCAGGGTGTAGGGGCAGCTTTTTTGTGTCAGCTGTAAACTTGCATTTTCTCGTACATATGGTACGCTGTTTTAGGAAACATGACTAATGCAGTCAACATTTTAAAAATCATATATGAACTGAGAGGTAGGTAGCATGACAAAGCCAGATTTCACAATTGAAGACTTGCATGTCAGCATTGAAGGTAAAGAGATCCTCAAGGGGTTGAATTTACATATTGGCGGCGGTGAAATTCACGCCATCATGGGACCGAATGGCACGGGGAAAAGTACCCTTGCGTCTTCGCTGATGGGGCATCCCCATTACGAAGTGACGAGTGGGAAGGTTGTTTTAGACGGTCAAGACGTTCTTGAGATGTCGACAGACGAACGCGCCCGTGCGGGACTCTTTTTGGCTATGCAGTATCCATCTGAAGTGCCGGGCGTATCGAATGCGAACTTCATCCGTCAAGCCTTGAATGCTCGTTTGGGCGAAGGCAATGAGTTGCCGGTTTTGAAGTTCCATCGGAATCTTCAGGAAAAGATGAAGCAGTTGAACATCGATCCGGTGTTTGCTGAACGCTATTTGAACGAAGGCTTCTCCGGTGGTGAAAAGAAGCGGAACGAAATTCTTCAGATGACCATGTTGGAGCCGCGAATTGCGATTTTGGACGAGATCGACTCCGGTCTTGATATCGACGCGTTGAAAATTGTTGCGAACGGCGTAAATGCAGCAAGGTCTGAGAACATTGGCTTTCTCATCATCACGCACTATCAACGTCTGTTGAACTACATTGTCCCCGATCACGTTCACGTCATGATGCAGGGCCGCATCGTCAAGTCAGGTGATGCGAAACTCGCAGAGGAACTCGAAGCCAAGGGATATGACTGGTTGAAGGACGAACTGGGCATCGAAGACGAGACAGTCGAAGCGAACGCGTAAGGGGGGACACGGACGTGACAGAAGCGAATACAGTATCGCTGCAAGTACACTCCATCAGTGGAGCATTTCATGAGCCGGAATGGTTGACGCAGTTGCGGGAAGAGGCATGGCAGACGTTTGACTCCATGCCTGAACCGCGGTTGGAGAAGACGGACTTGCGTAAACGAGGGTGGGACGCAGGGAATTTTGTCACGGCGCCCTCAAAACAACTTCCTGCAGATGCGGCTTCATACATCGCAGGGTTAGATCATTCGCATGCCGTGTTTGTTGATGGTCATTTGGCCGACATTAAGTTGAACGAGGCGGACAGAGACTTAGGTGTGGTGTTCACCGACATCCACACTGCTGCTTCTAAACACGAAGACCTGGTCAAGGGAACGCTCGGAACAGTCGTTCCTGCGAGGGAGAGCAAATGGGCAGCGCTGAACTTTGCTTATTTTGCTGGCGGTGTGTTCTTATACGTTCCCCGAAAAGTCACATTGGAAAAGCCGTTCGAAGTGGTGCACGTGGTGACAAGTGAAGCTCAGGCGAGTTTCCCTCGGAGTCTCGTCGTTGCAGATGAGTTGGCTGATGTCCGGTTTGTGGAAGTTTCGTTTATCGGGGCGGATCGACAGAAATTCACGAACAGTCATGTTCTGGAAGTCGTCGCTAAGTCCGGAAGCCATGTGCATGTGGGTACCGCAGATGCCTTTCACAAGGGTCCAACGTATTTCGTTACACGTCGCGCTCACGTGGAAAAGGATGCGACGGTTGAATGGACTGTCAGTGACGTGAGTAACGGCTTCGCAGTGGAAGTTGTGGAAAGTGTCTTGAATGGTACAGGTGCTCGCTCACAGACTCGCGTCCTTGGCTTGGGTTACGGGCGTGAACATCTTGACTTGACAGCCAGCATGTTGCACGTGGGGCGGAACACGGAAAGCGACATCGTCATGCACAGTGCACTCCGCGAGAAGGCCAACAGCATCTTCCGGAGTAAGACCCAAATTGTGAAAGGTGCTGTGGGGGCGGGAAGCGAGCAGCATGATCGGATGATCATGGTTGATGGAACCGCTCGTGCAGATGCCATTCCCATGTTGTTGATCGATGAGAACGATGTACAGCGCTGCGGGCACGCGGCGAGTGTGGGGAAAATTGATCCCAATCAAATTTACTACTTAATGTCACGCGGTATTCCACAGACCCAAGCCATGAAAATGATCATCTGGGGCTATTTGAACGATTCAGTCGAAACGCTCCCAAGTGATCAAATTCGCGAGTTGGTTGTGGGTCGAATTGAAAGGGAGCTAGAGCGATGAATCCGATTGAGATCCGCAAGGATTTTCCCATCTTTGCTGAAGAGATAAACGGGCATCCCCTCGTGTACCTGGACAGTGCCGCGACTTCGCAAAAGCCGCGACAGGTTCTCGATGTTGTGAAACAATATTATGAACGCGAGAATTCCAATGTTCATCGCGGTGTGCACACCTTGGGAACACGGGCCACGGAAGCTTACGAGGGTGCTCGGGATAAGGTCGCACGGTTTATCAATGCCAAGAGTCCCAATCAGGTGGTCTTCACGCGGGGAACGACGGAGTCTATCAACATGATCGCATACGGTTATGCACGGATGCGGCTGGGGAAAGGCGACGAGATCGTTCTACCTCCGAGTGAGCACCACAGCAACTTGATTCCGTGGCAGCAGGTCGCGCGGACAACGGGCGCGGCACTGAAGTATCTACCGCTTCAGGCCGATGGAACCATTCGCCTCGAAGACGTGGAGTCGGCTGTGACGGATTCGACAAAAATTGTGGCTATCGCACAGGTGTCTAACGTCCTCGGCACCATTAACCCGGTCAAGGAAATTGCCGAGATTGCCCATCGGCATGGTGCTATTATTGTCGTCGATGGCGCACAGAGCGTTCCGCACATGCCTGTCGATGTCCAGGATCTCGATTGTGACTTCCTGGCTTTCTCAGGACATAAGATGTGTGGACCCACAGGTGTAGGTGTACTATACGGTAAAAAGCGTTTGCTAGACGAAATGGAGCCGACATATTTCGGCGGCGAGATGATCGATGTTGTTGAACTGCACGAATCGACATGGAAAGAAACACCGTGGAAATTCGAAGGTGGCACGCCTATTATTGCAGGGGCTGTCGGCCTTGGTGCAGCTGTCGATTACTTGACGGACATCGGCATGGAAAATATCGCAGAGCATGATATGAATCTCGCAAACTACGCGATGGAACGCCTTACGGAAATCGACGGCGTCGACGTGTACGGTCCGCCTGTCGGTGAAAAACGGGGTGGGCTCGTAACGTTCAATTTGCGGGGAGTTCATCCGCACGATGTCGCCACGGTTTTGGATTCGGCAGGTGTGGCGGTTCGGGCTGGACATCACTGTGCTCAGCCCTTGATGCGCATTCTCGAAGTGGGCGCGACTGCTCGTGCGAGTTTCTATTTGTACAATACGGAAGACGATATCGATGCACTCGTGCGGGCCCTACAACAAGCAAAGGAGTTCTTCGGGCATGCAATTGGATGATTTATATCGTCAAGTCATCATGGATCACTATCAACACCCGCGGAATCAGGGGAAACTTTCGGATGATGCAGTTTCCGTGGATCTCCGGAATCCAAGTTGTGGGGACGAAATTTCCCTGCAATTGATAGTGGAAGAGGGCATCGTTAAGGATGTACGCTTTAAGGGAAGCGGATGTTCCATTTCCATGGCATCTGCCTCAATGATGACAGAAGCTGTTAAAGGGTTACCCGTCGCTGATGCCCTTCACTTGTCTCACGAATTTCGCGAAATGATGAAGGGCCAAGACGTTGACTTAGATACACTCGGTGAACTGGAATCGCTGCAAGGCGTCTCTAAGTTCCCAGCTCGGATCAAGTGTGCAACACTTGCGTGGCAGGCACTGGAACGTGCCACAGCAACCGATGAGGCCGAAGAGGCTTCGCATTGACCATCCGTACGATCGCCTGAAGGGAGATGCATGACCATGGCAAAGCCATTGCCGGATATGGAAGAGTATCAGTATGGATTTCGCGATAAAGACATCTCAGTTGTGAAATTTGAAAAGGGTTTAACACGCAAGACCGTCGAAGAAATTTCCATGATGAAAAACGAACCTGGCTGGATGACGGATTTCCGCCTTCGTTCACTGGATATTTTTTTGGAAAAGGGCATGCCCACCTGGGGCGGTGACCTCAGTGCCTTGGACTTTGACGACATTACGTATTATGTAAAACCATCCGAGCGTCAGGGTAAGACATGGGAAGAAGTTCCGGAAGAGATCAAGAATACGTTCGATCGCCTTGGTATCCCGGAAGCTGAACAAAAGTTCCTGGCCGGTGTCTCAGCACAATACGAATCCGAAGTGGTCTATCACTCCATGCGAGCGGACCTCGAGGAAATGGGTGTTGTGTTCTGCGATACGGATACAGCGCTGCGTGAACATCCTGAAATCTTTAAGGAATATTTCGGTACGATCATTCCACCGGAAGACAACAAGTTTGCAGCACTGAACAGCGCGGTTTGGAGTGGCGGAAGCTTTATTTACGTCCCGAAGGGCGTTCGCTGTGAAGTGCCGCTGCAGGCTTACTTCCGAATCAACTCGGAAAACATGGGCCAATTCGAACGGACACTGATCATCGCTGACGACGACAGTTTTGTACATTACGTGGAAGGCTGTACGGCACCGGTTTACAGCACGAATTCACTACACAGCGCCGTCGTTGAAATCATCGTCAAGGATCGCGCACGTTGCCGTTACACGACCATTCAAAACTGGGCTCCAAACATCTACAACCTCGTCACCAAGCGCGCCGTTGCACACAAGGATGCAACGATGGAGTGGGTCGACGGAAACATCGGATCGAAACTGACGATGAAGTACCCATCTGTGTACATGCAAGGCGAAGGCGCAAAGGCAATGGTTCTTTCCATCGCTGTTGCCGGCAAGGGTCAACACCAAGATGCTGGTGCGAAGGTTGTGCACAATGCACCGAACACCACGTCGACGATTGTCTCCAAATCCATCAGTAAACACGGTGGGAAAACGACGTATCGCGGTTTGGCAAGCTTTGCACCCAATGCAAAGGGAGCAAAGGCGAATATTAAGTGTGATACGCTAATTCTCGACGAAAACTCGACGTCGGATACGGTTCCGTACAATGAAATTATGAACGAGGACGTCACGCTGGAGCACGAAGCATCCGTTTCAAAGGTGAGCGAAGAGCAGCTGTTCTATTTGATGAGCCGTGGCATTTCCGAAGAAGAAGCAACCCGAATGATTGTCATGGGCTTCATTGAACCTTTCACACGCGAACTTCCAATGGAGTACGCTGTTGAAATGAATCGACTGATCAAGTTTGAAATGGAAGGCTCCATCGGCTAATAGGGTTTGCTCGATGATTTACGTTGTGTGAGGTGCAAGAAGTCGTGGCATGGGTCAAAGTTGCAACTGCGAGTGCGCTCGCAGTTGGGGAAATGATGCAAGTAGAGGTTGAGGACGAAGATATTGCAGTGTATCACTTAGAAGACGGATTCTACGCTACGTCGGACGTATGCACGCACGCTTCGCAGTCACTGAGTCATGGAACGCTGTCCGGGCACATCGTTGCGTGCCCCAAACACGGTGGGAAGTTTGACGTCCGAACGGGGCAAGCAACGGCCTTCCCGTGTGTCATTCCTTTGTCGACATTTGATGTGGAAGTCCGCGGTGACGAAGTCTGGTTGAACTATGAAGACGAATGAAGGTATTTTGGCGTGCCGAAACACTAGAACTGTGAAAAGGGGGACCCACTCGTGAAAGTTTCCCGCAAGACGGAGTACGGGTTGCGAGCCATGGTTGCCTTAGCACAAATGGCGGGTGTAGAGCGCCCAGTCCCACTTCGCGAGGTAGCTGAGTCAGAATCCATTCCGGAACAGTTTCTAGATCAGATCATGGCAAAGCTCCGCCGTGCTGGATTTGTTACAAGTGTCCGCGGTGCAGGCGGAGGGTATCAATTAAGTCGATCCGCCGACAAGATCTCCGTTGGTGCACTGGTTCGCGTGCTTGAAGGTTCTCTCGCTCCCATTGCCTGTATCACTGAGGATTCGACTGGGTCTCCAGAGAGTATTTGCGACTTGTACCACGGGTGCCACACCCGCAATGTCTGGATGCGTGTGACGGTGGCCGTGACGAACGCACTGGATGCCTTGACACTGGCTGATGTCATGCATGATGAAGTTCCTATGCAGGTCTAAGGGCGAGGCGTCTTCAAACATAAAAGAGAGAGGCTCTGCATTGCAGAAACCTCTCTCTTTTATGATATTAGGCGACTTGGCACGGACATACGACGGTATGCCGTAAATGTAACCTAGAAGCCCAAATCGAGCTTTGGCAATTGCTGTATTTCTTCAACCGCTTGATCTCTCGCGTTGCACGCTTCTAAATACTTTAAATAAATGCGCTTTACATCTTCATGCTTGTTCAAGACCACCGGGTCAACCTTCAGATGGTGTTCTTCGCGATCATACGAGATGTGCAGGCTCGGATTGTACCCGTTATCCCGTAGGCTGTTTAGAAGCGCGCTGAGCGAATCGTTGACCATGAAGTGAGCGCTACTCCAGTCCTCAGAGCGATAAGTATCCATAAATCAGGGTTCCTTCCCTTCGTCCGTGGTCGCATGAGTTTGAAAGCTCCATTTGCTTAATAGTATAATCTGTTTGATAGTACTTCGCCAGTTTGGCACAACTTCGAGGAGGGATTCATATGCCGTTGGTTGGTCGTCCAGCACCGGATTTTGACATGCTATCTACAAAAAACATGGACACATTGGACGAGCACGTAAAGTTGTCTGATTACAAGGGCAAGTGGCTGGTATTCTTCTTTTATCCAGCGGACTTTACATTTGTTTGCCCAACCGAGATTATCGCAATGAACGATCGACTGCAGGAATTCAAGGATCTCGACGCTGAAGTTTTGGGTGCAAGTACGGACAGCGTACATAGCCACAAAGCGTGGATTAATACGCCCAAGACGGAAAATGGGCTCGGTGGTTTGGATTACCCGTTGGCCGCAGATTTTACCAAGACAGTTGCACGCAGCTACGACGTGTTGGTGGAAGAAGAAGGAACCGCACTTCGTGGGTTGTTTATCATTGATCCAGAGGGCGTACTCAGATACCAAGTTGTTCACGATATGAACATCGGTCGCAGTGTTGATGAAACTCTGCGTGTACTGGAAGCCCTCCAAGCCGGCGGGATGTGCCCAGCCAACTGGAAGCCTGGGGAAGCACTCCTGTAAGATCCAACTGGTGACACTCGAAACCGTAAATATTTGATAACAGCGGGGATCGTTAGGAGTTTATCCATGACGCCCCGTTGTTGTCCATCTAAGGGGGGAAACGACATGCCAATGCGTTTAGGAACGGAAATGCCAACACTCGAGGGTGCGACACAATGGTTAAATGGAGAACCGAAACTGGAAAAAGACAAGGTCACATTTGTCCACTTCTGGGCTGTGTCATGCCATATTTGTCACGAAACTATGCCTGAGGTCTTGCGCCTTCGAGATGAATACGGCGCACAAGGTTTGCAAACAGTTGCCGTTCATATGCCGCGGATGCAAGAGGATACGGATGTGGAACGAATTCAAAAGGATGTCGACAAATACGGAATCACCCAGCCTTGCGCTGTGGACAATCGACACGCTATTGCGAACCAATTTATGAATGAGTACACGCCGGCGTTCTTTGTGTTTGGCAAGGATGGGACGCTGAAGTTTCGCGCTGCCGGGGACAAAGGGTTTGAGAAAGTAGAACCGAAACTGCGTGAAGCTTTGGGTCTAGCCTAATTAACATGGAGCGGGAGCGGTACTGAGTGGCCGTCTTGCCGTTCCATGTATTTCGTACCTTCCGACCGTTCGGTATAATTTCTTTTCGAGATCTATTGACAGTCGCTTTCACTGAGAATACACTCTGGTTAGAAAATGAATGAATGCTCATTCATTTCTGGGAGGGATGGATATCGGAACACGCCGGGACAGTGGCAAGCATACTGCCATCCTACAAGCGGCCATCCAGGTGATTTCCCAGGCAGGGTATCATAACGCGCAGATCAGCCGAATTGCACGTGAGGCCGGTGTCGCGGATGGTACGGTTTACCTCTACTTTAAGAACAAAGAGGATCTCCTTTTATCCATCCTGCGAAAGGCAATTGGTGAAGTTGTTTTGCAACTTGAGCAAGCGCTTCCAACAGAGAAGACTGCTGAGTGGAAGTTGCGGCGGATCGTGGAGATCTATTTTCAAGACCTCAGTCGCGATCCCGCCTTGGCCATGGTCACACAGGTACATCTGCGGCAAGTCGATGCAGAGTTGCGTCGACAGGTCGGTGACATCATGAAACCGTTTTACAACTTGCTTGACGGCGTCATCGACCAGGGCGTGAGAGAAGGCGTTGTCGACGGGGCCATCAGTCACCGGATTGCACGCCGAATGATTTTCGGAACAATGGACGAAACAGTTACCGCATGGGTGCTCACGGGGAGCAAGTACAACTTGCCGGCACTCGCACCAGAGATCGTTCGAGTCTTGTTGTACGGTATCTCCAGACGCGACGATGTAAAGGAGGAAGTAACGCTGTGAATATCTTGGTTCTATTAAAACAGACGTTTGATACGGAAGAGCGTATTAACATTGTGGACGGGAAAGTGAAAGAAGACGGCGTTCGCTTTGTCGTCAATCCGTATGATGAATATGCCATTGAGGAGGCAATTCGCCTCAAGGAGGAAAATGATGCTCAGGTGACCGTTGTAACACTGGGCCCTGAGCGCGCGGAGGAAGCCCTCCGCACGGCACTCGCCATGGGCGCGGATGAAGCGATTCTTGCGGATGACAAAGCACTGTTCGGCGACGAGTATACAGCTGCACAGGTGCTGGCTGCCATTGCCAAGAAGGGCAATTACGATCTCATCTTGGGCGGCAATCAAGCGGTCGACGACGGGTCAAGCCAGGTTGCAGTACGACTTGCGGAACTGCTCGGTTGGGAACATATCTCCACGTTGACGAAATTGGAGATAAACGGTGACGAGGTCGTTGGGCACCGCGACGCTGAAGGTGATGAAGAAATTGTCGCTGGACGCTTGCCACTCGTTGTCACAGCGCAACAGGGTCTCAACGACCCGCGTTACCCATCTTTGATTGGCATTCGCAAGGCTGGAAAAAAGCCGCTTCACCACGTTACGCTGGCTGATTTGGGACTGGATTCATCGGTCATTGCCGCCAGAACAGAAGTCGTCGAGACGTTCCTGCCCGCGAAAAAAGAAGCCGGGAAAATTCTGCAAGGCGAACTGTCCGACCAAGTGAAGGAACTCGTTGGTGCTCTTCGCACCGTTGAAAAGGTTATCGAATAAGCACAGGGGGGAGAACAATGGGAAAGAACATCTTAGTGGTTGCCGACGTACGTCACCAGAATGTGCGTCAAGTTACAAATGAAATGATCGGCGCGGCGAATGAATTGGCACAGGGTGGTTCCGTTCACGTCGCCGTACTCGGTCACGAGGTGAACATTCCTGACCTTGGTGCGAAGGGCGCAGACGACGTCTGGGTTGTAAACGATGAAAGCCTCAAAAACTATACACCTTCGGCATATCGGAAAGCCGTACTGGAAATCTACCGGCAAGTGAATCCGCAGGTGATTTTATTTGCGCACTCCGCTGTGGGAAAGGACTTGGCGCCAGTTGTTGCGATGCGTCTTGGCCTCGGTCAGATCTCCGATGTAACCGCCCTTGATGTGAGCGGCGACAAACCGTTATTCACACGTCCGATCTACGCCGGTAAAGCGTTCACGAAGGTCACGCCGAAGGCTGAACCGTACGCGGTAACGATTCGCCCGAATAACCTTCAGCCGTATAGCGGATCGGCCAAGACGGCACAAACGCATGAAGTGACAGTCTCCTTTGAAACACCCGACCTAGCAACAGTTGTCCGCGAAGTCGTTCAAAAGGCGACTGGCGGGGTGGACTTAACGGAAGCAAAAATCATTATTTCGGGCGGACGCGGCGTGAAGTCTGCAGATGGGTTTGCCCCACTAAAGGAACTCGCGGATGTGCTCGGGGCGGCAGTCGGTGCATCGCGCGGTGCATGTGATGCAGGGTACTGCGACTACGCGCTTCAGATTGGCCAAACCGGTAAGGTTGTCACACCGGACCTGTATATCGCGTGCGGGATCTCTGGCGCGATTCAGCACTTAGCAGGGATGTCCAGCTCAAAGGTTATCGTGGCAATCAACAAAGATCCGGAAGCGCCCATTTTCCAAGTTGCCGATTATGGTATCGTCGGTGACTTGTTTGAGGTGGTTCCTCTTCTCACAGAGGAGTTCAAGAAAGTTCTTGTGAACCAATAAGGGAATGGCGAGGCTGAATAGCCTGATGAACGGGGTTGTCCCGCATGCCGTCGTAGGATGGGTGCAGGGGCAGCCCCTTTTTGTCGGCGGCGGGATCGACTGCTTGGAAAAAAGGAAGTACCCATGGGACCATGGACGGAATGAATCTCCGGGATACTTCCTTTTTCTTCCTTGCGAGTGAGCTGTTATGCGCCGTACGCTCCGCGTGGAACGAAAGTGAAAAATGCCACGACGACGAGTGCAACGAAGAATACTCCCCAAAAGAACTGACGCATTGTCTTGCCTCCTTAAAGTTATGTACGCGATTACTATGTACAATAAGACTATGGCCATTTTAGCAAAAACGCGGTTAACCTGCATCTCATGGACGGGCCCAGTACATTACGGACAAGTGCGTATGATGTGATATACTTTGGCGTAAGGACATACGCTTTATGCTCATTCGAGAACCTTGTCGGATAACCTATATAAGGAGCATGATCATGCGTTCGTTTGATCAATTAGACTGGGTGCATCAATTCGGAGATTACGAGATGTTTATGTACGTCCAAGCGGACGGCACTGATGAAGATGGCATATACATTCAATTGCTTCAGAGGAATGTGCAAGACGGCGCAGAACAGTGGGATATTCTTTATGATCGGCGACTGTCATCCGCGACAATGGAACTACCTTTTGGTCCGGAAGATCCGGCCTTCGAGGAGGCGGTCCTTCGTCACTATCTAGATGATCATCCTACGCTTGTTGATGACGAAAAGACTTATTTAGCGAACTGGTTAAAAGAACGGGAATAAACGGTGGGAGGGTGGTAACACCGTGGCAAAGCGAACAAAGCAAGGACATCGACGTACACGCACTGACGATATGGATAAGCCGGCATACGCGATGGACGTGATTCCAGATAAACCAAAGAAACCTGAAAAGGAAAAGCCAAAAGAAGAAGCGTTTCACATCGGCGATACCATTGGTGGGCAAGCTGCGGAAAAACTTGCCCAGTTAAAATCCCAATTGGCGGATGTCGAGATGGACAAGACAAAGGCAAAGGAAAAACCAAAACGGAAAGTCCAGTCGGCGAAAGAGCGGTTGGAAGAAAATCCGGATTTGTCCTTTGCTGAACTATTTGATCCGCAAGAGGACGACGAACAATCATTTGACGAACTGCTGAAGTCCTCTAAACTTGACTGGCATCATTTTAAAGACGAATAGAGATTTCAGACCGTCCCCCATCGGGAGCACAGTAGAGCCACGGCTTAATCCCCCATTTCGAATGTTCCGCCGTGCGGTCGGCCGTTCGTTGGGGGCGGGCTCTGAGGTGGATCCTGGACATTCGACGCATGCGGAGTGGACACCGGTTGCGACGGATCCGTTACCCGTGACAGGCGTTCTACATCGAGCGCCCTATTCATGGCCACGTCCGCTATACCAAGGGCTTTTCCCGCATCGCGCAAAGAGACGTTGTGAGTCAGAGCGTACTTGACGATTTTAGCAGCTTCTTCGTAGCCTACCTCCACGTTTAGTGCCGTCGCAAGTGACAGTGTATTTTCCGCATACCAACGGCACCTGGACACATCCGCCTCAATCCCTCGTACACATCTGTCTGTAAATGCATCGACGGCGTTACTCAAAATTCGAATACTATGTAAGAAATTCGCGGCCATGACTGGCATCATCACGTTCAATTCCAACTGCCCGGCTAAGCCTGCCTGGGCCACCGTCGTATCGCAACCGAGGACTTGAAAGGCGACCATGTTTAGCATCTCCGCCATGACTGGATTTACTTTCCCAGGCATAATGGACGATCCCGGTTGCACTGCCGGCATCTCGATCTCGCCAAAACCCGTCCGAGGACCTGACGCCATGAGACGGAAGTCGTTTGCGATACGGCCCAGCGCTTGTGCAATGGTTCGTAAAACACCGCTGACGAGGACAACTTCGTCCGGGTTTTGGTTAAACGTAAACGGGTTGTTCGGCAGGTGAAAGGCGAGCTGTGTATACTCCGAGATGTATTCAGCAGCTCGCTGCGCAAATCCGGGTGGTGTGTTGATCCCGGTTCCCACAGCGTTTCCACCGATCCCGATAGCAAGCAGGTTACTCGCACTTTGCTCTAACCAAACTCGGTGCCTGGCGATGTTCTCGGCGTAGGCCGCAAATTCGTCACCGAGGCGGAGCGGAACGGCATCCTGTAAATGTGTGCGTCCAGCCTTGATCACGTCTTGAAAAGCTAGAGCTTTGTCCTCTAAGGCTGTCTGCAGGGCTGCAAGGGACGGATCGAGTTCGTGTGCGAGCATCTCCATTCCTGCAATGTTCATTGCCACGTGGATGGTGTCGTTTGTCGATTGGGATCGATTGACGTCATCATTGGGATGAACCATGCTGGTGTCACCGCGTGTTCCGCCGAGTAACTCTGACGCGCGACTTGCGATGACTTCATTGACGTTCATGTTTTGTGAAGTACCTGCACCTGCTTGATAGACATCGACTTGAAACCAGTCTTGAAAGCGACCGTCGATCACTTCTTCAGCCGCTTGACAGATGGCGTTTGTTTTGTCTTGTGTCATGGTGCCGAGATCGGCATGAGCTCGCGCTGCAGCCCACTTGACGATGGCTTGTGCTCGAATAAATTCGTGAGGCAAACGTAGTCCGCTGATTGGAAAATTAACGATTGCACGTGCAGTTTGTGCTCCGTAATACGCTTCTGCTGGAATTTGAAGTTCTCCGAGAGAATCATGTACTGTTCGCATGGTTGGGTGTGACATGAGCGTCCTCCTCCGTCCGCATTGAACATTTTTCCTGCATACTCCTGCTATTGTAACATTTTTCCGGTTTTTGCATACGCTTGTGTCGCCAGATTCCCTCATGTACAGTGGAAGCGAAGACTGAGGTGAGACGTGTTGAAGAAATGGACCATCGAGGAAGTCGTGTCATTTGGTCGACCGAGCGGCGTGACCATTTCACCCGACGGGAATCGGGTTGTATACAGTCTGCAAACGACCGATGACGAAGCTTCTGAATATGTACATAAACTGTGGTCAGTGGATGAACATGACCGTCTGCATCCAGTTCAACTGACGCAAGGAGATAGTAAAGATACGTATCCGCAGATGAGTCCAGACGGAAAGTGGCTGGGATTCATCAGTGATAGACGCCCGAAGAGCGAAGATGATGACACGGAGTATCCGGACCATCAATTGTATGTTCTCCCCCTTGCTGGCGGTGAGGCGAGACTTGTCTCCGACGAGCTCGGTGAAGTTTACGACTTCACCTTTACAGGAGATGGGAAGCGCCTGTTCGTCATCACTGATGCGAAGGAAACACCGTATGAGAAGTACATGCGGACCTCTGCTGAAGAAGACAAGCGGGATGTGATACACGAAGAGCGGATCGTTCGTCCAAAGCGGATCTGTTCCATTGCGCTGCCGACGTTCGAAGTAACCACAATATATCCCCGGGACTACGGTTTGCAGCAGTTGGCCGTGAACCACGATGGGTCGCTTGTGGTATTTGTGACGAACTACACGGGCCTCGTCAATGACGTGGACAGATGTGACATATGGGCGCTCGCTCGTTCGGACTCCGGTGCCTTTCACGCCCGTCCTTTGGTCACCCGCAAAGGCGCCTGTGTTCAGCCAGTCATCTCGCCGGATGGAACCCGAATCGCCTTTATCGCGCCCCGGGGTGATTTGTCCGAACATGCACAGTCTGACCTATGGCTGATTCATTTAAATGGTAAGAGCGTGGAGAATGTTACGGAAGCCTTGGGCTTTGTCGGCGATGTCGAGGACATTGCGTGGAACGGTCCCCACGAAATCATCGCTGCGACCGAACGGGGATTATACGCACCTATTGTTGGTTTTACGTGCAGTGAGAATGTAGAAGAGTGGAGCTTTCGCTACATCACGTTGGAAACGGCGATTGTTCAAGAGTTTGCGGTGGCTGACAAGGCAAAACGCATCGCGTATATCGCGGAGACGAAAGATGATCCGGCCGATGTGTTTGTCAGTTCTCTGGACGAGCAGATCGGGAAAGCATGGACGAACTTACATGCTGACAAACGTGATTTGCCTCGAGCACGTGTCGAGGCGTTTACATGGAACTCGTTTGACGGGTGGCAAATGGAGGGCGTCCTCGTGCTGCCGAACGAGGAACTCGTTGGGGCTGGCCCGTATCCGCTCATTGTCGATATTCACGGAGGACCCGCTTGGCATACGACGCTTTCCTTCGCGCACTATCTCAACTATCATTGGTTGGCAAGCCTTGGATACGCCGTTTTTTCGCCAAATTATCGCGGCGGAATTGGTTACGGGCAGACGTACATTCAAGCCAACCATCGCGATCTCGGCGGCGGCGACTATCGAGATATCATGGCCGGTGTGGATGCCGTATTGGAGACGGGGCGAATTAATCCGGAAAGGCTCGGACTGACTGGCGGAAGCTATGGCGGGTATATGACCAACTGGATCATCGGTCATGACCATCGTTTTAAAGCGGCCGTTTCTGAATTCGGAATCTGGAGTTTGTTCACCGATTTCGGGTGCTCCACGCAGCGAACCTGGGAGATCATGTACCTGGGGACGTATTGGGAGAACGAGGAACTGTACCTTGAACGGTCACCCTCGCGATACGTACAGAATATCCAGACACCGGTTCTCATCATCCACGGTGATGCCGATGACAATACGTTTCCGGCGAATTCACGCGAAATGTACAATGCACTGGTGGAAGCCGGCAAGACGGTTGAGTACATTCATTACCCGAGAGAGGGACATGGGATTCATGAACCTAGGCATCGGATGGACGAACTTGTGCGGATTGCAGAGTGGTTCCAGCACTACCTTCCGACGTCCCAAACGTTGCCTGTCGTACCACTCAAGCAGGCCCAACGGATCGAACCCACTCATTTGTCCGTCTCCGTCAACAACGTTCGTGAAACGACGGACTACGCACCGTACGGCACGGATTATGAACGCATAATTGAAGTCAGGCTAACAATGGAGAGAACTGGGTCTGGAGAGAATGCGGCAGTCCAAGTCCATCTCGGCGACGCCGCAACAAGCGATTTCGTCCTTGTCCGAACATCAGCAGAGGCTCATCAACGTCCGTCTGTTTTTCCATCGGACCATTTGACGCCGTTGGCAGTTTGTCTTGGCGACAGCGGGAGCATCGTCACGGGTGAGCTCGTCGTTCACTTGTTAAACGAAACATCTGTTTGTGTTTTGTTCCCGAGCGGGGCGTTGGAATACGCCAAACTCTCAGACTTCCACTTGCGCATCAAGGATGTTCGTTTTCAGCTTGTTGAGTGAGGAAACCTTTCCAGAAAGGTGACATGCCATGGGAACCGAGGACAAACAATTGAGGCTCGTGCTGCGTACCGCCTTGGAAGCGGCTCTTGAGGCAGGGGATTACTTTCGGTCAAGATTCGCCACGGAATTGGTGGTTCATACAAAAACATCTATTTCCGATTTGGTCACGGATGTTGATCCACATTGCGAGCGGCTGATCCATGACCGCATAAGAACCAGCTTTCCGGATCACCACGTACTTGGTGAAGAATCAGTGGGTCCGGGGCATGACGCCGCCGTTACCGCGACGCGTGAAATCCTGGCTGACGAAGCTGTTTGGATTGTCGATCCGCTTGACGGAACGACGAACTTCGTGCACGCTATCCCCCTTTCTGTTGTTTCCATTGCCTTTGCATGCCAAGGCCGCATTCAGGTGGGTGTTGTGTGCGATCCCTACCGCGGCGAAGTGTTCTACAGCGTCCGCGGGCAAGGAGCGTATCTCGCTGATAAATCTGCCATCAGCGATTGGATCTCCAGAACAGGTGAATCGAACCCCGGGATGAAACTCGCGGTTTCACGGATTCACGAACTGGAACGTGCCGTGATCTCCACGGGACTGCCCATGCGACATGCCGAACGCGATGTGATGATGGAGCGTACCATGCCGCTCATCACCCGCGCTAAGAGCCTTCGCACGTTAGGGGCTGCAGCATTGCAACTGGCGTATGTGGCGGCTGGCAGAATTGATGTATTCTGGGAATATGAATTGAATGCGTGGGATGTCGCGGCTGGTGTTCTCTTAATTGAAGAAGCTGGAGGCACGGTTGAGGACCTTGACGGCCAACCGTACAGCCTGGTGACACGCGACATCATTGCAAGTGGTGGTCGTGAAGTGATACAAATCATTCAGGATGCGCTCGCGAGCGAAAAATAGACCTCAACATCATATGGGTGCAGGAGATGAATTGGTTGACAGATGTGAATGAACGAGCACGGCAGCGGATCGAAGAAATATCCCGCTTGCCGGTTTATCGTGACAGACACTTGACGCTGCTCACGGACCTTTACCAATTGACGATGATGTACGGCCATTTTCGGGAGGGCCGTCACGAAGAGCGTGTTGTATTCGATTTATTCTATCGGCAGAATCCTTGTGGAAACGGGTATGCCATTACCGCGGGACTGGAACAGGTCGTGTGGTACCTGTATAATCTCCGGTTCAGCGACGCCGATTTAGCGTACCTTCGTTCGTTAAACATGTTTTCAGACGAGTTTTTGCAGTACCTAAAGAACTTCACGTTTCATGGGGACGTCTATGCCATCCCCGAGGGCACGGTTGTATTCCCGAACGAGCCGTTACTCCGCGTGGAAGGGCCAATTGTTGAAGTGCAACTCATCGAGTCTGCTATCCTGTCCTTCATCAACCATCAGAGTTTGATTGCGACGAAGGCTCGGCGGATTGTTGAGGCAGCCCGTACGAACGACGGACATGAGGATAATCCCGTTATCGAGATGGGTCTCAGACGCGCGCAGAATGTCGACGCATCTGTTTTTGGGGCTCGTGCGGCAATCATTGGCGGATGTGTTTCAACGAGCAATCTCATGGCCGCCGAATCGTATCATCTTCCTGTTGCCGGCACTCAGGGCCACAGCTGGATTCAAAGTTTTCCCTCTGAACTGGAGGCATTTGAGGCATACGCGAGCGCCTTCCCCGACGATACAGTACTCTTGGTGGATACATACGACGTCTTGCGATCCGGCGTGCCCAACGCCATTCGCGTTGGCCTTCGTTTAAAGGAAGAGGGCCATACTCTGAAGGGGATACGGATTGACAGTGGTGACCTGGCGTATCTTTCCAAACGTGCACGAAAAATGTTGGACGCCGCGGGTCTGACGGAGACGAAGATCATTGCTTCGTCCGATCTCGATGAGTACACCATTCGCGACCTGGTGACGCAGGGCGCCGAGATCGACAGTTGGGGAGTGGGGACGAACCTCATCACCAGCATCGATTGCCCAGCCCTCGGGTGCGTATACAAGCTGGTTGCCCAAGAGGTAAATCACGTCCTCGAACCGCGTATCAAAGTGTCCGAGAATCCAAGTAAAATCACGAATCCGGGCCGCAAAAAAGTACTCCGGCTGTACGTTGACGACCATGCAGTGGCGGATTTGATTGCGCTTGTGGATGAGACGTACGATCCCTCGGAGCCGCTCGAGCTGTTTGATCCGATTCACACGTACAAACGGAAAGTCATTCAGAATTACAGGGTGGAAGAGTTGTTGGTGCCTGTTTTCCAGGGTGGGACGTTGGTTTACGAGTTGCCGGAGCTACCGGAGATTCAAGCGCGCGTTGAAGTGCAGGTTGAGTACTTCGGGTCCGAAATTAGGCGGCACTTAAAGCCGCACGGGTACCACGTCGATCTCTCACAACCACTGTGGGACTTAAAGCAAAAACTATTACATCAGTGGCGCGGTCGTCGTGTCGCACAGTCCAAATGATGGACGCTGTCACGGCACGCCAGGTGTTGTAGAATATAGGAGAAGGAGGCGGCACCAATGGAAGTCTTGAAAATCACACCACGCGGATACTGTTACGGTGTGGTCGACGCCATGGTCATCGCCAAACGTGCCGCAGAGGACAAAGCGTTGCCGCGTCCCATCTACATTCTTGGGATGATTGTCCATAACCAACACGTCGTTGAGGCCTTTAAAAGAGAAGGTGTCGTGACAGTAGACGGGGCGGATCGCCTATCACTTTTGGATCGAATTGATAAAGGGACCGTCATCTTTACGGCTCACGGTGTATCACCCGAAGTGAAGCGAAAGGCGATGGCAAAAGGACTGCGTGTCATTGATGCGACATGTCCTGACGTGACGAAAACGCACGATTTAATCCGCGAAAAAGTCAAACTTGGATACGAAGTCGTCTACATTGGAAAGAAGGGTCACCCGGAACCGGAAGGGGCAGTCGGTGTAGCACCGGACCATGTCCATTTGGTTGAGGGCCCATCGGATGTGGAGGCACTCAGCATCGCCACAGATCGCATCGTCGTCACCAATCAGACGACAATGAGCCAGTGGGATACGAAGGAACTCATGGATCTGGTCGTGACAAAATATCCTACAGCGGAAATCCATAACGAGATCTGTATGGCTACACAAACAAGGCAACAAGCCGTAGCGGAACAGGCTGGTCAAGCTGACGTGTGCATCGTCGTGGGGGATCCTAGGAGCAATAATTCAAACCGATTGGCACAAGTAGCAGAACAAATTGCTGGAACACCGGCGCACAGAGTAGCTGACGTCAGTGAAATTAAGCCGGAGTGGTTTCGGCACGCAAGGCGAGTTGCAGTTACATCGGGGGCAAGCACGCCTACCGCCATTACCAAGGAAGTGGTGGATTATATCACCCAGTTCGATCCGCTCGACGAGCACACGCACACCATCGTCCGAACTGTGAAACCCGAACGCATTTTACCATCTGTGCGTAACCCATCATCCTGATGGGGTCTCACAGTTGCTAGGAGCGGTGAACTCTGGTTTACGTATTGATCATTGTTTTAGGAATCATATCTATACTCCTCATGGTCCTTCGTACGAGGGTGCGTCGTCGCACGTTCGGACGGTTTATGGTGACCTTTTTGACCGTTATCTTGTGGTTAGTGTTCATCATTCTACTCGGATATCAAATCGGGTACGCTGCAGGCGACAGCGGTGTGAACCTTCTCAAGTTACTTCATATTTCCCACTAGTTTTCTAGTTGCGAGAATGACGGGAAAGAGGCAGTATAAAGGAATGTGTCAGCAAGCTTGAATCACGATTGTGCAAGCGCTTCATATTGTTTGTTCGTGCTAGAATGGGAGGGGATGGCATGGAAGAAGCACTTCGCTCTTTCTTCCTGCAATTGGCAAAAAATCAGTCAATGAATAGTTGGGCAAAACGATATGGACTTCGTTTTGGAGCCAATCGCTTTGTAGCAGGTGAAACCATTGAGAGTGCAATCGCTGCGGTGCAAGCGTTGAATAATGCAGGCATGGCCGTTACACTTGATCACTTGGGTGAATTTGTCGCTGACGAAAGCGAGGCGCGCGATTCTGCAGACTTTTGTGTGCGGACGTTGGACGCCATTCACGACGCCAAGGCCGAAGCATCGCTGAGTCTCAAATTGACGCAAATTGGACTCGATATCAGCAAGGAACTTTGTCTGGAAAACATGCACATGATTCTCGATACTGCGAAGAAGCACGATCTATGGGTCAACATCGACATGGAGGATTTCGAGCGGTGTCAAGTCACACTCGATATTTTCAGTACACTTAGTCAATCGTATGAAAAAGTTCAGACAGTTATTCAAGCTTATTTGTATCGCAGCTTGGACGACGTGAAGGCTCTAGCTGAGGCAAATGTAAGTATTCGCTTGGTCAAAGGGGCGTATAAGGAGCCTGAAACTGTGGCGTTCCCCGATAAGGCCGATGTCGATGCAAACTATATTAAAATGTTGGAGTTACACCTGCCGTCGGCTGGATTGACGTCCATTGCAACACACGACGAACATATCATTGAGCATGCCAAGAAGTTCATTGCTCAGCATCATATTTCTCGGGACAAGTATGAGTTCCAAATGCTCTTTGGCATTCGCAACAATCTTCAGCAACAACTAGTGGACGAGGGCTATCCCGTACGTATCTACGTCCCATACGGTGACGATTGGTATGGATACTTTATGCGTCGGCTTGCAGAACGTCCTGCAAACGTCAGTTTTGTAGTGCGCGGCGTGTTCAACTAAGTTAACTAAGAGAGAATCCTGGATTCGGACTAGATTGAGATTGATTTTCATAAGCGGGGACAGTCCACAAGGACGTCCCTGTTTTAATCTCACCGTACAATCTTCCCTATATACAGAATTGTTTGACTTATTGATCGTAGGTGATATAATCACGGCGAGGGTCGGACTATTTGAATACTTGTATATTGTTAACTGGAAAGGGGAGAACTTATGGAGCAGGGTAAATTTCGCAGAAAATTAAGCTTATTAGACCTCACACTGTTAGGTGTCGGCTCCATGGTCGGGTCAGGGTGGCTGTTTGCGTCACAGGCTGCGGTTAAAATGGCTGGCGGAATCGCTTGGATTCCCTGGTTGTTTGGCGCACTGGCAGTCATGCTTATTGGTTTGGTTTACGGTGAAATGGCAGCGGCCATTCCACGTGCTGGCGGTTTCGTTCGATATCCGGATTATACGCATGGATCACTTGTTGGTTACTTAATTGGTTTTGCTTCCATGATGGCGTATTCCAGTGTCGCCGGTGTAGAATCCGAAGCGGTCCGCAGTTATGCTTCCAGTTACATCCCGGGACTGGACACGGCAGACGGGAATGTCTCTATTTGGGGCAATTTGTTCCAAATCGCACTTTTGGTTCTGTTCTTCTTAATCAACTATTGGAGTGTTCAGGTTTTTGGGAAAATCAATACCATCGTTACCATCTTGAAGTTTGTCGTTCCGTTGTTGACGATTATCATTTTGCTGTTCAACTTCCATCCGAGCAATTTTACAGTAACCGGTGCGTCGCCGGGCGGTATTCACGGGGCAATGCAAGGTCTAACAGCAGGCGGGTTGGTCTTTGCTTTCCTCGGCTTCCGTCAAGCTGTTGATTTTGGGGCCGAGGCACGTAACCCACAACGCGATATTCCACGTGCCATCGTGTTTGCAGTGCTTCTATCTGCAGCGATTTACGTCTTACTGCAAATTGTCTTTATCGGTGCTGTTCCGCACAGTATGTTGTCTGGTGGTTGGAACGCAATCTCCTTCAAGTCTCCGTTTGCGAACTTAATGGAGACGCTGGGACTAGGTTGGTTTGCTGTCATTATTTTTGCTGACGCTATTCTTTCACCGTCGGGCACAGGCAATATCTACTTGGCGGGTACAGCTCGCACGTTATTTGCTTGGGCAAGAAATGGATACTTCTACTCCGTTATCGGAAAGATCGATGTTCGAACCGGGCTACCTCGTGGGGCACTGTGGCTTACACTGCTTCTTTCCATCGTTTGGACCTTGCCATTCCGGTTCAGCATGTGGAGTGGGTTGGTCAACGCGGTTACGTCCGCGACGGTTATGACGTACATGATTGGTCCTGTTGGCGTGGCGGCACTTCGTCGTACGGCTCCAGACCTTGTTCGTCCGTACAAGTTGAAAGGGTTAGGTGTCATTGCTCCTGCTGCCTTCATTTGTGCAACGTGGATTATTTATTGGGCTGGTTGGCAGACTGACTCCCTGCTCATTGGGTTCACGTTGGCGTCCCTGATTCTGTACTTCGCTTTTATGGATCGGGATTCGGAAACCCGCAATCGCATGAGGACAGAGTGGAAGTCGGGCATCTGGCTCATCGTTTACTACCTGTTCGTTGGTGTCATGTCCATTCTTGGAAGCTTTACAAATACGAAGGTATACAGCATTGTCATCCCGAATCCATGGGATACAATTGTTGTTGGTCTCGGTGCAATCGTCTTCTACTATTGGGGGGTTGCAAGTGCCCTTCGGGTTCCACGGATTGTGGAGGAAGACGAAGCCGAGAGCGAAGAAGAGTCAAGGTACGTGGCTTCCGGAGATTCCGTCAACGTGTAAGAAAGGTTTTTTGCGAAATCGTTACAGGGCTGTCCTGCAAAGGGCAGCCCTGTTTGCGTGCACCAGCATCAGTGGCGCCTACTGCGATGACTCTTTTGGATTGTTTCGTACTTCCTGATATAGTTTGCTGAATTTCTGTGCAGCTATTGCCCATGTGAAGTGACGGGATCGTTTTAGGGCGGCTTCGCTGTACTTTCGGTACGTCTGTTCATCTCGCAAAATTCGCACGGCCTGTGCGAACTGGCGCGGCTGTTTGTACGTTCGTACGAGCAGTCCACCGTCCTCTCCCACAGCTTCTGGGATTCCACCGATGTGACTTGCGACAACGGGAATTCCGTGCGTCATGGCCTCGACATTGACCAGTCCGAACGCTTCGTGCTTTTGGGATGGACAGAGGAGAATATCGTGATTTTCGTACAAGTCATGTAAGCGGCTGGGTTCGATGAATCCCGTGAAGTGGATGTTTAGATGCTTCGATCTCTGTTTTACGAGCGCACCATATGCTTTTTCCCAAGGGGGAGTTCGTCCCACTACCGTGAGCGTGATCGGAAACTCTTTCTGCAATTCTCGAATGACCTCGATACAGATATGAACACCTTTTTGCTGTATCACGCGGCCTACAAATAGAAGGCGAAGTGGAGAGTGTGGCCTGGTTCGAATCCGTCTCGGGAAATTCGAAGCACCCTGCTCTACGCCGGGATAAATGACGTGATAACGCCAGGTGAGAGGGAGCTTACAGCGAGCCCTCAAGGTGCGGGCCAAGTCTTCACTGTTGCACACCACAGCTTGAGTGGATTGTAAGATTTCTCGGGCACGCTGTGATGAAATATGTTTTGGTCCGAGAAATGTTGTGGAGTGCATGTTGAGTATCACAGGGACGGTGGTGTGTGCGTGAATGATATCAAGGGCTTGGGATGGTCGGTTATCGATTTGCACGACATCTGGCATCAGCTCCCCGATAAGTGTTCTCACACGACTCCAATAGGTGTTTCGATCACCTGGAATGGTCATGTGCCGTGAAGATGCTGTATTTCCGTGCGAGGCATGGCTTTTTGGACTAGGACTCACTAACGTCACGCGGACATCATCACGTTTTGAAAGGGATTCGTGTAAGTGTGATAAATATATTTGTACACTTCCACCACGACTCGGTGGAATGGGCAGGCCTTCGGGCGCCACTAACATCACATGCACCGGTATCCTCCTCCATTTGTTTCGTCATATAGCATACGTTAACCCAGTCAAACGGACACTTCGGTGAATACAATGGTCGAGAGAAACCATTTACTGATGTGGGGACAAGAGGGGGAAGCCGACATGCTCTTTGTGCTGACAGGGAGTACTCCAGATGCGTTGCACCACTTGCCGCGAAGGCAGATGACCTTTCAATTTTTGGACAGAGCGTGTCGGCGGATCGGGATCGACATGGTCTTGACGACGCCGGAAAGACTGGATAGTGTCCGTGGAATTTGCCACGGTTGGTCTTTGGATGATACGGAGCAGCAGGAATGGAAGCCCAGGCAATGTCATCTTGCGGGCGGTGTCGTTTGGGATGCGATGTATTTGGCGGACCTCAAAGCACACAAAGTGGCTTATCGTCGCCTCGTAGACAAATTGCCGGCACTGGGTGTTGTCATGTTTAACCCAAAGTTTCCCGCGAAAGATGAATTAAACGTTCTCATACAGAGTGTCGAGGTTGAAATGCAGGCACCTATCAGTCAGTCTCTGTTGCCGCAGACGCATGTAAATGTGGATGCGGATGACGTTGTCCGCTTGCTGAAAGATACGAATGGGCGGGTCTGGTTTAAACCGGTTTACGGATCAGGTGGGCGGAATATGCTGTTGATTTCGCGAGTTGGGAACGAGTTGTACCAAGTGCAGGGTGAGCGTTTTTACAGGCGTCACGTTGCAGAACAGTGGACGAAGCGACAGCTCGTTCGTCAGTTGCAAAAGGCGTTGGAAAAGCGTCCGTATATGCTGCAGCATGATGTACAATTGATCCAGACGCCAGACGGACGCAAGGTAGATTTTCGTGTAACACTGGTTCGAGGGAGATTTGGGAATTGGAGGAAGACGGCTATGACAGCCCGATTTGGAAAGTCGGGTCACTCTCTGACAAATTATCACGCTGGGGGATCCATCCAGTCACTTACGGTGATGAATCCAGAAGTCCGTGAGACCCTCACGTCATTGAATCTAACGGAAGCCGATCTCGGCCGCATCGCAAATGCAGCCATCAAGGCTGCCGAAGTCATTTCAGCAAGGTACAATACAGTGGGAATGCTTGGTATTGATGTGGGGATTTCATCCGATGACGGATGTGCGTACGTATATGATTTCAACAGTCGGCCTGGGCGTGATATTCTCACGGATCGTGAAGTGGATGTGACGATGAACCAAGTGGCGAGATTTGCATGTTACCTGCTTAACACTGTCGAGAGCCGAGTGTTACACTGAAGTCGAAAAGGGAGGTAGCGGTCTAATGAAAATTGAAAATATACAGGAAGAACGTAGGTCACGTTTGGCAACGGCCATGGCAAATTCGGATATAGAGGCCATTGTTCTCACGCACCCAGCGTGTTTTTACTATTTTACGGGCACATGGTTGGAGACCGGTGAACGCGCATCTGGATTGGTTGTTCGAAAAGATGGGTCGGCGACGGTCATTGCACATGAAATGTTTGATGTTCCTGTGAAGGCGATGGGACTCGAAACGAACTTTTGGAAAGACGGACAAAGTGCGTATCCATTGTTTGTGAGCGCATTTGGTTCCGTCCGTGGTCATGTTGCCGTAGATGGCGCTTGGCAAGCGCGTCACGTTTTAGGATTACAAGCAGTTCTACCTGATGAATTACATACTGTCAGTGGCGATCCGCTTATCGAGCAAGCCCGCGTCATCAAGGACGAACTCGAATTGGGACTGCTAAAGGATGCGTCTCGGCAAGCGGATCAAGTTGTCGGCCGGATCAAGAGCGAATTGAAACCGGGTATGACTGAACAACAAGTCGCCGATAGGATTGTTGGCCTATGGAAAGAAGTCGGTGCACAAGGTTTGTCTTTCCCGTCTATTGTCGGTGTCGGGAAAAATGGGGCGGAGCCTCATCACGAGCCGGATGGTTCTCTTCTCACAACTGGGACGACGCTCATTGTCGACACCGGCGGCATTCATGAGCACTATTGTAGTGATATAACACGGACGTTTGTGCTTGGTGAGCCAACGGACGAAGTTCGTGAAGTGTACGAGTTGGTCCTTCGAGCAAACGAAGCGGGTATTCGCACAGCGAAGCCGGGGGTCACACTGGGAGAAGTGGATGATGCGGTGCGGGCCGTCATTGAAGAAGGTGGCTATGGCGACTATTTCACGCACCGCACCGGGCACGGTGTTGGCATTGACGTTCATGAGGCACCGTATGTGATGTCAGGGAACAAACAAGTGCTTCAGCCCGGTATGGTGATGAGTATTGAACCAGGGATCTATTTGCCTGGAAAGTTTGGTGTGCGGATTGAAGATTTGATTTTCATCACGGATGATGGTGCGAAAGCACTCAATGAGGCACCGAAGACCTTACAGGACGTTACCATTTCACTATCATAGTGAGTTGTCGGAAATACGTTAACTAGAAAAATCACCCTCATCGTCGTACTCTTCAAGTCGCGCGATAGGGATGGCTGTTGTTTCGCCGGTCGATTGGCGAATTCCCCATGCCATGACGCCTTCGAGACCAGTCACTGTGAGTCGGTCGTACTCTTCCGCGATCCGGTAGGTACGGCCGGTTTCAATCGTTACGTCGGGCAACATTGCATAACTGGCTGCGAGATACCATTTGGTCATGTGAATTTCATACTCACTCCAATTTTCCTCATCAAAAGCGCGTTGCCCTTTGCGCTGTAGTTCCTTCATTTCTGCTTGTAATTGTTCCTTCGACATGTCGCTGTATAGCATCAGAAGGCCTCCTATAGCATGTTCACTGGTCCAGTCGCCCGCGAACTTGTATATATAACTCGTCGTGAGCAATTATAACAAGTGTAACGGCCAGTCGAAACTTGCGATTATCGATATACATGAATTGGTCGTCGAGGATATAGGATGGTAGTTTTGGGTTTTCCAGCAGGACGTCTTGTGGCTTTCCTTGGAGAAAAGATAGGTCTTTGAGAACACGATTTTTGATAGCAGTTTGAACAGCCAGATCAGTCGGTGTCGTGCAGTCGACACGGATCGCTTTCAATGGGTGGTTTTTTTCAGGGCTTTGGATCTGCGCAGACAGCAACTCATTCTCAACGATGAGTTGGTCTTTTTCATGCGTGAGCGCCTTTACTTGGTCATGCAGCGAATCGAGGTCACGTGTGACATACAACGTGGTTCCCGTGCTACCGATTAGTATCCCAAGCAGGAGAAGCGCCATGGTCGATTTTTTCACGGATGTCTGTCACTTCCGTTCACGAGCCACTCGATGATCATGTAACCGATTTGACATCCGATGAACGCGGCCACAAGGTAGATGAACTGTCTGGCCATCGGGCCCACGGCAAAACTAAAGACGCCTTTGTGGATGACACGCAGTGTATCCATTGTGCCCCCAAGCGCGGCGACCAGAGCCCATATTTTTAAGTCGTCCGCGAGGACGAGCATCGTATAACTCGGGTTGTGGTGTGTGACAACTGCGGCAAATCCTCCGAGCAGTGACCCGCCAATGACGAGCCCCATGGAGACAAAAAAATCAAGCAGGCAGTTGGCAACGATTCCAGGAAACATCAGCATCCCTCAAACGCGGTGTGGCTTACAAGTCCTATTTAAAGATACGGGACAAGGGTCATGCATATGCGCACTTCTGTAGTTCAGACTATCTGTGTCGCGAACCTGGTCCAGAAGAGTGATTGTGTGAGCAGATGTGAAGGGAGATGCATGACGTGACAGATGTGAAGAAGACGCGTGATGAGATACGACGTGATGAGATGATCGACCAAGCGGATCGTATCATTGTCAGCGAAAAGTCTCCAGATGATATGTATTTCGAAGGTGGAAATCGCGACGGAATTGGTCGCGACGCCCCCATCGCTGGTGACGTTCGAACACTCGCAGCTAACGATAATCCGGATGATCTTGAAGGAGACGACGCTAGAGTCTGATACAAAGTGTTTTGTAGGGGTGTTGAACAGGAGTGCGGACTTTTGTTCAACAGCCCCTTTTTTCGTTCATGTCTGTTTTACGGACTTCGCCTGCAAATGATATGATGGAAGAACAGTCATTTTTGGAATCTCTAATTTAGGCTGAGCAAAGAGCGGTGAGAACATGGATGGCAATCAGGAAAAATTGACCATCTCGCTTGACTGGCAGGTGAGAGATAGAGTCGATGAACAGGATAGGGCCGTGTTCTCGTGGGAGCAGGACTTATGTCAGGCCGATGAGGATGTACTCAATAAGGTTGGCCAAAAATTCGTCGATGATGGGCTTCTTTCAGCGTTTGATATAAATTCTAGAGAAATTCAGTTGTCCGGTGCGTTGTTTACAAATTTTTTGTTGGAGTTAAGCAGGCAGGACGGTACACTGAAGGATCGGGAACCTGCGTCTGATGGCGTAAGAAGGTTACAGTTGGCGTTACAGGCACTTGAGCTGGCACGGTCCATCGTTCGTTCGCAGGATGTCTTGGGAGCGGCTTTTGTATCGTCATTTTCAGTGAACAACTGTTTGCAGGTACTTCGTGAGACGGCTGAGGCAACGGACGATGTCATGCCTTCGTGGGCTTCCGGCAACGGTTCATTCGTGGGTCTATGGGTCCCGACTTGGTCCGTTCCCGAATTCCGGAGTGTTCGTTTGGCGTTGCTCTCGAAGGCGTCGACGATTGCAAGGGAACAGGATCGAGTTGCTGATGCAAAGACAGTCCGGAATGAAATGGACTGGATGATTGTCTCGTTTGTTGACACCGTTGTCCGAGACAGCATTGTCGATGTGGTGGACAGTACGCAATCGTCAAGTGGCGGTGGATCGTACCGGGTTATGTACCGCGGCGAGGCCGATGTATTCGAGGCATGGATGGAGTCGCTGCGCAAGACGACGGAACCGTTTCCGGCCGATGGATGGCTAGTAGCGAGATCCATGAGGCAAGCTTTACACAATTCTGGCTGGATGCGCGCGCTGCTAGATGATTATTCCGGTCGTGAATTCTACACGCTTTCGTTTCAGTTGATTCCCCCGATGGGAGATGCGCCCACGGCTGATTGGCAATTGTCGTATGAAATCCGCCATCGGTTTTTTGGCTGGTCGAAACCGCTCGCAGACTGGTGGAGGCAACCGACGCGTTTGTGGCCAGTGGGTGAGGATATACTCGAGGAACCCGACATATGGATTCTCCCAATGCTAAAATCGGCGGCGGGTGTGGCCAAGGAAATCGGGGAATCCATCCGGCTTCCTGCACCGAGTGGTTGTACCATCGCTGCAGACGATGTGTATGCTTTTTTGATGGATTCTACACCGAAATTGGTAGCCCTTGGATTTCGTATTGATGCCCCGGAAGTGCTTCGCGAGAGTGGTTCCCGCATTCGGGTGCGCGTCCGGGTAAAGCGACCGAAGTCGGAGACAAAGCGACAGGGCACGGCAGGGCCACAATGGTTTGATGCCAATCGCCTCGTTGATTTCGATTGGTCCGTCGTCGTCGACGACCAAGAAATTTCTCGGGATGAATTTATTCAATTGGTCTCCAACCAGACACCGTTTGTTCAAGTGGGTGGCTCATGGCGGTTGGTTCCAGTCGATGAAATTTTACGCCAGGTAGAACAACTCGGCGGGGTTAGTAAGCAGTCGACTCGGGTACTGGATTTGTCCCGTGCCATTCTCATGGCGCAAAGCAGCAGCGAAGTTCCTGTCCAAGTCGATTATCAAGAGGAAGCCCTGCCGATCGAACAGGTTATCCAGGTGCTGACACGCGCATCCGATCCGCCGCTTACCCCCGTACCAGAGCGGTTTCAAGGTAAATTGAGGCATTATCAACACTTTGGGTATTCGTGGTTACTTCATCTTCGGTCTATCGGTTGTGGAGCATGTTTGGCCGATGATATGGGCCTTGGTAAAACCATTCAAGTACTCGCTTACTTGTCGAAGTTGCAGGAAGAAGCCACGACCAAAGGTGTTCACCTGTTGGTCTGTCCCACTTCGTTACTCCCCAATTGGCGGGCAGAACTGGCACGTTTTGTGCCGAGTCTATCTGTCTATGTTCACCACGGTACAGCGCGTGATTTAACAGGTCACGTGGGTAAGGATGCAGACGTGGATATCATCATGACGACGTATGCCACGCTTGTTCGAGACTTGGAACTACTTGAGAGTTACGAATTCGACGCTTTGATAGTCGATGAGGCACAAAACATTAAAAATGCGGACACCAAGCAGGCGCAAGCCATTCGCAGTATTCGTTCAGGTCATCGAATTGCTCTAACGGGCACGCCTATGGAGAACCGCTTGGAAGAATTGTGGGCACTGATGGACTTTTTGAATCCGGGATATTTGGGATCAGCATCATGGTTTCGAAGGACACTCGCCGATGCCACGCTGAGAAATCCAAGTGGGGAGGCTGCGGCAAAGTTGCAGGTTTTGCTGCGACCGGTTCTACTTCGTCGTCGAAAATCAGATCCAGATATTCAGACAGAGTTGCCGGATAAGTGGGAAGTGAATGAGCGTGCTATGTTGACGCATGAACAGGCAGCGCTGTATCAAGCGATGGTCAACCAACTGTTTACGGATATCGAGCCGTTGCAGGGTCAAGGCATGTCGCGCCGCGGACAGATTTTAGCTACGCTCGTTCGACTCAAACAAGTTTGCGATCACCCCTGCCTGATTTCGGGAGGAACACCGTCCGTTCGCCGGTCCGGTAAACTTCGCCAGTTGATCGAGTTGCTTCGAACGGTTGTCGATGAGGGTGAGGGTGCGCTCGTCTTCACACAATTCCGGGATATGGGTGAAATTCTCTGCGACACGATTGAGTCAGAGTTATCCGTACGGCCAAAGTTTTTGCATGGTGGACTGTCGGCAAGTGTGCGGGGACAAATGGTCGATGCCTATCAGAGTGGAGCGGACCGGTCGCCAATATTGGTTTTGTCTTTGCGAGCTGGGGGCGTTGGGCTGAATTTGACGCGAGCAAACCATGTGTTTCACTTCGACCGTTGGTGGAATCCGGCTGTTGAGGACCAGGCGACGGATCGTGCGTATCGAATCGGTCAAACGAAAGATGTACAAGTGCACAAGATGATTTGTGCTGGGACGCTTGAAGAACGAATTGACGATTTAATTACGTCGAAGCGTGAATTGTCACAGGCGATTGTGGGCGGATCGAATGAGTGGGTTACGGAAATGGACGACAATGCGCTGCGAGCGTTGTTTGCGCTGAACGAGCAAAGTATCTGGGAGGAAGATGAGGCATGAGACATAAAGCGCGTGCGAGTGTGGTTGAGCAGGCGTGGAAAGTCGTCTTGTCACAAGCGGATAAGTCACGCGTGCGAAAAGCGAGACAAGACGCAAAAAATGGGGCGGTCTCGGACGTTCGCATGGGAGATGGAACCATCACGGCAACAGTGAGGGCGAGCGGGCCGGAGCGGGGGACGTTTCAAGTTGTCCTGCCGTGGCTCGCGGATTACACGCAGCACGGGAAACATGTCGCGAAATGGCTCGCTCATCGTCCAGACTGGATCGCGGCGCATTTCGCGTCGGAGTGGGACCCAGAATTGTTATCATTTTTAAACGAGAATGGCCTCAATGTATTTCCTGATGAGACGACATTTGAACGCTTGAAATGGGAAGCGAAGTGCACATGTAGTGATTGGCAACCACTCTGTTCACACATGCTTTCACTATTGTTCTACTTGCTCGCCGATGCGGATGAGCACCCATTGCATGTGTTTCGTTTTGTCGGACTCGACGTCGAGTGGTTGCTTGACGAAGCGCATCGGGAAAGCGCTCGCTGGGTTTCGGAGCAGGGTGAAAGGAACGACTCTGTGGGACAGCGTATCCCTTCACGGGATGTCACAATCCGTGTCAATGAGCTGCTCGGTGATGTAGAAGCAGTCAGTCCCAGTGGGCGGCTTGCTCCACGGTTTGGAAAGTAGCGAGAGCCTAAGCAATTAGTGAAATTCACCCTAGTGACGGCATACTTCTCTCACTACGTCTCTTATTTATGATGCGGATTGACACTCTGCGCAATATCCGTAGATCTCAAAACGATGGTTGAGCACCTTGAAATTGCCGATTTTGTTCAACAACTGATCCATAGGACACTCGTCAATGGGAAATGTGGAGCCGCAGCCTAAGCAGACAAGGTGATGATGATGTGATTCGTGACACTTCAAACGGTATTTTGCGGCATCATCACTGAACTCCATGTGCTCAATAATGTTGTGTTCAAGCAAAGTGGCTAATGTTCGATAGATTGTATCGTAACTGACACTCGGATACATTCTTTTGACGTGTTCATACACTTCTTTTGCCGAAAGATATTTATCTTGATTGCGGACGAACAAATCCACCGTTTCTTGACGTTTTCCGGTAAATTTGAGACCTGCTCGCTTCAACTTCTGTAAAATGGCTTCCGTGCTGGTCTCCATGCTATCCTCTCCTCTGATACGACCAGACAAGGCGCTGGCTGTAATCCCATCTGGCCATATTATCACCCGCATCCTGTGACTTGGCAAATCTCGATTTATTTCCACACAATAAATCGTAATAATACTTATTTACAAATCGTAATCATGTTGATATACTCTGTGATGTAATTCGGAACGATTACGGTTTATTAGGGAGAGATTGGGAATGAAGCTTCGTATAGCACGAATCTCCACAGTCACATTGGGGCTTTTAGTGACTTCCGGACTAGCGGTGGGGTGTACGACAAATACAGCGAATGGGTCAGGGTCACCAGAGACAAAAACCACAAACGGTGCGAAGGTGATTCAAGCTGTTGGCGCGGAAAGCGAATATGCGGACGTCATTAAACAGATTGGTGGAAAATATGTGTCTGTGACGGGGATCATGAGCGATCCTGCGACGGACCCGCACGAGTACGAGGCAAGTACAAAAAATGCGTCTGTAATTAGTGGTGCAACGCTCGTTGTTCAAAATGGGATAGGGTACGACGACTTTATGAATAAGTTAGAATCTGCTTCTCCCAACTCTCCGCGTACTGTCATTGACGTTGCGAAAGAACTAGGGTATGGCCAAGATACACAAAATCCACACCTCTGGTACAAAACGGATACAATGCCGCGTGTTGCTGAGCTCATTGCAGAACAACTTGAAAAGCAGGATCCAAGCCAAAAGCAATACTTCGAAAACAATTTAACGAAGTTTACGGACTCGCTGAACACATGGAAAAAAGAGCTGGCCGATTTACAATCCAAGTATGCAGGCACTGGCGTCGCCGTAACAGAGCCGGTCGCAGATTATCTCATACAGGCAGCAGGACTTGATGTGAAAACACCGTGGTCATTCCAGGAAGCCATCATGAACGGGACGGATCCATCACCGCAAGACGTTCAACTCCAGACAGACTTGTTTAACCAACACAAAATCAAGGTGTTCTGCTATAACCAGCAGGTCATAACAGATGTCACGAAGACGTTCTTGGCACTAGCGAAGAAAGACCACATTCCCACCGTCGGGGTCTACGAGACGATGCCGGCTAATCACACATATCAGACGTGGATGGAAGATGAAACGAAGGCGATTACGAATGCGCTTGAAAACGGAACATCAACGGAGACGATTTCCTAATGAACGAACAAAGTATTCTTCAATTGAAGCAGCTGACTGTCCGGTTTGGTGACAAAACGGTACTGGATAATATTGATATAGAAATCAAATCAGGCGAGTTTGTGGGCGTTATCGGTCAGAATGGGGCCGGTAAGACGACACTCTTACGAGTGATTTTGGGGCTGTTGAAGCCGAATGACGGAGAGGTTTTGGTTGACGGCACGGTTACGCGCAAGATGAGCCGTCTCATTGGATATGTTCCACAGAAAATCCATCTCGATCTCGACACACCGCTTCGCGGACGCGACCTCGTTGGACTCGGATTGGATGGCCATCGCTGGGGCGTACCGTTGCCAAGTCGTGCCCGGCGTGATCGAATTGATGAAGCATTAGCGGCAGTGGATGCTGTGCACTTTGGGGAAGCTCCGGTAGGAAAACTGTCTGGTGGGGAACAACAGCGTCTCTTGATTGCGCAGGCGCTGTTGACGAATCCAAGAATTTTGCTTTTGGATGAGCCACTGTCCAATTTGGACATTCGCAGCGCTTATGAAGTGGTTCGTCTCGTGTCTCGGCTTAGCCGAGAACAGGGACTCGCAGTCATGTTCGTGGCGCACGATATGAATCCACTCTTAAGTGCCATGGACAAAGTACTCTATTTGGCGAATGGCCGATCCGCGATGGGGACTGTGGAAGAGGTAATTCAAACCCCAGTTCTATCCGCCCTGTATGGTTATCATGTGGAAGTGCTGCGGATCCAAAATAGAATTCTCGTCGTCGGTGGCACAGATGAAAGCAGTGAGATGATGGATTTCGTTGAGGGAGCACACTGTGATAGGAAAGAAGCAACACATCAGGACGTGGTGGGCGGATGAATCAATTGTGGAGTGCCATCCTAGCTCCCGGACTGTTTCACAGTAAAGAGGTGGGCTATGCGTTAGTCATCGGTCTCATCGTTGCAGCACTTTCCGGGATGATTGGTGTATTTGTCGTCATCCGCGGGCAATCGTTTGTGGGGCACGTCTTGACGGACATTGGTGCGGCGGGTGGTTCCGGTTCGTTTCTCATCGGTCTCAACGCCTGGTATGGTTTCGTATCCTTTGGTGTCCTCGCAGGCGCGGGTGTCGAGCTGCTTGGCAACAGAGCGCGCAACCGGGATGTGGCAACAGGTATTATTCTCTCGTTTGCCATGGGACTCGGCGCGTTGTTCCTATACTTTGACACGAACACAGGAAACAACGCAAATGCCTCCATGCTCGTGTTGTTTGGTTCAATTTTTGTCATCCATTCATCATTATTGCCCATTGTCGCTTCCGTGGGTGGTGCGACAATCATCGCGCTGCTCATTCTTTATCGCCCGCTCTTACTCTGTTCCATCAGCCCAGAAGTAGCTCGATCACGCGGGATTCCCGTCCGCTTTGTCAGTATTGCGTTCATGATTTTGCTGGCGCTGGCGGTGGAAAACGGATCGCTTGTCATTGGTTCGCTGTTAAGTACGGCACTTTTGATTGGCCCTGCGGCGACGGCCATCCGGATCACGACCAAGGTGGGGATGGCATCTATCCTGTCTGCAGTGATTGGAATGTTGGCGACCAGTATTGGGATTGTGCTTGCCTATGACAGTTACACTTGGCTTCCAACGCATCGTGGATGGCCAGTGAGCTTCTTCATTGCCGTTCTCATCTTTCTCTTTTACTTGTTATCGCGACTTTGGCCGTCAACAACAACAAAAACACGTAAAGTGGAACCGCGGGAGGCTTTGTGACATGGGACAGATGATTGGGAATATCATTCCTGTGGAGCTCTTTACCCAGCCATTCATGGCTCACGCCTTGATGAGTGGAACCATTGTCGCCATTCTGGTGGGACTCGTCGGCTTTTTTGTCGTCTTGCGTGGCTCAGCGTTTGTTGCGCATGTCCTTCCGAAAGTGGGGTTTTCCGGGGCTGCAGGTTCGCTTTTAATTGGGGCCAATTCGTTTCTCGGGCTTGTTATTTTCTCGATTGGTGGTGCACTCAGTATCGGGTGGCTCGGTAAGCGCGGTCGACATGATGTCGTCACAGCCCTTATCTTAATTGTGGCACTGGGAACGGGTGCGCTTTTTCTGGGACTCGACAATAATTATTCGACAGACGCCTTTGCCATTTTATTTGGCCAAATCGTCGGCGTAAGTACCAATCAAGTGATGGAAACAGCCGTTCTTGGAGTTGTCTGTGTCGGTATACTTGGCTTTTTGTACAGACCTCTTTTATTTGCATCGATTATGAAAGATTCTGCGGCTGCTCGCGGGATCCGCTTACGCGGTCTGGAAATGGCCTTCTTAGTGGTCGTGGGATTGGCTACTGCCGTCACTGTTCCTGTCGTCGGGGCTTTGCTGTGCTTTAGTCTGTTAATTGGTCCAGCTGCGACTGCTCGTTGCTTAGGCAAGCGACCGGTGAAGGTGCTGACGTATTCGGTTCTCATTTCCGTCATGACTGTTTGGGGTGCACTTATTTTAGGATACGATACGGGTTGGCCGATTGGCTTCTTTGTTTCCGCTATATCCGCAGGTCTATACGGATTGGCTCGGGGACTAAATCGTGTGTATGAACGTCGTGCACGGCGGGACCTGGTTTAGAGGACATCAGGTCCCAGTCTTTTCGTCGATAACAGGTGCCCTTTGGATCTCATTCTGCTCTGAATCCGTCTCTAGGCTCATTTGTTGTTCTGTGGATAGCGCTTGCTTGGCAAACAAACCGAGTACTGCAGCGAGTAGAACAATGGTGACGACAAATCCGATCACAAAAATCCGCCCTTTCAATTTCCTTTCACAGATATAGACGAATGTCACAGAGAAAATGTTTCAGCTGATGGACAAGAATCAGAAAGAAAAATTTTCTATGCTCAAAAACCGAACATATGTTTGTATCTTTGTTGAACGATACATATAATAATGCCAGAACGTATGTTCTGGTGGTGGTTTGATGAAATACACATTATTTGGGCAAGGTGAAGGGCTGTCTGGAGATGCGAAAACGGCTTATGTAACCGTGTCTGATGACGTCATCGTAGATGCGTCAGTATCCGCGATGAAAGCTGGAATTCGATTGGGATGGCCACTTAAAACGGCTTTAGCCATGCTTCCACATGTGCTGGTCTGTACATATCCAGAGTCCCCTACACCAGCTATGCAGGCAATTTATCGAACACTATGGAGCATCTCTCCATTTCTCTGTACGACGACAATGCACAATGCATTTTTTCTGCAAATTCCGGGCGAGAAACCACCCGTTGCGGAAGTGCGTCAATTGCTTCTCGATATGGAGCAACATTTGACTGAAGAACAACGATTTCGGGTTGGCTTAGCGGAGAATCCATTTTTAGCGCAGGCTTTAGTTGCATGGAGTCGCATCGAACGGGTCGAAGGAGCCCTGTATGTTCGCGTACGTCGACAGCAGTTACTCATTTCGCCAGCTGTTGCAGGCTGTTTGAGAGGGGCCGATGCACTCGATACAAGTTGGAGCGAACAAATGCCCATCGCTGCAATCTGGTTTATCTCAAAGGCGGATCGAGAAGCCTTGCAGGGTCTAGGCATTCATCGATTAGGTGATTTGTCGAACGTGACAGATACACTTTTAGCAGCGCATTTTGGCAAGGAATCGTGGTTGTGGAGAAGGACTTTGGAGCAAACACCTGGTGGTCAAGTGCAAGTAAACTATCCACCCGTTGAACGACGGATGTCTTGGCGTGCACCTATCGGTGAGGATTCTACGACAGATGTTGTAGAAACACTGCTGAACTCCATGGCTACGACGCTTTGCCTAGAGTTGCAAAAGGCGTCCGCAGGTGCGCTTGGACTTGGCCTCAGTTGGCGGACGGAGGAGGGGCGGGGGTGTTACGAGCAGATGGCGAAACAGCCGGTTTATCAGCCTTTTTCGCTCGTTGCTCAACTCTCACCTGGACGCTTTCAAATTGTCGGAGAACGATTGTCGTCGCTCGATGTCTACGTGTTTGAATTGCGTCCACTCGAGTCCGTTCAATCCGGTTTTTTATTGTATGATAACGCGTTTTATCCGATCTCGACGAAATCCAAAGCAGATCTCGAAGAAGTCCGCACTCACCTCATGCGTAAGTTTCCAAAGCAAATCAAAATGGGTGCCAAGCCGACGTTTCGCGAACAACGTCTCGACGCCATTCGAGAAGGTCGATTTTCGTGAGCCGCATTGTCCGTCGTCCAGTCGCTGTATATCGATGGAACGGGGATGAACCACAAGTGTTTTCAGATAGAGACACACAACACACAGTTGTGGAAGTGCTGGATCGCTGGGTTGAGATGGGCAACTGGTGGCAAGGTGAAGGAGAACGTCAAATGATTCGGGTGTGGACGAACCTGAACGCATTGCTTGAACTCGAACTCGAGGGCGGCCAGTGGTATATCTACAAAGCTTGGGATTAGGCGGGAACTGAGATGTTTGTTCACTTACATTGCCATTCTCCGTACTCGTTTTTAGACGGGGCTTCTTCTATAGAGGCATATGTTGCACAGTCCGCCATGTACCATATGCCAGCTTTAGCGTTAACAGATCACAACAGTATCGCGGGATTACCGGAACTGCACAAATGGGCTTCTGTGTACGGTGTGAAACCAATTTCCGGGGCGGAATTGACGATGATGGACGGAACGCATCTGACTGTTCTCGTCGAGACAAGACGAGGTTACCGCAATCTATGTGAATTGCTCACATTGGCGTACACGGGTGAGGAGAGGCGGACAGATCCCAGAATCGACGAAAGGGATTTATTTCGGTTGGGTGATGGACTCATCATTCTGTCGGGATGTCGAAATAGTCGCTTGCAGCAATTGCTGCGAGGCCATGACTACTCGTCGGCACAAGCGCTCGCGAGCCGCTATCGTGATCGCTTTGGGGATTCATTTTATCTGGAGATGCAAAGAGACGGGTATCCCGGCAATGAAGCGGTTTTAAAAGATCTGAACCAGTTATCCGAGAGCATCGGCGTGTCATTGGTGGCGACAAGCAATGTTCATTATGTCGATAAGCATCTGTTTCCGGTACACGACGCACTTCGCTGTATTGGCCTCGGGTGTGATGTGTTCACACCCCATCCTAAGCGTCCGCTCAATCGGCAAGCGTGGTTCCACGATGCGGATGAAGCGATGGAGCGGTTTGGTGCCTATTCGCAAGCGATTCACGAGACAATTGCCATTGCAGAGCGGTGTCAAGTGGTTTTAGCCCTGAATGAGACGCACTTTCCCACGTTTTCGTTGGAAGACTCTGATGGAGATAGAGTCGAGTACTTGCGGCGTTTGGTGTACGCAGGTGCACATGATCGTTATCCGCGTGTGGATAACGAGCTCATGAGGCGGTTGGAGCACGAGTTGGATATTATTGTTCGGCTGGGTTACGTCGATTATTTTCTCGTCGTGTGGGATATTGTGCGGTTTGCGCGGAGTCGGAGAATTCGATGTGCTGGTCGCGGGTCAGCCGCCGATTCGGCCGTTGCTTATTGTTTGTACATCACGGATGTGGACGCTGCTGGGCGTGGGCTTCTATTTGAGCGGTTTATGTCGCTCGAACGCGCTGAACGCCCAGACATCGATATTGACTTTGCCAGCGACAGACGAGATGAAGTCATGCAGTACGTCTACGACAAATATGGGAATGACAAAGTGGCGCGGGTCGCCACATACCAGACGTTTCGCGGCAGGTCGGCGATTCGGGAGATTGGGAGCGCGCTTGGACTGCCGCAGGCATTGCTCAGTCCATTGGCAAAGCGCGTTCCGTGGTCAGCACACGCAGACGATCTCGACGGCTTACTCGACAGAGTTCCCGAGTTAAACGATTTTCGGGAATACCGAAAGACACTGCACTGGCTCTTTCAAATTGCCAGTCATGTCGCTGGGTATCCCCGTCATTATGGCATGCATGTGGGCGGAATCGTCGTCAGCCGCGATCCGCTATATGAAACAACCAGTCTCCAGCCCTCTGCCAAGGGCGAGTGGATCACGCCATTTGATAAGCGGACGGTTGAAGATGTCGGTCTCGTGAAACTGGATTTACTTTCTTTGCGGACGATGTCCGCTGTCGAAGGGGCCGTCCAAATGAGTGCAAATTCCCTGCGCTCCATCGATTACGACAACATTCCGCTCGATGATGAGTCGACGTTCGAGATGATCAGGCGTGGCGACACGATCGGCGTGTTTCAACTGGAGAGTCCAGCTCAGCGAGCGCTGCAGGCGCGTTTGGGGGCAACTGGACTGGAGGACATTGTGGCCAGCGTCGCCCTCATTCGGCCTGGCCCGATTCAGGGAAACATGGTTGATCCGTTCATCGCCCGCCGCCACGGAAATGAGCCGATTACTTACCTGCATCCAAAGCTGGAGCCGATTTTGGGCAAGACATACGGTGTGGTGCTGTTTCAAGAGCAGGTCATCGAGATCGCGACAGCTATTGCTTGTTTCACACCGGGGGAAGCCGATGAATTGCGGCGGGTGATGAGTCACGCCAGAAGTCACGCGGAAATGAAACAAATCGGTGAGAAATTTATCCTCAAAGCACGCGAGAACGGGATACCGGACGACGTTTCCAGCACTATCTTTTCGTATATTCAGGGATACGCCAGTTATGGATTTTGTGAAGCGCACGCGGCCGCATTTGCCACGACCGCGTATAAGACAGCGTATCTTGTTCAGCACTATCCGGCGGAGTTTTACGCTTCTATACTGAATCAGCACCCGATGGGCTATTATCCCGTTCACGTCATCTGCGCAGAAGCCCGTCGGCGCGGTATCAAGATTCTCCCTGTCGATGTCAATGAAAGCGACTGGTCGTGCAGTACACCACAGCCAGACCAGATACGCTTGGGTTTTCAGCTCATTAAACGATTTACACCCGAGGCGGGCATGTCCATTGTCGAAGAACGGAGTCGAAATGGTGTATTCACGTGTGCTTCTGACTTTATCGTGCGCGTTCCTCAAGTTCACCGATTGCTCGTGGAAAATCTCATTCGTGTTGGTGCCTTTGATTCCATTGAAGCACTGGATCGGCAAACCCTCCTTTGGCATATACCGCAGTGGATGGCGATGCGTCGGGAGGGGAATAGGCCGTTGCTCAAACAGTTGACGACGCCAGTGGAAGGAACGAGGAGAGCAGCGACATCGCTTGCGAGTCGTTTAGCGGATGAATACAATTTACTAGGCGTCGGAGTCTCTGGACACTGGTTACAACTTCTCCGAACTGATTTGGATAAACAGGGTTATCTGACGACGGATGCAGTGCTGAGTGCTCCAGAAGGCGCGCAAGTAACTGTGGCAGGATTGGCGATCCGCCCGCACCGCCCACCCACCAAAAGTGGTCGAACGGTGGTCTTTTTTACGCTGGAAGACGAACAGGGTATGCTCGACGCAACGATGTTTGAATCTGTTTATAAAACGGAAGGCGCTGTTTTGTTCACGCCGTACGGTAGATTGCTCGGTATCCAAGGTGTCGTTCAGCGTCGAGGAGGAGAACGAGCACAGCTCTTGGTTCAGCACATTTGGCCCCTGGCAAAAAGTTAGGCCAGGCTCCGCGAACACGCTGGCCCACCTCGACCTCTGTCACCAGTGCTCCACTGTGAAAAGTCTCAGATGACTTTGGAGAATGATCGGATAGTAAAAAGGTTCCGTTTTGCGCTTGCAGAACTTCATGACATAAGCAGGCAAGCTGACGAGTTTGTCCGCCCGCGTCCCGACGGGGAAATGGTCTTACAGACGACGAGGTGAACAGATTGTTCCAAAAGCGATTTTTCTCCAGACTGGCCGCACTATCCATGACGGGTCTAATCCTCATTGCAAGCTCGGGTTGTGGTCTGTCGCCAGCAAGTTTGACCACGACAAGCGGCCATGTACTGCCAGGCCCGGTAACCGATGAGGACATCCAGTTTGTCTGGGGGAACGACGTCAAAGACGCCGCTCTAAAACTCATTCAAAATAGTCGCAACGAAGTTTATGTCGATATGTACGAACTATCTGATCCGGATGTCATCAAAGCCCTCTCTGATGCGCGCAGACGGAATGTCGACGTTCGCGTTGTTTTGGATGAAACGGAAAAGCATTCGACAGAAGTCGGCTATCCAGAATTGAGGCAAGCAGGCGTGACAGTCAAGCAGATCTCCATTAAACGTGGAATTGATCACGTTAAGATGATTATCGCAGATGACGGTGTGCTCATTGGCGGGATGAACTTTGGCAGCAACAGTTGGGCCAACAACGACGCTTCCGTTGTCATTTCCCATCCGTCAAACGGCTTCAAGTCGATGTTTTTGTGGGACTTTGAACGGGCGAACGGACAAGCCGCACAGGCGCCAACTGTCTCAGCTCCACTGGTTTACGACCATTCCATTCAAACGGCTGTCCTGGCAGCCGTGCAACAAGCGCAGCACAGCATTGACATGGAGGCATTTGACTTGTCTGACCGCGACGTGATCAACGCTTTACAAACGGCAGTGAAACGCGGTACCGCAGTGGAAATTTTAGTGGACCCAACACAGTCCTATAACCGTACCGCAGTCGAGACATTGCGGAACGCGGGGGCGATGGTTCGCTACTATCGACCCTACAGCGGAGAACTGATGCATGCCAAGATAATCGATGTCGATCACGGCGCAACCTTCATCATTGGCAGCGCGAACTTCAGCCATCAAGCGTTCACGTACAACCATGAGGCGGACGTCGTGCTGCATAACGTATCCAAGTTTGATTCTTCTTTCCGACAAGACCTGCAAACAGGGATGGCGAGAGGTTCTGACTATCCGGTGAAAGCGAAGAGTAATTCATGGGAATAACCAATTGGATTTGGCAAACGTGCACTTATTGCGATGCACTCATAACAAGGGAGATCCATCGACTTTGGCGCCGACTTCCATGGCTAAATGCCGCCATGGTGGTCGTTGCAAAATACACGCCTGTTTTCATGCTGGCCGTTCTCGTCGTAGCTGCGACGGGCATCTTGCAAACGACGCAACATTACGTCGTTACGTTTGCGAGCGTTTCTTCCTCGATTGTCGCGGCCGTGGCGATCCGACTCATTCATGAACCAATCAGTCGCATGACAGCGCGGCCACGACCTTTCGATACGGAACCGTTTGAACCTTTGCTTGCGCACGAACAAGGGGAATCATTTCCCAGCAACCACGCAGGTGGGGCACTCGCGCTTGCGTGCGGAGCTATCCACTTGCCGTTTTTCCGGGAGATTCTGCTTGTCATGGCACTCTGTTTATGTTTTTCCCGCATCTATTGCGGCCTGCATCATTTTAGCGACGTCGTCGTAGGGGCAATCGGAGGCACGACAGTGGGGCTGCTCTGTGCGGGGATCCAAGCTGGAATACACCTTTCATAGCAAGTAAACCTTTTCGGGCGGTACAGATCCTCAGAGAACTCCATTGTTAGCATCAAACTACTGCATAAAACCCTTTATGGATCCGTAATCAGGTAACATATCACCAAACACTGTCGTTTGGTATTTTACTGCTGGGTAGGGTCTTTTAGAAATGAAACAAACGAGACAAATGAACAGGCCATGAGTTAACCTCTCTGGTTCAGTTTGAAGTGTTTAGGAGATTCTTTCCCTGACCCGTGAACTTTGAACGTGGGTAATTCGTTGAACACATTTGGTTCCTTAATGAGAGACTTGCTAATACCGAATAATTTACTGAGATCAATTCGTGATGAAACAAAACACGCATGAGACGGATACGGCAAAGACATGCTACACAGGAAATAAAAAACGAGGAATTCATCAATGAGGTGTTTTTGTGCGTGCCACGCTGCGGTGTTCCATGGCTTTTGTCGGTATCCTCGCAATACTTCCAATCTCACTCGTTCATGCACAAACTATCCAAGTGAATCTTCAGGACGGTTCGATTCGTCCTGCTCAAATTCAAGCCGTCAAAGGTAAACCATTGCATATTGTGGTGGCCAATCGAGGTCAAACGGTACACAACTTTGTTGTGCCGGATTTCTTCGTGTTTTCGCCAAATTTACAACCGGGTGGAACAACTGATGTGCGTTTCACTCCAGACAAGACCGGATCGTTCCGATACTACTCAGACAAGAAGGGGATTCCTGAACCTGGCATGGAAGGACAGTTGGTTGTACGATAACGCGCGTCGTTTGCCGCCTGTTGTCCTTTGGAACGCGCTCTGGCGTGACGTACATCCTCTTGCGCGATACAATACAGAGTGTAGGGGGCGATGTGGTTGGAAATGAAAGTGACAAGTAAATGGCTCGGCCAACGCCATTTTCAAGCGGACGGCCCGTCCGGGCACACGGTTTACATGGATGCCCGTCGAGAAGACGGTGGTACAGGCCAAGGCAATCGGCCTATGGAATTATTACTCATGGGCATCGTCGGATGCACAGGTATTGATATTGCCATGATCATTGAGCGCATGCGGCTGTCTTTGGAGGAGTTGGAAATCGAGGCAAAAGCCGAGCGACGTGAAGAACACCCAAAGGCGTTTACGGAAATTCATTTAACCTATCACATGCAGGGAGAAGTGCCCGCAGCAAAAGCCTGGAGAGCCATTCGATTAAGTGAAGAAAAGTACTGCTCTGCCATCGGAAGCATCAATGCAAACGTAGTTGCTCATTTGGTGCTCAACGGAGCAGACGTTCCACCACTTGACGTGGTCGGACAGGATGGCCTTCCAGATTAACCTGGAGGCCATCCTAATTGCCGACCGCCGAGAATGTGATAGTGAAGATGCGGCACGGTCTGCTGTCCGTGCAAACCGATGTTTGTCACGACCCGGTAACCATCCTTCGCGACACCAAGGGTTTCTGCCACTTGCGGGATGACACTATGTAACCGACCGATAAGGCCTGCATCTTCAGCTGTCACCGTCTGGGCGGACTGGATGTGCTTCTTTGGAATGACCAGCACATGCACAGGAGTCTGCGGACGAATATCGCGGAATGCAAGTACCTCATCATCCTCATACACCTTATCCGACGGAATCTCGCCAGATACGAGCTTGCAGAATAAGCAATCTGCCATGTGTTATCAGATTCCTTTCATAGTGTGTCGCAGTGAAGAAAAGTTCTGTGAACCCTTTCGGACAACCTCTTCAGTCATCCTACCTCTTACTTTATAATGATCGTAAGATTGCGTCAAAGTGAGGGGATAATAACATGCCTGTTATTGGCTACTACAATGGTAAATTTCTCGATCCAACCAGTTCCGTCGTTCCCATCGAAGAACGCGGCCACGAATTCGGTGACGGTGTCTACGAAGTCATCCGCGTCTACGGTGGTCAACCGTTTCTTTTGGATTGGCACATTGAACGTCTTCTGAACAGTCTTCATGCAATTCGCATTCCCTCACCTCATGATGCAGACGGCTATAAAGAGTTGATCGTTTCGGCGATCCAGCGAAGTGCGGAAGAGGAGGCAAGCATCTACCTTCAAGTGACGCGCGGGGCTGCCGCGAGAAATCACTTGTTTCCCGCTGACACAACGGTCCCATCCGTCAGTTTAGTCGTACGACCTCTTTCCGCGAAACCCGATCAGAAACCAGGCAAATTACTTATTCAACCGGATGAGCGGTGGGCAAATTCGTATATCAAAACCCTCAACTTGCTACCAAATATTTTGGCAAAGCAAGCTGCGCATGATGCTGGGGCAGATGAAGCATTACTCGTTCGGGATGGACACATGATTGAGTCGGCCAGCTCGAACTTATGGTTTGTTCGGGATGGCAAGTTGATTACGGCGCCGACGGATCGATTTATTCTTCCGGGCATCACGCGTCGGTATGTCTTGGAGTTGGCTGGCCAACTCGACATCCCTGTTGAACAAGTGAAACTGCCCCTATCTGAGTTATCATCCGTTGACGGAATCTTTATCACGGGAACCATTCTGGAAATCCTCCCGATTGAAAGTGTTCTATCGCATCCTGTATTCGGTCCTTTGGATACGCTTCAGTCCGGATCGCCACATCCACTTGATGTGAAGCCCGAAGAATGTGAAGTCATCTGGCGTGCACGCGACTTGAGTGTTGTTGAACAACTTCGCCAGGCATTCGACGCAGGAATCACAGCATTTCGCGCAGCCACCAGCGTATCTATATAAAAAATCACCATAAGTGGGCGGGCCGACAAGGTCCGCCCACATCTATTTTGAACGCTTTGCCAAAACAGACTATACAGATTTTTTGCCTTCTGCTAACATAGGTAACAGGGAATCTACCGACTGGTCGGTCAATACTCGGTAGACCAAGGAGGATTGTCATCGTGAGCTTAAATGTACGCAAAGCCGCAGTCTTGGGCGCGGGCGTCATGGGTGCACAAATTGCGGCCCACTTGGCGAATGTCGGCATCCCGGTACTGCTCTTGGACATTGTACCGAGCGCACTTACCCCTGAAGAAGAAGCGAAAGGACTCACACTGTCCGACAAGTCGGTTCGGAACCGATTTGCTGCCCGGGGACTTGCAGCGGCGAAAAAAGCGAAACCCGCTGCTTTTTATGACTTGGCGGATGAAGCGCTCATCACGATTGGGAATATGGAAGATGATCTTTCGCTCCTTAAGGACTGCGATTGGGTCATTGAGGCAGTCGTTGAACGACTCGACATCAAGCGCGAGGTTCTGCAAAGACTCGCCGCTGTTCTGCCACCGCATGCAGTCGTATCCACCAACACGTCAGGTATCTCTTTGACGGCAATGGTTGAGGGATTGGAACCGTCCTTTAGAAAACGGTTTCTTGGCACGCACTTTTTCAATCCCCCTCGCTACATGAAACTGCTTGAAATCATTCCGGGGCCGGACACGGACCCTGCATTGATCGAAGACATTCGTTACTTTGGTGAGCGTCGTCTGGGCAAGGGGATCGTAATCGCCAAAGACACGCCAAACTTCATTGCCAACCGAATTGGTACTTATGGTCTTATTGCAACACTTCATGTCATGGAGAAGTTCGGCTACGGCGTGGATGAAGTGGATGCACTGACAGGGCCAGTGATGGGTCGGCCTAAGAGTGCGACATTCCGCACACTGGACGTTGTTGGTCTCGACACGTTCGTTCACGTGGCGAAGAACGTTCAACAGTCGGTTACTAATGAGGCCGAGAAAGAACGCTTTACCATTCCAAAGTACCTCGAAAAAATGGTGGAGAACCGCTGGCTGGGTGAAAAGACGGGACAGGGATTTTTCAAGCGGGAGCGTACAGAAACAGGCAAAGAAATCCTCGCGCTCGACTTGGAGACGTTAACTTACCGCCCTCGTCGGAAAGTCGCTTCGGCTTCGCTTGAGGCTGCGAAAAACGCAAAGACTCTGCCCGAGAAATTGCGTGCGCTCGTCTATGGAAAGGACAAAGCATCGCAATTTGTTTGGGAGATTCTCAAAGATGTGTTGCTTTACACGGCGGATCGTCAAACGGAAATCGCCGACGATATCGTGGCCGTTGATGAGGCGATGAAGTGGGGCTTTAACTGGCAACTCGGTCCGTATGAGACGTGGGACGCCATCGGCGTCGAAAAGTCCGTTGCCCGTATGCGCGAAGAAGGCGCTGTCATTCCAGCGTTTGTGGAGCAACTTTTGGCATCTGGTAAAAAGACGTTCTACGAACAGGCTGAACCCGGTCAAATACGGTTCTATGTCGGAAACGCCGACTACCGTACGGTGGAGAAACCGATCGAAAAGCTCTCCCTGGCGGACATCAAGGCGAAGAATGGCGTCATTCACAAGAACAGCGGCGCTAGCCTCATCGACATTGGTGACGGCATCGTCTGTCTGGAAATGCACTCGCCAAATCAGGCCATTGGTGCAGATGTCGTCGCCATGATGGATTACGCGGCGAAGGAAGTAGCACAGAACTGGGAAGGCCTTGTCATCTACAACGAGGCGAAAAACTTCTGTGTTGGTGCCAACCTCATGATGATGTTGATGGAAGCACAGGACGAGAACTGGGACGACATCGATTTGACCGTTCGGCAGTTCCATCGTGCTGGGATGGCCATCAAGTATCTGCCGAAACCTGTGGTCTCAGCACCGCACAGCATGGCTCTGGGTGGTGGTGCGGAGCTTTGTTTTCCGGCGGATCGAGTACAGGCATACGCGGAGACATATATCGGGCTTGTGGAAGTCGGTGTCGGATTGATTCCTGGCGGGGGCGGCACGAAAGAAATGCTGCTGCGAGCCATGGAACACGTCCCGAGCGGCGTGGATATCCGTCCAGACGATTATGTTCGTCGAGCATTTGAAACTGTCGCCATGGCGAAAGTTTCGACCAGTGCGAAAGACGCCAAACGCCTTGGCTACTTGCGCGAGACGGACGGCATCAGCGTCAACCGTGACTATCAACTTTACGACGCAAAGCAAGTCGCATTGTCGCTTGCCCGCAGTGGCTATTTACCGCGTCAGCCGAAAACCGTGAAGGTCGTTGGACGGGACGGTGCTGCCATGTTGAAGGCCGGGGTCCAAGGCATGATCCAGGGCGGATACATTTCGGAGCACGATGCAAAGATCGCGAATCATCTCATTCGAATTTTGACCGGCGGCGACGTTCCACGCGGGACGGAAGTCACTGAGGATTACTTGCTGGATTTGGAGCGCGAGGCATTCTTGAGCCTCGTCGCCGAGCCAAAGTCCCAGCAGCGGATGCAACACATGCTGGCGAAAGGCAAGCCACTGCGCAACTAATGCATGCACAGTTTGAGATAAAGGAGGAAGTCTCGTGAAAGAAGCAGTCATTGTCTCGTGTGCTCGCACGCCGATTGGCAAATCGGGACGGGGCAGTCTTCGTCAAACTCGCCCAGATGATCTCGGTGCCCTCGTCCTCGACGCCGTACTCGAACGGGCACCAGGCGTCAGCAAAGAGGAAATTGAGGACGTCGTCATCGGCTGTGCGATGCCCGAAGCTGAACAAGGTATGAATGTCGGTCGTATTATCGCCCTGCGTGCAGGGTTGCCCACGACCGTCCCGGGCGTGACCGTCAACCGGTTCTGCAGTTCTGGACTCCAATCCATCGCCATTGCGGCTCAACAGATTATGTCAGGCATGGCTGATGTCGTTGTCGCCGGTGGCGTTGAGAGCATGAGCATGGTCCCCATGACCGGTTACAACTTGTCACCGAACCCCACCCTCGTGGACCGGCTGCCGGCAACCTATATGAGCATGGGTCACACGGCGGAACAGGTTGCTAAGCGGTTCGGTGTCAGCCGTGAAGATCAGGATCGGTTTGCTGTCCGCAGCCACGAGCGAGCAGCAGCGGCCATTGACGGCGGGAAGTTCAAAGAGGAAATCGTTCCCGTGCCCGTCGAGCAGGTTCACATCGACGAAAACAATAAAGTCGTCACACGCACGGTGATGTTTGACACCGACGAAGGTGTGCGAAGGGAGACGACGTTGGATCGCCTCGCCCAATTGCGCCCGGCATTCCAACTGAACGGCACGGTGACGGCGGGCAACGCTTCGCAAACGAGTGACGGTGCTGCTGCCGTTCTCCTCATGTCTGCGGAACGTGCCAACGAGTTAGGCCTAAAGCCCCTGGCGGCATTCCGCGGCTTTGCTGTCGCGGGTGTCGATCCCGACATCATGGGCGTCGGCCCTATCGCCGCCGTACCCAAGGCCTTAAAGGTGGCTGGCTTGTCCCTATCCGATATCGATCTCGTCGAACTGAACGAAGCCTTCGCCTCCCAAGCCATCCAAGTCATACGCGGACTTGAGTTGGATGAGTCGAAGGTCAACGTGAACGGCGGCGCCATCGCACTTGGCCACCCGCTGGGCTGCACAGGTTCCCGCCTCACGGTCAGCCTGATTCACGAAATGATGCGCTCCAAACTGAAGTACGGCCTCGTCACGATGTGTATTGGCGGCGGCATGGGTGCTGCCGGTGTGTTCGAGTGCCTTGCATAAACCAGTGAGAGAATGATGGTCTTCAGAAAATGGGAGGAATGACAGATGGGTACTGATACAACACGTAAACCAGCACGTGGTGCATTCTATTTGATCGAGGACACAGATGCACAGCAGGTCTTCACTCCGGAAGACTTTACGCGTGAGCATCAGATGATTGTGGACACGACGAGATCGTTTGTGGAAAACGAAGTTCTGCCGCACCAAGAAGAGTTGGAGCACCAGAACTGGGATCTCACGGTCGAGTTGCTGCACAAAGCAGGGGACTTGGGCCTGCTGGCAGCGGATGTTCCAGAAGCATACGACGGTCTCGGCGCTGACAAGGTGACGAGCGCGCTCATCTCGGAAACACTCACTCGCGGTGGTTCGTTTGCGCTCAGTCACGGCGCACACGTCGGGATCGGATCGCTCCCCATCGTCTTTTTTGGCAACGAGGAGCAGAAGCAGAAATACTTGCCCAAGCTCGCGAGCGGCGAGTGGATCGCGGCCTATGCGCTGACCGAACCAGGTTCCGGTTCGGACGCACTGGGTGCAAAAACGACTGCCACGCTGTCCGCTGACGGCAAGTACTGGATTTTGAACGGTACAAAACAGTTCATCACGAACTCAGCGTTTGCTGACGTGTTTGTCGTTTACGCGAAGATCGACGGTGAGCATTTCTCCGCGTTCATCGTGGAAAAAGGCTACGAAGGTGTATCAACCGGTGTGGAAGAGAAGAAAATGGGCATCAAGGCATCGTCGACGCGCCAATTGATTCTCGAAGACGCAAAGGTTCCAGTGGAAAACCTCCTTGGCGAAAAAGGTCGCGGGCACGTCATTGCTTTCAACATTCTCAACATCGGCCGCTACAAATTAGCTGTCGGTTCCGTGGGTGGTATGAAGGGTGCACTAGAGCATTCCGTGAAATACGGAAACAGCCGCAAGCAGTTCGGAACGGCGATCACGAACTTCGGCCTCATCAAGCAGAAGCTGGCACTGATGAACACCCTGACCTATGTGACAGAGAGTGCGGCTTACCGCGCGACTGGTGACATTGACGCCCAACTGGAATCGGTTGACACGAACAACGGCAAGGCAGTAGCGGACGCCATCGCTGAGTACGCCCTCGAATGCTCCGTTCTCAAGGTGTTCGCGTCGGAAGCGCTCGACACGATTGTGGACGAAGGGGTACAAATCCACGGTGGGGCTGGGTTCATTGCAGAATACGGCATGGAGCGCATGTACCGCGACTCTCGCATCAACCGGATTTTCGAAGGAACAAACGAAATCAACCGCATGCTCATTCCGAATACCTTGCTGCGCAAAGCGATGAAGGGTGAATTGCCACTCCTGCAAAAAGCGCAAGGCTTGCAGGAGGAACTCATGAGTCTGATGCCGCCATCAGGCGAGTTCGACACCCTGGAACGTGAGACGTACATGCTCGATATGATGAAGAAGATCTTCCTCTTTGCCGGTGGTGTAGCAGTTCAGACTTACCAAATGAAGCTGAAGGACGAGCAGGAAGCACTCGCGGCCTTGGCTGATATCGCCATCAACATTTATGTGTTGGAAAGCGCCTTGCTCCGCACGAAAAAGGCCTTGGCAAACGGTCAGGATGCACAGAATAAAATTGACATGACCGTCTCGTTTGCTGAAACGGCATTCGCTCAAGTCGAGCAGACTGCCAAGACGTTGTTGGCGAGCGTGGCCGAAGGGGATATGCTCCGCACGCAATTGTCGATGTTGAAAAAGCTCACCCGTGTGACACCAGTAAACGTGGTGGCTATCAATCGGCGCATTGCGGATCGTGTCATTGAGGCAGAAAAGTATCAAGCGTAATGAGTTTACATTGAGCCCGGTACACCCTATTGGGGGCCGGGCTTTTCTCGCACAAATGTTCACACTAGAAATTGTTGTATTGTATGAGTAACACCACCAAGGCATTACGGTGGTTTATTTGTTAGTTTATAAAAAACGCCTAAATCCCTTTGAACAAACAACCAATACTGAAACAAACCTGTATCAATTATGTACAAATACCACTTTTAATCAGTCATTCACGAAAGTCTCGTCACTATGACAAAGACAAAAGGCTGATGGCAATGGGATGATAGTGCCATCAGCCTTTTTGTATGGGATAGGATTTTGGTTGGTAATGCTATTCCCGTTCAAACTCCAATTGGCCGCTTCAGGACTAATGCGTACATCACAGCAGAAATGATTGCTAAAATACCGGTAACTACCAGGGCGATCGTGAAGCCTCCGAATGATGCAACCAATATGCCTGTGACAACAGGCGCGAATGCTCCGCCTAGAAAGCCTCCGAAATTTTGTATGCTGCCAATGGAAGCCACGTATGCATCAGATTCTACGACGTCGGTGGCGAGAGTCCAGATTGGTGCAGAACACAGGCTATATGTGAACATTCCAACGGTAAGTAACGTAATGGCCAGTCCGTGGGAATGCACGAATGCTGTAATGAGTAATGCTACAGCCGTCAAGATGGCTCCAAGGGATATGGTGTATCTTCTGCCGTTAAGTCTCGTCATACCTTTTGAGATAAACCAGTCTGACAACTTCCCTCCAATTAGAACACCCAGAGTCCCGGCTACGAAAGGAAGCGATGCGTAGATACCGGTTTTTGAAATGGATAAATGTTCTGACTTTTCAAGGTATGTGGGTAACCAAGAAATATAGAACCAGAATAAGTATTGAAGTGCAAAGTCGCCGATAATCATGGCCCATGTGGACACTTGCCCAAACAACTTGATCCATTGTACAAGGGTGATTTTAGTCTGAGGCTTGGCTCGTAGGGAGAATGCGGTGTCGTCAACAACTGACCGAATGTATCGAAATTCCTCTTTACTCAGCCACTTATTCTTTGTCGGGTCTTTGTATAAGATGATCCATCCAATCAATACCAAGAACCCAATGGAGCCGATAATGATAAACATGGACGGCCACCCAAACGCTAGCATAAGAGCAGTTGATAATGGGGGTGAGACGGCAAGCCCGACCTGGGTTCCCGCAATAAATATACTAGTTGCAAAGCCCTTTTCGTGTTTTGGAAACCACGCGTTCGTTGCCTTAATAGCCGCAGGAAACATGGCCGACTCACCGACTCCGAGCAGCACACGGGTAAGGATAAAGCTGCCCATTGATCTCATGAACCCGGTAGATACAGCCACAACTGACCAGAAACCGACTGCGATGGACATAATGAGTTTGGTTCCAAAACGGTCTACAGCCCATCCCGACGGTAAATTCATGATAGCGTACGGCCAGACAAAGGAGGAGAGAATGACACCCATTGCCGCGGGATTCATGTGGAGATCCTTCATGATAAGAGGGGCTGCTACTGAGAGATTACCACGATCCAAATAATTGACTATTGACAGTAGCGTGAGGATGACAACGACAATCCAGCGAATGTTAGATCTCGGGCGGACAGACCTACTGATTAAAGCAGAGTCATTCTGAGGTGATATATTTCCCATTCGAGTCACTCCCTTAGATTAAATGTTAAAGGCAAACCCACAAACGTCGTTGTCATAAACCCGCCTGCCATCGCGTTCTGTGGTCTGACTATAAACCATTATGAAATCGCATACATTCAAAATCAAGCATAAATAATTGTTGATAATCGGATTTTTGTAGGCATATAATAAAGAAAACCTTACAGTGGTCAGACCAGTTGATTGAGGGAGAATATACGTTGACACAAAAAGAATCGGTTGCAAAGATTGCTGCAGAGCGAATTAAAGATTTTATCAAAAAAGGGGAAGTCGGTTCTGATGGAAAGCTTCCAAATGAACGAGACTTATCCAAGATCCTGATGGTTGGCCGTTCATCTGTCCGTGAGGCACTACTCCTCCTGGAAACGGAAGGAGTCATTGAAATCCGACCAATGAAAGGTTCCTATGTTGTCTCTCAAGAGAATTACAATGCCGCCCAATTCATGTCTTGGTACAACCAGTATCAACCTGAAATTTTTCATTTACTGGAGACCAGAATTGCTCTTGAACCGATGGCAGCATTTTTGGCAGCGGAAAGAGTGACAGAAGAGCAACTTGAACGATTGGAAAAGTGCCACGAACAGTTCGTTGACTTTATTATGGAAAATAACGTTATAAAAATCGCCTTAGGTGACGAAGCATTTCATGATTTGATATTTGAATCTTCTCAAAATCCCCTGCTTCAGAATCTCAATAACGTCATCAAAAAAATGCTAACGGACTATCGTAAAAAGGTGTTTTCTATTCCAAAGGAGGCGATGAAAGCCGTAAGTCAACATGACGAAATCCTTCGGTTTATTCGCGAGAGGAACCCGGAGGCGGCGAAGGAAAACATGATTCAACATCTTCTCATATCGAAACGCGGTTTGCTAGAGACCGCAGAGACAGAAGGTAGCCTAATTGATACTTCTTTACGTGGGGGTTCTGAATGAAAAAAATCTTAAATGACCCATCTAATTTCGTAGATGAATCGTTACAAGGCGTTGTGTTAGCACATTCAGATTTGCTGCGTTGTGATGACGACCTAAGAGTAATTGTTAGATCTGACGCACCAGTTAGAGGTAAGGTTGCTATTGCGACCGGCGGCGGTTATGGGCACTTACCGGTGTTTTTGGGGTATGTGGGTCAGGGATTGGCCGATGGAGTATGTGTTGGGAATGTGTTTAGTTCACCGAGTGCAGACGCAATGTTAGCGGTTACCAAAGCCATTCATGGTGGAGCTGGAGTTCTGTATTTATACGGAAATTACTTTGGCGACAAGATGAATTTCGATCTCGCTGCTGAATTGGCGCGGGATGAAGGTATCGAGGTTGAGACGGTTCGTGTTACAGACGATGTAGCATCAGCTCCAATCGATCAGATGAGTAAACGTCGGGGTGTAGGCGGGGTTTTCTTTGTTTATAAAATCGCGGGTGCTTGTGCTGAATCTGGTGCTCCTTTAAAGGAGGTGAAAAAAGCTGCAGAGCAGGCGGCATTGAATGTCCGTACGATGGGTATCGGATTTTCTCCATGTACGATACCAGCCTCCGGGAAAACAACATTTGAAATTGCCGAGGATGAGCTAGAAATTGGAATCGGTATTCACGGAGAACCGGGAATAGCGAGGGCGAAAATTGGTACAGCCAATGAACTCGTGTCTCTACTACTAACACATTTGACGAGGGATTTGGATTTGGTATCCGGAGATGATGTGTCTGTTCTTGTAAATGGTACCGGTAGTACTCCATTAGAAGAATTGTACGTTGCTTACAAAGAAGTGCACGATTGGTTCAGCCAAAAGCGGATCAATATATTCAAGCCGTTTGTTGGAGAATACGCAACCTCTTTAGAGATGGCTGGGTTTTCTATATCGGTTCTCAAATTGGATGACACCATGAAGAGATATCTTGAAACTCCTGTGCATACGCCTTTCATCAAGCAGTGGTAGTGTACTCCATGCCGAAAAAGGGTGAGATTTTTTGCTAGCACTAACAACAACCATGTTAGAGATGGTTCGGGCCTCGAAGGACGAATTTAATCGACTTGACGGTGCTCAAGGCGATGGCGATCTAGGCGTTACCGTCGAACTTGTTATGGAGGCTGTTCACCAGGCTGCACAGGAGCACAGCGATATAAAAAAATGGCTGATTGAAAGCGGAAGCTTAGTTCGCAGAAAAGCGCCATCGACCATGGGTGTGCTGATTGCATTTGCTCTTTCAGCCGCGGGCCGATCATTACAGGATGGGGCTTTGCCGACTACTCAAACGTTCGTGAAAATCCAAGAGGTGATGATTGATGAAATCATGAAAAGAGGTGAGGCAGACGTCGGTGACCGTACTGTGTTAGATGCGCTCGTCCCAGCATTTGAGGCTTACCGAGATGCGGTAGTGACGGGGAGTTCTGCGAAACTAGCGCTTGAGTTTGCGGCTGAAGCTGCTCTGAAAGGTGCTGAGGGGACGAGAAATCTGACACCAAAAACGGGCCGCGCAAGTTGGGTTGGAGAGAGAGCCGTCGGCGAGATAGATGGCGGTGCCTGGTTCTGCTACATGGTCTACCACACTTTGCGTACATTGCCTTAGGTTTTGAGAGGGGGACTTAGCTTTGGATACTTCCTGGTTGAAGGGAATTATTGCTACCGCAGTGACACCTTTTGATGAAAGAGAAGAAGTGGATGAAACTGCTTTTGTAGAGCAAGTGCGCTACCTAGTTGCGGCTGGTGTTGATGGTATCAGCGTTGGAGGGTCTACTGGTGAGGGTGCCATTTTATCCGACGAAGAGTTGAGCCGTTTGTGTGTATTAGCAATTGCAGAAGTAGGGGGAAAGGTTCCAGTAATTGCTGGCATTATCCGTAATTGCACACGTGACGCATTACGAACTGCTAACGCGGTAGTAAAAACCGGTGTAAAAGCATTGATGGTGACGCCGGTACACTACCACGTTTTGGCGCCGGGTGATGATGGCAATTACGAGTTTTACCGCAGAATCGGCAAAGACATTGGGTTACCGATTGTCATCTATAATGTTATTCCACATAACGTGATATCTCCTGAGTTGCTAAACAAACTGTCCAATATTCCTCAAGTTGTAGCCATTAAACAGAGTGGCGGTGATATCCACAAGTTGGCCGAAATGGTTCAAAAGTGTGGAGATCGTATCGTAATCATGAGTGCTGTCGACGACTTGCTATTTCCAACGTATATGGTTGGAGCTCAAGGATCAATTGTGGCTCCATCGGCTATCATTCCGGAGCTTGTAGTGCAGCAATGGCAAGCGTTTCTTCGGAAGGACTATGAAGCTGCAGAAGAACTTCACCGACGAATTCTGCCAGTTGTTCAGGCGATTTCGGGCGTGAACTTCCCGGGGAAGATCAAAGAAGCGATTCGCCAATTGGGAAGAACCGCTGGAATCACCAGAAGCCCTGGCCATGAGCCAACAGAAGTCGAAAAGGAAACGATTCGAAATGCACTCGCATGCGCAGGAGTGTTGGACAGTAGTTGCGAGTCCGTGTGAATGCAGTACTGACATAGCAGAGTATGTGAAGGCCGATGGAGCCTGTTTATTACTACTTCGTCTTCGTGCATTCAAATCAAAATATTCTTAAGAGGTGAAACAGTATGAAATTAGACATTCATGGAATTATCCCTCCAATGGTAACCCCCTTTACGTGGGACACTGAGGAATTGGATATAAAGGCAATTCGAGAAGAAACCGAGTACCTTGTTCAAGCAGGTGTCCATGGAATATGTATCGGTGGTAGCACGGGTGAGGGAGCGGGATTTTCGGAAGAAGAAGTATACACACTATGTAAAACGGTAGTGGAACAAGTAAAGGATAGAGTTCCTGTTATCGGCGGTATTATTGCAGATTCTACGGCTGAGGCAGTAAGCAAGTCTAAAGCCGCAAAAGAGGCCGGAGTAAGTTCCTTGCAGGTCACGCCTCCACACTATCTGTGGACTCCAACCACGGCAGGATTGATTCAGCACTTCCAACGGATTGGGGAAGCGGCAAAGCTGCCGATCCTCATTTACAACGTAGTCCCGTGGGTACCGATTGACGTTCATGCAATGACGGAAATTGTGAACGGTGTTCCCTGGGTTGCCGGCGTTAAGCAAAGTGGTGGAGACATGCACAAGGTAGCGGACATGATGTACCAGCTTCATGATAGAGTCACAATTGTTACTGGAATTGATGACCTGCTCTATCCTGCGTTCTGCCTGGGAGTCGATGGTGCTATTTCGTGTATGTTAGCTGTCGTACCTGAGGCCACCATCGACCTTTGGAATAAGGTGCAAGCTGGTGACCATACCGGAGCCAAGACGCTTCACGACCGATTACTTCCGGTATGGCGTTCAATAGAAGGACCTGATATGCCCTACCTCGCAAAAACAGCAATTGAGTTAATGGGGCGTAAAGTGGGCCCAGCACGCAGCCCAATTCTGCAACCACGTCAAGAGAAGAGGTTAGTGATTCGAGATAGGTTAGTTGAAGCAGGGTTTGCAGTTTCTGCAATCCAATAGTTCTTGTTCTTAATTGTCTATTATAGATCACACTATATATGATTTCTTCGTGGAACAAATACCATTAATATTTTGCACTGTATCTAGGGGTGTTGCTCATCTACAATTTTCAATTTTGGAGGTAGGAAAATGAAAAAGGCCAGAAAGTGCTTGCTTGGTCTAGTGGGTGCCGTGTGTCTCGGTTCAATTGCCGGCTGTGGTACTAACCAGTCTTCAAAAGAGATTAATATTGGTGTTTCGGCTCCTTTGACAGGACAGTTCGCTCAGGATGGTAAGTACATGAAACAGGGTATACAACTGGCCGTTAATGACGTGAATGCTAAAGGTGGTATCGGCGGTAGGCAGATCAAGTTATTCTTTGAGGATGACCAAGGACCCAATCCTACGGTTGCCTCGAATGCCGTGACAAAACTGGTTACGCAAGACAACGTTGTTGCAGTTATTGGGCCACACTTTTCCCCAGCCATGCTTCCAGCTGAATCTTTGTTCAGCAAGTACAAAGTGCCTGCACTGACCGGAGCCACCGGGCCGGTGATCACTGCACAAGGCAATCCGTGGATTTTTCGTATTAGGTTAAATGATTCCATCGGGGCAAAATTACTTGTACAGTACGCAGTAAATGATCTTCATTTAAAACGTGTGGGATTAGATTACGTCAACACGTCCTTCGGACAGAGTGGGATTCAAGCAGTCAAACAAGCCCTTGCTGCAGACGGGATTACCCCAGTTGATATTCAAACACACGATGACTCTACGAAAGACTTCACATCTCAGATATTAAGTTTTGAAAAGGCAAAAGTAGATGGCGTTATCGTCTGGACAGACGATCAACCTAGCGGTCTCTTAGCCCAGCAGATGAAGCAACTTGGCGCGAATTTTAAGCTGATCGGCTCAACCTCGTTTAGCCAACCACCATTTCTAAATCTGGCAGGCAGTGCTTCTAATGGGGCATATGCTATTACTGACTTTACGCAAAACAATCCCGACCCACGGATTCAGGCCTGGGAATCAAAGTTTAATAGTGTCTATCACACAAAACCTGAATTGTATGCGACGGCCTATTACGACGCAATGAATATACTAATAGATGCGTTACAACACTCCAGTAAAGTCGATGCACCATCAATTCAAAAGGCACTTGAGAACATTAAAAATTACCAGGGCGTCATTACGAATTACAGTTATAGCTCCGGCGGGGACATGGTTCATGCCGGCTTAATTACACAGGTACAGAACGGTCAACCCGTGGTAATTAAGAAGGTTAGTGGGTCATAATCTAGGTTAAAAAAGTGAGGGGATGGGACCGTACCCTTCCCCTTTTGCAACCGCATTCTATTTAAAGTGGGGGAAGCCAATGAGCCTTCAACTCATCATTTCTGGTCTGGCAATGGGGGCAATCTATGCCCTGATTGCATTAGGGTTCACCTTGATATGGAACGCTGTTGGGATTGTTAATTTTGCGCAGGGTGAATTAGTCATGATTGCTGCGTACGTTAGTGCAGGTTGGTTGGCTATGTCTTTACATTTACCATGGGTTCTTAATTTACTCATGGTTATGATTTTTATGGCAATATTCGGAATATTCATTGCGCGATGGATGTATCATCCGTTGCGAAAGTCATCACAATTGTCTGCAATTGTAGCGACTATCGGTTTATCACTGTTTCTGAAGAACATCGCAGTTTTGATATGGGGACCAGAACCCTTAATAGACCCTAGTCCGTTCAAAGCTGTTACGTTGCACGTCGGACGCGCCGCATTCTCAGGTCAATATATCAGTATTCTTGCTGCCCTATTAATTCTAATGGGATTACAGGTATTTATGTTTCGCCGTACGCAAGTTGGGCGTGCAATGCAAGCTACTGCTCAGGATGGAGAAGTGGCACGTCTCATGGGGGTTAATACTAAGACGATCATTTCCATCATTTTTGCGTATGCGTTTGTACTAGCGGGAATTGCTGGGGTTTTGATGGCCCCATTGTTCTATGTATCAGCCGATATGGGGAGTCTGGTTGCATTGAAGGCGTTTGCAGCCTGTATTATCGGGGGGTTTGGTAATGTTCAGGGGGCCCTTGTAGGAGGGCTTATTCTTGGTGTTTTAGAAGCCTTCGGATCTTACTTTATTTCCTCTCAATACGTCGATGTGATTTCCTTTGGACTGTTGATCGCGTTCCTAATTTTCCGACCACAAGGGATTTTTGGTGAACCAATCATGGAGAGGCCGTGAAAACAATGAAGCGAAGAATAGCTGTTGTTTCAATAACTCTGATTATTGCATACACTGTCCTATTGTTTCTGGCCCAAGTCCTGGATGTCTACTATGTCCACGTATTAAATGTCGCTTTGATCAATATTATGTTGGCTGTCGGCCTGAATTTTATTGTAGGATTTGGTGGACAAATTTCCATGGCTCAGTCGGCGTTTTTTGGTATTGGTAGCTATACGTATTCTATTCTCGTCCTTCACCATAGTCCCATGCTTTTAGATGCCGTTTTTGCTGTAATCATAACCGGTATCGTTGGGCTCGCCTTAGGATGGCCAGCATTGAAGCTTAAGGGTCATTATTTAGCATTAGCGACACTTGGCTTTGGAGTAATAATGGGAGAATTAATGACGAATCTGGAGCATATTACCGGAGGAGCCAATGGGCTAACTGGCATTCCACCATTTTCAATTGGTTCACTGCAATTAAATACGGACGGACGAATGTTTGTCCTATTGTTAGCAGTTGCGTTCTTAACCGTAATTCTTTCCATAATATTCTCCAAAAGCCCGATCGGGATGAGAACGAGAGCATTTCGCGATGACGAAACGGCTGCCAGTATGGTGGGAATCAACGTTAGCCTAATGAAAATCATGCTTTTTACCGTTTCGGCAATGTTTGCGGGCTTAGCAGGAGTACTCTACGCTGGGCTACTCGGATACATCAGTCCGGACGTTTTTGCTTGGAGTACCACATTTAACTACCTTGTCATGATCGTCGTGGGTGGCCTGGGTAGCACCGCTGGCCCAGTAATTGGTGCCCTACTGTTTACCTTCATACCGGAGTGGTTACGGTTTCTCAAGGATTCATATATGGCCGTGTTTGGGTTAGTAGTCATTATTATGATCGTGGTGGCCCCTGAGGGGTTGAAAGGACTTGGGGCAGTTGTTTGGGCCAGACACCTCAAACGCCTATTTCGAAGAAATCCCGAGAACTTAAAAGCCTCAAGGGAGGGCACCGCGTATGAGCATCATTCAAATTGAGCATCTAATTAAGCGTTTCGCGGGTGTCATCGCGCTCGATGACGTCAGTTTTGCCGTGGACGAAGGTTCTATTCATGCAGTTATTGGCCCAAACGGCTCTGGAAAGACAACACTTTTTAACATCATTAGTGGTGTCTATCGTGCGACCGCCGGAAGTGTAGTGTTTGATGGGGAACCCATTCAAGGATTACGTCCGTTCCAGATTGTCCGGAGGGGGCTTAGTCGCACTTTTCAACATCCGCGATTATTTGGCTCAATGACTGTCATTGAGCAGCTCATCGTCGCATTGCACCCGTCCAAATTGTGGGAATTCGACAAGCAGAGTGAACAAATTGCCCGGGAGAAACTCAATTTGGTCGGTTTAGAACACGTGGCTGATATACCTGCTGCTAGTTTACCGCAGGGACAGAGACGTCTACTTGAGATTGCACGGGCCTTGTGTCTTGAACCTAGGGTTTTGCTTTTAGATGAACCGCATGCCGGGCTGAATCCAGTGGAAACGGAACAGCTTATGGTATTGATTCGAAAAATCAACCAGCAGGGGATCACAATCCTTTTGGTTGAACACGAAATGCGAGTCGTCATGACCCTGGCTAACAAAATTACTGTTCTTAACTTTGGTAGGCTCTTAGCTGTCGGGTCACCGCAAGAAATTCAAAACAATCCAGAGGTGATCACGGCATATCTAGGTGTTAGAGAGGGGAGACTCACAACTCATGCATAATGTGCCGTTGTTGGAGATTAATCAGTTGGCAGTACAGTACGGGGACATTACAGCGGTTCGTAATGTTACTTTAGACGTTTACCCTGGTGAGGTTGTGACCTTGCTTGGATCCAATGGAGCCGGAAAAAGTACTGTTTTACGAGCAATTTGCCGGCTGGTGTACCCTTCGGGGGGAGACATCACGTTTAACGGTCAATCCTTACTTACCTATGAAACGAGAAAGTTGGTAGGCCTAGGGATTGCACTTGTTCCTGAGAATCGACGCATTTTTCCCGCGTTAACAGTGACTCAAAATCTGGAAATGGGTGCATATGGTAGGTCTCGCTCGTATATACGAGAAGGCATTGAAGAAACGTATGAGCTGTTTCCATCGCTTAAGAGATACGCAAGAAAATTGGCGGTTGGGTTAAGTGGCGGTGAGCAGCAGATGCTCGCGATAGGTCGTGCACTGATGAGTCGCCCTCGTCTGTTACTTCTTGATGAACCGTCCCTTGGATTAGCACCGATGTTAGTCGATCAGGTGTTTGAGAAGCTTGGTCAAGTTAACCTATCAGGCACTACCATTCTTTTAATTGAGCAAAATGCAAGGATGGCTCTCATGCTAGCGAATCGTGCTTACGTGATGGAATCAGGAATCGTCACGTCACACGGGACGTCGGAGGAGTTATTGGCAGATGAACAGATTAAGAATGCTTATCTAGGTATGCAAACTATTTGACATTTTAAACCGTGAAATGGGTGAACGCGGTAACCCAGATCATATATGAGAGGTGTAAATGAATGTCTGTTGATATTGTGCAAGGAACGCCGAATCTCTATTTACATCAGCCGGGACTGCTAAACAAAGCAGGAGAACATATTGGGAGGTTTGGTAAAGACGTTTTGATCGTTACTGGAGAGGAGTCATGGAATGCAGTGGAGCCTCAGTTTACTAATAGCTTAACAGATAACGGAATTGCGTTTTGTATTGAAAGGTACCGGGGCCAGTGTAGTTATGAAGAAGTCGGGAGATTGTGTGCGACTGTAAAGACACCTACGGAACTCGTTATTGGTGTAGGAGGGGGCAAGGTACTTGATACAGCGAAGGCTGTTGCGGCTAAGGTTGACTTGCCCTTTATCGCGGTCCCCACACTTGCGTCCACGTGCTCCCCCGTTACCCCGGTGTCTGTCATTTATACGACGGATGGGGTGTTTTTGGAGTCTCAAGTTTGGCCAAAAAATAGCCTGGTTACATTAGTAGACACTCAGGTTGTCGCCAAGTCACCATTAAACTACTTTCTTTCCGGTGTAGGGGATACGTTAGCGAAGTGGTATGAATCTAGTGCGTCTTCTACAAGGAACAATTATCATAATGTTCCTACAATAGCAGCTTTACAAATGGCTAGACTTTGTAAGACTACATTGTTCCAGAATACAGAACAGGCAATTATGGACTTAGGGGAATGGAGACCATCTCCTGCTCTTCAGGAGGTCGTTGATACTATCTTCTTAGTTGCAGGAATGGTCGGGGGACTGGGTGGTGAGGCATGTCGTGCCGCAGCGGGACACGCCATACACAATGGCCTCACCATCCTCCCTCAAACGAAAGGCATACTTCATGGTGAGAAGGTAGCTTACGGGGTTGCTGTCCAGCTTGTACTTGAACGCAAAGATGACGAACTTGCTGAACTATTATCCTTCTATAAAAAATGCCATTTACCGGGAAAACTATCGGACATGGGGATTGACTTGTCCCAGATTCAAGAAACATTGTTCACACAGGCAATTGCAAACTCACTGTCAGATGCCAGCATGAACTTCATGCCTATGAGTATTACGGAATCAATGCTGCGAAATGCGATAATTGAGTTGGAACTCCGTGGATAAAAAGGGCTCTTAAAACTTGAGTTACCAGAGGGGCTTGTGGAAATGAGGCTGGGAATTATCAAGGACGTAATCGGACACCAATAGATTCCTGGCCTGGAACGGGTAACTTCCGAACAGAGATTCTGCTGTCCTCCACTGGTAGTTTATATGATATATCCCCAAGGAGACCATTACGTCACCATCGGAAAATGAATTACAGATACAGGAAGACTTTCGTCTGTCTAATTATGCAGTATGTTTTATCGCAAGCTCATAGGAGGAAGCCGGTATGTATCTAAAAGTTACTGGGGGATCTGTACCAATCGATGGGGGATACGACACTTTGATCCCTCAATTTATAAAAGTTAGACAGGTATTTGATTCTACCATGATTGATGACATTCAAGCTAAAATTAGAGACGAAGTTCAAAAAAAGGGGATTAGAGTAAAGATAAAGCCGGGTATGCGAATCGCTGTCGGCGTCGGGAGTAGAGGAATTGCGAACCTGGGTCTAATCGTTCGGTGTCTAATTGACGAATTACAAAATCTCGGTGCCAAACCATTTATTGTTCCAGCGATGGGGAGCCACGGAGGAGCAACAGCGGAAGGTCAAGCAAAATATTTGAAGTCACATGGAATCTCACAACAATCAATGGGAGTTCCAATTCATTCTTCAATGGACGTCATTCACATTGGAAACACCAGTAGCGGTGTTCCAGTTCTGTTCGACAAAATTTGTTGCGAATCAGATCTTGTAATTATCGTTGCGAGGGTGAAACCGCATACGGACTTTAAAGGGCCGATCGAGAGCGGTCTATGCAAAATGCTAGCGATAGGCCTAGGGAAACATGCAGGGGCATCCAGATTACACAAAGAAGGGTTTGAAGAATTTCATCATGTAATTCCGGAGGCCGCAAAGGTAATCCTTAACAAGGTCCCTGTCGCATTTGGATTGGCCGTAATCGAAAATGCTTATGACCAGACGGCGTTCATCGAAGCCGTTGAGGCGAGTCAGTTTCTCGAGCGAGAGCCTATCTTACTTGATATCGCTAAGTCTCGTATGCCAAGATTGTATTTTGACGATTTGGACGTACTAATTGTCCAGGAAATCGGAAAGAACATCAGTGGCGCGGGCATGGACCCGAATATTACTGGAAGGTCAGGTTCCATGGTGGACCAAGGATTTATTGCACCAACTATTCAACGCATTGTAGCATTGAATTTAACAAATGAGACGCATGGGAACGCATCAGGCATCGGCTTAGCGGACGTTACAACCAAGCACCTAGTGAACAGTATTGATTTTCCCGTTACTTATGCCAATGGTATCACTTCAACAGTACCGTCCTCATGTAATATTCCCTTGGTTATGAATAACGACAAGGAAGCTATTGTAGTCGCAATGAAAACGTGCAATCGGATTCGGCTCGAAGAAATCAAAATGGTTTGGATCAGAAACACCTTATCGTTAGAACACATATGGGTGTCAGAGAGTCTCATACCTTTTGTAAAAAGCCGTACACACTGTCAAGTGTGTGGTGAACCCCAATTCATTAAGTTTAGCGATCAAGGGCACATGATACCTTTTGAATAGGATCGGTTCATCACAGTTGGATAGACGGTGAATGTAAGCCTAAGTGCTTACGTCGGTCAATCTATTCCTTAAGGTTTCTGGCGCGTTGACAGTAGTTGGTACACCACCAAATGGGAACGCAGGTTTATGTGGATGTTCGAAAGTCTCCACGTAACACCCTTCCCGGGCGAGTTCGCGATGTCTAAACAGACTTCCTTTCTCATGACGCCTCGTATCCAGGTGACAAGCAGCGAACACTGCGATAAAATACGGAAAATTGATACGTGAATGAGGGGAAATATGGAACGCAAAACGATCTCATTACCTCGATTATCCGGCCTAACACCTACTCTCGAATCCACCATGCTCAAAATTACAGAAGAAGTGGGAGAGCTAGCTCAAGTCATCGGAAAGTTTCGGGGGCTGTCCGGTGAGCGAGAACGCATGGAACAAGATCAGGTCGTTCGAGCCATTGTATCCGAACTGCTGGACGTCGCTCAAACCGCGACATCGATGATGTTTGTGATTGAAGATTTGTATGGGGTCGACATGCAACAGGAGATGGAAAAGCACATCGATAAACTTGCGCAGAAGGGGTATCTCTAACGGGAATCTTCTTGTGCACCCCTTGTCATCGCGTCGACGGGCATTCATGCTGTGGACACAGCGTGCTCTCAACACTGTTGACCAGTGTGCGGAGTCGTGTTAGTCTGAAAACATAAAAGTTTCAGTTGTTTGTTATAAGGAACGCAGTGAATGGGAGTGTCAAGGACCATCACTTGTCAGAGAGCTGCGGGTTGGTGCAACGCAGCAGGTGAATCTTTGAACCTCGCCCAGGAGCGGTTAGGCAGAACATTTGTATGCCTAGACGATTGACCATCGTTAACTGGTCTCGCAAGATTCTTGCGGCAGAGGTGGATCCGGTATTTCGGGTCAACAAGAGTGGTAACGCGGTTGGTGATGACCAGTCGTCTCTTTGGAGGCGGTGGTCTATTTTTATTTTCTGGACATTCTTCTATATCGAAACGCGATGATGGGAACAAGCGACATGGTAGAGCTTGCAAAGAGAACTGTGGGTTGGTGCGACACAGTGAAGCTTCATATCGCGACTCATCCCTAAGTGGTGGGGCAGAACAGTTTGATGGCTAAGTAAGTCCCGACGTTTGACCGACGTTATTTGGGTCGCAACATACACGTTATGTTGTACGGAGTTGGGTTTGACATGTCAAACCAACGAGGGTGGTACCGCGTTCGACAGCAGGTCGATCGTCCCTTGAGGGCGATTGACCTGCTTTTTTTATAACTAGACATCATAATGGAGGGATTCAGACATGAGGAGAATCAGAATTTTTGACACAACACTACGAGACGGAGAGCAAGCGCCGGGATGTTCGCTATACCCGCATGAAAAAGTACAGATTGCCGAGCAACTCGCAAAATTGGGCGTGGACGTCATCGAACCCGGCTTTCCCGCATCAAGCCCAGGCGACTTTGCTGCCGTGCAGACGATTTCCCGTACTGTCAGCGGGGTGGAAATTTGCGGTTTCGCACGAACACTGAAGGGTGATATCGATGCGGCCATTCGTGCGACACAGGATGCAGAACGTCGGCGGTTGCATTTGTTTGTTTCATCTTCCCAGATCCATTTGGACTTTCAGTTGCGCAAGACTCAAGATGAAGTGGTTCGCATGGCGCGCGAGATGGTGGCCTATGCGAAGCAGTTTGTTGACCAAATCGAGTTTTCCCCGATGGACGCCACACGTACGGGTGAGGAATTTTTGTTCAAAATAGTGGAGGCGGTCATCGAGGAAGGCGCGACCATCATCAATTTACCAGACACCGTGGGCTATGCCCTCCCAGAAGAATTTGGGCGACTCTTTCGGACAGTTCGAGAATCGGTCCGCGGGGGCGATCGCGTTGAGTACAGCGCACATTGCCATAACGATTTGGGCTTAGCAGTTGCCAATAGTCTGGCTGCCATTCAAAATGGAGCCACCCAAGTAGAACTCACCATCAATGGCGTGGGTGAGCGCACGGGAAACTGTTCCTTGGAAGAGTTGGTGATGGCCATCGAAACGCGCAAAGATGCCCTCGGGTTCGAGACCGGCATTCAACTCGACCAAATATATGATACCTCCCGCCTGGTCAGTCGGGGGATGAATTTCCCGATAGCCCATAACAAACCGATTGTCGGGCGGAATGCGTTTCAACACGAGTCTGGAATCCATCAGGATGGTCTACTGAAGAACCGAAACACATACGAAATCATGGACCCGGAACAATTGGGTATACCGCGGAGCATGATCGTCTTGGGAAAACACTCGGGTCGACACGCGTTAAAGCATCGCGTCATGCAATACGGCTTGACATTGAGCGATAGGCAGATGGATGACCTGTTTGGCGAGTTCAAGATTTTAGCTGACGGGCAAAAATTCGTATCGGACGAGGAAATTATGGGGCTTGTCAGTAACCAGGCGAGATCGCCTGTCGTCCCGTACACGCTGATTGACCTGCAGGTGGTTACCAACAACCATCGGGCCAAGGTTGCGTCCATCACGATCCGCGATAACCGCACTGGCACCGAACGCAGTTATGCCGGTACCAGTGCAGGATCGGTGGAAGCCATCGTTCACTGTTTGCGACAAGCGATGCCGATGGAATTTGACTTCCGTGACCTCGAGATGTACTCCCTCTCGTCAGATGAGACGGCCCATGCACAGGCTGTTGTCTCCATTATGGTGGACGGTGTGGAGTACCAGGGAACGGAGACGGACACAGATACGGTTCTGGCCGTAGCCAAAGCAGCCTTGTCCGCGTGCAACCAGGCCGTCGCTGGAATGCGGGAGTCAGCTGAAACGGATGCTGTGTAACGGAAACGTCATGTGGCAGGATAAAAAGTGCACGTAGGTCTGTAGGCCTTTTCGAAAAGGTGATGGGGCTATCCCGCATCCCGCGACGGAATGCGGGATAGCCCCGAATTGGACACTTGGGATGTATCCTCAGGCGTTCAAAATGTCTCGTTTTGCAAAAACGAACAGCGACACGCACAGTGAGACGACACCCCAAATGCACAGCACCAGAATGCCCATGTCCAACGTGATATTCTGCTTGATTTCCAAAGACAACCCACCAGTCCAATTCTGTGCCAAATCCAAGTGGGTGGCAAATACCCAGCGGAGCCAGGAAGCGTGACTAGCCATCTTGGTGATGACAAATCCGATCACGACAATGCCCATCGCCGTGGCCGTACTCGCCATGGCCGACCTGAATAGGGTGGAGAAGAGAAACGTGATGGTCGCGACGACAACCATTGCTAGAACCATCAACAGACTTGCGTACACAAAGAACGTCCATTCAGGTAAGATGACTGCGTGATCATAGTGGGCGATGGGGATGATTTGCGGCATCGCTCCGTTCGTCGCACTCGATGTGTCAATGACGTTTGCGAAACTATATGACACCCCGGTTAAGATGGGTTGGGCCGATCCAGTCGCGCCCCACACGGCCATGCTGATGGCCTGAATGGCTGCACAGAGCAGAATCGTCCATAGAGCCCCCGAAGCAATACTGACGATCCATTTCCCGAGAAGTATTTTGGCCCGCGAGACGGGACGCACGAGTAACAATTTAATCGTCCCCGAAGTGGACTCGCCAGCAATCATGTCGGACACGAGAATCACCATGACCATGGGAAAGAAAATCATAGATGCGATGGAGAAGAAATTGATCGTCTCCGAATAGGGATTGGAAGTCCCGTTTGGCAGCGGCTTGACATTGTGATCGAGATTGTATTGCAACTTCGCGATCTCTGCGTGCTGACCGGCAATTTCAGATTGATTTCGCATCTTTGCTATGTCTGACGTTGTTGGTTGCTTCTCGATAGACGCGATGTTTTGCTTGTCCGTATCGATCTCTTTTTGCACGGCATGTCGCCAGTTTGGCCCTTGTAGTTCCGCGTTCTGTTTGAGCGTTTCCTGAATTTGGCTGAGCTGCTGACGTAGGTTGGCGATCATGTCACTTTTGTGTGGATCATTCGACTGTTTGACCTGCGTAATTTGTTGTTCAATACTTGAAATCTGCATTTGTTGGTTGTGATTGAAATTCGAATATTTTACGTAGTTTTGATGGCTGTGATACTCGCTCATTCCATAGATAGCAAGGATCAGCAGACTCAACAGCCCTGTGATATAAAATCTCCGCCTGCGAAGCAACTTCATCCATTCGTTCGCGATGACAGCCCACAATTCACGCATGTGTGTCACCTCCGGGAGCAATTTCGCGGGTTGATGGATTGATCTGAAGGCCGTCAGTAAGATCCAAGAAGGTATTTTCTAGCGACTCTTTGACGGGTTCGATAGAGAAGATATCGACGTTGGACGAAACCAGCGTCCGAACCATATGTGGTACAGCATCGGGCTCAATCTGTACAGACAAAAGATTGTCAGCTACCACTTGAGCGGTCAGTTTTGCATCGAGCAGTGCTTTCTCCGCTGCGATCGCGCTGTTGACACGGACGGAAACACTGCGAACGGACCCCTCAGTGATGTCGGACATCTTTTCTTCTGCAATGATTCGGCCGGATTTAATGATCGCAACACGGTGACAGATCTGCTCTAACTCACTAAGCAAATGGCTCGATACGAATACGGCCATGCCTGTATCGGCAAGTTGTTGCATTAAACCACGGAATTCACGCATCCCGGCCGGATCTAACCCGTTCGTGGGCTCATCCAGCACTAATAGTTGAGGGCGAGCCAAAAGCGCTTGCGCCAGTCCCAAACGTTGACGCATCCCTAGTGAATAGCGGCGAACTTTCTCGTTCTCGCGACCTGTGAGTCCCACAATGTCAAGCACTTCTCGAATACGTTTTCCGTGCGTGGGAATTCCAGCGAGTCGTGCATAGTGGATGAGATTTTGCTGACCCGTTAAATAGCCGTATGTCTCCGGATTTTCGACAATGGTACCAACTTGAGAAAGCGCCTTGGAACGCTCCTTTTGGATGTCGTAACCAGCAATTCGAATCGTCCCTTTAGTTGGTTTGATCAGTCCAACGATCATCCGAATCGTTGTTGTTTTTCCGGCACCGTTCGGCCCCAGAAAGCCGTAGATCTCTCCTTCGTTGATAGACATGTTGACATCCTCGACAATCATACGAGAGCCGATTTTCTTTGTTACGCCTTGAACCGACAACACACTCATCTTTTGCCTCCCATTTGGTCTAGACGTATATGTAGACGAATTGGATCGGCAATTTGTATCAGAAAGCACAGAAATTATGATTGGGGTTTCGCATGCATTGCATGGTTGAGAACATATGGGAGCGTAATGGGGAAAGGTAAATATGCAATGAAGGGTCAGTTGCGAAACCGTGATGACGGTCCGGCCCACATCGGCCGAGGGGCCGTTCAACGTCTTCACGATGACTCAGGAGATAGGAAGTCATCCTAACCGATGTAGACGGCCCATGCCTTCGTCAATTGGTCTCTACGTTCCGATCCAATAGAAAATCAATCTCTGCCTTGTATTTCCCGCTCGGTGTCTCGAGAATTTGTGGAATGCCACGCAATTGCGGATGGTGAACGATCCGTTTGATGGCTTCTCCACCGAGTGATCCGTCACCGACGTTCGCATGCCTGTCCTTTTTCGCATCAAACGGATTTTTGGAATCGTTGATATGTGCTACTTTCAGTCTGTCGAGGCCGATCACTCGGTCAAACTCTTCTAAAAATCCGTCAAAGTCATTCACGACGTCATAGCCGAAACTGTAGTTGTGACATGTGTCGATGCAGACCGCCAAACGCTCCTGATGCTTGACCCGACTGATGATGTCGGCGATTTGCTCCAAACTGTTGCCGACTTTCGATCCGTCTCCTGCCATGGTCTCCAGGCAGATATATAACTTTTCGTCCCCAGTCAGGATCTCGTTCAGGCCGTCGGCAATTTGCTTGACGGCAAATTCCTCTCCTTCACCGACATGTGATCCCGGATGCATGACAATGTAGCGAAAGCCGAGGTATTCGACCCGCGCGATTTCTTCACGAAGGACGTCGATGCCGTATTGTCTCGTTTCCTCTTTTGGACTGGCCAGGTTGACGAGGTACGAGAGGTGGACGACCGGATCGACAATGCCGTGTTCCTTCATGAGCTCAAGGCCCTTTTCCCGATTGAAGTTTTCAATCGGTCGCGCTTTCCCGCCGCGATTGCTGCGAGTGTAAATCATAAACGTGTTTGCACCGTAGGATATGGTTTCTTCGACGGCGGCTAGAAGGCCTGTTTTGGCCACGGAAACGTTTGCCCCGAGCAGAATGTCATCGTGTTCACCCTTCAACGTCATCCCCTCCAATATCACACGTTATGGTAACACATGGGACGACAACTTTCACCAAATCCCTACATGAACGGGTACAGACACGGGAAAGCTGGAAGAACATTGTAGTTTGAGGTGATTTAGACGTGAAATGGGAAGAGAATCCGCGAGCGGGACGCCTGGTTTGGATATACAGTTTCGTCGTTGCGGCCGTTCTCGCACTCATTCTTCGCCTGGGCTACCTCGATGTCGTGCGTGGTAAATCGTTTCATGACAGGGCGGGGCAGACGTTATCGACTTATTTGGGTGTCATGCCGAATCGCGGCTGGATCTACGACAAAGGCATGAATGTTCTCGCGTACAATGCCCCGTCCGTGAGTGTTGTACTCAGTCGGTTTGGCGTGGAGAAAGAGCTTTACCCTCAATTGGCGCACCGTCTCGCACCGGTTCTTCACGTTCCGGAGGATGAACTGCTTAAGCGTATGACACAAAACCTCGGTGACAAGGAAATTCAGTTATACGAGAACGCATCGCGCAAGCAGATTGCCTACATTGCTGAGCATCAATCTCAGTTACCGGGCATTCAGTGTGTCGAAGATGTTCGACGTGTTTACCCGTATGGAAGCCTTGGCGGACATATTCTCGGTTACATCCAACCACAGCCTGCAAGTGCTGCTGATTCATACCGAAAGGCAGGCTATTTGCCGGAGCAGAAAGTGGGGATTACCGGCATTGAGCGTCAATATGAGGCGACACTGGCGGGGAAACACGGTAATCGTGTGTGGCAGATCACCAGCTCCGGTGTACCTATCAAGTCATTCGGCATGTCTCCAGAACCAACACCTGGCCAAAGTCTACGCCTGACCCTCGACGCGTCTTTGCAGGGCACGGCTCAGCAGCTCGTCATGGACCAACTCGATCACGTTCACCACAAGCTGCACATCCATCCCACGGACGCTGAGGCCGTCATGCTGGACACCAAAACGGGTGGTGTCCTTGCAATGGTGAGTTATCCATATTACAACCCGGAGTGGTTTGTGGACGCGGGGGAATACGACAAGCACGAAAAATACATCAACAATACGCGATTGACGCCGATTATTAACCATACATTGACCAGTCCGCGCTATCCCGGGTCGACTGTGAAACCGGTCAATCTTCTCGCGGCGATGGCAAGTGGTGTCATCACACCTTACTCGACCATTCAGGACAATGGGAAGCTGATGGTTGGGACTTACGAGGCACACGACTGGATGCCGGGAGGGCATGGAACCGTCGACGTGCCAACCACCATTCAAAAGTCCTGCGACACGTTTATGTATCAAGTGGGCATGTGGATGGCGCATTGGTACGATGGCCCCCTAGGGGGACGTAGTTTGAGTGTGTGGAATCAGCGGGAACGAATCGCCGGACTCAACAGGATGTTCGACTTAGAGTGGCACTTTGGGCTGGGGCCGAAAACGGGGATCGATCTACCCGGCGAAGCGGCAGGCCGCTTTTATGCCAACGACAGCATCCATCACCGGATCGTTCCCTACGATCTCCTTGCATCAGAACAAACGATGAAAGAACAACACTACGTTCCCAACGCCGGACTACTGTACGACAACGCATTTGCTGCAATCGGACAAATGCAGGAATTCACGCCACTCCAACTCGCCGTCTATGCCACGACGATTGCCAATAACGGCACCCGTTTACAGCCGCATTTACTGGATTCCATCCTCTCATCTGACGGAAAGAAAGTGATTTCGCGAGTGAAGCCGCGCGTGATCGATCACGTCCACATCCCACCCGAACACCTTCGCGCCGTCAAGCTGGGTATGGTACGTGCCGTCAATCAACCGGGTGGGACCGCCTACCGCCCATTTATCGGCGCTAGGTACACGGCAGCCGGCAAGACAGGAACTGCGGAGATCAGTCAGTGGGGTAAGAAGACGGACATCTCGCTGTTTATCGGGTACGCGCCTGCAGATAATCCACGGGTGGCCATCGCAGTCATGGTTCCTGGTGGCGGGGAGTCGAGCGACGTGGCCGTACCGCTTGCTCGGAAATTGCTCGACGCCTACTTTGACAACGAGCGTCAATCGAGTCAAGAGAAACAGGAGGTACTGCAAGCCTGGACACGCGGGACGGCGTCATTGAATACGGAAAACGGACAATTGCCATGAGTGCCAACGAGGTCTACGGGGTAAGCTACTATCCTCGGGCCAATTGCCAAGCCTTGACACGTCACAGCGGGAGGTGCGACCTTTGGCAAAACACGGTTATCGTTTACCACCGATGGCTTGGTGGTTGCTTGTCGTCAGTGGGTTTTTTCATCTATCCATCAGTTTGTCGAACACGTTCATCAATATTTTCGTCTTTAAAGTGGATCACAGTTTCGCCGCTATTGCTTGGTACAATCTGCTTGTCTTCATCTGCCTCCCGTTTACGTTTGTCCTGGCGGGATGGATGGCGAGAATGACGTCGACTGCCATGTCTTTGCGAATAGGGATCGCATTACACGCCGTCTTTTACGCCATCACACTCATGGTAGGCGAACGCGCCGCAAAAATGCCTGCCCTCTTGGGAATTCTCATGGGTTTTGCAGCCGGATTCTACTGGTTGGCGTTTGATGTCCTAAGTGTAGAATACACGGATAAGGGTGGACACGAGCCGTTTTTCGGTATTCACGGTGTCGTGACGTCGATATCCAGCGTGATCGCTCCGCCTATCGCTGGTGTTCTCATCAGCCGGGAGGACGCATTTCTCGGTGGTTTGACTGGTTACCACATTGTGTTCGGGATTTCTTTCGCCTTGTTTTTGGCCGCGACAATACTCAGCTTTCGCCTTCGAAGCGCCCCCATGTCGCGCTTACATATCCTACGAGGGTTTTCGAAACTCAAATCTTCTCCATGGTGGCGACTCATGGCTGCGTCCTCTATTTACGGCATGCGTGAAGGCGTATTCATGTTTCTCATCGGGCTGCTCGTCTTTTTAGCCACAGGAAGCGAAATGAAGCTGGGTGAATTCCTGCTCCTCCAAGGTGGTTTATCGTTTCTGGCGTTTTTTCTGGCCGGCCGCTGGTCTGGCAAATTTCGATCCCGCCTTTTCACGTCCGGCGCCATCGGCATGGCCATTGCCGCCACGCTGTTTCTCGTTCCCATCCGGGCACCGAGCATTGTCATTTACGGTTGCATATCAGCGGCGTCTCTGCCGTTTTTCTTGGTACCTCTTCAGGGATTCGTCTATGACGGAATGGAAAGTATGCCAGACAAGGATATGCCAACATCAACGCACATCATTGTTCGCGAATCCTTCGAAAACTTAGGCCGAATTACAGGGATCGTCCTGTTCTTGGTCATTTGCCGTCATCAATCGCCCGGCAACCTTGGAAAACTGAGTTGGTTGTCATTCGCACTCGGCCTCACTCAACTAGGTGCATGGGCGGTGCTTCGACCTGTATTGAACCGAATTGGTGGCAAACGACCCGGCGGTCGGAAGCACACAAACGAGGGCAAACTGGAGAAGACCTCCTCAGGCGCCCGGAAACGCCTGAATCCAACGTCGTGATGCAGGTTGGTGCGTGCGGTGGGGCTGGTGGGTGGGGCTGGTGGAGCCGGGGGGGCGAAAATCCCGATTAACGGTCTCCTGTTCCATAGTTCGACTCTAGTTGGCGTATTCGCGGGGGATAGCGGACCAGGATGCCGTAAGGGCCACCTTATAGCCGACGAATTGCTGAAAATGGTCACATAGGGCCACCGGGTTCCGTTAATCACTCGATGGTAGGTGCAACTGGTTAATAAGGCACTGCAGGTCCTCTCTTCCTGCGCCAGACGACACAAAGGTCAGACATTCCCCAATTTCACAGCACCTCGCGTAGACTTCGAGTTCATATCAGCCTTTTTTAATTTGTTTTATCTAGTGTACAATCCATCCCCAATCCGGGTAAGGTCGTTGCTGTTGAATCCCGTTGGCTGTTACTGTCGCCGCCACCCAGACGCCGTCCCGTCCGCGCGACACAGACCTGTCGCCTGGTCATCTATGAGACGCGCTGTCACCGTCCACCTGCAACCGCCCGGTCACGACCGCCACCGCCGGCTCTATCGCCCGCTGCCACCGTCACCCACACCGCCCGACCTGCCACAAAAAAAGGACTGCCCCATACGGGGCAGTCCTGTGAAAAACTGGTGTAATCCTCGCTGAGCGAGATTTACTTTTGGAAGAATGCGCGGTTCTTTTCGATGTATTCTTTCTCTTCGTCAGGAAGGAAATCTTCCTGGAAGATTGCCGACACCGGGCAAACGGCTTCGCAAGCGCCGCAGTCAATGCAAAGATCCGGATCAATATAGAACTGGTCTTCGCCTTCGTGGATTGCATCCACCGGGCAAGTTTCCACACAGTCACCAGATTTTTCACCAATGCAAGCGGAAGCAATGATAAATGCCAACAGGAACGCCTCCTTACACAAGCTATTCCAACACTTTCGTAATCATATACTAGCCGAGCGAGTACGCGCAAGCATTACATATTGCCAAAGCCGAGTTTTCCTCTAGGCCAATTCGGACCATTCGTCTTGTTTGGCGTGGGTTGAAGGTTTTCTCTGGTCCCATGGATTCGAAACTTCGCGCTGACTCCACCTAGCGACTGCAGCAGGTGCAATTTGACAGACGGCGACGGCTAGTGCAGCGCCAGCTATGAGGTCAATGCCGTAGTGGACACGTAAATACATCGTTGACAAAATGATAAGCGTGGTATCGAGTACATAAAACCATAGTAGGCGACGTCTGTAACGCCAAGCGTAAATCATCATGACCACTGATAGCCCAGTGTGCAGACTGGGAAAGCAGTCACGGCTGAGAAATGGGCCCATGCCGTCGACAAGATTGATGAGCGGCCCGATAGTGTGATGAAAACTCATTGTGAAAACAGGGCCGATTGCGGGCACAAAAAAGTATGTCGTGTAACCGACGTAAAAGGCGAGGACCGCAGCGGTCACATATTCTTTCATTGCTCGTTCACTGTGTCTCGCGAAGACAAAGACACTAAAGTATGTCATGAAAAACCACGAGGCATACGCCCCGCAGAATATGAGCGTCAGGGGAAAACACGTCATTCCGTCAAACCATGTGGCTGGCGTGGAGCCGAACAAAGTGGTGTCTAGGTGGCGAAGGAGGCCATCGTGATCGAACGGGTTAAAGACCGTGATGTAAAAGTTGATTGTGTCGAATACGACAAGAACGGCGATGAACGTCATGACCACTCGGGCGTAGCGGTGGAGTTGTTTCGCGTAGATGTGTCGCTTGTCCCGCGTCGCATAGACACATATGCTCATACAAATACTCAATCCGATATATAACCAAGTGGTGTTGTGTAGGAAAAGACTGTCCAGGTTAGCCAATAACGGTGGACCATTGCCGATCCCGATCACACGGTGAATACGCGCCGGGAACACGATGAAGACAACGAGAAGTGAACCAAGCATGAACAGACTCGCCAATTCATACACTTCAAGACCAATTAAAAATTGAACGATACGGCTGCCTAACCGTTGCATAGTATTCACCTACATTGTTAGGGAAAGGAATATTCAATACACTATACCACATTCGTTGACCGACGTTTGGGTATAATGTTGAGGATGACCCTCTGGTGGGAGTTGGTATTGTTGAGTACATTTACAACGCGATCGGACGGGCGTATTCATGTGCACATTTTGCCGCACACGCGCTTTCGAACGAAAGATTTAATGATTCGCTTGCACACGCCGCTGGTTCGGGATACGGTCACGGCGATGTCTCTGCTGCCATACATGTGGATGAATGGGACGAAGACACATCCGAGCACGCGAGACTTGCAAATAGCTGCAGACGATCTCTACGGTTCGGTGATCCGCACCAGTCTCGGTAAACGTGCCGGATATCACGTTTTTGAGGCGGCAGCGAGCATCCCAGATGTGAGCCGACTCACGGCAGATGACGTCGTGGCGCAAGCGGCTGATTTGGTCTGTCAAGTCCTGCTCGATCACGCCGCCGGTCACGGCGCATTCAGTGACGAGGCGGTGGCGCAGGAGATCGATCTGCATCGGCGCCGCATCGAAGCCGCCCGCGACGACAAGATGGGGTTTGCGCTTCAGCGGTGTATGGCGGAAGTAGCAGAGGATTCTCCCGCTGCTTTACCGCGCCTTGGATTTATTGACGAACTCGGTGATTTGACTAGCGACAAACTTTACCGCACGTACGAATCCGTTTTTCAGGCTTCCGAAGTACACGCCTACCTTGTGGGCCCCTTTGAAAACGCGCATGCTCTGGCCGAAAAATTGATTCGCGAACTCGGGCGTGTTTTCCCCTCGGACTCAAGTCGAACCGCATTTCGGGTCGAACCGCTTTCCCGAGAGGCAAGAGCTGAATTTCAGACGGTCACTGAGCATCAGGATGTTGCCCAGGCACAACTGGACATGGGTTATCGGACGGGCGTCAACTTCGCGGATGAGAACTATCCGAGCCTGCTCATGATGAACGGCGTATTCGGTGGTTTTGCGCATTCGAAGCTCTTCCTCAACGTCCGTGAGAAGCATTCACTAGCTTACAGTGTCTGGTCACACCACGATGGGATGACTGGGGCGCTGGCAGTAATGACGGGTATTGATCCGAAAAATTACGACCAAGCTCGACAAATCATTGACCAACAACTGTCCGCAATCCAAGCTGGCGACGTATCTGACGAAGAAATCAACTTTACGTTCCGTGGTCTGCAGAATCAGTACACGGTTTTACTAGATCAGCCCGCAGCCCTCGCAAACTGGCACTACAACGGTGTGTTGAGTGGGAAAGAGCGCGATATCGAAGATATGCTCAAGGCCCTGCAAAGTGTAACGAAGGAAGACATCGTCCAAGCGGCCCAAGCGGTTCAACCGCACACCATTTACTTCTTGACGGGTGAGGGGGATGCATCATGACGAACGAAACGAGGGGCCGGAGGGATGCGGTCGGAATTGAGATCGTGGAGAAGAGACTCGACAATGGTCTCTCGGTGTATCTAGCACCGCGCCCAGGCTTTCAACAGACGTTCGCAATGTTTGCGACCAAATACGGTTCTATTGACAACGAATTCATACGTGATGGCAAGCGCACTCGTGTACCAGACGGCATTGCACACTTTCTCGAACACAAGATGTTTGAGGATGAAGAGCAAGAGGTGTTCTCTCGGTTCGCCGAGCACGGTGCATCTGTCAATGCGTTTACGACATTCGATGAGACGGCGTACTACTTTTCCGGTACATCAGATTTACAGGAAAACATCAATACATTGCTCAATTTCGTTCAGAAAATCTACTTAACGGACGAAAACGTGGATAAGGAAAAGGGAATCATTGCGCAGGAAATTCGTATGGGTGATGACAATCCAGATCGGAAGGTCTTCATGGACCTGCTTTCAGCCATGTACGAGTCGCATCCGGTGCGTATCGACATTGCTGGGAGCGTTGAGTCTATCTACAAGATAGACAGAGAAACGCTCCTCGAGTGTTACCACACGTTTTATCATCCAAGTAATATGATCCTTGTTATTGCCGGTGGGTTTGATGCCCGCGAAGTAATGGGGTGGATTGAGGAGAATCAAGCGGCCAAGTCGTTTGGACCGCCTCCGACGATAGAACGCGTGTACCCCGAGGAACCTACGACTCCGAAGGCAACACACCTTGAGTCAAAATTGCCTGTTGCGTCGCCGCGCTGCCTCATCGGTTGGAAAGAGAAAGCGCTGCCGGAAGAAAACGTTGATTTGATGCGACAAGAACTGCTCACAGGGATTGTTTTGGATGCCTTGTTCGGGAAAACAAGTGAGTTCTACAGTGAGCTGTTAAAAGAAGGGCTGATCGACAAGGGATTTTCTTGGGAATATGAATTAACGTCGCAATACGGGTACACGGTTGTCGGCGGGAATGCACCCAAGCCTGGGGAATTGGCAAAGCGAGTGGAAACTTACGTCGCGAAAATGAAAGACAATGGCATCGACGAGGACGCGTTCGAGCGGGCCCGCAAGAAAGCACTGGGTCGTTTTATCATGAGTTTGGATCAAGTGTCCTACGTCGCACGCTCGTACACAAGCTATCGGTTGCGTGGCGTCGACTTTTTGCAAACAGTCGAAGTCCTTGACAGCCTTACATTGAACGAAGCAAATAAGCGTTTAGGAGAGCATTTGAGCAAGGAGCAAATGGTCGTTTCTACCGTTGTGCCAAAGTCGGCCTCGTAGCTCTGTGCATCCATCCGAATCCGGTGTCTGATCCTCCGTATGTGTCTCTTTCGGACGGGTGATCAGACACCGGTTTGTACGTCGTCTGGTTCCACCGTACTGTATTTGTGGAGTTGTCCGCCTTTGCACGAGTGCGACACTCGGAATGTTTTGGGGGCCGCGTGAGATTGGACGAGACTTCCCGTCTGTGAGTGGTTATTTGGCGCGAATGTGAAATTTGGATTTTGAGCAAGCATGGCGCGTTCTTTTGATAGCTCACTGGGCCACGCGAACACCGTGAAGCTAACACATATGGCAAGCATGAGGGCCGTTAACTGTCCGCGGGCGTACTTGGACGTGTTAAAATAGTTCACTGAAGGACCTCCTTCGCGAGCACGGCACGTCTGATATCTTCGAGCATACGCCAAAAGCGGCGCGAAGGGTGTCAAGGAGTGGCTGTCGAAAAAGCTCTATCTTCGCTCAATCTTGTCTCATAGGAGCGGTATCTGTGTTTTTGTTGTTGAAGATCGCGATCGGTATTTGTTTCCTCATTATCGTCATTAGCCTCGTTGTAAATGTTGTCTATCGTCGAGTTACGGTTAGTTGGCCAGAGCCTGCCTATCGAACTCCTAAGCACAAACCCAGTTTCGACAGATGGGGAGACAACGACGTATATATCACTTGGATTGGTCACTCCACATTGTTAATTCGCATGAGTGGAGTCAATATCCTGACCGATCCGGTGTTCTCCAGTCGCGTAGGCATGAATTTACCGTTTTTCACCATTGGCCCGAAGCGTCACGTCGCACCAGCGATCACGTTGGATGAATGCCCGCCCATCGATGTTGTCCTCCTCTCACACGCCCACATGGATCATGTTGACTACCCTAGCTTAAAACGCGTCATCGGCCCCAACACGGAAGTTGTAACGGCACCTGGAACGGCTCGTCTGATTCGCCGCTTTAAGCCCGGTGCGGTACACGAACTGAGCCCAGATCAAACGCTCACGCTCGCCTCTGGGGTAACCGTCGTTGGGCAGCAGGTGAAACACTGGGGGAGTCGATATCCGTGGAATAAAGACCAAGGATATCTCGGTTACGTCATGATGCGTGACGGAGCCAGCATATTTTTTGCTGGCGACACAGCGTACACGCCTGACTTAGGTGGCGTGCGAGCGTTCAATCCACAGGTCACCTGCATGCCCATCGGTGCTTACGCCCCGGCGCATTTCAAGGACGCTCACTGTACCCCTGAAGAGGCGTGGGACATGTTCCTCGCGACAGGAGCAGCCTATCTTGTCCCAATGCACCATGATACGTTCGTTCTCTCGAAAGAACCACCGAAGGAGCCCTTGGAGCGGCTTGAGAAAGTGGCGGGCGAGATGGCGGACGCCATTGTCATCCACCATCACGGAGAGACATTTTCGTATTCTCTTCCAGACCAGGAAATCTAGCATTGACGATATGCCCGTTTTCCACGAAAATTCAGTGTAATAGTGTGTCCGACCGTGCCCCCCATAGGGGCACGGTCGGACAACCTCTAACAAATAGATAAAGGAGTCTGGCGGAATGAGAGAGGGTCAAACAGGTCTCAGTGGATGGCCGGGTTTGTTGTCTGCCTATAGTGAATGGCTGCCCGTTTCAGAACAAACACCGAAACTGAGTTTACATGAAGGAAATACGCCGTTAATTTACGCGCACAAATTGAGTGAACAAGTTGGTGTTCACGTCTACCTGAAATACGAGGGTACCAATCCCACCGGATCGTTTAAGGATAGAGGTATGGTTCTGGCCGTCGCGAAAGCGAAAGAGGCGGGGAAGCGAACAGTCATTTGTGCGAGCACGGGCAACACGTCCGCTGCGGCCGCTGCCTATGCAGCACGCGCAGGTATGAACGCGGTGATCCTCATCCCGCACGGGTACGTGGCACTTGGCAAGCTGGCCCAGGCGGTTCAATACGGTGCGAGAATCGTGGCTGTGCGGGGAAACTTTGACGCTGCCCTCGACATCGTTCGCGATGTCGCTGAGCCCCTTGGCATGGAAATTGTCAACTCTATCAATCCATATCGTCTCATGGGGCAACAGACAGCCGCATTTGAAGTTTGCGATGTTCTCGGGGATGCCCCAGATGGATTGTATATTCCAGTAGGCAATGCAGGTAATATCAGTGCCTATTGGATGGGTTTCAAAGCCTACCACCAAGCGGGCAAGGTGGCAGAGACGCCGAGGATGTTCGGGTTTGAGGCAGAAGGTGCTGCAGCCATTGTGCGCAATGAGCCAATTGAAAACCCGGAAACATTCGCGACAGCCATTCGCATCGGCAAACCAGCATCGTGGGACAAGGCAGTGAATGCTGCAAAGGAGTCTGACGGTGCCATCGATTATGTCACAGATGATGAGATTGCTGAGGCGTACAGACTTATCGCACGTGAAGGAATATTTGCAGAACCCGGGTCGGCGGCGAGTGTGGCGGGTCTCCTCAAGCGTCATCGGGCTGGTCACCTCACACCCGGTCAAACGATAGTTTGTGTCCTCACAGGGAATGGGCTGAAGGATCCCGACAGCGCTATTCGGTTGGCAGGCGATGTAACGGAAGTGGTTGACTGTGACAAAGTCGCCGTTGAATCACTTTTAGGAGGCCATGCATGACGATGCCTTCCTCCATCGTGGTGCGCGTTCCAGCGACGAGCGCCAACTTGGGTCCAGGCTTCGATTGTTTGGGACTCGCGCTAGACTTATACAATACGTTCAGGCTGGTGCTGGGCCAACCGTTTTCCATGGAAGTCACGGGCGAGTCAGCCGAACGGCTCCCCCGAGGAGAGAACAATGTCGTAGTCAAGGCGATGCGACGAGTGTTTCTGGAAGCGGACGTCGACGACGCGCGCCTGCCAACGTTCTCGCTTCATTTGGAGAACCAAGTGCCCGTGTCGTCCGGTCTGGGCTCCAGTGCTTCTGCCATCGTGGGCGGGTTGGTGCTTGGGAATGCTGTTGTGGAACTGGTGGCGCCGGATCGGATGCTGTCCCGCGACGATATTCTCAAGATTGCCACGGAAATCGAAGGACACCCGGATAATGTAGCGCCGGCGCTATTTGGCGGGGGGATCCTCGCGTATCACACGAATGCGGGACTGCGAACGACGTCTTTTCCCGTTCCGAATGGTCTGCGCTTTGTCGCAGCCACCCCCGACTTCGCGCTCAGTACAGAAGCGGCTCGAAAAGTGTTGCCGTCGACGTATGATCGGTCGCTCGTCATTGAAAACGTTGCACAGTCTGCGCGATTGATGCTCGCGCTTGCAACGAATGACTTGAATTTGCTGCGTGGCGGGCTCATCGACAATTTGCACGAACCATACCGAATGCCACTTGTACCCAGCGCAGAAGAGGTGGCCTTGGCTGCGACAGCAGCGGGTGCGTTGACTGTAACGCTGAGTGGAGCAGGTCCAACCATGCTTGCTTGGTGTAAACCCGAACAAGCCGTCACCGTAGCGGATGAAATGACGCTCGCATGGCGCAATGCAGGAACGCCATGCCGAGCCCTTGTCTTACAGCCGTGCTTGTGCCCTACACAGGCGCTGTACATCTCTTAGGGGCCCGTGAACGAAGCATCCCCAAGAGGATTCGATGTGAGCGGCAGAAGTACCCTTTCGCCCTGTGTGTCATACCGTTATGACATACACGGCGAAAGGAAGTGGGTGACATGCATGAGATGACGGAGCACGATGTGGTCGCCCTCATCAAAGCAGAGTACAACCTGGATGTGACGGATGTCTCGTGGCATGATTCCCTATACACGTCGCACGTTGCGGCACGGGTCAAGACGAGGCAAGGTACATTTAAACTGAAACGATATTCAAACCGTTTTCTCACACTAAAACAACTCTATGGGCGATATCAAACCCTATCTTCGTTACGAATCCTCGGCGTTCCGAAGTGGCATCTGACCACGGATGGTGCGCCGTCCACTCTATATCGTTCGAAGGCCTATTACCTTGTTGACTGGGTGGAGGGCCGTTCTTTTCAACACTCCTACGATGACGCCATGGCTCTCGGCTTGCTGCTTAGGGAAGTTCACGTGGGTACTCGTTCCAAGGAGTTCCAAATTCCAACCTTACAACACCGTCTTCGTCCCATTATGAACGCCAAGGAAATTCTCAGACGGCATCGATATAGAAACTTACCTGTACAAGTCGATCGTTTCTTGCAACGGGAGTCCTCATTCCTCCAAGCAACGATGACTCGATCCGTTCGTACCTTGACCTCCCTGGCCGGCGAACTCGAGCCTAAGATCGTTCACGGCGATGTGACCATTCCAAACGTGCTGTACCAGGGCAAGAAGGCGATTCTCATTGACTGGGAGCGGGTCAGTTTAGGATACGCCATGGAGGAGTTAGCCAAGACCGCGATGAACACGTGCAATCTCTCAACGGGTCTCGCAGACCATTTGTTGCAGGGGTACGGGTGGGACGCCATTTCCGAGCCGATGCAGACGGCCTTTCGTGCGTTTCTCCAAATCCCCCGAGAAGTGATCTACTTGCTGCATCTATCCGTCAGAAAACCCGCTGGCGACGCCGAGCGCGCTCAGTGGCAGTTAATCATGCAGACGTGGCGTGATCGGAAGGCGTTTTTTGCCCATTACGAAGTGTGAATCCCCGGAAAGAGATGTGGGAGCGATTCGAAACATCCCTGTGCGGGCCACTGGGGAGGGGGCAGGATGCGCTTCGGACAAGCTGTTAAATGTAGTACAATTACTGTGCGCAAAGGAGAGAGAGAATGATGGAAGATATGCTGCAGAATACCCTCATGGATCACTTGGGGATGAAGATCATCGAAGCGACGCCGGATAAAGTGGTCATTACGATGCCGGTGGACGAGCGAACACATCAACCCATGGGCTTGTTGCACGGCGGTGCCAGTGTCGCGCTGGCGGAATCAGCAGCGAGTATCGCGTCTCATTTGAATCTGCAATCAGATGACAAAGCGGCCGTTGGCCTTGAAATCAATGCAAACCATGTCCGATCCGTCCGCGAGGGCACGGTCACAGCCACTGCAACGCCTGTCCACCGCGGTGCCACGACAATGGTGTGGGATATTCGGATCACAGATGAAAGGAATCACTTGGTTTGTATCTCCCGCTGTACAGTCGCCATCGTCACAAAGCGCAACAGATAGAAGTGATCAGATAGAAGTGATCGGCTCGAAGTGACCGGCTACAAGTGATCAGCTCGCGTGTAGGAAGGATAGGAACAAATGGTATTTGAGACGTCTGTTCGCGTGCGGTTCCGAGACACAGATATGTACGGGCACGTGAACAATTCCAGCTATGCTACATACGCGGAAGAAGCCAGAATCGCCTTTATGGAGGAACAGTTTGGCGGGTTTACGCCTCCGCTCATCCTTGCTAAAGCAAATTACACGTTCCTCCACCAAACAAAATTTCCAGACCATCGTGATATTAAAGCGAAAGTGTGGTTCAGTCGCATCGGCAACTCCAGCGCCGACATGGAAACGCGGCTGCTTGCCATGGACGGCACAGCTTTGTGTGACACCACGGTGACGGTTGTGCACTTTGACTACAAGACACAAAAGGCATCCGCCATTCCTGACGATGTTCGCACTGTCCTCAAGCGATACTTATACGAAGATGAAAAACCGAATGTATAACACAATTGCTTGATTTAGGGAGTTTCAGCCGTCACACCGTTCGAGTCACCCTCGAGCAGACGGATATCCACTTCAGGCATGCGCCGAGCGAGGAACGCTCGGCGGGCGTTTTGTTCGACGTGATCGTCGAGGGGTTCGAGTGTCGCAGGCTGTCCTGCATATTCCAGGGCTGTGGCCAAAACGGCGTCCGCGAAACCAGGGTTTTTGGGAAGTAGCGGCCCGTGAATGTACGTCCCCCAGACGTTTTTGTAGTGAACCCCTTCAAATCCGCTCTCACCATCATTGCCGTGGCCCTGTAGGATTTTGCCAAGGGGATCGTGGTGATGAATCGTCCGCCCGCCGTGATTTTCAAATCCCATAATGACACCATACGGACTGTCAATGGCCACGTTGCCGATGAGACGAGGCAGTCCGGTACCTGCGCTTGTATACAAATCCAGGACGTCCAACCCGGCCACTTTCTGACCGTTTGGAAGCTGATAATAGGCCCCAAGCAATTGATAGCCGCCGCAAATCGCGAGAACTGGCAGCCCGTTTTCAATCGCCTGACGGAAATCCTCATGAAACTTGTACAGGTACTCACCAACAATTTCCTGCTCCCGATCCGATCCGCCACCGAGCAACACCAGATCATAAGCCGACAGCCGCGGGGTATCCCGATGTGTCACTTCTGTAACCGTGACGTCGATCCCGCGCCACCGAAGCCGCTGGACGAGTGTGAGGATATTTCCTCGGTCCGCATATAAGTTGAGTAAGTCAGGATACAGATGCGCGATATTCAAAGTTCGTTGACTCATTCTCTCTCGCCTTTGCAGATAGGTTGTGAACCGTTGGATGAAGCAGTGTATACGTGCTTAGAACGAAGACTGGTAGATGTTCTTCCACGCCATAGGAAATGGCTAAATCCACCGCCTTGTTCATGTCCGTTTCGATGGTTATCTTGCTCTCGTCAATCCCGGCATACTTTAGCCGCAAAGCCATGTCCTCAGCGCGGAAGCCGCTTGTGATAAACCGTGAAATACCGTCGTCCTCACTCAGCAACTCAAAGTCGGCATCCCACAACCAGGAGACGTCTCGTCCGTCGGCGGCTAGATCGTTGATGCCGATCACGACTATCTTGCCGCCCGGTTCCGTGACCACAGCTTGTACGACACTATCGCAACCGGTTGGGTTCTTGATCAAGTTGAGTGTGACCGGCGCAGCCGTTGCAAATGACTGCATCCGACCATCTGGGGGAATATAGTCGGCCAACCCGTCGTGAATCGGTCCAGCCCACAAGCCGACGACACGGGCAGCACTCGCTGCGGCGAGTACATTGTAGGCGTTGTACAGGCCCTGGACAGGCATCGACAGTTGAATGTCAGGTAGACTGTCCTCGGAAAGTGTCATCGTCTTCCCTTGATACACGCCGACGAACTCTGGATGCGGTCGCGTGAAGTCACAGTGTGAACAACGATAGAGACCAAGCTGTCCGTACCAAAATGCATCATAGAACAGTTCTTGACCACACTGCATACAGAACTGCCCATCCCGCATTTGCCGGCGTTCCGAGTGACGAGCTGTGTCGTGTGCCATGCCATAGTAAAATGTCTTGCGACTTGCTCGAAGTCCCAAGTTTCGGCAGATGGGATCGTCCGCATTGAGAACCAGGCAGGAATTGGTCTTACGGATGGCTGAAAAAATCTTTTCGACTGTCGCGTCAAGCTCTCCGTACCTGTCCAGCTGATCGCGAAATACGTTCGTAACCACCGTCACCACAATTGGGAAAGCATCTGCGATGAGCGGAAAGGTAGCTTCATCCACTTCAATGACGGCTGTTTTCGCAGCGAGCTTACCTCGCCAGTTTGCATGTTGCAGAAAGGCGGTCGCGATGCCCTGTACCAAGTTCGCACCTTTGTGATTGGTGATCACTGGTTCATCATGCTGGATCATCGAAGCCAGCAGGGACGTTGTCGTCGTCTTTCCGTTCGTACCTGTCACGACGATGACGCGCTCGATTTTTTTCCCGAACTGATGGAGCAATTTGGGTGACACTTTCAAGGCCACTTTACCCGGAAAACTGGTTGCGTCTTTGCCGCGTAAACGAAGCAGCCACGTGACCAGCTTCCCGATGAGGATGCCTAACATTGTCTGATCTGTCCTTTCCGCAGGCTTCGCGTGGGGATAAATGTGAATTTACGCTTTCGCCTGGTTGCGCATGAATTCGAGTACCATGCGATCAATGGTCGATTCCTCGGTCCATCTGTCATCAAAGTTTTCCGTTAGGAAGTATTCCTGTAATTCCTTCTTCGTTTCGTCGTCATATCCACTACCCGTACCTGGGTGATACCCGAGGGTGGAAAGTAAATCGCGAACTTCCGACAACGTATCGCCCCGGAGAGGAATTCGATCTCCCTCCGCAGTCCGCCCGAAATACAATCTCTGCAAGTGTAATAAACGCGTCAGTTCGTCGATTGGAGACGTGTGCTCGTCAACTCGCAGGTCTACGAGTCTGTCATTGAATCCACCGTAGCCACCGCTTACCTTTGCAATGTAGAGTGCCGCAGATTGCATGCCACGCCTGTCACCACCGGCTGCTTGTGCCAGCTTGAGCGCGCTCAATAATCGATCCGCCAGCACTCCCTCCGTTTGAAATCCCTTCACAAGCCCATTTACGACGGCTGAGGAAGCTAAGAAATTGCCTTGCGCTGCGAATCCTGGTCCTGCGACACCGCCTGCGTAGTCAAAACACGCTTTGCCGGTGTACGTTGCACTCCGACCCGACATGTCGACGATGCCGATTTGCCGCGCATCCGGATCTGGGTCGTCTGCAACCAGCTTATCAATGACCGCTTGAGGATGCATTCCGGAGCGAAGAAGTTCAAGGCCCTTGGGGCCGTAACTTGTATTTGCCCAGCTTTGTGTTGCGATGGCTCCAGCCCCGGATTGGACCCAGGGTACGACGGAACCGACCGCGAGAAACTTAGATTGAACGGCGACGCCCACTTCGCCCGTTTCCATGTCACAGCCAACAATGGAAAATGTGGCGACTGCGGGAAGTTCACCGCGTTGGGGACACTTCGACAAGACACGTCAGCTCCTCACTTAGGGCGATTGGCATTCATGTGGATTATACTATAATCAAGCGAGACGGACATGGATGGAGGGCACACTTTCGTGTTTACAGAATCAACGATAGAGGCAAACAATAAGAAGGAGTTCTACCGAGCACTTCATTCTCAGTTGGAACATTTGCTGGAAGGCGAGCCAAACGCCATCGCCAACCTGAGCAATATGTCGTCCCTCTTGGGATTGTATTTGAAGGATATCAATTGGGTGGGATTCTATCTGTGGAGTGAATCTGACAACCAACTGATATTGGGACCATTTCAAGGAAAACCTGCTTGTATCCGCATTCCGTTTGGCAAAGGCGTATGCGGGGCGGCGGCTCGAGACCGACGAACGACCGTCGTCGAGGACGTGTTCGCCTTCCCAGGACATATTGCCTGCGATCCGGCATCGAGATCGGAAATCGTCGTCCCCATCGTCATCGAGGGCAGGCTTATCGGCGTGCTGGACATTGACAGCCCCGTACAAGCTCGATTTGACGCGGAGGACCAGGCAGGTCTTGAGGAGCTCGTTTCCGTGCTTGTGCGACACACATCGTTTTGAGCTCTGATGTCGTTTTTGAGCTGATTTTCTTGTAGTTGAAGGAAAGAGGGTCATCAAGTGAAGTTATACGGTTATCGTCGCTGTTCGACTTGCCGCCAGGCGTTGAAGACACTTCAGGAAAACGGGGGAGAGGTCGAATTTCACGATATGGTTGAGAATCCACCCAGCGAAGCAACGATCCGTGAGTGGGTGGAAAAATCCCATCGTCCCGTGTTTGATTTCGTTAACGTCAAAGGTACGGTGTACCGGGAGCGCGACCTGAAGTCGGCTAAATTTACTGACGATGAGTGGATTCGCGAGTTGTCCCAAGATGGGAAACTGATCAAGCGACCGATTCTTGTAACGGGTGACGATGTCTTTGTGGGATACCACGAGGGGGCATACCGTCGAATCACGCTCGGTGAGGAAGAGTCGCGTGCGTAGGTTATTTTTCGGACTAGAATTGCCGGACGATTGGAAGGAGAATCTTCGCCACCTGCAGTCGACTTTGCAAACACACCACGTCGACGCGAGTGCATGGAGCAATCCATCGCTGTTACATATCACGGTGCTGTTTCTTGGACTCGTTCCAGAGGAACAACTGCCGCTTATCGTAGATGCCGGCCAAGCGGCCGCGACATCATCCAGTCCCATTCGTTTGACGAGTGGTGATTACGGACAATTCTCGCGCAACAAAGTTTTCTGGTTGGGCCTGCGTCGGAACGATACGGATTGGGAGAAACTCGTCCATTTGCATGAAAGCGTCAAGAAGGAAGTCCTTTCCCGTATGTCGCTTGACTTGGACGAGAAGCACTACAAGCCGCACATCACAATGGCCCGCAAGCTCAGGGCCCAAGTCGACGTAGACAAGCTAGCAGCCCCGGCGGCAATGAAGACCACGATTCCCGATTTATGCCTCTTCGAATCCCTTCGCATCGACGGACAATTGAGTTACCCCGTCCGGGCGAGGTTCCCACTGGGCTCACAATGAAGGCCGCGGGGAGAATGGACACGCTGTTGGCTTGTCTAGCGATGTGAAACAGACGGGGCATCTTGAGAAGCACTGCTGGTGCTTTGGGGGTGCCCCAACGGCTGCCAAACAAAAACGAAGGGGGGCATCCCCAAAAGAATATTCCATGCCCTCATCATTGGACCTCCGGGGCACCGACCTAACGCCCATATCCCATCCGTCCATCGGGCTCACGGCATCCTCACCATTATCCACCGAGGCACAGTCCAAATCATCGAAGTAAAAGCAAGCCGGATGTACGCATTTGCTCAAAGCGCAAGCATACATCCGGCCGACAGCGTGCAACAGTGCACTGATCTTACTTCGACATGTCCTTTCGGGTTTTTCCTCGTAGTACAAGAGACCCATTGAATCGAGGACGATATCGATGTCTAATGCTTCAATTTTCTCTGGGGTGCGTCCTTGGGCACGCAAATCGTTCTCGACGAGCTGACGAAGCGCCGCGATCACTGTCTGAAGCTCCACGCCTTCTTGATATACGTCGGCGATGAGGGTGGCAAAAGCGTCCGCCAATCGCTCTGTATGTTTGATGGCTTCGTCTTTCGCAGATTTTCCAAAGTGTGTATGATACACCCACTCAAATGGGAGTTTGCGGAGCATGTCCATGGTGTTGTGGACGGCAGCGGGATCGAAATCGACGGGTGACGTGGTCGGCATGATGAAATCGTATCCGTACCCCGTGAATTCCGTTGGGTACAGGATGCCGGCCGCGTCGCCGGCATAGAGGGCGTTGCTCACGGGATCGAGAATCGTGAAGTGATGTTTTGCATGACCAGGTGAGTCAAAGAACGTGAGAGTACGTTTGCCAATGTTCAGGGTCGATTCGTGATCCCGGATGAGAATGTTCTCTTCCGGAACGGGCTGAACGGCACCGAACAGATCTTCCGTCCGATCACCGTAAACTGCTTGTGCTCCGGCCCAGAGCTTCGACGGATCGGCCATGTGTCTGGCGCCGCGCGGATGCACGACGAGTTTCGCCTGGGGTGCAGCGGACATCATTTGTCCGGCGCCGCCGGCGTGATCGAGATGGACATGCGTGACAATGACATAGGCCAGGTCTTTTGGTGACAGGCCAATGGTATCGAGGCCCGCGATGAGAACCTCGTGCGAGTTGGCTGCACCGGTTTCCACGAGCGTGGGACGTTCATCGACGATGACGTAAGCCCCAGTGCGGTAGGGGATGTTTTGTTCGAGCAGGTCGATTTGCCAGACGTCGTCATTCATTTTTACGGGGGTGGGATACAGCGTACTGGGCATATGAACATCGCTCCTCTATCGATTGTTCCGGTAATCGTTGTTGCGAGCATTTTTGCGATTGTTGCCTGACACGGGTTTGTTTTGCTGTGCTTTCCACGTGAGTGAAATGTTCCGACGGTTGTCTGTCTTGCGGGTTTGTTCGCGCTTGCGCTCGTTTTGCCACGATCCGGCGCGGTGTCTCGTCAAACTGGCAACCTTAGCGGGACGTCCCGTGCCTGGAATGGATGCCGATCCGCCGACGGAACTACGTTCTGCGCGGAACTGTTCCACGGAAACCACATCCGCAAGGGAATCCACATCAGTAACTGTATCGCCTGTTTCCCGTGATATGCTCATGAGGATTCCCATGGAAAACAAATTGATGACGATGGCCGTTCCACCGTAGCTGATGAACGGCAAGGGAATCCCAGTCACGGGGATGAGCCACGTTACCGCGCCGAGGTTGATGGCCGCTTGGATGACGATGGTGCTTGTCAGGCCAATGGCCATAAGCGCACCGAACCGACTGGGTGCATATCGTGCAATTCGAAATCCGCGCCAGACGAGAACGGCGAAAATGGCCAGCAGGCCAGCATCGCCAAGCCATCCCCACTGTTCCGTAAACACTGCGAAGATGAAGTCTGTGTAAGATTCAGGGAGATAGCCCGTCGCCATGACGCTCAAGTCGAATCCTCGTCCTGTCAATCCGCCGTTGACGATACCGGTCAGCCCTTCGACCAACTGATAGCCGCCACCGGATCGCGATGCATTGCTGAACGGATGCATAAACGCGTCAAGGCGTCCCTTTCGGTATGACGCGAGGTGAGCCATGAGATACGCAGCCGGTAACATCACTACGAGAGTCAGTATGATAGGACGCAGGCGTATTCCCGAGGCAAAGAGGAGGACGAGAGCCGTCGCAAAGAACGCCATGGACGTACCCATATCGGGTTCGATGATGATGAGAATCGTCATCATCACGATGACCATCATGGCCGGTCTGAATGAGCGCCGCCAGTCATGTATGACGGTCATTTTTCTCGTCAACAGGAATGACAGGTAAATGACAATGACAACAACTGCCACTGCCGAAGGTTGTAGATGGATACTTGACGTTCCCAACCAGCGAGTTGCCCCAAGTGCCCTGTGTCCAACACCTGGCACGAGAACGACGAGTAATAGTAGTGTGGAGATCAAAAGTAGTTTTGGTGCGTGCTTGTACCAAATGTGATAGGGCATGTATGTTGTCAAGGCAAACAACAGGAGACCGAAAATGGCTGCTCCCAGTTGGCGAACGGCGTAATAGTCTGCCGCGCTTCCGCTGTGCAGTTGTATGACGGTACTTGCTGAGTACACAGTGACAATGCCGATTCCGGTGAGCATGAGGACCGCAATCATGAGAATGTAATCCGGCTGATGCCGTTCGGTCCGCATAAAAAAACACCACCCTTGCTTTTACAGACAGTCCTTTTTTATTTCGACATTTTGGCGTGATTCCCTCCCTTACGGCACACTGTCCAGAAAATGGAGAAGGCGGGCTGTGCCCGCCTTACCACCAATGCATACCGACTGCTGTGATGCCGAGAATGGCCGCTATGGGAATTGCGACGTGCCAGCCTCCACCTCCACCGGGCGGCGGTGTGGGCCCGCCGGGACCGACTGGCCCGCCGGGGCCAGGGCCCATTGGTCCAAAGCGGTACATCCCGTCTTCGGGGTACGAAGCCATTGCTTCTTCACGGCTCACAACACTACCGAGGATGATATGATGTTTGCTGAGATGAACGACGACGCCTTGAAATGTACCGAATGGCGTGTGACATTGAACGTGCTGACCTAGGTATTTGCGAACGTTACGATGCGTAACCATGGATATACGCCTCCTTTGACACTGCCTAGCTTATGGGGCACATATCCCGGAGGTAGCGGCGAATGCACAGACTGTCCAGTGTCGTTTATAATGGGAGGTCGTGAGTACAGATGCCTCATCATCCGTACACAGATTCCGATGATTTCTTATTGATGGCGCACCGTGGAGCATCCATGGCTGCCCCGGCAAATACGTGGCCTGCGTTTGACATGGCTATAAAAATGGGCGCCAATGTGATAGAGACGGATGTCCACTGGACGAAGGATGGTGTGTTGGTCGTCTGTCACGATGATGTCGTTGACAACGTCAGTAATGGTAGAGGTCAAATCGCGGCTATGACCTACCGGGAATTACAACGGTTGGACTTTGGTTATCGCTTTACCCCCGATGGCGGTCGTACATATCCGTTTCGAGGACGGGGCATCCGTATCCCAACATTTAATGAATTGTTAGGGCAGTTCCCCGGTATTAGAATAAATGTGGACTTGAAACCCAAGGAGCCGCGAGTTGGTTCCTTTCTCCGGATTATCGAAGAACACGGTGCATTCGACCGTGTGGTGCTCGCCTCATTCCACCATGCAACGTTGGTGGAGGCGAGATCGAGATGTAAGAGAGTTGCAACGAGTGCATCCACTTGGGAAGTCGTACAGTTCTTACTCCGACTTTCGGAACTTCGCACAGCCTTTACAAAGTGGGAAGTTCCCTACGTGGCATTACAGGTTCCGAATAAAGTGTGGGGACACACGCTGGTCAATCGAAATTTTGTCAAGCGCGCTCACGAATTGGGCGCAGACGTGCACGTGTGGACTGTGAATGACGCCAAGGTCATGAGTGCCTTGCTGGACGTTGGCGTGGATGGCATTATCACGGATTGTCCGGACGTTCTACAGCAAACGCTCAGCCATCACGGCCATGGATGATGAGCTTTAAAGTCAATCAAACGCGGAGGTTCAGCAATATTGGAAACGTTACGTCGCAACATTCGTGATTTAGATTTCACCGTGTTTGGTGTCTTGTTGTTATTGGCTGTCTACGCCTGTGTGGCAATCGATGCGGCCACTTACGGCCAGACCAACAGCAATATTCCCGGACATATCCTCACCAAGCAGATCATGTACGAAATCGTTGGCATCGTCGCCATGATTGTCGCAATGCTGTTTGATTATCGTGCTTTACGCAAATATCACTGGTGGATATACGGGTTCTCAATGGTTCTGCTCGTGGCCGTGTTTGGTTTCCATGCACATCAGGGAGCACACTCCTGGATCAACCTGAAGGTCATCCAGCTTCAACCGTCGGAATTGGCGAAAATCGCCATGATTCTAACTGTCGCAGCGTTCATGGCGACGCGCGACGAAGAAGAAATTCCAGATTATAGGTTTCGTAAGACTTGGCCCATCGTCTTCATGTTTCTCGTTCCATTCGCTCTCATCTATAAAGAGCCTGCTCTCGGTCAGTCCCTGGTCATGATTGCGATTGCCCTCACGATGTACACAGCATTTGCGAAACGAAGCCACTTTGCTGTGATCATGATTTTGGTCGGCGTGGTCGTAATTGGGTTTAGTGTGATTGCGACGATGTTTCCGGTGCAATCGACGGATTTTATCAACAACGTGTTGGTCAAGCACCATGTCCTTAAGTCGTATCAAGTGGATCGTATTCTCACTTGGCTCGATCCGTCGTACGACACAAATGGTGCAGGGTATAACGTCCACATGGCGCAAATCGCTATTGGCAGTGGGCAATTGTTTGGTGAAGGGCTGTTTAACGGGATCGAAACAAAAGGCGGTTGGGTTCCGAACCAGTGGACGGACTATATTTTTTCGGCCATCGGCGAAGAGTTCGGTTTTGTGGGCTCAGCTGTCCTCGTTCTCCTGTTTTTAATTCTCGTTTACCGCTTGGTCAAAATCGCTGGGAGCGCCAGCGACACATTTGGAACGTACATCGTCGTGGGCATTATCGGCATGATTTCGTTTCAAGTGTTCGAGAACATTGGCATGGACATGTACTTAAGCCCGTCGACGGGTATCACCCTCCCATTCATCAGCTACGGTGGAACGTCGTTGGTGATTGACTATGTAGCGATAGGAATTGTCTTGAGCATTGGCCTTCGTCGGCGTAAACTGCGATTCAACTAGTGTTTTTCGTTTGGCATGTTGGATCTGAGGAGAGACGAACGTGAAATTTCCAGTTGCAGACCGAATTTCCCGGTTGCCATCACAGTTTTTTGCATCGCTTACAAGACGAGTGGCAGAGGTTCAAGCTGAGGGTCACGACGTCATCAATCTTGGGCAGGGGAATCCTGATTTACCCACGCCACCGCACATTGTGGAGGCGCTTAGAAGTTCAGTCCTCAACCCGATGACGCACAAATATTCGCCGTTTCGTGGATTACCAGCTTTGAAACAAGCGGTGGCAGACTTTTATGGGCGCACGTATGGCGTTGCGTTGGATGCACAACGCGAAGTGGCTGTCCTTGTGGGTGGCAAGACGGGTCTTGTTGAGGTGGCAGAGCTTTATCTTGAGAAGGGTGACCTCGCGCTCGTTCCAGACCCGGGCTATCCAGATTACATGAGCGGGATCGCACTTGCCGGTGGAGAGCCGAGATTGATGCCGATCACGGCGGATAACAACTATCTCCCAGATCTGGACGACCTCACGGACGATGAGTGGGCGAGGTCGAAGATCTGGTACTTAAACTATCCGAATAACCCGACAGGAGCGGGTGCGACACCTGCATTCTTTGACTCCGTCATCGAACGGGCAACAGCCCACAATGTCCTGGTTGTGCACGACTTCGCGTACGGCGCCATTGGCTACGACGGCGTGATGCCTCCGTCGTTCTTGGCACGACCTGGAGCCAAAGAGGCGGGGATCGAGATTTACACACTCAGTAAGACGTACAACATGGCGGGCTGGCGTGTGGCATTTGCCGTGGGGAACGCGGAAGTCATCGAGCAATTAAACCTCATTCAAGATCACTACTATGTATCGATTTTCCCAGCAATTCAGGAGGCTGCCATTGCTGCTTTAGGGCCGGACCAATCGTCTGTGGGGACGTTGGTTGCGACATATGAGCGTCGCCGCAATGCATTTATAAGCGCTGCAGAAGATGGGGGACTTGACGTGCCGGCAACTGCGGGATCGTTCTTTTGCTGGCTTCCTATTCCCAAAGAGCTTAGTTCCATCGAGTTTGCGGAACGGCTTCTGGTCGAAGGACATGTAGCGGTTGCTCCAGGACGCGGTTTTGGCCCACACGGTGAAGGTTACGTTCGCCTGGGGTTACTGACGGAGGAGAGTCGTCTGCGAGAAGCAGCGAATCGGATCTCTACGTTCGTTCACAAGTTGAGGTAACCTAGGTACCTTCAAAAAGGAGGGCCAGACGCCCTCCTGTTAGGGACGTTCTGGCCCTTCACCGATCTGTGACTTCTGTCGGAATTTGTCCGCCAGCTCAATAAGCCAAATGTGATGATAAGGCTCCTGATACAGGACAGGCTCGATCCGTCTGTCTTGCGGCCCAATTTTATACATCCACACGGTTGCTTGCTGTGAGATGCCCTCATGCATTCTGATGCCGAGGTGAATCGAGTCACGGTACCCGTTCTTGTATACGATGACACCTAGCTGGCCGTGTAATTCAGCGATCATGGGACGGTATTTGGGATTGCGAATGACCGGCGCCTCGAACCATTCAGTGTGGCCCGTTGCATCCGTTTTATACCGTTTTTCCGTCTCGATCACGACGACTTCCGCACCGGACAGCGGTCGCTGGGTACGGCCATCGATGACGCGGACGCGCAGCTTGGACAACTTTGCTCTGCCGGTGTAGCCCCAGCTTTCAGGTCCCGCAGGCTGGGTGGATGGGGTTCCGCTCTGTGTGGAATTAGAGGGACTCGTCGACTTCGGCGTTGGCGCACCCGGTTGCACTTGATTCGGTGCAGGGGCCGGCTGGCTTGGTTTTACTGCACCGGGTGTTCCCGCACTGTTCGGGCGTTGCGGCCCAGGTTTCGGTTTCGGTACTGGCTTCGTGTAACCGTTTGTTCCGTTTGTTGTGGCTGCGGCCGGTGAATGATCCGTTGATTCGTCCGTGACAGCTGCTTGACCGAGCGTTGGTATCGCGCCGTATGACGGCTGGTTTGTCGATTTGACGTGTGGGTTCGTCGGAATGGATAGAACCAAGACGACGGCAGCGAAACCGCACAAAAGCACACTTTTCATTGATGGGATACGTCTCATTAGTCGTGTGACTCCTTGCGTTATTGTGTTTTTAAAAGCGCGCGATTAACGTAGTAGAATTGCAAAATCTGCAAGTACGTCTGGCCTCGAGTTGCCCAGTATTGGCTGCCCCATTGGGCCATTTTTTGGGCGTTTCGGTACTGCCAGTTGGGATCGTCTCGGTAACCGGCTCGGTAATTCAACTCGATAATTTCGCCGTTTGGTTTCGCGTAAGCTTGCCCTGCAATGGCATTAAATGCGGCGTTTGTTGTCGGTTGACCGGAAAGGTATCGAAAGTGCTGAAAGTTAGTGGTGTTGTCGACGTCAAAGGTAAATCCATCAATCGTCACTGGGTGCAGATGGTGGTACCATCCGAACATTTTGATGGCCATGGCACCTGCTTTCAGAGACTCTGGGTTCCACGAGGGAAACCACTCGTTTGGGAGAACGTCCCTGCAATACTCACCAAACGGAATTGCCTGTACATAATTGATACGTCCCCGTGGATCTGGCTCGCCGCTCGCGTTGTTTTCACGAATGGCGATGCGCATGACAGACGGTTCGCTTGTGTTGTAGATCGTTTGTGCCGCTGATGCCTTGGGCACGAACGATAGACTCGTTAACAGAGTGGCCCCAGAAATCGCGGCCAACGTGACTGCGGCTACGCGCTTAAACATGTTGCTTCCCTCACCCCACTGGGAAATTTGGTCTTACTTTACCCACTCTTTCTTGTCTCATTCATAAAGCCGACATGTTGTGTGACAGTACATATTTGGAACGCTAGAATAAAGCTAGAACGAAGGTGTAGAGAGAGGTGTATCGACTTGCAGAAGTTAAACCTAACAGGGACTTCGAAACATCAGACGGACGACCAAATGAAGGGTCTGTCTGCGGTGTTTTTAGATGGAGATGAAGTGTTTATCGATAACGGTGCGATTCACGCAAAGAGCCGATTAGAGGTCGGCGTTAAATTTGTCGACGACCAAAGCGCGGTTCCTGATGCCCGCCACATTCAAGGACTTTGGATCACGTTAAAGCGGCAAGAGAACGGTCTTGGTTATGCTGGGGCGATGCCGTTTGATTTATGGATTGACGACAGCACAAAGATGGGGTACAAAAAACTGTCGGAACAAGTCAATCAAATGGATAAAGCGGTACGAGGCCAGGTGGATGTGCAGGGCCTTCCCCGAGAAGTTGTCAATAAATTGGGGGCACACTTACAGAAAATACGGCCGGACTTGTGGGAAAACGCGTCCGATTCGTTTCGCCAGGCGTTTTCGTCGTAGGCTCGTAAACCGGGCAGGAGGAATTTGAGTCGTTGAATCAAAACGAGACACCGTTATTCGATACGCTGTTGAGCCATGCAGAGCGTAAGCCTATCCAGTTTCATATTCCAGGACATAAACACGGACGGGGCATGGAAAATCGCTTCCGTTCGTTTGTCGGCGACGCAGCACTTTCTCTGGATCTGATCAACATTGCGCCACTTGATGATCTGCACCACCCAACTGGTGCCATTAAACGAGCTCAGGAGTTGGCTGCGGAAGCATTTGGTGCGGATTACACATACTTTTCCGTCCAAGGGACCAGCACAGCGATTATCGCGATGGTCCTTGCGACCGTTGGTCCTGGAGATAAAATTCTCGTGCCGCGCAACGTACACAAATCGGTTCTCACGGCCATTATTTTGGCAGATGCGCGTCCAATTTTTCTCCATCCTGAAGTGGACAGTAAATTTGGTATCTCACACGGTCTGTCAGTTGAGTGCGTTGCGGAAGGACTGGCAGCTAACCCAGATGCACGGGCGTTGGTGGTGATCAATCCCACGTACTTTGGAATCTCGGCAGATTTATCGCGCATTGTGGATGTTGCACACAGCTACGGTGTGCCCGTACTCGTTGACGAAGCACACGGTGTTCATACGGGGTTTCATTCGTCACTGCCGCTGTCCGCCATGCAAGCTGGAGCTGACATGGCCGCGACCAGCGTCCACAAATTAGGCGGATCGATGACAGGATCCAGCGTGTTGAACGTGCGAGAAGGGATGATCGACCCCAGGCACGTGCAGGTGGTCATGAGTATGCTGACGACAACGTCCACGTCGTATCTTTTGCTAGCATCGCTGGACGTTGCTAGGAAGGAACTGGCGGAGAACGGACACGATCGGATCTCGTATGCCATTGACCTAGCACTGACCGCGCGGGCTCGAATTAACGCTATCCCGGGACTGACATGTCTCGATGAGTCTCGTCTGAACAGCAGTGCAGCCTTCGCGTTCGATCCGACGAAACTGACGGTTTCCGTCAAGGATCTCGGCGTCACGGGCTACGATGTGGAACGAATGCTTCGTGAGAATTACAATATAGAGGTTGAACTCAGCGACTTATACAATATTTTGTGCATCGTCTCGTGGGGAGACACCCAGGCTGACATCGATGCACTCGTGAGCGCATTGGTGCAAATTGCGGATGCCTATCGTGATCGCCAAGGGAAGCGGGAAGTGGTCGTCCGGGTGCCACCAATGCCAAGCTTAACGATGTCGCCCAGGTCCGCTTTCTACGCTCAAACGGAAGTGGTCGCACTCTCCGAGTCTGTGGGGCGGACCATGGCGGAGATGATCATGGTTTATCCACCGGGGATCCCCGTCCTGTTGCCGGGTGAGGTGGTTACACAGGAGAGTATCGATTATATCGAGGAGAATCTCCGTGCTGGACTGCCGGTTCAAGGCCCGGATGATCCGGAAATTCGCTATATCAAAGTCGTTCGAAACGAATCTTGAGGAGGACGAACAAATGGCGGAATTACAAGTGGGAGATATGGCTCCACGGTTTCAGTCAATCGATCAAGATGGACAATCGGTATCCTTGGATGCACTTGCTGGACAGATTGTCGTCTTGTACTTTTACCCGAAAGATGACACACCGGGATGTACAAAGGAAGCTTGTGCCTTTCGCGATATGAAGTCCGAGTTTGCCGATGCAGGTGCACACATTTACGGCGTGTCGAGAGACTCGGCAAAGTCTCACCTGAAGTTCCGTGAAAAGTACGGGCTGAACTTTCCCCTCATCGTTGATGAAGACAGCCAGATCTGTGAGGCATACGGCGTTCTCAAAGAAAAGAACATGTACGGTAAGACGAGTATTGGCATTGAGCGTACGACTTTCGTGATCGATCGCGACGGCAAAATCGCCGCCATTTTCCCGAAGGTTAAAGTGGATGGTCACGCCGATGAAGTGATTGCGCAGGTTCGCGAGCTACAATGAGTTGACGCATCGCCATATGCGAAAGCGTTCTGTTTTTCGTATACTATAAGTACGGTCTGACGTTCACAGTGTTCTCCGCATCATGGTATGTGCTGTGAACGCGCAAGACTAACCTCTAAGCGAACGGGGGATGCACGATGATTACAATCACCGACTCCGCAGCGGACAAGTTGCGTGAAATGATCAGTGAAAACGGTCCAGACGAAGAGGCTTTGCGTCTGTACACCCGTTTGGGCGGATGCACGGGATACAGTTATGGTATGGCACTGGATGCCGAAAAGCCAAACGATCACGTCTTTTCCCAAAAAGGTGTCAAAGTAATTGTCGATCCGGAAAGTCTCGAACTCATCGACGGATCGGAAGTCGATTTCATCGATGATCTAACGGGACAAGGCTTTAAAATTAACAATCCCAACGCGTCGTCCATGTGCGGTTGTGGATCCAGTTTTCGCACAGCAACGAAAGCTGGGGAACCGGGGTCATGCGACTAACTCGAAAAGCGGTGACAGCCTGTGGTGATAGGACCACAGGCTTTTTTTACAGGGAGTGATGTCTAGTGTTTGAGAAGGTACTGAAAGATCCTGTACATGATGAGATTTTGTTTGATCACTCGTTGATTTGGTCACTCGTCAACACATCCGCCGTCCAGCGTTTGCGGCGGATCCGACAGCTCGGAACGTCTTATATGACGTTTCACGGTGCTGAACACACCCGGTTTGCGCACTCACTTGGCGCTTACGAAACAATGCGTCGTGTGCTTCTGCACCTGGAACGGGAATGTGGATGGCCAAGTGATGAACGAGACACGCTATTGGCGTTATCCGCAGCATTATTACACGATGTGGGTCATGGCCCGTTCTCGCATACATTTGAGTCTGTGCTGGGCGTTCATCACGAGCGTTGGACAAAGCGGATTATCATGGAGGATCCGTCCCTTCGGTCAATACTTGATGAAGTCGATTCCAATTTCGCAAAGGACCTTGTCTCGATATTGAACAAGGATGGCAAGTTTCCTTGTATTGAGGCATTGGTTTCCAGCCAGTTAGATGTTGATCGGATGGATTACATGCTCCGCGACGCAATGGCAACTGGTGTGTCCTATGGTCAATTTGAACTGACACGTCTCGTTCGTTCCCTCACATATCAAGATGGCCACATATACGTGAAACGCATGAGTTTACATACGGTTGAACAGTACTTGCTGGCACGATACTTCATGTACGTGCAGGTTTATTTGCACCCAGTTACAGTGGGAAGCGATGTACTCGTGGAGAAAATCATTACCCGCGTACGCGACTTACTGGAACTCGGTCACGAGATTCAAGTGCCACCGGCACTCCTCAGTGTCTTGACGGGCGGCGACAGTTCCGTCGAGGCATATCTGCGCCTCGATGAGTCCGTACTTATTTATGCTTTTCACCTCTGGTCCGAGGACAAGGACGAAATACTCTCCGACTTGGCGACGAGGTTTCTCAATCGCAAGCTTTTCGCTCCTGTTGTGCGAGACAAGCCATCGGTGAGCGAATGGGCTTCCTTGCGCACGATTGCGAAAGCGATGGGATTTCATCCAGACTACTACGTCACTGAGAGAGTTTCACATATTCCAGGATACGAAGTACTTGGGCAGGGTATTACACTGGTTGACAATCGAGGAGAATTTACAGACTTGAGCCAAGTATCCAAACTCATTCGAACACTTGTCCCAAGTCATGAGCACCGGTTGTTTCTGCCGAAGGAAATGCTGGAAAGTGGTTCTGACCCCATGTCCACTCGGGTAAAGTCCATTATCTACGATCGGGACTGAGTCCCCTTTCGGCGACTAAACCAAAACCATAAGACAGCGATAACAAGAATGGCTGCACCGACATACGTCAACGGTTTTAGCTTTTCAGCGATCACAGCGTAATGAGCATGAAGCTGAAATCCAGCATAAACCATTGCGAAATTCCACGGCAGGGAGCCGAGCGCTGAGAAAATGATAAATCGCCAGATAGGCATCCGTGCGATACCCGCAGGAAGTGAAACGAATGTCCTTACGGCCGGAACCATGCGGCCGAAGAAGACGGTCACTTCACCATATTTCTGGAACCAATGCTCGGCCTTATCCATGTGACGAGGGCTGAGCAGGACGTATTTACCAAACCGCTGAATGAACGGTCGACCACCGTAAAGCCCGATCGCGTACGCGATCAATCCGCCCACAACATTTGCAATCGTCCCGATAATAACTACCGGCCAAAAACTTAAAGTATGTACATAGGCAAGGTAACCCGCAAACGGCATAACAACTTCAGATGGGATGGGAATGCACGTACTTTCGAGTGCCATCAGCAGGAAAATGGCTATATTCCCATGGTGCGATATGAGGACATTCAGGCCGGACAACATTTCATCCTCCATTTCGTTTTGCACATATTTGGAACACGACGTCTAACGGTCTGTCTACGTTTTAAATGTACCCCCATAAACCAGAGGCTCCAACCGATAGACTTTGGATATCGTAACCGATTTGTCTAGAAAAGTGAACGCCATCCAGAGTCAACGTCGTTCGACAGGACTTGTCGTTGACATGGGTATACTTTATCCCCAGAATGGTGTGGTGGTTCGAGGAACAAAATCGTCAGTCGAATGCGACGCATCAGACTGATAGGGAAAGTTGAGGGTTCTGCATGTCCCTACTTCACGGTATTTTGAATGTCGTGTACGTGATCATGCAAATTTTCACTGGGGCAATTGGCGTATATCAAATCGCCATGTCCGTTTTCGGCATTTGGCACCGCAAGGAAAAAATTATTCACGAACCACGCAAACGATTTGCGGTTGTCATTCCTGGTCACAACGAGGAACGGGTTGTTGGCCCCCTCCTCGACAGCCTCAAATCGCAAGATTATCCGGCTGAACTGTTTGATGTGCATCTCATCGCAGATAACTGTACGGATCACACGGCAGACGTCGGACGCAATCACGGTGCCATCGTGCATGAGCGAACGGACAAGGAGAAAAGGGGCAAGGGATTCGCTATCGAGTCGATTCTGGAGCGGTTTAAGGCTTCGCAAAAGCCATATGATGCCATCGTTATGTTCGACGCCGACAACCTTGTTGAACCTGCATTCCTCCGCATCATGAACGACAAACTGTGTCGAGGGCACAAGGTTATTCAAGGTTATCTGGGGGTCAAAAACCCATTCGACAGTTGGGTAAGTGTATCGATGGCCATCTCCTATTGGTTTAGTAACCGAATGTGGCAGAAAGCACGGCAGAATCTACAGTTATCCTGTTCCCTTGGCGGTACGGGTCTGTGCATTGATTATCAGCTGCTGCAAGAGATGGGCTGGGAAGCCACCGGCTTAACTGAAGACCTTGAATTTGGGGTTCGCTGTGTAGAACGCGGCGTCATTCCAATTTGGGCACATGATGCGAAGGTTTACGACGAAAAGCCAACGGAAATCTTGGCCTCTTGCCGGCAACGGCTGCGGTGGATGCAGGGCCACTTTCATTGTGCCAAGCATCACATGTTCCCCCTGTTGAGACAGGGACTCATGGAACGCAATTTGGTCAAGTTGGACGCCGGAATTTACCTATTCCAGCCAATGCGCTTTTTAATCCTTTTTCTCACATCCATCATGATGTTGCTCCAAGTCACAACACCGAAGCAGACTGTTGTCACCCACATCACACATCTATTGCCTACTGATTTTTGGGTCGGTGTCAATTTGTTCCTATACCTACAGATGCCGTTGGCTTTACTCTTAGAGCGAGTGAATTGGAGAGCCTATTTCGGGTTGGCCATCTTGCCGTTTTTCCTTTGGACATGGGGTCCAGTGACACTGCAGGCGTACTTTACAAAAGCGAACCGCAACTGGTCGCACACGGTCCACAAACGGGCAATTCGTTTGGAACACATGCGCAGCCGATAGTTCCAGTGAAACTTTGCATAAAAAGGGGCAGGACACAGGTTTCTGTGTGCTGCCCCCTTTTCGTTGGTGGGTGCGGGGTAGGCGCACGGGTTCGGTGGAGGTCTCACGCGGGCATGGTGCTGGCTGGCGGCTGGAGGCTGGAACGAGTGCGGGTACACGAGGGTTGCCCGAGCGTGTTATCTGCTCCCGGTGGGGACTTGAGTTACAGGGATTTTTCCTTGTATGCCCGTTTCACGGTCTGGGTAACGACCCACCCTCTTGGAATTCTCATGGCTCGTCGGATATCCAAAGCCTCAACCATGAAGACGTGTCGCATAGAGGAATATGGATCCTTTGTTGAGCGAATTCAATCACCTTCAAGTGACTAACGGAACCGGATGCCCTTAGCTCGCTATTTTCACGAATCCGAAGTCGTGACCGATGGAAACTAAGGTTTCCCCGTTCGTTAATCGCGTGTGCCAAGACGTAAAGTAGAGAACTAGGGAATACCACGGCCTTGTCGCACCGACCACCTTCATCGGCGAGGTGAGTCTTTATCGCATACCATTACAATCTGCTGGTTCCTTAGATGAACAACTGTCTAGTTTACATAGGACGCTGAATCCCCGTAGAAAGCCAGTCTTCTTCAGAACCGATCACCGATTCCCCCCATGTCGCAGCACGGCCTGCCCCACGAGAGCGCCGCCCGCCCCGCGGCCACCCACGCCCATGCCGCCCCGCGCTAGCCCCTGCGGCCGCCGCCTTCCCCGGGCCGCCTCCCAGCCCCGCACACCAGTGCTTCCACAGCGTGCCGTCGCCGGCCTTCCACGCCCGCCTCAGGCGAACGCCTTTACTCTGCGCCGCGAAGCGCCCGTCGTTCCGCTTCTCCTATGCGTTTCAACGCATCTGTCATGGACATGCCGACTGTGATGCCGATGGCTTCGGCCTCCTGGGTGCAGCTTTCGACGTTGCCCTGGATCAATTCCTCCATGGTCTTGACGCCGGTCGCACGCGCGGCGATGATGCCGCGGCTCGCGAGTTTGTCACGCAGCAATCCCACATCGAGTGCGCCACACATGACATAGCCGACACTGTTGCTGACCATTAGCAAGTTTGTCTTTGGCAGGGCAACGTGGGTTGTTGTGAAGGCATAACCATCTATCCAAATTGGCTCAATCTTAACCATTTCCAAAGCCCCCTCTAGAGTCGCTACGCTTCACAAGATATTCAGTTCAGGCTCGTCAGTTGAAGACGACTTTCGGGCTTGTCTGAATTGAAAATTCAGTTGTGGTACCATAGGGTTGCTCTGTGTTTTCAGAAGTTGCTGATTAGGGGGATATGAACGTGAAGTCGCGAATTGAAGTCATTCGTGAATTGTGTGATGCGAACGGCATTTCCGGTTACGAATCAAACGTTCGGAAAGTCTATGAGCAGCATTTGACACCCTTGTCCGAAAGCATTGTGCGGGACAATACGGGCGGAATTGTCGGTGTGAAGACCGGTGATGCAAAGGGTCCGCGCGTCCTGGTTACAGGCCACTTGGACGAAATCGGCTTTATGGTCACCAACATCACCAAGGAAGGATTTATCAAGTTTCAAACCATTGGCGGTTGGTGGTCACAAGTGATGCTCTCTCAGCGTGTTGTGGTTCAGACACGTAAAGGGGACGTCATCGGTGTAACAGGTTCTAAGCCACCGCACATCCTGCCAGCAAAAGAACGCAACGAAGTGGTCGAGATCAAGGATATGTTTATTGACATCGGCGCGTTCAGTCGAGAAGAAGCAGAAGAGATGGGTGTTAAGCCTGGTGACGCAATTGTGCCGTGGAGCCCATTTACGCAAATGACAAATTCGAAGCTGTTTGTTGCGAAAGCATTGGACAACCGCTTGGGTTGTGCTACGGCACTTGAGGTCCTTCGCGATCTGCAAGGTGAAAAACACCCGAACACCGTCTATGCTGGGGCAACGACACAAGAGGAAGTCGGGCTCCGTGGAGCACGGACGCTTGTGCACAAAGTCGATCCGGATGTTGCCATTGCCCTTGACGTCGGGATCGCGGGTGATACGCCAGGTGTAAGTGAAGATGAGCGGGGACATCTCGCTGACGTGGGGAAAGGCCCGCTGCTCATGATATTTGACGGATCGATGATTCCGAACAACCGCTTCCGGGATTTTGTCTTGGATACGGCAAGTGACGCAAAAATTCCGGTTCAAGTCGAAAGCCTGCAAGGCGGTGGCACCGATGCGGGAGCATTCCACCTGCACGGGATAGGCGTGCCGAGCGTTGCCATTGGCTATGCAACAAGGTATATTCACAGCCACAACGCCATTTTCCACCAGGACGATTTTGAAAATGGTGTACGTCTCGTGACGGAATTGGTTAAACGTCTCGACAGTACAGTGGTCAAGGATATTCAACAATGGTAAAGTGAACGGTGGATAAATGGGCGCCGCCAAGGCGCCCGCCCTATTGGGGAGGGCACGCATTCATGCCGGATTTTCCGCATTTTGTGCAAGGCCTGTGGAGCAATGCACCACTGATGGCCGCTCTTTGCGCAATTATTATCACACAAGCATTAAAAGTCCCTGTTCATTTTGTCCAGACACGCTCGTGGGACTTCCATAAGGTGATCGACGCTGGTGGCATGCCGAGTTCACACGCTGCCGGGGTTGTCGCACTTGCGACTGCACTCTGGTTTGTCGTTGGACCGCAATCGCCCGTCTTTGCGACGGCCGTCGTGTTTGCCGCCATCGTGCTTTACGATGCCGGTGGGATTCGCCGCCATGCGGGTGAGCATGCAGTTTTGTTGAACCGGATCGCGATGGAGTTTTCTCAACGCACCCTCACTGAGCCTGCTGCAGCGGAACAACTTGAAGGCGAACGTTTGAAAGAAATTCTCGGTCATGAGCCTGGAGAAATTGTTGTAGGTGGTCTACTCGGGTTGGTGATAGGGATTTTTTTCGGAAAGTGGTGGTGAACGATGCGGGACGCATCGGACACGGACATCTGGTCGCCTGCGCACGACCTCCACATGAACCAAAGCCGTCTGACTGAACTTCCACATTCTGTCCTCATTTTCCCTATTATGATTGGCGGTCTCGTCTGGGTACACCACCCCACACGCGGGTGGGAAGTGCCAGGCGGCAAGTTGGAGCATGGTGAGAGCCCGGAGGAAGCCGCACGAAGAGAGGCCTTCGAGGAGGCCGGACTCACACTCGGCAAGTTGAATTGGGTCGCTGAGTATCAGTTCGATACATCTCACCATCGACAGTCTGTTCGAAAATGGGTGTACCTGGCAGACGTTCTGGACATCGCTGCGCGACCTCAGGCGTCCGAAATTATGGACGTCTGTATTTTTCGTCCCGTCGTTGAGCCAATCGATGCCAGACATCGTCAGGATATCAGCCCAATCATGAAAGACACCATGTACGAAGACATCTGGCCCTTTGTAAAGGACGTTTTAGAGGCAGGGAGTGGAGTAAGCGCATGTTTGTAACGGAGGCGCAGAAAGAACAAATTCGAGCATGGCTCAAGGGGTTGGATGAGAGAGTTTCGTGGATGCTGACCCTGGCACAGAGGGAGGACCCTTGGGAGTTGGACTTAACGTGGCGCTTGGCCGCAGAACGCGCGCTTCATACGAGCGTTGAGTATACGACCGATATTGGGTCGCTTATCATTGATGCATTGGTTATGCGCGATCCCGGCGGATACGCCGACATTTTAAAAGTTCTCGTGGAGGAAAATGTCCTCGAAAATGACTGGTTCGTGTCATTCAGTGAAATTATGCCTCTTCGAGCACGTTTTATCCGTGATCACGCCAATGTACAGCCACACGAAGTACGGGAGGCTGTTGAACGTTTTGGGCCCATGTTTCCTGCATTTTCGTCAGCTATCGTACAGTATTTTCATCTGTAACTGACTTGGCTTTGGTCTCGTATTGCGCGAACAGACCAGTTTGTGCGATTGGGGATGAACACTTTCACTTGGCAGTCGCGTTTTACGCCAAACACCATGGCTTTTTGTCGACTGTCAACGAGCACGTCGATATGGTGCCCTCGGATTGCACCCCCAGTGTCTTCTGCCACTCTCCAACCGATACCGTCGATGTACAACAGGGACCCGTATGGAACAATTCGAGGGTCAACTGCAACCGTACGCCCAGTCTCCGCGAGTGTTCCGGTGGCGGTGATGCCGAACCCTGGGTCGCCTGGTGACTTTCCGGTAGAACGTTTATCTAGGTTGTAGGCAGTTAAGAGAAATGCACCTTTCTGTGTATTGTACTGACTTAAGTCGTAAGACTTACCAAAGGCGTATATAGCAGTGTTATCCAAATTCCTGTCTGATAGTGGTTTAGCCGTTACGACATTCCACGTGGCGGACCACAGGGTAACCCCAACGAGGCAAACGCGTGTGATTCGGTTCTGGAATTTTTGTCTATTGTCCATGTGGCTACATTGACCGATCAAGAAAATCTCTATACGTACCAATTTGAGGAAATGCAAAATGACATCGTCTTACAGTTCCAATAATCTCCGTTACGAAATTAAAGAAAACTTGTTATACTTCTACTTGACTTGAGTGACCCTTTTGCCGTTTTATTAAGCGTATGTAAAGTCATAGTTTCTTTTTGACCTTTCTAATATTTCCATAGACTAGAACCGGAGTGCTAGGCCGGGTGTTAGACTGGTCGATCAAGTGTTTTGTAGGGAAAGAGGGGAAAGCTGTGTCGAACGTACTCGAAGTGAAGGACTTGCAAATTCAATTTCAAATTGACGAGAAATACTACAAGGCAGTTCAAGGCGTGAACTTTCACATCGGAGCGGGTGAAACGCTGGGACTCGTTGGTGAGTCTGGATGTGGTAAGAGCGTAACTTCGATGTCCATTATGCGATTATTAAAAGATCCAACAAAAGTTACCGGTGAAATTGTGTACAATGACCGCGATCTATTAAAGCTCACGGAGCCACAGATGCGTCGCGTGCGCGGCAATGAGATCGGGATGATCTTTCAGGAGCCAATGACTTCGCTCAATCCAGTTCACAAAATTGGGCGGCAGATTGGTGAAACATTGATTCTTCACCGCGGCATGACCCCGCGTCAGGCTCAGCGGGAAGCTATCGAGATGCTGAAGAAGGTCGGAATTCCCCGTCCCGAGCAAATTGTTGACGAGTATCCGCACCAACTGTCCGGAGGCATGCGTCAGCGCGTGATGATTGCCATCGCTATGGCATGTAATCCTACGCTCTTGATCGCAGACGAGCCGACGACGGCACTGGACGTTACGATTCAAGCTCAGATTCTTGAGTTGATGAAGAAACTGGCTAAGGAAAATGGGACTTCTATTTTATTGATCACACACGATCTCGGCGTCGTCGCAGAAATGTGCGATAGAGTTGCCGTCATGTATGCTGGCCGCGTTGTCGAAGAGGGGCCAGTTCGGAAAATCTTCCACAATCCGCAACATCCATATACACGTGGACTGCTCAATTCCATTCCAAAGATGACAGGCGAGAGAAAACGTCTGGAGCCTATCGAAGGCAATGTACCGTCCCTTCGAAATATGCCGGAAGGCTGCCGCTTTGCACCTCGTTGTCCATTTGCCATGGACAAGTGTGTCACGCACAACCCCGACTTGTTCGAAGTCGAAGACGGTCATAGATCACGTTGTTTCCTACAAGAGGGGGGTCGCTAAATGGCGCAGACTACACCACTTTTGCAAGTAGAAGGCCTGAAGAAATATTTTCCCATTAAGCGCGGTCTGTTCCGTAAAACTGTCGGCAATGTTCGCGCTGTTGACGGCGTCGACTTTTCGCTGCAACAGGGTGAAACCCTCGGCGTTGTAGGGGAGTCCGGATGTGGTAAGTCGACGATGGGCCGAAGTGTTCTGCGGTTGATTGAACCGTCTGCTGGGAAAGTCCTTTTTGAAGGCAAAGAAATTACAAAATTAACGAAATCCCAAATGCGCGCCATGCGCCGCGAAATGCAACTTGTATTCCAAGATCCATATGCGTCACTCAACCCGCGCTACACCATCGCGCAGACGTTGATGGAACCAATGCAAATTCACAACATCGGTACGAAGAGCAGTCAAATGGAACGTGTGCGTTCCCTGTTGGATCGTGTCGGACTCGATCCAGAGTACGCAAACCGCTATCCATACGAATTTTCCGGTGGTCAACGGCAACGTATCGGGATCGCGCGTGCCTTGACCGTAAATCCGAAGCTCATTATTCTTGATGAACCTGTCGCAGCACTTGACGTGTCGGTACAGAGCCAGGTTCTAAATCTCCTTGAAGATCTGCAGTCAGACTTCAATTTGACTTACATTTTTGTCGCTCACGATTTGAGTGTGGTTCGCCATATTAGCGATCGCATTCTCGTGATGTACCTCGGACACATGGCGGAATCGGCTGAAAGTGACGATCTCTTCAACGAACCGCTTCATCCATATACGCAAGCGTTGCTGTCTGCCGTCCCCGTTCCTGACCCGGACGTAAAGCGCGATCGGATCATCCTCCAAGGTGACCTGCCGAGCCCGGCAAACCCGCCAAGCGGATGCCCGTTCCACACACGTTGCCCAATGGCGATGGACATTTGTAAACGGGAAAAGCCCACGTGGAAGGAAGTTCGACCGAAACACCAGGTCGCGTGCCATTTATATTAAGAAACTGCACGGGTACCCTAAAACAGGGTGTCTTGGGATGAGGAGGTAATGACATGTCAGTAACTGCTGGTGCAGCGACAATTGCACCAAAGGAACCGAAGAAGAAGAGCAAGTTTCGCAAGTCATTAAAACAGTATCCACTGGTCTATATTGGTGCCGTGATCGTGCTCGTTATGGTCATTGTTTCACTGCTCGCGCCCTGGATTGCACCACACGATCCGATTCAAGTCTATCCAGATGCGTTGAATGATCAGGGGATTCCCGTAGGACCTTCGTCCAAATTTTGGCTCGGGGCGGATGGCAACGGACGTGACGTTCTATCCCGCGTAATTTGGGGCGGCCGTGTGTCACTGCTCATCGGTTTGGTGTCTATGGCGATTAACTTGTTTGTCGGTGTCGTCCTGGGCCTTATCGCCGGAGCTTTTGGCGGTTGGGTCGATGCGCTCATCATGCGTATCACCGACATGATTTTGGCATTCCCGTTCTTGCTGTTCGCACTGGCCCTGGTGGCTGTACTCGGTTCCAGTCTGTGGAACATCCTATTTGCCATCGGTGTTCTTGGCTGGGGCGTGATGGCGCGTGTCGTGCGCGGACAAGTGTTGCAGGTCCGGGAGCTTGAGTACGTGCAAGCAGCGCGCGCACTTGGGGCGTCCGAATGGCGCATCATGTTCCGCATTATTCTGCCAAACGTTTTCGGTCCCGTCATCGTTCTTTCTACACTTAACGTGGGGTCTAACATCTTGGTCGCTGCGGGGTTAAGTTACCTGGGTGTCGGTGTACAACCGCCAACACCTGATTGGGGCGATATGATTCAAGCTGGTTTGACGACGTACACATACGCACCGTATGAAATGTACAGCGCTGGTGTCGCACTCGTTATCGCCGTGATTGGTTTTAACCTTCTTGGTGATGGACTGCGCGACATTCTAGACCCACAGTCTGCAACTCGTTAACAGTAGAAAGGAGGACTTATCATGGGAGCGTATATCATTCGACGTATTGGTCAATCAATTATCGTGCTGTTCGGCATTTCAATTATCGCCTTCTTGCTCTTGTACGCGGTGCCGGCGGATCCGGCTCGGATTATTGCAGGGCCACACGCAACACCAGAAGTCGTTGCCCAAATCCGTCAGGACTTGGGACTTAACTTGCCGATTTATCAGCAATATTTACACTATCTGTGGGATCTCGTACGGGGCAATCTGGGAACGTCGTATATCTTCCACCGTCCAGTTCTGGGCATGATTGGGGAACGCATGGGTCCCACGGCCGAACTGGCACTTGGATGCTGGATTGCAGAATTGATTATCGGTATTCCTTTGGGGATTTATACAGCCCGTCACGCAAACAAGAAACGTGATATGGTGGTTAGTGCGCTCGCACTTGTCGGTATCTCGATCCCGGTATACTGGCTTGGCCTCCTGTTGCTGGTTCTGTTTGGGTTCAAACTTCAGATTTTTCCGCTCGGCGGATCAGGAGGGTTCCAATACCTGATTCTTCCGGCCATCACGTACGGGATCACGGGGGCCGCTTACTACACGCGCCTCTTGAAGTCATCGATGCTTGATGTCATGAATCAGGATTACATCCGAACGGCACGGGCGAAAGGTGCAAGTGAACGGCGAGTGGTCTGGAACCATGTGTTGCGCAACGCGTTGATTCCTGTCATCACCTTTGGCGGGATCGATATCGGTTATTTGCTTGCTGGTGTCGTCCTTGTTGAGGAAACCTTCAACTGGAACGGCATGGGTATGTTGGCCATCACGTCAATTCAAAACCAAGACATCCCTGTTATCATGGGAACCGTATTGTTGCTGGGTGTGTTTGTCGTCATCTTCAATCTCCTTGTCGACATCACTTACGGATTGGTTGACCCACGGATTCGTTACGACTGATAAACTGAAAATCTACCACAAAAGAGGCTGTCCCGCATGGCATTCACCATGCTGGGGATAGCCTCTTTTCGTGCGGAATCGAATACCAAGTTGCTTTGCAAAAAAGTAGTTGAGTATCCGGTTCATTGGCATTATAATTCTAAGTATTCTAACAAAAACAATATTGTGTAAGGAATAGTGTCATTCCAAATTTGGTAGAGAACACAAAAGTGGAAAGGCCTACAAAGAAATGGGGGAAAACAAATGTCTATGTCATGGAAAAAGGGTTTAGCAACTGTTTCGTCCGTTGCTATGATTGGTGTTTTATTAGCTGGTTGCGGAACAAGCAACACCGGCAACTCTTCGAGCGGTTCCAGTAACACTGCATCCACGAACGGTTCGTCAGGTGGCACTTCTACGTCTGATAATTCAAAGCCGGTTGAAGGCGGCAGCATTACTCTCGACATAACCCAGGCTGTACCGGACTTAGACCCGGCAGTTGCATTCGATACCAACTCGGCCGAGATCGAACAACAAGTCTACGAACCGCTGGTGACCTACAAGGGCAGCACGGACCAATTGACGGGCGATCTAGCCACGGATTGGACTGTGTCCACGGATGGGAAAACGTACACATTCCACATTCGCAATGGCGTCAAATTCTCCAATGGAGACCCCGTGACGGCCAAGAACTTCGTTTATCAGTTGCAACGAATTCTCGATAAAAATCTGCAGCCAAAACCGTCACCAGGTTATACGTTCTTCCTCAATATTACGGGTGCACAAGCATACTACGACGGTAAGGCGAAGTCTATCAGCGGTGTGAGTACGCCAGATGACTACACGCTTGTCATCAAGCTGGATAAACCCCAGCAGTACTTTATCAAGATTCTCGCCATGCCGTTCTTGTCCGCAACGGACCCCAGTTTCGTAAACAAGGTTGGAAACGCTGCTTTTGACACGACGAAATCAATGGGCACCGGTCCGTTCATTCTTCAATCGAACAGCCAGAGCCAAGTTGTGTTGGTAAAGAATCCAAACTATTGGCAGAAAGACTCCCAAGGAAATCAATTGCCGTACCTGGATAAAGTGACAATTAACATCAATAACAACTCGCAGTTGGACGCGCTACATTGGGAACAAGGGAAAACGGCATTCATGAGTCCGTGGCTGATGGGTGGCGACGGACTTCCGGCATCCGCCTACGCGACCATCATGAACACGCCAAAATATAAGCAACTCGTCATGCAGCAGCCAGAGAACTCGTTCTTCTACATCGGACTGAACATGAAAAAGACACTCGACGGCAAACCGAACCCGCTGAGCAACATCAAGGTTCGCCAAGCTATCGAATATGGCTTTGACCGCAGCCAGTACGTGAAGCTCGAGAACGGCGCTGATAAACCGGTGAACGAGCCAATGCCGGATTCCATCGAGGGATTTGTTAAAAACCTGGATCCGAGTGCTCAGTACAGCTTTGACCCGAACAAGGCAAAGCAACTTCTCAAAGACGCGGGTTACGCAAATGGCTTAACGCTCGACATGTGGAACAGGGACACTGAGACAGCTAAGAAAGAGGACCAGGCGTTCCAAGCCATGATGAAGAATATCGGTATCAACATCAACTTGCACGAAGTAACATTTAAGGACTTCCTGACGAAGGCGATGAGCGGCACTGCTCCGATTTACTTCTCGGGATGGAACCAGGACTATCCGGACGCATCAGACTTCTTAAATACGTTCTTTAACACGAATCAGATTCCAGAAAACAATATGAGTAACTACTCTGACCCACAGGTTGATCAGTGGCTGAATGCGGCTGAATTTGACGCTAGTGCTTCTGACCGCGACAACCTGTACGCCAAGGTTATCAACAAGGTTATGAGTGACGCAGTCTTCGTTCCTACGACGGAAACTGTGGGTCACTGGAGTGTACAATCTTGGGTTCACGGCTTCTATACGAGTAATATCACTTACGATCCGATGGCTTACATTTGGGTCGACCCAGGCCACAACTCATAAGTCATTTATTTGTTTCAATGTGGGACTGTCCCCAAAAATGCATCATCAGACGCTGTTTTGGGACAGTCCTTCCTTTATGCGCTGTCTAAACCAATCGACAAAAATTACGTTATTTCGCAAATAAAGTAGTTGAGTATCCAGTGCATTCACTTTATAATTTAAATCGTTCTGATGCTTTTAATCTTCGAATAACTCTTTTGAGACAATGAGGAGATGAGCTAGGAACAATAGAGGTAAAAAGTCGAAAAGACTAAAAAGAAACGGGGGAAATTCAAATGTCTACGTCATGGAAGAAGGGGTTAGCAACTGTAGCCTCTATCAGCATGATCGGTGTTTTACTTGCTGGTTGCGGCACGAGCAACGGCGGCGGCAATTCAGCAGGCGGGGCAAGCAATACTGCTTCAGGTGGTACTTCTACGTCTGATAATTCAAAGCCAGTTGAAGGCGGCAGCATTACGCTCGATTTGACCCAGGCCGTTCCGGATTTAGATCCAGCGGTGGCTTTCGATACCACGTCCGCCGAGATCGAACAACAAGTGTATGAACCACTCGTTACTTATAAAGGCAGCACGAACGACATAATCGGTGATCTCGCAACAGATTGGAACGTGTCCCAGGACGGTAAAACATACACATTCCATATTCGCAAGGGCGTTAAGTTCTCAAACGGCGACCCAATGACAGCAAAGAACTTTGTTTATCAATTGCAACGCATTCTTGATAAGAAAATGCAACCCAAACCGTCTCCGGGTGCTTCGTTCTTCCTCAACATCACGGGCGCTCAAGCATACTACGACGGGAAGGCCAAATCGATTAGCGGTGTGAGCACACCCGACGATTACACGCTCGTCATTCAACTCGACAAGCCGGAACAGTTCTTCCTCAAGATTCTCGCAATGCCGTTCTTGTCTGCAACCGATCCAAGTTTCGTAAACAAGGTTGGCAATGCAGCGTTTGACACCACGAAAGCAATGGGCACCGGTCCATTTATCTTGCAATCCAACGGTCAAAACAAGGTTGTATTGGTGAAGAACCCGAACTATTGGCAAAAGGATTCGCAAGGGAACCAATTGCCATATTTGGACAAAGTCACAATGAATGTAAACAATAACCCTGAGCTCGACTCCATGCACTGGGAACAGGGTCAAACAGCCTTCATGAGCCCATGGTTAATCGGTGGCGACGGAATCCCAACGGTCGCTTATCCCACCATCATGAACTCGCCCAAATTTAGCAAGTTAGTTATGAAAGAGCCGATGAACTCCATGTACTATATCGGCTTAAACGTCAAGAAAACGCTAGACGGCAAGCCGAATCCACTCAGCAATGTGAAACTGCGTCAAGCTATCGAGTATGGGTTTGATCGTTCGCAATATGTGAAGCTAGAGAACGGTGCGGACAAGGCTGTCAACGAGCCAATGCCAGATTCTATCGAAGGATTCGTCAAGAACCTGGATCCAAGTGCTCAATATACGTATGACCCGGCCAAGGCAAAACAGCTCGTCAAGGACGCAGGTTTCCCGAATGGTGTTACGCTGGACATGTGGAATACCAACCAGTCAACATCCAAGAAGGAAGACCAAGCATTCCAGGCCATGATGCAGGCCATTGGCATCAAAATCAACTTGCACGAAGTCACGTTCAAGGACTTCCTGACGAAAGCCATGAGCGGTGATGCACAGGTCTTCTTCTCGGGTTGGAATCAAGATTATCCTGACGCATCTGACTTCTTGAACACGTTCTTCAACTCGAATCAAATTCCAGAAAACAACATGACCAATTATTCCGATCCACAAGTCGACCAATGGCTGAATGCAGCAGAGTTTAACGCAAGCGCATCTGACCGCGATAACCTGTACGCTAAGGTTATCAACAAAGTCATGAGCGAGGCCATATTTGTACCGACGACGGAAACAGTTGGACACTGGTGTGTACAACCATGGGTTCATGGTTTCTATACAAGCAACATTACCTATGATCCGATGGCATACATCTGGGTCGATCCAGGTCACAACTCTTAATTCGAATCAAATTCAAACGGTCTCGCCTCGGCGGGACCGTTTCTTATGTAAGTAGGCCGTTCTATAGAGCGATTGGGAAGTCATTGCATGTAGTTCAATATATGTGGTATACTATTTCCTGTTGTCATACATGAGCCATTAGCTCAGTCGGTAGAGCACCTGACTTTTAATCAGGGTGTCCCGCGTTCGAGTCGCGGATGGCTCACCAAGGCAAGTCGCGCTGTGCGCGACTTTTTGTTTCTGGCGAACCGATTTCGACGTAGTGGAGTCCAGTAATCACCGTTGAAAAAGTGTTGACAACTTGGACTATTGTCCTGTATCTTATTGCATGCAGCGTTTATTATGCGGAAGTGGCTCAGGGGTAGAGCATCGCCTTGCCAAGGCGAGGGTCGCGGGTTCGAATCCCGTCTTCCGCTCCACAGAGGCACGCAAGTCGGGCTTCGCCAATCAGGGATTCATGACGGTAGGTCAAGTGCTTGGCGGCACTTGGCTGTCAGAATCCGAAATATCACACCACCGTGGAGAGGTGGTCGAGTGGTTTAAGGCAGCGGTCTTGAAAACCGCCGTGTTCGCAAGGGCACCGTGGGTTCGAATCCCACCCTCTCCGCCATACGTAGCAAGGAAAATCGGCACCTACTTGGGTGTCGGTTTTTCGTGTTTGTGGACCGATCGCTAATCCATTGCTAATCCGCATGGATTTTCCCCACGAACACATCCATTAATTTTTGAGTTCCAAAGAGTGCTTGATCAAAGTCCCTAGCAGTCTTTTCCTGCATGCCAGGCATGACGTGTGAGTACAGATTTAGCGTTATACCCACTTCCGAGTGCCCGAGTCTCTCACTAGGATGGTGAGACCTGACCCCCAGCCTTGACTTCGGTGCGTCGTCCCGAATTCCAGCCGACTTTCGCGATGTCCGTATCAGGTACGCCCAGCGAGACCAGTGCAACGACGGCCTTCGCGATAATCAGGGAGAGGTTTTGCTCAAGTCCTTCACGTAGACGTTTAAAGTGCCACTGTGCGTCTTTGCGACGTTTCGGAAGGGGATTGGCGTAGACAACGCTATCCTCGACGCGGACTTCGTGGGCGGAGACATCGTCGGCCCATGGATCAAGTGTGCCACCACTACACACATCAAACCGCGCGTGGTGCCAGTGGCAGGTCAAGATGCCATCACACACACTGCCAAGGTGCAGCGGGAAGCCCATGTGCGGGCAGCGGTTTTCGACCGCGTAAACGCTCTCCTCGTGGAAGAAAACCGCGATACCTTTGACAACCTTTGGACCTCTAGCTTGAATTTCCTCTAGTGTCCCGATGCGTAGCCACTCTGTTGATACAGCGTCAACACTCATGTGTATCGCCTCCAGTTTTCTAGTCTTGCGGATGACCTCTTCAGGTTTTTACCATCATGATAGTCGCCACCATCACGCCTTGTTGGTTTTATGATAGCGCTGTCAGGAACGACGCGATATAAGACGATGGTCGTAAGTCCTAGACACTTCCAGCCGTGGAGGGGGTGCGCGGGAAACTGCACGCGTGCCACGCGACGGGTAATCGACAATCCACTTTAGAGCTCAGACAGACAAATGTGGCCTCGTAACGCGCGAGTGATTGGGTAAAGTAGAGTGGTCAATCTGGTCTTGTGGAATCGCAGTGAGGCTCTTGTATCTCTTTAGCTGTTGCATGATGTGGTCTGTATATGTCGAGAACACTTTGAATAAACAGTTTACTGACAGAGTCGAGAGGGGTGTTTTGAGGATAGACGAGACTGACCGACATGCGTGGGAAATTGACGATCGGTACCGCAACGAGGTTGGGGTCAGAGATTTGTTTCAGATAGGAATGGGTCAAAATGGATCCCAGTTCATGGTATGTTAGAATTTGGCGCAGCGATTCTAGACTCGATAGTTGTAATGTTGGAGTTAATTTAAAACCGCGAGGATTCGTATATTCGTCGATGAATTGACGAATCAAGTAACGCTTCGGTAGTAATGCCAATGGAGTTGAACGTAATTCTTCGAGGGTTACTGATTTTGTTCTGGCAAGACTGTGGCCGTTTGATAAAACAAGACAGAACTCTTCTTCGTATAAATGTATGCATTCTAGCCTGGGGTCGGTTGTTGGTAGGAAAATGATACCGAGATCCAATTTGTGATTCAACAGCGCTTCAATCGTTTCTTCCGATCGTAAATCTGTGATCGATAATTCAATATCGGGATATTTTTCTTGAAAGGCAATTGCCGGTTGAATTAACATATGGGTTCCTGCACATCCAACGTTTAAACTTCTCCGTCTTAAGACGTGCAACTGTTGGATCTCGATAATGGCTTGGTCTAATTCGTAAAAAATACGAAGCGCATGATCTCGTAGAATTTTCCCGGATTGGGTAAGGTTAATTTTTTTACCTGAACGTTCAAATAATTTAGTGTCGAGACGGGATTCCAACAGCTGAATTTGTTGACTTAATGTAGGCTGTGTAATACCCAAAAGCTCCGCCGCGCGCGTAAAATGAAGTTCTTCAGAAAGTTTTATAAAATATTCCAACAGGCGAATTTCCAAAGATATTCCTCCAATCATATACATCAGTGAACCATACCAACTGACTGCGTCGGTACGTCTCATCACTACAGATTGAGGTTATTCCGATTCACCATAGCCACGGCCTATAAACCGATAGAATTTTCTATATTGTTCATTAGTTCAGACTATTATACTATACAAACATCATAAGAGAAGGGGGGCGTGATATCCCTACTCAACTTCTGTAAGCGTTGTCATGAACCTTAAAAGGTGAAACAACATTGAGGAGGCAGAGTTCAGTCGACGGTGTCTATGTATCTCGAGGTAGCTCGTGACGCTGCAATAAAAATCTAAATATTCAAACCATAAAATGGCGTGTTTATAACCGACTCATCTGCCTGTCTTATCGCCAGAACAGGCTTGGGAAATGCAAACAGGTAAGGTTTCCTCCGATTAGATTATCACTAGCTACCTGGGTTGAACGCAATAAACGGCGAATGAGTCACTTGCATTAAGTACCGGGTCGGTAGCCTCTGTAATGAGTGGGAAAAATTTGAGACGCCTACACAACCCTTATTTCTCTTGTAAGGAGGAAACAGCTAATGATTAATACAGAAAGAGGATTCAACTATCGAACGATGTGGCTGATTCTAATGATGGGATGGATGGTCAGCGCGGCGGACAGATCGATATCGGGGCCCGTGATCACATGGATGATCCAGCACAAGGTAGCATTCCTATTAACCGCTGCACATCCATTCGCGGTCGGGGGACTCATTGGTAGCGTATTGTTTACTGGTTACATGTTGAACCAGTTTCCAGGCGGGTACTTGGGGGACCGATTTGGACACAGGAAGATTATTGCAATCGGTGTAATACTAGGTGGGATTGGTACCTTAGCGAGTGGACTTCTAGCCACGCTCCTAGGCTTTGTGGCTCTTCGCGTAGTCACTGGACTTGGGGACGGGATGCTTTATGCAAATGACCGCACGCTAATTGCGGAGGTTAGTCCATTCGAGAAACGCGGTTTGGGCATGGGCGTGGTTATTAGTGGTTTTTCCGTAGGTATTACATTAGAGACCCTTTTAGCGCCGTACATGATTAATTGGGGTTCTACGTTGTTTGGAACAACTCAAGGCTGGAGAATGCCGTTTTATTTAATAGGTATTTGCACGCTCATTCTCGGAGCAGTCATGGCGAAATACTTTAACCGGACGACGCCGGCTCATACCAAGCAGGCGTCTTACGGTACGGCTTCTATCGCTGTCGGAAAGTATGCCATTACATTCTTAATCGCCATTATGGTCATTTTTTTCGTTGCCGATCGCGTTGGCCTTCCAAGCTGGGGTGTAGCTACTATTGAACTGGTCTTTGCCCTCGTATTGATTTGTTTTGCCTTTCTTAACAAAGGACGAGAACTAGGAACCATCCTAAAGAACAAAGACTTGATGTTGCTTAACCTTGCGGCTGTTGCGGTTCTGTGGAATCTTTGGTTTTTTACCTTCTGGTCAGTCTCCATCATTTCTGACGGTGCGCACACGACTTTCTTAAAAGCCGCTCTCACCGCTGCATTCAATGGGGTCGCCGGTCTCCTAGGGTATCCCGTAGGTGGTTGGCTCTCTGATTACGCTGTAAGTAAAAACTGGGGACGCAAGCCATTTCTTGTCTCTTTTACATTCATGCAGGGGATTTTAACATTGGTCTTTGCAATCTATCTCATGCATCACGGAAGCTCGCTGGTAGTAATGGGGATTCTCCTCTTTGTAACAAGCCTTTTCTTCAATTTTATGCAGCCGATTCAACATGCCATGGTATCCGACTTTGCGTCGTCTGCTCAACGCGGTTCTGCGTTCGGAATGTTCAATTTATTCGGCGAAATGGGAGCGGTCATTTCGCCTGCATTGGGTGGTACTTTGCGGGATGCTACAGGGAACTGGAACTCTGCTGTGTTAGTGGATGCTATTGTCATTCTCATTAGCGTTGGCCTGATGCTCTTTGTCAACCAAAAACGAGCCATGGCAAAAGTAGATGAACATCCGATATCCACCGAAGTGACCGTGTAAAACGAATTTCAGCTTGGGGAGAGACGACCATGCAACAAAAATATACAACTGGTACCGCATTTTTAGAAGCGTTGCGTGACGCTGGCGTGTCGTACCTGTTTGTGAATTTAGGTAGTGATCATCCAGCTCTCATTGAAAGTTTGGCACAGGTAAACCAGGAACAGAACAAATTCCCGCAGGTAATCACATGTCCTCACGAGATGGTGGCACTCAGCGCTGCGCATGGTTACGCGCAAGTGACAGGAAGGCCTCAGGCAGTGATTGTTCATGTGGAATGTGGGACACAGAATCTTGGCGGGGCAATTCACAATGCCGCAAAGGGGAGAGTTCCCGTACTCGTTTTCGCCGGAGCATCACCCTATACCCAAGAAAATGAACTCTTGGGTAGTCGAAACGAGTTCATTCATTGGATTCAAGACGTGCGAGACCAACGCGGGATAGTACGAGGATATGTCAAATACGACAACGAGATTCGAACGGGTGCGAATGTCAAGCAACTCGTCTACCGGTCCTTGCAAATCGCTCAGAGTAACCCTAAGGGACCAGTTTATTTGATGGGCCCACGAGAGGTGATGGAGGAAGAAACGGAGCCAGTCACACTCAACAGTGATTTGTGGCAACCAATATCTCCGAGTGCACTTCCATCACAGGGAGTGAGAGACATTGTGAGCGACCTTCTGAAAGCAGAGAATCCTTTAATCGTCACCTCCTACCTTGGAAGATCTAACGGGGCTGTAGAAGAATTGACTCGTCTGTGCAACCGCTTGGCAATACCGGTGGTTGAGTCTGTTCCTAGCTACATGAATTTTCCAACAGACAACCCGCTGCATTGTGGATACCAGTGGACGAATGCTCAGAACGAATTACTGTCCGAGGCTGACGTGGTGCTTGTCATTGACAGTGATGTCCCGTGGATCCCGTCGGGGAACAAACCTTCAGAAGAATCTACTGTCTATTATATTGATGTCGATCCGCTGAAGACACAGATGCCACTTTGGTATATTCCATCAAAGCGGTTTTTTGCAGCCGATTCAGGTGTAGCATTACAACAGCTAAATGAGTACCTGGATTTCTTAGACGATGCTGACGTTCCTGCACGCGGCGAGCGGCGCGAAAGGATAGCCAGGGTTCATGAGCGGCAACGCAGTCAGTGGACTGAAGAAGAGACCGGTCGTGAACACGAGATTACACCAGCCTATTTGACCGCATGCGTCAGGGAGCTACTAGACGATAATACAATTGTTCTTTCAGAAGGGATTTCTAATTTCGACACAATTTGTCGGCATCTTCGTCTAACCAAACCTGGAACGTTGCTTAGTAGTGGTGGTGGCTCCTTGGGATGGCACGGCGGTGCCGCGATTGGAGTAAAACTGGCGATGCCGTATAAAACAATCATTAGCTTAGTCGGTGACGGCACTTACATGTTTAGCGTACCGTCGTCCGTGCATTGGATTGCCCGCAAGTATCAAACTCCATTTCTGACTGTAATTTATAACAATGGAGGTTGGAAGTCTCCAAAGCTGTCGACTCTAGCTGTTCATCCAGAAGGAGTGGCCAAGCGTACGGATACCTTCTTTACCAAGTTTGATCCGGGCTCAGATCTTGAAAAGATTGCTGAAGCTGCAGGGGGCGCGTTTGCGAAGTCAGTGGAAGATCCGCGGCAATTAAAGGACGTACTTAGGGAGGCCTTGGCCGAAGTGCAAAATGGTCACCCGGCCGTGGTTAATGTTCGACTCCCGCATCATTAATAATTTCGACTTCCGGATCATTAATAATACCGAATACAAGTTTGGAGCACGGCATGAACACGTAGCTTGCGAGAAAACTATTGGATAGGAGGGTGTTTGTAAATGAGTAACGAACCGATTGTCGTCCATACCATTATCAATGGTGAAAGAGTTGCAACGGAAAATCAGTATCCACGGGAGAATCCTGCCAATCCAGGCGAAATTGTGGGCTACGGCCCGGTAAGCACAAGGGAAGATGCGGCTCAAGCGATTGAAGCTGCTTCCGCTGCGCTTTCTGTTTGGTCGCGAGTCCCTCTTACAGAGCGTATTGCGCATATGCAACGAGCAATTGAGAAGATAAAGGCAGCTGCAAATGAACTTGTGCCACTGCTCAGTCGCGAACATGGCAAGCCCCTGTACGATGCGGGTGGCGAAGTGTTCGTGACAACGATGTGGATGGAATATGCTTGTGCTGTAGCGGAAGAAGTGTTGAAGGATAAAGTGGAGGTCCATGAGAACGGGAAAACAATTACGACTCATGATCCGGTGGGTGTTGTCGCCGCGATTTTCCCGTGGAACTACCCTTTAGCCTTATCTACGATTAAGATTGCGCCGGCTCTTCTTGCAGGGAACACAATCGTCCTAAAGCCGAGTCCGTTTGCACCGCTGGCAGTCAGTAAAACGATTGAAATCATAGCGGAAGAGTTTCCGGCTGGAGTTATCAATTTAGTTCATGGTGATTCCGATGTCGGCATGGAACTGACAACGAACCCAAAGGTCGCTAAGATTGCCTTCACGGGAGGGACTGCCACAGGTAGAAGTATTATGAAGTCCGCAGCAGACACACTGAAAAACGTCACCTTAGAATTGGGTGGTAACGATGCTGCCATTATTCTGCCGGAATTTGATGTCACGGATGATCGTGCGATGCGTCGTCTTGTCATTTCAAATTTTTTGACCACTGGGCAGATTTGTATGATAGCTAAGCGTGTCTACGTACATCGCTCAATCTATGATAGTTTCGTGGAAAAGTATATTGAAGCAGCGAATAAATGGGTGCGTGTAGGAAATCCGTTCAATCCAGATGTTACTGTTGGTCCTGTAAACAACAGGCGTCAGCTCGAATATGTCAAGAGTCTCATTGACGATGCAAAGAGGCGTGGTGCCAAAGTCATTCCACTCGGGCGGATATTGGATTCGGAAGACTTTGAAAGAGGCTACTTCCTGCAACCTACGCTGGTTCTTGACGCTGGATATGACGCTCCCATTGTTGCCGAAGAGCAGTTTGGTCCAACCGTTCCGGTGTTGCCATATGATGATGAAGAACAGGTGATTTCGCTCGTTAATGATAGTATCTATGGGCTTACCAGCTCGGTGTGGGGAGAAGAAGAACATGCAACTCGTGTGGCTCGCCGCATTCAAGCAGGAACCACAATGATAAACACAGCAGCAGTACAGGGCCTTGATGTACGATTCCCGTTTGGTGGTTATAAACAGTCGGGAGTTGGGCGTGAGTACGGTGTTGAGGGGCTACTTGCTTACGTTGAAACCCATGTCATCAACATTCCAACCCTTGGAGAGTTACCCAATATTCCTGAATGAAATTACAAGGTTAATCCCCGAACAAAACCTCCATATGGTTTGTGTCTTGTGAAAGAGGGGAATGAAATGGGCGTAAAGAAACAGGTAGGTGCAGTAGTTTTGCATTTGCCTGTTTCTTTTTTGGATTTACCGCGAAATTCCATTACCGGTCAACGGGGGCATATCACAAAGTCGAATTTCATGTCACCCAGGCCGGCCGGGTCGTCTCCCGCATGCGGTTCGCTTGAACATTAAATACAAGAATACACTTAGAACTCAACAACCCCAAAGTACTCCAAAATCATCAATGCGGAATGTGTGTCGAAAAAATCCTTTGACGTCTCCAAATTAAGTCCGGTTATCTCTTCGATACGCTTGAGGCGGTATTTAATAGAACCAGCCGACATATTCATCGCGCGCGATGTCTTCAGGATATTTCCCTGATTATCAAAATAGTAGTGTAATGTTTTTGCGAGTTCGGATTTATTATGGCTATCATAATCGATGATTGCACCCAGTGTACGTATGGAGAAACGTTTCATGTCCTCAACGTTATCGTCATTGCATAAATAGGCGATGAGTCCCAAATCGGTGAATGACGCCACATTACAGGAAGAGTTTTTTAACTTTGCGAGCTTAATTGCCTTTTTCGCTTCGTCGTAACCTCTACGAAAATCCTCCATACGGTGACAAAGCGTACTGATGCCAACGGTGATGTCGAGGTCACGGTACCTGTTCATCAAAGTTTGGACTATGAGTTGACCCATGCCCCGGGCGTCACGGTTAATTACCCGTGTGAAATCTTCAGGGATCAGAACGATAATTTGTTCCAGTTTACTGGAAATCAGACAATTTCCTCCGATTTGTTTCAGTTGATCGAAGATACTGGAGGCGAGCTGTCGCCGGAGTTCATCAAGATATCGTTCTCCTCCCTCACTCAGATCTTTGTCGGGGTGTAAAAAGTTGAAAACGAATACATACTGTGGCCGATGTAAATTGTATCCGAGCACTTTCATGCGGCGCGTGAGATTTTCCACGCTCTGATCTCCATTTAAGATCTCATCGAAAAATTCGCCTCGAATTCGTTCCTCCGTCTCCAGGGAGATTCTTTCATTCAGAAGTTGGATCGCACAGATGGTGGCGGCTCTCTCTATGCACATGACCTCCATTTCTGTGAAGTCACCGCTTTCTTTAATCAGTGAAATGTATCCCCAAACTTCTTTGTCCACAATAATTGGGGCAATGAGGCGTTCGTGTTTCCAGCCGAATTCTGCTGGGACGGGCAAATGAACGGTTCGCTTTTGTACAATCAGTCGATTAAACACCTGATTTTCCTTTGTAGAGTGTTGTTTTACAAACTGTGCAAATTCGCCCTCGCGTGAGGGGCCATAAGACTCGAACAGCTCGAAATTTTTGTCCTCAATATTCACTATACATTTGAGGTGCTTGCCTAGAATATTGATGATGGATGAGAGTCCCTTTCGTCGTAACAACTCGCTGGAAAGCTGTTCGTCGATGAGGAGTACCTTTCTAAGCATTTCCTTTTGCTGCTCGATTCTAACATATGCTTTATCCAGTTCTTCAACGAGATTCTCCTCTTGATAGTAGCGGAGTTGGCTCCTGGTCTCGTCGTCCCAGTCCTCAATGGGTTTCGCTACCCAGTGACAATGGGCATCTCCTTTTCCAACGCATTCGATTTCATGAAACAGGACTCTACGTCCTAAGTGTTGGCTAACGTATCCTCCCGCGTAGCCAAGGAGGGTAAAACACACCGCTTCATGGTAATGACCATAATGCTTGAGATGTTGTTCTGCTTCATACGAATGGTACCAATACCCCTCCGCGTAATAATCTCGGGTGACAGGGTCGAAGTTCAGTTTTTCAGTCTTAACGAGCACGTCACCAGTGATTCTATGAATCTCAGGGCCGGCGTGCAGCCAATCCATATCCGAATGCGAGGGCATCATGTCCTTGAATGTGCGCGCGTAATTCTCTCCGCATTTCCAGCCGTACCGAAGCAAAAACCCCTTGGCCCGCTCCATGCCCAATGTTGAGATGAGGTCTTTACGTAATTCACCAAGTGCATCCGTTTCAATTAAAACAAGGCGCCGGTCTTTCATATGTATTTGTTGGGTTTCCGGATCAATTGTGAGAAGTTCCGTGAGTTGTGTATCTTCCATCATGTCAAACACTCCCCTCCAAAATTCCCTAAAAAATAAATTGATTTTGTGAGAGTCACGAGATGTCCAACATCTGGGTTGCGTTGTACATTGGTGAATTACACTAAAAATTTAGATAATAATTTATGAAATTAGCTAACTAAAAGCGACGGTTGTCAAAGTCAAGATTGGCTGATTCGAGTATATGCTTCTGCATTCTCCTTAATATAACATGAGCACAGGTGTAAACGCTATCATATAAAAATGTAGGAGGATGACGATGGAATACTACGTAGAGGTTGAGAAGCGATTGGACCAACGACGTGACCAATTTGCATTACCGGAGGGCTATATCCATTCCTCGGAAGAGTCTTCTCCATGGGTTCCGTTTTTAGAAAATGTATGGATTCGCCACCTGACTTTTGATATTCGAAATAACACTGCATCCAACGTTCTGTGGGTAGAGGCTGGTGGAAAGCTTGGCAGGCACCGCCATCGCGGCCCAGTCAACGGATATGTGTTGGAAGGAAGCTGGCGGTATCTAGAGTACGACTGGGTTGCGACACCCGGAGACTACATTCGTGAAAGTCCTGGGCGTTGCCATACGCTTGTCTCTGATAAAGGTATGAAAACGGTATTTCAACTCAATGGGGCACTGGAGTTCCTCGATGACGACGAAAAAATTATTGAAACAGTCGATGTATTTTGGTTTATAGACCACTACCTCAGCTTCTGTGAAAAGCACAACTTGAAGGTCAACGAAGCTCTGTTTTTGTAAGACATGTTGTTCTGATGGTTTCTTCGCTGCTCATTGTTCTTCTCGAGGATCTGGCCCCGTACATGGTCAACGGTGGACTCATGCTCGGTTGGGGCGTCCGTGGTGAACCGGGAATTACACCCCTTGAGGAGGAAAAATAAGTATGTTTGACACGTCCGACACGAAGTTTACACCGTCTTCCGCTTACGAGATCGTCAAAATCCCCGAGACCTATGCGAATATCATAGAACGCTATGGTGTTGAGGGTAAGTACGTCAATGCTCAGGAGAGCCCATGGGTGCCATTTGGTGTGAATGCTGCCATACGCCATCTAGCCTTCGACGTTCGAAACAATATTGCGAGCAACATTCTTTGGATCAAGTCAGGGGGCGTAATTGGCACACATAAGCACAGGGGCACGATAGTCATGGTGTGCATGGAAGGCAGCGCGCGCTATCTTGAATATGACTGGGTCGCGGGTCCTGGAGACTTCATCTGGGAAACGCCGGGATTGTGCCATACGCTCGTGAGTGATGACCCGAATGGAGTCAAGTTGTTCGGGTGGCTTCAAGGTCCTATCGAGTTTTACGATGAGAATGCTAATTTCCTTGAGACGGTAGATGTCTGGTGGTACATCAACCACTACGAAACCTACTGCCGGGACCATGACATCCCCATTAACAAACAAATGTACCTCTGATGACTCAAGGACATTGTGTCCCTCTATTTGAAACGGGGAAAATTGGTTGTATCAGAACGCAGGTGAGGGTTGCCTGTTGGCAACCCGCAGCCAATACAGAGTGGATAAGGTGTCTTTCTTATTCAATATTACAGCTATCTAAGTAAATGTCGGATTATTTAGATATAATGGTTAGGCCATCCAGTTTTGGGTAAATGAGGGAATTCTTTGTGTAGGGACACACAGAATGTAAACGGAAATACAGCTTTTTAAGCTATAAAAGGGGTGATTGGCGTGCAATCCACAAGACGATGGTGGTCTTACGAAAACACGGTCCTAGCGATTTTATCGCTAGGATGGGGTTTCCTCTTTCTCGAACGGTTGGATATCAATTATCTGATGCCTTCAATGGTCAAGGACCTGCACTTGTCAAATGCCGATGTCGGATTCATTGCGGCAGGTTTTTCATTGACGTGGGCGTTCTCGGGTTACTTTGGAGGATACCTTGGCGACCTTTTGGGGAGACGTAAGCCGATCTTAATCATCAGCGTCCTTACCTTTTCCGTCTGCTCATTTATAACGGGTCTTGCAACGGGATTTCTCTTGTTGCTAGTCTTCCGAATGGTTATGGGATTATTGGAAGGGCCGTTTTTTCCAGCGGGCCAGTCAGTGCTTCTCGCTGAATCCTCCGATTCCCGGCGAGGCTTTAATTTAGGCTTCCTGCAAAACTTTCCTTCCAATGCCCTAGGAGGTATCGCAGGCCCAATTATTATTGTGGCTCTAGCCACAGCGTTCGGATGGCGAAACGCATTCTTTTTCACGGTCATTCCAGGCATTGTTGTAGCTCTATTGATGTGGAAATTTATGCGCGAGCCAAAACAGCTTGTTGACAATTCGCTGAATGTGGCCTCGCATGGTCAACAACGTCAGACCGAAAAGACGAGCCCGTGGGAAGTTTTCAAATACGGAAACATGATTATTTGTATGGTTATTTCCGTTTGCCTGATTCCATGGTACACACTCCTCTTCAGCTATGCCCCTCTTTATCTGACAGAAGTCAGAGGCATGTCACCTCATACCATGAGCTACCTCATGTCGAGCGTTGGTCTTGGCGCGGCAGTTTGGGGATTTGTTGTGCCGATGATTTCTGATAAGTGGGGCAGAAAACCGACTATGATTCTATTTTGCTTGATTTCCATCCTCGGTCCGCTGTCCGTGATGTACTTACACGGTCCAATTTGGCTGCTGATGGTCGTGATTTTCGTGGGGTCTGCTGGACCTGGCTGTATGGCTCTGTATATGTCCATCATCCCGGCAGAGACAGTGCCGCGAAAAAATGTCGGAGCTGCAATTGGCTTGGCGATGGCGTCAGGGGAATTGGTTGGCGGCGTGGGGCTTGTCTCCGCTGGGGGCGTGTTGGCTAATCACTTTGGCTTAGTTGCACCTCTTCTGATGTCTGGAGGGTTTGCATTGATTGCCGCTTTAGTCGCTGTCCTGCTCAGGGAGACGGCACCCCTGAAGCTACAAAAGCGACTCGCAGCCAAGGTGGATGTCTTTCCCAACCTAGAGGCGTAGTCATTTGCGAGGAGAGGAGGCGCCTTGTGAAAGCTGCAATGTGGTATGGCGTGAAAGATGTTAGGGTGGTAGAAGTGCCTGAGCAGGTTACCGAAGCAGGAACAGTTAAGATTCAGGTCGAGTGGTGCGGGATTTGCGGGAGCGATCTCCACGAATATGCAGCCGGTCCCATGACCATCCCTGTTGAAACACCACATCCGTTAACAGGTCAAGTGGCTCCAGTGATTTTAGGTCATGAGTTCGCTGGAAAGGTGGTCGAAATTGGGAGTGGCGTTACGCATGTAAGGGTAGGCGATCGCGTTGCTGTCGAACCTCTCCTCAGTTGCGGGCAATGTCGACCCTGTCAAAGTGGACGATACAACTTATGCGTTAAACGCGGATTTCACGGGCTCACGTCGAATGGCGGTGGATTTTCCGAACGTACGGTCGTTCCTGTTCATTTGGTACACAAACTCCCTGACAACCTGTCCTTTGAGGAGGGAGCCATCGTGGAACCGGCAGCGGTGGCCGTGCAAGCGGTTTACTCCAGTGGGATTAAGCTTGGTGACACCTGCGCCGTCTTGGGCGCTGGACCAATTGGGCTCTTGCTTACACAGGCGGTCAAGGCCGCCGGGGCGAGCACCGTGATTGTCGTAGAAGTTTCGGAAGAGCGGCTCGCCAAAGCCGAAGAATTGGGCGCGACTCATCTGATTAATCCGCGAAGGCAAGGTGTGCTGGATACCATTCTGGCACTCACAGATGGGCAAGGAGTGGACGTTAGTTTCGAGGCAGCAGGTGTAGAGGCAGCCCTTTCACAGGCACTTAAATGCCTGAAGATGAATGGTGAGCTGGTCATTGTCAGTCTGTGGGAGCGACCTGTTTCAATCAATCCGAATTTGCTTGTCTTACATGAGCGCAAAATCACGTCCTCAGCCGCCTATTGTCGCATGTACCCCAGAGTACTCTCGCTTATCGCCAATGGACAAATCAATGCCATGGGACTAATCTCCAAAAAAATCAAATTGGCTGACATCGTATCCGAAGGTTTTGAAGCACTGCTTATGGATAAATCGCAATCCAAGATTCTTGTTACACCGAACTAGATTTCATGTAAAGAATGAATTTGAGGAGGAACGTATCATGAACCGGTTTGAGGAACAAATCTATCACTGCACCGATGTGGTAACGCAGTTAATCGAGACAACAGAAAACCCACACCACAAAGCCATTCTGCGTAATTATCGTCGACATATTCATCTTGAAGGTGCCGGCTTGTTTGAGGAAATCACCGCACCGGACATGATGGTAGACGAACCGGTCTATCGGATTAATTGGGGAGAACCGAGCATAGTTCGGGGCAAACAAGGGGTTATTAATTTCTACCGCTCTGTTACCGAGGCCGTGATGTGGAATACAGATGATAAGATTGCCGTAGCTGACTGGGGTTTGTGTGATGAACTCACCTTCAATTTTCTTATTAATGGGCATGACCTCCTTGCTCTAGGGGTGGACGTCGAAGATAAACATGCTGTGTATCACTACAGCACGAAACAGGCATTTGTATGGCCATATGACAAAAATGCAAGATTAGCGGGAGAACATCTCTATGTAGATGCCACAAGTGTCTCCGTTGTCAAGGTCGACCCGGAAGACGTCATCACCCCTGTACGAGCTAAAGAAATCCACTTAGAAATTATCAAAAAATTATAGAAACTAGGGGTGCCTCATGAACCCACCAATATTCACGAAACCTCTGCAAATTTGCGTTGTTGTCGACGATATCGATGGATACATGAAAACCTATACTGACGATTACGGCATCGGTCCATGGGCAATCTTCGAATTTAATCCAGACACGATTACCGACATGACGATTCGCGGCGAAAAAGTGGATTATGCTATGACATTGGCCGTCTGCGATTTCTATGGGATTCAGTGGGAATTAATACAGCCACGAGACGACCATAATCTGTATACGGAGTTTTTGAAGGAACATGGGCCCGGCCTTCACCATGTTGCGTTTGCCGCAGACAACCATAACAAGGTCGTTAAGTGGATGGCGGAACGGGGAAATCGTTCTCTGCAAGGCGGAAATCTACAAGGCAACGTATACACGTACCTTGATACAGTGAAAGACCTTGGTTTTATCACTGAAATTTACAACACACCGAAGAATTTTGTACACCCTGGCCCTGACCGAACCTACCCACCTCAGGATGATAAGGCAACCGCTTTCAGTTGGGACAAAAACGCATTTTGATAGATTTTGCAAGTTCCATCACATTGAAAGGGAGGTGATCATATTGTCGTTCTTACAAGGACAGAACGCCGTGGTGACCGGTTCAGGCAGTGGCATCGGCAAGGCAATCGCACAAGAATTGTGTAACCAAGGAGCCCATGTGTATATTGCCGACATTGATGAGGAAAGAGCAACACAAGTTGCCTCGCAATACAAAGAAAAGGGCCTTCGCGCTACAGGCTGCCGCTTAAACGTGTCACACTCGGCAGACGTGGAAGCGTTCTTTAAAAGGATTCAGGAGGCGGACGGTAGACTCGATATTTTGGTGAATTGCGCAGGCTATGCAGCAACGAATTTAATCTCGGATATGAGCGACGAAGACTGGGCCCGGATGCTCAACGTCCATGCGGATGGTTCATTTTACTGCTTGCGAGAAGCTTCGAAAATCATGAAAAAGCATCGGTACGGGAGAGTGGTTAACATCTCATCTCTCGCCGCCGAGAGCGGGATGTATGGACACGTACATTATACAGCGGCCAAGTACGCTGTTGTGGGAATCACAGAAGTCGCCGCGAAAGAACTTGGACCATTTCATATTACAGTTAATGCCATCAAACCGGGGATTATCCGTACACCGTTGGGCGAACGGGGACTTCTAGCCAATGGGGTAGGGGAACGCTTTGAAAATGTCACACCGGTTAGACGAATTGGTGAACCTAGAGATATCGCAAGGACTGTTGCGTTTTTGGTTCATCCTGAGTCGGACTTTATCACCGGGACGTCGATAGTCGTTGATGGAGGGTTTATCTTAATGAACGAAATGGATACCGTCGTTGGGGAGACCCTGCGAGATTTCTGACTAGTCGGATTCAGTCATCTTAAGACGCGCTGACCACCGTATTTGGCGATGCGGTGGTCGTTTTACGCGCGCAGGTGAAGGAATCTTTTACACCCGCCACGAGGCAAATATACACAGTTCACTCCAGGGTGCAGCGACATGTATTATCCCGGATTTCGACGGTTTTTTCATTTAACAGCCCGACAGGGCTGGAAATTCAATTAATAGGTAAATATGTTAACGATCACGATAGCATAGTGGTCCTGGATTGAACCTTTGGACACACTTTCCCCCTCCCCATAATGGACCGTCATTTTTGCCAGTTCAGCTTGGAAATCACTATGTCGCCACCTGAAGGACTTGGGTGGACAGGCGCTGTGCGAACTCGGGCAGACGAATTGTCCACTGACGTGCATGGTGAACCAAAATTCCGGGTAGAAGGAATAGTCTCCGCCGGAGCCGTCCAACTGTCCACTGACGCACTCCAGGTTGCAACGCTGCTTGTTTATATAACAGGAGCAGGTTGTATGCCAGCAGCTTCAGAGCTTCCAACGCTTTGTTGGTATTGAAATTCTGACTCGAGAATTGGTCAACGGCGAATCCATATTTGGCTTCTTTGATATGATTCTCAGCGTTGCCACGGTGGTTGTAGAAATGCCATATGTCCTCACCGTTCCAGTCGAACGTTGTGGCTATGGCCTCGTACTCCCAAAACCAATCCGCACATAGGACCTCCTGCGGGTCAATGTCCAATCGACGCACAATGACAACTCGCCGAGGTTTTTCCCAGGATGTTGCCTGGTACATAAGGGAGGCAACATCGCAGTGTTCTGTATCACTCTGGGTGATACAATGCCACGCTAGGTTGGGGGCCAGCTCTGCTAGTCGCTTAGTCCATTTCAGTTTGATCACGTAGTCTCGCCCGTCTTGTTCCAGTGTCTGAAACACCTTTTCACCGGTAAACCCTTTATCCATGCGGATGGCACGGATGTTTACACCTGTTGGCAACTGCTTTTTCATCGCCTCATAGAAGGCTGCAAACCCTTCTGCTGTGTGAGCGTCGCCGGAACGCAGTTCGTCATAGATGCAGCACCCCATCTGCGATTCAAACGCTAGCAAGGGATGAAAACTTGCCCTTCCATGATGATGCGGATTGAACCCTACAGCAGATTGTTCCTGGTTTCCAAACACCGTCTCCACTGAAGAATCTATGTCAACGACAATGTCATGTCCTTTGGGGAGTAGCGACTTAAGTACAAGGCGCTGTGCCGAGCGGATCGCCTCCATACCAACAGGGGAGCCTAGCCGCTTCAAGTCCTTGTACAGCAGCGTTGTATCTGGCAGCTTCGGCAGATCCAGCTTGAGCATAAGAAGGGGATCATGCTCAATGTCCTCGAAGTGGAAAATTCGTTCCTGACCCAGCAATGTACCGAGGACGAACGTAAGAGCAACGTCATCCATTTGGAATTGAGCGTCTTTCCGTTTGCCAAGTTCCTCTGTGCAAAAATACTTATCCATACCGGTTTGGAGGACGAAATCGATGAGTCCTGCCGCCCCGCCAAATGCAGTGGCAGAATTGAGGTCGAAGTGAGTATGTATTTTACAGCTTTTCCGGCGGCGGTGTTTTCGTGTATGCTTATGTTGTTTCACCTTAAAGGTGCTCCTTTCATGCTAGAGATGTATTCTCGACAAACTCATCTTAGCCTTACGGGGAGCGCCTTTTCAATTATTCGGGTCAATTCAAAGAGGACAAAACCGTCGAAATCCGGGATTATACTTTCGGGTAAAGCACAACTAAGGAACACATCTTGATTTTGTCAATAAAATTGTTGACAAATTGATTGACGATGATACCGATTTCAAATACCATAAACACAATCTCTCTTTGTTATCTAAATATTACATAAGTTAAGAGGGGTTATGGCATTTAGTTTAGGGAGAATATGGGAGGGGATAAAATGGCCGATAACAGAGCGGTAGTCTACAAAGGACCAGGAAAAGTTGCGGTAGAGGACATCCGTTATCCCGAACTGATTTTAAGGGACGGACCAGGAGTCAATCCACTCAACGTTGGTCGAAAATGTGATCATGGTGTCATATTGAAAGTGGTCACGACGAATATTTGTGGAAGTGACCAACACATGGTACGTGGACGAACGACTGCTCCAAGCGGGTTGGTATTGGGGCATGAAATAACGGGTGAAGTTATCGAGGTAGGTCGTGATGTTGAATTCATTAAGAAAGGGGACCTAGTTTCGGTTCCGTTCAACATAGCCTGTGGACGTTGCCGCAGCTGTAAAGAACAGAACACGCATGTTTGCGAAAATGTAAACCCGGATCGTCCAGGTTCGGCTTACGGTTATGTCGATATGGGCGGATGGGTAGGGGGACAATCTGAATATGTGATGGTACCCTATGCAGACTTTCAGTTGCTGAAGTTTCCGGATAAAGAACAGGCCATGGAAAAAATCCTTGACTTGACGATGCTATCGGACATTTTCCCGACTGGTTATCATGGAGCTGTGAGTGCGGGTGTAAAACCAGGTTCAACTGTGTATGTAGCAGGTGCGGGTCCCGTTGGTCTCGCCGCAGCTCATTCCGCTCAACTGCTAGGTGCAGCGGTTGTGATTGTGGGTGACCTAAACACTGCTCGATTGGCCCAAGCAAAAAGTTTTGGGTGTGAAACGGTGAATTTGCGGGAGTATCCAAACTTAGGTGAACAGATTGAGCAAATCCTCGGTGTGCCTGAGGTGGATTGTGCGATTGACTGCGTGGGATTCGAAGCCCACGGACATGGGGCACTCGCCGGTGAAGCTCCAGCCACGGTTTTGAACACGATTATGGAGGTAACGCGTGCAGGAGGAAAGCTTGGTATTCCAGGACTTTACGTAACGGGTGACCCAGGTGCCTTGGATGAGGACGCAAAGGTGGGAACCTTGAAGGTTCGTTTAGGATTAGGTTGGGCAAAGGCACATACGTTTGTAACAGGTCAAACGCCGGTTATGAGGTACCATCGTGACTTAATGATGGCAATTTTAAATGGAAAAGCCCAAATCGCCAAAGCTGTGAATGCTACCGTTATATCTTTGGATCAAGCTCCGTCAGCCTATGCGGAATTTGACGGAGGCGCATCAAAGAAGTTTGTGATTGACCCTCACCATTCGGTTAAGTGTTAACGGCAAACTTATACAGAGAGAGTATTCGTACCCGAATGCTCTCTCTGTTTTCGGACATTCGCTCATTCCGGAGCGATTGTTGTCTTCGAGGAGTATTTAGATTCACTCTATACGACCTAATTCGGTGCAAGTTATATGGACCTGTAAATGTTGGAAGGAGGGGCTCGGATTGAAGCTTAAAAATCAGGTTAGCTGGGTAACGGGTGCTGCAGGCGGTATTGGTAAATGCATTAGTGAAAAACTGGCCGCGCAAGGAAGTCATCTTATCCTGAGTGACATAAACGCATCCGCTTTAAATGAATTGTTGGTACATCTTTCGGGGTTTGACGTTGACATATTAGTTCTGCCGTTAGACGTTGCAGATCCGCAAACCGTATCGGAAGGTGGGCAAAAAATAAGAGAACGGTTCGGGAGAGTCGATAACCTTATCAACAACGCTGGAATCTCTCCAAAAGGTCCAAAGGGCCCGATTCCCTTTAAGGATATTACGTTTGAAGATTGGAATCGGGTCATCGCTGTGAATTTAAATGGCCCATTTCTATGCAGCCAGGTTGCGTTAGAAATGATGGTGGCACACGGACACGGGTCGCTGGTAAATATTTGTTCACAAGCTGCACGCACTCATAGTCCGGTGACGTCAGCTCATTATGCTGCAAGTAAATCGGGTCTTTTGGGACTAAGTAGAAAGCTTGCCGGGGAATACGGACCTTATGGAATTCGCGTGAATGTGGTCGTACCTGGCCGTATTGACACACCAATGACGCAAAGTGTGAATGAGGAACTGAGCCGACAAGCTGCTCTGCGAACACCATTACGCCGCATTGGTCAACCGAATGAAGTGGCCGATGCTGTGCTCTATCTGGTCTCCAATGAAGCCAGCTATGTGAACGGAGCCATATTAGACGTGAACGGCGGAAGTTTGATGATCTAGCATTGTGTAATTCTATTATAAGTAAATACAAGGGTGTGAGCCGCGTCACAATGCTTCCAACGCGCCGTTGCACTTCATTGTAGATAATTTTATAAATAAAATTGTCAACAAAATTATTGACCAAGAAACCGCATTCATTTACGATGTGTATGAATTTGAATAATTATAAATTGTCTAGTTATTTTAACTAGCGAGACACCAGGACTCCGTCTCAGGGAAGTTGGGTGCCGATGTTAAACGAAGACGAATGCTACCAGCACTTGAGGAACCAGATTCGCACGGGCACGTTGATGCCCAATGAGCGTCTTGTCGAGATGGACTTATCGAAGGGTTTGGGCGCAGGTCGCGCTGCCGTACGGACTGCTTTAGCTCGCCTCGAGCAGGAAGGGTTGGTTGAGAGACAAAGACACCGTGGGGCAAGGGTTCGGCTGATATCAGAAGCGGAAGCGATTGAAATCCTCGAGGTTCGTTCAGCCTTGGAGCCCATTATCGCGTATCATGCGGCGGTCAATGCAAGCAAGGCCGACATCGCGGTTTTGTCGAGTGTGTTGGATGATATGGAATCCTTTCACAATGCGAATGATTGGATCCGCTATTCAGATGGGAATGCGAGGCTCCACCAAACGTTGATAAGGATTGCAAGACACAACACCGCAACTCGGATTCTGGATACCCTGCATTCGCAAAGTGTTCGATTCCAGTATCGTATGATGCTGTCTAGAGGACGTATCGAAAACTCTCTCGCTGAGCATCGCGCCATCGTTCGAGCAGTCAGCGATGGTAAACCGGAAGAAGCCAAGCAGGCCATGCGTGAACACCTAAGTCGCGTAGTCATCACGCTGAGGGAATTGTTCAAGAGGAGTACGTAAGACTGAAACCTGGCCAATCTCTCGGAGAGGTGGTGGTGCCCGCAAGACGCGCGAAACGCAATGAATGTGGTCATCTTTGACGAATTCACGAGGTGATAAAATGTCGGGGCGTAGAAGCATTGAAATTGAAGGAGTCACTCATGGAAATACGCCGATTCCTCAGGGAGCTCGGATAGACAAGTTTATATTCTCCTCTGCAATCGCTGGGGTAGACCCGCAAACGGGTGAAATTCCGGATGATGCGAGGAGACAAGCGGAGCTCGTGTTTCAACATGTGCGTACTTTTATGGAAACAGCAGGTGGAAGTCCCGAAAACATCGGGAGAATGACCATTTATCTGCAAGATGAAATGTACAGAGACTTCGTAAACGAAGAGTGGGTGAAAATGTTTCCGAATCCGGAGAGTCGACCGGCCAGACATGCTACGGCTACGAATTTGCGTAGAGGAGCACTCATTCAAGTTGACCTCATCGCCGTTCTTCCGGATTAGCCTTGTGAGTGCGGAAATTATAGTCAAAATGTTGAAAAATTAAGGAGGGTGTTAAATGGCTCAAATTGTACTCGGAATTGGCTCCTCGCATAGTCCACAAGTCAGCAGTCCAGCGGAAGTTTGGTCGATGCATGCCGAACGAGATCGGTTAAATCCGGACGTTCACTTTGACGAGCGTGTCAAAGAGGTTGCTGCAACCATTCAAGACCAATTAAATCCTGAACTCTGGCAAAAAAAATACGAGCAATGCCAAGTGTCCGTCGAGGAACTGCGCAACGCTTTGCAGGAAGCAAAGCCTGACATCCTCGTCGTTGTCGGAGATGACCAAGAGGAACTCTTTTGGGATGATTCCAAGCCAACATTTGGAGTTTTCTGGGGTGATGATTTAAAAGATCTGCCTCATCCTTTGGAGGAATTGCATCCCTCGTTGCGACCCGTGATTTGGGCTTGGCACACGACGGATGAAGTCGAGCCGCATCCAACTCATAGTGAATTAGGACGCCACATTATCGAGTGCATGATGACGGAAGGATTTGATGTGGCGCAAAGCAAAGCGCAACTTGAGGGCAGGTCGCTAGGTCATGCTTACACATTTGTGAAGCGCCGGTTGGCCCCGAGTCAGGAAATCCCGATGGTTCCCGTATTCGTCAATTGCTTCTACAAACCGAACCAACCGACACCAGCACGGTGCTATGAATTTGGCAAAGCCCTGCGTCGAGCGATTGAGTCGTGGGATTCCGATAAGCGCGTTGCTGTCATCGGATCCGGTGGGCTTAGCCACTTCAACTTAGATGAGGGACTCGATCAACTGGTGATTCAGGGTCTTAAAGAAAAGAACGCTGAGATTTTGAAGACCCTGCCAAGGGAAAAGCTGCAAGGCGCCTCAGGTGAGATCTTGAATTGGATTGTCGCGGCTGGCGCTGTAGAGCACCTGGATGTTCAATACTTGGACTATGTTTCCGGGTACCGCTCTCCGGCAGGAACGGGTGTCGGAATGACCTTTTGCATTTGGAAATAACAACCTACTACCCGAAGGGAAGGGGTGGTGTCGTGACATCACAGTTGGTTCAGCGTCAAGTTACGCTCAGTCATGGGACGACCAACTATTGGGAGTGTGGAACGGGGGAACCCGTGATTTTGCTTCACGGAGTAGGCTTTTGGACCGGCGGGGACTATTGGGCTCAGAATATGGAGGCGCTCGGTGAGTCTTACCACGTTTACGCACCGGATTTTGTCGGTTGGGGCACGGGGGACCGGCTCGATGTGGAATATTCATTCGCTTACCTAGTTGATTTTGTACGAGAGTTCCAAGATACCTTGGGTATCTCCTCAGCGCACATCATTGGACACTCCATGGGTGGTTGGGTTGCATCATTGTTTGGATACGAGAGCCCAAACCGGGTTCGAACACTGACCTTGGTTGCGAGCGGTGGAATGTCTACGCGAACGCTTTCCACCATGACGACATTTGAGGCACCCGCATACGAGGACATTATGCGCCACGCATTGGCAACCATCGAAGGCGCACAGGAATCCACTGTGACAGACGCTGTGGACAGATGGTATCAAAGAACCAAGCATCCGGGCGCTTTGGATAGTTATCGCAAGATACTATCCCACATGAATAACCCCGTACACCGCGCAAGGTACAATCTGCTGCGCCGGTTACCACAGGTAAAGTTGCGTACGTTAATCGTTTGGGGCAGCGAGGACAATGTGAACCCGCTGAACATGGGTGAGCAGATGCATGAACTGATTGACGGGTCGGAGTTCGTTGTCCTCCCTTGCGGCCACTATATTCCCAGTGAGGCCCCGCAAGCGTTCAATCAAGAGGTTCTTCATTTTCTACGAAAAAACTCCCAGAATGGAGATGTGATCGATGACCACCGCAAACAAGTCAATCACAGTCGTTAGTGCACATTCCGCAGATTTTGTTTGGCGTGCAGGGGGGGCTATCGCCCTTTACCATGACATGGGTTATGAAGTGCGTGTGTTGTGCTTGTCGTTTGGCGAGCGCGGAGAGTCCGCACGTCTTTGGAAGCAAGGGAAGGCCCTTGAAGAAATTAGGGAAATTCGGAGAGCGGAAGCTGAGAAGGCAGCCGGAATTTTAGGCGCACAGGTACAGTTCTTCGATATGGGAGATTACCCCCTGGTTCCAACGAAGGAATTGGAAAACGCCCTGGTGCAGGAGTTTCGTGCCCATCCACCGGAGTTTATTTTGACTCATTCGTTGAAAGACCCGTATAATGCCGACCATCCTCGGACCACAGAACTCGTCTTAGAGTGTCGCATCCTTGCACAGGCACATGGTTACCCATCAGAGTACGGCGTCATCGGTGCTCCCGGGGTTTTCCTGTTTGAGCCGCATCAACCAGAACAGTGTGACTTTCAGGTCGATGTGTTGCTCGATATTAGCTCCGTGTTTGAACGCAAACGCCAAGCTATGGAGTGCATGGAGGCCCAAGAACATCTCTGGGAGTATTACACGGATGTGGCGAAACGACGCGGCGTACAGGCAGGACGAAATTCTGGTGGAAGCATTCGATATGGCGAAGCGTATCAACGCATCTATCCGTACGTTGGAGGTGTCATTCTGTGACATCCGTCATACGGCGAAATATCGAGCGCCCGATCGCTGACGCAGTGTCCGCGCTGAGTTCGTACGGGTCGGCGACAGTTCACGAAGCCATGGGCCGTACCGGACTGATGAAACCGTATCTCCGTCCCATTTACGACTCTGCGAAAGTCTGCGGGACAGCCGTGACCGTTTCGTGTCACCCGGGCGACAATCTGATGATTCATGCTGCCATTGAGGTGTGCCAACCAGGCGACGTATTGGTGGTCACGGTTACCTCGGACTCAACTGACGGAATGTTCGGGGAGTTGCTCGCTGTATCCGCGCGCGCGCATGGCGTTCAAGGGCTAATTATTGACGCAGGAGTTCGCGATACCAGTGAACTCACCGAGATGGGGTTTCCGGTGTGGGCGAAGGCGATTTCGTCGAAGGGCACTGTGAAGGCCACCGCCGGATCGGTAAACATCCCCGTCGTTTGTGCAGGCACAATGATACACCCTGGGGACATTATTGTAGCCGACAGGGATGGGGTGGTAGTTGTTGAAAAATCGCAACTTGCAACGGTTGCGGACGCCGCAAAAGCGCGAACACTGAGGGAAGAGAAAGTACGTGAACGGTTGGCCAATAGAGAACTGGGGCTCGACATTTATCGTTTACGCGAGAAGCTAAAATCACTCGGGGTCGAATACATCGAAGAGTAACGTTAGCGGGTGAAATTGTCTAATCTGAAAACGGGGGAATGGGTATGCAGAGAAAGTCGACGCTTTGGTCGTACCAGAATGCCATCATTATGATGATGTTTTTTGCCTTTGGGTTTGTGTTTATGGATAGGCAGAGTATTATGTTTCTCTCTCCGTTCATTATCCCAGCCTTGCATCTAAACAACGCTCAGGTTGGAATGTTTGCCTCTGCGCTCTCCATTTGTTGGGGTGTCTCCGCCTGGGCAGTGGCGAGTTTCTCTGATTTCTCGGGAAACCGCAAAAAGATACTGGTTGTCTTTATTGTGATCTTCGGCATCGCGTCTGTAATATCGGGTCTTGTGGGTTCGTTTATGGGGATGTTGTTGGCTCGTGCGTTGATGGGACTCTCTGAGGGCCCTGTCTTTCCCATCGCTGCCGTCGCGGTGAAAGCGTCTTCGGAACCAAAGCGTCAAGGCTTTAACATCGGGTTTGTCCAGAGCGCGGCTGGTTTAATTGGCAGCGCGTTGGCTCCGCTCATTGTGGTCGGGTTGGCAACAGCCCTCAATTGGCGGGCGGCGTTCTACCTTCTAGCCATACCCGCTATCTTACTCGCCGTGATTGTGGCGAAATATATGCGTGAACCGAAAGTTTCGCGCGAAGACAATCATGACAGAAAGCTCACGTGGAGCGATTACCGCGAGATCTTTAAGAGAAGAAATACGTGGCTTTGTCTCGTTTGTTCTATCGGTTTCATCACTTGGCTGATTTGTTTCACGACATTCGCTCCGATTTTGATGGTCGAGGTCGACAAAATTCCACCGACACAGATGAGCTGGGCCATGAGTGCCTTTGGATTCGGCTCGTGGGTGTGGGGATTCGGTGTACCTCTCGTTTCCGACCGCATTGGCAGAAAGCCTGCGATGATTATGTCCGCTCTTGTCTCCACACTGGCTCCACTGCTTTTGGCCACGATTCACGTCGGAATCGGTCCGCTCATTATCCTCTTGTTCATTTTGGCGATGGGTCAAGGGTATGCCCCGGTCGCTATGTCCATCATCCCGGCTGAATCGGTACCTCCGATGTTTGCCGCATCCGCCATTGCCATCATGATGATGATTGGCGAAATCTTTGGCGGCACCACAGTTCCAACCCTTGCGGGCGTTGCCGCCGACCACTATGGATTAGCGGCCGCGATGATTATCTCGGCTGTCGGTTCGTTCGTCGTGTTCTTGGTGTCATTTTGGCTCAAGGAGACTGCACCGCGAAAGGTCACACAGCCTGTTCTTCAGGCAGATACGCTCGCCGCAATCGACTGAAGTAATTCGCTCGAAGGGACACAGTTAGCAGCAGCCCCGCCAAGCAAGGGTGGCTGCTGCTTCGTCCAACATCCACATAAATTAAGTTCTTGTTCCGGATAGCGGTACAACTCTGTAGTCAATTTGCCTTGGCGATGATAGCGTTTACAGAAGAGGGAATTCGTTTTGTGCACACTGGCTGCCTCCGTTGGGGTTCCCCGCCGTCGTACTCTTCTATCATTCATGTTTTGGCAATCGGTGATTCGGCAGAACACAACTCCAATCTCGAAACGGGAGGTTAACAAATTGGCCTACAAAACCGTAGACAGACAAACTCTCGAAGAAGTCAAGACCAAGATTCAGCGTGGCATGCTTCCACAGTGGGCTTTTACAAACCATGATATTTATGAGAGAGAACTGGAACACATTTACGCCAAGACGTGGAACTTTATTGCCCATGAATCAGAAATTGCAAACCCAGGTGACTACGTCACACGTTGGATTGTCAACGACCCCATCCTCTTGCTCCGGGACAAAGATGGACAAATGAAGGCGTACCTCAATTCGTGTGCCCACCGGGGGATGCAGCTTTGTTCCGCTGATTTTGGGAATAAGAGCACATTCACTTGTCCGTACCACGGATGGACGTTCAATCAGAAAGGCGAGCTGATTGGTATCGTCGCTGGGAACAAGGTGTACGGTCACGAAATGGACAAAAGTCAGTGGGGATTGCGGAAAATCCCTCGACTGGAAAGCTATCGGGGCATGATTTTTGCATCGCTCAATCCCGACGCGGAGTCGCTGGAAGACTTCCTGGGTGGCATGAAGTGGTACTTCGATATTATGCTCGGTCGGACGACGAATGGAATGGAAGTTCGTGGCGTTCCTCATCGCTGGATTATTAATACTAACTGGAAAATCAGTTCGGACAACTTTGGCGGGGACCCATATCATACGGCCATGACGCACCGGTCAACCGTTGAATTGGGAATCAGCCCACAAGATCCGCTGTATGCCAGCTATGGGCATCAAGTGGTGCTGGAAAACGGACATGGTATCAACCTGTGTACGACGAAAGACGGAGGTACGAAGTATCCCTACCAAGGTCTTCCGAAAGAGCTTTGGGGGGAATTTGAGCAAAACCTTACACCGGAGCAACGGGCCGTCCTCTATAAGACGGTTGTATTCGTGGGCAGCTGTTTCCCAAATCTCTCCTTTGTCAGTCCCATGCACGGAACCGGTGGTCCCGATGAACCGCTCACCAGTTTTGTAAACTTCCGGACCTGGCGTCCTCTCGCTCCTGACAAAATTGAAGTTTGTTCGTGGCTTCTCGTCGACAAAGATGCGCCCGAATCCTTTAAAGAAGCGTCGTACAAGAGTTACATCGGCTCATTCGGACCTGCAGGCACGCTGGAACAGGACGACGGCGAAATCTGGACACGGGTTGTCGATGCCAGCAAGGGTTACATGATTCAACATAAAGACGTTCATTATGACAATGTTCTCAACTATATCATGGGATTAGATAGGGTTGAACCGGATGAGAGTTGGCCAGGACCGGGGGTTGCTTACCCGACGTGCTATTTAGATGCGATTTCACGTGCCTTTTACGAACAGTGGGTTGATATGTTGCTAGCGAGTGAGGCTTAGGACAAAGAAGGAGGGGAACGTTGTGAGTCAACTTTATGACGAGGTAAGAGACTTCTTGCATCGTGAAGCCTTTCTCATCGATAACAGGCGATTCGGCGAGTGGCTTGACCTGTTGGGTGAAACCTTGGTGTACCGAATGCCGCTCCGGGTAACTCGAGAGAAAAGCGCAGGATCAGATATTGTTGAAGAGATGACCTTCCTCGAAGAAAACAAGCGGAGTCTCATCACGCGGGTCCACAGACTGAATACAACGTCCGCATGGGCTGAAGATCCTCCGTCCAGAACGAGGCACTTTATTACGAATATCTTTGTTGAACCGGTGGCGGACGACGAAGTACAAGTGACGAGTTACTTCCTCATGCTCCGCAGTCGCGGCAGCAAGGAGGAAGTAGAACAAATCTTTGGAGAGCGCCACGATGTGTTAAAGAAAGTCGACTCATCGTGGAAGCTTACGTACCGAACCATCTATCCCGATCAATCGGTGCTGGGCATCCGCAACATCAGCAACTTCCTTTAAGTGTTCGTTGGAAAGCAACTAGTCGATTTCACTTTATGGTCGCCAGCCAGACGCTTTAGAGTTGAAACACGAACCTAGCACATAGTGGACGAGTTGGAATCCTGACGGTACCAGTTCCAGTAGGAGAAATATCCTGAAAGATAAGGGTGATCACAGCCCGACCTCGTGAAGGCCCTTTGTATGGGCCTTTTTTGTTTTCTCGGTTTGACGCCGGGCCCCATTTCATCGCCAATCTTATCGCCTAGCCAGAATGTGAGCAAAGTACATGCTTGCCCAAACCGGTTGTTAACTCAGGTGCATAAAATTTCGTCAATAATATCGTTAACAAAACCATTGACGAGGAAAGCGCTTTTAAATAACATTAATGCATAATATTCAGATAATTTGAACTTGTTTGTCCGGGACTAACAACCGACAACAAGATCAGGCGTTAGGAAGTTGGTGCCTATGCTAAATGAAAACGCATGCTATCAGCGGCTCAAAGATGATATTCGGCAAGAAAAACTAATGCCGAATGAGCGCCTTGTAGAGATGGAACTAGCACAGGCTCTAGGAGCTGGACGCGCTTCTGTACGAACCACATTAGCTCGTCTAGAACAGGAAGGGTTGGTCGAAAGGCAGCCGCATCGTGGAGCACGGGTGCGACTTATCTCAGAGGCAGAGGCAATAGAAATTTTAGAGGTCCGCTCTGCGTTAGAGCCCATCATTGCTTATCATGTAGCCTTGAACGCAACCGATGCAGATATTGAAGAGTTACATGCAATCCTCGAGAAATGCAATCGCATTACGATGCAAATGACTTAATCAGCTATGCGGATTGCAACGCAATCCTCCACAAAACACTGATAAGAACAGCCAACCATATTACTGCAACGCGGATCCTAGATACCTTGCATTCTCAAAGTGTTCGCTTCCAGTACCGCACCAATCTGTCTAGAGGTCGTCCTCAAAAGTCCCTTGGGGAGCACCGAGCAATCGTTGAAGCGGTCAACCGCCACAACCCGCAAGGAGCTGAGCAGGCTACGCGTGAACATCTCAGTGGGGTATTGATGTCTCTACGGGACGTGTTTAAAGGCACCAGTAGGGTGGGGAATTTAGGCCGAATTTGAAAGGTGGTGGTAATCTTTAAATTTCAAGGTGAGCTTTGATTCACTTTAGAAATCGACTCGAGAGGTGATGGCATGACAAGACGCAGAAGTGTAGAGATTGACGGAGTCACCCACGGCAATATGCCGGTTCCTCAAGGATCTCGTATAGACCAGTTTGTGTTTTCCTCGGGCATTGCGGGCATAGACCCAGAAACGGGCCTTATTCCGGACGACCCTAGGAGGCAAGTGCAGTTGGTATTTCAGAATATGCGAAGCTTCATGGAAGTTGCGGGTGGGACTCCAGATGACATTGGCAGAATCACAGTCTATTTGCAGGACGAGGAATATCGTGATTTGGTCAATGAAGAATGGATAAAAATGTTCCCTAATCCGGAGAGTCGACCTGCCCGGCATACAGCAGTGAAGGACTTGCGCAGAGGAGCATTAGTACAGGTTGAACTCATAGCAGTTCTTCCCTGGTAACTAGCCCATATACAAGTCTGAATATTTTGTTTTGGATTAGGAGGGATATACTGTGGCTGAAATTGTGCTCGGAATTGGTGCATCTCACAGTCCACAAGTGAGCAGTCCGCCTGAAGTTTGGTCGATGCATGCAGAACGAGATCGGATGAATCCGGACGTTCGTTTTGAGGAGCGCATAAAAGAGGTTGCTGCCTCCATTCAGGATCAGCTGAAGCCGGAAGTTTGGCAACAAAAATATGAACAATGCCAAGTATCGGTTGAGGAGCTGCGCCGCGCCATCCAGGAGGCACACCCCGATATTCTTGTCGTAGTTGGGGATGACCAGGAGGAGCTCTTTTGGGATGACTCCAAACCTACATTTGGCCTATTTTGGGGTGATGAATTAAAAGATCTGCCGCATCCTTTGGAGGAATTGCATCCTTCCCTGCGGCCAGTCATTTGGGCGTGGCATACGACGGATGAAGTTGAAGCCCACCCAACGCACAGTGAACTGGGGAGCCACATCATTGAATGTATGATGACTGAAGGATTCGATGTGGCACAAAGTAAGGCCCAGTTGGATGGAAGGTCATTAGGCCACGCTTACACATTCGTTAAGCGCAGGTTAGCACCAAGCAGGGACATTCCTATGGTTCCTGTTTTCGTGAATTGCTTTTACAAGCCCAATCAACCAACACCAGCCCGTTGCTACGAATTTGGCAGAGCTCTACGGCGTGCGATTGAGTCATGGGGTGAAGATAAGCGCGTTGTTGTTATCGCATCGGGTGGACTCAGCCACTTCAATTTGGATGAGGGACTTGACCAACTTGTAATTCAGAGAATCAAGGAAAGGAACCCTGAATTACTTAAGACACTGCCAAGGGAACGGCTTCAGGGTGCTTCTGGTGAAATCTTAAACTGGATCACCGCTATCGGCGCCATAGAACACCTGGATTTACAGTATCTGGACTATGTCAATGGCTATCGCTCTCCCGCAGGAACAGGTGTCGGTATGACGTTTGCCATTTGGAAGTATAAATGCTCACTTCACCAAAGAGAGGGGGCGATTCAGTGACTTCGCAGTTGGTTCAAAGGCGCCAAGTTGAACTCAGTCATGGTATGACACACTACTTGGAATCCGGAACGGGAGAACCAGTGATTTTACTTCATGGGGTCGGATTCTGGACCGGCGGGGATTATTGGCTTCGGAATATGGATGAATTGAGCCGTTCTTATCACGTGTATGCGCCAGATTTCGCGGGTTGGGGAGACGGCGACAGACTCGATGTCGAGTACTCATTTGCTTATCTCGTTGATTTTGTACGGGAATTCCAAGACGCCTTAGGTATCGCTTCCGCTCACGTGGTCGGACACTCCATGGAAGGTTGGGTTGCGTCCTTGCTTGGATACGAGAGTCCAAACCGTGTTCGGACGCTGATCTTAACAGCCAGCGAAGGAATCTCTACGCGGACATTGACGACGTTCAGTCCCCCTGAGTATGAAGACATCATGCGTCATGCATTAGAGACCATCGACGGCGCACACACATCCAACGCATTAGATACGGTGGACAGGTGGTACAACAGAACGCAACTTCCAGGCGCCTTAGAAGCCTATCGTAAGATTCTATCTCACATGAATAACCCCGATACATCGTGCAAGGTACAATCTGGTGCGCAGGTTACCCTACATCAAAGTTCCGACTCTGATTGTTTGGGGCAGCGAGGACAAGGTGAACCCAATGAGTATGGGTGAGCAGATGCATTCATTGATTCCTGATTCCGAATTCGTCGCTCTCCCGTTTGGCCATTACGTGGCAAGCCAGGCCCCGGAACCGTTCAATCACGAGGTACTCAATTTCTTACAAAAGCACTCGATAAGGAGATGAGATTGTCGTGTTAAGCAAGGAGGACAATGAAACTATTACTCGCGTAGGCCCAGGCACAACCATGGGCAATCTCATGCGCCAGTACTGGGTGCCGGCACTTATGTCTAGTGAACTCCCACAACCAGACTGCGATCCGGTTCGGGTTATGCTGCTCGGTGAGCAGCTGATCGCGTTTCGAGATACGGACGGACGCGTTGGGCTCATTCAGGACAAATGTCCACATCGAGGAGCAAGTCTATTCTTTGGACGAAACGGGGAGTGTGGAATTCGCTGCGTGTACCATGGGTGGCAGTTCGACATCCACGGAAATTGCATCGACATGCCTAACGAACCAGAAGATAGTGATTTTAAACATAAGGTGAAAGCGGTTACTTATCCTTGTGTCGAGCGGGGTGGATTGGTCTGGACATACATGGGAACGCGAGAGACACCGCCGCCGCTGCCGGATATTGAGGTCAACCAGTTACCAGACGGCGAGTACACAATCAACCCTACTATGCTCGAGTGCAATTGGCTGCAAGCGGTCGAGGGGGAGATTGACACTAGCCATTCTGGGTTTCTCCACTTTGGTTCTATTACTCCGGAAGATACTCAAGAAGGTACCTACCTGTACTATACGGTAAAGGACCGGGCGCCCCGGTATTCCGTCGTCGACACCGATTACGGGGTGATGTACGGTGCCTACCGACCCGCGAAACCTGGGTGGACGTACTGGCGAATTGCGCAGTTCATGTTTCCGTTCTTTACACAGTCGCCAGAAGGTATTTTGGGAAATCACGTCATTACGAACGCATGGGTTCCAATGGACGACACGCACACGATGTCATACATCATCATCCGGAAGGTGTCCAGTGAATCTGGTTGGCCGGGGCGGCATCCCATTCAAGGTACCGCGGCGAATTATCCTACCGTCCAAACTCCTACGCTGCCGAACACTACCGACTGGTTTGGACGTTTCCGGTCCGCAGTAAATGCCAGCAATGACTACGGATTGGACCGGGACCGCCAAAGGAGTGGGTTAGACTACTCAGGCATTCCGTACTTGCCTGCTCAAGACCGTGCAGTACAGGAGAGTATGGGTCCCATCTACGATAGGACGCAGGAGCATCTCGCCATATCCGATGCGATGGTTATTCGGGTTCGCAGGCGACTGTTGGCAGCAGCAAGGGGTTTGGCAGAAAAGCAAGTCGTACCGCCAGGGGTTGATAGTCCGGCGGTGTATCGGAATCGTTCAGGAAGCACGCTGCTCCCGGAAGGGGCGGATTGGATAGAGGCAACGAAGGAGCTTCGAAAGGCATTCGTTGACCATCCAGAAGTGCTTCAACAACAGCCATAAGGGGGTGATTCAAATGAACGGGAAGAGTGGCCCAGCCATGACGGTGGAAGAGTACATGGCGATACCTTTTATCTTGGAGATTTGGTCGAAGCAGCAACAGGATGGTCAGTGGGTCCGCCACGCTGAATACCCGGAACTCCCTGGGTGTGCTGCTGAGTCTTTCTCTGCGGTCGAGGCAGTCGAAAAAGCCGAGGAAGCCAGGGTCGCATATATCTTGCGCTGCCTAGAGCGTGGTGAAGAAATTCCCGTACCACGAAGGCCTTTACGGGCGTGAATTCGAGTTGAGTAGGTCAGACGCGTTAATGCTCCGTACCACACTAGATGCGAAAAACCGTATGCAGCGGTATTGCGCTGAATTTAGGGAGAAGGATGGAGGAAAGCTGAATGTCTACTGTTCAGGAAGCGGGCATATTCGGTGGTCAATTCACTCCAGAAAAGCGCCGCTCAATTTTTGGCGGTTGGCTTGCTGGCCTGCTCAACACTTACGATTTGTTCCTGCCGGTTTTAGTTCTGCCAACTGCTATGGGGTACTTCGAACCGTCTACGCTGTCCCCAGTCGTACAAGTAACACTGATTAACATTGCCTTTGCAATATCGATGGTGGCGCAGCCAGTAGGAGGCCTTTTTATTGGCCCAATTGGCGATCGTATTGGGAGAAAGCGATTAGTTGTTTTGACGTCCACTGGGTTCACGATTGGCACTTTGCTGCTGGCCATCATGCCTGGATACGCTGCTATGGGATACTGGGCAATCGGAATCTTTTTCTTCTTACGGCTGGTGAACGGCGCGTTTGCTGCAGCCGGTTTAGGTGGTTCCGTTCCGTTGGCCTTGGAGCGTACACCGAAGCGGTGGCGCGGGTTGGTTGGCGGGCTACTCGGTGTTGCGCCGACGACCGGAATCATTTTGCTCAGTGCCGTACAGCTCATTATGGACTCCGCTGTAACACCCCAGCAGTTTGTGGCGTGGGGATGGAGGGTTCCGTTCCTTGTCGGGGTCGTGTTAGGTGCTATTTTGATTGTTTTCATCAATCGAGTCAGTGAAACGGAGCTGTTTGCGGGAGAAGGCTCGGAGGTAAAGACAAAGACACCGATAAGGGAAGTCTTCTCGGCAAGAAATATCAAAACATTTGGCCAAATGTTTGTGTTATACAGCGGATATTTGTTCGCAATTCAGGTTGCTGTCTCATTCGTGCCATCTCTAATGATTAACATCTTGCATCAGCCTCCCAAAGGTGTGGAGAGCTTGATGCTCTATGGTAATGTGGGCATCATTGTCGCCGGGGTGCTGCTTGGAGCGATCAGTCAGAAGATTGGACGCCGACGGGCATTAATGCTCGGTGGAGGCTGGATTTTCATTGTATCCACGATTCTCTACTATCTAACAATCCACGCTGCGAAAACGGGGGCGGGCTTTGGCACAGTCGGTGTGCTTGGATTCCTCGTCATCGTTCTGACTGTGGCCCCATTCTCCGGTATGGTCCTTACCTACACCGCCGAACGCTATCCGATGCATACTCGCTCTACTGGATTCAGTGCCGTGTCCACACTCACCAGTGTAATTCCAGGGTTCTATAGTTTCTATCTGCTCGGCCTCGGCAAGATGATGCCGTACGAGTATACCATTTTGGTCCTGTGTGCTCTTGCGGGGTTCCTGACCTGGATAGGCGCGAAATCTGGACCCGAGACGGTCGACATCGACATGGTTCCAGATATTTCAATCCTTGTGGATGGGGCTTCGATTAGCGGCGACTGATGGGGATTGACACGAGAACTATGGGATTTCCCGGTGGGGCGTCGCTTCACCGGGAGGCAACGGGTACCACGACCTTATGAGGAGGAATCACCAATGTTGAGTAGAGAAGACAACGAACTGATTTGTCGAGTCGGGCCTGGCACACCGATGGGAAATCTGATGCGTGAGTATTGGGTCCCAGCGCTTCTGTCAAAAGAACTCCCGGGACCAGATTGCGATCCGGTACGTGTGATGCTGCTAGGTGAGAGGCTCATCGCATTCCGTGACACGTTGGGACGTGTAGGCTTGATTCAAAATCACTGTCCTCACAGGGGCGCAAGTTTCTTCTTTGGGCGAACTGGGGAATGTGGGATTCGCTGCGTCTACCACGGCTGGCAGTTCGACATCAATGGCAATTGTATTGACATGCCAAACGAGCCAGCGGAGAGCGACTTCCGACATAAAGTGAAAGCCGTTACGTACCCGTGTGTCGAACGTGGAGGACTCGTCTGGACATATATGGGCCCGAGGGAAACCCCGCCGCCGCTGCCAGATATCGAAATCAATATGCTGCCTGAGGACGAAATCGCCATTATTCCAAGTTACGTTGAGTCAAACTGGCTGCAGGCTGTTGAAGGCGAGATTGACACCAGTCACACAGGTTTCCTGCACTTTGGCTCTATCCAACCAGAGGATGTAGAGGAAGGGACGTTCCTCCATTACACGGTGAAAGACAGGGCCCCAAAGTACTCGGTAGTCGACACAGAGTACGGCACCATGTATGGTGCGTATCGGCCTGCCAAGCCAGGATACGTGTACTGGAGAATCGCTCATTTTAACTTCCCATTCTATACACAGCCTCCCGAGGGAGCTCTGGGGCACAGTGTCATTATGAATGCCTGGGTGCCCATGGATGATACTCATACGATGTCCTACGTCATGGTGCGCAAAGGTAAAAGCGAAACAGGTCGACCTGCACGGTTGCCCATTCAGGGGGACTCCGAGAAATACCCTGATATGCATGTTCCGATGTTGCCAAACACATCCGGCTGGTTTGGCCGTTTCCGTCCTGCTGTTAACGCGACTAATGACTATCTGATTGACCGAGATGTGCAACGAAACGGGGACGATTATTCAGGTATCCAGTACCTCGCATCTCAAGACAGAGCGGTCCAAGAGAGTATGGGAGGTATCTACGATAGAACCCAGGAACGCTTGGCCAGCTCCGATGTGATGGTCATTCGCGTCCGTCGACGGTTGCTTGGAGCTGCGCGTGCCCTAGCTGAAAAGGCAGTTATCCCACCAGGTGTTGATAACCCCGAGGTTTATCGGAACCGTTCGGGTGGTGTTCTGCTCCCAGAGGGTGCGGATTGGATTGAGGACACAAAGGAGCTTCGTCAGGCATTTGTTGAGCATCCAGAGATTGCGGAACAACAACCGCAACCGTAGGGTGGAGCCCTAACTATGCGAGGCGATTACAAGTAGAGCCGTTCCAGGTGAAACGTGGTAGGCAACTTAGATGGGATTCAAGGGGGAGACGGATTTGTCCACTAGCGATAAAAGCATTGTCGCCGTAGGCGCCCATTCTGCGGATTTTGTATGGCGCGCAGGTGGAGCCATCGCTTTGTATCATGATCTCGGTTATCAGGTCCATGTAATCTGTCTCTCCTACGGTGAACGTCTTGGCGCGACAATAGAGTTTCTCGACGCCGGCGACTATCCCTTGGAAGTTACCCCGGAGTTACGGGATAGTTTAGTGCAATCATTACGGGCGTATCGACCAGAATTTATTCTGACGCACTCGCTGGAAGATCCCTACAATGCAGACCATCCTCGAACGACTGCGTTGGTACTAGAGTCAAGAATTCTTGCTCAGGCACATGGATATCCGTCTTACAAAGCAGTAATTGGTGCACCGCCTGTCTTTCTATATGAACCGCATCAACCGGAACAGTGTAATTTCCAGGTTGATATGTTGCTGGATATCACATCTGTCTTTGAGCGAAACGACGCGGTGTCCAGGCCTGGAGAAACTCAGGCGGATCGATCGTGTATGCGGAGGCATACCACCGAGTCTACCCATATGTTGGGGGGCTGTTGATTTGAGCTCCGTTATTGTGACCCAAATTGAACGTGCGGATGCTGAATTGATAGAAGCCCTGAAATCTTTTGGTGCGGCGACCGTCCACGAGTCAATGCGGCGCACGGGGCTAGTGAGTCCGGTATTGCGTCCGATCTACGACGCGGCCGTGTGGTCGGGTCTGCGGTGACGGTCTCATGCCATCCTGGTGACAACGTAATGATTCATGCCGCCATTGAGGTGTGCCAACCGGGGGACGTTTTGGTCGTGACGTGCACTTCAGAGTCAACAGATGGGATGTTCGGTGAACTTCTCGGAGTTTCGGCGCGAGCGCATGGAGTCAAGGGGCTGGTCACTGAGGCTGGGGTTCGAGACACAGTGGAATTGACCGAAATGGAGTTTCCAGTGTGGGCGCGACAGATTTCTGTGAAAGGAACTGTGAAAGCAACAGCAGGAAGTGTCAATGTCCCAGTCGTCTGTGGTGGAGCGATTGTAAATCCGGGAGACGTTATTGTGGGTGACCGCGACGGCGTTGTCGTGGTGCCGCGCGTTCAGGTGGAATCCGTTGTACAAGCGGCGCAGGCTCGGATGGAGAAAGAGAATCGGACCCGGGAACGGCTGGCACGTGGCGAATTAGGTCTTGACATCTACGGACTGCGTGAAAAACTCCGCGCGCTTGGCGTGACTTACGTTGGAGAGAATTAAATCGACCCTGCGAGGCTGGACGCCTATAGAACGACTTAACCAACAAAAACCACGGATGACTTTGGTTCGTGGTTTCCTTTATTTCAGAACGATTGCAACGTCGAGGTTTCTTTAGAATTCATCATCGCCTCTCTTGCAGCGAAATATTTTGCGGAAGGAGACAATCGAAATGATGCCATCACTGTTTGTCTCACATGGGTCACCGATTATTGCAATTGAAGACAATGAATATACGAAGTTTCTAGCTTACTTAGGAAGACGATTTCCCCGTCCGAAAGCGATTGCACTGTTTTCGGCACACTGGGAGTCCGATACTGAAATGGTAAGTGAAGCCACTGAATACGAGACCATCTATGACTTTGGTGGCTTTCCAGAGGCACTTTATCAAATCACGTACCCTGCTAAAGGGTCCCCTCAAGTCGCCAAAGAAATTGAGCAGATGTTCGAAAAGGACAGTATATCATACCAAATAGATGATAGTCGAGGGCTCGATCACGGTGAGTGGGTGGTACTGCGCTTTATGTACCCGAATGCGGACGTGCCTGTGGTGTCCATGTCGATTAATCCTGACTTTACACCAGCCCAGCAGTACAAAATCGGGAAATCACTCGAGGCTCTACGGGAGCAGGATGTTCTCATTATTGGTAGTGGGGTAACCGTGCATAATCTGGGATTGCTAGAACGGAATGATACACGTATCAATGACTGGGCAGTAGAGTTCGATGATTGGCTTTCGGCGAACATCACAGAGTGGAACCTAGACGCTTTGTTTCAATATGACAAACTCGCTCCCCATGTTAGACTTGCTGTACCGCTACACGGGAATGAACACTTTGTCCCGTTGTTTTACGCGATGGGCGCTGCAGATAGTGCTAGACAAGTGAAGCTCCTTCACCGCAGCTATCGGTTCGGCAATCTCAGTCAAAGTATCTGGCAGTTTGCTTAGCCTTCTTCTCGTTTATTTACGGACTGCGGTGGTCTATGTCGAAGACAATATAGTGATGGAGAACGTGCGAACCCTAGTTAGTGGGGACCGTGGTTTTACAAGGCCACGTGTCGCTTACACCAGAAATACCTGGTATATAAGGAAGCCACATCCACCATAACCGACCAAAACCACGATTACTGGATGAACATGGTAGGCGGATGAATCTGAGGACCCGTAAACGGGTTCAGTCCTCGTACACAAGACCCGTAGCGATGAGGAATACGGTACCCGTTTCAGGCCGCCAAGGTGTGCATCTCGGGTTATACATACGTGGCAATGTTCCATGATGAAACGTTATTCCCCTCAGCACCGATCTCTTACAAATTCAAAGGATCATCTGACATGGGCTAGGGATCCGGCCCATGTTTTTTCACGTGCAGTTTGTTACATGGTCCTAGAAGCAACTTGAAACCTTTGTTCAAGCCGCTAGCCGACATCTGAAGCCTACCCCAGTTTTTACTCACATCGACGCTCCGAATTTAAGTTGTCTACAGGCATCTTAAAACCGTTCTGACCAAATGCTGCTTTTCCCATCACAGAAGAAATTCTGAATTCATACCTAGAAGGCTTTGAAGAACCATCTGGGGAGGGTGAAACAGTGCTCATATTGTAGCGTCCTTCTGTCGCATAACAGGGGGCAGGACTTGAAGAAGCTCGCTACACCCGCGATGTATGAAAATACAATTCCACACCTTGAACGTTCTGCCCCATATAACGAACAGCACTTGTATGTGGTGGCAAACATTTACTGTCTCTAGAAATATTGTAGTGTTAAGTTTCCAACATTTTATTAAAAGCAGCAATATTTTGGTCTGGTAGCTCTACTGAAAAGGGCTAATAATTGTGTCGTCGATTAAGTTTAGTTACGTACTGATTAGTAGGATGAGGGATTTGGATTGGATAAGAAGGTAATTGGCGGCATAATTGCAGGGGTAGTTTTATTATCGTCTTTTTCTACCGCGTATGGGTTCACAAGTTTACATAAGGCCAATACCACACAGATAGCGGTCAGCGCTGAAAAAGCGTCCATTGAAAAAGAAACACTTGATTATGAAAAAAGCAAGGCGCAATTGGATCTTGAACGGATCCAACTGGATAAAGACAAAGCTGTATTCGAACAAGCAAAAAAGGATGCAGATGCGCAAACGAGAGCAGAATACGCCAAACAGCAGCAACAACAGCAAGCACAATCGTCACAGCAAACACAAACCGGGCAGCCTGTAAAAACGCAGCAACCGGCCACAAACTCTGGCTACGAGCAGTTAAAAGCACAGAAAGAGCAGCAGATAAACGCTATACAGGGGCAGGTAAATTCCATTGAAAGTCAGCTGAGTTTTTACGATCCAACTTCCCAGCAATACAGAGACCAGTTGCAAAAAATCATTAACCTCCTGAATCAGAAAAAGGCACTCATCCAAAGCTTGATGCAACTAGAATCGCAGAATGGAAATTGATGCGCCCCCTTTGATGCAGAGTTGGTTCGAAGGCTCGGAGGTTTAAATCTCGCGGATGATCCAAGGCGTCAGCGTTTAATCGTGACCAACATATTTAAATGGAGGAACCCTAGGAAAGCGTGCAGTTGAGTCTGCTTGATAGCAAGACGTTTGGCACTGCTCATATCGTGGAAACTCTGTGGCACGAGCTTGGCGTGGGAAAAGCGATATCTAGGCGTCTGGAACAACGAAAGTATGAGGCGCCGATTGAGCGTGCTATCTTTGCCATGGTCGCCAATCGTGCCTTAAACCCTTCAAGCAAGCTGGGTATCGAGGACCGGGTGAACCGAGATGTCGCACACCCTGGTGTCGAGAACTTTGAAGTCCACCAAGGGTACCGTGCGATGGATTTCCTGATGGAATCAGACGTAGATATCCAGCGAGAAGTGTTCGAAACGGTCTCAGACTTATTAAACCTCGAAGTCGACCTTCTGTTCTTCGACACCACGTCTAGCTACTTTGAAATGGATGACGAGCCCGAAGAGGACAGTCTGAGACAACCCGGCTACTCCAAGGACCACCGACCTGATTTACCCCAGGTCGTCATTGGCTTTTCAGTGACCCGAGACGGAATCCCTGTGCGGTGTTGGGTATGGCCAGGGAACACGTCAGACATGACCGTAATCCCAGAAGTAAAGAAGGATTTGATTGGGTGGCGTCTGGGACGCGTCATCACGGTCGTGGGTTCAGCTCGGAGGACAATTTACGTGAACTCCAGAAAACCGGCGGGCATTACATTGCTGGAGAGAAGATGACCTCTGGCAAGCAGACTGTCGAAGATGCCTTGTCTCGACCCGGGAGATTCAAGACAGTACGGGATAACCTCGAGGTGAAGGAAATCGTAGTGGGAGACGGTGAGGCTCGGGTTCGATACGTTCTTGTTCGAAACCCGGATGAAGCTCGACGCAACGCACATCTCAGGGCGCTGGAAGCGGAGCTTGCACGACTCAAGGAGATGGACAACGACGCACATACCAAGGCCCATTGTCGCTTGCAAAGCCATCCCACATTCAAGCGTTACTTGAAGTCGGACAAGCGTGGCAATCTCACGGTTGACCAGCAGGCAGTTAAAGCGATGGAACGGCTCGATGGGAAATATCTGATTCGAACTTCTGACGACACGCTGTCCGCAGAGGATGTGGCCCTTGGATACAAGCAACTTTGGCAGGTTGAAGCGGCCATTTCGCTCTCTAAAACAGACCATGGAGTTGCGACCAATGTACCACCGGAAGAACGAACGAATTCGGGCCCATGTATTACTTTGCTGGCTCGCTTTACTGTTGGTTCGGGTGGCTAAAAACCGTACCGGACGCACGTGGCGCGAGATTCGCTCTGTGATGAACAAGATGCACCTTGTAACCTACAAGGCTGGTAGCGGAAGAGTTCGGCAGCGAACAGAAATCACCCCGGAACAAGCACAAATATTACAAGCACTTGGATATGAGCATCCACCGTTATTTTCGGAGATATCCACAGGAACACCGTAGGCACCACACGAAGTTATCCACAATCCCGAAACCCTAGACACACCAAGGGACTTCGGGATTTCGTATATCTACAACTGTGAACCGGAGTTAATAATAGGACGATAGTTAAAAGCCGCCCTCTGAGGTCTGTTCCAGCTTGGTGAGGGTGAACGTAACTTGCTTTTAGCTGCAGTCGGGCTGCCAACTTTTTTACACCTTTCTGTTGACTGCATGTTGTGGTCGATAGACGTCGAGAACGTGTTTAATAAATTGCTTACGGACTGCGTCAAGAACGGTATTTTTGGGATAGACGAGGCCGACCGACATGGTTGGGCAATTGACGACGGGCACTGCAACAAGGGTAGGATCGGAAATTTGTGTCAGATAGGACCGGGTTAGGATGGTTCCAAGTTTATGGAATGAAAGAACCTCACGAAGTGATTCCAAACTCGAGAGTTGTAGTGTCGGTTTTAATTTGAAACCATGTGGAGACGTATACTCGTCTATGAATTGACGAATCAAGTAGCTTTTCGGTAGTAATGCCAATGGAATTGAATGTAGTTCTTCGAAGGTTACCGACTTTGTTCTGGAAAGTTTGTGACCGCTTGATATTACAAGAAAGAACTCCTCTTCGAACAAATGTATGCATGCTAGTCTAGAGTCGAGGGCGTTTGGTAAGAAAATGATACCGAGATCCAATTGTTGACTCATCAACGCTTCAATCGTTTCTTCAGATCGCAAGTCAGTGATCGAAAGTTCAACGTCGGGATATTGTTCTTGAAAGGAGATCGTTGGTTGAATCAATACATGGGTTCCTGCACATCCAATGGACACACTTCTATGTCTTAGGTCGTTTAATTGTTTGATTTCGATCATGGCTTGGTCTAGTTCTTCGAAAATTCGGAGCGCATGCTCCCGCAAAATTTTTCCGGCTTGAGTAAGTCTAATCTGTTTGCCTGACCGCTCAAACAATTTAGTGTTGACGCGGGATTCCAAAAGTTGAATTTGGTGACTCAATGTGGGTTGCGAAATCCCCATGAGTTCTGCCGTCCGAGTAAAATGAAGTTCCTCCGCGAGTTTCAGGAAGTATTCCAACAGGCGAAATTCCATAGATACTCCTCCAGTTATTTAAAAAATGACCCTAGCTTGGTAATGAGCGCATAGAGACACGTTGAAAGGCACGGCTCATCATAGATGTGGTCTATAAATTTATAGAATTTTCTACATTGTTCATATATACACTCTATTGTACTCTGTAGACGTTTTCAGAAAAGGGTTTGTGATATCCTCATTCAATGCATCCGTAAGCGCTATCAGTGGTGTCCTCGTAATGCAAATACAAGTGTGGGTCGAGCGAAGGAGGGAAGACATATTTAGCCTTCATGTAATTCCATAATTCTCCTTTTACATTACAATGAATGATATACATGATCTCTAATTACGGTCGAAAGGAATTTCAACATGCGTAAAGTGATTATCTTAGGTGCAGCAGGAACACTTGGCTCAACCACTGCATTCTGTTTGGCTCAGCAACAACTCACAGAAGAGATTGTGTTGGCAGATGTAAATGAAAATGTACTTAAAAATCATTTAATGGATTTGAAATGCGCTTTTCCCAAGCAATCATTTCAATTAGCAAATCTTAACGAGCATATTGGTGACGCTGACTTGGTCATATTAGCTGCCAGTGTGCCCAACCGTAACAATGTAAAGAGTCGTAACGATTTTTTGACAGAAAATTTGGATGTTGTTAAAAACCTATCTCCATGGTTACAACGATGCGCAAAAAACTCTCTAATTATAACCGCAACGAATCCGGTGGACATTATCAACTATTACTTATATACAGAACTCTGTTTTGATCGCAGACAATTGATAGGTTACACACTGAATGATTCCGCACGTTTTGAAAGGTCTATTCGGAATATCCTAAGTATTCCTGCGGACGCGTCAGGTTTTGCTCCTGTGATGGGTGAGCATGGAGAGACGCAGGTACCTGTTTTTAGTCAAGTGCAGTTTGAAGGAGAACGGGTTGTTTTTTCACAGGAACAGAAGTGGGAAATAGTCACAGACATCAACCAGTACTTTAGCCAATTCAATGCTTTAAATGTGAACCGTACGACAGGTTGGACTAGTGGGATTGGTATTGCTCAACTAGTTTCTAAGCTGTCTCAGTCGGAGTCGTCTCTAGTTATGGGATCATCGATATTACAGGGTGAGTATGGGATAGAACATCAGAGTATCGCAGTCCCATTGCTCGTTAGTCGAAGAGGCGTTGAGAGGGTTGTGGAGTGGAAATTGGACGACGAGGAGCAGAAAGCATTCTTCGAGTCTTCGCAAACTGTTGCTCATTATGTTTCCGTAGCAGGTTTAAATTAATTGCTGAACTTAATCGCGAGGATTGACCATTACCTTATATAGGAGTGGGAGGTGAAAAAATGAAATGGATTTTACTTATATTCATTATCGTCGTAAATGTGGTTCTGACTTCAGTCGTTAACCATATTCAACCGGTTGTATTTGGTTTACCCTTTTTTCTTTTCTGGATTTTCATATGGATGGTATTAACACCCTTTATCACCTTGACAATTTACGTCATCGAAAAAAAACAGTCCTGACAGCTTTTACTCTTTCGATTTTAGGCTCCGTCTCGTAGTTATATCAAAAATATTAATCGCATAACACTAAACATATTCTGGCAAAGGAGTGAAATAAATGATTGCCATGGTATTAACTGCCATTTTCATTCTAATCGTAGTTATGGTTGGATTCTCTGCCGGTTTTAATAAAGCGTCAAGAAGCTCTCTCGAAGAGTGGAGTGTTGGAGGACGTAAACTGGGTCCCTTTTTAGTTTGGTTTCTCATTGGGGCGGACACGTACTCAGCTGCTACTTTTTTGGGTATCACCGGCTATGCCTATAATTTTGGCGCACCAGCTTTCTATGGTATTGCTTACTTGGCAATGGCTTATCCATTGGGATACTTCATCTTGCCGCGGTTGTGGAGATTTGCGAAAGAACGCAATCTTACCACTATCGCAGATTATGCACGTGTGCGTTACAACAGTCGTGTGGTAAGTGTGCTTGTGTCCCTCACGAGTTTGTGCTTTTTGATCCCGTACATCGATCTACAACTAACAGGGATAACAGGTGTGGTCAAAGTCGCTGGGCAAGGGGTTTTCAAAGACTCAGCGTCGGTCGGTGTAGCTGCACTGGTCATTTCGTTTGCACTAGTCGCGTTTTACACATTTTTTAGTGGGTTACGAGCACCGGCGTGGACCGCGGTTATAAAGGATGCTCTCGTATGGATCGTTTTAATCACAATGATGCTGACAATTCCGTTTATTTGGTTTCATGGATGGGGTTCTATGTTTTCCGTGGCACTTCAGAAAATACCTAACATGCTAACGTTACACGCGGGTCCACATGATTCGATTTGGTTCAGTTCGACGGCGCTGATGACTGCAATGGCTCTGTTTATGTGGCCACACTCGTCTACGGGAGCTTTTAGCTCTAGATCAGAAGAAGCATTGCGGAAAAGTATGCTCTACTTACCGTTTTATAATTTATTGGTGTTTTTTTTAACTTGGCTTGGTATAGTGGACCCGTAAAACTGGACACCCGATAGGAGGACAGTTGGGTTACACTATGGCTATGAAAAAACAGTACACACCAGAGTTCAAAGCCCAAGTCGTAAGAGAGATTCTCAAAGAAGAAAAGACGATGGCACAGATTGCTGCGGAGTACGAAGTTCACCCCGTGCAATTGAGCCAGTGGAAGAAGACTGCCTTAGAAAACCTTGCTAGCCTGTTTGTGGACGAGCGTAAGGCAGCTAAGGAGCAGAAGGCACAGGAACAGAAAATCGAACGACTGTACGCACAGGTCGGTAAACTAACCACTCAGCTCGAGTGGATCAAAAAAATCTGGCATCGACCCGGAGCAGAAGTGAGCGTCTTGCCATGGTGGAGCGAGACAACAAGAAAGTTTCGCTCAAAACTCAGGCACGTATCCTAAGTCTGAACCGCTCCGGTCTGTATTACAAGCCTGCTGAACCTTCAGATGAAGAGGTACGGCTAAAACATCGGATTGACCAATTCTACACGGATTATCCGGTCTACGGCAGTCGCAGAATCACGCATCTACTGCGCCGTGAAGGCTGGGATATCAACCGCAAGCGTGTGCAACGCTGCATGCGAGAGATGGGCATCGAGGGGATCCACCCCGGTCCGAACCTCAGCAAACGTAACTTGAAACACAAGGTCTACCCATACCTGTTACGCAACGTGACGCCCAGCCACCCCAATCACGTTTGAGGAATTGATATCACCTATATCCGCCTAAAACACGGATGGATGTATTTGGTTGCCGTCATCGATTGGTACTCACGGTATGTTGTGAGTTGGCAGCTTGATCAAACTCTCGAGATGCCATTCGTATTAACTGCCGTCCGTTCAGCCTTATGCCAAGCTAAACCAGAGATCTGGAACAGCGACCAGGGGAGCCACTTCACTAGCCATCAATATACCGATCTGCTGAAAGAAGCCGGTGTACGGATTAGTATGGATGGCAAGAATCGAGCTTTGGACAACATCATCACAGAGCGTTTCTGGCGTACCCTCAAGTACGAAGAAGTGTACATTCACGAATACAATAGTCCAAAGGAAGCGAGGCAACAAATCGCCAAGTTCATACAGCGGTACAACTACGACCGCCCGCACCAGTCACTAGGCTATCTGACACCAGCAGAAGTCTATTTCCAGAAGGGGCGAACTGCACTACACCCTCCTAAGGCTATCTGAAGAATCAGTAATAATGTTATTAACTTCAACTACAAAAAGTGTGTCTTGACAAAGGGGTCCACCTTATGGTATTGTGGCTTATTTGGTTCTACCTCATCATCCAGGCGATCCGTCGTATGCAAACTTGGCTATTCTAAATTTAATTCAAGCATCCTATCATAACTCGTTTGTTCAAGCGATTATGTACACCACAGTAGCTCTGACTTGTCTTGTACCGGTATCCGTCATGATTTTATCTGCAAGTAATATGTTTACGGTGAATTTGTTAAAGGATTGGCTTTGGCCGTCACTAACGGAAAAACACATGATTCTAACCAGCCGGCTATTCGTATTTTTCGTTACCATAGTGGCATTGTTGTTTGGAGTCGTTTATCCGAATTACATTACCCAATTGGCAATTGAGGCAACGAGTGGGATCGTACAAATTATTCCGACTGTGGTGATAGGTTTATATTGGCGGCACACATCTGCCCCAGCATTAGTGATCGGATTATTGGCGGGTGTTGCTACGGTGTTTCTTAACCATTTAGTGATTCATTTACCAGGAATTGACGGATTTTGGGGATTAATCGTCAACAGTGCTCTAGTATTTCTTGTAACGTTTGCATTACGTAAGGATAAGGCAGAAAGTACTATATACAAAACTAGCATTTAATATAATTCATAAATAATTTTACTAATATGAATATTGAGAATGGGGGTTTTGGCATGAGAATTGTGGTGGCCGGTGCGGGTGCAATGGGTTGTCGTTATGGGTGGAAATTGTTTGAAGCAAATCATGATGTCCTACTCGCAGACTTTTGGAAAGATCACGTTCAGGCCATTCAACAGAATGGGCTCGAAGTAACCACAGAAACAAGTACATTACGAGTTCCCATATCTGCTACGGAACCTGAGCACATCAAAGGTGCTGCTGATCTTATCTTGGTTCTTACTAAAGCTACGCAAACTGAATCTTTTATGACGCATTGTCGTCACTTAATTGGGAATCACACGTATGCCCTTACATTACAAAATGGGCTCGGAAATGTAGAGGTATTAGAAAAATTTGTACCAAGAAATCGGTTGTTAGCAGGGGTAACTATGTTTGCAACTGAATTGATTCACCCTGGTTCGATTGTAGCCCTTGGTTCCGGGTCTACCTATCTTGCTCCTGTTGGAGGAGATATTACACATAAAATCCAATTAATTGTAGACACTTTTCAGGAAGCGGGTTTGAATGCCATATTATCGACGAACCTTCAACAGATTGTATGGAACAAAGTCGCTTTCAACTGCGTTTTAAACCCTTTAAGTACATTGATGCGAGCCAGCGTCATGGAGGTAGGCAGCTACTCCAATATCCATGAGCTAATCTCCTATCTTTTAGATGAGATTATGCTCGTAGCGAAGATGGAACAGGTGTATCTGGATAAAGAACAAATTATGACAACCATTACTGAGCAGTTCAATCCCGCCACGTCTGGGCATCACTTAGCTTCCATGTTTCAAGATATTATGAAGGGTCAGAAGACTGAAATTGAATTCTTGAATGGTGCAATTGTAAAATATGCAAACCGCCACCATGTCTCGGTTCCCTGTAACCGGTTGATTGTTGATCTCATTTGCATGCTTGAGCAAATACGAGAACAGCAAACAAATTGGGATACAGTTCAAAGTGTCATGTCCCGTTAGCGCGCAAACCTCTCACTGTTTTCTTCATTGCCGACCGCTCTGGTATCAATTAGCTATTATGGAACTAGCCTTTGCCTTTCTAAACAAAGCCATCGCAACAATTAAAGAACCACTCAATGACCTACCAGTGTAAAATTTACTTTGGGAAAGAAATTCATGGAACAAAAATACACCACAAGCACTGCGTTTTTAGAAGCCTTACGTGACGCTGGCGTTTCACATCTGTTTGTCAATTTAGGTAGCGATCATCCAGCGCTGATTGAAAGTTTGGCACTAGTAAACCAAGAACCAAACGACTTTCCGAAGGTAATCACATGTCCTCATGAGATGGTGGCACTTAGCGCGGCGCATGGTTATGCGCAAGCGACAGAACGTCCTCAAGCGGTGATTGTTCATGTGGAATGTGGGACACAGAATCTTGGCGGGGCAATTCATAATGCGGCGAAAGGGAGCGTACCCGTACTTATCTTCGCTGGAGCCTCGCCTTACACCCAAGAAAATGAACTTTTGGGGAGTCGTAACGAGTTCATTCATTGGATTCAGGATGTGCGCGACCAGCGAGGGATAGTACGAGGATATGTCAAATACGACAACGAAATTCGAACGGGATCAAAGCGACCATTCGCTTTCCTTTGTTAGTCTTGGGGTCAAGAAACACCGGTTGGTCGTTTACATACATCAGAGTTTGCCTGACATATAACCGCCCATTCTCCAAGTCGAGATCAGACCAACGAAGGCCAAGAATTTCCCCTTTTCTGAGGCCGGTGGTGACGGCGATCAAGAAAACGATATACTACGGATTAGATTTGACTGCTTCAAGGAATTTCAAGACATCGTCACGCGTCCAAACAGACATCTGTACTGGTTCTGGTTTAGGTGGGTCGGCTGCATCAGCAACATTGCGAGCCACGAACCCCCATTTTACTGCCCGATCAAGTGCATCATGTAGAACAAGATGGGCGTGCAGAATCGAACGCTTTGACAACGGTTCCTCGGTGAACGTCAAACCCGGCACACCTTGTGCACGAACCACGTTTGTTCATAATCGGATATAATGAATCCCCGCAGCGTCGCTGGCGGGGATGTTGATCTTCTATGCTCTTGTCTTTCGTTTTCGTATCTCCTCTGGCAACTCTTCGGACCACGGCAGCAAAGCGTCTACGACATGCTCGTCATCCATTTGGATGTTTGGTAGCCGCTCAAACAGATACTCCAGATATAGGCGCGGATCTAAACCATTCTCTTTCGCCGTCTCTACCAAACTATAAGTAATGGCACTTGCTCTCGCACCACGTGGTGTATTACTGAACATCCACGCCTTGCGGCCGATCACAAAAGGCTTGATAGACCGCTCACTCCGGTTGTTATCCAGTTCCAGGTTCCCGTCTTCTAGAAACACAATGAGTTTGCTCCATTGGTTCATGCAATACGTAATGGCTTTGCCTAAAACACTCTTTGGCAGCACAAGTGGACTCTGCTCATGCAACCATGCTGAAAAAGCATCGAGCACAGGTCGACTTTGCTTTTCTCGGCCTGCTCGACGTTCTTCCGGTGTGGCGTCCTTCAACCCACGTTCAATCTTGAATAACTCATTGCAATATTGAAGCCCAGTCCGTGCAGCCGAAGTTTTTTCTGTTCGGCGCTCGGCAGCGATTGAAGGGCGTCATTGAAACCGCGCCGCGCATGAGACCAGCACCCGACCAGTGTCGCGTTCTCCACGTCGTGGTATCCGGCATATCCGTCTACATGCAGGTACCCCTTGAACCCTCGGAGGAACGTCTTCGGATGCTCCTTCGACCGACTCTCTTGATAGTCATACAGCACAATCGGCGGTCCATCACGTCCACTTCGGTACAGCCACATATACGATTTCGAATTGGCCGCCCGTCCGGGTTCGTGTAGTACCTGCAGTGTTGTCTCATCTGCATGTAAATAATGTCGGGCAAGCAATTCCTCATGAAGCCTGTCGAATATGAGGCTCAGCCAACGCGTGGCTCCGACTACCACCCAATTCGCCAGCGTCTGACGAGAAAGTGATATGCCCTGTCGGGTGAATTGCTGCTCCTGTCGGTACAAAGGCATGCCTTCCACAAACTTCTTACTCATGATATAAGACACCATGGATGCCGACGCCAGACTCCCGGGAAACGCCGAGCGCGGCATGTCCGCCTTGACCACGGGCGGGTGAATCTCATTTTTCTCACACGGTCGACACCCGTAGATGTATTGCACACGTTCAACGACGACCGTCTGTGCCGGAATATGTTTGAGTTCCCGGTGTACCTCCGCACTCATCTCGTGCAAGGGGCCGCCACAACACGGGCACACGCGCTCTGCCTCTGGCAGGCGGTATTCCATCCGCTCAACAGGGAGGTTCGCCAGCATGGCTTCCCGCTGTCCAGGTTGTTTCCTGCGTGGCTTGCGTGTCGCCGTATCAACCAAAGGCTCTTCTATTTCTGGCTCTTCATCCGACGCCGTCTCTGGCTCATTGAACAACCGCATCTGCTCAGCGTCAGACCGCTCGCTGGATGCCCCGAAACGCTTTTGCCGATCCAGACGCCGTTGTTCAAGCAGCAAGTTCACTTGCTGCTTGAACAACGGCGTTCTCCTGTTCCAAGGAAGTGCAGCGCTGTTGTAGAACTTCAACTTGTTCGATGGTTTCTGAAGACGTATTTTCCATAGTTATCTCTTCGACGAACACACCCCGAAATCCTTGTCATATCAAGGGTTCCAATAACTTTTTGTTTCAAAATCCATGCCTGCCTTTCAGGCACTCAGACGACCTTTTGCGCCGCCACCTTGGGATGAGCTTTCTGCTGGTTGAGAGACAATCCATCCAGCAACCAATTCAACTGGCGTTGGCTAATGACAAGCGTCTTGTCCTGAGACGAGCTGGGCCACTCAAATCGGCCTCGTTCCAACCGGCGATACAATAACCAGAATCCGTTATACTGCCAATACAGAATCTTCAATTTGTCCCGCTGACGATTGCAAAAAACGAAGACACATTGGGAGAACGGGTCTAACTGGAATTGCGTTTGCACCAAGGCCGCCAATCCATCGATACTCTTCCGCATGTCCGTGACACCACACGCAAGATAGACGCGCTGTTCTGTACCGATATGGTTCAGCATGAGCCCGTGAGTGTCTCAACCAGGTCACGCAACAGTTGGGCGTCGTATCCCGGGTGTACTTCAATGGCAACGGAGCCAACCCGGACGAGCAGAGGGAGATTGGCAATGGACTCATGAACCTGCACGGGTAGAAAGTCAGTCGAAACGGACGGTTTCGGGGATTTTTCACGAAAGCGACTTACCCAATACCACAATTGATGTTCTTTTATGCCTTGCTCAGCGCACCACGCCGCGCCACTCAGACCGCTATCCCGGAATGCAGCTACGCGTTCACGCCACGTTTCTCGTAATTCTGCCAATTCTTTTTTGGTCATAACGAAGCCCTCCTTGAAAGTTTTAACTGCATTCTTTCAGGAATCCGGTATCCTCGCTAGGTGTGAAGAATTTGACGCATACGTTCCTCGGCTTCAAGCAAACTAGTGTAGAAGCCATGGAGGCGTTGAGGCTTTAATTTTGAAAGCTCGATTTCCCCAAGCAACGGGATAATGTGGCGATGAACTAACCAGGAGTACTTGCGATACGTACCGGGTCTAACTTGGGATTTCTTGTCCTCTAGCCATCTCTTCATATAGTCGACCATAGAATCTTTGTTGTTTCAATATAGATTCCGGTGTCGATTTCTTGGAGCTTCTCGGTCGAGCTTTTTCTGCCTCTTTTTTAGTGGAAAATCCAGAGAACCACTTGTACTTGCGCTTTCCGGATTTGTCGATTCCAAAGTATAAAACTGCTGCCCATTTGGACCCACGTTTACGCATATGTCCACGCATTATAGTACTTCCCTTGTTAATCTAAGGAGTTGAGTTAAGAACTTTACCTCCATAGATAGATAAATCGTGATTAGACTCCCATGCCGCCGGGGCGGCACCAGCAGAAGGATGAAAATGCCTTTGTGTTGAATGATTTTTTGGTGGCTGGCGAAGGCAGGTCGTCACTCCTTGGTGCCTCGAGCCCGCTGATTAGACTGACTACGACGACCAGGTGCACCACAGAATGTCGCTCTCCTCCTCGGAGAAGCACGCAGGATAGAATGATCCGTTATGGTCGTTGCACCAGCCCTTCAATATTACCAGTCCATCAGGAAGGATTGGCATGGATGTCGTATACGAACGTTGTTGCGGCCTCGATGTGCACAAGAAGACGGTGGTCGCCTGTGTGCTGACGCCGGAGGCCAAGGAGATTCGCACGTTCTCCACGATGACGGAGGATCTCCTGGAGATGGTTGACTGGTTAGGACAACATGAATGCACGCATGTTGCTATGGAAAGCACAGCTTCATTCTGGAAGCCAATCTACAACCTTCTGGAGTCGGCGGACTGTCAAGTGCTTGTGGTGAACGCCAAGCACATGAAGAACGTTCCGGGCCGTAAGACCGATGTGAAGGATGCCGAATGGATCGCCGGATTGCTCCGCCACGGGCTGTTGCAAGCCAGTTACATCCCCAACCGTGAACAACGGGAACTACGAGAACTCATTCGCTACCGCCGAAGTCTCATTGACGAGCGGGCAAGAGAGGTGAATCGGGTTCAAAAGGTGTTGGAAGGTGCCAACATCAAGCTTTCTGCAGTGGCCAGCAATACACTTGGCAAATCTGGGCGGGCGATGTTGGAAGCAATGATCCACGGAGAAGAAGACCCGGAGGTATTGTCAGGGTTAGCCAAAGGCCGGATGAAGGCGAAGAAGGCCGATTTGCACAAGGCACTGAATGGGCTTATGGGCTCCCACCAACGAATGATGCTGGCAGCCCAATTACGTCACATCGATTACTTGGATGAAGAGATTGCCCGGCTGGATGAAGAAGTCAAGGAGCGCATGCTCCCTTTTGAAGAAGACCTGGAGCTAGTGGACACCATCCCCGGTGTCGGTCGACGAACAGCAGAACAAATTCTGGCTGAAATTGGGACAGACATGACCCAATTTCCGTCTGCTGCCCATTTATGCTCTTGGGCAGGACTGGCTCCAGGGAACAATGAAAGCGCCGGGAAACGAAAGTCGGGGAAAACACGCAAAGGGAATCAAAAACTCAGAGCAGCGCTGGTGGAAGCAGCACGCGCAGCGGCGAGAACGAAGCAGACTTATCTCTCTGCCCAGTACCATCGAATTGCAGCTCGAAGAGGCAAAAACCGTGCAGCAGTTGCAGTGGCCCACAGCATCTTAACCATCGTGTATTACGTGTTACAGCGACGTCAGCCTTATATTGAACTCGGCCCAACATATTACGAAGCACGCAAGAAAGACGCAGTCGTAAAGCAGGCGATCCGGAAGTTGCAATCACTCGGGTTGGAGGTCACCGTAAAACCTGTTGCATAAATGATCTCCAGACATCACAGAGTTCCTTTTAAAACCCATCTTGTGGTGGGCTTATTTCAGTATGTCGTTTTACCCTGGTCATCGCTCAATTATTTTCAGGATAGGAAAATCACAATGTTCGCGATCGATGTTCCAGCAAACTCGTTTTCTCCTAAAAAACGGCCAATCCATATGGAATTCACGGTTCCATTTAGCGTTTGTAAGATATTTCCTAACAGGATTGGGATCGAAAACCAGAGTAGCTTGTACGCAATAGATCCTTTAGTGAAGGATTCGTTTCGATGGTGATGTAAGAGTTTATGATTACGCACGTTAAAACTCACCTCGTAGCGGAATCGCCGCCATAGTTTTCCAATGTCTCTCGATCCATATCATCTTTAACGCATAGATGAACATTCCCGACATTGCCTCGTTTTTGATAAGCGGAAATGGCATGTTCCCGGATTCTTTTAACGACCGTAGATAAGTTGAGCGCATATAGGTTGCCCGAATCTTGCATATTGACAACAGGAGTTTCGCCTAGGGGGAACTGAAATGAAGCGTGGTGTAGAGTCCGACAGAGATACGGAAATTTGTCTGCGGATCGATGAAAGTGAGGGCAGATACGGAGGAGCAATTGTGCCCCCTACGTTCGGTAATGTATCGTTCACATATCCTTCGAGGGATTGATCGCGGCATTAGAAGCAGAGGATGAACACTACTTGTACTGGAGAGGCACGAATCCAACAGTGCAAATCCTCGAGAAGAAACTCGCCGCACTGGAGCGTGGGCGGGCCCGTTGTTTCAGAAGCGGCTGACGATGGGCGTCGATATTGTTGTCGTATCTGTATCAAAACACTTGGCGGGCCATAATGACGTTGTCGCCGGGGCCGTCATTTCGAGTAAGGATGTCATGAAGAAAATATTCGATAAAGAATATACCTTGCTCGGCGCGTCAATGTCGCCTCACGATGCCACCTTAGTACGAGGATTGATACAGGTTTGAGTCCTGGTCTCATCAGAATCGCTGTTGGGCTGCAACCGGCAGAGATATTAATTCGCGATTTGGAACAAGCATTGGGATAAATAAACTATCCAAGCACAGCGACCAAAATTATCATCTTCACTTTGTGGTATACGTTCAATCCTTCGGGTACAAGATACGCGGGGCACATAGCCAATCCCTTGATATGAGAGGTGAAGACGGATGGATAATCGAGACTTCGCGACCCACGAAATGGTAGAAATGCATGAAATGCTCGCATTTAAGAATGTGTGTCTGACGAAATCAACGACGATGCAGAAGCTGGTCAGCGATGAGAAGCTAAACGACTTGCTTCAAACGTGTGCGCAGTTTGATCGACAACATATCGAAGGATTAGAAGGTCTGCTTTCTAAGCAAACCTCAACGAACACACAATAAGGGGTGATAGTATGAATCCGATTATCGAAAACCTAACCGGAACATCAGCGATGACCGACCAAGTTATCGCTACAGACTTGCTGATGGCGACTAAAACTGGTGTCCGAAATTACGCAATCGCGATAACGGAAGCTGCTACGCCAGAAGTCCGAAGCGAGCTGCATCGACAACTTGAAGATTCCATTACTGCCCATGAACAAGTTAGCAGATACATGATGGACAAGGGCTGGTACTACGCATACAATATTCCGAAACAAATCGATCTCGACCTCAAAGGGGCCGATAACGCTCAAGAAACCGCTTCACAGATGGGGCGATAACTTACCTTCGCAAAACGTTCGACTCCTCCATCAAGGGAGGAGTCGATTTTCGTTACATGGTTCTTGCAACTCACCTAAACAGGTTTGTTTTAGCAAGTTCAATTAACTCATTGCCCCGACTGTTTAAGACTGCTCGAATCATCCAAAGAGTAAATCCGTGTGCCTGCTCCAGTGTGATTTTCGGCGGCAAGGACAATTCCTGACGGTTGACAACGACGTCAATCAAAGCGGGTCCATTATTCTGAAACGCTCGTCGCACTACTTCTTCAAGTTCGGCCGGGTCCTCTACACGATACCCGTCAATTCCCAATGCCTGTGCCACTGTGGAAAAATCAGGGTTCACCAGTTCTGTTCCAGTCTCCAAGTATCCTGCAGCTTTCATCTCAAGCTCTACAAAGCTGAGCGCGCTGTTGTTAAACACGACGATCTTTACCGGCAACTGGTGCTGTTTCAGTGTTAACAGGTCGCCCATCAACATCGACAGTCCGCCGTCACCAGCCAACGCAACCACTTGTCGATCCGGTATGGCAACTTGCGCCCCGATAGCCTGTGGCAGCGCGTTCGCCATCGTGCCGTGGTTAAAGGAACCCAAGAGTCGCCTCTTACCGTTCATCTCCAAGTAACGAGCTGCCCACAAGGTCGGTGTACCAACATCGCATGTAAACACGGCGTCGTCGGCGGCGAGATCGCTCACCATCTTCGCGAGATACTGCGGATGTATCGGCTTTCGCCCTGGTTTCCCGGCGGCAAGTGAATCCAGTTCTCGGCGAACGCCACTGTAATGCGCGACACACTTTTCCAGAAACCGTGAATCATGCGTTTCGGTTAGAAGAGGAAGCAAGGACTCAACGGTATCCTTTACGTCGCCGCAGAGCCCGTAGGTGAGTGGCGTTCTGCGACCGAGATGCTCCGGGTCAATATCCACCTGCAGTATAGTAGCCTTCCTCGGGTAAAACTGTCCATAAGGAAAGTCGGTACCCAGCATCAGCAGTACGTCGCAGTCCATCATGGCGTGGTATCCAGAAGCGTAGCCGATGAGCCCTGTTAGACCCACAGAGTAGGGGTTGTCGTACTCGAGGTGTTCCTTTCCGCGTAGAGCGATCACCATTGGGGACTGCAACTTTTCGCATAGTTGCATAAGCTGTTCGTGGGCGCCGGCGCAACCAGCACCGCACAACAGTGCAATCCTCTTTCCGTTGTTTAGGTACTCCGCTAAACGCCGCAACTCGTCATCGGAGGGGCGCACCATCGGCTTCGTGCCGTAAAATACATTTTCGGGAACAGGTGTCTCATCAGTCAGCGCCGCTACATCTCCCGGGAGAACGATGACGGACACACCTCTGTTTGCAACCGCGTGTTGTATGGCCATGGTGACCATTCGTGGCATTTGGTCCGCTCTGGTGATCATTTCGCAGTAGTGACTGCAGTCATCAAACAACTTTTCCGGACGGGTTTGTTGAAAGTAATAGCTGCCGATCTCGTGGCTTGGAACGTGTGCAGCGATAGCTAGAACAGGTATTCGACTCCGATGGCAATCATAGAGCCCATTGATGAGATGCAAATTGCCAGGACCACTACTCCCTGCACAAACAGCAATACTGCCAGTTACCTCGGCATCTGCGCCAGCGGCGAAGGCGGCAACCTCTTCATGGCGTACGTGAATCCACTCGATTTTTCCGGACCGCCGAATGGCATCTAGAATAGCATTCAAGGAGTCGCCTACAATTCCGTAGACTCTTGTAACCCCTGCGTTTATCAGTGCCTCGATGATTGAATCAGCGATTGTTCTGTTTCTCATCGTATTCTCCCTTGTGCGTGACATAACGGATATATAGTGGCCTGCTATGAAAGGGGCTATTCGCCCATCTTGACTGTATCGACCAAAGCCAACTAAATTTAGTATATATTCTGGTTGAATTGATTGTTCTTGCGTTAAGTCTATCAATCGTGTAGTGAGGGATACCAATGGTGTGGAGCATTTGGTTTTGGGTCGGCATCGTAGTCGCATTGTTCGTCGTCTTTATCATCATCGAAACTCGTACGACTCTTAATGAGACAAACAAAATGTTACATGATATTAAAAATGCGTTAGAAGAAATCCAAAACAAATTGGATTCCTAGGAAGTATATTCGCGTCCACATTATGTCTAGGAGAGGTTGGTAATTGTCGAATTTTATTGCGCCTGCTATTGACTAACCGGTTCAACGGAAACTCTGAACCCCTTGTTAGGTGAGACAACTATTTAACGCCTTCTGCCAGTTACAGTAACCCACACGTTTTATCCTCTTTCTTTCACGACGTGTTTTTTGCTATGACGCTGCCTAACAAGAATCGATTCCTACTTGCCGAAGCAAAATATCTCCACAAGGGGGGATTTCAAAGGATGAGACGCTTGTGGATAGGTGCTACCCTTTCTGTTGTACTGATTTTGGCCGGTTGTGGACGAGAAAACCAAACCACTGGGACTGACGTTGTGCGTGTCTTAAGTGCGAAACTGCAATCCGGCACCATCGTTGTAAACACTCAAGATGTCAGTGAAAACACGACTGGTGAAGACGTGATCGATCTCAACAGTACAGATGGAATAAGAAACTATGTTCATTCAAAGTTTCCAAAACAGCAACGTGCAGGTATTAGGGTGGTAAGACCAAACGGAACAACAGTCGACCTTACAGGTGCTGCGAACAGAGACACAGGTCGGGGTTCATCTCCGCCGATGGGTGCAACATCTTTATTGGGAACTGGTGCGCAAACCGGGAATGGCATTTCCATACCACCACCGGGATGCAGCATGGATTCAAATGTGATGCCGGCTGCAGGACCAAATGCATCGCGTTCTACCAAGTAACATGCCGTAATATCGGTTGCAACGAGTAAGATGGGAACGCCATACATCTGGGGTCACAGCGAAGACAGGGGGCAAAACGGGTTTGACTGCAGTAACTTCACAGCATATGTGTACCATCATGCGTTGGGCTACAACATGAGTGGAACCAGTCAGACACAGAACTCATCCGTTGGGGTGGGTGTTTCCATTTCGCAAATGCAAGTGGGGGATCTTGTGATTTTTGATCACGGCGCTCATGTAGGGATCTACGCAGGCAATAACCACGTGATTCAAGAAGGTGGGGGGCTGCAAAAAGTCGGGTACTTGAACGTCGCTCCGGGCAAGAGTTGGGCCAATCACATCACGGCTGTGAAAAGAATGTTTTGAAGAGGAGTATTGGTCGACGATAGTTGCAGTGATGTGACAGTGGAGTTGATATATAATTCTGATTGTTTGGTTCGGAGTTAGGAGGTGAAGGACATAATGACGCTCGATCAATTAGTTGCTTTTGTAAGTGTTGCTAAAACAAAGAATTTCACTGCTACTGCAAAAGCACTCCATTTGGCTCAGCCTGCGGTGACAAGTCGGATTAAAAACTTAGAGACGGATATTGGTGTCACGCTGCTGCAGAGATTTGACGGAACCTTGGAACTGACTGCAGCGGGTGCTAGGCTTTTGCGTTACGCACAACAAATCGTTGATTTGGTTAAACAAGCAGAAGTAGAGATCGGTCAACAGTCGGAGGAAATTATTATCGGCGCTACATCAACTTTAGCCGTTCACTTTGTTCCTCGGATATTGAGAACGGCATATGAAGGAACTCATCGTCCCAAATTTATCATCCGCCAAGTTGATTCACTTAATTTATTAAATTTGGTTTTGGAAGGCAATGTCGATATTGCGTTGATGACGCATCGGCTTGAGCACCCAGACATTGCTGTAACTCAACTTAATGAATGGCTACAGATTGTTTTAGTAGCTTCGGAAAATCACCCGATTGTTAATGAATCGGATGTTACTTACGAGGTTGTTAAGAAGTATAGGTTACTGCGAACCCAGAAAAAACACGGTTTTTGGAAATTGGTTGACAATAAACTTAGAGAGCACCAGATTGAGATTGAAGCGGACGTGACCGTTGACAATATAGAAATTGCAAAAGAGATTCTCCTGCAGAGCGCGTTCCTCACATTTATGCCTTACTTATCGATTGAAAAGGAACTTGAGCGCGGAGTTCTAAAATCCATTCCCGTTAAGAATTTCCCAGTCCTTCAGTTTCCCATTTATATGATTCATCATCAGCAATCGAACCAGTCGAGGAACGTTCAGTTTATACTTCGTATTTTTGGAATAGGAAAGTAGGAATGAGTGCCGCCAATTTTAGAACATCGGGTAAAAGGTCGTGGGTAAAAAATAAATTTGGGGTCCCATTAAAAAGTATTTGGGTGTCGTAAATTCCATATAGCAGAAATCGGTTACAAGATCCGATGATTTCGTTAATACACTTCTCTTGAATCAATCATTCGAGAAGGAGTGATAGGTAGTGGGCTACCGCGATTTGCGAGAATACTTAGATGCACTGAAGTATGCTGGAAAGTTGAAGGTAATTGACCGTGAGGTTGATAAGGACTGGGAAATATCGGCTGTAGGCCGTGTTGCATTCCAATCGATTCCAGAGACGGAGCGCCCAGCCTTGATGTTCACCAACGTAAAAGGTCATACTGCACCGGTAGTTTTTGGTATATTGGGTGGATCGCGATCGATTTATGCCAAGGCACTTGACACTGAATTCGAAAGTGTCCAACAGAAGTGGTCCGATGCACAGAACAACCCGATTCCTCCGCGCTTAGTCACCACTGGGCCGTGTAAAGAAAATATTTTAAAAAACGAAGAGATTGATATTTTTAAATTCCCTGTCCCGACATGGACTGTAGGAGAAGATCCTGCACCGTATTTGACGTCCCCTTTTGTCTTCACAAGGGATCCAGATACAGGAGTACAAAATGTCGGTACATATCGGGTGATGCTCAAGGGACGGAACAAGCTGGGGGTATGGGTGAACTTTGTCCAACATGCCCGCAAGCACGTGGATCGGTATAACGAACGAAATGAACCGACACCTGTGGCAATTGTTCTTGGAACTGATCCGTCAATAGGTCTTTGCTCTGTATCAAGGATGATTTACGGTTTGGATGAATTGTCAGTTGCTGGTGGGCTGCGAGGTGAAGCGGTAGACGTCGTAAAGTGTGAGACGAACGACCTACTCGTTCCTGCGACGGCTGAAATCGTGATCGAGGGCTTTTTCCGGCCTAACTTCTTGGAAGAGGAAGGTCCGTTTGGTGAATATCCAGGATATATGGGACCAAAAGCTATGTCCTACGTGATGGACATTACGTGCATTACCCATCGGAATAATCCAATATATCAGGCCTTTTTGAGTCAAATGCCTCCAAGCGAGTCGAGCATGATTCGCAGTATAGGCAGAGAGGCCGGGATTTACAAGCATTTGGTGAGTGACCTGCGACTCCCAGTCAAAGATGTTCATCTGCTTGAAGCTGGTGGAGCTGCAGCATATTTAGCGATTTCGATTAAAAAAGAACACGAAGGGCAAGTTCGCCAAGTGATGTTAGCTGCTTGGTCTGTCGATCCAACTCTAGGGAAGTTTTGTGTCGTGGTTGATGATGACATAGATATCCGGGATCAGTTCATGTTGAACTGGGCAATGTCTTGGAGAGTTCAGCCCCACAAAGATGTGTTTATCATTGAAGACTTGCCGGCCGTTCGACTTGATCCCTCGCAGGCCGCTGACGACGTTCCGCAATTGGATCCATCGCGTCGAGTATCGTCGAAGATGGGGATTGATGCCACGAAAAAACATAAATTTCCTCCAATTGCACTACCACCACAAGAACATTTGGATAGAGTACGAGCCAATTGGGATCAGTACTGGTCCTAGATAACGATAACTTCTGCAACCCGCAAATGACTCTTTTCATTTGCGGGTGGTCTGTGCGGTTAAGGTAACGCAGATCATGGGGATTCATTTTTTGCACACCAAGGGGGTACACCATGCGAATTGTTGTTGGGATTTCTGGAGCAACAGGTGCCATTTTGGGAATTCGAATGCTTGAGGCTTTACGGGAGTACTCGGTAGAGACGCACTTAATCCTTTCTAAGTGGGCAGAGACGACGATTCAAGTTGAGACCGATTACAAGGTTGAAGATGTCCGGAAACTTGCAAGTATTGTGCATAGGGAGGAAAACCAAGCAGCGTCCATTTCAAGCGGGTCTTTCATAACTGACGGCATGATTGTTGCACCTTGTAGTATGAAGACGTTATCAGCTATTCGAATTGGTTATGCCGAAACATTAATCGGTCGAGCTGCGGATGTTGTTTTAAAAGAGAGACGTAAGTTAGTCTTGATCACCAGAGAATGCCCGTTAAGTGACATCCATCTCGACAACATGTTGTACTTATCGCGAATGGGTGTCACGATTTTCCCACCAGTGCTTACATTTTATAATCGCCCGCAAACTTTGGACGACATGATCAATCATATTGTTGCTCGTACACTTGACCAGTTTGGCATAGAAAATGATTGGACGAAACGATGGACATCCAAAATCGGCAGAAAGTACGTTGGATAACTTCTAGACGCTGATCTATACAGAGGAGATTCGCGACGGATTCATAGTGAAATTCTAAGGCACTTGAAGGGAGTTCTCTATGTTGGAATACCTTGGCTTAACGTTTACCGAGATTCCCGTAAGCAACTTTGACCGTTCCCGGATTTTTTACGAAGAAATCCTTAGGTTTTCGGTCGCCCATCTTGACCAAGTTAACCAGTGGTGTCTTTATACGATACCCGGATCTCAGACTGCGGTCGCTATTTACACCGATCGTGAAATGGTTTTCGATTCACGAAGTCCAACAAGACTGGTCATGGAGGTGCAAGACTTGGATAAAATGATTGAGTATTTAGAAAGGTATGATATAGAACTTGAAAGTGTACGTGTTCACGAGCGCGAGAACTTCCGAATTACAGGATTTGTCGACCTGGACGGTAACCAATGGCGGGTTTGGTCAAAGACTGAATAGTCGATAACCCCAAGTCCGTGATACCTGGGTCATTATCGAAAGTAAAAGGTCGATAACAGCTGAATTGAAAGCGGTTACAAATAATCAACCGTTGGTTTCGATCCTCCTGCAGTGTACTCGAGAATTCAAGCCTGCGTGAGAATCCGGTTTACTGATGTGCACATTTCGAACAAGTAGTTGGAGGCGATAAAAATGGGCGAGAGCAGCTCAATAGCTCCCTATTGGTTTCGGGTTAACCGTGGGGATTTAGACGCTATGATTAGTCATTTCGGTGTCAATATCACTGACATGGCCATTCCTGCATTATTACTTGCGGGGATAGGTGTCCCGTTGGGGTTTTCGGTCAGTCACATGTTACCTGGATTCTCAGTAGGCTTTTTGTTAGCTGGATTATGGGTCACCTGGAGTGCCCATGGTCTAGCGAAAAGAACAGGGAGGTCAACCGTTACCTCCCAGGTATTCGGAATAAATGTACCATCTTCGACGGCCTTTGCAATTTCAATTATGTTGCCTGTATATCAGCATACACACAATCTGGTTGATTGTTGGGCGTCGGGTGCTGCAGCCGTAGTTTGGATGGGAGTCTTCAAACTCATCAGCGCACCGTTCAGCAGGTATATTCGGCGAGTGATTCCGAGAGCCGCGGTAATGACTGTCTTCGCTGCCGCTATGTATAGCTATTTGTCGATGACTATTGTTGTTCGGTTATTCTCGAGTCCGCTTTTAGGGATTATCGCCTTGACAGTTGTACTCTGCGGCGTTTTTGCTAAAATACCACTCACTAAATTTAATCTATCACCATTCTTGGTCGCTTGGGTAATCGTTCTCGTTGTTGGTCTGGCGACAGGGGACTTAGATATTACATGGACTGGAATGCATCTTACATCACCTTGGCACATTGCACCACATTTGGCACAGTATATGGTGCGGGACATTTCATATTTTTCCGTGATTGTGCCAATGTCGGTGTACGCCATATTACAAGATTTCGCTTCAGTGGAAGCTGCACAGCGCGTCGGGGACGAATATTCAGTGGGTCAAACGCTGTTAATGGACGGTGTGTGTTCCGTGATAATTGGGGTCGCCGGTGGGATTATACCAACTGTCATGTACGCAGTACATCCTTCGTACAAACATCTTGGTGCAAGAATCTCATATCATTTTTGGGTGCCAATAGTCATGTTACTCGTTGTCATCACTGGGCTGTCCATGCCTGCCATCGATCTATTTCCATGGTCACTTCGGGCCGCGGTGATAGCTTACGTTTCAATAGGGGTTGGACGCGCAGCAATTACCAATATTGATCATAAGTACGTGAATGCTTTTTTACTAGGGATTATAATCCCAGGTGCGTATCTAATACAATCTACCATACAACAAAGCTTGGCGGCGTTGAAAATTCACATCACCCCCGAAATTTCACATGTATTAGACAAGGCCATATATTGGGGTCCCATTAGTGGAATGGCAAACGGTTTTTTAATGCTGGTGTTAGTTATCACTTCAATATCAGTTTGTTTGATTGACAGAAAATTCATCGCTGCTGCGTTGTGGTCGCTGACCGGATCAATCTCGGCATGGCTCGGCTTGATCAATGCACCGCGGTTTGGCTGGGGAGAAGCGCCTGACTACGCTTTAGCATGGCTCGTCGGTACCGCGGTACTTCTACTCGTCTGGGCAGCAGTTCCCAAGGACTTCAAAGCTCATCGCAACGATTCACAAGTTGACATGACCAGTTTTAAATCGTAATTGTTTTTAGATAGACCGATAAGGGTGCGCTTTATCGGGGAACCCGATGAGGCGCCTTTTTATTTTCAGATGGTCGCGGACGAAGCAGTCTTCACGGACTTTCGAACGATTAAGGGACTCGCCGACTGTAGCGGACCCATTAAGGAAATAAGAAGTCATATCAATGCCGAAACTCTTCTGATCAATACCCTTTGTAACTGAATAGAACCTTAACTTTTTGAAACAGCGCCATGAATCCATCAACTGCGGCTATATTTTGGGATTTGTTGGAACGGCCTGCAGATGTGCTTTGGATGCTTTCACTTCGAGTTCGTGGGAAAATTCGTGGGGAAATGGTGGCTGTTTGTTCAACCGGTTGTGCAAAGTTGTCTTCACCTTGCTCGTGAAGCTCATCTTGTTGATATGAGTCGAATTTTGCCTTCAGTTCTGCCGGATCCATGTCTAACACCCGTGCATACGATGAAATGAATCCACGAATGTACACCGTCTCCGGAAGTTTACCCCAATCGCCAACCTCGATTGCCCTTAAGTAACGCTTTTGGATTTTTGTGAGGTACTCAACCTTTTCTAAACTGATCCCCAGTTCTTCTCGCCGTGCTTGCAGTATCATTCCAATCTCCAGCATGTATCTAACCCCATTCTTACAACCGGGATTGATATGAAGGCAACTCAAGGTCATTCGGTCCAATTGGGGGAAAGGCCCCACACACCGCTTAGAGCCGATCATCATGCAACCTGGCGATCATAGACGTACACCCGTAGACCCATGGCTTTGCGTCCCCATCTTTCGATGAGTTTGCCCTTGTATGATTTGGTTGTATTGGATTATTTTCTAATTATTCTACATCCATCGACAAGGTTTGACAAGAGGATCCGAATTTGAATCATGTATCATACAATGCCATACTGAATCATAATCCATATCCAAAATGTAAGGTAAATTGATCAACTGACGACATGACGATGGCCTGGGGAAACATCATGTTTTCCAGGCCATCGTCTGTTCTTAACCAATGTTTCATTAATGGCTCGCTTCAGTGTGTTCCTTCTGGCGAAGCTGGCCTCCAAGTGTTCTCAGCACCTCGAATGCGAAGCCTAGACCAGCACCGACGTCTGGATCGCGCATCGCACCCATCAATTTAAACGGACCTCCAACAGGTTCGATCTCGCCCGCCTCCATACGCTTATTTGCTGTGGACAGTGCCTCCATGGCGTTCGACAGTAATCCGACGTCCATTGTGCCGAGCATTTGTACGAGGCCCAGTGCGTTTTTGAAGCCCTTTGCGTATTGTGGCTGGGCTGCTTGCGCGACAATGATCTCAAGTACGTCCGTGCCCTGTTCCAACAGGGCGTTAACGATTGCCAGCAGGCGCTTTTCGTGTAGTTGGCGAATGAGTCGAAGAACTTCGACGATAGCATCGGAGCTCTGGATAATTTCATCGTCGACATAGGAGCGGGATCGAGCACGCTCTTGTTCAGGTGTGATGGGATTCTCAACAATTTTGTGAATCGCTTGTGCCAAAGGATTGACCTCCTATTGTCGATCCGCCGTGGGGAGTTCGTCCGTCAGCGGTTCATAATCTGCACGTTTCCATTTGAGCTCGACCATCACGCCAGGCCGGGGCTGAGGATCGCCTAGGCGGAAATTTCTCCGTGTAATTGGCGAGGGTCCCTTTGACTCCAGGACTTCCATCCGTACGGAGATCTCCTTGTACGCTGGCGTATGAGAGACGTCATCGTGATAACTACTTGTTAGATAGTTCACGGCTTCGTCGTCCTTCGGCGTGTTCATGGGCAAGTATAGTTCGTGACCACTGACTCGATCCGTGATAACGACTCTCAACTTGACAGCCCCATACGGCGATACGAGTCGAACCAGTGCACCAGTGGAGATTTTTCGCTCTTTCGCTAATTGCTCGGATACCTCCACCCACGGATAGGGTGTCTTTTCGCGAATTCCTTCCACTCTGTATGTGAGGTTTCCTTCGTGGAAATGTTCCAGCATGCGACCGTTGTTGAGGTGGAGATCGTATTCTTCGTTCGGTTCAAGTACAGGCGGGTGCCACACGGGTACGTAGAAACGAGCCTTTCCGTCGTCAAACGGGAACGTTCCATCCGTGTATAGGTGCGGTGTATCCGTACCGTCTTCGAGCACTGGCCACTGCAAGCTGTTGTAGCCTTCAAGTAGCCCATATCGGACGCCTTTCATGAGTTCTGTGAGCCCACAGGCCTCTTCAAGGATCTCGGAAGGGTGCTCGTACTGCCAGTTCGCGCCCAAACGATTCGCCAAATCCCGAATGATTTGCCAATCGGGACGACAACCTTCAAGTGGCTCGAACACGCGATATAGACGCTGAATTCTGCGTTCCGTGTTCGTGAATGTGCCTTCCTTCTCCAAGCTGGGCGCAGCCGGGAAAATGACGTCGGCGAATTCGGCTGTCTTGCTGAAGAAGATATCTTGGACAATGAACAGATCCAGTTTTTCGAATGCCGCCTGAACGTGGTTTGCATTCGAATCCACGAGCGCCATTTCTTCACCAAACAGATACAGCGCCTTGAGGTTGCCTTCGTGTATCTCCTCGACCATGCGGTGATTGTCCATTCCCGTTGTCTTCGGCAGTTCAACACCCCACGCTTTTTCGTATTTCGCTCGAACCGCCTCGTCATCAATCCGTTCGTATCCTGGTAAATAGGTTGGCGCGCAGCCGAAGTCACCAGCACCCTGGACGTTATTATGTCCGCGCAAAGGATACGCCCCTGTGCCGGGCCGACCGATATTTCCCGTGACCAACAGGAGGTTACAGATTGCCGTACTGGTTTCACTGCCCATGACGTGTTGGGTGACACCCATTGCCCAACAGATAGACATTGTCGGCGCGTTGTGAATCATCTCTGCTGTTTCAATGAGAACGTCTTTTGAGATTCCGGTCTCCTTCTCGGCATAATCGAGCGTATAGGTACTGAGCCACTCCTTCAGTGCATCGAATCCGTTGACTCTCTCCTCGATGAAGGCAGAGTCATGCCAGCCTTGGTCGATGATGTATTTCGTGACGGCCGACAGCCAGATTAAGTCCGTGCCTGCTCGTGGGTGAAGGAGAATGTCTGCTCGCTTCGCCAAGTCGTTTTTCCGCAAGTCCGCAACGATGAGCTTTTGACCGCGCGTTTTGTGTGCACGACGAATGCGTGTCGAGAGCACGGGGTGTGACTCAGCTGGGTTGGCTCCCACAATCATGACGAGATCGGACATGGCTAAATCCTTGATCGATCCGGTATCACCGCCGAGGCCGAGCGTGCGCTTGAGACCTTCCGTCGCAGGAGTTTGACAATAGCGAGAGCAGTTGTCGATATTGTCCGTGCCGATGACGGCACGCGCGAACTTTTGCATCAAATAGTTTTCTTCGTTCGTGCACTTGGACGAGGAGATACAAGCAATGGCATCCGGTCCGTGAGCCTCTTTGATTTCGGCAAGTCGGCCAGCGGCGTAGTTTAACGCCTCGTCCCATGTCACGGGAACGAACTCATCACCTCGACGAATAAGGGGTGTTGTCAGCCGATTGTCGCTGTTTACGAAGTCCCAACCAAACTTCCCTTTGATACAGGTGGATACCTGATTAGCCGGTGCCTCCATTTGAGGCTCGACCTTGAGAATTTTTCGCCCTTTTGTCCAGATGTCGAAACTGCATCCAACGCCACAGTAGGTACAAACTGTTTTAGTTCGCTTAATTCGGGACTCTCGCATTTGTGCTTCGATTTCAGAGACTGTGAAGATGGGGCCATAGCCGGGTTCGACTTCTTTGGTAAGATGTACCATCGACTCCCACAATGACGGACGCATACCGGTTAGGTATCCCGCTTCTGAAAGCATGTTTTTCTCCATGAGTGCGTTGCAGGGACAGACGGTCACACAGTGGCCGCATGATACACAAGAAGACTCGTTGATTGGCCTGTCGTCATCCCAAACAACGCGGGGATGATCGCGCTCCCAGTCGATGGACAAGACTTCACTCACTTGGAGGTTTTGACACGCCTCAACGCACCGTCCGCAGAGAATGCATTGGTCGGGATCGTATCGATAGAAGGGGTTGGAATTATCTTGGTCATACGGTTTTGGCTCAAACGGATACTTTTGATGCTCTACACCCATGTGCATGGATGTATTGTGGACCGTGCAATTTCCGTTGTTGTTGTCGCACACCGTACAATACAGCTCATGGTTGTGCAGAATCCGATCAAGCGCCTCCATCCGGACATCGGGTGATCGTCCGGAGGTGCTGACTTTCATACCCGGTGCGGCAGGGGTCGCACAAGCTCGCACGAGTTGCCCATTCACTTCTGTTATGCAAGTATCACAAGTTTGAATGGGGCCGAGCGCTGGGTGAAAGCAAATGTGTGGAAAATGTTCATTCACAGATAAAATTGCGTCCAACACAGTGGCACCTTGGTTTACAGCGCTGAGGACGCCGTCAACTTCCACTGATATCAGATGTTGCAACTCCGTATTGTCACTCATTTCTGCAGCTCCCTCGGTAGTCTTCCTGGCCATCAATATTGGTGACACATTTTCCTCGGTTAACCGTGAACACCAGAGTATTCCCTTTGAACGATAGCTTGTGAAAACAGCGATTTATTATTCAAGTCATCTGTTTCACGGTCACTACGAATTGGCTCCCCATGAACTGGGGACATTACCGCCAACAGACGGTGGAGGGGATTATGATGACAATCTGGAATCGGTTTGCAAAAAGGGGGATACGAAGAGAGAGCCAGGCGTTGGTGCCGCCAGATCAAGTTCTGGAGCAGTATCAAAACGAAGTGTATCAAGGAAATCTAGATGAAACAGTTCGGTTCTTTCGTGACATGCTGGGTCAAAACTCGGATTTTTTGGTTCGAGATCTTGAGGTGTTTGACGGGCACAGGGCGAGTATCGTCGCATTTGAGAACTTCGCAGTCCGTCAACTGGTGAATGACAACGTCTTGAAACCTCTGATGGAACGTCCTCGGGATTTTCGAAAGAAAAGGTATAGAGCGCATGAGTTAGAGGAGATTGTCTCGAAACGTGCACTGTACTACGACAACGTTCGGTTTGAGCGTCGCCTTGTCAAGATTATGGAGGCCTTAATTCGTGGCGATTCCATCGTTTTGGTAGAGGGATTTCGTGATGCGATTCTAGTGGGCATCCGCAATGTTGACAAGCGATCTGTCTCACCACCACAAACTGAGCCAGTCATCCGTGGTGCGAGAGACGGTTTTATTGAGTCGTTGGGAACGAATATCACACTGATACGGTATCGTCTACAAACTGCTAATTTTCGAATCAAATTCAAGACAGTTGGACGATTGACGAAGACAAGGGTGGCAGTTTGTTACATTGAGGGAATCTGCCGTCCCGCACTGGTGGAGGAAGTGGAGGATCGCCTTGAAGCCATTGACATTGATGCTGTTCTGGACTCTGGAATATTGGAACAGTTTATCGAGGATAACCACTGGTCACCCTTTCCGCAAGTTCAAAACACCGAGCGACCAGACAAGTGTGTCGCCAACCTGCTTGAGGGTAGAGTCGTCATTCTTGTTGATGGTACACCATTTGCTTTAATTGTCCCAGCAGTGTTTGTACAGTTTTATCAAACAATGGATGATTATTCGGAGCGTTGGGTGATGGGCAGTTTGATGAGGTTTATCCGTCTGATGGCGCTCATTTTTTCGTTGGTGTTTCCTTCGTTATATGTATCTGTTATCGCTTTTAACCCGGAGCTTATCCCGACTAAATTTGCCGTTGCTGTAGCCGGAGGCCGAGCCGGCGTTCCGTTTCCCGCAGTGGTTGAAGTTGTCTTCATGGACCTCGTGATGGAGATATTACGTGAAGCAACCATTCGGCTCCCCGAGCAAGTCGGTGGTGCGTTATCCATCGTGGGGGTGCTTGTCATTGGGCAGTCCGCCGTAGCGGCGGGGTTTGTAAGTCCCATCACGGTAGTGGTGATTGCGCTTACGACCATTGGTTCCTTCGCAACGCCGGCGTATAATGCCGCGATCGCGCTGCGGATTTTACGATTCGTATTGACCGTCCTGGCCGGTTTCTTTGGCCTGTGGGGAGTCATGATTGGGTTGATTCTCATCAGTGGTCACATGCTTTCCCTGCGTTCGTTTGGCGTTCCGTACCTCAGTCCGTTTGTTCCATCGACTGAGTGGCGAGACATCAAAGATGCCTTGTGGCGAGCGCCTGTTTGGTGGATGCAAAAGCGACCTGCCCAAACGCACCCGATTAATGATGTGCGGCTTGGCATTGAATCCAAAGAAGATACGCTACAAAGACCAAGCCACACACTCGATCCGGTAAATCCGCGAAAATGGAGGTGACCCCGGTGCTATGGCCAGAACTCGAAGCGAGATAACAGTCATGGAGGCAGCGTCCATCATCGCAAGCACAATTATCGGAGTAGGCGTATTAGAGCTTCCTCGTATAGCGGTTGTCGCGGGCGATACGGGCGCTCCGCTTTACGTGTTCTTGGCCATTTTGCTGTCATTTGTTGCACTGTACGTTGTAACCATCCTTGGTATACGATTTCCAGGAGACACCATTGTCCAATACAGTGAGCGGGTTTTGGGGAAATGGCTGGCTCGAATTGGAAGTCTGTTTGTCGTCGTCTTTTTTGCCATTCTCACGGCGCTTGCCGCTAGAGAATTTGCGGAGGTTGTAGGTACTTCAGTCTTGCAACAGACACCAGTTGAAGCGACGACGATTGTCATGCTTTTTTTGGGCGCATTATTTACCCGAAACAGTTTGTCAACGTTCTCGTATACGCACTTCTTCTATCTGCCGTTGATTGTGGCACCGGCATGTCTCATCGCCGGGTTTTCACTAAAGAATGCCACGGCTTTAAACTTACAACCTATCTTTGGAAACGAGCCGGCCCATGCCTTAACAGGTATTTTGACGGTGGCTGCGCTTTTCCAAGGTTCGTTTATCATGACGTTTGTCATCCCGTACATGAGAGAACCTAAAAAGGCGGTAGCATCAAGCATCATTGGCATGTCCATTGCAGGTGGTGTTTATTTCTTCATTGCCACAGCCTCGCTCGCCGTTTTCGGATCCGAAGAAATCAAGCTACTTTTGTGGCCGACGCTTGAATTGGCCAAGACAACCATGCTTCCAGGAGAAATTCTGGAAAGATTGGACGCTGCCTTTCTTGCCGTATGGGTAACCGCCGTATTTACCACAATTTATGGAACTTACTACGTGACCTCCAAAACACTGCAGGATCTGTTCAAATTGCGTGACCAAAAAATGTTTTCATTTGGGTTGTTAACGTTCATTTTCATCCTAGCCATGATGCCGACTAATATCATTAATCTATATCGGATCATCGCGATGGTCGGCCAGCGAGGTCTCTTCGTCACCCTTGGATACCCTATCTTGATTTGGCTTGTAGCCATTATCCGAAGACAAAGGAACGATGAACGTGGACGGTCGTACGTGGACGGTCGTTAGGCTATTCTTGGTGCTGTTTGTGACGATGCCACTCCTCTCTGGATGCTGGGACCGCCGGGAAATGGAGCAGCGGGCCACCGTTTTGGGAATGGGGATCGACTTAGGGAACGCAAGAATTGTTCAAAAAAATCCGCCGACGCGTCCTGAGGAGACCCATATTCCATTTGTCCAGCCAGTTCATCTAACTGTGCAAATAGCCGTCCCTGGTAGAATCCCACTGGGCCCTGGGGATGCTGGGGGCGGGAGTAGCAGTGGCGGTGGGTCATCGAGTCTGCCTGTGTGGGTCTTAAGTGCAGAGGGATCATCCTTAAATGACGCGGTCTCGCAACTTCAACAGAGAGTAGCGGACAAACTATTTTTCGGTCATTTGCGAGTTGTTGTTGTGTCTCAAGACTTCGCCAGACAAGGACTTGACACTGTAACGGACTATATTCGCCGCAATCCCGAAATTCGAAGAACCGCGTGGCTTGGGGTTTCGTCTGGATCTGCACGTCAGTTCATGATGACCGCACCGCCGTTAGAACGAGTACCCACATTGTACTTATTGGCTACGCTGGACCAAGCTCGGCAACTGGGAAAAATGCCGCATGATTTTCTTGGGGTCTTTGAAAGTAAATTGTCCATGAAGGGACGGGAACCCGTGCTCCCATTTGGAGACGTGATAGGGAACGATGTACACATTGCCGGACTGGCCTATTTTAAGGGAGACAAGATGGTGGGAAATACGAATATCTTCCAAGTGGCCGCTTACATGGAACTAAGTGGCGAAAAGCGAGGTGGCTATTCGGCGATGGTGAGAGTCCCAGGGTCCAGCGACACGGTAGTTTGGCAGATATATCGTCGGAGAACAAGAATCAAATCAGATATTCGAAATGGGAAGCCCCATTTTACTGCAATTATCCATGTCGACGGAAATGTTACGGAGAAATCAAGACATCAGGTCAACCTGGATTCTCCTCAGGTGATAGAAAAGATTAATCAACAGATTGCAGCTGAACTCAAGCTGAATATGCAATCCCTTTTAGAAGATACCAAACGAAGGAACTCGGATATTGTTGGATTCGGAGAATATGTGCGAGCGAAGCATCCACAATACTGGAATCGTTTTGTTCAAACGAAAGAAAAGTGGGAAGAGATGTACCCTGATATACCAATCGACATCGAAGTTGATGTAAGGACTCATCGAGTAGGAATGAGCTCCACATGATAAGTCTTGATCTGACACAACCCTACCCGGTTCTCTGTGTATTGTTGTTTTTTGGGTGCGGATTGTTGGTTTTTATCGCTGATGTTCGAACCTATCGCAAAAGGGGTATGGTACAGGAGGAACGTTTTTCAGTGGCCGTTGCATGGACGAATGTCGTATGTGGAGCGGGTCTATTGCTCGCGTTATGGATTTATAACCAGTTTGTTTGGTAAGGAGATTTTTGTTTATCTTGAAAGTATATCACCTCTATGTATGTAAAACAGGACAGGATCGAGCAGCGACGACTCATGCCGGTTTCCTGCCCTGGTGGAATCACATTTTGGCCTGTTCATTATTTCGTTTTTACGGCCTTCGGTCGGAGAGTCATACCAAGGCCACCCAGTTGTGTTCTAATACCTAACTTGGTCGCTGCTTCCTGCTGGCTCAGCCCTTGACTTTGTAGTTGCCTCATCATCGTTGCCATCTTATAGATCAGCACGCAAAATCACCTCCGTAATCGAAGTATACTTCCCTTCCGTAAAGATTCATGTAGATAAATCGTGCATGTTGTGTTGCGAATTTGTGACGAAAGCTGAATAGTGAGTAAATTTATCAATATTTCTCAACGTTGGATATAAAGAATAGCTTATGTTATATTCACAAAATTCAAATTTGCGAATCTTGTGTGGCAGTATGTAAGCTCAAGTCATGAGGTACCGTCACATCCTAGGTGTGCGCCTAGCTTGTGACGTTATATCGAAATAAGGCTGGAATGTTCGTGTGCACGGGAAACGAAGTGAGGGAGGAGATGCGCCAAGACTTTAGAAAGCGCTTCCGCGCAATCAAGTGCGGGAATTCAGCGCTTGTAGGAACAGGACGGGGGGAAGACTGGGATGGAATTCCATGATGACCAATTGGGGTCATTTTTTAAAGAACGGGGCTTCGGCAGAACCATTGGATTCGGTGTACGTCCTGCTGTACTGGTGATCGACATCATTGGTGCATTCACCAATCCAGACCTTCCACTTGGAACCAATCTAGATGAAGTGATCACGCAAACGCGCTCCATTCTTGATGTTGCCCGTGTAGCAGATGTGCCTATCTTTTTTAGTACGTTGTCGTATGAGGAAAAGGATATTCGTGATGCTGGTATTTGGGCTATCAAGCAAGCGGGGCTAGTTACACTTCGTGCTGGAACGCCAGAGATCGAAGTGGACGCCCGGTTGGAACGCCGTTCCACCGAACCGATTATTGTAAAAAAATACGCGTCCGTGTTCTTTGGCACAGATTTCATCACTCGATTACACACTCTGCAGATAGACACGTTAATCTTGACCGGTTGCACGACGAGTGGTTGCGTTCGGGCGACTGCCGTCGATGGATTGCAATATGGCCTCCGAGTCATGGTGGTGAAAGAAGCCGTTGGAGACAGGGCTCGTCCTGCACACGAACAGAGCTTATTTGATCTCGACGCTAAGTACGCCGATGTCGTTTCCGTTCAAGAAACAAAGTCCTATCTGGAAAAGCAGAGAATGTGAGGGAAGACGATGGAGAATTCGTTGTACAACTATTCGGCGATTGTTCGACGCCCGAAACTTGAGTTGCCAAATGGTGCGCGTGTTGCATTCTGGGTAGGTCTGAACATCGAACACTATCAATTGGATGTGCCATCGACGAGTATTTTTGGTGGAACAGCTAATTTGGTTCCAGATCCACTGAACTATGGGTGGAGAGACTATGCTCCCCGTGTCGGCGTATGGCGCACAATGGAGTTATTAGACAAATACGGAATCAAAGCAAGTGTTCTGCTCAACTCGGATGTATGCAAGCATTATCCCGAGATTATTGAAGAGGGGAACAAGCGAGGGTGGGTTTGGCTAGCTCACGGAAAGAATAACTCCATACTTCAGGCGAACATGACCGAGGAGGAAGAGCGGGCCTACCTAAAAGAGATCGTAGATACTATCAAGCAACACACAGGGAAGCAACCGCAGGGCTGGTTGGGACCAGCACTAAGCGAAACACTGAATACACCAAGTTTGTTAGAAGAATTAGGAGTTACTTATGTTTGTGACTGGTGTAACGATGATCAACCGTATCCGTTGAATACAAAGAAAGGGAATTTGATTTCCGTTCCATACTCTATTGAAGTAAATGATGTTCCGCTGTTCGTTGGGAAAAGTTTATCGGGACAAGACTTCTACCAGATTCTCGTCGATCAGTTTGACGTTTTATACGCGGAAGGAGAACGAACGGGAAGAGTGATGTGTGTGGCATTGCATCCGTTTGTAACGGGGCTCCCCTTTCGCAGCAAATACCTCGATCAAGCTCTCGCCTATATCACCGGTCACCCAGGGGTGTGGGTTACGACAAGTGATGAAATCGCTGAATGGTATATCAATCAAGCATAATGGTCCTTACGCGAGTTCGTGAAAGGGTTTTCAATTTTGCTTCGCCATTCGAGTTACTGGTACAGGGGATATATGTCGTTTGACCATGGAACGTAGGAGACTTTTAAGGAGTGGTAACCCCGTGTCGTTTTCAAGGGAACAGGCAATTGAAGACCTGGTACTGGCCAATCACATTTTAAGCAACGAGGGTATCCTGGAGGCGTTTGGACATGTCAGCGTCCGAGACCCCGACAATCATGAACACTTTCTGTTGTCGAGATCCTTGGCTCCACAATTCGTCGAGGCAAAGGATATCATGACGTTTGATTTCGAGGGAAACGTGATCGGAGAATCCGACTATCGACCGTACGCGGAGCGAATTCTACACGCCAAAATATACGAGGCGCGTCCGGATGTTCACGCTGTCTGCCATCACCATGCAGCCGCACTCATCCCGTTTTCAACGACCGGCGTTCCAATCAAACCGATCTGTCATATTGGTGGCATGTTTTTCGAAGGCGTTCCACTCTATGATGACTACGACGTTTCCGACGGGATGCTGATTGTTAATTCTCGCGAGGGAGAACGGATTGCGCGGACGCTCGGCAACAGAAGGGCCGTTTTGCTTCGGGGGCACGGTGTCATTGTAGTGGGGGGGGAACATCAAAGAAACCGTCATGGGGTCCATCTACATTACGACCAATGCGGAAATTCAATATCGCTCAATGCAACTGGGAGATCCAAAGTTTCTCTCCTATGAAGAAGGTCGAGCTGCTACTGAAACGATGTATGGTGAACTGCCATTGGATAGAGCGTGGGGGTATTGGAAGGCGCGCGCACTTCGTTCAAACGCATAATGACCAACTGGTGCACAAATAGCAGGTAAAGTTGGTTTGTTGGAAATCGCTTTCATTCCGAGATAGGTACTTCTTAATGAAATTCCGAAGGGGGCTCTCTTAGCTTATGACGCAAAGTTCTCTCGCGATACCGCCGCAAAAAGTTGCCGTTTCCACTTCAGTGCGATGGAAATTGGTCATGCCTACGCTTCTGGTCATATGGATTTTGGGTATGGTCGACAAAATTGGCGTGGCCATCATTGCTACAAATAAAGGGTTTCTTCAGCAGATGAACTTAGTGGGACACCCGGCGCTTGTCGGGCTGTTAGTGACTGTCATGTTATTTGCATACGGTATCGGATTTCCTGTTTGGGGCGTTTTGGTAGACAAGATTGGGCCGAAAAAGTGCACCATATTTGGACTCATTCTTTGGGCGCTGAGCACTGCCATGGCTGCGATGGCACAAAGCTTCAGCATCTTGTTGATTTCACGCATCATTCTCGGTCTTGCTGAAGCTTACTTGTGGCCGACGTCAAACTCCCTTACCGCTCGGTGGTTCCCCCTTCAAGAGCGGGGCAGAGCAAAATCCATATGGATCAACGGGATCAACATCGGTTTGGCGATATCGGGATTTGTCGTTAACGGATTGATTGGGCCGTTTCATTGGCGCGGTGTATTTTGGTTCCTGACGATCATCGCAGTGATCATCTGTTTGCCTATGGCAATATTATTCCTCAAGGACAATCCGGCAGAGGATCGCCGAGTGTCTGCATCGGAACTCGAATACATTCGTAGTGAACAGCTAACGGTCACAGATCACGGAGACAAGACAAAGAGCAAAGCCAAGGGCATGGGAACGAGTAGTTTCTGGCTCGCCGTGATCGTCAACATTGCGAACGTGTTTGGCGTATTCGGTCTAGCCACGTGGTTTCCCAGCTACTTGACTGGCGCAAAGCATTTTAGTCACGCAACAGCGAGTAACTACATCGCTTTGGCATTTGGTTTATGTATCATCATGACCACACTGGTGGGAGCGCTTACGGATAAGACAAAGCGCAAGGCGACATGGGGCGCTGTCGGATTCTTGATCTCAATGGTTGTGCTCATCTTGATTGGATTTGTTGGGTCAGCTCTGTACGACACCTTGCTCCTGGTCATCGCTATCATTTGCATTCAAGGAATCACAACTTTAGTTAACCACGGCATCATGCACAGCTTTACGGTAACTGAACATATTGGGCGCGACAACGGCGTCATGGTTGGTATATCAAATTTGTTGGCCGCATTTGGACCGACCATTATGGGTGCGCTCATTGGACTCGGTGGATACAACTTGTCATTCGGATTTCTCGCTGTTTGTTTCCTAGTCGGTACGATTGGCCATGTGGTGTTGGCGAAACAAGGTTATTGAGGCGGGATTTTGCAGAGCATCTTGAATTAGATATCTTTCTACAGGGTGAAAGCAGGGTACAGACGGTAGCCTGCTTTCCGTCCCCATTGTCTGTACCGAAAATCTATTTTGTCTGCTTGGTCACTGAACTCACAGGAAATGTTTCTAGCAAAAAGTCAAGGAAGTTCTGTACCGTTGGTCTCAGTTTCCCAGAGCGCTGCGTGACAATCACGCAGTTAAGGGCGGGGTGCGTACCATCTGGAAAGGGGAACTCAATGAGTTGTTTGTTCTCCAACTCTCTGCGTACAGCCGTATGGGGTAGAAACGCTATCCCTAGGCCTTTCAGGACCACGTACTTAATTGACTCGAGATCTTCCATTCGCAGGCGGATGTGGTACTGTCCGTCGGTAATTCCTAAGTTAATCAGGATTTTCTGAATCAGCTTCCAATGAGTCGAATGTGTGACCGCACTGACCAAAGGTGCGGCCTCGAAGAGAGATTTGTCGATCACGCCATAGTTTGACCAGGGTGAGTTGCGACTGCAGACGAGACACCAGTGGTCGTGGCGGAGCATGGTTGCATTCAAATCACTTGGTACAGGAACCGTGTCATCGGATGTCACGACACCGACGTCTAAAATCTTGTTTGACATTTGGCTGTAGATCGTTTCAGTGTCCTTGTAGACGACTGATACCTGAACGTTTTCGTATGCTTCCATGTAACTTGTAATGAGCGATGGGAGGAAGTATCTGCCGAATGGGCGATTGCTTCCGATGGATAAGTTTCCGTGATCGCAATCGTTCATTTCCATGATGGTACTGCGCAACTTCTTCTCCAGAGATAGGATGTCGACGGCAAAGTCGTACGTCATCTTGCCGGTTTCGGTTAGGTACATACGGTTGCCACGGCGCTCAAATAGTTTTGTAGACAGGGCTGTCTGGAGGGACTTAACCTGCAAACTGAGGGCAGGTTGCGTCATCATGAGGTCCTTTGCCGTTTCCACGTAACTGCCGTGATCGACAACGGAGCAGAACAGTTCCAGTTGGTGTAGACTCAATCGCTCGTCCATCATAACACCCCCACATATAAGCAACAGTTTATATTATATTGATGATTTTTAAAATTGTGTGAATATGATTCTGCTCGTAACATCTAGGTATGGAAAGTATGTGGCAATTCAGTGGGTCTGTCCACGACCAATGAAAGTGATGTTCTCTGGGAGGTGACATTGTGTCCGACATCGTACGAGTTGGTATCGCAGGTTTGGGGACAGCAACTCGCCTCATGCTCCACGCATTGATGCGGAATCCTTTGGTAGAGATCGTTGCCGCGGCATCAGTACGTGAAGAAGAGAGATTGGCGTTTACAAGAGATTTTTCCATTCCGACCTATGCGGATATCGAGGAAATGTGCGGGTTGGAAGGGGTGGATGCCATTTACGTTTCCACCCCGACACACTTGCACGTCGCACACGTTCTGATGGCTTTACAGCACGGAAAACATGTGCTTGTTGAGAAACCGCTTGCAACGAGCCTGGAGTCGGCACGGACAATTGTTCATGCAGCGAAACAGTATGACCGCGTTGTCGTCGTGGGACATTCACACAGTTACGATCCACCGATTCAAGCTATCCGCAGCGTCGTTCAAAGCGGGCGGATCGGGAACCTGAAAATGATCCATAACTGGTGCTATACCGACTGGATGTATCGTCCTCGCCTGCAGGACGAGTTAAACACGGCACTGGGCGGGGGCGTGACGTTCCGGCAAGGGGCTCACCAGTTCGACATCATTCGGTTCATTGGTGGGGGCAAACTCCGAAGTGTTCGCTCCGCAACCGGCGTGTGGGATGGGGGTCGGCCCACCGAAGGCAGTCACGTCGTATTTCTCGAGTTCGAAAACGGTGCAGCTGCGACAGCCGTTTATAACGGATACGACCACTTCCACAGTAGCGAGCTGACATTCGGTATTGGGGAGTGGGGCAACGAACTATCGCATGACGAGGCATCTTACGGCTCACGCAGGCGAATGATTGGCGAACTGCGTGAGGGCGAAGAGCAGGATATTAAACGTCAACAGTCCGCTTACCGCTCACTGACGAGTCTTCCGGACTTGGGTGAGCATCAACCATTTTTCGGTATGACGCTTGTAAGTTGTGAGCGAGGAGACATCCGTCAGATCCCCGACGGGATTCGAGTTTACTCAGAGGATAGTGTTGAAGACATTGCCTTGCCAAGCGGTGTCACCCCACATGATAACGTCATAGCTGAGTTTTGCGACGCGGTGCTTGGGCGCCAAGCTCCAGTCCACACTGCGGCTTGGGGGTTGGCGACTCTGGAGGTCTGTTTTGCGGTCTTAGAGTCCGCTGCCAAACGACAAGAAGTCTACTTAAACTGTCAAACTAGCTTATAGTTCACGAATGCTTGGAGGAATCAACATGCTTTCACAAGAGCGAAATGAGATGCTGACACAGGTAGGTCCGGACACCCCGATGGGTAATTTGTACCGCAGGTATTGGCTGCCAATCGCGGCCTCCTCGGAAATGAAAGACCAGTGGACGAAGAAGATTCGGCTACTGGGTGAGGATTTGGTACTCTATCGTGATCGGAGCGGCAAGCTTGGTCTCATCGGTGAACGGTGCGCACACCGCGGGGTGTCCATGACCTGCGGGATTCCCGAGGAGCATGGTCTGCGTTGTCCTTACCACGGTTGGTTATACGACGGTGAGGGTAATTGTCTTGAACAACCAAACGAGCCCGAATCCAGTACATTTAAGCACAAAATTCAAATGCCAGCTTACGAGGTGCAAGAGCTCGGCGGCCTCATTTTCGCTTATATGGGACCGAAGCCGGCGCCCTTACTACCCCGTTACGATTTGTTTGTTCGCGAGAATGTCATCCGGACGATCGGCTATGCAGTCATCCCATGCAATTGGCTTCAGATCATGGAAAACTCTCTCGATCCGACACATTTGGAGTGGTTACACGGACGGTATTTCCAGTTTGTATTTGAAAGTGAAGGCAAACCGCAAGAAAGTTGGCCAATCAGTAAGCATCACCAAAAAATCGGGTTTGATTTGTTCGATCACGGCATTATCAAACGCCGCGTACTGGAAGGACAGACGGAAGAGTGCGAGGACTGGGCGGTGGGACATCCGGTCGTATTTCCGAACATGCTGCGTGTAGGCGACTACGGGGCACACTCGTTTCAAATTCGCGTGCCCATGGATGACACACATACCTATCACATTTGGTACACGTGTTTCGTACCGAATGAAGGCATTGAAGTCCCGAAGGATTATCCGATCTCGTTGTACGAAGCACCCCTAAAAGACGAAAACGGCAAGTTCATCACGGACTATATCGATGGCCAGGACATGATGAGTTGGGTGACGCAGGGAGAAATTGCGGATCGAACGACGGAACGTCTGGGTACTTCAGATAAAGGAATCATTATGTATCGGCAACTGCTGATGCAAGAGATAGCCAAGGCGGAGCGGGGAGAGGACCCGATGTGCGTGGTCCGTGACGAAGCTGAGAATGACGTCATTGTTCTACCACAGGAAGAAAACAAATACGGTGTCGGGGATCTCCTATCGGGGATTGCAAAAGATTGGAACACGCGCTACGCACCAAACATTGATGAAATTATTCGGCTGTGCAAAGGTCAAACACTTGAAACCGTGTAACGGAGGACGTCACATTGAAAAACGTGGATTCCCTTGAAACACTTGAGTGGGTTCAATATTGTCCACATTGCGGTCAGTCCTTGCAAGATGCGCACAGCCTGATCAACGAATACTCGGATGCAGGGGTCTCGGTTTGCTTTTGGTGGTGCCATACATGCGAGTCAAAGGGGGAAGTCACTCGGGTGGATCGTGTGACTGCCCCGGAACTCATGGAGGATTAGCAAATGAACGGATCGATTGAGACGATGCGCCAAAAAATTGCAGTGGGCTGCCGCATCCTCGCTATGGAGGGGCTGGTGGATGAGATTCTCGGGCACATCAGCGTCCGGTTGTCTGGTGATGAGATGTTGATACGTTGTCGGAGTCCCCTTGAGCAAGGTGTTGCGTATACACAAATCGACGCTGTTCAACATGTGACCTTCGATGGAGATGGCGCAGAGGATGGATATCACGTTCCCAAAGAACTATCCATCCATACAGAAGTCTATCGAGCGAGGCCCGATGTTGGTTGCGTTATCCACGCACATCCGCCAGCAGCGCTATTGTGTGGTATTTCCGAATTGGAGTTCAAACCAATTTTTGGCGCGTTCAACATTCCGGCAATGCGTCTGGCAGTTGAAGGGATTCCCATTTTCCCACACGCGTATCTCATTACACGACCAGAATTGGCGAGTGGTCTCATCGAAGCAATGGGAAACAAGAACGTCTGTCTCATGAAGGGGCATGGAATTACAGTCACTGGAGAAACCGTTGAGGATACGGTCGTTCGTGCCCTCAATTTTAACGCCTTGGCTAAAATTACGTTGGACGCCGCGATGATGGGCAGAAATATTGTGCCTATCAGTGACGAGGACTTAACGGAACTACCCGACCTTGGTCAAACGTTTAACGCAGAATGGGTTTGGCGATTCTATGCTCGCAAACTTGCACATTGGGAAGGTCGGAACTTCGTCAATCCAACGGTTTAAGAGACGATGGAATGAGGGTTGAACGTGGGCGAGGCAATTGCTGTTTTGTCATTGTTGTTGTTTTCTTGCAACGTCATCCTTACAAAATCTGCTTCGTCCCGTCTTAATGTTCAAACCGGCTATTTCATCTCAATTTGTGTGAATGTAATCGTAGCATCATTGATGGTCATCCTCGATCACGTCATTTTACATCATCCGTTTCACTTGAATGCCAGAGCGCTCTTGTATTTTGTTGTGGCTGGCTGCTTTACGACATTCTTGGGGCGCTTGACCTACTTTCACTCCATTGTTCGTCTGGGGGCATCCAAAGCAAGTACGTTTCAAGTCGCCAACCCGGTTTTTACGGTTATTCTGGCATGGTTAGTCATTCATGAAACGATGACAGGTGTCGAGTTATTAGGGTGCGTTTGCACCGTGGCTGGAATACTGACCATTTCGTACGTACCGGGTGCTTTTTGGAAGCGGAAGGCCGTGAAGACGGAGAGCGAACCTATCGTGGATGAACAACAATCCAATCGCAGTAAGGAATCGCGGATTGGACTGTTGTTCGCGCTGCTCAGTGTAGTTACATACGGTATCGGCAACATTTTTCGTGGCGAGGGCATACGCCTATGGAACGATCCGATATTCGGCGGACTCGTGGGGGCGGTGATGGGCTTGATTGCGTTCCTTGCCACCAACCCCAGGCAATTGCGGTCGGTAACGAATGTGAAAGGTGCTGATCCAAAGGGGATTTTGATGTACGCCATCGGTGGGGTATGTACGATCTATGCTCAGATCTGCGTTCTTGCAGCCATGAAGTATATGTCAGTGGGTCTAGTGACGGTCATCAGCATGTCGCAACCACTTCTTGTCATACCACTTAGTGTACTAGTTTATCGCGGTTCGGAAAAAATAACGCTTCGTACCGCGATCGGCTGTCTGTTGGCACTGGTTGGCCTTGTCTTGGCAGTAGCCATCTGACCGTTTCACAGTTGAGTCTTAACACTGTATGACCTGGTTTTTCACCGTACCTACCTAGTGGATAGCAAACTCATCATGTCGTACGAGTGGGACCGAACTGAATCACTAGGAGGCTTCTTAAATAACGTGCCCAAGTCTACGTTAAGTCTGAAAGCAAAGTTAATACTCTTCTCACTAGTTTTATTGATCGTTCCCTCATTAGTAGTTGGTTTGTTGGCATACTCTGTATCCCGGAATCAGTTAAACCAAGCGGGCAGAATTGAACTAAAGAACAGTGTACAGCAAATTAACGCATCGATTGGAATGTTGAATAGTGAAGTCAAGGCGGGAAAGATCACACTCGCCAATGCGCAGGAGATGGTAAAAGAGGAAATGCTGGGTCCAAAGAGACCCAATGGGACAAGGCCCATTAACAAAAACTTTAATCTCGGTAAGAATGGTTATTTATCAGCAATCATCAGCCAAACGGGTGCGTTTGCTGCCCACCCCGCTTTAGAGGGAAAAGGAAACTTGAACCTGAAATCACCAGATGGTCAGTACATCACTAAAGAGTTGGTTCAAGTTGGAAGCCAACCAAATGGTGGGTTCATCACATATAAATGGCCTCTACCAAACTCGAAGCAAGTTGCGTACAAAATTACATACACTGCGAAAGCACCGGCTTGGGGATGGGTGGTTACGGGCGGCTCTTATATGAGCGACTTTAACAGTGGTGCGACAGTTGTTCTTCATGATCTGTTTATCACATTGGGTATCACCATCGTCCTAGGCGTTTTTGCCACCTTGCTATTCGCGCGGCGGATTTCGAACCCTATTGTTGCCCTTGCTCTCCAGGCAAACCGAGTATCAAACGGTGATCTAACGGTAAAACCACTGGTTTCCAAAACGAAGGACGAAGTGGGGAGACTGGTCAGCGGGTTTAACGATATGACCGAAAGCCTTAAGCGCGTCATTATGCAAGTGACGAATACGGTGCATCAGGTTGCCGCCTCTGCAGAAGAGCTGTCCGCCAGTGCCGAGGAAAACAGCAGGGCGGTTGAACATGTTACACAATCGATTCAGCAGGTTACTGACGGTGCGGAACAACAATACACGAGCATTGAGTCTTCTATGCAAACCATCTCAAATCTATCGACGAACCTGTCCAGTATCGCGGATCGGTCCCATGAAGTGACACAGTCCATCGGAGAAACGTCAAAGAGAGCCGAATCCGGTGGTGATTCCGTTGAATCGATCATTCAACAAATGCAATCAATCGATGGTAAGGTGAGGGAATTATCAGCCAGCGTTCATAGTCTAGAGTCACAATCAGAACAAATCGGTAACATTACTGAGGTCATCAAAGGGATCGCGGAACAAACGAATCTCTTGGCATTAAATGCCGCCATTGAGGCTGCGCGTGCTGGTGATAGCGGCCGTGGTTTTGCTGTTGTCGCGGCTGAAGTGCGTAAACTAGCGGAGCAGTCAGGTGCATCGGCCAGTCAGATCGAGCAGTTGATAGCCGGTATCCAAACAGAGACAAAACGTGCCGTGGGATCCATGGAAGAGTGCAATGTGGAAGTAGAACAGGGAATTCAGAAAGTCGGCACAGCAAAGGTAACATTCAAGGAAATTGAGTCTGCGGTCGCCCATGTGCAAGGACAAATGGACGCTGTGTCCGAATCAATTCAACGTATTTCCGACGGATCGGAACAGATTCGAAAGGTGATGGACGGTGTCTTTTGCGTCACTGAGCAGACTTCTGCAAGCATGCAAAATATCTCTGCGTCGTCACAAGAGCAACTCGCCTCAATGGAGGAGATTTCAGGTTCTGCAGCGGCCTTGACTGAATTGGCTGAGGAGTTGCAGTCGAACATTCGCGTATTTCGGGTGTAAACCGGTTCCTGTAGCAGGATCCATTTAGTGTCTTGGTCAGGATGATTTTGTAGGTTAACAAACCCTCTACGGTCGACAAGGTCGTAGTCGCGTCTACGTAGAGGGTATTTTCCTCACGTGCTTAGCTACGGCAGTGTCTCCGATAACAGTCGGCACTCTTCTTTCAAAACAGTCACAACGTGTGACTGTTCTGACGGATCTAGATATCCTAAAATTCCAACAACGCTGATAGCCGCGACGACTTTGCTGTCTCTCCCAAAAACGGGACAACCGATGGCCAATATTCCTGGCAAGAGGCTTTCTTCCGTAATGGAATATCCTTTTTGTCGAGTTTCCGCTAACTCGCGTTGAAATTGGGCTTTACTAATACCGAACTGCGCGATCTCGCGTTTTAGAACATCGTCCGTCTCCTCTTCAGGTAAGAATGCGATAAAAATCTTCCCAGCTACAGATTTTGTTGCACTGACTTGAGTGCCGACACGTATCCCAATGTTCACGGCACGGTTGCTTTCCTCCCAGTGTAGAAAGTAGGGTCCTTTTTCCGTCCAGACGGAGAGGGCTATGGTCTCATTCAAGTTTTCCCTCAGTCGCAACAAAGTAGGGTGTGCCAGATCACGAATCGTCCATCGCTGTGATGCAAGCAGGCCTAAAGATATCAATTCCGGCCCCACGGAGTAACGCAAGTCAGTGTCCCTGCTGAGAAAGCCTGTTCGATACAAACTGGTCAAATATCTATGCAACCTACTCTTTGACATCTCGGCGACGTGAGCGATTTCACTAATTGTCAGTGGCTTGGTGGATTTGCTGATAATTTTCACGATATCGATGCCAATTTCCAAGGACTGAATTCCAAGTCCGTTCATATCTTGCTTGTCGGACATCTATGTTCCTCCGTTAGATCACATTTTCATCATTATAGAACTCCAAGAATGATGTCAACTGCGAGTCTGTCTTGAAGCCCGTTCATGATGGAATAAACATGAAGTTTTGCAGAATTTTCTGCCTCGTGTGAAAGTATTTACAGAATAATCGCACATCGTTATACTGTTTAATAATAGTGAATATAGTTTACTATTTGTGAATGAATTATCTACTGATGAGCGATGGCTTCGTGCCAAGTGAAAGGGGATTTGATGATGACACATGAGGAACACATGGCTGACTACTATCGGCGGCTGGAAAGTTCCCATCTGGGACCCTTGTGGGATTCACTTCAAACCATCATGACGAAACAGCCTAAACCTCGTGCAATTCCTTATTTGTGGGACTGGAAGAGCGTTTACGATTTCGTCATGGAGTCCGGCCAACTCGTCACACCGGAGCGGGGGGGAGAACGCCGAGTTGTCTTTTTTCGCAATCCTGGGCTCGAGAACTTGGAACCATGGGGATGGGGCTCGCTCACGCATACGCTTTACGCGGGCATTCAACTGTTGTTACCCGGAGAAAAGGCACCATCTCATCGTCACAACCAAAACGCGATCCGGTTTATCGTCCAGGGATCAGGTGCCTATACGGTCGTCGAGGGCGAGCGAGTTTACATGGAAGAAGGAGACTTTTTAATTACCCCGTCTGGCTTGTGGCATGACCATGTCCATGAAGGCGATGAGCCCATGCTGTGGCTCGACTGTTTGGATATCCCCCTTGTGTACGAACTCGGCGTGACGTTTTTCGAGAACCACCCGGAGTTCAACCAACCTGTGACACTTCCGGACAACTACTCAACAGAACGGTTTGTGGGAGCGGGACTTCGGCCTATTCAAGATCGGAACAATCGGTACGCGCCTCAAGCAATATATAAGTTCAAGGAGACTCGTCGGGCATTGGATAGGCTATCAAACCTGTCTCCCGATCCGTTTGATGGATACGCCGTCGAATATGTCAATCCGACTACAGGGGCAGCAGCTGGCCACACCATCGGGGCGATGATGCAAAAACTTCCACCGCGATTCCACACGGATGCACACCGGCACGTCCATGGAGCCATATACCACGTCTTTAAGGGTGAGGGGTCATCTGTTATCAACGGTGTTCAGTTCAATTGGAAGCAAGGGGACACCTTTGTCATTCCGAATTGGGCATGGCATGAGCACATCAATACAGGCCACGACGACGCGTATCTGTTTTCGACGAATGACTTGCCCGTCATGGAAGCGCTTCACCTTGACAAGAGTGAAGCATATCCAGAGCAACATCAGGCCGTCGTCGGTACATTCAAGGATGATCGAATCACGACTTCCTGATCCACCAACACGACATGTTATCTGTATTTGAAGTTGAGGAGGGCCACTATGCGCCTGTTATCTTTTTTTGTAAATCGCCAAGAACGACTTGGCATCGAACACAGTGGTCGGATTATTGACGCGAATTATGCTTGCCGGGTCATGCTTTTTAAGCAGGGGAAATCGGCGCCGGAACGATTGGCTGACGCATTATTGCCGGCCGATGCAGTGGATTTCCTTACTGCAGGGGAACGCGCATTGAACCAAGCTCGAGAGGTGATCAAGTTTGTCGACGAGGTGAGCGCCGCTGAACGGGCTGAGTACACGTATGGCTATCAAGATGTCCGTCTGCTCGCGCCCGTTCCCCATCCAGGCAAAGTTATTTGCGTGGGTAGAAATTATCACGACCATGTTTCGGAGATGAAGAGAGAGGTGCCGAAGATTCCGGTTATCTTCGCTAAACTCGCCAATACAGTCTGTGCATGCGGCGATGGTGTACCTTTTCCGAAGGTGTCCGAACAGTTCGATTATGAAGCGGAGCTCGCCGTCGTGATCGGCAAATCCGGTAGGTACATTCCGGAGGAGAACGCACTCGATCACGTGGCTGGTTATACCGCATTGAACGATATTACGGTGAGAGATTGGCAGCATCGAACACCGCAATGGCTCCAGGGAAAATCATTCGATAAGACTGCGCCCATTGGGCCCATTGTGGTTACGAAGGATGAAATTCCCGATCCCCATAAACTCGACATCAAGCTCTGGCTCAACGACGAGCTGAGACAGAGTGACAATACAAGTCAGCTCATATTCAGCATTCCATATCTCATCTCGTTTATCTCTCAAGTCATGACGCTTGAACCAGGAGACGTCATTGCTACCGGCACTCCTGGCGGAGTGGGCGTGGCTATGAATCCGCAAGGATTCATGAAAGTAGGGGACACGGTGAAAGTCGAGATTCAGCACATCGGCGTACTTCAAAATCACATTGTTGAAGGGTAAATGAACCTCGAGTTGAGGTACACAGGGAGGCCTTTAACCATGTCAAAAGTGTCACAAACGAGCGAAGTCGTGGTCGGGCTCCATCGAGATCTGGCAGACACGGTGAGTGGATTGGACACCGAAGCCCTGCACTGGAAAGCGGATGAGAGTACGTGGTCGGTTGCACAAATTCTTGCGCATGTTGCGGAATTCGAGCATTTCTTTAGCGAGGACATTCTTCATCTCAAGGCGAATCCGGGAACGGCATTTGGGCGGACGATGGAGAATGTGGATCGTATCCGCGCCGTCGACTTGGATGGGAGTGAATCATTGGAGGAGCTACTGCAGCGGATCGATGTTAGTCAGCACGAGACGTTAGACATGCTCAGCACGTTGTCAGATGACGATCTGCTCATTCATGGAAGCCATCCCAAAATTGGCGAGCGCACGATTGAGTGGGAGATAGGTCATTTCATTACCGACCACTTGGAGAAACACATCGGTCAAATCAGGAGAACCCTTGAGGCGTATCACAGTCAAGAAATTCATTTAAATTGAGGTGAACAGACGTGATGAATCCGACAGATGTTTCAATTCTGCTCATCGGCGGCGGGATTGGTGGGCTGACTGCTGCTTTAGCCATCGCCAAGAGCGGTCGATCCGTCTGTGTACTGGAACAGGCTCCTGAATTTGCGGAAATTGGTGCCGGATTGCAGTTGGCACCCAACGCGGTGAGGGTACTGGATGAGCTGGGGCTCACCGGCGTGATCAGTCAATATGCTGTATTTCCGAAGCGACTTGTATTGATGGATGCCCTTCATGGAGGAGAGCTAAGTGCTCTTGATCTAGGTCCCGCGTTTCGCGAACGGTATGGCCATCCATACGTTGTCATGCATCGCTCCGACTTACATTCCATACTTCTCGAAGCCTGTCGAAGTGAAGGCAACGTGAACCTTCTCACGGATAAAAAGGTTATCCATGTGGAGGAGTTGGATAATCAGGTGCGTGTTTCGTGCAGTGACGGGAGCACCTATTTGGCTGAAGCAGTGGTGGGTGCTGATGGGCTGTGGTCCACCACACGAGAATTGGTGAGCCATGATAGCCCGATTTGTGCCGAATACGTTGCGTATCGTGGAACGATCCCAATGCACGAGGTGATGCAATACGCACGGTTGGATGATGTTGTGATGTGGATCGGTCCAAATTTACACTTCGTTCAATATCCAGTTCGGCGCAAAGAGTTGTATAACCAAGTCGCAGTGTTTAAAAGTAAGCGCTATCGTAAGGATACGGACTACTGGGGAACGCCTGACGAGTTGGACGACGTTTTCAACGCTTGCTGTCCAGCTGTGGCTACTGCAGTCACATATATGCAGCGCGATCGGCGCTGGCCAATGTATGATCGGGAACCTATAGAAAACTGGACCTTGGGCAGATTTACACTTCTTGGCGATGCCGCGCATCCGATGTTACAGTACATCGCCCAGGGGGCGTGCCAAGCGATTGAAGACGGTGCGTGCTTGGCAGAAAAACTTGATCACTACCAGGGGCGTATTCATGACGCCTTTGCTGCCTATCAACAAGAACGAACCGTGCGAACCGCGAAAGTGCAGCGCACAGCCCGTTTCTACGGTGACATCATTCACACGACAGATCACGTTACAACCGTCTTACGGAACGCATTTATGTCCAAGAGACCAGCAAGCGACTACAGCGTAGTGGATTGGTTGTACGGTCATAAGGTGACAGTGGGACAGTAGAGCATACCTGGTCACGGCTCGCAATTTTTGGACGTATGTATTGGCGCGAATATCACCTTAGCAGGATGGAGGCGGACTGTATGAAACATGCGGTCTTGTTGTTGGAAGGAAAAGAAACTGCTTCCGAAGACACGGTTGCCAAGCACAGGGAATATCTGGCCGGACTGCGAGGCAAAGGTCTATTGGAAGCCTCTGGTCCCTTCCGAAACACAGTTGGTGGTTTACTCATCTATAATGTAGAAGAGTTTGATAAGGCATACGAGATCATTTCGAACGATCCGATCGTGACAAGCGGATGTCGAACGTTTGAATTATATACTTGGGCGAACAACTAGTTTCATGTGTTTTCGGCAACGACTAGAGAGGGAGGCGAAATGCCCCCTCTCTTTTCTCTATGAGTGTGCCGAACTTCCCGACCTTCTTCTACCGATTCTAGGTCACGAATTTGCTGTGTACGTGACTTCATGTAGAATGGGACGCGAACATGTCCTGTTTGCCACGGCAGGTGATTCGTGTACGGACGATGTTTGGGGCTGGATTTAACCTTCAGCTAACTGTCATGAGATAGAGATGGAGATGGAGGGATCTCGGTGACACCTTCGAGATGGCGTTTGATTGCATTGGATATGGACGGCACGACGCTGTCGCATGACTTAGCAATTTCGGACGAGAATAAGAAGTGGATACGAAAAGCACGGGAGTCTGGGATAGAAGTAACGTTCGCCACAGGACGCCATATCTCAGGCATCGTGCGTAAATCCATACGCGATCTAGAACTGAATGCCCCGGCTGTGACGATGAATGGCAGCGAAGTATGGACGCCACAAGAGCAATTGTTATCAAGAAGATCGCTCACAGTGGATGACATTCAATGGTTGCTTGGCGTGGCTAGACAGGCAGGTACAAAATATTGGGGAGACACGGTGGAAGGTCACTTTGAGGAACTGGAGTTCCCAAACACATTGGATGACTATACGTGGTTGAAGTTTGGCTTTTACTCGACTGACTCGACGCGAATTCAACAAGTATGGCAAACACTCGAGAGAGAAGAGCGCTTTGAACTATCCAATTCTCATCCTCTCAATGTCGAAGTTAACCCCCTTGGCGTCACGAAAGCCACGGGATTGCAAACGGTCTGTGACTACCTGAACATTGATCCGTCGAAGGTCGTTGTCATGGGGGACAGCTTGAACGACGTACCGATGATAAAATGGGCGGGTCTTGGGGTGGCGATGGGAAACGCTCAGGACACAGTCAAAAGAGTCGCCGACTTTGTGACGGGGCGCAATGATGAAAATGGTGTCGCTCAGGCGATAGAACGCATCTTGAACAACGATATCTGAGAAACGACACGTGTCGTTGACGTACGGTACGTGTTTTTTTACTCCGTGAACAAATTTGACCGACATGTCTAGACAAGATATGATAAATATCAACTTGTCTAGACATGTAAGGTGAAAGCGGTTGTCGTCGTGGCATGCATACCTGAATGGGTGAGACTCGGTTTTGCAGACTCATCGCATTAGACACCGTATAAAGCGCATTCTATCGGTCGATAAGTTAATTTCTAAAAAGGGGGAGATAATGTGCAGGAGAAAACACTCGTCATCAAGAACTCGACCGGTCTTCATGCTCGACCGGCTTCGATGTTGGTTAACAAAGCGCGAGCATTCGAGAGCAGGGTAACACTCGAGAAGGATGGAAAGACCGTGGACGCCAAAAGCATCCTGGGGATTATGGGCATGGCCATCAGTCAGGGCAGTACCGTAACGATTCGTGCGGAAGGTACGGACGAAGAGAAGGCCATCGAGGAGTTGGCCACTTACCTAGAACAATTGGAAGAATAACAATCAGTCCATCGCAAACGATGACGTGCGGACGACGATCCGTCCGGAATGGCGATTACATAATGATCAGATTTACTGAGGAGAGAAATCATCGTGTTTAAGAACCTGTTTAGACGCGGGCAGGCTGATGCTGCTGGAGACGATTCACAGGAAATAACGATTTTGGCACCGGTCGACGGTGAAGTTGTGCCACTCGAGGACGTTGAAGATCCGATGTTCTCGCAGAAGATGCTGGGTGACGGTCTTGCCGTACGTCCGACTTCCGACACAATTGTGGCACCTGTGTCTGGAACGTTGACTCAGATATTCCCTACAGGTCACGCGGCAGGCATTACGACTCGGCAAGGTATCGAGGTGCTTATCCATGTCGGGATCGACACAGTTGAGCTGAAGGGTGAGGGCTTCACGAAGCTAGTAGAACAGGGTGCTCAAGTAGAGGCAGGTACACCGCTCATTCGCCTCGATCTCGACAAGTTGGGCAAAACTGCAAAGTCTCTGGTAACGCCGGTGATCATCACGAATATGGACAAGGTGGAGCAGTTGACGAGGTCAACTGACCAAAGTGTAGACGCAGCGACGAGTTGGCTCCTGAAAATCGTACCCCAGAAAAAGTAGTTCGAGTAATGACAGGGTGAATAGGGCACTTTACACCTACAGAAGAAGGACAACAGGCAAGCGTGCAGTGGATCTGCACGCTTTTTGATTCCCAAAAAAGGATCATGTTTAACGTCAATCTATCGATTATGACGTAGCTATTGACTAACATGTATAAACAAGTTAGTATTCGAAACGGACTTGTTTATACATGTTTCGTGAAAGCGTTTGATCGTCTTTCGCATTTTCCTTTAGTGACGACCGATCAACGGTTGGTGGACAGGAGACTTGATGATGAGTATCAACGAACAATCCGTAGGCGGTATCCTGGATGCCGTGGGCGGGAAGGACAACGTGGTTTCCGCAACGCACTGTGTTACTCGGCTACGTCTTGCCTTGGACGACGAAGGAAAAGTCGATAAGGAGGCCCTCGAATCAAACGATTTGGTAAAGGGATTTTTCTCGGCTAATGGGCAGTTCCAAATTATTATCGGACCGGGAACGGTTGAGCGGGTCTACGACAAGTTCGTAGACATCGCTGGAATTGGACGTGCTTCCAAGGAAGACGTGAAAAAAGCGGCGGAGAAACACTTAACCCCCCTTCAGCGTCTGGTCAAAACGCTTGCCGATATCTTTATTCCCTTGTTGCCAGCCATTGTGACAGCTGGTCTGTTGATGGGTGTTAACAACATTCTCACTGGTCCCGGAATCTTTTATCCGAACAAGGCCTTTATTGATGTCCACACAAACTGGAAAGACTTTGCGGATATCATCAACGTGATTGCGAATACGTCGTTCACTTTCTTACCAGGTTTAATTGGATGGTCTGCGGTTAAAAAGTTTGGCGGCAGCGAGTTGTTGGGTATTGTCCTCGGACTCATGTTAATTAACCCAGAACTGTTAAACGCATATGCCTATGCCAGTGCACAGTTGAAAGGGACAATCCCGCATTGGAATTTGTTTGGCCTGCAGGTTCAAAAAGTTGGCTACCAAGGTCAAGTGTTGCCCATCCTCATTGCGTCATATGTGTTAGCCAAACTGGAGCAATGGCTGAATAAACGGGTGGCTGACACTTTGAAGTTGATATTGGTCGCGCCGATTGCATTGCTCGTCACTGGTTTCCTTTCCTTCATTATTATCGGACCCGTTACATTCGCCATCGGTCGCGAAATCACGAATGGGTTAGTCTTCATCTTTAACCACTATGCACTGCTTGGCGGCTTGATTTACGGTGGATTCTACTCCGTGCTGGTGGTAACCGGGATGCACCAAATGTTTCTCGCAGTGGACTTGCAATTGATTGCGCAAACGGGATCGACATTCTTGTGGCCGATTTTGGCGCTATCCAACATTGCTCAGGGTTCCGCAGCTCTTGCAATGATGTTTGTAGCGAAGGAAGAAAAACTGAAGAGTATGTCGTTCACATCTGCAATTTCAGCATACCTAGGTATCACGGAACCGGCCATGTTTGGTGTCAATCTGCGGTTCCGCTTCCCATTCATCTCGTCCATGATTGGTGCAGCGCTTGCAGGTGGCTGGATCACCATGCAGCACGTGCGGGCTTTCTCGGTAGGTGTCGGTGGTTTGCCAGGCTTCCTCTCCATTATCACAAATAAGTGGGGCGCTTTCTTCATCGGCATGGCGATCGCGATTATCGTTCCGTTCGTTCTGACAACGATTTTGGCTCGCACCCGCAAAATTGACGTTTGACTTCGTGTTATGAAGTAACCCACTGGCAATATCGCCGGTGGGTTACAGTTCGTTTTAACTTACAGAATGGCGGTGACAGTAAATGAATGAACCCTGGTGGAAAAAGTCAGTTGTTTATCAGATTTACCCAAAAAGCTTCCTAGACACTACTGGTGATGGCGTGGGCGATCTTCAAGGAATCATTGAACGACTGGATTACTTAAAAAAACTAGGGGTGGACATTTTATGGCTCACGCCTGTTTACCAATCTCCACAGCGGGACAATGGGTATGACATCAGTGACTACTATGAGGTCAATCCGCAGTACGGCACAATGGAGACGCTGGAGACACTGTTCCAGGAGGCGCACAACCGGGACATTCGTGTGGTGATGGATATTGTGGTCAACCACACTTCTACGGACCATAAGTGGTTCCAGGAAGCGAGAAAATCGAAAGACAACCCTTATCGGGATTTTTATATATGGAAGGATCAACCGAATAACTGGCAGTCCAAGTTCGGCGGAAGCGCCTGGGAATATGACCAAACGACAAATCAATACTATCTTCACCTGTTTGACGTAACGCAGGCGGATTTAAATTGGGAGAACGAAGCACTCCGCGGTGAAATATACAAAATGATGCGCTTTTGGGTGCACAAAGGGGTAGATGGCTTTCGCCTCGACGTCATCAATTTGATATCGAAGGAACAGCGGTTTCCGAACGATACGTTAGAAACGCCGATCGATGATGGAAGAAAGTTTTATACCGATGGTCCTCGTATTCATGAATACTTGAAGGAAATGAATGAGCGCGTGTTTGCGGAGAAGTCAGGCTTTGTGACAGTTGGGGAGATGTCTTCCACCTCACTCGATCAGTGCGTCATGTACACAAACCCGAAAGAGCACGAGCTAAACATGACCTTCAGTTTCCACCACCTGAAAGTTGACTACCCGAACGGTGAAAAGTGGATGGCAGCGCCATTTGATTTCATTCGTCTTAAACAAATACTCAGCGAGTGGCAAGTTGGCATGGCGGAAGGAGACGGTTGGAACGCACTATTCTGGTGCAACCACGATCAGCCGCGCGTCGTGTCGCGTTTCGGAAATGAAACAGTCTACCGCGAAGAGTCAGGAAAAATGTTGGCCACTGCGCTTCACCTCCTCAAAGGAACACCGTATGTGTACCAAGGTGAGGAGATCGGCATGACGAATCCGAATTTCGAGCGGATCGAAGATTATCGCGATATCGAATCGACCAACGCGTACACTCGCCTTTTAAAGGAAGGCACGAGCGAACGAGACGCGATTGCCGCCTTGAAACAAAAGTCCCGGGACAACTCGCGAACACCGATGCAATGGGACGCATCGGAAAACGCCGGATTTACATCTGGTAGCCCCTGGATTCAAGTGGCACCCAACTACAAGGAAATTAATGTGCAAGCAGCGCTTGCCAATCCGGATTCGGTTTTCTATCATTATCAAAAGCTCATTCAACTTCGCAAAACGAACGATGTGATCGTGCACGGAACGTACCAAGAAATTTTGCCGGATCATCCACAGTTGTTTGTGTATCTTCGATCATACAAGAACGATCGGATTTTAGTGATCAACAACTTTTACGCCACGGAGACCACGTTTACCCTGCCGCGAGACATTTCTGTGGATGGAACATCTGAGATTCTGATCTCGAATTACAAAGACACGCCAAACACGTGGACCGATCTCCATATGCGCCCATACGAGTCAGTGGCGTTTTATATTCGGGGGCCTCATGAAGACAAAAGCACAGCGAATTTATGATGTATTGGCTGCGAACATCCAAAATGGCACTTATAAACCGAATAGCAAACTTCCTTCGGAGCACGACTTAATTGCGCAATACGATGTTTCGCGAGGGACGATTCGAACTGCCCTGGATATGCTGTCACAGGATGGATACATTCAGCGTTTGAAGGGGAAAGGTTCGATTGTTTTAGATGTAGCAAAATACAACTTTCCTGTAACAGGCTTGGTTAGTTTTAAAGAGGTCAGCAAAATCATGCACGGCCAAGTACGGACAATCGTGAACGAACTGTTACTCATACGTCCGGATGATTTTGTCCAGTCACAACTGGATGTTGGTCCGACAGACGATGTGTGGAGAGTTGCTCGGACCCGCGAAATACAGGGTGAGAGAATTATTCTGGATGTCGACTACTTTGACCGGAAGTTTGTGCCTTACTTAACCAAGGACATTTGTGCGGATTCCATTTACGAGTACCTAGAGAAAGAGTTAAACCTTTCAATCAGCTTCGCAAAGAAAGAAATTGTAGTCGACTCGGCGACGGATGAAGACAAGGCATGGCTTGACCTGGGAGATTTCTCGTACGTCGTCGTCGTTAAAAACCACGTGTATTTGGAAGACGTCTCCCTATTTCAATACACCGAGTCACGGCATCGTCCGGATAAATTTCAATTCGTCGACTTTGCAAGGCGCAACTACCTCAGCAAGAAGTGACGGCTATCTACTATTGTTGCCCTTTATTCTCAGAGTAGAGAACACGATGGCCCTTATTTGATAAACTGGTGGCTCGATAATGACATCGAGCCACTTTCATTACATAATGATTGACTGAATCACTTAGTCACCCTCTTTTGCCCTCGATCTCATCCGTAAAACCATTAACCTGAAATATTCATAGCACGATCGTGAAGGACCTGTAAATGCAAGCGGTGCAAGGGCTATAAGGGGATTTAGCGATTCACTCAAAAAGTGACGTGAGCACATAGGAAAAAAGCCCAACCTTTGGTAGTGTTAAGGTGTCTAAGCCAAACACATCAAAGGAGAGCTCTTCTATTGAAAAGCCTACAAGAGAATGTCATGAACTTCAACCCCAGGGTGAAAATGAATTTTGACGGCGGCGACTTGACCTCGGATGCTGGACTGCTCCTATACAAAGAATTCGATCACAAACTGGGCCTATCCGAAGCGGTAGAAGAACTGCTCGTGGTTCATGATTCGGTCTTTCATCGGGATCATCCAAATAGCGACGTGGTTCTTCAGAAACTGTATCAGCACATAGCTGGCTACCATACAGACGATCACGCAGATGATTTAGCTGTAGAGCCATTGCTAACTATGCTGCTGGGAAAGGAAAGCTTGGCCTCACAACCTACTTTGTCTCGTTTCAACGATAAAGCGGATATTGCGACTTCCAAATCTCTGGAGTGTGTGAATGAAACGTTGCAGCGTCGCGTGTACGCTATAAAACCCCAGAACCAATTCGTTTTTGATTTGGATTCCTCCAGCTTTGCTGCCTACGGAAAACAGCATGGAGCGAATTTCAATTACCACTACCAGCAACATGGATTTCATCCGTTGTTTTGCTTTGACGGTCTGACCGGTGATTGTCTGCGAGCAGAGCTTCGTGCAGGCAACGTATACACTTCCCGTCAAGTCGTCCGGTTTGTGGGACCAATTCTGAATCGATACGGTAGGCTGAACCCGGATAGCCTCATCGTCATTCGTGGCGATAGTGGGTTTGCCGTTCCAGGGCTGTTTGAGTTGGCGGAAACCAAGGGTCATAAATACGCCATCCGCCTCAAGTCAAACGCACGGCTACAGTCCATTACGCAGGTCATGGCGGATCAATTACTAAACGCTGAAAGATTACACAAACGACAAGTCCATTACAGGGAATTCATGTATCAAGCATCCAGTTGGGAACATGCCCGCCGGGTGGTCGTGAAGATGGAACGTCCGGCTGGTGAACTGTTGTTTCAATTCACATTTATCGTGACCAATATGACGCTGCAGCCCAAGAACATCATTCGCTTTTACTGCCAGCGCGGTCATATGGAGAATTTCATCAAGGAAGCCAAAAATGGATTTGCGTGCGATAAGATGAGCAGTACAGACTTTGAAGCGAATGTCGTGAAACTCCAGTTAGCCATACTTGCGTATAACTTTAACAACTGGTTTCGCCGATTGTGTGTACCAGAGAAAATGCAATCAAGTCGGATGGAGACTTTGCGAACCAAACTGGTCAAAGTTGCGGGGAAGCTAGCTCACTCTGGCCGATACTGGACTTGGAAATTGTGCAGTTCGTGTGTGTATCGAAAAGAGTTCATTCAGACGCTTAAAAACGTAGCCGCATTACCGCGGTTCGGTTGAGATGATTCCCGTCTGAATAACAACTGGAACAGACATGAGAGGTGAATACGGGATAGGTGCGTCTTCTCCTCAATCCATATTTATCCACACGTAACCCCACGGGAGACCATGGTCATGAAAGTCCAAGTCCAGACCTACGAGAACGAAAGTTCAATTGATCCTATTGTTTTCCTATATTCATCCATTTGTTACAAGCGGTTTACTTCGCTATGAATATTTCAGGATTAAGCTTCTCCTGCACCACAGCTTCCTTAGTTCCTTTGGCACACATCGCCGTCTCGAGACTATCATTCGTAGTTTGATATATTAACCAGTTGATTATTAATTTGATCTGGAGTATATTACTCGATGTCGCTTCTGAAGCTTGTCTTTCAGAACGACTCCAATATACCGCATCACTGACGCATTTGTTCGCGGTTCGGTTGGATGAGTTGGTCATTTCGAGAACGAACATTTGTGATGAAGAACTTACCAGTGACAATGAACATCGATTCATGGTATATTATTTCTCGCCGCTTCGACGGCACTGATTGAATTGGTTCCTTGAAAACTAAACACACCACGCCTGAAAGTTTCAGTCGAGACAGCTTCGGTTGTCGCGACAAACGGATAACATTCTGGTGAAACGCCAGTAACATTTATTGAGAGTTTGATCCTGGCTCAGGACGAACGCTGGCGGCGTGCCTAATACATGCAAGTCGAGCGGACATCTTCGGATGTCAGCGGCGGACGGGTGAGTAACACGTGGGCAATCTGCCTACCAGACTGGAATAACACTCGGAAACGGGTGCTAATGCTGGATAACATTCACGGAGGCATCTTCGTGAATTGAAAGATGCAAATGCATCACTGGTAGAGGAGCCCGCGGCGCATTAGCTAGTTGGTGAGGTGACGGCTCACCAAGGCGACGATGCGTAGCCGACCTGAGAGGGTGACCGGCCACACTGGGACTGAGACACGGCCCAGACTCCTACGGGAGGCAGCAGTAGGGAATCTTCCGCAATGGGCGCAAGCCTGACGGAGCAACGCCGCGTGAGCGAAGAAGGCCTTCGGGTTGTAAAGCTCTGTTGCTCGGGGAGAGAGACAAGGAGAGTGGAAAGCTCCTTGTGAGACGGTACCGAGTGAGAAAGCCCCGGCTAACTACGTGCCAGCAGCCGCGGTAATACGTAGGGGGCAAGCGTTGTCCGGAATCACTGGGCGTAAAGCGTGCGTAGGCGGTTGCGTGTGTCTGGAGTGAAAGTCCAAGGCTCAACCTTGGGATTGCTCTGGAAACTGCGCAACTTGAGTGCTGGAGAGGCAAGGGGAATTCCACGTGTAGCGGTGAAATGCGTAGATATGTGGAGGAATACCAGTGGCGAAGGCGCCTTGCTGGACAGTGACTGACGCTGAGGCACGAAAGCGTGGGGAGCAAACAGGATTAGATACCCTGGTAGTCCACGCCGTAAACGATGAGTGCTAGGTGTTGGGGGGACACACCCCAGTGCCGAAGGAAACCCAATAAGCACTCCGCCTGGGGAGTACGGTCGCAAGACTGAAACTCAAAGGAATTGACGGGGGCCCGCACAAGCAGTGGAGCATGTGGTTTAATTCGAAGCAACGCGAAGAACCTTACCAGGGCTTGACATCCCTCTGACAGGTGCAGAGATGTACCTTCCCTTCGGGGCAGAGGTGACAGGTGGTGCATGGTTGTCGTCAGCTCGTGTCGTGAGATGTTGGGTTAAGTCCCGCAACGAGCGCAACCCTTGACCTGTGTTACCAGCACGTAATGGTGGGGACTCACAGGTGACTGCCGGCGTAAGTCGGAGGAAGGCGGGGATGACGTCAAATCATCATGCCCTTTATGTCCTGGGCTACACACGTGCTACAATGGGCGGTACAACGGGAAGCGAAGCCGTGAGGTGGAGCAAAACCTAAAAAGCCGTTCGTAGTTCGGATTGCAGGCTGCAACTCGCCTGCATGAAGCCGGAATTGCTAGTAATCGCGGATCAGCATGCCGCGGTGAATCCGTTCCCGGGCCTTGTACACACCGCCCGTCACACCACGAGAGTCGGCAACACCCGAAGTCGGTGAGGTAACCTGTATCGGAGCCAGCCGCCGAAGGTGGGGTTGATGATTGGGGTGAAGTCGTAACAAGGTAGCCGTATCGGAAGGTGCGGCTGGATCACCTCCTTTCTACGGAGAAACACCCTTTCAGGTCGTGGGAATGTGTTTAGTTTTGAGGGAGCCAAAGCCCTTAGTGGCTAGGTAAACTCAAGGTACCTTGGCAACTGAATATGGAACAACCTCGAATGAAGTAAAACCGGTAACCGAAATGCGAGTAACAGGTTAACGTAACCGGGAAGTATATTTGACAAAGAGGCGCGAGGAATACAAGGAACGAGGAGGACAACGCACTGAGCGTACATAAGTACGTGAGGGAGTTGGCCGACGAGTGACGCAGTAGTCCGAAGTGGAGTCTTTTGTCAAAACGGTGAAGTTAGAAAGAGCGCACGGAGGATGCCTAGGCGCCAAGAGCCGAAGAAGGACGGGGCGAACACCGAAATGCCACGGGGAGCTGTAAGCGAGCATTGATCCGTGGATGTCCGAATGGGGAAACCTGCTAGTGAGAAGCGCTAGTACCGTACAGTGAATACATAGCTGTGCGGAGGCAACCGAGGGAACTGAAACATCTAAGTACCTCGAGGAAAAGAAAGCGAACGCGATTCCGTAAGTAGTGGCGAGCGAAAGCGGAGAAGCCTAAACCGTATACGTGGTACAGACTGCAGTCGATGCGTATGCGGGGTCGAGGGGCTGTAAGTGGGGACCTGCAGGGAACCAACTGGAAAGAATCCATAGGAGAACGGCATGGGAAGGTCGGCCATAGACGGTGAGAGCCCGGTAACTGAAATGGATTGTGGAAAGTGATACAGACCCCAAGTACTGCGGGACACGAGGAATCCCGTGGGAATCTGGGAGGACCACCTGCTAAGGCTAAATACTCCTTGGCGACCGATAGCGGATAGTACCGTGAGGGAAAGGTGAAAAGGACCGCGGGAGCGGAGTGAAATAGAACCTGAAACCGTGTGCTTACAAGCAGTCGGAGCATGCATGACATGTGACGGCGTGCCTTTTGTAGAATGAACCGGCGAGTGATGATGGCAAGCAAGGTTAAGGCGAAGGAGCCGAAGCCGAAGCGAAAGCGAGTCTGAAGAGGGCGAATCAGTTTGTCGTCATCGACCCGAAACCGGGTGATCTACCCCTGGTCAGGGTGAAGTGCGGGTAACACCGCATGGAGGCCCGAACCCACTGGCGTTGAAAAGCCAGGGGATGAACTGGGGGTAGGGGAGAAATTCCAATCGAACCCGGAGATAGCTGGTTCTCCCCGAAATAGCTTGAGGGCTAGCGTCAGGGAATGAGAAGTGGAGGTAGAGCACTGATTGGGTGCGGGGCCCGCGAGGGTTACCAAGCTCAGTCAAACTGCGAATGCCACTTTGTCGAAGAACCTGGCAGTCAGACTACGAGTGATAAGACCCGTGGTCAAGAGGGAAACAGCCCAGACCAACAGCTAAGGTCCCAAAGTACTGGTTCAGTGGGGAACGATGTGGCGTTGCACAGACAACCAGGATGTTGGCTTAGAAGCAGCCACCATTTAAAGAGTGCGTAATAGCTCACTGGTCGAGTGGCGCTGCGCGGAAAATGTAACGGGGCTAAACCAGACACCGAAGCTATGGATGGAAACATGGTAGGGGAGCGTTCCATTTGCGGGGAAGCTGTGCTGGAAGGCATGGTGGAGCGGATGGAAGTGAGAATGCCGGTATGAGTAGCGAAAAGACAAGTGAGAATCTTGTCCGCCGAAAGCCCAAGGTTTCCTGGGGAAGGCTCGTCCGCCCAGGGTAAGTCGGGACCTAAGGCGAGGCCGAAAGGCGTAGTCGAAGGACAACAGGTTGAAATTCCTGTACCACCGCGGAGCGTTTGAGCGAAGGGGTAACGCAGGAGGCTGAAGGAAGCGGCCGGATGGAAGAGGCCGTCCAAGCAGTGAGCGTGGAGTGTAGGGAAATCCGCACTCTGAGAAGCGTGAGCTGTGATGGGGAGCGAAGAACAGTAGCGAAGTCCTGTAAGTCACACTGCCGAGAAAAGCCTCTAGTGAGTGAAGTGGTGCCCGTACCGGAAACCGACACAGGTGGGCGCGTGGAGAACACGAAGGCGCGCGGGAGAACTCTCGTTAAGGAACTCGGCAAAATGGCCCCGTAACTTCGGGAGAAGGGGCGCTTCGAGAGAAGCCGCAGTGAAAAGGCCCAAGCGACTGTTTAGCAAAAACACAGGTCTCTGCGAAGCCGAAAGGCGAAGTATAGGGGCTGACGCCTGCCCGGTGCTGGAAGGTTAAGAGGAGGGGTTAGGGAAACCGAAGCTCCGAATTGAAGCCCCAGTAAACGGCGGCCGTAACTATAACGGTCCTAAGGTAGCGAAATTCCTTGTCAGGTAAGTTCTGACCCGCACGAAAGGCGTAACGACTTGGGCGCTGTCTCAACGAGAGACCCGGTGAAATTGTAATACCTGTGAAGATGCAGGTTACCCGCGGTTAGACGGAAAGACCCCGTGGAGCTTGACTGTAGCTTGATATGGGATACGGGTACGTCATGTACAGGATAGGTGGGAGACAGGGAAGCTTGGGCGCCAGCCTGAGTGGAGTCGGCGTTGGGATACCACCCTTGAGGTACTTGTGTTCTAACCTAGGACCATAAGCTGGTTCGGGGACAGTGTCAGGTGGACAGTTTGACTGGGGCGGTCGCCTCCAAAAGAGTAACGGAGGCGCCCAAAGGTTCCCTCAGCGCGGATGGAAATCGCGCGGTGCGTGTAAAGGCAAAAGGGAGCTTGACTGCGAGACGGACAGGTCGAGCAGGGACGAAAGTCGGGCTTAGTGACCCGGTGGCACCGAGTGGAAGGGCCATCGCTCAACGGATAAAAGCTACCCCGGGGATAACAGGCTGATCTCCCCCAAGAGTTCACATCGACGGGGAGGTTTGGCACCTCGATGTCGGCTCATCGCATCCTGGGGCTGAAGTCGGTCCCAAGGGTTGGGCTGTTCGCCCATTAAAGCGGTACGCGAGCTGGGTTCAGAACGTCGTGAGACAGTTCGGTCCCTATCTGCCGCGGGCGCAGGATACGTGAGAGGGTTCGTCCTTAGTACGAGAGGACCGGGATGAACCGACCGCTGGTGTACCAGTTGTTTCGCCAGAAGCATAGCTGGGTAGCCAAGTCGGGAAAGGATAAGCGCTGAAAGCATCTAAGCGCGAAGCCAGCCTCAAGATAACGTATCCCATCCGGATAACGGAGTAAGACCCCTTGAAGAAGACAAGGTAGATCGGTCTGGAGTGGAAGCGTAGTGATACGTGGAGCGGACAGATACGAATCGGTCGAGGGCTTCACCAGAACAGAGAGGTTGTTCCATCATTCAAGTTGTAAGTACCGACAAACTGTAGCGAAAGCTGCGGTACATAGGGCGAAGCTAAGGAAGTACCATGTAAGGTACAAGATGCCTTGGTGGAGGGATCGAACGAAGCGTTCTGCAGCCCGTAAGGGCGAAGCCAGCGTAGAGAGAGCCCGGAGCCCAAGCAGTCTGGTGACCATAGCGGAGGGGAAACACCCGTACCCATACCGAACACGGACGTGAAGACCTCCAGCGCCAAGGATACTTGGAGGGAGACCTCCTGGGAAAGTAGGACGTTGCCAGGCGAGAGAGAAAGAGCCCTTGAGGGAGCAGAGGATGCTGCCTTGGGGGCTCTTTTGTTTTGTTGTACGGGGAACGTGCATGCCGCGACCGAATAACGTGTGGCGGAAGGTTTTTACAATAGAAACAAAACAAAATTAGAAAGGTTGCATGAAAATCAGACCCTTCGGGGGAATGGAGTAGAGAACTGCAGGTTCGCTACTGGATACATGTCGTCAGCCGCAACTGACTAGAGTAACGCAGTGCCTTTATGTTGCTATTGCACTCCGACCAGACGGTTGGATAGTGGCAACAACGGTCTCCCAGTGCGTTGTTCGCGTCTCTCGCGGAGGCAAAATGCGAAACAGAGGAACGCTGGTGCCTTATGCCACCCGTGACCCGGTCCTGGTACTCACCCTACAACCATAAATTTCCCCCTGCGCCTGGGCTAGGCCGCATGAAGGAGAAGGGCATAGGATGCTGCATTGGGGCTCTCTTGTTTTCTTGCAGACAGTGATATGGTGCGACAAACTCACGTGTGACGAACGATTTTACAATGCGATAAAACAAAACATTATTAGAAAGGTCGCATGAAGATAAGAGCCTTCATTCGGGGGTGCATGGAATAGGAGACTGCTAATCCGCTCTTGGAGGACATGTCGTGAACGGAAATTGACCGAGGGAACGCGGTGCCCTTATTCGGCTATTTGCTACTGATTCGACGGGTGTACCAGCCCCAACAACGGACTCCTGATCCCTTGCCCGCGTCTGCGCGGAGGCAAAATGGCCAACAAAGGAACGTCGGTACCTTAGTTCCCTGTTGCGGCCCCGACTCCGGTTGCGGCCCCGGCTCCGGCTCCGACCCCGTCTTCACCGGCCGCCGTCGGAACCCCACCTGCACCCCGGTCCTCCGCCCCCCTCCTTCGATGCGCCGACGAGACCGCGTGATCCGAGAGTCTATAATCCAACCCATCATTAAAATCAGCGCCGATTCGAAAAAGTATGTGAGTAATATGGTCGAAGCGGGTAATGCTATCGATACAGTTGAAGTCACTAGCATTGCATAAAGGAATTTAGGATTTGTCAAGTGCTTCAAGTTGTCAGAATGAATAGACGCAATGTTTGGAAGGTTCATGATTTAGACAACCACTGACATGAAAAATCTCCTTAGAATAAGAGGTACAGGTAGTCCTGTCCGACTCTCTACTAAGGAGACTAGGCATGGACAAGGATACCACAAAATCTGTGTTTGCGGAATATGTTCTTCCGCTGAACGTCAGTTCCATATTGCAGGAATTAGATCATCTCAAGCTCGATCGGTACGTCAAGAAGCTCGGCGTTATTCCATTCATTAGGCTCATCGTCTTCGCCCAGGTCAACCAGATCCCGTCCCTGACGGATATCAGTTTAGAGCTGGAAGCCAATGAATCCCTTCAGAAGGAATTGGCGCTGGATTCTATTAGTGCCTCACAGTTATCCAGGAAGTTGCGGGAAACTCCTTCAACATTTTTGGATTTCGTTTTCCGTCAATGCGTTGAACAGATTACGCGTCAGGTCGGCATAAAGCGAGCGAATGAGAAGCTCAGACGGATTAACCTGGTTGACTCATCAACCATTTCAATGTGTCTCTCGCAGTATCCATGGGCAGAGTTTCGCAGGACCAAAGCCGGTGTGAAATTGCACTTGCGTTTGGTGTTTCTAGACCACCAAGTCGCGCCGGACAAGGTGATTCTCACACCTGCCAAACCTGCAGACAAAACGCAGATGGATGCGTTGGTGGTCGTGGAGCCCGATGCGCTCAACGTCTTCGACCGTGGCTATGTGGATTACCGAAAGTTCGATGCGTACTGTGCAAACAAAACAAAGTTTGTCACGCGGCTCAAAGACAACGCGGTCATTCACGAAGTCATTGAGGAACGAACCGTGCCGGACGATTCACCAGTCACCAGAGAAGCCTTGGTGCGCTTGGGGAGTTACCCAAATTACGTTATGAAGTACACCCTGCGGTTGATTGAAACCACGGACAGTGAAGGCAAGCGCGTCGTGATTCTGACGAACGACATGGCGATGGATGCGGAGCAAATCTGCGACGTGTATCGAAAGCGTTGGCAAATCGGCGTGTCCAGATAAGGACACAGTAGCTAGTTGGTGCAAGTCCAACCGGGAGAAGAGACTCCCCTCCCGTAGCCTGAGAGGCACCGTGGAGCGAAAGCGATACGGTGGAGCCCTCTGACATCGTGCTCAACAGGAGCGCGGGCAAAACTCCAGGTTGTAACGATAGTGAACGCGGATGTAGCCTCGTTACACGCAACTCCGGTGGCTGAGACGGTCGATAACGTGCGAAAGCAATAAGAACTGACCGAAATGAGTCTGAAACGGTGGTTCTCACCGGCGGGGTATCAGCGGCGACATAGAGGGAAAGTTGCTGTGGAAACTGGAGAAGCCCTCGACGCCCGTTGAAGAAATCTCATCGAGGAGGCCGCCCCTATAACCGTGATCGGGAAATGGGCGCGGTAGGCGTCAGGGTGGCGGAACGGATCGTAGTACCGTGGATTCGCGTGCAGTAAAACACGCGAGGAGGGAAGGGTCCGAACCTGTAAACATTCCGTACGACCGAGGGAGGCAAGGATGTCATGATAAAAACATCCATCAGTTTGCAGGAACTAAGGCGGCGGATATATCAAAAGGCGAAGTCTGAACCTACGCATCGATTCTGGGGATTATTCACCCACATCACCAACATGACGACCCTCTACGAAGCGTATCAACATGCGAAGAAAAACGGCGGAGCCCCAGGCATCGACGGACAAAGCTTCGCAGATGTAGAGCAATCGGGCGTCCGAGCGTTCCTAGAAGACATTCGAGCAGAGCTGCAGGCTGGAACTTACCAACCGCAAGCCAATCGTAAAGTGGAAATCCCGAAGGCGAATGGGAAAATGCGTACCCTGCAGATTCCGTGTATCCGGGACCGCGTGGTACAAGGGGCGTTAAAACTGATACTGGAGGCGATTTTCGAGGCCGATTTCTGTCCAAACTCGTACGGATTTCGACCGAAGCGCTCCCCGCATCAAGCACTGGCAAATGTGCGACGTAGTATACTGCGACGTATGACAACAGTGATTGACGTAGATTTGTCTCGCTACTTCGATACGATAAGGCACAATTTACTGCTGGAGAAGATTGCGAAACGTGTCCAAGACCCACAGGTGATGCGCCTTGTAAAACAGGTGATTAAGGTAGCTGGGAAAATCGGCGTTCCGCAAGGCGGACCGTTTTCTCCGCTCGCTGCAAATATCTACCTGAATGAGGTTGACTGGGCATTTGATGCTATCCGGCGGAAAACAGCGGAAGGTAGTTACGAAGCAGTGAATTACCACCGATTTGCCGACGACATGATTGTCACTGTAAGTGGCCACTCCAGTAAACGTGGATGGGACAAGCTAGCGTTGCGGCGACTGCGAGAATATTTGGAACCCTTGGGGGTTGAACTGAACCTGGAAAAGACTCGAATGGTCAACGTCCTAAAAGGTGAATCATTTTCTTTCCTAGGATTTGATTTCAGACGAGTACAGAATCGGAGCAGGACTGGATATTTCATCCTGATGACACCGAAGAAGAAAGCCCGACAGGCGATAAAAGCGAGAATCCGCGAAATAATTCAAAACGGGGGCGCGAAACCGGCAAAAGACGTTGTGAAACAAGTTAATGCCATACTGACTGGATGGGTGAACTATTTTCGGGTCGGCAACTCGAGCCGCGCATTTGGAGAAATCCGTGACTATACAGAGATGAAAATCCGAACCCTGCTGTCAAGAAGGAAACGAAGACGAAAGCGTAGCATCGGGTGGCGGAGATGGAGTAACGAATATCTGTACGGCGTGTTGGGGCTTTACTGGGACTGGAAAGTCCATCCCCTCAAAAGCGTAGACGGTTTTCGATGAAAGTGTCCGTAATCACGATAGGTCTCATAACCCTTTTGACAAAGTTTATGGGGTGAGCTGCTTGAGGGAAAACCTCACGAGCAGTTCTTATGGGGAGGGGCTGGAAACGGGTCGCATGGCGGTACCGCGCCAGTCTTTTACCCGACAGTTGTTTTTTAAATGGGTCAAGCAACATCTCGTACTCAAGCGGCTCTACGGCAAGAGTGAAAATGCCGTGTATAACCAACTGCTGATTGCGCTGATTACATACTGCCTGTTGATTCTTATACAGGCGAAGGTGTCCCATAACGGCAAGCTGCTCGACGTCTACAAATGTTTACGTCTTTACTGGGAGCGAAGCTTTTCGGAGTTTGTGAAGGCGTTGTACAAGAGCCCAGGTCGAACATCCAAGGGCAGACGACGATGCAAGGTGGACGACATCTTCGAGCAAACGGTGCGGCAGTACATAGACGGTGAAACGGAGCATCTCGAGACCGTGACCTACGACCTAATATAAAAATTCCTGATTATGGATATTGGGACTACCTGACACAGGAGTACTGACTTTTTAGACCATAAGCCGCTGAAATTAAAAATCTGAGTGTTCAGACCTGGTGTCCAGACCGTGGTGTGCCTCACTTGACAAGCTCAGAGAAGTTTTATGCAATGCTAGTGAGTTGAAGTGACACAATATCTAGGCCAGGTGAGGACGAAGGTGCATATTACTATTGCTGCAGTAACAGCGCTGGCCGCTTGGAAATGGGGCGATTGGCGCAACTGGAAGAAATACGAGCCCACTATGTTATTCATGGCCTTTCTTGCCATGGTGTACGAATTTCTCACTAAGGATTATTCGCTATGGGAGTTTCACCCGGATATTATTGCGAACCAAACAACGATTGTTTTACTGTATGCCTCCTTCACAATGCCGCTTACGGCTTTGATATTTTTGTCGAACTATCCGGATCGCTTTGGTAAACTAGTCGTTTATTATCTAATGTGGGTAGGAATCTATGTTGGAGTTGAGGTCATTCTGTACGTGTCTAGGCGGATTACGTACAGTCACAGGTGGAATTTATTGTGGTCCGTTCTCTTCGACGTGGTCATGTTTCCGATATTGCGGCTTCATGGTAAGAAACCGCTCATAACGTACATAATTTGTGTTCCCATCATCCTGGTTTACCTCAGCATTTTCAAGGTCCCTCTGAAATAGTGAATGCAGTCTTACACTTTTGGATCCAGCGAGGGGCATTTTGCAAAGACCAATATGATAGGACAGATCAGTGTCCGCAAGAGAAGCCTATTCCATCGATCGGCCCCACACAACATCGATTATAATGGTGTCATATGGGTAGTGGTGAAGTGGAGGGGCGAACATGCGAGCTATTTTTCTTGGTATTTGTGCGTCGTTTTTCTTTGCCTCTTCATTTGTCCTAAATCGGATGATGAGTAATGGGGGAGGCAGCTGGATTTGGAGTGCATCCCTCAGGTACATTTTTATGCTGCCACTGTTGCTTCTCATCGTGTTGTTGCGTGGGCAGTTTACTAGCTTGGTCAAGGAGATACGCAAGCACCCGTGGCAATGGTTTTCTTGGAGTTTCGTTGGTTTTGGCCTGTTCTATGCACCTCTGTGTTTTTCGTCGGAGTACAGTCCCGCATGGCTGGTTGCAGGCACCTGGCAATTCACCATTGTTGCTGGTTCACTGATGACTCCACTCTTTCACACGACGGGGATTTTGCCGAACGGTGTGCCTGCTGCTCGGACGAAGATGCCGCTTGGGGCTTTAGGGATGTCTACGGTCATTTTAGGCGGAATCATTCTTATGGAAATTGCTCAGGTTGAGCACGTCAAGGTCTCAGAAATCCTTCTAGGTGGGTTGCCTGTCATAGTTGCGGCGTTTGCGTATCCCTTGGGAAATCGCAAGATGATGCAATTGTGTGAGGGGAGACTGACCGCGGTTCAGCGGACACTTGGAATGACAATTTGCAGTTTGCCTCTATGGATTGTCTTGAGCGTATATCAGTGGATCGCACATGGACTCCCCAGTGAGAATCAAACGGTGCAATCATGCGTGGTGGCCGTATGTTCCGGCGTCATCGCCACGGTATTATTCTTTTCCGCCACGGACATGGCACGCGGGAATGCTCATCAACTGGCTGCTGTGGAAGCGACGCAGGCTGGTGAAGTCGTGTTTACGCTGCTGGGTGAATGGATGTTGATCCCTGGAACGACCATTTCGGTGCTTGGTCTAGTTGGCCTGTTCATTGTCGTCGTAGGAATGGTTCTGCACAGTTTCAGTTCATCACGGGGACATCAACAAGCCAAGGAGAACCAGGTGTTCGATGTCGCTCCCTAAGCTTCATACCGATCACGGCACACGTCCTGGTTCTCAGTCGAGCGGTTGCGGAATCCAATCTGGCAATATGTGACGGACGGACGTGTCTAGGATGTGAATGTCCACGCTTGGCAGCTCCAACTGCTGGATGGCGAGAGGGGGAACGGTTTTATTGCGCCAGTCTGTGGGGACGGTGTTGAAGACGTGATCAATGTCGTGGATGAGTTGGTCGATATCAATTCCTTCATATACTGGGCGCTTCTCTTCCAAGTACCTCTTTGCTCGTTGCCACATGGCGTACCCGCCTCTCACGTTACCGCGATTCAGATGGTATAAACAGACTGCACCTTGGATGAGACCCTTGAGGACACGTGGACGGCCTGATGCAAACCACAGGTGTTCCGCGTACTCATGGCATTCAAAGTAATCCCTTTTGACGTTAAAAAAATATAAATAGGAAATCAATCGATGGTCCACTCTCGTCTGCCCACTTTCTCAGATCGTGTTTCGTTGATAAGATCATATCGCAGAGTTGAAAAAATCACGACATTTGTGGCGAATTGTTCGAGAAACTTTCCACATAGAGAAACAACAGAATAGTCAGCCAGTTCGCATCATGATATTATTTCGATAAATATAGAATGGGCGCCTAGCTGTTCTATGTCTAACCTGTTTGATTTTACGAGCGAATTGAGCGCCGAAGCGACGGAGGGGTTTTGTTATGGCTTTTATTATCGCTTCACCGTGTATTGGTGAAAAGTCTGGGGACTGCGTTGAAACGTGTCCAGTTGACGCCATTCATGAAGGAGAAGATCAATACTATATTGATCCGGATTTATGTATTGACTGTGGGGCCTGTGAGGCAGTCTGTCCAGTATCAGCTATTTTTCAAGAAGACTTCCTGCCAGATGAGGAACAAGAGTTTATTGAAAAGAATCGCGCGTTTTTCCAAAAATAAGGTGTACACCCTACAGGGTGTACGCTTTTTCATAACATGGATTGAACTAGTGATAGAATGTGGGGGAATGTCAGTTGGCAAGACCACAAGAACATCTATCTTCTGTTCACAACGCTATCCGAATCCTGCAAGAGTTTTCGGATGACACACCCGTCATGGGGATCAGTGAACTCAGCGCGCGTTTAGGGTTGGCGAAGAGTACGATTTATCGACTCCTGCAGACGTTAAGCGAGACAGGCTTGGTGGATAAGGATGTTCATTCCCGCAAATACCGTTTAGGAATTGGGATGTTTGTCATTGGTTCAGTGGTTTATCGCAGTACGGAAATTCGCGTGAAGGCCTTCCCGTTGTTGGTGGATTTGATGACGCGGGTGAGGCGGATCGTTCGATTGGCCATTTATGACGGTGGGTCTGTCGTCTACCTTTGCAAGTTGCCTGAAGATAAAGAGACGAGAATGTTCAGCAGCATTGGCAAGCGGGTTCCCTGTCACAGCACGGCTGTCGGAAAGCTGTTGCTGGCTTATCAGGACAAGGATGAAATAGATAGGGTACTTGGTCGCTCTTTGAAACCGGTTACAAGCAACACCATCACCAGTCCGGGTGAATTGCGAGACCAACTCCACCATATCCGATCCGTCGGCTACTCCGTCACCTATGAGGAATCGACGTACGGTATCTGTTCGCTTGCCGTCCCGGTATATGATGAATCGCATAATGTCATTGCCGCGTTGAGCGTGACGGGATCGAAAGACCAGTTCTTGCCGACGGAGGTGCGGGAATACCTGAATATATTGCGCATGTACAGCCGACTTATCTCTGAGCAACTTGGCGGACTGGAATAGTTGCGCTACAAAATTAAAAGCGATTGATTGGTTGAACAATACGTCACTTGCGTGGCGTATTTTTTGTGAAAAAAATCCCCGGCCTTGTTCTGCATAGAAGAAAGTAACGATTTCGACGCGGCACAGCACTTATACAATTGAAATTGAGAAAAGCATTCGCTCGCTGTTTTGAAAGGAGTTGCACAGTACATTGCTCAAGAGAGAGTTGAACGAACGAATTACTAGAACGGACGCCGGCACACCAATGGGTGAAGTGTTTCGACGCTATTGGATCCCTGCCCTCTTGTCCGAAGAACTTCCCGAACCAAACTGCCCGCCCATTCGGGTCCGTCTTTTGGGTGAGGATTTGGTTGCGTTTCGCGACAGCAATGGGCAGGTGGGACTTCTCGATGCATATTGTCCACACCGTGGAGCGCACCTGTTTTGGGGGCGGAACGAAGAGTGCGGTTTGCGGTGCGTTTATCACGGCTGGAAATTCGATGTAACCGGTCAATGCGTTGATATGCCGAATGAACCGCCCGAGAGCAATTTTAAGCATAAGGTGAAAACGGTTGCTTATCCATGTTGGGAAGCCGGTGGAATGGTCTGGACCTACATGGGGTCTGCCGACGCACAGCCACCACATCCGGATTACGAGTGGCTACGAGCTCCAGAAACGCATCGTTTTGTGTCAAAAACTTTCGAAGACTGCAACTACCTTCAAGCGCTTGAAGGTGGCATTGATACGTCGCACTCTTCCTTCGCTCATAACAATAATCTACAGGACAAGAAGGCGCTCCGCTCTCGTGCTACAGCACCAAAACTGGAAGTGCACAAACGCGATCACGGCTTTACCTACGTCGGCATCCGCGACTTGGGTCAGGATGGAGTCTACGTCCGTGCTTATCAATTTGTCATGCCCGCCCAGCAGATGAGAGGATATATGACCAACTGGAGCACTGGCGAGCCGGAGGAACACCCGTCCGTAAACGGGCACATCTGGGTTCCGGTGGACGATGAACACTGCGTCGTCTACAACTGGATGTACTCCGCTGACCCGGATCATCCACTGCCGCGAGACTATTGCATCGAGCACGAAACACTTTTTGGACGCGGACCCTCAAACAGCTTGCCGGGATACCGGTTAATTCGCAACAAGTCGAATGACTACTTAATTGATCGCGAGGTTCAACGAACAAAAACGTTCACGGGGATCAAAGGAATTAACACACAGGATTTTGCCTTACAGGAGACGATGCGTCCGATAGTTGACAGGTCGAAAGAACGCCTGGGTGCTGCTGACGCGGCCATCATTGTCGCTCGTCAGTTACTGCTGGAAGCTACAAATGATGTGGAAGCCGGTAAGTCACCGCGTGGTGTTCATCCGGAATCGCATCGCGAGGTTCGCGGTTGCGATCAGATCTTGCCCCGAGGCGTTGCATGGCAAGAAGGCTTGTCAAATGAAATGCTTGCTCGCTTTTAATTCCAAGCGAGTACACGACGACGGATGCTCCTTGAAAAGAATTGGAGGGAACGGGATTGCCAAAAGTTTCTGAGGACCTCGCAAAACGGTTTGCCACAGAGAAGAACTCAAAATATCAGGATTGGGTTCGTGCCGAAGGGCTTGACATTATCGCTGGCCATTATGTGCCCAATCTACACCACGTCGAAGTGAAACCTTGGCCTCGTCGTGGGGGAGCAGGCGTCTATATCAACCATGAGGCGTCAAGGCATTCAAACGACTGCTACGTGTGTGATATTCCTGCGGGCGGGAAACTCGCGCCCCAGCGGCAACTTTTCGAAGAAATGATCTACGTGTTGGACGGGCACGGATCGACGTCTGTCTGGAATGATGCGGGGCAAAAGGTCACGTTTGAATGGAATGCCGGATCTCTGTTTGCCATCCCCCTCAATTGTTGGCATCAACATTTCAACGGGTCCGGTCAGGAAAAGGCGCGCTACTTGGCGGTGACGAACGCACCAATGGTCATCAATTTGTATGAGGAGGCGGATTTTGTCTTCAATACGCCGTATGACTTTAAGAGCCGTTTCAGTGGCGAGCCCGAGTACTTCTCCAACGAGGGGACACAAAACGGGTTTCTTCTGGAGACAAATTTTGTCGCGAACACGAGAACTTTACCACTTATTAACGCCAAGGAGCGAGGCGCCGGCGGAGGGCATATTCGCTTCAACTTGGCCAAGGGTTCCATGAACAGCCATATTTCTGAATTCCCTGTCGGTACGTACAAAAAAGCCCACTTACACGGTCCGGGAGCACATGTGATCATTCTTGATGGATCGGGATTTAGTTTCATGTGGCCGGAGAATTCACCTCTGCAGCGGTATGACTGGCAGGAGGGGAGTATGATCGTGCCGCCGGATCGATGGTACCATCAGCACTTCAATACGGGAAAAACACCCGCCCGTTACCTCGCGCTCAAGTACGAGGGTACGTCTATCCGCAATGAGCAAGGTGTGCCGAAGGCATGGATCAGTAAACGTATCGGCGGTGACCAAATCGATTACGCGGATGAGGACGAGATGGTTCGCCACGTTTTTGAGGAGGAACTGGCCAAGAATGGATTGGAATCGACAATGCAACCCGTGTATGAGGCGGAGCGGGCGACTTTAGAGGCCTCAGTGTCGACAAATGAATAATGACACGGTAGCTGTGGGTACAGGATTTCCATCGCCGATTGAGAACCCTGCTGTGGTTCCGTTTTACCTACACGACATTGGAGATGATCACTTTCACGACGACGACGGAGACATAACGCTTGAGAACAACGGCCTATGGGTGTCAGATCATTTTGATCTGACCAGCGTGGGCGTCGACATTGGATCGGCATCCACGCAAGTTGTCTTTTCAAAACTGACGCTCGAGCGCATGGGTGGGGCTCTGTCCAGTCGGTATCGCGTCATTGGTCGGGCGTCCCTCTATCGCTCTCCAGTTGCTTTGACTCCGTACCGTGGCCATCATCGAATCGATGAAGTCGCTTTGGGACGAATTGTTGAAAACGCTTACCAACAGGCCGGGATGACGCCGGATAATGTTGATACCGGGGCCGTGATTTTGACAGGTGAAGCCATTCGGAGAGAGAACGCCCAGGCTATCGGGGAGTTGCTTTCCCTGCAGGGCGGCAAATTCGTCTGTGCTATTGCAGGACACAACATGGAAGCACTTCTTGCCGCCTATGGTTCTGGCACGGTGTATCTCTCCTATCAACAAAAGTGTCGTCTGTTGAACATTGACATCGGCGGCGGAACGACAAAGCTCGCGGTTTCCGTAAACGGGAAAGTCGTGGACACGGCTGCCATTCATGTCGGCGGTCGACTCATTGCTACCGATGACAGTGGACGTGTTATTCGACTAGAACCAGGCGGTCAAGCGGCAGCTAAGGCAGTCGGACTCGATCTGTCAGAAGGCCAAGTGATTTCGGCGGAAGACAAGGGACGGATAGCGACGTGGATGGCGGATCGGGTGTATGAGGCCGTTCTATCCCCGCAGACGCCCGGTGAAGTGAATCTATTCTTGACGGACCGATTATCTGCGGCGGGGCCATTTGACGGGATCGTATTTTCGGGCGGAGTTGGCGAGTACTTCTACGATTTGGAACAGGCTGACTTCGGCGATCTCGGTCCGTACCTTGGCCGAGCACTTCGCGAACGTTTCTCGAGTGCTGCAAGGGTCGGACCTGTGCTCGAAGCGTCGGAACGCATTCGGGCCACAGTGCTTGGGGCGTCTGAGTACAGTCTGCAGATCAGTGGCAATACCCTTTATCTCTCTAGTCCGAAAGTGTTGCCGGTGCGCAACTTACAAGTCCTACATGCTCCATGTGATTTGCATCACGATATCGATCCGGCAATCGTCTCCAAGCAAATTGCCGACCATGTGAAAAAGTTTGATTTAGTTGACGGCGAATCCGACTTCGCGCTTTCGTTTCACTGGGGTGGGCCGCCGTCATACACACGGATTCGGGCATTTTGCGAAGCGCTCTTGCTGGCGATTCCCGAATCCCTAAAGGGCCGCCGTCAAGTGACGCTTGTCCTCGACGGAGATATTGCTCAAAGTGTCGGACGGCTCATGAAGGATGAGCTCAAAGTCGCAAGTCCGCTGTTGGTCCTGGACGGTATTTTGCTTCAGGATTTCGACTTCATTGATATTGGCAGAATGATTCAGCCTGCGGGCGTTGTACCGGTCACAGTCAAGTCGCTGGTATTCGACATGGCGATGAAGGGCACATCGGTCCATCTGCATGTGCACTGAAGAGTTGTGGTACGGGCCAATGAGGAGGTGATGTTTCAGACATAGGGGTAGAGGAAATGTACCGGGGCCAATGTGGCGGATCGAAAATTCACCAAATTTTCCACCAGAGAAAATGTCTGACATCGACGAAACGTCAAAAACAGTACCGAGGGTGGGAGGGAGCATATGAAAGCCACTGTGAAACGTTTTGCAGTCGCAGCTGCTGCCGTCATGACTTTGGCGGCACTCGTGAGTGGGTGTGGAAATTCTTCTCAAGGATCCGGAAACAGCAATGCAGGCGCTACGTCAGGTGGGAGCAACACGGCCGCGAGTTCGTCAGGAACAGCAAGCGGACAGTCGGCCGCAGACTTCTTCAAAGGAAAGACGATGCAGCTCATCGTGCCGTATGGTCCAGGAGGCGGATATGATCAGTGGGCACGCCTTATTGCGCCGTATCTTCAGAAGAATCTGGGTTTGAAACAGGTTCAAGTTGTCAATGCACCAGGCGGTGGGGGATTGGTCGGAACCAACCAGATCTACGCCGCAAAGCCAGACGGACTGACCATTGGAGACACGAACGCGGGCGGCGATGTGTTTGACCAAATGGTTGGTGCGAATGGCATGACATTCGATGTGACGAAAATGACTTGGTTAGCTCGACCCGACGATGATCCGCACGTCATTGCTGTGCACCCTACTGGTCAGTATAAATCGTTTGCCGACTTGGAGAAAGCAAAGCAACCAATTAAAGGATTGGCGACAGGAAAGGGTAGTTCTGACTATAACGCTGCCGTCATCACGTACAATGCGTTTCACATTCCGTTTAACATGGTCGCCGCATTCAGCGGAAGCAGCGATGAAAAAGCGGCATTTTTAAGAGGAGACGGTGACACCACATCGCTATCCGCATCAGATGTCGCTCAAGCCGGTGACAAAGCTAAGGTCGTGGTTCTCCAATCAGACCAACCGTTTGACAAGTTGCCAAACGTGCCAACGGTCGTAGACCTCGCTCAACAGGCAGGATTGAGTCAAGACACGGTAAATGCGCTGAAGGCCATGACCAACATTATGGACCTCGGCCACGCCTTTATTGCGCCGCCGGGGATTCCGGCTGATCGTGTTCAAGCAATCGAGGACGCTATGCAGAAGTCGCTTCAGGACCCTGCTTTTGTCGCCTCCGCACAAAAAGCACACTTGTACATTGGCTATTTGCCAGGGTCTCAGCTGACTCAAATGGTGCAACAAGCCATGAGTAACACAGCCTTGGTGAAACCACTGCTCAACGATAAGAAATAACTTCCGGTTCTGTCACCAGACCTCTATAAGGAGGTGTCAATGAAATGTTGCACCAACTGGTACTCGGATTTGGGTCGCTGTTTACACCGTCTGGCATGCTCATGATTGTCCTTGGTTCGCTCCTTGGTACATTTGTGGGCGCCATTCCTGGACTCGGTGGCGCCGTGCTCATGACGATGCTGCTTCCGTTCATCTATGGCATGCCTGTCATTCCGGCACTGTGCCTGCTTTTGGCGGCACATTCGGGCATTTATTTCAGCGGCTCGGTGACGGCCATCCTTCTCAACACGCCTGGGGCCCCCGAGTCGGCGGCGACTACATTTGACGGGTACGCCATGACGAGACAGGGGAAAGCAAAACGCGCACTCGGGATTTCGGCTGTGTCGACCACCATCGGCGGTTGGATCGGCGTAGCTCTGTTGCTCGTCGTGATCCCATTCATGTTCCAACTGATTAAGCTATTTCAGCCGTCTGAGTACTTACTACTCGCCATCTTGGCCATCGTTTTGATTGGGCAAATGAGATCGGGATCGATGACAAAAGGGCTTCTCTCGGGACTGTTCGGTCTTATGATCTCCTTTGTGGGATATGATCCCATAACGGGCGTTCAGCGTTTTACGTTTCACCAATTGGCTCTCTATAACGGGTTCAATATCACCGCTGTTGCGCTCGGGATCTTTGCGTTTGCGGAAATGTTCCACTTGTACAGTCTGAAGAAGGGGCGCGCAGAAGCCGCGAACATTAAGCTCTCCGCGAAAACGCCCGGTGCCGGCGTCTTAGATGGCATGAAGGATGTTTTTTCCCATCCCTGGTTGACGATTCGATCCGCCATTCTTGGTACACTCCTCGGCGTTGTTCCGGGGATTGGAGGGGTGGCAGCCAACTTCATATCGTACGGGCAGGCCATGAAGACCTCAAAACATCCTGAGAAATTTGGCACGGGCATCCCGGAGGGAATTATTGCTCCCGAATCGTCGTCCATCTCAAAAGAGGCTGGAAACTTGGTTCCAACAGTGGCTCTGGGCGTGCCCGGTGGGGTGGGGATGGCCGTTCTCATGAGCGGATTCACCATTCTCGGCATTGTTCCGGGCCCTAGTATGCTGAAAAGCAACTTGGATGCTGTGTTTGCCATGGCCTTTGTCATTGCCATTGGGAGTTTGTTGTCGAGCGCAATGGGCCTCGCGATCGTTCCGCTCTTGGCGAGAATCAGTCGAGTACCAAGTACGATTTTAGTTCCATTTATTTTCGCCCTTGCCGCGCTCGGGTCGTTTGCCGCTGATCAAAGTATGGGGCAAGTGTTGGCCGTGTTTGCCTTCGGGATTGTGGGGCTCCTGATGAAACGGTTCAATTACTCCGTGCCGGCGGCCATGATTGGGTTCATTCTCGGCTCGGTGGCTGAGCAAAACCTGTATTTGACGCAGCAGCTATTCGGGCTGTCCATGTTTAAGCGACCTCTCACAGACTTGATGATTCTCATCATTTTGTTTGTCGTTTTCAACCCGTACCTGCAACGATTCCGGCGCACATCAGTCAAGGCAAAGGAGGAAATCACTGCATGAAACACGTCCGGGCCGAGCTTTTCCTTGACATCGCGTGGATCGTTTTTGCTGCGGGTTACGTGTCAATGGCAAGTCAGTACCCTCCGGCTGGTCGCTTGATTCCAATGGTCGTGGGTATCGCGTCTATCGTGGCAGGTGTCTTTCAGCTCTTGGGAAATTTTATTCCGAAGATTCGCTTTTTAACGCACGACCGAAAACTCGCTGTGGCCAAACAGGAGGCAAAGGCACCACAAACGTCTGTATCCCAAGGGGACCAAGAAGGGGCGGTAGAGGTATCGCAACAGTGGCAATGGATCGCCATGATCTGGGCCGCTGGGCTCATCCTAGGCATTCTCATTATCGGATTCGTCCCAGCTATTCCACTGTTCTTTTTGGTCTACTTTTTGCTTCAAAAACGACAGCGAAACTGGAAATTGGCTGTTGGCTCCGCCATTGCAATGGGGATACTCACGTACGGCGTGTTCGAGAAAGTTCTCGGATTGCATTTGTACGCTGGCATTCTGTTCAGTTGACGCGTGATCAGAGATTTTTGAGCAGTTAAGGAGGAATTGAGAAGATGGGAACGGAATCGCACTACCACAGCAAAAAGGATCGCGTTTTTGTCCGCGGCATTACTGGCGAGTACAACTTGAAGACGGAGCTTGAGAGACTTCGATCCCTGCCGCGTGTACGCAGTGGAGACAGAATCGACTTCCTTGATGGTCCGCAGACATTCAGCAAACATTACCTCGAGCCTGTGGATGGCCTGGGCCAAACACTCCATATTCACCTGGAGGAGTATGCACCGGGCGGGAAGTCGCAAAAACACGGGCACGTCAACGAGGCCGCCTTCTACATCCTCGACGGCCGCGGCTATGAGATCCACGACGGTGAACGGTATGACTGGGAAGCGGGAGATGTTGCCATCGTTCACAACAACTGTGTTCACCAACACAATAACGCGGACCCGGAAAAACCGGCTCGAGCGCTTGTCATCAAGACGAAGCCGATGTACATGTTTATGAATATGTTGTTCCAAAAAACGGTCATTCCGAGACCCACTGAGCCTACTGAGCATGGTGTTGGCTTTGTTCCAAGGCAAGATGAAGACACACAAGCTTAATCACTAAATTAGGAGGGGTACAGTATGGCTTGGGGAGAGGCAAAAGCGTGGAATCAAGGTGACCAGAGTTTAGCGTTTTATCAGGATACACTGACGGATGCGGCGGAAAAGCCGATTCGCGACAGTCAACGCAAGAAAATTATCAAGCCTTGGGAAATGCCCTGGGAATTGGCCCCGCAAGGCATTTTGAAACACATGATCAACGACCAAATGAACGCTCGTATGGAAACGGTCGATGCGTATATGCAAATTATCCCCCCAGGCAGTCACTCAGGGAAGCATCGTCATCTTGCGGAAGAATGTTTGTATGTACTCGAAGGTCATGGATACGATTTGCACCAAGACTGCGACGTGGAGATCACGGATACGTATCACTGGACACCGCAGGACGAGGTGAAGCGTTTTGAATGGAAAACGGGCGACGTCATTTACATTCCGCCAAACACGATTCATCAACACTTCAACGCCGACCCGAATCGACCTGTGCGTCTCATTTCTGCCATTAATCGGATATACAAATATTCAGGGTTAAATGACTTGGAACAACTCGAAGATGCACCGGAGTACACACCGGGACAGACACTGAATGCCGAGATCGTAGCCGAAATGTTAAAGGTCAAGGCCAACATGGAATAAGGATTCCACAGTGCGGCGGGGGACACAACGTTTCACAAGAATAAACATGGACACTTCATCTATGTATTCGAATGTGAGGTTCTATCGTGTCCTCCGGAACCGTGCCCGAGTGAATTGCGATTTAACAGATTATTTGTGAGTGAGGGACAGCCAGTGAATGATGCCTGGATTCCACAAGTAGGCAACAAGACAGTGGCCATTTTTGGCTATCGAGAAGATGGTAAGGAGCATGCGGAAGCGCTCCGAAGGCAAGGAATCAATGTGATTTTCGGCATTCGTGATGACAGGGACGAATGGAGTATAGCGATTGGGGACGGCCAGGATGTTCGTTCGCCGGAAGAGGCTGCCGCCGTTGCCGACATCGTGCAGGTTTGGTGATGCACCGGATTTCCAGAAATAAATATAGAGCACTCGGAAAGGGAAGTGACAATAGCGATGCGAAAAGTCCTCGCCGCTGTGGCAACAGCCAGCTATGAGACGCGTGTTCAGGAGTTTGCAGTTCCTTCCATCTCACCGAATTCGGGCCTGTTAAAGGTAGAGATGGTGGGCGTATGCGGCACGGATGTAGCCAATTACAGACATATATCGGACCCCCGAATTCTTGGCCACCACGTTGTTGGTTACATTGAACAGATAGGCGCCGACGCGGCCACAAAGTGGGGAGTGAAAGAGGGAGACAGAGTCGCGATGGAAGAGTACCTTCCATGTGGTCAATGCGAACGTTGCCGGGAAGGACTCTATCGGGCCTGTCAGTTTACGGATTCACGGCGCGGCGGAATGCGTTACGGGAACACGTCTATCGGGATCGAGCCGAGTTTGTGGGGGGGCTTCAGTCAGTACATGTACCTCCATCCAAGTGCCGTCGTCCACAAAATGCCGGAACACGTGCCTGCTCCGGAAGCTGTGTTCACATTGCCGCTTGCAAACGGTTTTGAATGGATGTGCCTTGAGGCGAATGTCGGCGTGGGCAAGACGGTCGTCATCCAGGGACCTGGACAGCAAGGGATGGCTTGCGTTTTGGCCGCCAAAGCGGCCGGTGCAGAGAAGGTCATCGTCGTCGGTAGGCAAACCAGTATCCGTCGGTTGGAACTGAGTCAGCAGTTGGGTGCGGACGCTATCGTGAACACGACCACTGAAAATGTCGTGGATCGAATTGCGGAACTCACGGATGGAAACATGGCTGATGTCGTCGTGGACGTTACATCCGGCGGATCGGAACCGATTACACAGGCGTTTCAGATTGTGAAGAACCGAGGCTTGGTGATTCTAGCAGCTTACAAGTATGCAAAAGTTCCTGAATGGGATTCGGATTTGGTGTTGGCAAAGTCGCTGACGGTAAAAGGGTTGCGCGGCCACAGTTACCGATCAGTCAAAATGGCTATCAATTGTATTGCATCAGGAACGTTTCCCATTTCGATCCTGCAGTCACACAGCTTCGGCTTGAACCAAGTCGATGTCGCTTTGCGTACGGCTGGGGGCGAGGGAGAGCCAAATCCGCTGTTAGTGGCTGTGGAACCATGGGCGTGATCGATGATTACATAGTGTGTCTCCCGAGATTATGCCTAGATTGCGAGGGAACGACGTGAAAACAAACCAGAATATAACGCAGAGACCTGGCTGGATAGGGTATGGCGCTGTGGTGGTCATTCTCCACGTGGTGGGTATCTGTTTTTTAGCTGCGGCCGTTCCAAATCATCCTACGTTGCTAGGACTCGCCCTGCTCGCTTACACGTTTGGTCTTCGTCACGCTTTTGATGCGGATCACATCGCCGCCATCGACAATACTGTTCGCAAATTGAGGCAACAAAAACGGAGTTCGATGGGTGTTGGTTTTTATTTTTCGCTTGGTCACTCAACCGTTGTCTGTGTCATGTCAGTGGTTACGGCTTTTGCAGTTCAGTGGGCGCAAAGGCACATTCCGGAGCTGCAAGCCGTTGGTGGAATGGTTGGGACACTGGTGTCGTCCAGTTTCCTAATTTTAATTGGCCTAGTGAATTGTCTCATCCTGATTAACCTCTACCGGATGTTAGGAGGGATGAAAGAGGAATGGTTTAATGAGGAACAGTTGGAGAGACTTCTGCAATCGCGAGGTCTTATTAACCGGTTGATCGGTCCGCTATTCAAGTTTGTGAATCGGAGTTTTCATATCTATCCAATTGGCTTTCTGTTTGGTTTAGGGTTTGACACTGCAAGTGAAGTTGCATTACTTGCCATCTCAGCCGGTGCCGCCAAGAATTCACTTCCCGCTACCGGCATTTTGTCGTTGCCCATTCTGTTTGCGGCGGGAATGAGTTTGATGGATACGGCGGACGGCATCTTTATGACGACTGCGTATAACTGGGCATTTGCCACACCTATCCGGAAGATTTATTACAACCTTACCGTTACAGGGTTATCGGTCGTTTCGGCACTCTTGATTGGGGTTGTCGAGGCGCTTCAAGTCCTAACACCACACTTCGGATTGGACCAGGGACTGTTTGCGTGGTTAGACAACTTAAACTTAGGAAATGTTGGATTTGTCATAGTGTGTCTATTTGCTCTGTCTTGGGGTGTATCTTTCGGGATATGGAAGTTCTTTCGAATTGAACAAAGATGGTCCTCGTCTGAATAATATCATTTCTTATTTTAGCGTTGTTTCATATGACAGAAAGCGCCCCGTTACCCCGAACAGGTAGTGTGTTACATTCCAGGTGAGGCAAAACATTCAAAGGAAAGGAGGATTTTGAATGGCGGTTCAAACTGATAAACTGCCAATGACTTATCTCTCGGACGAAAGCCCGGGTCAAGCCCGATGGCGCTTGGGTATTCTGAGTGCGGGACACGGCGTCACGCATATGCAGGGTGCCGTATTACCTTTAATTTATCCGATTCTTATGAACAGTATGGGATTCGGCTATGTTGAACTTGGCGCGATGTTGACGTTCACTCGGCTCGTCAACGGATTTTTACAAGGCATCTGGGGTGCTGTTGCCAAGTACATTTCCGGCCGAAATCTCATTGTTATGGAGAACATCGGGGTTGCAATAGGAATCGGCGTGTGCGGCCTGGCTCATAATTTTGTGGAGTTGACAGGCCTCGTCACGTTTGGGCAGATTGCCGCCAGTCCACATCATCCGATTGGAAGTGCCATGTTAAGCAAGTGGTTTAGCAGCAAAAAGCGTGGATCGGCACAAGCCATCCATTTTGCCACGGCAAATGTGGCAACGGTCATTTGTCCGTTGGTGGCAACTTTTCTCATCACGGCCATCGGTTGGCGCGACACTCTGTATATCCTGACGATTCCTGGCTTGCTTATCGGTCTATTGATTCTCTTGTCCCTGCCGGCAGAAATGCTGGTGACGAAATCAAAAAATCAGCTGAGTTTTACTGCGGGATTTTTTGAACCGTTAAAAAGTCGGCACGTCCGAAGGTTAATTGCCACCGCCTCGATTACCGCCGGGGGAAAAGGTATTGGAATCATGCAAACGTTTTTGCCTTTGTTTTTCCTGAACCACCTCCACTACAGCAAGTCGACCACCGGCATCTTGTTTACATTGTTCACGGTGACCAGTGTCATTGGTCCAATGGTGAGTGGGAAATTGTCGGATCGATTTCATCGCGCGAGATTCCTCAGTTTTCTTCTATATGGCGCGTGCGCGATGTCACTCGTCATGGTGATCTTTTCATCCGCAGTCAGCAACGTGTGGGTATTGACACCCTTTTTGATGATCATGGGTCTCTTCGTCTATGGCTACAGTCCTGTGGAGCAGACCATTATGTCTGATATCACTTCGCATGAGTTACAAGCAAGCGCGTATAGTCTGTTTTTCGGCATGACCTTTGCAGCATCAGCCCTGTGGCCACTTATCCTATCGATCATCGTGAGCCATCTCGGGTTTACTGCGTTTTTTACCGTAGTTGGACTGTCGTATCTTGCGGGGGCACTCATCTACTGGCACGGGAACTGGGATGTAAATGCGAATGTCACAGGGGTACCGGGCAGCTAATGTCCACACACGGGAGCCCACAACATACGATGTGAACTGCATGGAAGGGGTATCTTGATGAATCATAGAGTGAAATTGGCGGAGACGGTGAGGCTGTTTCAGGCTCTGGAGTTATTTGATATGAATGGCCACGTCAGCCTTCGGACCGAGGACGGTTTTCTCACCCATGGGCGACAAACTGCTCGGGCAACGGTAACGGTCAGTGACGTCATTAAGGTCGATTGGGACGGCGTCTTGCAAGAAGGAAATCAAGAGCCTCCCAATGAGGTCTATCTACACTCGGAAATCTATCGCGCTCGACCTGATGTAAACGCGATTGCCCATTTTCACGGGCATTGGACGAACATCTTAAGCTTGGCGGGGATCCCCATACGTCCAGTCAGTTCCGTTACTTGCGGCTTAGGCACGGAGTTTCCTGTGTATCACGATCCCGATTCCATCAGCACCGTGGAACGAGGCCGAGCAGTTGCAGCATGTTTAGGGGAGAGTAAAATCGTCATCTTACGTGCGCATGGTGCCATTGTGACAGGACAGTCACTCGAGGAAGTTCTCGTCGCATCCAAATATCTGGAGATAAACTCGCAGCGGCAGGTGTTTGCTCGCCTGTTGAATCCGGTTGCTATGCTCAGTACAGATGAAGTTGAGCGGATCGGAAAGTCCCTATGGATTCCAAAGAACATCGAGAAATCCTGGGTTTATTACTACGAGAAGGCCAAACGGGACGGAACATTGTACGGGGTATTTGAGGAGGCGCCGGAGACTGTTAGGTAACCTTGATAAATGGCGATGGGGGGCATCGAAGTTAGATGTCCCCCATGTATTTGGATAACGAAGTCACAGACGATCTCGAGTTTCATTCTATCCCTTCGAGTACTCTTTTCATCCGATGGCTCCACGTGTTTGCGAGCGCATACGATTGTCGCCGTTCGTGCAGGCTCTGTGACCGTCCGGTGGCCTCAGCGACGGCATCCCGGAATGGTTCAACCAACGCGGATTGGTCTCGTGCCGAGTAGACGAACGACTCCATGTCGGGCGGGATAGGAACACCGTATGTGACAATGGGTTTGCCCACTGCCAGATATTCATACAGTTTGAGTGGACTTGATGCAACACTGGCTGGACCTGGTGTCCTTGGTAACAGGAGCACGTCCATTGCATGCAGATAGGAAGGCAGGTCAGGGTACGGAATCGCCCCCAAATATTTGACATTGTCGAGCGAAGTTAACCGGTGAAACGCCTGCTTATGCGCCTCGTCGCGAAAGTTTCCTTGACGACCCATCAGGTATAGGGTGATGTCGGGATATTCTGTCGCAAGTTGAATCATCGAGTCGAAGTCGATCCAGTGGTTCAATGTACCGGCAAATCCCACTTTGATTCTGCCTTCTTCTCGTACGTCGGCAGGTGGGATCCCGCTCGGTTTCATAAAACCCGTCGCATCGACACCATTAGGACTGTGGTCGATTGGAACATCCAGAAGCGTCTCCATATCGTGACGAAGTTTAGGAGACACAGCTAGTACTTTTACCGAACTACTGGCAAGTTTTCTCCATGCTGATACAACCGCATCTCGATCCCAGTCGTACGGAAACGATAGAATATCATCGACACAGTCGAAAACTAGGTATGTTGGGTCCAAACGTTCAATCAGTCGCTGCTGAAACGGTGTCCAGTTCGTGATGTAACAGACAGTGCTGGATCGCCAATTATCGCCCCACAATTCCGACAGTGCATTCGCTAGGTTAGAAGTTTGCCGTTTGTAAGCCATGGAAAGTGGATCAACCTTGCGGGGGATGGGCAGCGGAGGTGTAAATACATTCCAGTTCGCGCTGTGATCTGATTCCCACCTTGTCAATCGCCCATTTAATCTTCGCCAGCTGGAGAAAGGCTTTGGAGGCTCGACATACGCAACTTGGCCTTCGAAGGCGCTGGTCATAAGGCGTGACGTGTCTTGAAACCCGGGTGTAGAAAAGGACGACATACCGATGGTTAGCCAATGCTTTATCATCACCATACTCCTCTAGATGCCTATGTCATCGTTGTTTGGTTGAAAAGCCAAGGTAATTTTGCCCGACTACACGTTTTCCTATGATGCCCCATCCAGACAAACGCTAAGCATCGGTGGGCCGCCTGCTCAGCATGCTGCGAGAGAAGAAACAAAGAGCTCCGACTATGTAATACGTAGATTTGAAACTAGGTTCCTACAAAAATAGTGGGCCTCGTAATTACACGAGACCCGAATTTGAGAGAACAGGGCTATCTATTCTGCTGTACCAACGTAAGTTGTTGACGACCTTAACTCAAATCCAATTCGGCTCGAGCAACTGGGGCTCCTACGCCAGTAAACCGCGGAGATGTCTCAATCATTGGCAATGCACAAATTGCCATCAGGACGGCCCCGCCTGCGGCGATCCACATTGCCGCCCCAAGTCCGGAATGGTTTGCAACGAATCCAGCAATTGACGGTGCGGCAGTACCCCCAAACAATTCTCCAACCATAGTAGGTAACCCGATCGCGGTTGCCGCCACAGTCGGTGATACGCTTTCCGTTGGAACAAGGATTAACACGAGTGCTGCACATCCATTGCCACACCAAGTAAGGAGAATGACGAGGGCAACGAGGTAGGGGCTGTGGCCAAGAAACATACAACCGATCGGAACAAATGCGCTCATAAGTCCAAACAGCAACAGGGCCGCTTTACGTCCCATGCGGTCGGAAACCCAAGGAACACCAAAACCCCACAGGAAGGATCCAATGCCTCCTGCACCGAGAACAAATCCGGACGTTGTGGCACGTTCATGAACGACTTGTGTTAAATACAAAGGGGCAAAAGAACTAAGCACCCATAACCAGGTCATAAAACCAATCGCCGACAAGCACGACAACCACACATTACGGTGCCTTAAGACTTCTGAAATGCGCACCTTTTTCTCCTCAACATTCTGCTGAGAAACTGCAGCGGCAGCCTTCGCACGACCAGGTTCTCGCATGTATCTGATGAGAATGATTCCGAGGATGATACCCGGAATTCCCGCCACAAAAAACGCTATCCGCCAGCCGAAGTGAGATGCAACTTGGGTTGCGAGGACAGGTGCAGCGGCAAGCCCTACCAGTCCACTTGCACTTTGGGCAAACCCAGTATTTCGTCCCCGATGCTTCTCTGGCGATTCAAAGCTGATGGTTGCCATGATAGTAGACCAAGTTGGCCCCTCCACGCTCCCCATTAACGCGCGAACAGCAAATAATTGGCCGAAAGTTCGTACGAAACCGGAAACCCACGATAAAATTGAGAACAGAAACACAGCAGGCAACAAGACCGGCCTTCTTCCCACACGGTCGGAAACATTCCCCAGAACAAAGGAAGACACTGCCCACGTCACTGCGAGTGCAGATGCCAATAGACCAATTTGCGCGGGATTTAACTTCAATGCCGGTGCGATGAATGGTCCTAGGTACAGAACCGTCATCCGGTCTAGGAATACAAATCCCCAGGTAAGAAACAGCAATACGATAAGCCCAGTCAGATAGCGCCGATTACTTTTTTCATTTCCCATACCCTAACTCCTCCATCTACGAACATGTGCTTGGTCTCTCTCTTATGAACAGCCGGGCGGAATGCGACGGTACTCGTATTCAATAGCACATTGATTCGAGTTAGACTTGATTCATCTGTTTCGTATATTTCTGGGCTTATGGCGTAATTAACTGCTCATTCCGCCGTCGACTACCAGGGTAGTGCCAGTGGTAAAACTGCTCAGATCAGAGGCCAGATAGAGAACTGAGTTGGCAATCTCGCGTGGGCTTGCGTGCCGCGCCAATGGAATCAAATTATTAAAAAAATGCGTGGCATTTGTGCCTATGATCTTGGTTAGATTGTCTTCAATGGTAGCCTGAAACTCATTACTCACTGGCCCGGGGTGAATCGTGTTGACCCGTATATTCCTCGCGGCAACCTCCTTCGCAATGGTGCGCATTAGTCCGATTTGTGCATGTTTAGCGGTAATATAGGCTGCTATGCCAGCGTCTCCACGAAAGGCTGCGACACTCGACGTGATGATTATGCTACCGCCATTGTTCATCACCGGAATTCCATACTTGCAAGTTAAGAAGGCACCTTTGACATGAACAGCATAGATTGCATCAAACTCCTGTTCGGGAAGATCGTGGACTGGGGCCACAGCACCGGAATTTCCAGCATTGCTGAAAATCACGTCTACCTTTCCAAAGCGCGATACGACATCGGAAAAGCAGTCGCGGATTTCCTCTCCGCAACTCACATTCGCCTTCCGGTACATTACGCGGGTCATATCCAGGTCTTTCACAATGTTCTCAGGTAACTTTTCGTACAGGTCGATAAGCATCACCTTGGCACCTTGCTCCAAAAATAATCGGCAGGTCTCCAAGCCAATACTCCCTGCTCCCCCGGTGATCACGCAGACTTTGTCACGTAAGAGAGTCATGGAGACTGTCACATCCATCTGCATTAATTACCATGGTCACACGTCCATTCAATTGAGTTCGATTTCGTTTACGAGAAAATATCGGGTTTCATTCATCAAAGATGCCGTACCATTCATGAAGATACGTAAACACGACCTGTCAGTGGTGCAACTTGATTCACTAAAGACCAGCTATTTAATGTCAAGTACTAAGTTGAGTTCTAAGAACAACGAAGGGAAGTGATTATTAGGCGCATCTATATAAACCTGTCAGAGACAGACGTGATTTGAATATTCAGATGAATACGTTACTCTACGCAATTGGCTCGTATGGCTTGTTGTCCCGTAGAACGGCATGAATGATGTACGTCATTTGGCTCTTCGCTGGTTGAGATGGGTTGAACAAGTCAATCATGGAGGTATAAAAACCCATTGGCAAACCAGAGTTAGGGTCAATGCCTCCTTGTTGTCGGCTTGACATGACTTGTAGGATGCCAAGTTGGGCATCCGTCAAGAGCTTTCGCGGCATATCCTCCCGTTGGTCGGTATTCCACGCTCTCTTGACGTAACAGGAGGTTATCCAAATGTCCGATCCCGTTCTTGACTTGTTCAATCACTCTATTGGCGTTCAATCTCCCTGGCATGTTACTTCGGTTGAATTCAGCAAAGAGAATAAACGTCTTGACATCACGGTCGACTACAAAGATGGAACCAAGTTCCCATGCCCAAATTGCGGCAGTCAGAACACGGACATCTACGACCGCGACACTCGCTCATGGAGGCACCTCAATCACTTTGAGCACGACACATACATTCACGCCAAAGTGCCTCGAATCTGGTGCCATGATTGCTCGAAGGACAAGGGGGTGTACGGACCATCGAAGTGCCCTGGGCACGCAAACGCGGGCATTTCTCATACGGCTTCGAGGCATTCATCCTTCAACTGGTTCGCGAGATGCCCGTTCTGGCAGTTGCACGTCTAGTCGGGGAACATGATACCCGTATCTGGCGTATCGTTCGCCACTATGTGAATCAGGCTCGCGAATCACAAGACTTCTCAGATGTTCACCACATTGCGGTTGACGAAACCTCTACAGCTCGCGGTCATCACTACGTGACCGTTGTTGCAGATACAGAGCAAAGACGGGTAATCTTCGTCACGCATGGCAAAGACATGAGTACCCTTACGCGATTCGTCGATGATTTCACGCGACATGGCGGCGACCCAGATGAAATCGAAACTGTCTGCTCCGACATGTCTCCAGCATTTATTGCTGGTGTTCACAAATACTTTCCTGACGCTTCACTCACATTTGACAAGTTCCATGTTACGAAAGTAATCGGTGAAGCGGTGGACAAAGTACGCCGTGAAGAACAACGCACACAGCCCATGCTCAAACAATCCAGGTACATTTGGCTGAAGAATGAGCACAATTTGACAAGCAAGCAAAAAGAGCGATTACAGGAGCTTCGGCACTTAAATCTCAAGACGGCAAAGGCATACCAGATGATGCTGACATTCAAAGAGCTTTGGATACAGCCAAAGTCCCTTGCCAAGCCGTTTCTGGACAAGTGGTACTTCTGGGCCACGCATTCGCGGCTCAAACCAATGATTGACGCCGCTAAAACCATTCGCCGCCACCAAACTGGCATACTGTCTTGGTTTGATAGCAGAGTGAATAATGCCCTGATTGAAAGTATGAACAGTCTCATCCAAGCCATGAAACGAAGAGCGAAGGGTTATCGCAACGTCGAGAACTATATCTCTATGATTTACCTGTTGCTAGGCAAGTTGTCCTTCGCTTTACCCACCTAAAACAGCGAGGAGGCCGTCATTTTACGCGCCACGGCGCCGGTTGCAGCCAGATGGTGTTTCCCTTGAGCCCGCTTCTGTTCGTAAAAGTCCCTTAGAATTGGGTTGTGTATTTTCGCGACACTTGCGGCAAGCCAAATTGCCCGTCGCAAGTAGGGTGAGCCACGTTTGGACATTCGATTACGCGTTCCGGTAAATTCGCCTGAATGACGTACCGTGGGGTCAATCCCAGCGAACGCAACGAGCTTTACGCCGCTTGGAAATCTGGATATATCTCCAATTTCACCGAGGATGGCAGCAGCCAAGACAGGACCTATGCCTGGAATCGTCACAAGGTTGGTGTTCATGGCTTCGAGACGTTTTTCGATCTGGGCGTTAAGCGAATCCAATTGCTCCTCTGTAAAGCGAATCTGTTGGAGAAGTAGGCGCAATTGCAGTCGATACGCATCGAGCGCTGTGTCAATGCCAAACGACGAGGCAGCGGCAGACTTGAGTTCCTCCGCTTTGTCCATTCCCAGACGGTTCCGACTGTGTTTGGCGATGAAGGCCGCCAGTTCTTCTGTATCTACGGCAAGGATTTCTTCCGGCGTTGTGTATTCCATCAACAATTCGGAGGACGTCTTACCAAATAGGTCAGAGAAGAGCCGCTCATATTCGGGAAACAGCATATCTAGGACGCTAATTACCTGCCGCTTTAGGTCTGAGATAGAATCTACCAGGCTGAATCGGAATCGGCTCAATTGCCGCAAGGCAACAATTTCGTCACTGCCGAGTTCTGTAGTGGTGTAGCGACCAAAGCGCAGCACCTCAGCGATGATAAACGCATCTTTCGTGTCATTCTTGGTCTGTCGAATGTACATGTTGCGAAACGCATCCGACTGAATGGGATTTATTACGCGCACCCGTATGCCATGTTTACGGAGAAACGAGTGTAAGGCCAACCAGTAGTGGCCAGTGGCCTCCAGTGCTACCTCTGTGGATGACAAATCGTGATCGACATTCTGCATCCATTGGATTAGTTTCTGGCCTCCAGCCTGAGTGTTTGGGAAACGCAAAGTCTTGCCTTGACTCTGCCCAGTTGAATCGATAATACAGGCTTCGTGATGGCGTTTAGCAATGTCAATTCCAACAAAATACACTGCACGTACCTCCAAAGGGGTCGGTTCCGCACAACCTTGCGATCTACAACCTAGTTTGAGATTCGGAGATAGGGTATAAACCCTTCAACATCCAGCTCATTCGTATACGCTCGCAAGGCGGGGACTACACTCTTTAGTTCGAGAACCAACGGTCTCAAGGAACGCGTCGTAGTACCCCGACCGCTACGAGAATTTTATCTCAAAACTCTTTGGAGTACGTGACATCAATATACTAGGAACAGCTCTTCATTGACTGTGATGCCATGTTCTTTGCAGTAACTTGTATAGTGATTTATGAACCAAAATACATCTATGATTTCTGTGATCTGGTCATTTTCATCCAGAAACTCCAAGGGTCCATTCAACCAGAAGACAGTTTTCATTCCTTTTTGTGAAACCAAAGTGTGAGCTCGGCCTGGACTTTCTCTAATAAAATCGCCAACATTCGCCACCCAATCATACTCCATATATCGCCAACTACCCTCCACAACGTACCCTGATACTGGCCCTCGATGACGATGTTTTCCAAGTACCCCACCTGAAGCTACCCAGAGAACATTCGCTGCAGAATTGTTTCGGACATCGAACGTCAAGTGGCGAATCCAAACGTTCTCACCCCAGGGCACCCAAGGTGAAGTCGACTCTGCGTTACTGATGTATCCTTCTTCGCGTGCATATTGGTCACGCACGAGATCTAACTGCTTTTCAATGGATACGTAGGAATGCCCAACCATCTGTTTTGCCATCGACAAATCATCTCCAATTAATTTAATATTCACAATTCAATGTGTAATAAGAGTTATATTTGGATACATATTCGTTGGAAGAAAACTGTTGGTCTATCCTTCTATCTCGGTTAGAGTGAATAGACTTCGATTTCGATAACTTTCTTGTGAAGAGACCATGGATCATCTAGCTCATCGGCTGCCAAGTATGAAGTTCATCAAATTTGTTGCTTCGACTATTTCGTCGTTCGAGAACCCCACCCCGGCTGAGAATGATCCCTAGAAGTTTAACTGTTAACTCCAAATTGATTTTTTACAGTTTCTAGTGTCCAGTATTTTTCTGGCTTGGTAGCCTCTAATTTGGCAAGACACTCTCGATGAATTTGAGCGACTCGCTCTGGTGTAATAATATCCTCAGGGTCACACTCTGTAACTTCTACGGTTGTTTTGTCTTCATATAGATGTTCACCTATAAGCCGGGCATTCTCGTCATATGGCCATAAAAACACTTGACGGCTTGTGTAATGATAAATTTTATTTGGATCATCTACTTCAAACCCTAAATCTAACAGACCCTGGCCCTTAATTAATTGATGAAATGTCAGTTCATCCGAAATTCCCCAATCGGCCACAGCAAGCAAGTCGTCTGAATGCCACAGCAGCGATTTTGCAGCGATATTATAAAACCCCACAACACCTTCTTTTCCTTGAATAACAACAGGGTCAGTTCCCCACGTCACACGATAAGTCGGATTGTCCACCATCATGTCAGAGGCGATAATTTGGTCGAACAATCCCGCACCCTCTAGATGAACATGGCGACGAAAGTTTTCTAGGATCGCTATGTGTAGCGGATTGGTTGTTTTGTCTAGCAATTCTGCAACAGGGTTTAGGCAGTTGTAAATCTGTTCTTCATATTTACTCATCTTCTGTCCCCCCAAAGATTAATGACAAACGCCGATTGTATAACTCTCTCTAAGCTTCAACTTGTCATCCTCGCAGCAGCTTAAAATAGTGTTCAATGAACCAAATCGACGTCACCTCCTTAATTTTTAAACTTGTGTAAGAAATAGGAGAAACAACATCACCTGACGAAATGGTTGTGTAGCACCGATAGGCGACAACAATCGGTGCTAAACACGGTCTGAATATCCTAAGGTTTTGATATGATAGCGCTTACATATACACATGATATATTACTGTTGAACATACGCATATATCCAAATCGGCTAATTAATACTCCTAAGTTAGTCAGTTTTTATAAATGGTCGCTTTGTCAATTTACTAAATATTGAAAGAAGAGGGATGGGTATCACAAGTTAACAATCATCATGCGAATTTAAGCGTCTGACATAATGGTGTTTAAGGAGTGTGTAATTCATGATGAACAATGCTAAAATCAAGGATCTTCTTAATATTGACCCAGTGACAAAGAAGATTCATCTACACGACAAACGGATTGTCCTAATGGAAACGGATGCATTAGGAGAATTGCGCAAGGATCTCATCTCGGCCTTGGGAATGGACCGTGCAAAGGGATTTTTACTCCGTTACGGCTGGAACTGCGGATCGAACTACGCAAAGATATTTAAAACGGTTATGCCCTCTAACTCCGATAGAGACTGGATGCATGCCGGGCCTGAAATCCATGAGATTACTGGTGAGGTAACAGTTGAAATAAAAGAGTTGCGTTTCAATCCTGTTACCAAAGAGTATTATTCTGAGGGGTACTGGAACCACTCCTATGAAGCAGAGCAGCATTTAAATTACTATGGTTACCACCATGAATCTGTTTGCTTTACCCTTCGTGGTTACGCTGGTGGATACGTAAGTCAACATTTAGGTAGAAAAATCATTTTCAAGGAAATTGAGTGCATTGGCAAAGGCGATTCGCATTGCCGTTGGGTGGCTAAGCCAATTGAAGACTGGGGCGAAGACATCAAGGATGAATTGCCATTTTATCAAGAAGAAAACTTGGCGCAAGAATTAGATAAGGCCTACATTCGAATTGAACATCAAAATGAGATGTTTCAAAAGATGCTCCGTATTGACGACCAATTATCAAGTGCACTACTACGGCGTAAGGGCCTCGTGTCGATCATTAACGTCGTCGGAAAACACCTCAATAACACCGTTGTTATCGAAGACCGAGACTTTGGTCTGTTCGAATCGTATGGTCACTATACAGAACACGATTTCTCGAAGTTTCTAAAAGAACATACCCATGAAGACGAAGAGATGAGAAACAGGCTCATCCAACAAAGGAGAACTGTACAGTTTTCCGTTCCTCCGCAATTTGGTTGGCAACACAAACGTCTCATATCTCCGGTTATTGTTGACAATGAAGTCTGGGGTCATATTTCGCTCATCAAGAAAGACGGCAATTTCAACGAAATGGAAGTCATGTGTTTAGAGAGAGCCTCAACAATTTGTGCCATTCAACTTCTAAATGAAAGAATCTCGATAGAGACTGAACAACGAATCAAAGGGGAGTTTCTCGATGCAATACTAAATGGCGATCGTAGTATAGAAAATCTGTCTCGCCAAATGAAAGTACTTGGATATAATTTGAACCGTCCTCACTACGTTTTCGTTTTCAGTTTTATATTCCCTGACAAAGACTTGTATAAGGGTGTAGAAAGGTATTTGGATGAATTCCCGAGACAGCTTTCCTCCATTATTATTACACAGTTTAAAAGTATCGGTGAAAACCTGCTAATCTCGAGTAAACTTGATCAAGTTGTCGTGCTCATACCTAAAGATATTCCCGGTATCGTCAATCTTGAACCACGTGAAACCGGCCAATTATTGGTAAGTAAATTGTCGGAGAAATATAGTGATTTCGACATCACAGTCGGAATTAGTTCTCTTTGTTACTGTATTGACGATTATAAACGAGGATATGAGGAGGCAAAAAAAGCAATAAAATTATCAAGATTCTACAATTCCACATCAAAGGTCGTGCCCTTCGCGGATTTGGGGTTCATTTCCTATTTGTCAAGTGGAGAGAATTTTGATGACGTGAAACAATTCTGTATGAATCTCCTAGGTAAACTAGTCACTTACGATATTCAAAATAATTCGGAATTAACAAGGACTTTGTACTATTACCTTGAGAGCCAGGGTAACATTTTGAAGACATCCCGTACCATGAACATGTCTGCCGGTTCTATAAAATATCGCCTGAAACGCATTGAAGATATTAGTGGTCTTAATTTGAGCGAATCCAGTGATTTCTTTGATGCTCACTTGGCGCTAAAAATACTACAGTATTCCGCAGTAGTTGAGTTCTAAAACCCCTGGCACATTAATTTCTTACCGAGCTGTGAAACCACCACAGGGGTGGCATATGAATATGCAGAATCAATGTATAAACATCTCATATGCTTCTGTAAATGGGAACTGCCAAATATAGGTCCAATAAGGTTTTCCGAACCCGCTACAAGCTGGGCATCGTATCATGAGAAATGGGAGACGGAGCGAAAAGTGGTTTGGCCCGTCTCCCTTATTTTCAGTTAATAAGATATCCAACGTCACTTATCAGAAAACTTGAAAGTCAGATGATAAATCGCTCCAGCGTCGACTTCACAAACAAGTCTTCCACTTGGAGCGGCTTCTTAATCAGCCCTTGCTCGAACGAATATGTAACTGCGGCTTCTAGTGTCTTTCGATTTCGCTCGACGCCATACGGCCAAAAGTCCTCACCCATCACTTCTTTCGTGCGTTCCACCTCGGCGACGAGCCACGGGAGAGTCACTTTCAATGCGGCGGTTTGGTTAAACCCGTCGTAGACGACTTGCTTCGCTTGTTCAAACGCCTCGTACAAGTTCATGGCGACCCAGGGAGCTCTCTCTAAGACGTCATTTCGGATGGCAACTACGTGCATGATGGGGAAAATGCCAGTCTTGCGGAAATATGACTGTTCTTCATCCACATAGTTCGGGAACAGACGCGCAACATTCGGTGAACCGTTTAAGAACGACGACGGCGCACGCGGAGCGATGATTGCATCGATCTCGCCACATTCCAACAGGTCGTTCAGTGTTTGGTCCGGTCCAATAGCGTGGATATCTATTTCCGGCGGTAGGGATAGGGCCACTTTCTCTTGTCTGCCAGGCGTTTCTTCGCCACCGGTCAACCAGTGTATGGAGGCGGGTTCGACCCCGTACTCGTGCTCCAAAATACCGCGGATCCACAGGCAGGCGGTCAATTGATACTCCGGTAATCCCACGCGTTTGCCACGAAGGTCCGACGGCTTCACGATGCCGGAATTTGTGTTGATATAGATTCCGGAGTGGCGGAATGATCTCGACATAAAGACCGGAATCGCGGTAACGTTTGGATATCCACGGTCAAGTCCGACCAAGTAGGACGACAGCGAAAGTTCGGCAATATCAAATTCCTCGTGACGCATCATTCTCCAGAATGTTTCCTCAACGGGCATGTTTAGGTAATTTAAATCAATCCCCTTTGGCTGAATCGATCCATCAAATAGAGCAGCAATTCGGTCATAGTTCCAACACGCGAAGCTCAGCTGTAATTTGGACATAAAAACGAACCTCCTGGTGATTCAGTGAGTCAGTTCAATCATGCGTCCATCCGTACGAAGTAGGAGAAAGACACGAAGGCGCTCACACTTTACTCCGTCTATCTGATAACGCTTACTTTTTCGTAACTTCATATTAATCAACATTTATTTAAATGGATATTTTGTTGTTCTTGTATTCGGAACAGAATTCTCAGATTTATACCGAGCATTGATAGGTAACGGCAACAGGTTAGTATTTCACCACGTTCGTTGCTTGTGGGCCGCGCGGTCCATCGACTACATGAAAATCGACCCTCTGGCCTTGATCGAGAAATGGAAATCCGTTGCAAATAGCTGTTGCGTAGACATGTACGTCTTGGCCATTCTCCCCTTGGATCAGGCCAAATCCTTTCTCGGAGTTGAACCACTTCACAGTCCCCTTGTTCATCCATTCAGTCCCTCCATCGACGAAAACTCCCGCGCTGTCCACGAGTATAAGACAGGTTGTCCGCAAAAGCTGTCGAACGGCGCCAATCTGCAGAAAGAAAAGGGGGGAGGCAGCCGGCCTCCCCCTTTTCTTGACGCGGTTTATTTTAATGTGACGCTCTCACTTTGCCCCAAGAGGGCTGCACCAGATGTGGTTTGGAAAATCACGCGCACTTGGCCCGTTTGACCTTTCATTGCATCCGTGTACACAAAGCTCAACGTTTGGCCGTCACCACTGACGCCGAAGCCAGGAACTAGGCCCGTTTTGCCGTTGTCCACAGCTTGCGGGTACGTATTGACGATGGCACTTCCATGGGACGGCAGCCACTCGAGCTCCACAAGTCGATAACCCTTTGGGGGATTCTTGATGGAGAACGTAAACAACTGGCCTACCGTTCCGGGCGCGTTGTCAAGGATAACGGAGGGACTGGGAGCCGTTGCAGCCATACTGTTGACCGTACCCTGCGGCCAGAATACGGAGACGTGATCGACTGTCGCGCCAGCTTTTCCGGAACTTGTTTTTGGAAACACGAACAGCAGTTGGTAGTCTGGTCCTGCAGGGTAGAGGTAAATGACAGAGTCGGGTGACGTGCGAACTTCACCGGGCTTCCCAAGCACCTGTGTGATATCGCCTAGCCTAATGGATTTTACAGTAGAGTGGAATGTTCGGATATCAAACATCTGCCCGCCCTTGTTCATCCCGAACGCGGCGTTGTGATCGCCGTATGTCACATAAATTCCAGCCCCTGCCATACTTTGACCGCTCGCTTTCCCCCATAGTTGCTGGACCACGTCGATATTTGACTGAAGTTGAAAGGGAATGCCGATCACTTTGCCCTGCTTTGCCAGCGCCATTGACTCCGACACAAGACTTCGGGCAGCTGGCTGCTGTGACTTTGCAGGTGTTCCGTTGGGTACCGCGGAGTTTGATGCGCCGCTTGACTGACCGCCACTGGGTTCTTTGGTTGTTGTGTTTTGATCCGACGATGTCGGTTCCGAAGTGGGGGAGTTTGCCGTCCCGTTTGACATATTGCTGACAGAGCCCGCGACAGGGGTTGCGGGTGGGTTCTTGGCGCACCCTGTAAGAATCGTACACGCAACCATGAGTGAACTGGTGACCCACAAGATAGTCGGTTTCATTTTCATCGGTGCTCCTCCTGATGCATTTTATTTCTAATCGCGATGTTTACCGATTCACGCCCTGACCTATGACCCTCAGTATTACAAGTGCCTTTCTGTGTTCACATAAGGAGACGGTACTGACACATGGCATGTTACACCTGCGACGATATTTGGGTTCCGAAAATCAACTGACTGATTCCAGTCCGCCTGTCTAAGATCATCCTATGAATGTATTTCGTCAGAGTGGACAACCTAGCGTCTTTGACAACGGTCAGGGGAGTTTATCCAGGGTGAAACGCAGGAGGCTGAGTCGGACGTGAAAGCTGTAACTTTCCAAGGTTTACGAAAGATTGAAGTCAAGGACGTCCCTGATCCTATCATTCAAAATCCAGATGACATCATTGTGAAAATCACCTCCACGGCGATTGGCGGATCCGATTTGCATGCGGTTCACGGAATGACTCCATACGTAAAGCGGGACGACATACTGGGTTGTGAGGCGATGGGGATCGTTGAAGCCGTCGGGAAATCTGTTACGCGAGTTCAACGAGGGGATCGTGTGGTCATTCCGTGCCATGTGGCATGTGGAGAATGTCGCACCTGCAGACGGCTACAGCGTCCATGTGTCTCCACGAGCGATGCTGGACTGTCGGATGAGTTGGATGAGCACGATGCGCCCCGCGCAATGATTGGGCATGGAGTAGCAGGGCAAGCTGAATACGTACGCGTACCCTACGGCAATTTTGCGCCGTATGTCCTTCCGCAAAGTTGCGAACTCCCAGACGAACATCTGTTATTCCTATCAGACATTTTGCCCACGGCCTTCTGGGGCGTTGAGGAGGCAGGGGTCAAACGGGGAGACACAGTGGTTGTGTTAGGATGCGGCCCATTAGGCCTGCTTGTTCACAAACTTGTTTGGTTGAAACGTCCCAAGCGAGTCTTGGCGGTTGATTACATCGAGTATCGACTCGCGCACGCTCACATCCACAACAATGTAGAAACAATCAACTTCACAAACGGAGAGAATACGGGAGAGCTCTTGCGGGAACTCACTCTGGGTGGGGCGGACGTGGTCATCGATTGTGTGGGGATGGATGGCAAAAAGACACTTATGGAGCGGACAGAGACGAACCTGAAGATACAAAGTGGAACGCTTAGTGCGATTCACACGGCCGCTCGGGCGACGCGTCGTGGCGGTACAATCCAACTTCTTGGCACATATGGAACCCGCTACAACGCGTTTCCATTGGGGGACATGTATACTCGGAACATCACTCTCAAGATGGGACTGGCTCCTGTCGTCCACTATATGCCCCGGTTGTTTTCCTTGCTTGAGTCACAAGCGATCGATCCGACCGACGTGATCACGCACCGCGTACCACTTTCCGACGCCAAGCACGCCTATGAAGTGTTCGACGCGAAGATGGACAACTGCATTAAGGTGATTTTGAAACCATAAAGTAGATATTGACGTAGCTGGCTACAAGGCGTTAAAATAGCGTTCGTGACATTTAAGGGCCCATAGCTCAGCTGGCTAGAGCGCACGACTGATAATCGTGAGGTCGGAGGTTCGAGTCCTCCTGGGCCCACCATCTTGCAAACTCCCTGTTGCAATGGCGTTGATAAGGTGGTATACTACTTGTCGTTGCTTTAAGTTTTGTGCCCTTAGCTCAGCTGGATAGAGCGTTTGACTACGAATCAAAAGGTCGGGAGTTCGAATCTCTCAGGGCACGCCATATCCCGAAGTGGCGGAATTGGCAGACGCACACGACTCAAAATCGTGCGGGAAACCGTGCCGGTTCGACTCCGGCCTTCGGGACCATATGGGGGTATAGCTCAGCTGGGAGAGCACCTGCCTTGCAAGCAGGGGGTCATCGGTTCGAATCCGTTTACCTCCACCATACGTTCCTCGATAGCTCAGCGGTAGAGCATCCGGCTGTTAACCGGAGGGTCGTAGGTTCGAATCCTACTCGGGGAGCCATTTTTATTTCTATGGCCCCATGGTCAAGCGGTTAAGACACCGCCCTTTCACGGCGGTAACGCGGGTTCGAGTCCCGCTGGGGTCACCAGGGCGGTTAGCTCAGGGGGAGAGCACTCGCTTCACACGCGAGGGGTCGGCAGTTCGATCCTGCCACTGCCCACCATCAACTAAATTCATACGTCGCGGGGTGGAGCAGTTGGCAGCTCGTCGGGCTCATAACCCGAAGGTCGCAGGTTCAAGTCCTGCCCCCGCAACCATGTGGAGCTGTGGTGTAGAGGCCTAACATGCCTGCCTGTCACGCAGGAGACCGCGGGTTCGAATCCCGTCAGCTCCGCCACTAACTGTTACCGCCAAGCGGTGCGGTAACAGAATATCTGTTTGGCCATTGTCGTGGACCGAGGCCGTGTGATTCGGTCTTCACATGCTTGTGCCTTTCAATCATAAGACCCTACCAATCTTGGGCCCATAGCTCAGCTGGCTAGAGCGCACGACTGATAATCGTGAGGTCGGAGGTTCGAGTCCTCCTGGGCCCATCAATTTTGGTGGGTCTTTTTTTGATGTTTGTCAAGCCATTGGAACGAATGTCCGGGGCTTAACGAGCCGTGAGCTCGTATAACTAAAGATGTACGCCGACAGCCGTCATCTGACAGTTGACGCCGATTGCATCCTCATGTACCGTTGAAGTCAGTTCAGTTGAGTTAGTTGAGTTGAGTGAGTGCGTGGCGTGTTCATGCGCTCGAGAGGAGCGAAGTTTAGTGTTGTTAGTCATTGATAATTTCGATTCATTTACTTACAATTTGGTACAATATTGTGCCGAGTTGGGTAGTCAAGTCGTCGTTCGCCGGAATGACACACCTCTATCACAGCTTCGACAGTTAAACCCTTCGTCCGTTCTCGTGTCTCCAGGCCCGTGTTCTCCAACCGAAGCGGGTGTTTCCATCGAAGCCATTCAGTATTTTGCGGGGCGAGTCCCTGTGCTCGGTGTTTGCCTTGGGCACCAATCCCTCGCGGTGGCCTTTGGAGGGCGCGTAATACGCGCTAAAGAACCCCTTCACGGAAAGACATCCCTTGTCGATCACAACGGAGACGCCCTCTTCTCACATGTCCCTAACCCATTTCGCGCAACGCGTTACCACTCGCTTGAGGTCGATGGAGCGACACTTCCAGATGAGTTTGTTGTCACCGCACGCGCAGGAAGTTCCATTATGGCAATGCGTCATCAACCGACAGGTGCGCTCGGTGTGCAGTTTCATCCAGAGTCCATTTTGACGGATTCTGGGATGCAAATGATGACAAACTTTTTACGCGCTGCAGCTTAATCGACTCGCCATCAAGAGGTACGCCAGACGGTGACGTTTGTTCGCGAGAACATTGGGAGGAACAGCAAACATGAGAACGATAACGTATCAGCAACCCACGCAGGGGATCGATCCCTTTTACTTATTTTTACACGTGCAATCTATCGTCGGTGACGGGAATGCCTTCCTGTTGGAGGCAGGTCGCTCAGACGACAGTGATCTATATCAGATGAGCATTATCGGTGTGTGTCCCACGGTCGAGATCCAAATCAAGGACGGCCTTGTTTCGGTTTTCGCACGGGGGGAGGCAGCGAAGCTGTTTCGGGAAATGCCGGATCGAATTTTGGATACGGCAGGTCTTGAAGAAAAAGTTTGGCCGAGCAGCGTGTCATCTGCTCCAATGTTGTTTCGTCCAAGTGACCCTATGGCCTTTCTTGAAACAACTCGCATCATGCTGCGCGACGCGTTTTCGCCCGGCTTGACGCAACCGTTTAGCGCTGGGTTTCTTGGTTATATGGGTTACGACGCAGTCCATTATCTTGAGAAATTACCGAAGACGACGAGCGACGATCGCAATGTTCCAGATGTTCGATTGCAGTGGCATCGCGGTGTCATTCACATCGTCAACGATGCGGTCACGCTCTATATCCAGGATACCGGGTCCTCCAGTGAAGGTCAGTCGGACGTGTTCAGCGAGCTCATACACACGCTGGAGAACGCCAGCGAACACGGCCTCGCCCAACCGAGTGTACTTCAATCATATAATGAAGACGCTTCTCGCCGTCCGAGTGTACATTATGATGTTACGGAAGACATCTACTGTGACAATGTAAAGAGGGCAAAGGAGTATATTCGCCAAGGGGACATTTTCCAAGTAGTCCTCTCCACAAGAATTCGCATCGACAACGCCCTGCATCCTTACGTTGCGTACGATAGGCTTCGACAACTGAACCCGTCACCGTATATGTTTGTTGCCGAGTACGAGGGCATGCGCATTTACGGAGCGAGTCCTGAGGTTCAGTTTAGGTCCACTCACGGACACGCGGAGATGAAGCCAATTGCAGGGACATCTCGGGGACGTGGTTTATCCCGCGAAGAGGACGAGGCACTTGTCAAAGCGCTCAAATCTGATGAAAAGGAATCTGCTGAACATGTGATGCTGGTGGACTTATGCCGCAACGATCTCGGCCGCGTCGCCAAAACAAGCACGGTTCGCGTTCCGGACTTCATGGTCGTGGAACGGTATTCTCATCTTTACCATCTGGTCTCGCGGGTCGTTGCACAGTTGCAGGATGATGTTAGTGTCTTTCACGCCTTGCTTGCGACATTTCCAAACGGCACCCTGTCTGGAGCGCCAAAGATTCGTGCGATGGAGATCATCGATGAACTGGAGACTGTTCGACGTGGACCATATGGAGGATTTATCGGCATGATTGATGCGGACGCCAATGCGAACACGGCAATTGTCATTCGCACGGTCGTGGAGATTGGGGGAACCCAGTATGTTCAAGTTGGCGCCGGGATCGTCCTTGACAGTGTGCCCGAGAGGGAGTGGCAGGAGTGTCATCACAAGGCCGGTGCCATTCTTGATGTCCTGACCGGTGAGCGCGTGACGAATTAAATGGAAAGTGGTCATACTGTAAATTGTTCATAAATGGTATCCTAAAGATAAGTTCAGGTCTTCTGAAAGGGAGGATACCGACTCATGGGGCTGTTTAAGCGTGCATCAGACATCATTGAAAGCAAAGTAAACCGATTACTGGATAGGGTGGAAGACCCGAGCGCTGCACTTGATTTGTCATATGACAAGATGCTGGATGGATTGCAACTGGTCAAACGCCACCTGGCCGACGTTGTGACGGAGCAAAAGGTGGTTGAAAAGCAGATTCAACAGGCTGAAGCGGGTGTAGCTGAGCGGGAGTCGGAAGCTCGGACGGCCTTAAAAATGAATCGTGAAGATCTAGCACAGGCGGCATTAGAGCGGAAACATGCCGCTCTCGAGCAATTACAGCAACTGCGTGAGGCACACGAGAAAATCAGCCTACAGGTTGAGCGTTTAAAGGAATCTGAGCAGAAGTTTCAGGAACGTATTGCAAGTTTTAAGACCCAGAAAGAAGTTACGAAAGCGTCCTATCAGGCTGCGCAAGCGCAGGTGCGAATCGGTGAGTCGATTGCCGGTATTAGTCGTGAACTCGGCGGCGTTGGGGATACCTTACAACGTGCAAACGATAAAGCAGAGCAGATGATGGGTCGTGCTTCAGCAATGGAAACGCTCCTGGACGAGGGTATTTTGGAAGATCCTTTAGACGGCCGGGATTCCGTACAACGCGAACTGGACGCATTGAAGAAAGAAGCTGCTGTAAAGGATGATTTGGAGCGGCTTCGCAAGGAATTGAAAGAAGCGTAAGACGGAGTCCTCACGTTCGCTCGACGGATGTTATAAGAGGTATAAGGAAAGTAGATCCATTTTGGCCTGCGGCGACGAGAGGGAAACCGCGGTCATACACAGAGTGGGTTTTCCAATAGGCCCTGGAAATCCCTTGTGCGCTATGTTTTCCTGAGGCAAGCCCCAGGGAACCGCGGTACCCTTGTCTTGAGCCCCTAGCGCTTCTGGAAGCCCGGAAGTTGGCAAGGCAAGGGAACCGCGTTCCTTTAGTCATTCGGACTTTGCCCAAATGCTCAATAATGGCTTCTCTGGTTCCACTGTTTAATACTCTGATCCCCGACATGATGGGACGGCGGGCAACCTTGGTCCACGTCCATGCAACCTCACACCAATCGTTGGACCACTGCCCACCACTGGTGGTGCGACAAGGTCCTGGTGTTCTCTTATGAGCCAATATTGCCATCGGCAACCCTAATAACGAACCGTGATGCCCTAGTCCCTACTCTCGAGACCCCGGATGGTGGGAACGTGTCGACTTAGAGGAACCGCGCTCCTTTGATCGCTCTGTAATGGCACACAGTTTGCTCGATAAGGCCCTGGCATTCCCCTCTCCAACCGCCTGCCAATACGACAGCCGTCACGTCTTCCCAATTCAACCGTGTCGTAGTCCTCAGCAATCATGGATAGATGGTACATTTTGTGCTTACTCGACTTGTAAGACACCCCTCATTCCGTATTTATCCAATAGACGTACGACTATAAACGCGCGAAATGAAAATAGATGTCGTCACCCCTTGCGGACAGTTCTCGAGCACACGAATCACTGTGTATTTTGAATAGTCCCTGGGCCAACTTCGAAAACTACATGGTGTCTACTTGTGGGTTATTCAAGAGTCTAGCGAACCCACCCGGCCGGGATTGGCGTATGAAAAATACTTCATAGACAAAACTCGACAGCATTCCCCTTACGAGGTGTGTTATCTTCATAGAGTAGGTGGTTATATCCGCCTGTGTGATTATTTTTGGAGAACGAATCCAACTGGATGGGGAGGATTTTGTCGTGCGTAAACTTCTCTTGACCTCCATGGTAACCATGCTGGCCACGGGGATGCCGGTCCTTTTGTCAACTGCTTACGCGGATACGACCACAACCGCATCTACCGCAGAAACGAGCACGGTCAGTCCACAAGCAGAGGCGGCTTTGAACGCTTCGGAGTCAGTACTGCACGGACCCGCGAGTGATGTGCTTCGGCCCGGTGCGAACCCAGATGACCCGAGTGAATACCCGTACTTACCCCCCAACACGCAACCGCCAACGGTGGGACCGCGGATGGAATTTCCACAAGGGCCTGCTGCAACTGACAGTGGTACGACTACACCAACCTCGACGACGAACGCAGCGGGTTCTCCTGCAAAAAGTCAACAACAAACATTGCCTGATATTGCAGTTGGCAAACCATATACCATCGGAACACAGTGGCCGGATGAACTTTTTCAATCTGAGCAATCTAATTTTTCTGATTCCGGACAATTGACGGACGGTCAATTTGCTTCACTCAGCTATTCCGACAAAGGCTGGGTTGGACTGCTCCGGCAATACGGCAGAAGCATTGTTGTCAACCTCGGCGACGTCGAGAATGTTCGACGTGTTTCTCTGGATTTCCTGCAGAACTTAGGAGCGGGGATCGAATTTCCAGACAGCGTGACCTACTATGCGTCGAACAACGGAACCGATTGGTATCGCATCGGGACAACTTGGTCGGCTCAGGGCGGTGGAGACTACACGCCGCAAAGCCAAAGCTATCAACTTGATACCAATATCAACGCGCAGTATATTCGTGCTCAATTTGACGACAAGGTGTTCGCTTTCACTGATGAATTTTCCGTATTTGGTTCAACGGTACCAGATGTGCATGCGGCGCCGCTCACGCCGAAAGGGCATAGTTTGTCACAAATCATGGGCGACAACTTCTTGGTGGATCCGGATGCACCGGGACTCCCGAGTACCCCGCAATATCATGCGTCTGATGTACCATCTGCAGGATGGGGCAGAGGGACACCGCCTGGGTATTTGACCACGAGCGATCCCGCCTCCGCTGGTGTTGACAATATGCAGCTGGTGTACACGGGATCAAACGGATCGATAGGGACGTGGACGGAGAACGACTTTTTGCCGATGGTGGCGCAGGAAGACGCAAATGGCACGCCAAAAGGTTGGCTATTCGATGCAACGTTGTTTGGTCCGTATTCCTCGAATCTAGCGACGTCAAGTGCTGGATGGACGGGTTGGTTGGATGATTTGTTCTCTTCCAACATTGAACTGTCGGCTCTGGACCAAGCAGTGGGCACGACCAAACAACAACTTCACGACGCGAAGTTCAAAGAGAAAGTCGTCATTACCATCCCAAGCTTGACGAGTGATCCGAGCAACTTTGGGCCCATCGATTCCTCACAGATGAACCTCGACTTAAATCCGGCCGATGTCGGCCAGGACGCAGCCTACCAAAATAAGCTCAAAGCCATCGGCTGGTACATCGACGAAGTAATGAAACGTTGGCAAAGTGCTCACTTCGACAATCTCCAACTTGTTGGGTTTTACTGGAACCCAGAGTCCCTCACGGTTACTGATCCGCTCGACGCAAGTCTGATTCAAGGGACTTCCAAACTGGTACATCGCGCTGATATGAAATTTTACTGGATTCCGTATTACGGTGCAGTCGGCGTAACGCACTGGCAACAACTTGGATTTGACGATGTCATGGTGCAGCCCAACGTGTCGTTCAACTGGGGAATCAATGCGGCGGATCGGCTTCAGTCAGTGGCGGATATGGGAAAGTACTACCATATGGGGATTGAAATGGAAGCCCATTGGGATGTGACGTCAACGAATACCAGTTTGGCGCAGACAGCAGACAACAAGTACTTCGACTACTTCACCGGCGGGAACGTATTTGGGTATGAAGGGAATGTCATGAAGAGCTGGTACTTGAACTCCAAGACACTCGTGACGGCGTACGAAAATCCCGATCCGTTTTATCATCAGGTTTACGACAATACGGTCCAGTTTTTGAACAATCTGTGGAAGAGTACGAGTTTTCAGTAATCTGACTATACTTCGAACCGTATCTGTAGGCGCGGCGTAAGGAGGGTTCTGCCGTGAGAATTGTCAGCGTCGATATATTTCCTATGAGTTTGCCGATGCGGCAGAGTTTTCAAATCGCTGCGGGGTCAGTAGGGGATCGTGCGACTGGTGCGCCACACGTCTACGTTCGCGTCGTGACAGAGGAAGGGTTTACAGGTTGGGGCGAAGCGCGCCCTAGCCATCGTTGGAGCTATGAGACCATCGAGACGGTCGTGTCAACGATCCGCAACTACTTGGCCCCAGCGATCTTAGGGTGTCGAATCGATAACCTTGAGGGAGTCCACCAGGCAATGGACGGAGTCATTGCCAACGGGCCACAAATCGGTCAGCCCATTGCAAAGTCGGCCATCGATATGGCCATTCACGACGCTGCGGCAAGGGCATGTCACCGCCCGCTGTCGTTTCTCTGGAGTCGACCCAAGCCGATTGATGCGGCCCTTTCCTATCTGATTAGCAGCCGGGATCCGAGGGAAGTAGAAGCCAAAGCGCAAGCGGCTATTTCCCAGGGGTTTACAGGTATTGACGTGAAGATCGGGTTTGGGCTGGAAACGGACTTAGCCATCCTTGAGGCGATTGAGACAGTTGGACAACAAGTGTTTCTTCGCGTCGATGCCAATCAAGGCTATCAACTGTCTGATGCGCGGGTCGTGGGGAACTATTTAGCTCGCATTGGGGCAAACGTGTTTGAACAGCCGCTGAAAGCTCATGACCTGCACGGCCACGCAACTCTGCGGAGCGTGATAGACGTTCCGATAGCGTTGGATGAATCCATCCTGTCCCCACGGGATGTCATGACTGCCGCTCGTGTTGAGGCTTGCGATGCCATCGTCGTTAAGGTTACAAAAATGGGCGGACTTGGACGGGCCAAACTCAGTGGCGAGATCGCACATGAGTTGGGACTTGATTTGCTGGGCGGCGGCTTGACGGAATCCACACTGGGGTTGTCCGCCGGTGCTTTACTCTTTGATGCCATCGGGATCACGCACCCAGTTGACTTGAACGGGCCTTTTTTTCTCCAAGACGATCCGGTGGTCAACAAAGGAAATCTGGAAGGCGGAGTGATTCAACTGCCCATCGGGGATGGACTCGGGTGCGATATCAGCTTGACTAAGTTAGAGGAATTCACCGTCTCGACGTGAAAACACGGCGGTTTGCGACGGAACACAGTTGAAAGTGAGGGAACAACATGTCACCGAACAAGATCCGCTTTGGCATCGTCGGGTGCGGTGTGATATCGCCTCTTCACGCCGAAAATATCCTCGCGTGCCCGGACACCGAGTTGGTTGCTGTGTCGGATGTCGATCTCGACAAGGCCAAGACGTTTGCACAGACGTACGGTGTCTCTCAAGTCTATCAAGACTACGAGGAAATGTTGCGAGACGGCTCAGTGGATGTCGTCAGTGTATGCGTGCCGAGCGGTTTTCACGGTGAAGTTGTCGTGAGGGCGGCTCAGTATGGGAAACACGTTCTTTGTGAAAAGCCACTGGAAATTACGAGCCCGCGCATGACGGACATGATCACAGCTTGCCGGCGGGCCGATGTCCGACTCGGAGTCGTCTATCAAAGACGTGCCTTTCCTGTCAGTCAGGCGGTTAAACAGGCCATCTCGGATGGAGCGTTCGGGAGACTCGTGCTCTGTGATGCACAGTTAAAGTACTACCGTGACGAGGCATATTACAATTCCGCCGGGTGGCGGGGAACATGGAAGTTTGACGGCGGCGGTGCACTGATGAACCAAGGGGTTCACGGTGTCGATCTGATCCAATGGCTGGCCGGCGGTGTGAAGCGTGTGTTTGGGAGGGCAGCTGCCTTAGTTCGCAATATCGAAGTGGAGGATACGGCTGTGGCAGTGGTGGAGTACCAAAATGGTGCATTTGGCGTGATCGAGGGAGCGACGAGTGTGTACCCTGAGCGACTCACGCGCTTTGAGCTTCATGGCGAGCGCGGAACCGTTATTTTTGACGACACCGGCATTGTCGAATGGACAATTCGGGATTCGAACGTGGCCGCACCCAGTGTCAACAACCAGGACTTTAACGGTCACTATGCCTTCGTGCAGGACATGGCAGCGGCCATTCTAGAACACCGCGATCCAATGGTCTCTGGAGAAGAGGCCCGCAAGGCAGTTGACATCATTCATGCAATTTATGAGTCGGCAAATACCGGAAAGGAAATTGTATTGTGATGGGTTGTCGATTGCACGTGGAAAGGAGAATTCATCATGTCGGGGACTGTTCGTAAGGTTGGGTTGGTGGGACTCGCCCTCAGCCATCCATTTACATTTGCGGAGATTTTACAGAGAACCTCCGATGTCGAGCTTCATTTTTGGGATAGTTGTCCGGAGCGGATGAAGGCATTTGATGATCAGTTCCCCAATGCAGTAGCCCACACGGACTTTGCTGAACTGCTTGAAACGGGTCTAAGCGGTGTCATGATCTGTACTGAGAGCCACCTCCATCACCAGTTTTCCATTCCGTTTATCCGCCGGAACATCCCGACGTTTATCGACAAGTGTATGACTGTCGACAGCCGTTCGCTATCAGAACTACAGGAAGCAGTGAATGCAGATTCGTTGGTTTTCAGTTCGTCCATATTGCGATTCAGTCCCGTGTTTCGTCGGCAGGCGGATCGAACTCAGCAAGTCGACCGTAGTCACATTCTGCACGCACAAGCATCTGTATTCCACTCGATAGAGGGGTATCTCAAGCCAGCGAACGCATGGCAGGATGATCCGACGCGCGGTGGCGGGACACTTGTCAATATGGGTGTTCACGGCTTAGAACTGATGTTTCTCAATTTTGGATCCGATGTGCGGCGGGTGTTTGCGCAAAGCACAAAGCGCGTGTTCGACCAAAGCCAATCAGAGGACTTCGGGTTGATCCACTTGGCCTATGCTGATGGCTTGATCTGCACGATACAGCTGGTTGGGGCAAGTCATGTACACGGGTATGGCATGATCGTTATCACCCGTGAGGGAACGGATTCCGTATGGATTCCATCTGTCGATGCCGAATCACCGCTCGAGGAATACGGGTACGTCGGGTGTGTTGACGAGTTTCGGCGCATGACGGATGGGATTGCACCCGCTGTGTCGTTCGCTGATACGGTTCGTGCCGTGGAAGTGCTGTTGGCGGCACGTCATTCAGCTGCATGTGGAACGTGGGTATCCCTTGCTTAACGCAAACGGCCTAGACGCAGTTACATAAATAATGTGTTGACAGGGGATATATTTTCCGATAAATCTAACTATAGAGAAATAATCCGCCATAACACCCCTGAATAAAATCATATTTTGTGTAGTTGAAGGTCAGGTCATGTGCTGGTTTTCGCCCCCACTCTCGTAGTTCTTCATTCATATTCACAAGACTGAGGAGAAAGAGGTGTGTCTCTTAATGAAGCGTCAGTGGTTCATAGCGGGTATAGCAACTACCATCGTAATGGGTATGGCAACAGGGTGTTCAAGTGGTAATTCGACCAGCAACAGCAATAACGGCACACAGACACCTACTGGTAGCCAAGGCAGTGCAGCTTCGGATGCAAAAGATACGTTTTCGATGTCGTTCATCGACGATGGCCACGGATTTGACCCCGGATTGTTCTCCTGGGAAATGTATCAAGACGGCGTAGGAATATTTGAGGGGCTGGTTCACACTGGACCTAATGGAAAACCGACCGCCGGCATTGCGACGTCATGGGAGAGCAGCAAGAATAATACGGTATGGACATTCCACTTGCGCAAAGATGCGAAGTTCACCAATGGCGATCCGGTAACGGCACAGAGCTTTGTCTATGCAATGCAACGGGCGGTTTCACCGACACTGTCCGTCGCAACCAAAGCTGCGTCCGTGCCTTTGGGCGATGTTCCAATTCTGAACATGATGGATGTGCGGACGGGTGCGAAGCCGGCATCGGCACTCGGTGTTAAAGCACCTGACGATTACACCGTTGAAATTACGTTGGATCGACCTGATGCAAACATGTTGCAAGATATCTGCCTACCTACATCTGATTGGATGGTGCCGCTCGATCAGAAGGTCGTTGAGAACATGAAACCGTCTGATTGGACGAACCCAAGTAAAATTGTGTCTGATGGGCCGTATATGTTGAAGACATACAAGGCCGCCACGGAGGGGACTTTAGTACCGAATCCGAACTATTATACCAAGGTGACAATGAAGAAGATTAACCTGTTCTACGGTAACTCCCAAACACTGGACCAATTGGTTGCATTCAAGAACGGATCGCTTGATGCGGGCTTAATCCAACCAGAACAGGTTGCAGCAGCTCAAAATGACTCCTCTCTCAAGAGTCAGCTCAATATGTGGGACACATCCGCACAGTACTCCTATGTCCCATTACCGTCCAAGAACACTGCACTGCAAAACAAGAATATCCGCCTGGCGTTTGAGATGGCGATTGATAAAAACGCGATCTGTCAAGGCGTTTTGAAGGGAACGGCAAGTCCGGCATATGGCTATTTTACGCCGAACTGGCTAGACCCGTGGATGGCGGACAACAAAGTTGATTACAACGTCGACAAGGCGAAGCAGTTGCTCGCAAACGCTGGATATCCGGACGGAAAAGGATTTCCGACAGTTATCATTTTGGTCGGATCAACAACGGATCACGTCGCTGAAGCGATACAGCAAATGTGGGAGCAGAATCTCGGTGTGAAGGTACAACTACAGGCCGAAGAGTGGGGACAATTCGTCACAGACATGAAAAAACAGTTGCCTGCGAACGAAGTTGGCTGGCTAAACTCCTCCACCAACGCAAAGTATCCGCAGCAAATGTTGCCGACGACGCCTTCGTCGTGGCTCATTAACCACACGGATCTCGCCAAAGGATATATGAATCCAAGTGCATATTCTGGATGGCTCAAGATCGATAACAACCAAGATTTGGATGCGGCTAAGAAGGAAAACCAAGAGTATCCAATCTTCCAACAGAACTTACCCAAGGATTATCTGGATACGCTCAACCTAGGGGTTGAAGCGTATCAAAAGCAGGATGACAGCCTGATGAAGCAATACTTCACTCAAATGGAGCAGAATGCATATACCATTCCAATCTACACGCCAAAACAGCCCATCCTGCTGCGCAAGGACGTGCAAGGGTATTATCCGAACAAATTCCTGTTAATCGATCCTCCTGTTTGGCTCAACTACATCACCAAGAGTAATTAAGTTCTGGTCGGGGACTGGTTCGTTGCCGGTCCCCGTTGAACCCAGGGGGTGAATGACGGATGCTAATGTATGTGGCAAAGCGGATCGCTTACATTGTCGTCGCTTTCTTTGCAGTGAGTTTGATTACGTTCATATTAATGAAGGCAGCCCCTGGTAGTTTTCTAGCTATGAATGCGTATTCAGGGGGTGTCGCAGCAGCAGCGACCAATTTCAACGTCAGTCAGGCAGTGATGCAGGCGTTGCAGCAGCAATATCACTTAAATGACCCGTGGTACGTTCAGTATTGGGGTTATGTGTGGAGCTTTGTCACGCTCCACATGGGAACATCGTTTGAGTATCCGAACCAAGAAACGTTGACCATTATTGCGCAAACCTTCCCGGTATCCATCATGCTTGCCGTTTTGAGCATTATTGTAGCCATCGTGCTGTCCGTCAGTTTTGGCGTGCTGTCAGCCATGCGGGAAAATAACTGGGTGGATTCCACCACCATGTTCGTTGCTACGATGGGCACTGCCGTCCCCAGTTACGTTGTGGCGGTGTTCCTGATGCTGGTGTTCGGTGTTTGGACACACTGGCTGCCTGTCATCGGGTACCAAGGCCCCAAGTACTACGTTCTCCCTGTATTGGCACTCGCGATTCCCATGATCGGGTCGATGTCGCGATATATGCGCAACAGTCTCATCGACACGCTGCATTCGGACTTTATCAAGACGGTACTCGCCAAGGGCGGCGGAATGCGGCAAGTCATGTTCGGCCACGGCATCAGAAACTCACTGTTGCCGTTTATTACAGTGGTCGGGCCTCAGCTCGCCGCATTGATGATGGGAACGGTGTTCATCGAGCAGATGTTCAGCGTTCCAGGTATGGCTCATGTGTTCACAAGTGCAGCATCACAGCGAGATTATCCCCTTATTATGGATTCCACACTTCTGTACGCCGTTGTGATCATGATCATGAATCTGATCGTCGACTTGGTCTATGGGCTTGTGGACCCACGTGTCCGTAAAACGGGGTATCGGAGTTAGGAGGATAGATATGGCTCTAGGAGTACCACTTGAAGGGAATGTCGAATTCGGCAGACGACAGTCTACATTTGCTCGAAGATGGCGACAGTTTTCAAGAAACAAAATCGCCGTGTGTGGACTCGTATTTATCGTTATTTTGTGTCTAGCTGCCATATTTTCACCACTCATCGCTCCTTACTCATATCAGAAGAGTAATTTCTTAATCACGTATCAGCACCCGACAAAGGCACACTTATTTGGCACCGATTCACTGGGACGGGATCTGTTTAGCCGTGTTTTGTGGGGACTACAGAGTGCGTGTATTGTCGGTTTTGGAGCCGAGATCGTCGAGCTGACGCTGGGTGTCCTCCTAGGTGCCATTGCGGGCTACAAAGGTGGCTATATCGACAACATCTTAATGCGGATTGTCGATGTTGTTTACGCATTCCCCAGCTTTTTGTTCAGTATTATTTTGGTCGTGGTTTTAGGTCACAATCTGTGGGCGATTTTGATTGCCGTGTCGGCTACCAGTTGGGTGGGGATGGCGCGAGTGGTTCGCAGTCAAGTTCTCACTGTTCGGGAGTCAGGTTACATTGAGCGAGCGAGAGGAATGGGCGCGCCACCTTTTCGAATCATTATGAAATATATCCTTCCGAACTCGATGGGACCGATTCTTGTCGCCATCACGTTCGGAATTCCAGCCAACATGATGACAGAGGCAGGCTTAAGCGTGATTGGGTTGGGCATCGAGCCGCCGCGACCAGACTTGGGAGAACTGATTATCGAAGGCCAGAAAGCAATGCTCTCCTATCCCTATCTGTTATTTGCTCCGGCTGCTTGTTTTGCACTTTTATTGCTCAGCTTTACATTTGTGGGCGACGGACTTCGAGATGTATTTGACACGAAAAGCCGCCGCTGACAATTCATCGGCATGGGAGGTGAGAGCATGGAGCCACTGTTGACTATCAAAGACCTTCGAGTTCACTTCCAGTCGGAACGCGGTCCGGTCAATGCTCTGAATGGAATAGATGTAAGTATCGAACCTGGCAAATCCATTGCACTCGTCGGCGAGTCCGGAAGCGGCAAGAGCACTGCCGTCACGGCGCTCATGCGCTTGCTGCCGAAGACCGCTGTCATCACTGGCGAAGTACACTTTAAGGGCCGCGATCTCGTTGGTCTTCCCCATAAGCAAGTGAGAAAGATCCGCGGGCGCGAAATATCCATGATTTTTCAAAACCCGAAAATGTATCTCAATCCAACGAAAACAATCGGTCAACAAATTATTGACCCACTACTGTACCACCACATGGCAAGTTTTAACGAAGCAAAGGACAAGGCTATAAACCTGCTTACGCAGATTGGTATTCCTGACGCCGAGTACCGATTCAAGAGCTATCCGTTCGAGTTCAGTGGCGGAATGTTGCAGCGTGTCATGATTGGGATGGCACTGATCACGAACCCAGACTTACTCATAGCGGACGAGCCGACAACGGCGCTCGACGTGACCGTTCAGGCAGAAATTCTGGCGCTGCTGAAAAAAATGCAACGCGACAGGCAGATGTCCATGATTTTTGTTACACATGACTTGGCCGTGGCTGCTCAGATTGCTGACGAGATTTATGTCATGTACGGCGGACTCATTATGGAACATGTTCCGTCTGCGCAGTTGATTCAGAATCAGGCACATCCATATTTACAGGGTTTGTTACAATCGATTCCACGTATTGACGGGCGGCGAACGGAGCTTCCGTACATTGCAGGCACACCCATCAATACATTGAAGGCTCTACCAGACGGGTGCGTATTTGCTGATAGGTGTCTTGCCCGTTTTTCCAAATGTTCGACAAGGCCGTCACTGGAGAAGATCGATGTAAATCACGAAGTGGCCTGTTGGCGCTCGGTGAAGGAGGCGTGAACCAGTGAGCTTACCCAGTGAAGAAATCCTCAGCACCAGCGAAGAATTAATTCGTACAAGTGGGCTCACCGTCACGTTCAAAACGAGTCGCGGCGAGTTGGTAGCCTGTGACCAAATCGACCTGACCGTGAGGAAGGGCACTAGCGTGGGGATCGTTGGAGAGAGCGGCAGCGGGAAGTCGACCCTGATTCGCGCTGTGCAGATGCTCGTTCGTCCCACTGCAGGGGAGGTCTTTCTCGGAGGGGTCAATGTGACACGGATGTCAGAAAAGGCCCTGCGAGCTCATCGAAGTAAGCTGCAATTCGTGGCCCAAGATCCGTACGGATCGCTGTTGCCCAACTATACGGTTGGCGAGAATATCATGGAGCCGCTCGCCATTCATCGCGTCGGTGACAGGCGCAGTAATGCTGAGCGAGCCTTGGCTTTAATGGAACGTGTCGGTCTCTCACCGGGGCATTTCCACTCTTATCCTCACGAGCTGAGCGGCGGGCAACAGCAACGTGTAGCAGTGGCCCAGGCACTGGCGTTGCTCCCAGAGGTGCTCATTCTCGATGAAGCTGTATCCAGCTTGGACGTTTCGATTCAAGCTCAAATACTCAATCTGTTACAAAAGTTAAAGGTGGAAATGGGTCTCACCTATTTATTTATTTCTCACAATTTGGCTGTCATTCGCCTGATGTGCGAACGGACGGTTGTGATGTATTTGGGGCGGATCGTTGAATATGGACAGTCTGATGAGCTGTTCGCGAATCCCCTACACCCGTATACCAGAACGCTCATCAGTGCCATTCCTGCCTTCACTGTGGACGGCGTGACACCTTTGGACGAGAGTCAACTGGCCCAGGGCGAGCGGCCTTCACCTACCAACGTTCCGAAAGGATGTGCTTATCACACCCGTTGTCCGTTTGTGAGGGATAAGTGTGTGGCCGAGCGACCCGTCCTCAGACAAATCGGTGACCAAACTGTCGCATGCCACTTTGCTGAAGAATTCATGTGAACGTCGGACATAACCCGAATCGGGATTGTGAATGGAGCGACGTGAATGAAGGCTGGGCTGAATCTATGGTGCTTTCCGGAGGCGTGGTCCTTTGAGGAAATTTGTCGTTTGGCTGCACAGGAGGGAATTGATCGAATTGAAGTCAACCTGGCCGAAGACGGCCTATTTCCGCTCGACGGCGGAACCAGCTTATGGTCAACCAGACTCCAAGTTGCGAGGGAATTTGGTCTTCAGGTTCCCAGTGTTGCGACTGGGTTGTTGTGGCAATATTCGTTGACTTCGCCAGATGTCTCCGCCAGGCGTAAAGCGGCTGACGTGGTCCGGCACATGTTTGAGTTAGCTAAACTTGCTGGAGCGGAGACGGTGTTGGTGGTCCCCGGTGCTGTGACGGCGGATGTGGGGTACGCCGAAGCGTATAAACGGGCGCAAGATGAACTTGCTAGTCTGGCGGAAGAGGCGGGGCAACTTGGTATTTCTATCGGGATCGAAAATGTGTGGAACAGGTTTCTCCTGAGCCCCCTCGAGTTGAAACGGTTTATTGACGAGATTGGCCATCCGAGTGTGGGTGTCTATTTAGATGTGGGGAACGTGTTGCCAAACGGATTTCCGGAGGACTGGGTGAACGTTCTAGGGAATCAGTTGCTCAAAGTTCACGTGAAAGATTTTCGCCTAGACATCGGAAACATTTCTGGCTTTGTGCCGATCTTTCATGGAGACGTAAATTGGACCTCCGTTCTTAACTCGCTCGATCACGTCGGTTATAACGGTGATTTAATCGCCGAGGTACCTCCTGGAAGGAATTTTCCTTCGGAAAATGTACTTGTGACAATTCGGTCTCTGAGCGTATTATGTCGAAGATACGATGAACTGAGATATCAAAGAAGATAGAGTAGAAAGCCTGAGGCGAAGAAATGGGGAAGTTACAAACGAGCGCCAATACAATCGCCATGCTCCACAGTATCCTTCCGTCTTTATCCAAAGCGGAACAAAAAGTGGCGACAGCTGTCCTTGAAAACCTGAATAACACGGTCTATTCGTCTGTGACGGATCTGGCCGAACTCGCCGAAGTTGGGGAGACGACAGTCATTCGCTTTTGTCGCAAACTTGGGTACCGTGGTTTTCAAGAGTTCAAACTGGCCTTGGCACAAGATTTGGTAAGTCCGAATCAACAGGTTCATGGAAAGATCGAAGAAAATGATAGCGCGAGTGTCGTGTGTCAGAAAATTACCTTGTACAACACACAGGCGCTCGAGGACACCGTTAGTCTGTTGCAAGAGGATCAACTGCAAAAGGCGACAGATGCTCTGATACGCGCAAAGCGACAGTATTTTTTCGGTGTCGGATCATCGGGAATGACGGCCCAAGACGCGCAGTATCGCTTTATGCGGCTTGGCTTTGATGCCCACTGTGCGTCAGATGGTCACATTATCGCCATGAACTGTGCCATGACAACGGAAGAAGACGTCGTCTTCGGTATTTCGACGTCGGGCAGCACGAAGGATCTGGTCGACGCTGTGAGAATTGCAAAGGAAAATGGAGCGTTTGTCATTTGCTTGACGAATCACGCCCGTTCTCCCGTGACATCGTACGCTGACGCGATATTGCTTGCAGCCGCTAAAGAAACACCGTTACAGGGCGGGGCCTTTGCATCCAAGTTGGCACAGATTCATGTACTCGATATTTTGTCGACGGTGGTGTCCATGAAGCAGCGGACGTCGACGTTCGATGCGTTGAACCGAACTGCCAAGTCTGTCCTTGACAAGTTATATTGATGCGATGAGGCTGGCCCGTGGCCAGCCTCATGGGTTGCGAGAGATGATCAGGGCTGAACGCTGTTAGTTAGAGGGGTTCAAATTACTTTTGAAGCGAACGGGATCGTGAGGTCGTAATCGGGAATCCAGCGTACGGATTTATGGTCACGAATACGTAACGTGATGTCCCGGTCAGAAATGTCGAGAAACCGAGTTTGCGGATGTGGGTCAAGGACGCATCCTCCACCAATGTAGTGCACGCCGTTTTTCAGAACATACTGACTTTCTTGGTCCATTCGTTGATGGGTATGTCCACTCACAACAAATACGTCGTTTGGGTAGGACGAGAGGATTTGCACTAACTCGAGAGACTGGAAGCAAGTATTTTCGGAGTTTGCCACTGTATCATTCACTGGTTGATGAAGAAAGACAGCGATGGGGCCAGAGCACGTTTCCAATCGACTCCGAAGCCAAGTCAGTTGAACAGTTGACAGCCAAGCGGAATCGTGCCAATGGGGGTGGAGCGCCTCAGGTGACAAGCAAAATAGCGTGATGTTGTCGAGAGACTTCTCGAAATAGATTGCATTCTGTTTGGTGAAGTGAAGAAAGCGCTCTTGTGCGAGTTTAGTGGAATAGTTTTCCTCCTCGTAAAACCCGTAATATTCGTGGTTGCCCATGGTGTAGAGGACGGGAACATGAACATACTGGCTGAGTGCACGCATGGCCAGGTCATAGTCACGCACTTTACCGTTGGTTAAATCGCCGTTGATGACGACCATATCGGGGTTTTGTGCGGAAATGTCCTGCAGTGCATGATACAACGCGGGTACCCAATCTACAGGTTCGAGTGTCTCAGCCCAGGCCATAAAATGTAGATCCGAGCAGGCTGCCAGTCGGAACGAACTTCCAGTGGTCAACGTTCATCTCCCCATTCATCAATCATAAAAAAATTCTCCACTTTTATAATTAAAACGAAAGGATATTCCGTTGTAAATACGAATACATCTTTAAGCGCGTGATCAGTAGCTCGAATCTTCATAGGATTTGGTGATTCAGATGAATAGTGAAGCGTTTCTTGAGAGAATTCGTGGTGGGCTGATTGTTTCGTGTCAAGCGATTGATGACGAACCGCTGTCTGGTGCAGGCGTCATGCCGCGCATGGCCGTTGCTGCCATGGCCGGCGGTGCTGTTGGGATTCGGGCAAATGGTGCAGAGGATATTCGAAACATCAAGGCCGAGGTCGATCTACCCGTCATCGGTATCGTCAAGAGGAATTATGCGGACAGTCCGGTGTATATCACGCCAACCTTACAGGAAGTCGAGGAAGTGGCAAGTGCCGGTGCGGACGTGGTCGCGATTGATGCTACATCAAGACTGCGACCAAACGGCTTGTCACTAGAGAAACTGATCAGCAGGATTCGCGAAGCGTTCCCGGAACTATTAATTATGGGTGACGTATCCACCTTGGTAGAGGGGATTCAGGCGGCCGCATTAGGCGTCGACTTTGTTGCCTCGACCATGTCAGGGTACACACCTTATAGTCCAGGCACGAGTCAACCAGATTTCCAACTAATTGAGGCATTGGTACAACGCGTCGATATTCCGGTCATCGCGGAGGGGAAGATTCGCTCCCCAGATCAAGCAGTTCGATGCATCGAACTTGGGTGCTGTGCGGTTGTTGTGGGGTCGGCTATCACTCGGCCGCAGGAGATCACCCGCACATTCGTAGAAAGTCTAGAACGCGCTGTGCCACTGGGAAAGGATCGCTTAGCACCGTAGGTGTCCGGTCACGTGGAGGTCAGATGATGCGCTATAGCATCGGTGTAGATATTGGTGCCACGAAGATATTAGCGGGTATCGTCCGTCAAGATGGGTACGTCGTTGAGCGGTTGCGCCGCAGTACACCAGCGACCGACGGCGAGCTTGTTGTCGCTGCGGTCGTGGATGTTGTCAAACATCTGTTGGAATCTTCGCGAAAGCAAGCGCTGCCTATCGATGGGATCGGAGTTGGGACGGCAGGGCAAATCGACTTTGTGCGGGGACGAGTGCTATCTGGGACGCCCAATATTCGGAATTGGGAGAACATTGAGCTTGGAGCGAAGTTGGGCTCCCAGTTCGGCGTGCCAGTGTGGGTCGATAACGATGTCAACGTCCACTTATTAGCTGAAGTCACCTTGGGCGCAGCGCAGGCGAGTGAAAATGTTGTGATGCTGGCTTTTGGGACGGGTGTTGGTGGCGCGGTTCTCGTCGACGGGCGGATACTACATGGCGCATGGGGCGGTGCAGCGGAGCTTGGCCATACCACTGTCAATTTTCGCGGACCGATGTGTAATTGCGGATCTCGGGGATGTCTGGAACTGTATGGATCCGGTACGGGGATTGCGGCAAGGATGAGCGAACGATTGACTGCTTCGGGACGATCAGTATCTGAAGTCTCCAGTCACGAGGTGTTCGCCAAAGCCGTTGAAGGGGATTCGCTCGCACGGGCAACCATTGACGAAATGGTAGAAGCAATCAGTTTTGCGTGTGTCAGTTTGATACACACATTCAACCCAGGCATGGTTATTCTCGGTGGCGGCGTTGTGGCAAACCGCCGCTGGGTGGTGGACGATGTATCAACTCGTGTACGAAAGCTTGGCATGAAATCACTTGTTCAGTCCGTTGCTTTTGAGACTCCGACGTTTGGGCCAGAGGCAGGTTTGGTTGGCGCGGCCCTTCAAGTTTTCATAAACGAACAGGCGACAGGGGGAAATTTATCGTGACCATCAAAGTAGGTGTCATCGGAACGGGGTCCATTGCGGACCTCGCACATTTGCCGAATTACCACAAACACAAGGACGTGGAACTGGTAGCTCTTGTGGATTTTAATGAAGCGAGAGCTCGAATGATCGCCGACAAGTACGGTGTTGAACACGTATACTCCGATGTTGCTCGAATGTTTCAGAATCATCAGCTCGATGCGGTCAGCATCTGTACCCCTAATACAAGCCATGTACCGCTGGCGCTGACCGCCATTGAGCACGGTGCCGATGTACTTCTCGAGAAACCCCTGTCCACTGATTACAGTGAGGCACAGAAGTTAGTGGAAATGGCTAAACAGAATAATCGAATTTGCATGATTGGTATGCCGCACCGGTTCCGCAATGAGGCACGTGTATTGAAGCGCTTCGTTGACAACGGCGACCTTGGAAACTTGTATTACGTCAAGGCGAAAATTTTGCGTCGCCGTGGCACACCAACAGGTTGGTTTACCGACAAAGCGAAATCCGGCGGCGGACCACTTATGGACATCGGTGTACACGTACTCGATCTAGCCTGGTGGATCACAGGCATGCAGAAGCCGACAACTATCTCGGGTCAATTAGTTCAGGGTCTAGGGAAATATAGCACAGTCATGACTTCGAGGTGGAAGTCTGCTGACGGAGCGAATCAGGACAATTCGGTCTTTGACGTAGAGGATTTTGCTAGTGCCTATATTCGCTTTGAAAACGGAATGGTCTTGAGTCTTGAAGTCAGTTGGGCGCTGAACGGTCCACAAGACGACGCTGTAAAAGTGGATGTTTACGGCAGCCAGGGTGGTGTGTCAATCGATCCGCTCTGTTTCTACGGCGAACGTTCAAACGTGTTGGCGGAAAGCCACATCGACGTCGTAAAGAATGACTTTTATCAGGATGAAATCGATCATTTCGTGGAATGCGTGAAAAATCACACACAGCCGCTGATCGACGCCGAGGAAGGTGCTCGAGTCGTGCAAATGCTTGCGGCGATTGTCAAGTCCAACGAATTAGGTCGCGAAGTCGTTATCTGATATTCGTTCGTCAATCACGATAACTAGGAGGACATCATGATGCATCTTTGTGTCAGTATGTGGAGTCTACATCGCAAGTTCTTTGACGATGGCTGGACAGTCATGGACTTTCTTGAGTTTTGTTCTACACACGACATTCAGCACGTTGAACTTCTCGATGTGTTCTGGCGGGACGAGGCGAATGAGGTTGCTAAGGTTCTAGAGTACGTGCATGACCACGAGATGACGGTTGATGTGTACGCAGTGACAAATGACTGTGTTCAGTCGGATCGTTCCAAACGCGAACAGGCACTCGCTTCTGTGTTAAAGGGCGTTGAAATGGCTAAGAAATTTTCCGCTCCGGTCGTGCGAGTGTTCGCGGGTGATCTGAAGGAAGGATACGATTTTGATTCCGCCGTGGGATATATTGTTGACGGTTTCAAAGAGGCGACGGCGCGGATCCAAAACGACAATGTTGTCTTGGCGCTCGAAAATCACGGGAAGTTGGCTGGACGTGGGGATCAGGTAAAGCGGATCATTCTCGATGTCGGATCTGACAAACTGCGATCGACATTCGATGTTGGAAATTTCTATTTGGTTGGTCAGCAGCCCATGGAAGCACTGGCTGAGCTGTCCGGCTATGTCGCCCATGTGCACGCGAAAGACTTCGAACCAAGTGACAAAGGATTCCTCGCCACGACGGGTGAGTATTTTGCCGGCAGGGAATGCGGAAGCGGAATCGTCCCATATGGGGATGTTGTCAATATGCTGCGCACCATTCGTTATGACGCAAGTTTGTCTCTTGAGTACGAAGGAGATGGAGACGAAATCGACGGTGTCCTAAAGAGTCTGGCATTCTTGCGATCCGTCGTTGACCAGACAACGAACGTCTGACGCGTGAAGGAGGATTCGGATGTTTCGAGTAGCGCTCGTAGGATGCGGGACAATCGGCAGCGTTCACGCGGCCGGCTATTTACGCATGGCGAATGCGACCCTAGTTGGTATCGTCGATATTCGCGAAAACCATGGACGGAAGATGGCAAAGAGGTTTGACACACAATGGTACAGTTCGCTGCAGCAAATACTTGAGGCTGAAGAGGTCGACGTCGTAGACGTTTGTGTCCCGACGTATTTGCACCGCTCAATCGTAGAGCAAGCCGCGCGGGCCGGCAAACACGTGATCTGCGAAAAACCGATCGCCCGCACATTGGATGACGCCGAAGCCATCATTCGAATCTGCAGCGAGTACGGAATTCGGTTGTTCATTGCACAGGTTCTGCGGTTTTTCCCGCAATACCGCCAGACGCACGAACTGCTGGAAGCCGGAGCGATGGGTTCCGTGGGGACCGCCCGGGCAATGCGGGGTGGTGGATTCCCACAAGGATGGAACGATTGGTACGCGAGTGTTGAACGGAGTGGAACACTGGTCGTTGACATGATTATCCACGACTTTGATTTTTTACGCTGGTGCTTCGGTGAAGTTCAGCGTGTTTACGCAAAGGGATTACTTGGCCGTGAGCTCAATCGACTCGATCACGCCTTTGTCAGCCTGCGATTCCAAAACGGCGTGATCGCCCATGTCGAAGGGACGTGGGCTTATCCGTCAGGATTTCGGACCATGCTTGAAGTCGCTGGTACAGAGGGCGTCTTGGAGCATCGAAGCGACGAAGAAATGCCGATCCACCTGTCGCTCCGCCAGAACGGCACGGAGACAGGCGGCGTGGCCGTCCCTGAGAGTCCACTTGATAAAGACCCATACCAACTAGAACTGGAGCACTTTTTGTCCTGTATCGAGACGGCGAGCGATGCCCTTGTCACTCCACATGACGCGTATAAGGCGTTGGAGATCAGTTTGGCGGCATTAAAATCGATTCAAACGGGAGAGCCCGTGGAGTTAGGAGGATCCATGTGAAGGTAGGGATCATCAGTTTCGCTCACATGCATGCTCACGCGTACACCGAGGCATTGAAACACATCCCGGACGTGGAACTCTCCATCATCTCTGACGAAAATGAAGAGCGTGGCATGATTGCCTCAGATAAGTTTGATGTTCCGTATGTAAGCGACTACCACGATTTGCTGGACACGGATGTCGACGCTGTTATCGTGTGTGCGGAAAATGCTCAGCACGCCCGCATCGTCGTGGCTGCAGCACAGGCAAAGAAGCACGTACTTTGTGAAAAGCCCATCGCCACGACCGTTGAAGATGCAGTTCGCATGGTTGAAGCGTGCGAGGAGCACGGGACGATCTTACAAATTGCCTTTCCAGTTCGATTTCAACCTTCCATCCGCCGGGTGAAGGCGTTAATTGACGAGGGGAAACTGGGAAGAATTCTCGCCATTCGTGGAACGAACCGCGGACAAAATCCTGGTGGCTGGTTCGTGGACCCGGAGCTGTCAGGCGGCGGTGCCGTCATGGATCATACGGTTCATGTGATCGACTTGATGCGCTGGTTTACGGGAAGTGAAGTACGTGAGGTGTACGCGGAAATTGATACACACTTTAACCAGGACCTGCGCGTCGACGACTGCGGCTTGTTGGTTTTCGACTTTGAAAATGGTGTCGTAGCGTCCCACGACCCGAGCTGGTCTCGGTGTAAAACATATCCGACCTGGGGAGATGTTACGCTCGAAGTGATTGGCACAGATGGCGTTGTGGAAGTGGATGCATTTGCCCAAGCTATGACACTTCACAGCGATACTCTAGGACATGCCACGTATCAAAACTGGGGCGACGACATGGATCAACTCCTTGTCGCCGATTTCGTCCACAGCGTACGAGCGAAGCAGGATGCATCGGTGACCGGGGAAGATGGACTGCGGGCATTGGAAGTCGCCCTTGCCGCCTATCGCTCTGCCGATACGAAGTCTCCAGTAAAACTCGCGCGGCGATAGCCGCGCGGGAACGTCTCTGGGCCTTCGACAGTGCGCGCAGGACGAATATCGAAGCAAGGGATTGCAATCGGTGTGCAATGTATGCTAAGATATCTTTCGTCGCTTGCGTCCGTAGCTTAGTGGATAGAGCGCTGGCCTCCGGAGCCAGAGGTCGGGGGTTCGAATCCCTCCGGACGCGCCACTAGAAATTGCAGTTGTATTAAGGCTTCTCGGTATATCCGAGGAGCTGTTTTTCATTCGTTAGAAGCCCTCCGCCCTGCTGATGTACGAGGAGAAACACATTAGAGGTGTCTTGGTCACACCATTAGCAAGGAACCACGCACAATAGGTGACTGGCAGTCCGTTATAAGCACGCCGCGCCCACATAAGATTGACTAAAGGAACTCAGTACCCCTATGGGGTCACTTGTGTGCATCTGAAGGTTGTGTTGGTGGGGACAAAGGACTGCGAGTATCTAGTTTGTTCATGGAGAGGCATATAACTTGCGATTAGGGAACAAAAGTCCGTTGTTCCGTCCGTCAGCCCCCGTGCATCCCCTGATACCCCTCAGCCCCCGGCACACGTCTAGTTCATTTCTAGATGACTTTGAGACAGCCCGTTACGACCTGAGGAGTCTACTGTGTTCGATTTTGATGCAACGGTCCATAATCATTGTCTTGCCATTTTCCGTCGCCGTTTGTGCTGCATCCTCGTTGATGATACCGAGTTGCGCCCAAATGACTGGGGCGGACAGGGTCAATGACTCGTCTACAACAGCCGGAAGTGCGTCACTGCGACGGAATACATCGATGATATCGACGGGATCGTCCAGATCGCGCAGGGAAGGCACAGATTTTTGGCCCAACACTGTATCGATCGACGGATTGACCGGGATGATACGATATCCGTGCCGCTGAAGGTATTCAGCCACTCTGTAGCTGTCTCGCTCGGGCTTGTCCGAAAGTCCAACAACAGCGATGGTCTTCGCATCTTCGAGAATTTTGGCAATTGTTTCGTCATTCGGGTTTTGGAACACGTTCGCACCTCCTGGATATCTAAAATATACCACTTTGCAACAACGAGGCGCCAGTTCACGTCGGACTGGCGCTCGTTTAGCGTGTACTCGACAATCACAAGTCGCTCGGGTCGCTGTCGATGTAGTCAACTGCGCCGTAGTGGTGGTCGTAACCACCGCCAAGGCCACCGGTTGCGTAGCCCGCTGTAACTGTTGCGTCATAGTGTGATGCCGTGATCGTCCCGGCTGTCAGAGGAGCCCCTCCGTATCCGTATGCGTAACCGTAACTGGGACATAAGAGGAAGAATAAAACGAAGATGATTAGAAATACAACCGCCCATCTTGTATACCCGCCGAAAACACCCATCATCTATCCCTCCTTCGACTTTACTGCATGGAATGATAGGACATATGCCCTCTGACACGGGCACTAGCACAGAAGCGTTTAGGAAAGACTGCTCGTCTATCCCTTCTCATCCTCTATCACTTTCGTTATACTGAATTAAAATACACAATAGGGGATGTTTATTCGTGAGTGATGGGACGATCCGCGTCGGTGTGATTGGCGCAACAGGTTACGCTGGAATGGAACTCATTCGCCTGTTGCTCGGGCATCCGTCGATGCGCTTGACGTACTTGGCGGGATCGCATGCCCGTAGTGCGCCGTTTGCCGAGTTGTTTCCCCACATGGCTCATGTTGCGGGAACTCCGGTTGTGGCCTATCACCCGGAAGAATGTCAGACTGCATGCGATCTCGTCTTTGTCGCCCTTCCCTCGGGTCAGTCCGGGCACATCGCTGCAGATTTGTGGGCAAGAGGACTGCGGGTGATCGATCTCTCCGGTGACCTTCGCCTTCCGTCGGACCTCTACCGGTTGTGGTACGACAAAGAGCCTGTAGATGAGGCGGCTCAGAGGAACGCAGTCTATGGACTCACCGAGTTTGCGGAAGAGGAGTTGAAAGAGGCGTCTCTTGTTGCAAATCCGGGTTGTTATGCAACGGCGGTGTTGCTTGCGCTCAAACCACTCCAGGATGCGCCTTTTGTTGGGATGGGAGGACCGATTATTGCGGATGCCAAATCCGGTGTTACGGGTGCGGGCCGAAGCCCTAAGACAAACCTTCAATTTGCTGAATTAACCGATGATTTTTACGCATATCGGGTGGGCAAACATCAGCATATTCCCGAAGTGGAGAGGGCCCTATCGGATAAGTTTAGACTGCTCTTAACCACCCAGATGCTACCCATAAACCGAGGAATCTTTGCAAGTCTATACATTCCGCTGGGGGAAGTCGTTTCGCGTGAGGAAATCTATCGTCGCTATGTAAATTGTTATGAGAACGCAGCATTTGTACATGTGCTCTCAGGTGAACAAGTGCCTCATATCAAGTCCGTACAGGGATCAAATCACTGTCACATCGGGCTGATAGTAGACGAACGCAATCGTATGCTGCAGGTGTTTAGCGCACTTGACAATTTACAGAAGGGTGCTGCTGGGCAAGCGTTGCAAAATGCAAATGTCATGTGTGGAGTCGACCAATCAGCGGGGCTAGGGGCAATCTCAACGTGGATATGAGGGGGTGGTTCTGTGCGTATCGTCATGAAGATCGGGGGAGCGCTCGACGGAGCAGGGGAACGGCAGTTGCGTCTCGCTCTTGCGACTTGTCGCAGTCTCCAACACGAAGTGATCGTCGTTCACGGTGGAGGCCCTGAAATTTCACGTCGACTAGCTCAAGCAGGCATCGAGCTCCCTTTTGTTGATGGGTTGCGCCTAACCACGACTGAGGCAATGCCAATTGTTGAGGCGGCACTGCGCACCTGCAACGAACGTCTGGCGGGTCAACTGGCGTGTGACGGTGTTCGATTTCTACCCATGATAGACGACACCGTGGTAGGGGCGAGAGACACTGGTCATTTGCAAACGGGAGATGTTTCACATGTTCACTCGAATCCGCTGTTAAACGCCTGGACAGAAGGTTTGATTCCGTTACTTCCGCCCTACGGTCGCGACGGTGAAGGACGTCTATTCAATCTCAATGCTGACACCGTTGCAGCCCACGTGGCTCGTGCGCTGTGTGCGGACAAATTGATCTTTTGTACCAACGTCAGCGGCGTCTTCGCGGATTTTGCAGCAGGTGAGCAATTATTTGACGTGACCGTGGAGAAGTTGAAGGATCATGTGTCCAGCGGATCGTTTTCGGCAGGCATGATTCCAAAGGTGACAGCCATGCTGTACGCGGCAGCGCATGGTATCCGGGAGACGTGGGTGGTCGACGGAAGCGACGGGCAAAGTCTGGATTATGCCATTCGCCGAGCCGCCCTGGATGCAGATACGACAAGGTCCTGCTATGGAACCTGTCTCATTGCAAATCCAACATACACGGAGGTGCACGAATGATCACGACACTTGAGACGAACACCTTGTTTCACAACTATGGAACACGTGAATTGGCCATGGTGCGAGGCGAGGGACCCTACCTCTTCGATACCGAGGGCAAGCGGTACTTAGATTTCACGGCAGGAATTGCGGTTTGCAGTCTGGGTCACGCGCACCCAGGTGCCGTTGCTGTTTTGAAGCAACAGGCAGAAACGCTTTGGCACACCTCTAACTTGTTTCTCGTACCAGGACAGGTCGAACTGGCCAGTAAACTCGCGATACTATCCAAGCTCCCTGATGCCAAGGCGATGTTTGTCAATACGGGTACTGAAGCCAATGAGGCTGCATTAAAACTGGCGCGGCGATATCAATTGTTATATGGGGGATCGCCGACACGCACGAAAATATTGTCTTTGCCCGGTGCATTTCATGGCCGAACGATGGGTGCGTTATCGATGACGCCAAAACCCGCCTATCACGAAGGGTTTCAACCTCTGGTTCCGGACTGTATATCACCGGAAACGTTCGATGCTGTACTCGAGGCCATTGATGAGGATGTGGCGGCTTGTATCGTCGAGATCGTTCAAGGAGAAGCCGGTGTTCATCCCGTGGATACGTCATTTTTACAGGAACTAGCCGCCCGCTTACGGCAATGTGGCGCGCTCTTAATTGTGGATGAAGTGCAAACAGGCGTTGGACGGACCGGAAGCTTCTATGGCTATGAGCAAGTTGGTATACAACCTGACATCGTGACGATGGCAAAGGGCTTGGGGAACGGATTTCCAGTCGGTGCGGTGGTTGCGAAGGGTGCGGTGGCGCAGGCATTTACCCCAGGTGCACATGGATCGACGTTTGGTGGCAACCCGCTGGCTATGGCCGTGGGCAATTATGTTGTCGACACGGTTTCGCAGCCGGAATTCTTAGCTCATGTTCAAACCATGGGCAGGCACTTGCAAAAGATTCTTGAGAGCTTCGCCAACAACGTGACAGGACGTGGCTTGATGTGGGGGTTTGACGTTCCGGATGCAGGTCTTTTCTTGGAGCGAGCTGCCAACCATGGGTTGCTCGTAACGAAGTGTGGGCCCAAGCGGATTCGCGTGGTGCCGCCGCTGATTATTACAGAGGAACACATTGATGAATTTGCGAATACGATAAACTTAATAAAGTGATTTTCTAATAAATAAGCGACATCCGAAGGGGAGGAAGACCTCTGCTTCGGATGTTTTCATGTCATATGACGTTGGAACTACCGGGATCAGGCCTCTTTTGCCGCTTGGAAACCATCGTAATGATGTGTATAATATACCATAGCTACCTCGTCGCAGTGGTAAAACTTATTGCAGTAAATGCAGTCCTTCCAAACCTTGTGAGGTAAACTTTCCTTACGGACAACATGGAAATCTAATTTTTCAAAGAACTGTGTTTGGTAAGTCAACGAGAGGACCTGTGCAATTCCTAACTTCTCCGCTTCCTGTAGCAGTTGCTCGACAATTTTTCGGCCCACCCCTCGACCATGTAGGTCCGGGTCTACCGCGAGTGACCTTATTTCCGCGAGGTCTTTCCAGAGAACATGCAACCCGGCAACACCAATCACCTTGTCGTTCTCCACTGCTACTGTGAAACATTGCAAATGTTCACATAGGGACTTGATTGTCCGGGGGAGCATCAAGCCTATATCGGCAAACTGCTGAATGAGTTTTTGCATACTTTCGACATCTGAAGAGGATGCCTTACGGACCTCCATTCTGGGGTCCCCCTTTCAACGTTGCGTGTGATGATAACGAGCCATAGCATTATTATTCAATATATCGTATAATATTTCAATCGTACCTGTGAGATAACTCGTCATTTTATGACAAATTGATTGACGCGCAGATATAAAGAGTGTCAAAATATTTTGCAAAAAAGGAGTGGCGCACTTGGACCTACATGCCTTGTCAGCCGACATCAACCGCGAACACGATGCGTGCGGCATCTATTCGCAGATAGAGAAATCTGGGCAACCTTCAAACCATCCAATTCAGAACGGGTTGGACGCGTTGAAATCGATGCGCCACAGAGCCGGCTACGTAGCCGGAGAAGGCGATGGATGCGGCCTGTTGTTAGATATTCCTCGCGAATTATGGAAGTACAGACTAAATTCCGCGGGCAAAGACGGAGATCTTGTGTATCGGGATGACTTCTTCGTTGGCCATTTCATGCTCGACGAAGATCGGGTGGAACATCTCGCTGAAAGCGTCACGGCAGTCTTGACCTCTCTGGGATTGGAGGTTGAGCTCGTACGTGTGGACGGTGCGAACAAAGCGGCACTCGGACCCATGGCTCAGTCGGTATCTCCTGTCTTTTACCAAGTTGCAGGTGTTGCAGGCACAGTTGACGACGAACGTCTGTCGAACGCGTTTGCTGCCATCGATGAGCTGGCAGGTGCGCATGTTGCGTCGCTCTCGCATCACAGCGTCGTGTACAAGGTGATTGGCAATGATGAAACATTGTATCGCTATTATGACGACCTTCGTCACCCTCTGTGCACTTCGACGTTCGTGTTAGCACACACACGGTATTCGACAAATACGACAACTTCGTTTCCAAGAGTTCAACCGTTTTCCTCTCTGGGACACAACGGTGAAATTAATACGATTTTGCGCTTCTTTACAGAGGCTTCCATGATAGGTATTCCCGTTCGTGCAGAGTTTAGCGATTCACAGATGGTGGACCAAGCGGTGTTGCACTTTGTGTCGAATCGAAAGTGGACACTATTTGAAACGGCGGAACTCCTGTTTCCACCCATCGTCCATGAGATTAAGCAGATGCCGAAAGAGCTATCTGATTTGTACATGTACTATCGCTCACTCTGGGGTCCATTCGCCCAAGGTCCAGCAGGCGTGATGATGCGCCACGGCAACGCTGCGGTGTACAGCGTCGACGCTGTGGGACTTCGTCCGATGTGGCTAGTCGAAACGGATACGGCTTACTGCTTCAGTTCCGAGCAGGGAATTATTCCACAAAGCACGTGGGTAGCCGAACCCAAGTCCTTATCACCTGGTGAAAAAATTGGGGTTACGTGGACTTTCGAAGGGGCGAAGTTATACCAGTACCATGAACTGCAACAAGAAGTGCTCCGGTCGGCACGCGGACGGTTTCAATTCGGAGGGGAGCACCGGAATTTACACTTTACGGGTCCGTACGGGCAGAAGAGTGAAGTGATCCATCCGGAACGGGATGAGAAACCCTTAGAGGTTCGCGCTTTGGCTTTTGGTTTTCGCGACGACGACGTAAGACTCATTGAGCAACAAGTACAGACTGGGGCGGAACCGATCAAGTCTCTCGGTTTTGATAGTCCGTTAGCAGCACTCTCGGATGAGCCGACGCTCCTCTCTGATTTCTTGCACGAAACGGTTGCGGTTGTCACGAATCCGGCAATTGATCGCGAGCGCGAGATAGAACACTTCAGCACACGCGCGGTATTGGGGCGCAGACCTTCATTTGACGGCTTGTATCATCAGGCTCCTCGAATTGAGGTACACGCACCGATTCTGTTGGAAGAGTTGCCGAAATCGTACAGCATCGAGTTTCAGGCCATTCAAAACCTTGCACACCGCTATGGGACGATGTGCTATGAAGATGCATTGGCATTGCTGCACACGAGTCCCCATGGAACAGTTGAAATTCTTATCCATCGGGAGGAAGGCGAGTCCATCTCCGCTGCCCTCCAGCGCTTTGGACGAGAGGCGTTAGAGGCCGTCCAGGCGGGGGCGAATGCAATTGTGCTGGATGACCGACTCCAGTTCAAACGCGGTCAGCATATCGATCCGTTTATCGTCACAGCCGCCATTCACAAAGCGCTATTGCGGCCTGCTGGCAAGCACAAAGGCGAATATTTGCGCAGGCGAAGCAGCCTCATCCTTCGGAGCGGCGGCCTCAGGAACTTGCACGATATCATGGTAGCACTCGGTCTCGGAGCGGATGCCGTCGTGCCATATCTCATGTGGGAAACGGCGGCTTCCAAAGGCGATATGCAGGCCATTGAAAATCTTTACAAGGCCCTGTCAAAAGGCATGGAGAAGGTTATTTCGACGCTTGGTATCCACGAGGTCAGAGGATATGAGCGCCTTTTCGGAGCCATTGGGCTATCGGACGAAGTAAGTCAAATGCTAGCCATACCATCATTTTGTGGTTCTGAACAAGCTGGGCTGACGTTCGAGAAGATGGAAGAACAATCGGCACTGCGGCATACCTGGTATTCGGCACCAGACAAAAAATCCGTTCGCGTCAACAAACTCTTCCAACTGTACCCACGTATTTGGAAATCCGCCGGATCCGTTGCACAGGGGGATGTTCCGTACGATGAGTTCGTGTCGAAGTTAAACGCCTTTGAGCAAGACAATCCGTTGAGTCTTCGTCACGTGTTGGACATCTCGCGTGACGAAATACCGGCTGAAGGACCCGTGGACACATCCGTGGATGTGCATTCTTATCCGTTCGTCATCAGCTCCATGTCATTTGGATCGCAAAATGAAGTTGCTTATCGTGCCTATGCCGAAGCTGCCTATCGCTTGAACATCGTCGGTCTCAACGGCGAAGGCGGAGAAATCAAGGATCTGTTGACGAAGTATCCACGAAACCGCGGTAGACAAATTGCTTCGGGCCGGTTTGGCGTCAATGCGGACTTGTGCAATGGTGCCTATGTTTTGGAGATCAAGATTGGGCAAGGCGCAAAGCCGGGTGAAGGCGGTCACTTGCCGGGTTCGAAAGTGACTGTACAAGTGGCCAATGCCAGAAATGCGACGCCTGGCGTGGACTTGATTTCGCCATCAAACAATCATGATATTTATTCTATTGAGGATTTGGCTCAAGTTATTTACGAGTTGAAAGAGGTCAGTCCGTACGCGAAGGTCTCTGTCAAAGTACCGGTCGTTCCGAACGTGGGGACAATTGCCGTCGGGATCGCCAAGGCCGGAGCAGATGTCGTTGCCCTGTCAGGTTTCGATGGTGGAACGGGTGCAGCTCGGGCCCACGCGATCCGACATGTTGGCCTACCCATGGAGATCGGTGTCAAGCTTGCCCATGAGGCGCTCTGCGAAGCTGGATTGCGAGACGTTGTGGAAATTTGGGCGGACGGTGGATTGAAGTCTGGAACGGACGCCATGAAAGCCATTCTTTTAGGTGCCAACCGCGTTGGTTTCGGGACAATGGCCATGGTTGCCATCGGATGTACTTCGTGTCGTGCATGCCACAAGGACACTTGTCACGTGGGCATTGCCACGCAGATGCACGGCATGGAGGAGGCGGCAGCAAAAGGGCTGAAGGCCTTTGCTCCGCGCGAGTTCGACACGGCCGTCGACCAGCTTGTCACATTCTTTAAATCTATTGGGCAGCACATTGCAGAGTTGACCGCGCAGTTGGGTGCAAACCGGACGCAGGACTTGGTCGGTCGGAGCGACTTACTCGTTCAACTGAAGGACGATGCGCGCGTTGACACATCCTGGTTGCGGTCGGTCAACGAGACGTTTGTAGGACGTGGAACGCATGTGAAGTCGAGATCGTTTGATGAGGCTTACGGCGATGTACTGCAAGAGGTCGTCACGTATCCTGTAGCAACTGGGACGGATGGCGTGGTGCTGCACAACTCAACGGCGGCAGCCCACCCCACGTCCATTCACACTGTTCCGCGTGCACTTGGCATCCGTGACAGTGGCGAAAACGTCCGCAGTGGACGAAATGGTGAGACACGTCACGTATTCCATGATGGGGTGGCCGGAGCAGGATTCGCTGCTTATCACACAGTAGGTATGACGAGTGTTGCGCTCGGTGGCGCACAGGACGGTGTAGGCAAAGCTGCGTTTGGCGGGAAAATCCTCGTTCTGAAGCGTCGATGTGCAGATGGTGTTTGGCGCGGTGGTTCTGTCGGCAAAGGCCTCGCATACGGAGCGGCCCACGGGTTGTTCATCATCCAAGGAAATGCTGATGCGCGTGCGGGTATTCGTTTGTCTGGTGCCGATATGGTCATCGGCGGGGAATTGGCAGAGCCGGTGCAAGATGGACTTTCGTCTATCGGCAGTCGAGCGAACGTCAAGGGCTTCGCATTCGAATACATGACAGGCGGTCGTGTGGTGGTCATGGGTGACCCTGGTCCGTGGATTTGCTCCGGTATGACCGGTGGACGCGTGTATCTGCGCTTCCAACCGGAGCTTGGACTCGATGAAGATGCTCTTCGCCGTAGGATTGCAAAAGGTGCCAAAGTGGCACTTCGGTACCTTGATCAAGCGGGTGAAAAAGACGTGATCGAGTTGTTGACGACGTATCAACGCGAACTTCGTAAACATGGTCAACCTGAGGCAGCAAAACGGTTGCAAGTGTTCATCGATCACCCAACGGTTCACTTTATGATGATTGAACCTGGAAACGAAATTACGGACCAAGATATCGCGACAGAATAATTGATTGTCTCGGTCAGCACGGGGCTGTCCCGCATGCCATCGTAGGATGGGTGCAGGGGCAGTCCTTTTTTTGTCGTTTGCGGGATCATCCACGCTGAAGCCCGAATTTCTCCTAGGAATGGAACAAGCGATTGATATCTATACATATTGATGTATAATAATTCATAACAAGAAAAGACAAACGATCTACTATTGAGTGGACCAGTGGAAGGAGTTTTGTCGGGTGGCCATGTGGGAAACAGCTGGTGCGGTCGGGCGTGGTACGTCTTCTGTAGTGCCGCTGGGATCGAATTATCTGTCTGTGCGCCTCCAGAATGCGCTGTGGGAAGCGCATCTTACGCTCTGTGGAAGGGACTTTTTGCACTTTAGTGATGTTTCGAGCAGTGAGATTGCCAACTTGATTCGTTTGGCTCAAGTTCTCAAAGAAGCGCAGAAGACGAACTTCGTTCATCGTCTGCTTGCTGGAAAGACAATTGGCCTCATTTTTGATAAATCATCGACCAGAACGCGTGTGTCCTTCGAAGTGGGCATGTTGCAGTTGGGCGGGCACGCACTGTTCCTCCCGGGCAATCATTTGCAAACTGGGCGTGGTGAGCCGATTTCCGATACAGCGCAGGTCCTCTCAAGGTATGTCGACGGCGTCATGATTCGCACGTTCTCTCAGAGCGACGTTCAGACCTTTGCTGATTACGCGTCTGTACCTGTCATTAACGGATTGACTGATGAGTTTCATCCGTGCCAATTGATGGCCGATGCATTGACCATATTGGAGCATCAAGGAACGCTCCAGGGCGTTACCGTGGCGTACGTTGGAGATGGCAACAACTTGGCCAATTCATGGCTGCAAATCGCACCGAAACTTGGTATGAACATCCGGATTGCAACCCCGCCGGGATACGCTCCGCTACCGGAAGTCGTGGAAGAATCGAAATTTCACGCTGTTCACGAAAAAACACAAGTGCTTGTAACGACGGATCCGGCCCGTGCAGTGGACGGAGCAAATGTCATTTATACGGATACATGGGTCAGCATGGGGGATGAAGACGAGGCGGAACAGCGCCTCGCAAGTTTCGATGGGTATCAGGTGAATGCGGAACTTTGTCGTCTTGCTAAGAAAGATTTTATCTTCATGCATTGTCTTCCCGCTCACAGGGGAGAAGAAGTCTCCACGGAGATCATCGATGGACCACAATCGGTGATTTTCGATCAGGCCGAAAACCGCCTGCATGCACAAAAAGCGATCCTAGCAGCTCTACTCGCAGATGCTGGGTCATTCGGGGAGGATATGTGATGAAGGAAAAACTCGTACTCGCTTATTCGGGTGGACTGGACACGTCCGTGTCGATCCCGTGGATTACGGATCATTACGGCTATGACGTAATAGCCATGTGTGTAGATGTTGGCGAAGGGCAAAATCTTGATGTGGTTCAGCAGAAGGCCGTGAAAGTTGGGGCGGTGAAGTCGTACCGGATCGACGCCAAGGAGCGCTTCGCGAGCCAGTTCATCGCGCCTGCGCTCAAGGCGAACGCGTTGTACGAGGGCAAGTACCCGCTGGCTTCCGCACTGTCGCGTCCGCTCATCGCGCAGTTGTTGGTTGAGGTCGCCGCGGCCGAAGGGGCAGCCGCTGTTGCTCACGGCTGTACGGGCAAAGGGAATGACCAAGTCCGTTTTGAAGTCTCCATCAACGCTTTGGCCCCGCAGCTCAAAGTCGTGGCGCCCGTTCGTGAGTGGGGCTTTACCCGTGATGAGGAAATTCGCTATGCCGAGGAACACAACGTGCCAATTCCCGTGAACCTCGACAATCCGTTCAGCATTGACGCGAATCTCTGGGGTCGCGCCATCGAGTGCGGTGTCCTCGAGAATCCCTGGGAGGCGGCCCCGGAAGAGGCATTCTTGTGGACCACTTCACCGGAACAGGCGCCGAATGAGGCGGAAGAAATCATCATTCAGTTTGAACAGGGTGTGCCCGTCGCGTTGAATGGGACGCACCTGGAGTTGCACGCACTCATTCAACAGTTGAATGCGATTTGTGGGAAGCACGGTGTTGGCCGGATCGATCACGTTGAAAATCGCCTCGTTGGCATTAAGTCTCGTGAAGTCTATGAATCTCCAGCTGGAAAGGTGCTCATCACGGCTCACCAGGAGTTGGAACACCTCACGCTCACTCGGGAGGTTCTGCAGTACAAGATGGGACTTGAGCTCGAATACAGCAAGCTCATATACAACGGATTGTGGTTCTCGCCACTCAAGACGGCGTTTGACGCGTTTATCAACGCAACGCAAACACACGTGAGCGGTGAAGTTCGCGTCAAACTCTATAAAGGGCAGGCGCAGGTGACGGGACGCCAGTCTCCATACTCGCTGTATCGACACGATCTCGCCACCTACACGACAGGCGACACATTCGACCATATGGCAGCGGTTGGATTCATTTCACTGTGGGGTCTCCCCACATCTGTGCATGCGCTTTTGCACGCGAAACCATCCGATGGCTCGGAATTGAACCAATCGACCGTATCTGTTGTGGCCGCGAATACACAGGAAGGATCGGCGGCAGTATGAAGCTTTGGGGAGGACGGTTTCAAGAAGACATCGATGCGCTTGTCCTTCAGTACACGTCGTCCATCTCCTTCGATGCCAGACTTGCACCGTATGACGTGGCTGGGTCCATAGCGCACGCGCGTATGCTTGCGGAGTGTGGCATTATCTCTGCTGCTGAAGGTCGCCAAATTATTGAAGGACTCGAATCCCTCGCCAGCGAGATCGCGGCGGGGGACGTTACCTTTCGGCTCGATGACGAAGATATCCACATGAACATTGAACGGTTGTTGACGGAGCGCATCGGTCCAGTCGCTGGTAAACTGCACACCGGCCGCAGCCGTAATGACCAAGTCGCCCTTGACATGCACTTGTTCGCGCGGGACGCCGCAAATGACATTTTGGACGCGGTGAAAGAGTTACAAGGGGCTCTGTTTGCGAAAGCGGAGCAAAATCTGGATGTCATCGTACCTGGCTTTACGCATTTACAGCGGGCGCAGCCGATTTTGTTCGCCCACCACCTGCTCGCGTACGTATGGATGCTCGATCGGGATAAAGCGAGACTCGTTCACCTCTTGCAGCAAATTGACCGCATGCCCCTCGGTGCTGGCGCTTTGGCTGGGACGACGTTCCCTATCGACAGACAAATGGTGGCTTCGGAGCTCGCGTTCTCACGCCTCTATGAAAACTCGCTCGACGCTGTATCGGATCGAGATTACATACTCGAACTGCTGTTCACGACGGCGACGATCATGACGCATCTGTCACGGCTCAGTGAGGAGCTTGTATTGTGGTCTTCGGAGGAGTTTGGGTGGGTCGAACTGGCCGATAGATACGCCACGGGCTCCAGTATGATGCCGCAAAAGAAAAACCCCGATGTGCCGGAGCTCATTCGCGGTAAGTCCGGGCGTGTCATTGGCCACTTGATGGGTCTTTTCACAGTGGTGAAAGGATTGCCCCTGGCCTATAACAAGGACTTGCAGGAAGACAAAGAAGGTGCGTTTGACGCCGTTGACACAGTCATTCCGGCGCTGAAACTGATGGCTGGCACAATCTCCACCATGGAGGTGAGACGACAACGCTTAGCTACAGCCTTCGCCAGGGATTTCTCCAACGCCACCGATCTCGCCGACTACCTCGTGCGAAAGGGGATTCCGTTTCGCGAAGCACACGCCATAGTCGGGGAACTGGTTCAACTGGCCATCTCGAAGGGCACAAATTTGACTGGGCTCTCACTGGACACACTTCAGGCCAAGTCGTCTGTCATTGAAGAGGATGTGTTCACTGTCTTGGATCCGCAAGTGGTTGTCGAGGCCAGGCAGTCTCGTGGGGGAACGGCTTCATCTGCCGTCAAATTGCAATTAGCACTTGCTCGCGAAGCGTGCGGGATAGAATGAAGCGTTTACATTGCGTGAATTTTCTGTTGCTCCTTCCGAACCCGTCGTTTCTGCGGTATGATAGCCAAAATGGATGTCGGCAAAGCGACGGGGAGTGGAGTTCAGCGTGCTGGTCGTACAGAAATATGGTGGGACCTCTGTCGGGTCGACGGAGCGGATTCGCGTGGTTGCGAATCGGGTCCAAAGGGTCGTTTCGGAGGGACACCACTGCGTGGTTGTCGTTTCCGCGATGGGGCACAGCACAGATGCCCTAGTTGATTTAGCAAATGAATTAGTACCCAGGGCAGACCTGCGTGAAATGGACAGTCTGCTGTCTACAGGCGAACAGGTGTCGGCCAGTCTGCTTGCCATGCGCCTGATTCATCTTGGTTGTCCCGCGAAATCTCTCACGGGTTGGCAAGCGGGAATTGAAACGGAGGCGGTCCACGGGAACGCGCGGATCGCGGCCATCGAAACTGCCACACTTCGTTCGCTCATCGATAAAGGTATCGTCCCCATTGTGACTGGCTTCCAAGGTATCGCTGACGGTGAGATCACGACGCTCGGACGCGGCGGATCGGATACGTCGGCAGTTGCACTTGCGGCTGCGCTCAGTGCGGATGTTTGTGAAATTTACACGGACGTAGACGGCGTTTATACGACTGATCCGCGCGTCGTCAAGACAGCCCGCAAATTAGACCGAGTGTCTTACGATGAAATGTTGGAGCTGGCGAACTTGGGCGCGCAAGTGCTGCACCCACGCGCGGTGGAGAACGCCAAGCACTTCGCTGTACCCCTTGTTGTGAGGTCGAGCTTTACTGAGGAGGAAGGGACAAAGGTCGTGGCTATGACAGAGAATCGGATGGAAGAACGGCACGTCGTAACAGGAATCGCGTTCGAACGGCAGGTTGCACGGATTGCCGTCATTGGTGTACCTCTAGAACAGCACGGACTCGCGTCCGTCTTCTCAGAGCTCGCAGAGCACGGGGTGAATGTTGACGTAATTGTCCAGAGCGTTGTCGGTGAGGCAACTGTGGACGTCTCCTTCACAGTCAACGAACCGGACGTTGAGCGGGCCGTGGATATTGTTCAGGGGCTGAAATCGAAGCTCGGCTTCGCTAGGGTAGAAAGTGAGTCGAACCTGGCGAAAGTATCCATCGTCGGTGCTGGGATGATCAGCAACCCCGGCGTTGCTGCGCAGATGTTCGTCACGCTGCGGGACGCGAACATTTTCGTACAAATGGTCAGCACATCAGAAATTAAGGTTTCCTGTGTCATTCCTGCCGGTGCCGTGGAAGCAGCTGTGCAGGCCTTACATCACACATTTGTCGACGCCAACAGTGAGGTCGCGGTCTCAGCAAACTGATGAGAGCCCGGTTGTTCGAGAATATTTGGTATTGACAGTTTTTTGGCTCAGATCTCTTGACCAACGGACTGTTACTCTTCTATAGTCGGAACTATGGAAATCGTTACGTCGCATAACTGGCGGAAAGTGGGTCTCACCACAGGGGAGTGCGATGCATAGGGAATTGCCGGCCGCCTGGGCACTTTGACGCGTCAATCGAAAAGTGCCTTGGTGGCCTTTTCTCTAGGTATTGCAGCAGGAGGAGAGAAATAGATCATGAAGATACTCGTGACAGACGACATTTCACAGACAGGACTCGAAGTGTTTGAAGAGTTGGACGATGTCGAGGTTTCAGTGCAAACGAGTTTGTCTCCGGCAGAACTATTGGAAGCGATAGCGGATGCGGATGCGCTGGTTGTTCGTTCTCAAACGAACGTGACAGCAGATGTCATAGCTGCCGGTCGCCGTCTGAAAGTCATCGGACGAGCTGGCGTCGGTGTGGATAACATCGACTTGGAAGCAGCTACAAAACGCGGCGTCCTCGTGATTAATGCACCAGACGGAAACACGATTGCTGCAGCGGAACACACATTCGCCATGATGATCAGCCTCGCAAGACACATCCCTGCGGCGAATAGAGATCTGCTCAGCGGTAAATGGAATCGGAAACGCTGGGTGGGCGTTGAGCTTCGTGGAAAGACGCTCGCCATTCTCGGCATGGGACGTATTGGCACAGAGGTGGCAAAGCGGGCGAAGGTCTTTGGCATGCAAGTACTCGGGTATGATCCGTTTTTAACACAGGAGCGTGCCGACAGTTTAGGCGTTGTGAAGTCAACACTGGAAAATGCAATCGCGGAGGCGGACTTTATTACAGTCCATACCCCGTTAACCAAAGAGACGCATCACTTAATTGATGCGGCACGGTTCCAAACAGTTAAACCGGGCGTGCGGATCATCAACTGCGCCCGCGGCGGAATCATCGACGAACGTGCCCTGTGTGCCGCGCTGCAGGAAGGCGTGGTGGCGGGTGCAGCGTTCGACGTATTCGAGTCTGAGCCTCTCGACGCGGACCACCCCTTGCGGAGGATGGAAAACGTCATCTTAACACCGCACTTGGGTGCTTCGACGATTGAAGCGCAAGAAAATGTTGCGATTCAAGTGGCGCACCAAATTGTCCGGGTTCTGAAGGACGAACCGTTTGAACACGCCGTCAATCTACCCAGCCTGTCGCAAAAACAAAAAGAACGGCTAACACCATACCTCTCCTTGGCTGAAAAACTGGGCGTATTCGCCGCTCAATTAGCGCAAGGTGCACCGTCTACCATAACGGTAACCTATACTGGTGACGCTGCCATTCCAGACGGTGGTTATTTAACGAGGACGGTTTTAAAGGGGCTATTTGGCTTCCGTTACCGTGACGAGGTCAACTATGTGAATGCTTTGCGGTTTGCCGAAGAGGCGGGACTGCGAGTGCAAGAAGTTCGCGAGTCCCGTGGTCGCGTCTACACCAACGAGATCTCGCTTTCATTTACCACGGAAAATGGTACACACCATCTTTCAGGAACACTGTATCACGAGTCGGGACCGAGAATTGTTGAGCTGGACGGCTATCCTATCGACATGCCGAGCGAGGGCATTCTTCTGTTCACACGGCATACGGATAAGCCGGGTATGATCGGCCGGATCGGTACGTATCTGGGAGATGCCCAGGTCAACATCGCAGGTATGCAAGTGGGGCGGCGTGAATCCGGCGGCGAAGCCATCATGTTGTTGTCTATTGACCGTTCTCTTCCAGATGACGTCATCAAACAAATTGCTGGAGTCGACGGAATATCCATGGTTCGTTCCATCGAACTGTGAGGGGGAGAGAGCTATGGGACGTGCACATAATTTTAACGCGGGACCATCTGCACTGCCGCTTGAAGTGCTCAGGCGGGCACAAGCGGAACTGATTGACTATCAAGGCACCGGCATGAGTGTGATGGAGCTCAGCCATCGCAGTGAAACGTATGAGGCCATTCACCGCAGCGCGCAGGATCGTTTACGGCGTTTGCTTGGTGTTCCGGACAATTACCGGGTGCTTTTCTTACAAGGTGGGGCAAGTCTGCAATTTGCCATGTTGCCGATGAATTACCTATCGCGCGATGCGGCGGCGGCTTACGTGCTAACCGGATCGTGGTCCGAAAAAGCCGCTCAGGAAGCACGACGGTTTGGACGTGTGCAACTCGATTCGCAGGCTAAAGAGGACGGCTACAAGACGATTCCGGAAATGCTGGATGGAGAGGCATTGGCAGGTGCGTCATATGTCCATATCACATCCAATAACACGATTTATGGGACACAGTGGCACGCTTTTCCGACAACGCAAATCCCACTGGTTGCTGACATGTCGAGTGACATTATGTCGCATGAGGTGGACGTGGAACAGTTCCACATGATTTACGCGGGTGCGCAGAAGAACCTTGGGCCGAGCGGGGTAACAGTCGTCATCGTGCGCGACGAATGGTTGCAACAGGCTAACCAGGATATTCCGACCATGTTGCAGTATGGTGTTCACGCAAAGGCGGACTCGCTATACAATACGCCGCCCACGTTCGCCATTTACTTAATGGATCTCGTGCTGGAGTGGATCGAGGAGCAGGGTGGGCTCACGGCCATCGCCAGTCGAAATGCGGAGAAGTCGGGGCTTATCTACAGCGTGATCGATGAGTACCCTGATCTATTCGACGGCCACGCAGCTAAATCCGCCAGGTCTCACATGAACGTGACATTTCGTTTGCCGAGTGACGAACAGTCAAAGGAGTTTTTGGCACAGGCGAAAGCGCTGGGATTCGTCGGCGTGAAAGGGCATCGATCCGTCGGCGGATGCCGCGTGTCTCTATACAACGCCGTACCTGTGGAATCGGCCGCTAGATTCGCTGAGTTTATGCGTGACTACGCACGAAAATCACGGTGAATGGGGGACAGCGTTATGTTTGAGACCGTTCTATTCGATATCGATGGCGTCATGCTGAGTGAGGAACGGTATTTCGATGCCTCTGCATTGACTGTGCATGAACTGCTCACGAGCAATCGTTTCATGGGACTCCAAAGTGTTTCGCCAGTGTTTGGGACTGACCCGACTGACGAAGTCATCCATCAAATCCGCCGCGATGTCTTTCAAAACGACGGAGTGCTGGAACGGCTGAAGAACGTTGGAGTCAACGCGAATTGGGACATGGTGTACCTGGTCTTCGTGTCCGAACTAGCTGCCGTATTGCGTCGCTTAGAGGAATCGTCTCGTACGTCGGAACAAGTACAGGATGCAATTTCCCATGGGTGGACTGCTACGGCATTACAACGAATCGGGGAGATCGCACGTACCTATTTTGGCGGTAGCGAGTATCGGGTGGAGTGGGGAACGTACGACGCCATATACAGGAACGCGACGTCTAAGCAGGATTTATTCGAGGCTGCCAAGGCTGTGTTGCCGCCGTCGGACGACCATGAACTGTGGTTGCTGTGTCAGAGCACGTTTCAGGAATGGTATTTGGGTGACGCGTACTCAGGGAAGCAAGCCGGCAAAAAGGGGTTTCTGACGAATGAAATTCCCATTGTCGAGGCAGAGGCATTAGGCGGACTCCTGAGGCATTTGAAGGAAAGTGGCGTACATCTCGGCGTTGCGACGGGTCGGCCGCAGACGGAAACGGAAGTTCCACTTCAGCACTTCGGATGGTGGTCGTATTTTGACACGGCGAACGTGTCGACTGCAACAAACGTGATGGAGGCAGAGGCGCGCGTTCCGAGCGCACGGCCGTTATCTAAACCGAATCCCTACTCGTACCTACGTAGTCTGACGGGCCTCGATGATCCAGAAGAACTGCTCGCGACTCGAGTACCGCTCGAAGGATATCGCCAGAAAGTACTCATTGTTGGGGATTCAATCGCTGATGCTTTGGCCGCACAACGTCTCGGAGTTTCTTTTGCGGCTGTACTGACTGGACTCGAGGGTAAAGAGGCGAGATCGAAATTCGAGAAGTTGAACGTTGATTACATTTTTGACACTGTCCTCGACGTCAACACGTTATTTTGATTTTAATAGATTTCCAGAGATCCCACTGTGCCCCTAGAGGGTGTACGGCGGGACAATCTTCTTTAAGGGGTTGCGCAAAAGGACATCCTCATGTAATATATCAACTGTCGCGCAATACGGGTCACGGAGAGATGTCCGAGTTGGCCGAAGGAGCACGATTGGAAATCGTGTAGGCGGGTAAAACCGTCTCGAGGGTTCGAATCCCTCTCTCTCCGCCATTACCAATGTGTGCAACGGCGGCGTAGCTCAGGTGGTCAGAGCACACGGTTCATACCCGTGGTGTCGGGGGTTCAAATCCCTCCGCCGCTACCACTATGCCACCTTGGCTCAGGGGTAGAGCGGCTCACTCGTAATGAGCAGGTCGTCGGTTCAAATCCGACAGGTGGCTCCAAACACATAAAATAAGGTCGCTCCGATGAGCGACCTTATTTTATGTGTTTGCTATGCAATGAACCGAGCGGTTTTCGAGAGGGATTTGAGCTTAGTCTTCTTTATATTGCGTTTTCAGTGATTCTACGACACTGGGGTCAGCAAGCGTCGTCGTATCACCCAGAACGCGGCCTTCTGCGATGTCGCGGAGGAGGCGGCGCATAATTTTCGCACTACGCGTTTTAGGTAGTTCAGCCGCAAAAATAATCTCCTCGGGGCGCGCCATGGCTCCGATCTTTTCCACGACATACTGTTTGAGAGAAGCGACCAGCTCGTCATTCGTATCTACACCTTCACGTACGGTGACAAAAGCCGTGATGGCTTGACCTTTGATGGCGTGTGATCGACCGATGACTGCTGCTTCTGCCACGGAAGGATGGGCGACGAGCGCACTTTCGACTTCCGCCGCTCCGATGCGGTGGCCAGACACATTGATGACATCATCGATCCGCCCAAGAATCCAGACGTACCCGTCCTCGTCCAGATGGGCTCCGTCCCCAGGCAAATAGATTCCATTGAACTTGCCAAAGTATGTGTTCTTGAAGCGTTCGTCATCGCCCCAAACCGTGCGTAACATCGACGGCCACGGCTTCTTGATGACCAAATAGCCGCCACTCTGCGGATCCACGGAGTTTCCGTTTTCGTCGACAATGTCAACGGAGACACCTGGGACGGCCCGTGTTGCGGAGCCTGGTTTGGTCGCTACGAGGCCCGGAAGTGGAGCGATCATTGCGCAACCTGTTTCCGTTTGCCACCAGGTATCGACGATGGGGCAGCGACCCTTGCCGATGTGCTCGTGGAACCACATCCAAGCTTCCGGGTTAATGGGTTCGCCGACGGTGCCGAGTAACCTTAAGCTGCTGAGATCGTGAGATTCAGCGTACTGAGGGCCCCACTTCATGAATGTGCGAATGGAAGTCGGCGCCGTGTAAAGAATGGTCGCACCGTACTTTTCGACGATATCCCAGAAACGGTCCCGCCCTGGATAGTCGGGTGAACCCTCGTACATGACCACCGTGCCACCGGCAGATAGAGGACCATATACAATGTAGGTATGTCCTGTAACCCAGCCGATGTCTGCTGTACAGAAAAAGACGTCACTGTCCTTGAGATCAAACACAGACCGTAAGGAGGTATTCACCCCCGTTAAGTAACCGCCAGTGGTATGGACGATGCCTTTCGGCTTTCCCGTTGTACCTGATGTGTACAGAAGAAACAGTATATCCTCTGAATCCATCGGTTCAGCATCTAAAGGAGTCGTCGGCGCTTTCCCCATCAATTCTTGCCAATAGGTATCGCGGCCTTCCTTCATCGTCACATTGGCAGCTTCGCCGACTCGTTTGACGACGATAACGTTTTCGATGGGGGTATCCGGAACGGCTTCGTCAGCGTTTGCCTTGAGCGGAATTTGTCCACCGCGCCGCCACCCTGCATCAGCCGTGATGAGGATTTTGGAGTCGGCGTCAACAATGCGTTCGCGGAGGGCTTTAGCTGAGAAACCGCCAAAAACGACTGAATGAACAGCGCCGATTTTCGCACAGGCGAGCATCGAGATGGGCAATTCGGGGATCATTGGTAGATAAATAGTGACCCGATCCCCTTTTTGAACACCCAGTGAGCGTAACATGTGGGCTGCCTTATCCACTTCACGCCGTAGCATGTCATAAGTGAGAACGCGACTGTCGCCAGGTTCCCCTTCCCAGATAATTGCCGCTTTGTTTTTCCGCGCGCCATACGCGTGACGATCCACGCAGTTGTATGCTGCATTCAGCTTGCCGCCGAGGAACCACGCGGCATGCGGGGAATTCCATTCGCAAACGGTTTCAAATGGTTCAAACCAGGTCAATTCGTTTGCTTGTTCGGCCCAATAGGCTTCAGGGTCGTTTGCGGCTTTCTCGTAAACCGCTTCGTCGTTAAAATTGGCTTGTGCCCGAAATTCCTCGGAAGGAGGAAAGCTGCGGTTTTCATGAAGCAACGTAGAAAGCTTTTCGGGATCGACTGTCATGTTTGGTACCCCTTTCAACCGATATTTGGTGCCTGTTTACATTATATTTTAATTATTAAGATTCACAACCTATTTGCTAGACAAAGCCTCCCACAAAAGGTGGGAAAATCAAAACGAGCTCCACACATGTGTGGAGCTCGTGCTATACGATAAGAAAGAACTCAACAAAGGATTAAGCTTCGTCGTCTTCGTCTTCCTCGTCATCAAACAAGTCTTCATTATAGGCGTCGACAACTTTTTGCCATTCTTCGTCGCTTTCAATTTCGGCGAGCACCATTTGGTCGCCCTCTTCACCGTCAATGCGGAAAATGACGCCCTCTTCCATTTCCTCGTCAATTGGCAACAGGACCGCGTAGTCCTTTTCATCAACCGTCAGGACCTCACCGAGGACAAATTGATGTTCTTGCCCATTTTCATCCTCGAGCACAATAATTTCGTCTTCCTCGTGCTCGTGGTCATGCGTGTGTTGATGCTCGTCTGCCATACTTGTTTCATTCCTATCCGCAATCAAAATTTGGCTATGGGCCATTTCTGCGCCAGCATACCATCCATTGGTACTAGTGTCAATGAAAATACAATTATTTGAAATTGACATCCGGCAAACGTTGTTCAACGGCCGCAGATAATCGCGATGCAATGGCATTCAGTAGGGCATTCATTTTGGATTGGGCATCTTCAAATGCCTTTACCTCAGGTATCTGCTCCAGTTTCTTCATCAACTGATCTGTTTCTTCAAGCAGGTAACTATAGTGCATTGGCGGAACTTGACGAGCCTGGAATTCGGCAACCTGCTCTCTTAACTCTCGAAAACGACGAAGCAGATTCATTGCTTCGCCATTCGCTTCCATTGCAGCTTCTGCTTGTTTGAAGGCTTGGATTTCCGGCGTTTTCAAAATCATGTCTGCGAGTTCGTCCGCCTGCACCAGTAAATCCACACGGTCCACACTTACACGCTCCATCCGTACAAATTACGCCTGCGCGTCGTGATGGCCCTGGTGGCGGTTGTGAAACCGATTGTTGGCTTGATACGGTTTTGTTGGGTTGTTCTCAACAAAATCGCCCAGGATGCCAATCACAATGCCACACACCATCAAGACAGCCAGCGCGATGTAGTTATGCAGGATAATTCCGACCAGTGTTAGTGCGAAGATGAGGCCGAACAGCAGATACCGTAGTGGTCTTGTCTTTTGCATAGTCGATCCCTCCTGGGTATTCGCCTACATTATACCCTTTCGGAGTCGGTCGATAAAGATGACGCTTTCATTCAGTGTTCCATGCGAAGCTGATGATATACATTTAGAAATGAAAAGGGTGCCCGAGAGACCGCAACACGTCGTCTGGGGCACCCTTTAAGGTATCGGCGAATGCCAAATGCTCGTTTGTAGTTCGTTAAACCTTTCTATAAAAAACGCCGTGCTCGCCACGTTTGTTTATCTTCAACCTGCTGCAATCGTTCAAGTTCTTTGACAGCAATATCGAAGGCGGTTTTGTCGCGGACGTCGAGCGCCTCATCAATGCGCCGTTTTACTTCTTCTCGGAGAATTGCTCGTTCCTCAACCTCTGAAAGGACTTGTTTTACTTCCGCCGGGATCGGTAGATCTGGTAGATTTACAAACAAGTACAGCTTCTCGGATGATGTCGCTTGGCTTGTGAAAAACGTCTGAAGTGTTTGTAACACTTCATCAGATTGGCTCACCTTTTTAATGCGCCCGTTAATTGGAATCCGCGCAATCATCCCATGACGGCCAATGATTAAGAGCGGAACATTTTCTAAGACAATATTTGTTGCTTCAAGCTGCGCATGACGAGCTGCAAGAAAATCGATGACGGCATCCGCCCCAGTTGGAAGCAGCTTGGTTTTGAGTGTAAGAATTTCATCCTTGGTCATCATCGAGATCACTCCTTTTTCGGTCGGAGTACAGTGTTCTTGTATCATACGCCGTTTTGACGCAATTAGGTCTTAGGCATTCACCCAGACAACTGCTTCTGTTAGCGAATTCGTGTACAATTCGCGTACAATTATTGTAGCAAAAATTTGACTTCCATAAAAGCTCCTCAACACCCATACACATGCATTCATTTCTGGGCTAATGAGTGTCGTTCAGACAGATACTACTGTCGGAGGGGATGGCCGATGGACGAGTGGGTGTACTTTGCCGGGTTGTATGAGTCAAAATTCGAGGCCTATTGTGCAGTCATGTGGGTGGAAGCAGACGAACGAATTCGTCGAACCGCCCGTCCAACGGATGTTGAAATTTATCGAGCCCGGAGCGGGAAATATGGAGTTAGGTTTCGTCGAGAAGACGCCTTCGTCCCGGCGAACAAGGTTCTAACGTAAGTCCCCAAAAACCAGAAAAAGGGCTGCTTTATGTGCAGCCCTTTTTCTGGTTTAATGGCTTTGACTATGGCGATAATGGTTATCATCATCGGAGTGGGTATCTGACTTAGAATCGTGACCACGTGAACGATTAGCTTGGTTAGGGTCTGTCCTCTCGATTCGCGTGTCACGGTGTTGATGGCTGCTTCCCTCTGAGCTATGCATGTTGTGGTCAGGAGACGATGATCTTTTATCGTTCCTGTCAGTGAGTATTTCTGAGGCGTATTGCATCGGGCACCAACCAATAACACCTTCCGCAACTTTCATGGCGCCAAATGAAAGGAGAAAGGCTTTGGACATAGGGGATTGTCGACGGCGAGCTGCACAACTCAAGGATACAAGTCCTGTCACGAGTCGAAAGTATCGATCTACTGAACCTAGATTTTGCTGCATGGTGGTTGCTCCTCTCTCACTCTTCACAGAACTCAGTATCTCCGCAAGCAAGCACTCTATGAGCGAAATGATGATTGACTTTGACTATCCTTGACTATATAGCCTTTTTCATGCATGATGGGTATTGTAATGATGAAGGAGGAGTGTAGGATGAGTCTAATTCCGTATGTAGTTGAACAGACATCTCGTGGTGAGCGGAGTTACGATATATATTCTCGCTTGCTTAAAGATCGCATTGTATTTTTGGGTACAGCCATTGACGACGATGTCGCCAACGCCATTGTCGCTCAACTACTGTTTTTGGCAGCTGATGATCCCGAAAAGGACATCCAAATGTACATAAATAGTCCCGGTGGATCCGTATCCGCTGGCCTGGCGATTTATGACACGATGCAACACATTAAGCCGGACGTCAGCACGATGTGTGTGGGGATGGCCGCTTCTATGGGCGCTGTCCTGCTAACGGCTGGTGCAAAAGGCAAGCGTTATGCGTTGCCAAACTCTGAAGTCATGATCCACCAACCACTTGGCGGTGCTCGTGGCCAAGCCTCCGATATTGAGATTCATGCGAAACATATTTTAAAAACGCGCGAGCGCCTGAACAAAATACTTAGTGAACGCTCAGGGCAACCTCTGGAACGAGTTGCGCGTGACACGGATCGAGATAACTTCCTGTCGGCTCAAGAAGCGAAGGAATACGGTTTGATCGACGATGTCATCCAACGCTAAATGGTAAGGTAAACAAAATAAAATCGGCGCGTCCCGACAGTTTGCGTGTTTGTCACACGACTGTTGGTTGACGCGTCTTTTTTCGTGGCATTATGCTTGTACGAAGGTGAGGGAGGGATCGATATGCTGGAGGAGACAATTTACCTGGATTACGCATCGACGGCACCGGTTGCTGACACAGTGAAAAGACGTGTTACGGAGATGCTGGATGTCTTCGGCAACCCCTCGTCTTTACATCGACTCGGGATGCAAGCAGAGACGTTGTTAACCGAGGCGAGACAGTCTGTTCTGACAGCGCTTGGAGCCTCATCTGGGCGCTTGGTCTTTACTGGCGGCGGTACGGAAAGCAACAATTTAGCCATCTTTGGAAGTACAAAGCAGCTTGAAGGACGCGGTCGCCATATTATCACGACGGCAATTGAACATCCTGCAGTACTTGAGCCATTTCGTATGCTGGAGCAAAGTGGCTGGGAAGTGACCTATGTGGTACCGGATTCGGATGGAGACCTTGCTGTAGACGATTTCTTGCGTGCCATACGACCCGATACGGTGTTTATCAGCGCGATGCATGTCAATAACGAAACAGGCGCGATTTTACCGGTTCAAGAGCTTGTTGCAGCGTTGAAAGACCATCCAAAAATCCGACTGCACGTCGACGGCACACAGGCATTTGGGAAGATTCCATTCCGCATGCGGGATATCGGCGTGGATTTATATACGGTTTCGGCCCACAAAATCGGTGGCTTAAAAGGAACAGGGGCACTTTATATAAGGGATGGAGTTCGCCTTTCTCCCGTGATATACGGCGGAGGCCAGGAACTAGGGCTACGCTCGGGCACCGAAAATGTCATTGGGGCTGTTGCGTTCGGAGAAGCAGCAAGAAACGCAGTCGCCTCATGCAGAGATTTGGGAGAAGCAATGACAATGCAGGCACGGTTTATCGAAGGACTGGGCGCCATTCCAGGTTGGACAGTTCATCAGCCGAAACATGCGTCGCCGTACATTGTAAATGCGTCATTACACGGTCTTCGCGGGGAAGTCATTGTACACGCATTTGAGTCGAAGGGACTTTACGTTTCAGCGGGGAGCGCATGTTCAACAGCGCATGGACAAAATAAGCGCAGTCACGTTCTCACAGCGATGGGCCTTTCGGCAGATGAAGCAGATGCATCCGTCCGTTTTTCTTGGACGACAGATACGACGGACCATCACCTGGAGTCAGCGCTTGCGATTGTCAGGGACCAGACTGTTTGGTTACAGCGGATGGTTGGCTTGTAAGAGGGGACGAAGGAAAATGTTTGATCACATTCTGATCCGTTACGGCGAGATCAATACAAAAGGGAACAATCGGACACAACTGGAACGGTTATTGCAAAGAAATGTACAAGAGGTACTCGCTCCCTGGCCGGAAATAAAAGTTTCACGCATCAGCAGCAGAATTCTGGCTAATTTACACGGCGCACCCGTGGCTGACGTGTTAGCTCGGCTGCAAAGAGTCTTTGGGATTAGCTCAGTTAGTCCCGTGGCAGTTGCGCCTTTGGATATCGACGCTATTACGAGGACGGCCATAAAAATTGTTCGGCAGGCACAAGCGGGCCACAGAACCTTCAAAGTGGAAGTAAAGCGGGGTAACAAACGATTTGTCATGGACAGTCTGGAGTTGGCCAGTCATGTAGGTGGAGCCATCTTGGAGGCAATTCCCGCACTCGTCGTCGATGTTCACAATCCGGATATTGTCGTGCAAATTGATGTCCGGGATCAGGGTGTCTATCTATACGCTGAGAAGCTCACGGGGGCTGGCGGGTTACCACTGGGGATGAGTGGTGATGTAGGCGGTTTATTGTCCGGCGGGATCGACAGTCCTGTAGCTGTGTGGCAGGCTATGAAACGAGGGTTGACGGTCAACTTAGTCCACTTTCACAGTTTTCCTTTTACGAGTGAGCGCGCTCAACGCAAGGTGGAGGACTTGGTCAGAACACTTGCAGAGTGGTCTCACGTGAACTTGAATTTGCACTTGGCGTCGGTGACGGAAATCCAGTCTGCCATTCAACAATCTAGTCCTGAGTATTTACGAACTATCCTCTTGCGCCGAATGATGTTCCGGATCGCGACTGAGCTCGGCCACCAACGCGGGTGGCTTGCATTGGTTACCGGTGACAGTCTGGGTCAGGTTGCTAGCCAGACACTCGAGGGACTCTACGTTGTGGACGAGGCCACGGATTTGTCAGTAATTCGACCCCTGGTGACCGAAGACAAATTGGATATCATTGCTCGTGCTCGGGCAATCGGTACCTACGAGACATCCATTCAGCCGTATGACGATTGTTGTTCGCTATTTGCACCGAGGAGACCGAAAACGCGTCCTACGTTAGGGGAAGTGATTGAGGCCGAACGCAAAATGGACATTCCCGAATTGGTCAGTCGGGCGGTTGATACGGCGGAACAAAAGTCGATTGGCCGCACCTCGGAAATCGCCTTAGTATGAGGATGTGTGGCGGGCGCTAGGGCACAATACGACCGGGAGTGAGGACATGCGTACCTTCCGGGTCATATATCAATTGTTTAAATGGTTTTCCATGGGTTACACGATGTGGCGCGGTACAAAGTTCACGCGCGTACTTTGGTTAGCAGGTATCATTTGGCGCGCTTTACGCCGTCAACCAGCACCGAAGAGACCGCCAAGGGTAACGTTTACCTTTGTCGGGCCACATCAAGAAGAAATTTATCGGCGTCGAGGCTGGCGCAAAATTGGCCGGTAGTGTTTTGTGAAGCAGTGATCGTTTTTGGATCACTGCTTTTTTTACGTTTAAGGACTCTCAAGATTGGATATAACAAATGATAGTCTCGTGATAACTCATTGTACTGATGTACGGACTGGTTTCTCACAAAAGTGAGATAACTTTAGGAGGGTGTAATATGCGTCAATCATCACGCGCCATGCGTCAAGATGCCTGGACCACAGAAGACGATGAAATTCTAGCTGAAATCGTCTTGAAACACATCAAACAAGGTAGTACCCAGCTCGCTGGTTTTAATGAAGCTTCACGGCGGTTGGGACGCACCGCCGCAGCTTGTGGATTCCGTTGGAACGCTTGCGTGCGCAAGCAACAACGACAAATTATTGAAATTGCGAAAGAGGAACGTAAACGCAGCAAGTCAGAACGCGTACAAGCCCAAATGGAAGGGGGAGACGTTGACCACCCGACAGCGACGTTGATGTCGTGGGCTCAAGTTTTACGCTTTCTACGCCAAGAGAAGAACACGGCACAAGAATGGGCTTCACGGTGGAGGAATGCGGAACGTCAATGCAACGAGTGGAAAAATCGGTTCCGTGAACTACAGGAGGAACACAAGCAAATTCGCGACGATTACTACCGGTTGAAGAGTGATTATGAGACGGTCGCCCAGGATTACAAAGTGCTGGTACAAATCATGGAACGTGCCCGCAAAGCGGCTTTACTGGATGAGACGCAACTCTCGGAAGGATTTATGTACCAAATTGACGAGTACGGGAATTTGGAACGAGTCGATAACGATGAACCGATGGAGCGAGCTGAATAAGCTCGCTCTTTTTATGGTCATCTATGCATGATCGAAATGTTTCCGTGCCACCCTACCTTTGGGGTAGGTGAACAGGGATGCCACTGAAATTCCTACATCGTTGTATACGCTTCCGTAGAACACGTCTGACTCATAGACTGAAGCGCATCTGTGCAACGGTATGTATTTGCGTCGCACCGCTCGCTGTGACGGGGTGTTATGATCGCCAAGAGCTTGAACAACAAGCATTTGTGAGCGTCCTTGGAGTGGACAAGGCACCGGGTGGACTCATCGACTGTACGTTTAAGATTGCTCAGCCCATCAGTCCGTCGGGCGGCGCTGGCGGTGCATCAGGCGGTGGAGAACAACCTTTAGCGTCGAAAACGCCAGTTACCGTACGAGCGCACAGCATCTATGAAGCGATGTTGTTGGCGAACGGATCGATCGAGAGAACTCTGACGTTTTCACACTTAACGCTTATTATTTTTGGGTCGAATGTTGCTAAATCAGGGGTCCTCCAATATATTCAGCCCTTGACTCGTTACCGGGAGTTCCGACGTACGGTCCCGTTCGCCGTAGCGGACGGAGAGGCTAAGGACATCATTCAGACATTCCAACCCATGCTCGATACGTCAACTGCAAGGGTCAATGACGGGATTTCACTGCTCGCCAATCGAATCGGTCTGATTCCAAATTGTCGTCTGCACGATTTGGCCGCAGCTTTGGAAAATCCCCACGAAGATGTTGTCGCGCCAATGTACGGCGTTAATAAGTTTGTGAAGGACAACAAGAGTCTCCCTGACGACAGCAGCATCAGTTACGAAGCGGGGGACGTTCGTAGAAGTGGTGGTAACCCAGTTGATTGGATGGGCGGGGCAGTATTTCACGGCGATAAAGTGGTTGATTTTGTAAACGGAGAAGACTCCATCTATTTGCGGTTACTTGAAGGCGAGCTCGATCACGCGAGACTGGATTTTCAAGATCCGACAAATAAGCAGCAAAATATCGGTGTCGAGCTACATAAGGAAGGAAGAGCCCATTATGATGTGTCCTTAGGTAATCCAGTTCAAATCAGAGTCAATGTGCCTGTGGACGTAGATGTCGTGAATGTCTCGAGCGGCATTGACTATTCTCAAACACAACCGCGAGCTAAGTTGGAGAAAAGTCTCAGTGATCAATTGAACCAGCGCTTAGAGGGTCTATTGCATCGCCTTCTTGTGACCGATCACGCGGATGTCATCCCCGTCTCTCGCTATATCCGTGCTCAGTTCCCGACGTACCAGGCGTTTCAATCATATCCTTGGTTGACACGATTGAAGACGGCTAATATTATCGTCAACTCAGATATCCACGTGCGCAGATTCGGTGTACAAATTGAACCGCTTCACGAAACGACGTGATCGTTACACCATGGATTCGTCATGAAAACGGAAGACCTGGAGTTTCGACGGATCTACGCTGAATCTGCTCTTGGGTGTTTTGCCGGTACACGGGTTGCTGCTGCGTCGGCGGTTGGTATACGGGCTGTTGGGGCATGGGGTACTGCTGCAATGGGCGCGGCGGCATGACAGGACGCGGTGTGTTCCATGGATTCATCTGAGGATGCCTGCCTGGAACTCGGGGTTGCGCCATATTGCCTGGTATGGATTGCGATGGTCCTTGTTCATCACTCATATCAGGCGACGAACTGGATGAATCCGTCTCTGAACGAAGACTATCTCCATTTACGGACGACAGAGCGGTCTGAACAATACCGCGGAGCAGCATGGAGAACATCGGGCTTTCTACAAGCATGACGAGCTCTTTCGGTGGTACTTTACCGCTCGCACCGAACGATTCACGCAAGGCTTTCGAAATCGCGAGGGTCAACCGCAAGTATTCTTGATGTGAGAGTCCAAGTGCTTTTGCCTCCGCGCGGATTCGTTTGTTTAACTCTGCACTTGCACTCAATCGCTTGAGACGCCTTGTCGATCTCGCCATTTCGCTCACTTCTCTTTCACACAAAGGAGGTCCCAGGTTGGTGCACGGCCACCAACCTGGTCTTTTGCACGCAGTGCTGATGTAACCAATGCACAGTCATAGTGCCTCCGTGTAGACTATGGCCCGTGCACGGCCAAATTAGGAAATCCGCCCACCGTCAACCCGGATCGTTTGCCCCGTGATAAAACCAGCTTCGTCCGATGCGAGAAACCTCACTATCGCCGCCACATCGGTTGGGTGACCAAGTCGATTGAGTGGTGTTTCGTCCACCATAGCTTCGCGCTCTTCGCGTGAAAAGGACGCCATCATGTCGGTATCGATGACACCCGGCGCAATGGCGTTCACCGTGATTCCGAGGCTTCCTAGTTCTTGCGCTAGCGATTTCGTCAAGGCGATCACCCCAGCTTTGCTTGCCGCATACGCCGCTTCACACGATGCACCCGACAGGCCGTGAATGGATGCGATGTTAATAATTCGTCCGCGGCCATTTCGTCGCAGCAACGGAATCGCTTCGCGAGTGCAGAGAAAGCTGGATGTCAAATTCACGTCGATGACTGATTTCCAAGTCTCGAGAGACATGTCCATTAACAGACCGTAATGGGATACGCCTGCGTTGTTGACGAGGATGTCCGGTATGCCGAGCTCGGTCGCGCTCATGAGCAGGTGCTTGACTGCCTTTTCATCCGACGTGTCTGCCTGGACAGCAATGGCCTGTACGTCATGGGAACGGCACTGCTCTACGACTTCCTCAGCCAGGTCCTGGTTTTGACGAAAGTTGACCACTAAGCTTGCTCCCGCACTGGCGAGTTCAATAGCGATTGACCGACCAATGCCTCTCGATGCGCCGGTTACGATAGCGACACGGCCTTGTAGAGTTTGGTGGGAATGTGAATGCGTATCGCGTGAAATATCGATCTCTCCTCGTGTACAATTTCTATGAAACCAACATAAGCTCCACCATCGGTTGTATTGGATAGAAATTTTTTCGTACTTATTTTACTTTAGTGGACAATTGTTGTTATCATGTACGTCGAATGAGTATGCAATATATGTAGCATAGACTGCAAATGGCTTGAAGGGACTGTTCGGCTTTGAAATGTACAATCCATCAGGCGCCTACGGGAAACCGTCTGACAGACGCGCAACTGTTTGACTTTGAACGCGTTGCGCACCTGTATGATCACCAGGACCCCACCAAGGACGAGACATTTATACGCCGGGCAGAAGCCGTGACCGGGTGGTTTACGGAGAGCCATCGGCGTAATTTAGTAGAGACGTTAGTTGACTACGGAAAACGAATCAACGCTTCCACGACGCAACTGGCTGCGGCCCAGAAATTACTTGATAGCCGCAGTGTAGCTGTCGTCACCGGTCAGCAAGCAGGCCTGTTAACTGGGCCTTTCTATTCCATCAGCAAGGCGCTATCGGCCATCGGTCTCGCTGTGGAAATGGAGCGCCTTCTCGGTCGTCCTGTCGTTCCTGTATTCTGGGTCGCCTCAGAAGATCACGATTTTGCCGAAGTCGATCACGCCTACATACTAAACGAAGACGATGATGTTACACGTATCTCTTTAAAGCATCAATTTGATACGCACCAGATGGTGTTTTACAGCCCCTTGTCGGATACGCAAGTGCGGGAAGTTTTGGACGTTCTTCGAGAGTCCATACCAGAGCTTCCTTATAAATCCGAAATGTTGCATACCCTCAAGGTGTGTTGGACTGATGGGGATACCCTGTCTGTCTGGTTTGCCCGGGTGCTTGCAAGGTTATTATCGAAACACCCAATCGTCATCTTGGATCCGTGCTTACCTGGTCTCCGTCAACTTGTCGCGCCTGTTTTTGCTCGTACCCTGCGTGATTTTGATGTACTGCAAGACAATTTGGCTGCAGCGTACAGAGAGGTAGAGGAAGCCGGGTTCGCACATGAAGTGATTCGAGATCCGGCGCATTCAACCGTCTTTCACGTGATTGACGGAAAGCGCTATGTGATCGAGAAAAATCGCGAAGGTGCATTTGTTGCGAGGGGACACGGCAAAAAGCTAGAGTTACCTGAATGGGTGGATCTGGCAACAGAATCACCTGAACTGTTCAGTTCAAATGTGCTGTTGCGGCCGGTCATCCAAGACCATTTGATACCGACACTCGCTTACGTGGGCGGGCCATCCGAATTGGCATACCATCCACTGTCACGCGCTGTTTTCCATACACATGAGAGATCTCTCCCGCCACTTATCATGCGTCAGCGCCTTCGTATTGCCAGCCCAGGGGTCTGGCGGACCATGAACCAGTGGAACGTGTCCTTTGAGGACGTTCACGAACCAGTCGATCTCGTCGCTCGCCACGCCCTACAGGATGTTGCGGAGTCTTTGCACGACCGGGTTTCATCACTGGAGCAGACGCTGACCACAGCGCTACAGGGCTTTGTGGACGTATACGAGGAGTTTGGACCACAGGTACGGGACATTGTGAACCGGCAACATCGAAAACAAAAGACACTCCTCTCCAAGCTGGAACACAAGATCTACCGTCTGGCCGAGCGACGACGTTCTGACGACGTCGGGCAGTTGCGTCGGATCGAGCATTGGTTCTGGACTGACGGTCACGAACAGGAGCGAAGGCTCTGCCCAATCAATGTATGGGCTGAGCTCGGTCTAACCTGGTTCGAGTCACTGCCGACATGGGAAAATTTCCGGCAGCCGGCCCCTTATGTAGATATCATTGTGGAGTAATTCCAGATTATAGTTGCATCTTCCTTTCAACGGTCGATCTCGGTGTAAAACTGGGGTCGACCGTTTTTTGCGATGACAACGCCAGATGTCAATTACCATCGGTGATCAGGAAGCAAAGAGTTTTTTTAAAATTGACGAATTCCATTGAAGGACTTTGCATATGTGGAGCGAAAAGCTATTATTGTGGTGAGATGTGGGGCAAAGTGGGGAACAGGGACTTGGCGGTGACATGGCATGTTCATGGGTGAATTCGAACATTCGCTCGATACGAAAGGGCGGCTGACCGTACCGGTCAAATTTCGTGACGGGCTCGGCACCTCATTCGTTGTCACACGCGGTCTCGACAAGTGCCTGTTTGTATACCCCATGCCTGAGTGGCAGATATTAGAATCCAAGTTGAAGGCCCTGCCGATGACCCGCGCTGATGCACGTTCCTTTGTCCGCTTTTTCTTCTCCGGGGCGTCTGAATGCGAATTGGACAAACAAGGGCGCATTCTTCTTCCGCAGAAATTGCGTGATTACGCGGAGTTGGATAAGGACTGCACGCTGATCGGTGTCTCCAACCGTGTTGAAATTTGGGACACGAGCGTTTGGAACAATTATGCAGATGAGGCGGAAACGTCGTTTGCAGACATCGCCGAAAAATTGGTGGACTTTTCGTTCTGACGTGGTAGGGAATAAGGAGAGTCAAACTTGGATTTTCAGCATGAAACTGTATTACTTGAAGCGACTGTCGATGCTGTATTGCCCCATCCCGGCGGGCGTTATATTGATGCCACGCTCGGCGGTGGCGGGCATACTGCTCTGCTCCTTGAGCGGAGCAGCCCGAATGGACTTGTTATTGCGTTTGATCAAGACGATATAGCTATCGAAAATGCGCAAGCGCGGTTCGCTGACGTTTCGGAGAGACTCAAGCTCGTGCACAGCAATTTTCGCGACATGACAGAAAGAGCGAACGACTTGGGGCTTGAACAGGTCGACGGCATTGTGTTCGATCTCGGCGTATCATCCCCCCAATTCGACATTGCGGAGCGGGGTTTCAGCTATCGTTTTGACGGCCCGCTCGACATGAGAATGGACAGGCGACAGGCGATTACGGCCGAAACGTTTGTGAACGAGTCATCGCAGGACGAATTGGCGCGTATTTTCTTTCGCTATGGCGAGGAAAAGTTTAGCCGTTCGATTGCGCGGCGGATCGTTGAAGCACGCGAACAGGCAAGGATCACATCGACCCTGGAACTCGCTGAACTCGTCAAATCAGCCATTCCAGCCGCAGCAAGACGAACAGGGCCTCATCCGGCGCGACGTGTATTCCAAGCGATTCGGATTGCTGTGAACGATGAATTGGGTGTTTTGGAAGCGGGACTTGAATCTGCATTTTCGCTGCTGGCACCTGGGGGACGCCTGGCTGTCATCAGCTTTCATTCATTAGAGGATCGGATTGTCAAACAGACCTTTCGTGATTTTGCAACTGGCTGTATCTGCCCGCCGGAATTACCTATATGCACCTGTGGACGGACTCCGCGCGGGAAGTTAGTGACCCGCAAACCGATAGAACCGTCGGCAGATGAGCAGACGAAGAACCCCCGGGCGAGATCGGCAAAATTGCGCACGATTGAGAAATTGTGATTAGCATTAGGAGGAAATGAAGGATGGCTGCCGCAGAACAAATTCGTGCTCCGCAAATGGGGCAAAGTGCTGTACGTTCGCCAAACCAACACGATCATCACAATGGGCGCCAGGCGCGCCGAGCACAGGGAAGGGCAGCTCGTCTCTTCAATCGAATTAGTCTCGGCTTTTGCTGTGTTGCGAGCTTTGTAGCGGTCTGGCTCGTCGCCAACAGTGGTGCCGCGGTCTACAAGGCAAGCTATGAAAATACACGGTTGCAAACGCAGATTCAACAACAGAGCGCAATCAATGCCACGCTTGATGCGAATGTGGCTCAGTTGAAACAGCCTGCACGGATTCTCCGTGAAGCGACGAAACTGGGGATGCAATCGACAAAGCCTACGGTTATTCCCGTTCCTTCTGGGAAGTGATGTCGTAAATGAACAATTACAACTCGGGTTGGAAACCGAACAAGCGGAAGCCGCCACAGAGACAAGCACGCCGCAGTAAGGCGCGTATATGGGTCCTTCAAGGTACGTTGGTGTTGGCGCTGTGTACAGTGTTGTGGCGCGTATACGACGTTCAGAAGGTATATGGAAAGCAACTTTCTAAGGACGAAAGTCGATCGGTGGATGTCAGCCATGTGTTGCTGGCACCGCGTGGGTCCATTTTAGATGCGCAAGGGAACAAGCTGGCCTACGATGTTCCGGCATTTTACGTGGACATCAAGGTTGACGATTTAAAGGCGAACGCCACGGCAGTTGCACAAATTTTAGCACCTATTCTGGGTACAACACCGAACACGATTGTCGCCAAACTGACGGGAAGCGCCCACTGGGTGCGGTGGCCGTACCCAGTGTTGGAACCGGTCAAGAGTCAACTTGAGGATGCGTTTAAACATCATCTTTGGGCTCCCGACGACAAGAAGACACAGTGGTCTGCTGACATTACGTATAGCCCAACTGAACAACGTTTTTATCCGTATGGTCAGTTTGCAGCCAATACGCTCGGGTATGTGGCATTAAACTCTGGTGTTGGTGAAGGCGGCGTTGAGTACGAATACAACAAGCTCCTAGCTGGCTACAATGGGACGGTTAACTTCAAACAGGATGCTTATGGTTTTCCGCTTCCTGGCTCCGTGAACGTGTCAAAGCAGGCACAGCCAGGCGATAGCGTACAATTGACCATTGATGACACGGTCCAAGGGTACGTGGAAAACGAGATGGACAGTCTCGTTCAAAAATATCAGCCCCAACATGCGGCCATCATTGTCACCAACCCGCAGACCGGGGCCATTTTGGCGATGTCCAGCCGGCCTACCTACAATCCCAACACATACTGGACCGCCAGCGATCCAAACGCACTGTCGCAAAACTGGGCTGTCAGCAGTGTGTTTGAGCCGGGATCGACATTTAAACCCATTGTGTTAACGTCGGCCTTAGCAACTGGGTCTGTGTCGCTGAACCAGACATTCCAGTCGGGTACGACTCAAGTTGCGGGTCATACCATTCAAGACTGGAATTACGGGCAAGGCTGGGGAACTATCACATATCAACAGGCACTCGAGCGGTCTAGTAACGTGGGATTTGCAAAAATCGCCCAGGCGCTCGGGTGGCCTAATTTGCTTCACTATATGGATTTGTTCGGTTTTCTCAATAAAACGGGAGTCGACTTGCCGAATGAAAGCAGCTCCATCATCTTCCCGCCCTCAGAACGTGGCACCATTCAGTTGTCCACGGCGGGCTTCGGACAGGGTATCGCTGTCACTCCGCTTCAACAGATGGCGGCCATGGGCGCCATCGCGAACGGCGGAAAATTGATGAAGCCATATATCACAAGCCAAATCATCTCCCCGGATGGGAAGACAGTGAAGAAGTTTTCGCCCACGGTCGTGCGTCAGAACTTTATTCCTCAGAATGTGTTGGATGCGGTCAATCAAACGATGGTACTGGACGTATCGGGCAAAGACGGGATTGACGGAGTCGCTAAGATTCCAGGCTATGACGTAGCGGGAAAGACAGGTACGGCGCAGGTCGTGGATGCGCAAACGGGACAGTACTATAGCAATCGATTTATCACGTCGTTTATCGGCTACGCTCCGGCAAGTCACCCGGTTGTCGAAGTGTACGTAACGGTAGACTGGCCGAAGGCGGCGGAGGCGAATACGTGGGGTAGCACCATTGCTGCACCGTACGCACGCGACATTATGAAAGACGTTCTCCAGTATGACCACGTTCCTCCGACGGGGACCGTCAAGAATGTCGCAACCCAGACGGCGGGCGCAAACAAAGTACAGTACGTCAAAACGCCAAACATCGTCGGCCTAACCGAACAGGCCGCGACAGCCAAGTTGAAGTCAATTGGACTCAACAACATGTTCGCTGGTGACAGCGGTAACGTCCAGAAGCAGTGGCCAGCACCAGGCATTGACGTGGCCAAGGGCAGCACCCTGTACGGATTGTTACAGACGGGGTCCAGTGGACAAGTTGCTGTTCCCAACCTCACTGGTTTGTCGCTCCGCGATGCGACCAATTTGCTTGCTGCCATGTCGTTGAAAATTTCCCCGACGGGAACGGGTTATGTCACAAAACAAACTGTTCCGTCTGGGACGAAAGTGGGCAGTGGAACGACCATTGGCGTTTCGCTGCAGCCATCGCCATCAAATTAAAAACTGAGTGATGAGAGTTCCCTGCCTGCACAGGACATGACGTCTCAGGAATAACGCCGCAACTCGTTGTTGATAGAGTTTGCGGCTTTTCTTTTACTGGCTCGCTTCTAACCATGGAACGTGACTCGGTAGGTACCCGTACACCAAATCGCTTCTAGTCGGGGAGTTGTCCGCATACGATGATCTCGATGAACAAGCTTGGAGGCGAGCGACGTGCGGGTGACTCGAGGGATGATGCGGCGTCGGTTGGTGCTGCTGTTACTTATGCTGCTTGTGGCCATTTGCTTGCTGATGGGCCGTCTGGTGTTTGTGCAGGTCCTTCAATCCAAATGGCTCTCTGGAATGGCGAAGCAGTCGTGGGAACGCGAAATACCGTTGTCTGGGATACGGGGCAGCGTGCTCGACAGTGAAGGCGAGAAAATCGCTTACACGGCCAGTGCACCTTCGCTGTTGGCTGTGCCCAGTCAAGTGAAAGACAAAGAGGGAACGGCACAAAAATTGGCTCCTATACTCGGCATGCCGGAAGACAAAATACTGAATCTATTAAAGAAAAAACAGTTAATGGTATACCTGAAGCCGGGCGGCAAGCAAATGTCCGAAGCGACAGCGGAGAAAGTACGTCAATTGAACCTCCCAGGCATTTATATGACCGAGGAAGGAAAGCGGGCTTACCCATACGGAAACCTGGCGGCGCAGGTGCTTGGCATCACTGGATCGGACAACCAGGGCATCACCGGTATCGAGAAGCAGTATGACAACGTCCTCCAGGGTGTCAAGGGCAGTATCACCTTTTACGCAAAAGCGAACGGGGAACTGATGCCGGGCGAAGGTGAGGCCGTGCAGCCGGCGACCGACGGGAATGATGTTAAGCTTACTATCAATCGTCAGATTCAGCAGTATGTGGAGCGTGAGATCGAACAAGCTGTAGCGGACTACAATCCGGACAACGTCACGGCGATTGTGGAGGATCCGAAGTCGGGGGCGATTTTGGGGATGGCCAATTACCCCACATTTGATCCTGCTAACTGGCGCAATTATCCGCAGTCAACCTACAATCAAAACCTCGCGATTTGGAAAACGTTCGAGCCGGGCTCGACGTTTAAAATTGTCACCCTGTCTGCGGCACTTCAGGAAAACAAGGTCAATTTGAATGACGGCTTTTACGATCCCGGTTACTACGAAGTGGCCGGACACCGTATTCGCTGCTGGAAGGCTGGTGGTCACGGGTCCCAAACATTTTTAAATGTCGTGGAAAACTCGTGTAACCCCGGGTTTATCGCACTGGGCGAACGGTTGGGTAAGACGACTCTTTTATCGTATGTCAAGAAGTTCGGATTTGGTCAGAAGACAGGTATCGATTTGCCGGGTGAAGGCAACGGTATCCTGTTCAAAGAGAACAAAATGGGTCCGCTTGAGTTGGCGACGACCGCATTTGGCCAAGGCGTATCCGTGACACCGATTCAACAGGTGATGGCGCTTGGTGCGGTTGCAAATGGCGGCAAACTCATGAAGCCGTATGTCGTACAAGACATTCAGAATCACGAGACAGGACAAGTCATTTCGGAAGCGCAGCCAACGGTCGTCCGGCAAGTGATCTCAGCGAGCACAGCCACCAAAGTGCGGGGTGCGTTGGAAAGTGTTGTCGCGAACGGAAGTGGGCGCAATGCTTATAAATATGGATACCGAATTGCAGGTAAGACCGGTACAGCACAAGTCGCCAAGAATGGGCGATACGAATCCGGGCACTACATCGTCTCATTTATTGGGATGGCGCCGGCAAATGATCCCAAGCTGATTGCCTATATTGCGATTGACAATCCGCATCCGAAACACGGAATTGTCTTTGGTGGCGTGATCGCCGCTCCGATTGTCGGGAATATTCTTCAGGACAGCCTGCAAACATTGGGCGTGCAACCGTCGACACAAGGTCTGCAAAAGAAATATCGTTATGGAGACGTCGTACCGGTTGACGTGCCAAACTTCACGGGCCTGTCCGTGGCAGATGCGAAAAAACTGGCGTTGCAGAACACGGCCGGTTTGAACGTGGAGATTTTGGGGGCGGGATCGACGGTGATCGCACAATCCCCTCCGGGTCGATCGAAGGTCGACGATGGGTCAACCATTCGCCTGTACTTAGGTGATGGTACCTCTTCGAAGTCAATTGACAAGGCGAATCAAAACCAATAGAGTGGGCGTGGACTAAATTCTGCTGTAGGCTTGCTAGGAGGGACAAAAGTGCGGTTAAGCGAGCTATTACAACCGCTATTTTCCTATCAGATATATGGGTCCGACGACCCGGACGTGTTGGCAATCGAGGCGGACTCCCGGCGAGTCACGCCCGGAACCCTGTTTGTTGCGGTGCCAGGTCACACGGTTGACGGGCACGACTTTGCGCAAGCAGCCGTGTCGTCAGGTGCCGTCGCACTGCTGGTGGAACGTCAGTTGCCTGAGCTTCCTGTTGCCCAAGTGGTCGTAGAGGATTGTCGCCGGGTATCAGCTATCCTGGCCGATGTCCTGTACGGACATCCTTCATCCCAACTGCGAACAATTGGCGTGACGGGAACCAATGGAAAGACAACGGTGACGCATATCATTCGGCATATCCTCTGTACCGCGGGAAAGCGAGTAGGCCTGCTCGGTACGGTCGGAGGCCGCATCGGGGACGAGGCGTTTCCCCTCGCTAACACGACACCGGAAGCAGTTGACGTACACGGGTATCTCAAGAAGATGGTCGACAGCGATTGTACGTATGCGGTTATGGAAGTTTCATCCCACGCCCTGGTAGAGCGCCGAGTTGCAGGCGTAGCATACGGAATTGGTGTGTTTACGAACTTGACTCAAGACCATCTTGATTTTCACGGTACGATGGAGAACTACGCACATGCCAAGGCGCTTCTGTTCGCGAGACTGGGGAACACGTATGGAAACACACGACATGAGAATGCGTATGCCGTGGTCAATGTCGACGACTCTTATGCCTCGTACATGATTGAAGCATCGGTGGCGCAGACGTTGACATATGGTTTGTCCGAGCAAGCTCACGTGCGCGCTGTGAGTGTTAAACTTGATCACACCGGCGTCCGCATGACCGTGTTGACTCCGCTGGGCGATATCGACGTGCATACAGGACTGATTGGTCGTTTTAACGTGTACAACGTTCTGGCAGCGGTATCTGTCGGCATTATCGAGGGGATTCCACTGGAGTCTATAGCGACGGCGCTCGCGAGCTACAGCGGTGTGCCTGGGCGATGTGAGCGGGTTGACGCTGGTCAACCATTCGGTATTTTTGTGGACTACGCACATACGCCCGATGGAATCGAGAACGTCCTCTCCAGTGTCCGTGAGTTCGCGAAAGGAAAAGTCATTTCTGTGGTGGGCTGCGGTGGTGATCGGGACAAAACAAAACGGCCAATTATGGCGGCAAAGGCGCTCCAGCTCAGCGATTACGCTATTTTGACAAGTGACAATCCAAGAACTGAGGATCCGAATGCTATTTTAGATGATATGGAAGCCGGGGTTGTGGGCCTCACGGGGCAGTACGAGCGCATCGTCGATCGTCGAGAAGCCATCCAAGCAGCAATTGCACGCGCAAGTGCGGGTGATGTTGTTGTCATTGCAGGAAAAGGTCACGAAGATTACCAGATTATTGGAAAATCAAAAATTCACTTCGACGACCGTGAAGAGGCCCGGGCCGCAGTACTGGCCAGTGTCTCTGACGAACAGGTGTAGGAGGAAGTCACCTTGGATTTACAAGCACTATTTTTTACAGCCATTGCGGCCTTTACCATCGCACTACTCCTTGGGCCGATCTCGATCCCACTCCTCCATCGGTTGAAGTTTGGCCAATCGATTCGGGAAGAAGGACCGCAGCACCACAAGAAGAAGGCGGGTACCCCGACGATGGGTGGCCTCATGATTCTGCTCGCGGTGATTCTCACGACACTGAAGTTCGCGGTAAGTAGTCTCGATACACTGATGTTGCTTCTCGCAACAGTTGGATTCGGCCTGATTGGGTTTGCGGACGATTTCATTAAAATTGTCAAGAAGCGGAATCTTGGACTGACGGCAAAACAAAAACTTTTGTTGCAATCGCTTGTCACTGTGCTTCTGTTTGGACTAATGTTGTGGGAGCAGGGCGGCAGCCACTCTTTCGGGATACATATTCCTTTATCGAATTGGGTCTTACCCGTGGGCATGTTCTATATCTTGTTTTTGCTCGTCGTGCTGGTCGGCACAACGAATGCGGTGAATTTAACAGACGGTTTGGATGGCCTGTTGTCCGGTTGCGCCATCATGGTGTTTGCTGCGTATGCTGTGTACGCGTACTGGCACACCAACTACGATGTGGCGCTGTTTTGTGCCGCTATGGTGGGGGCACTCGGTGGCTTCCTGGCGTTCAATCGGCATCCTGCGAAAGTGTTTATGGGTGACACCGGATCGCTTGCCATTGGTGGGGGACTCGCGACGGTATCCGTTCTCACGCACAGCGAGTTGGCTCTCATCCTGTTTGGGTTGGTATTTGTCGTGGAAGCACTGTCCGTGATGATTCAAGTGTTTTCCTATCGTACATTTGGGCGGCGTGTCTTTCGCATGAGTCCCCTGCACCATCACTTTGAACTCGGTGGGTGGTCAGAGTGGGAGGTCGTCCTCGTATTCTGGCTGGCGTCGTTTATCTGTGCGTTTGGAACGCTCGCTTTGCTATCGCACTAGAATAGTGTGTCCGACAAGGTTCACACGCCCAAGATTTGATTCTGTGAACCTTGTCGGACAACCGCTAAAATAGGTTCTGTGAACTTTTCCCCCACAGGGGCATGGTTGGATACGCATTAGAAGGTGACGATGAAATGGAAACGCAAAACAATCTAGAAGACTGGCTGGCGCATTCCGGCGAAGTGCTCGTGGTTGGGCTCGCCAAGAGCGGTGCAGCAGTTGCTGAGCTCTTAGTTCGGCATGGATTTAGGGTTACCGTAAATGAACGACAAGTCCGTCAGGACGGGGACTTGGTGGTGGAGCGCCTGGAACGAGCAGGCGTTCGTTTTGTGTTTGGTGGACACCCGGAGAGCTTGCTCCACACGGATTGGCAATTTGTCGTGAAAAATCCGGGCATTCCATATGATATGCCACTCATTGCAGGTCTTGTAGCGCAGGCGAGACCAGTGTTTACAGAAATCGAGGTGGCCAGCTGGTTTGCTCGGTCTCCCATCTACGCCATCACCGGGTCGAACGGGAAGACGACGACGACGACACTTGTCGGTGAAATGCTCACAGCTGATGGGCAACGTCCTGCGGTTGCGGGAAACATCGGCACGGTCGTGTCCGGGGTAGTGGAAACCTTGGAACCGTCGCAACCAATCGCACTGGAGGTATCCAGCTTCCAGCTCATGGGGACGTGGCGGTTTCACCCTCGAATTGCAGCCCTGCTCAATTTCTTTCCTGCCCATCTGGATTACCATGGTTCCTTCGAAGCATACCAGAGCGCAAAATGGAAAATGTTCGACAACATGACGGCGGACGATGTGGCCGTTCTCAACCGTGATCACGATCTCGTCCGTCCCGGCGCAGCCAAGCTTGACGCCACCGTCCATTGGTTCAGCACCCGTGAAACGGATTTTGAGAATGGGGCAGGGGTCACAGACGGCCATATCGTGATGGTGGCTGGGGGCCGGCCGCGATCGCTCATGCGCGTCGATGAACTGGCACTCAAAGGCGGGCACAATCTGCAAAACTTCCTTGCAGCTGCGACGATTGCTGCAGCGGCAGGGGCATCGGACGAAGCCATTCGGACCATCGGCCTGACTTTCCAAGGTGTCGAGCACCGGTTGGAGTTCGTTCGAGAAGTCGCTGGGGTTCGCTACTACAACGACTCTAAGGCGACGAATCCGGCCGCTTGTCGGCAGGGACTGAGTGCCTTTCCACACAATGTCGTGTGGATTGCCGGAGGGCTCGACAGAGGAATCATGTTTGACGATCTCGTTCCCGACATCAAAGGACGTGTCAAAGCCGCTGTCCTGCTTGGAGAGACACAGGGAAAATTGAAGTCTGCATGCGATGCTGCGGGCATTCCTTCGGTGACTCTCGTGGATAGCCTGGAAGCCGCTGTCGAACAAGCACATCGGGTGGCGTCTGTCGGCGACGTTGTTTTGTTGTCTCCGGCGTGCGCGAGTTGGGATATGTTTACGTCGTTCGAGGTACGGGGAAGCATGTTCAAAGAGGCCGTGCATAGACTGTAATTGCGTGTCCATTCTGTAGGACAAGAACGAAGGTAAGCTCCTCTGAATGGCGCGCTACGCTAGCACGTAGACGACGTTCGCTGTGAGGCGCGTCGTCGGCGCTTGAGGAGGGGCATCCGTGCTTCGATCCCGCAGTACTGAAACAGCTCGAAGTTCACTTGATTACTTAATTGTCGGTGTCATCGTCATTTTGCTCTGTCTGGGCATTGTCATGGTGCACAGCGCTTCGTCGGTCATCGCTGCGAACAAATTCGGCGATCCGTTTTTCTACGTCAAGCGCCAAATGATATGGGCTATTCTAGGCGTAATTGCCATGTTCTGGTTTGCTCGGTTCGATTACCACGCCTTGCGGAAACACGCGCCAAAGATAGCGATCATCAGTTTCGTCATGCTGGTGTTGGTACTCATGATCGGTGTGAATCGGGGCGGTTCGAAAGCGTGGCTTGGTTTTGGCTCCCTCGGTATTCAGCCGTCTGAGTTTGCAAAGCTTGGGCTCATCGTCTTCTTAGCACACCTGTTAAGTGAATCCGGAGAGCGGATGCAATCCTTGTGGCGCGGCTTCATGCCGCCCCTTGGCCTGTCGCTCACTGCCGTCGGGCTGATCATGCTGGAACCGGATCTTGGTCAGAGCGTTGTCATTATGGGAACGACGCTGCTCATGATGTTTGCGGCGGGAACTCGACTGACCCATTTGGGCGGATTCTTTGGGCTGGGACTGCTAGGGTTTGGCGGCCTCGTTGCCATGGCACCGTATCGAATTCAGCGCGTCGTGTCTTTTCTCGATCCCTGGAAGTATCCGAAAGATGAAGGATATCAGATCATCCAATCGCTGTATGCATTGGGATCGGGCGGCATTTTGGGGCTCGGACTCGGCAATAGCCGACAGAAGTTTCTCTATCTGCCGGAGCCGCAGACGGATTTCATTTTCTCCATTATTGGTGAGGAACTCGGCTTCCTAGGAGGTCTCTCCTTACTGTTATTATTCGGTGTCCTCGTTTGGCGGGGTGTCCGGACGGCAATTTACGCACCAGACGAATTCGGGTCTTTACTTGCGGTGGGCATTACTGGCATGATTGCTGTGCAAGTGCTGATCAATATCGGGGTCGTTACCGGATCGATTCCGGCGACGGGAATTACGCTTCCGTTCATCAGTTATGGTGGGTCGTCATTGACACTGATGCTGACAGGCGTGGGGATTCTTCTAAATATCTCCAAGCAAGCTGTGTTCCCGCAGCGTTAAACGTTGTCCTCGTCAGAGGTGATATCGTGAAAGTTGTATTTACAGGTGGAGGGACTGGCGGGCACATTTACCCTGCCCTGTCCCTTTGGCATTATATGCAATCCCAGCCAGGCGCTTGGGAGGCACACTACATCGGAACAAGGGAAGGACTGGAGCAGTCTATTGTAGGAAAGACCGACATTCCCTTCGAAGAGGTTGAGGCAGCAGGACTTCGCCGACAGGTTTCCCTCAGCGCGCTGCGCACACTCGTGAAAACCGCTCGGGGTTACTTCCAAGCGAAAAGACTGCTCAAGCAGTGGAAGCCGGACGTCGTCGTCGGCACTGGAGGGTTCGTCACCCTGCCGGTGATTTTTGCAGCACACGCACTCCGGATTCCCAGTGTCGTGTGGGAGGGCAACGCGCGCCCGGGACTCACAAACCAGCTGTGCGCGCGCAGAACGAATGCAGTGGCCATCTCGTTTGAAGGCAGTGAGCGATTCTTTAGCAAGGCTAAGCGTGTCGTGCTAACAGGTAACCCGCGCGGAAGCGAAGTTCTGCAAATCGATACGCGGGCAAAACGCGAAGCACTTGACAACTATCGCATCCTGCGCGACCAGAAAGTGGTGCTCATCTTCACCGGCAGCCGCGGGTCGGAATCCGTGAACGATGTCATTACCAAGTTGCTTCCGAGGTTCGCCGAGCACGACGACTGGCGCGTGATTTTCGTCACGGGAGAACGTCATTATGATCAAATCGCCGCGTCGCTTCACGACTTGCCGAGACATGTCACGGTCCATCCATTTCTCTACGACATGCCGAGCCTACTACCCCACGTCGATCTCGTCATCAGCCGCGCCGGCAGCAGCACACTCGCCGAGGTGTGCTCGCTCGGGATTGCTTCGATTCTCATACCGAGTCCCTATGTCACGGCAAACCACCAGGAGGAAAATGCGAAACGCTTGGTGGATAAGGGAGCTGCATCGATGATCCGCGAAGCTGATTTGACGGAAGACAGGCTTTGGGAAGCCATCGAAACTCGAATGCATGATGATGCACTCAGTGAGATGAAGGCGTGCGCAAAAGCTAACGGAATGCCTGATGCGGTCAATAGATTTTACCAGATCGTCCAGGAAGTAGCCCGCAAAAAGTAGCTTGTTCGACCGTCAGGTCCTTTTCATCTGGGATGCATTCGTTACAATGAAGACAGGCACGGTGCGCCGACCGTGCCTGTTTTATTCGCGTGTACATAATCTGTTTCTCAAATGGGCTACCGTGGATAACCGCACAGTTTTGATATAGCCGCATATGATGCCATGCGGAACCTGGGCGTAGGCGTGTGTTGAATATCGACAATGGAGGTTCGCGCATGGTCTCTGAAACAATATTACCAGTCTTTTCGTCATATGGAATTGAGGATGTTCGCCTCAATGAGTCGATGGCAAAACATACTACCTGGCGAATCGGTGGTCCGGCTGATGTCTTAGTTATTCCGAAAAGTGAACAGGAATTGCAAGGTACCGTGCGAGTGGCTCATGACTACGGGCTGCCTGTTACGGTCATTGGTCGCGGATCGAATGCCCTCGTGTTGGATGGCGGGATTCGAGGTGTCGTGATCAAACTCCATGACGAATTCGCTGATATTCAAGTAGAAGGGAATTCGGTCGTCGCCATGAGTGGACGCTCATATGTGTCTGCGGCCAATATTGCAGTTCGCAGCGGATTATCCGGGCTGGAATTCGCAACGGGCATTCCTGGGACGGTCGGTGGTGCCGTCATGATGAATGCGGGTGCGTATGGTCGGGAGACTTGTGAAGTGCTCGAATGGGCGGATGTCATGGATTTGAATGGGGATACCAGGCGGTTTACGAATGAGGAATTCCGTTTTGGTTATCGCTACAGCACCTTGAAAGACCATCCCGGAATCGTCGTCCGGGCGAAATTCTCGCTTACATCTGGAGACCGAGACTCGCTTATTGCACAAGTAAGGCAGTGGTCGACGCGACGTGTCGAGACGCAACCCTTGTCGTTGCCCAACTGTGGGTCTGTCTTTCGGAATCCGGAAGGGACGCACGCTGGACATTTAATTGAGGCGGCAGGATTGAAGGGATTCCGCAAAGGCGGCGCACAAATCAGCGAAAAACACGCCAACTTTATTGTGAATCACGGAGACGCCAAGGCCGAGGACGTTCTCTGGCTCATCCGACACGCCCAGAACACCATCCGCGAACGTTATGGAGTCGAAATGGAAACTGAGGTCCGGGTTTTAGGCGAGCAGACCTCAGGGAGGTGACCGGGTGTGGATATCTTACGCATACAGGGCGGCGTGCCCATTCACGGGGAAACTCGTGTGTATGGTGCAAAAAATGCGGCGCTTCCAATTTTGGCAGCAACAGTGATGGTGGCAGGCACGTGTGTCATTGAAGATGTACCGGAACTTGAGGATGTCAGGGTCATGATGCAGATCCTTGAACAGCTTGGAGCTCGCGTGCGATGGAGTGGACCAGGTGCAGTCGAAGTTGATGCTTCGTCAATTGGGAGTACAAACGTTCCTGCTGATCTGATGCAGCGTATGCGATCCTCCATCTTTCTGATGGGTCCGCTCTTAGCGCGATTCGGCGAAGTGACAATCTCCAAGCCAGGTGGCTGCGTCATTGGACAGCGCCCAATTGATTACCATTTACACGGGATGCGTCAATTAGGTGCAAAAATCGACGAACAACACGGATATATCAAGTGTACCGCACGCAGACTGCACGGTACGTCTATCACGCTCGATTTTCCAAGTGTCGGAGCCACAGAAAATTTGATGATGGCAGCTACTCTTGCCGACGGCGTAACAACCATTGAAAATGCTGCCCGAGAGCCGGAAGTGGAAGATCTCGCGCAGTTTCTCATGGCTGCCGGCGCTTCTATTGAAGGAGCCGGAAGTGACACCGTGACGATTCGCGGGTGCTCAACACTACATGGACACTCTTACTGTATCGTTCCGGACCGGATCGTAACCGGAACCCTGATGGTCGCAGCAGCTGCCACTCGTGGGGAGGTAACCATCCTCGGAGCGCGCCCTTCGCACCTAGGAGCTATCATTCAAAAACTGAGAGACACCGGTGTTCGGGTGGATGTGCAGCGTGATATAATTACGGTTAAATGCGAAGCGCCACCTCGTGCCGTCGATTTCCGAACTGCGCCGTTTCCAGGGTTTCCGACCGATTTACAAGCACCGTTCATGGCGCTTCTAACGAAGTCGACGGGAACGGGTGTGATTCACGAAAGTGTATTCGAGGCTCGATTCAAACATGTCGACGAATTAAAACGAATGGGTGCTGATGTTGCTGTCGACATGCGTACAGCCGTTGTCCGCGGTGTGTCCTCGCTGTCGGGTGCTCGTGTGACAGCAAGCGATTTGCGGGGTGGAGCTGCCCTGCTCGTTGCCGCACTCATGGCCGACGGGACGACGGAAGTCGACGGGGTTCACCATATTGACCGGGGATACCAGTCGATAGAACAGCAACTGAGCACACTTGGTGCGCGGATTGAGCGCGTTGTGATCGAATCATGATGGTCTTGGTTGCCGTGGCGATGGGGGGGACTCCGTCGCCACCGCCGTGACCTTGTCTTAAAGGACGTGTTGTAATGCCGCAGATGGCGGTGACGCAAGAGGAGAGAGCGCGTCGAAAGTCCCGTAACCGCAAGATCGTCATGGGGTTTTTCGTGTTCATCGGGATCGTGGTCGTGTTGGAATCACCGCTGTCTCGGGTCCGGCATGTCGACGTGTCGGGAAATGTGACCATTCAAGACACTCGAATCGTCAAGGACAGCGGAATTCGTTCCGGTGAGAGTTTGTGGCAGGTGAACGGCGAAAAGATTTCCAGTCAAATCACGTCAATGGAGCCGATGGTCCAATCCATCCAGGTTTCTACTAACTGGCTGCAGGGTTCAGTCCACATTGGTGTCACGGAGCGGCACGTTGTTGCCATCTATGAGTCCTCTGGCAAGTTTTACGAGCTCTTGGATGATGGCGTCGTCTACTCCTCGATGGAGCCCACGAGTGGGTTGCCTTTTCCGGTTGTTACGGGGTCTCACTCCAATATCGCAATGGGACAAGCCGTGAGCCCGGAGGTTACGACGCTTTGTAAACAGATTGCACAAATAGGAGCGAATGCTCTATCGAACGTGTCTGAGTTACATGCAAATGGCGACGGAACAGTTTCGATGTATTTGGATAACGGGTTTGTCGTCATAGCCGACAATACGGGTTTAGAAGGTGCGATTAACGTCATGCAGCCGACGGTTCAGTACTTTATTCAAAAAGGGTACAAGCCGGGCACCATCGATCTGAGCGGTCCGCCACCGTATCGCTATACACCGTTTGCGTCCAAGCAGCAGAGTGCCTCGGGAATACCGGGCTCAGGCACCAACAACTCGGGACAAAGCAGTAGTGGCCAGAAAGGAGCTACGGGATGAAGACGACCACAAAATTAACCCTTTCTCTGACAGTGGTGTCGGTTGTGTTGGGATTTATGGTTTCCCTTGGATATCGTCAGACGGAGTTGTCTGCGCGCCTCGGCTCGGCTGATGCTGGCGGATCGGCAGTCAATCGTCAGCTCAACACGAGGTTGACGGACCTGAAAAAATCGAACCAGGATGCCGAGCAACAACTTGCCAAAGTCACGGCAGATTTGAGTACGTATGAGCAAAAATCGACTGGGTCCAGTCAGGCATTGAAGCAACTGCAGACGCGCCTGCAAGATGAGCGGATTTTGGCCGGCATTACGCCTGTACACGGACCGGGCATCTCTGTGACCATGATGGATGGTGGCGCAAGCGGTACGGATATTGAACAGATTCTCACGCATGACTGGAATGTTCGGAGCGTTGTCAATGAGCTGTTTACAGCTGGCGCGGAAGCCGTATCCATTAACAATTATCGTGTTGTTGCCACGTCCGCTGTCGAATGCCAAGGTCCCGTGGTCTCCGTCAACAGTCACCGACTGGGCGCGCCGTTTGAAATTGATGCCATTGGGGATCCCAATACGCTGAAGTCCGCCCTGCAGATTCAAGGGGGCATCTTGGATCAGCTTCGTCAACAGGGGCTCAAAGTATCGACTCCGCAAGTGAAGTCGGACATTCAGATGCCTGCGTATACGGATCCTTTGGAATCTTCAACTGGGAATTGAGGTGGCAAGGCATGCAGCAAAGAAGTTTAGTCTGGGGCATCACGGCAATTACCGCTGCATTCGGGTTCATGTTGACCGTTCAGATCACGTCAAGACCGTCATATGACAGCAAACCGACGAGCTATATCGACCTTCGGACACAGGTTCAAGAAGCAGCGCAAGAGCACCAGCTACTTGAAGATGACATTTCCAAAGCCAATGCACAGTTGGATGAGTACCACGCTGCAAGTGGAAGTTCCGCGAGTTTACAACAGGCTCTCGAGCACGATAAGAGTACTGTTGAGCAGCAAGCTGGCATTTCGCCGGTGTCGGGGCCCGGTCTGACCATCATGATTCAAGACGATTATCAGCATCACAATGATTTTCCGGATCAACTGGGGACTTTTCCAAGTATGGCTGACCAGTGGTTGTCGCAAGTGGTCAACGTCCTATTTGGGAACGGTGCAACGGCTATCAGTATCAATGGACAAAGGCTTGTGACAACGTCCTCGATTCGTTTGGTGACGGGTATCGATGGAATTGGCGGTGTGCACATTAACGGCCATCCAATCACGATGCCTTACGTCATCACTGCTGTTGGGGATATTCAAAACATGAAGGCGGCCATGACGGTGCAGAACTTAGCACTCTATTTTAATGAAATGGGCGAGGACTTTTTAGTCACGCCGTATCCAAATGCCACGGGTGTACAAGTCTCAGGGTATAATGGGCCATTGCCTGGACAATGGGCGAAGGAGGTAAGCGGCTCATGATCTGGCTGCCAGTACTAGGACTCGTTGTTGGTGTGGCCTTGGGGCTCGTGACACACGTTGCGATTCCCGTGGCATTTTCGAGCTACCTTTCCATTGCCATTTTGGCCGCACTCGATACGGTTCTGGGAGGAATTCGTGCGAGTTTGGAGAAGTCTTTTGACGGAGCGGTTTTTCTGACTGGTTTCTTCACAAATACACTTGTTGCTGCACTGTTGGCATACATCGGGAACCAACTGGGCGTAGATTTGTACTTAGCGGCGGTCGTGGCATTCGGTGTACGCTTGTTCCAAAATATCGCCGCCATTCGGCGAAACACTTTCCTTCTCCTTCGACAACGGAAAATCAAGAGGGATAACGCGACACGGCACATCCAGTCGTGAATATTTTTCATGACAGAAGAGGATTGTCGAAAAACGTGTGGAAATAGATAGAGAATCGCAGTCTTCGGCGCTCTAGGGAGGTGCCACTCGGTTGGCCAAAGAAGATTACATCGTCAGTCTCGACATCGGCACTTCAAAAATTCGAGCCATCATCGGGGAACCCACAGGCAATAGCATCAATGTCATCGGAGTTGGATCTGCCTCCGGTGAAGGATTGCGCCATGGGTCCATTGTCGACATAGATTTGACCGTTGAATCCATTCGTGAAGCAGTTGATCATGCGGAACGGATGGTTGGCATTCACATTTCGTCTGCCTATGTAGGCATTTCCGGCAATCACATTCAGTTGCACAGTAGTCATGGTGTTGTGGCTGTGTCGTCGGCGGATCGTGAAATCACGGATGAGGATATCGAACGCGTCCTTCAACAAGCGCGCGTTGTCGCCCTTCCGCCTGAACGTGAAGTCATTGATGTGGTGGCAAAAGAATTTGTCGTCGATGGTTTACGTGGGATTATGGATCCACGTGGCATGCTCGGCGTGCGGCTAGAAGTCGAGGCATACTTAATCACTGGCAGTAGAACTGCCATCCATAATGTTGTTCGCTGTGTGGAACGCGCAGGGATCGAAGTTGCAAACTTGGTATTGTCACCCATGGCGGCAAGCCATATCGCACTCACTAATGATGAACGAAAACTTGGCGTTGCATTGGTAGATGTGGGTGCGGGCGACACGTCTGTTACGGTGTTTAACAACGGCGTGCTCATGGGAACGAGTATTATCCCCATGGGCGGTGACTATGTCACACATGACATTGCCATCGGCTTGCGAACAAGCACGACTTCCGCTGAACAGGTCAAGTTGCGCCATGCCTGTGCGCTTGTATCACAAGCATCGGAGAATGAGACGTTTCAAGTACCACGAATGGGAAGTAACAAGGACACAGAGTACACACAGTACGATTTGGCAACGATTGTCGAACCGCGCATGCAGGAAATATTTGCGCTCGTGCGAAAAGAAATAGAGACTATGGGCTTTGCGGATGAATTGCCGGCGGGTTACGTTTTCCACGGCGGTGTTATGTCCACACCTGCGGCTGCTGATCTCGCCAGCGATGAGCTTCAGGCACCCGTTCGCATTGCAATCCCCGAATTTCTCGGCGTACGTGACCCCTCGTTTGTCAATGGGGTTGGGACAATCGCATACGCTGCACGAACCGGTCTACGTTCGAACCCGGGTGAACAGGCGCCAGCTATGCGCCAAATGAAGTCGGGGAGTGGAATGTTTACCAAGATTAAAGATTGGTTGCGCGATTTCGTATAAGGCTGATGTTGTACATTCAGCTTGCGTCCCCTGACCGCGAGAGACGCAGGGGCAAGCGTGGAGCCATAGATTGAGGAGGAGCAGTCATGCTGGAATTTGATTTTGAATCGGATTCCCTGGCGCATATCAAAGTGATAGGCGTCGGCGGCGGTGGGTGTAACGCGGTCAACCGCATGATCGAATCCGGTGTTAAAGGCGTCGAATTTATCGTCGTCAACACGGATGCCCAGGCGTTAAAGTTATCTAAGGCTGAAACAAGGCTCCAAATTGGGGAGAAGCTCACGCGCGGATTGGGCGCGGGTGCGAATCCGGAAATCGGTAAGAAGGCTGCCGAAGAGAGTCGGGAAATGCTGTCCAACGCTCTGAAGGGTGCAGATATGGTTTTCGTCACTGCCGGAATGGGTGGTGGGACTGGAACGGGCGCGGCTCCGGTCATTGCCGAAATTTCGAAAGAAATCGGCGCATTGACGGTCGGTGTTGTCACGAAACCGTTCCGTTTCGAGCAAAGGCGACGTATGGTTCAAGCAGAAATGGGCGTTTCAGCGCTAAAGGAAAAGGTAGATACGCTCATCGTTATTCCAAATGATCGTCTACTTGAAATTGTCGACCGGAATACACCTGTCCTGGAGGCGTTCCGTGAAGCTGATAACGTGCTTCGTCAGGGCGTATCAGGTATTTCTGAACTGATCGCGACACCAGCACTAATCAATGTCGACTTTGCCGACGTGAAGGCGATCATGACGGAGCGTGGCTCTGCACTCATGGGAATCGGTATTGCTTCCGGTGAAAATCGGGCTTCTGAGGCTGCGAAGAAGGCAATTTCATCACCTTTGCTGGAAACGTCCATCGACGGCGCCCGTGGCGTACTGATGCATGTTGCAGGCGGTACTAACCTCAGTCTGTGGGAAGTCAATGAAGCCGCGGATATCGTCTCGACCACGGCCGATGCCGAAGTGAACATGATTTTTGGTGCGGCAATCGACCCTGATCTTCAAGATGAGATCGTTGTCACGGTGATTGCCACGGGTTTTGAGGGCAACCAACAGCCACATCACAATGATGCGTCGGAACACGCGTCACGTGGAACGATTCAGAGGCATAGCCCCTTGAACGATACCCCACCTTCTGTGCCGAATACAGGCAACACGTGGGATGTTCCAGCTTTCATGCGGCGCCAAAATGGTAATAAGTTTGGTCGTGACCGTTAAGTATTTCGATTTATGTTCGTATTGCATCTCGACATCCTACTCGTGTCGAATTTGGTTGAGAGGGTACAGCAGCTTTCTGCGCTGTGCCCTCTTTCTTAATTCCTCCTCGTTTAATCTGCGGTTTCAACATTTCTCGGTGTTCTTCTACAAAAACTCTATGAGATTTCAGTCAAGTTCCGACAGGCTTCGTAATAGAGATAAATTATACTTTCCCTAAAACGGCTCGAGGTGGTCTTGTGCCTACGACGCCAGTTGTCTACATCGATGTCGTGTGGCTAGTCAATTTCGTCATGGATGCCATGCTCTTGTGGACAACGGGATGGATACTCAAACGCAAGATGAAGTTCGTGCGAGTTGTTCTCGGTGGATTGACTGGTGCTTGCTACTCCCTCTTGTTGTTCTTTCCCACTTTGTCCTTGCTCACCACTTGGCCAGGGAAGGCACTCGTGTCGGTCGCAATGGTATTCATCGCTCTACCGAGAAAGGGAATGCTCGATCTCGCCCGTGTCGTTGTTGTCTTTTACTTTGTGTCCTTTGTATTCGCCGGAGCCGCAGTTGCACTTGGCTTTGCCATTCCCGGTCAATCGCTCGGGAAGGCCATCCAGACGGGGTCGCATGGACTTGTGTTTGCGACGTCTGGAGAGACACTTGCCCTCATGGTTGCAGTTCCGCTCTGCGTTTTCGGGTTGCAAAGACTGATGAGTAAACTTCGTCGTGTACAGCACCGGGAAAATTGGCTTTGTCGGGTGACCGCGTCGTTTGACGGAACGACAATCCATTTCACGGGGCTCCTTGACTCAGGCAATCAACTGTACGATCCCGTATCCCGTCGACCCGTCTCGTTTGTTGATTTAGACGTATTGTTGCCTGTGCTTCCTGAGGCAGTACAGGCACACGTTGCAGCGGGGCACGATATGCTCAGTGCCGTGGCGACCCTCACGGGGTCGAAATCATTTACACTCGTCCCATTCCAAGGAGCGAGTGGCAGAGGACTGACCATCGCACTTCGACCGGACCACATTCTCGTGGAACAAGCGAACCGGACATGGCCAGTCGTTGGAGCACATCTGTTTGCAGTTTATCCAGGGAAGCTCAGCAGTGATGATGCATTCAGCGCGATTTTGCACATGGATATGATGAATGGAGATGACGAGGTTGAAGGGATCTCAGACGCTAAAGGACCTCAATATGAAGCTCAGAATTCGCCTGCGGCTGCTTTTCATTCGCATCCGCATGAAACTCCAAGATAGCCCGGAAGAGGTCTATTACGTTGGTGGTAGTGAAGCCCTTCCGCCTCCGCTCACCCGCGAAGAGGAACAATATCTTCTTGAGCGTCTCCCATCAGGGGACGAGGCTGTTCGCAGTATGCTCATTGAACGGAATTTACGACTCGTGGTCTACATCGCCCGCAAATTCGAAAACACGGGCATCAACATTGAGGACTTGGTTTCCATTGGGACGATTGGCCTGATCAAGGCTGTTAACACGTTTGATCCTACGAAAAAGATCAAACTTGCCACATACGCGTCTCGCTGTATCGAAAACGAAATTCTAATGTATCTCCGCCGAAATAACAAACTGAGATCTGAAGTTTCGTTTGACGAGCCGCTAAACGTTGACTGGGACGGTAACGAACTTCTTCTTTCGGACGTCCTAGGCACCGAATCAGATACAATTTATCGCAACTTGGAAGACGAAGTGGACCGTGAAATTCTTTACGATGCACTCGACAAACTTTCGGAGCGTGAGCAAAAAATCATGCAATTGCGGTTCGGTTTAGGGACCGGAAGAGAAATGACACAAAAAGATGTGGCTGACTTATTGGGTATCTCCCAATCGTACATTTCTCGCCTCGAAAAGCGCATTTTAAAGCGCCTGCAGCGTGAATTCAACAAAATGATATGACCGCTCCGGCACCGGATGGCCACCCCCTAAGTTGTGCATAACTTGGTGATCCGCGGACATACTGAAGACGAATTCTGGAAATTCGATTTGTCCGTAGGAGACGAGCCTGCACCTTCTTGGGGGGAACTTTGTGTGAAACGCAATAAGGTCGAAATCTGCGGCGTCAATACCTCGCAACTCCCGGTTCTCACCAACACACAGATGAGAGAACTGTTCGCAAAGTTGCAAAGCGGCGAATTGGCTGCGCGCGAACAACTCGTGAACGGGAACCTCCGCCTTGTATTGTCTGTGATTCAACGATTTAACAACCGTGGTGAATATGTAGACGATCTGTTTCAAGTCGGCTGCATCGGACTTATGAAGGCCATCGACAACTTTGATTTGGGCCAAAATGTACGTTTTTCTACATACGCCGTACCCATGATCGTTGGCGAAATCCGTCGCTACTTGCGAGACAACAATCCAATCCGAGTGAGTCGATCACTCCGCGACATCGCCTATAAAGCACTTCAAGTGCGCGATGCACTCACGACGCGTCATTTGCGCGAGCCGACCATCATCGAAATTGCCAAAGAGATGGACGTGCCGAAAGAAGACGTTGTGTTTGCCCTAGATGCCATTCAAGATCCCGTGTCCATGTTTGAACCGATTTACCACGACGGTGGCGATCCGATCTATGTCATGGACCAAATTCACGACGAAAAGGAAAAGGACACAAGTTGGGTCGAAGGGATTGCCCTTCGCGAGGCCATGCACAAGCTGACGGACAGGGAGAAGAAGATTTTGTCGATGCGTTTTTACGAAGGAAAGACGCAAATGGAAGTGGCGGACGAGATCGGAATCTCCCAGGCGCAAGTGTCACGTCTCGAGAAGGCGGCCATCAATCGTATGCACAAACACATTCAGTCGTAAATTGTCCGCCCTGTGTCATATAGATGAGATATGAATGACACTTGTATGGAAGGCGGATCCGTCGTGATGCGAATTTCCGATTTACAGGCAAAAGACGTGGTCAACGTCGAGGATGGCAAACGTCTTGGTGCCATAGGCGATTTGGAACTCGATACGGATAGTGGCTTGGTGCGGGCCATCGTCATCCCGGGCCAGGGACGTTTCTTTGGTATGGTGGGGGGCACTCAGGACTACGTCATTCCCTGGAACCAGATTGTCAAAATTGGCTCCGACGTCATCCTCGTCGATTTGCGTCCTGTCGGTGAGACAGGTTACTATTTGCCGCCAGAGTCTGGCAAAAAAGGAACTGGCGGATACTGATCAAAGAATCCAATTGAACATCGCCAAAATGGGCACGACTCATGTATGATTGTGGTGGAGGGATGAGTGGTGCTGACAAACTGGTTAAATCACAATGGCGGTTTGTGCGTGCAACCCGGATGGACTGAATCTGGGGTGCACGCTTTGTTTTCGTTTCGCCACCATCCGAATGATCGTGAGGGCGGGCTTGATGTCGCATTTCACTCCCGCGTTTCTGAAGATTCTACGCTCGAGAGCCGGCAAGTCGTTGCCACAGAGCTCGGCGTGTCGCTCGACTGCTTTGTCTTCGTGCGCCAGGTTCATGGAGCGGACGTGGCAGTCGTGGATGCCGCCCATCGGGGTCTTGGAGCGACAAAGGCTAGTCCCAATCGGATGGCGGCCGACGCCTTGGTGACGAATGACAAGAATGTCGCCTTGGCCATTTTAACTGCAGATTGCGTTCCTATATTATTTTACGATCCAGTGCGAAAAGCCATTGGTGCAGCCCATTCAGGCTGGCGTGGAACTGTCTCCCACATCAGCAAGCGGGTCGTTGAAACGATGCAGAAAACATACGGAACACAGCCGGAAGATCTCCTCGTCAGTATTGGACCGTCCATTCGCATATGCTGCTACGAAGTGGACGAGGTCGTTGCAGGCCCCGTGCACAGGGAATTTACTGAAAAGGTCATCTTCCCGCGCTTTAACCGAGCGGGTAAATTTTGGTTTAGTATGCAATCCGCCATTTGCTCGGACTTATTGACAGTCGGTGTTCGGGATGAGCATATCGACGATACGGGAATTTGCACGTCGTGTCGTTCCACTCATTTGTTCTCACACCGTCGTGAGCAGGGGAATGCAGGAAGACAAATGGCCGCTATTGCGCTGACTTAAGTAGGAGCGAGTCTCATGGATACGTTTATCGCAGAGAATCTGGCATGGATTCAGGCAGAAATTTCACGAGCAGCGAATTCCGCTCAGAGGAATTCAGAGGACGTCCGCATCATTGCTGTGACAAAAACCGCTGAAAGCGATATTTTACCGTTGCTCATCCAAGCAGGTATCCGCGATGCGGCGGAAAATCGCTGGCAGGTTGCGCGGGAGAAGTTCCAGCACGGCGCAGCAGCGGACTTGCAGTGGCATTTCATTGGCTCTCTGCAGACGAACAAGGTCAAATATGTTGTTCCGCATTTTTCGTGGATTCACTCAGTGGATCGAATGGAGCTTGCATCGGCAATCTCACACGAAGCCGTAAAGCGCAATCGTCATGTAAGTCTACTCTTACAGGTGAATATTGCAGAAGAAGCACAAAAGCACGGCTTGCGGGTGGACGAGGTTCTGTCTGTCGCCGAACAGGTTGTCACGCTTCCGAATGTGATGTTGCGCGGCTTGATGACCATGGCACCGTTATGTGAGAATCCAGATGACACTCGACCTGTCTTTCGAGCTTTGCGCGACCTTCAGCGAGATCTCCAGATGAAGATGTCACTGGAGGATTTTGACCAACTTTCCATGGGCATGTCTCAGGATTTTCGAATTGCTGTCGAAGAGGGGTCCACCATGGTAAGAATTGGACGAAGGCTTGTACAGCCGTTCTCTGAACAAGCTGAGGGAGGTCACTAGGGTGGGTGTTATTGTCAATATCATTCAAGGACTGTTTTCTGCTTATTGGTACGTATTGTTGGCCACAGCCGTTGTCGGGTTTATCCCAGACCTTCGTGAAACTCAAGTAGGTCAACTCCTGTTTCGTGTTACGGATCCGTATTTGCACGTATTTCGCCGTTACATCCGCCCGCTACCTCTTGGTCAGATCTCATTGGATCTATCGTGGATGGTGGGCGTGGCCGTCTTTTTTATCATCGAAGAGGCGGTTTCAAGTGTACTCATGCGACTGTTGGTGAGCGCGGCATGAGTTCGCACGCTTGGGTTCGAGAGAGTGAACGCCCCTTCGTGCGATCCGCCGAAGATTGGTGTGATCAGGTAGGTTCGCAAGGGAGATGGCTCCTTACAGATTTTTTAACTCCCCGCGAACAGTATTTGACGGAGAGTGTGGTTGGCAAACGGGGACTTGCCCACCGTGCACACGGTGGTTACGGTGGAGCAGAGCGACATCGCATGCTGATCATGCCGGATGATTGGTATCCACAACCGAGTGACTTCGAAATCGTGTATTTGAGGCTTGTGTCCCTGGAACAGGAGATGCGGCATAAGGACGTGCTTGGAAGTGTCCTAGGATTGGGACTTCAACGAAAGACCATTGGTGATATCGTTGTCGGTGGTCGTCTGGCTCATTTGTTTGTATCTAGTCAAATTGCCCGTTTTCTGTACGACGAGCTGCATCATGTGGGGAGAACCACTGTCTCTGTGACGGTGGAAGAGGAGATCCCCGACCTTCCTCCACCCACGTATGATGAAAAGGACGTAAACGTGCCTTCTTTACGCTTGGATGCCGTCATCGCGTCGGCATGTCAATTTTCAAGAAGTAAAGCTCAGGCCGCGGTAGAGCGAGGAGACGTCACACTCAATTTTGCCGCGGCGACGAGCAGGGATGAAGTCGATGTCGGTGACACGTTGTCTGTCCGTGGGTTTGGTCGAATTAAAGTGATGGAGACACTCGGGATCACCCGCAGGGAGCGTTTGCGTTTACGTTTGGGAATTCTTCGCTCCAATGCGTGACTCCACCTGTTCAGACCATCTCGTAAGAGGCAGGATATTCAAGCGTCTTGTCGAAGTACATTGTCACGCACATGTCGATGGCTGGCGGATTTCCGTGACGGCTGTCGAATAAGGAGGATGTTGTATGCCCCTGTCCCCAATCGACATTCACAATAAAGAGTTCGGCCGTTCTTGGAGAGGTTATAACGAGGACGAAGTGGATGATTTTCTCGAACGAGTTATCCAGGATTACGAGGGCTTAATTCGTACCAACAAACAATTGGAAGAAGACATTGTTCGACTGAATGAGCGTCTTTCCCATTATGACAGCCTGGAGGACACGCTTGGCAAGTCCATACTGGTTGCTCAAGAAACGGCGGAAGAAGTCAAGAACAACGCCCGTAAAGAGGCCCAGTTAATCATTCGCGAGGCGGAAAAAAATGCGGATCGCATTGTGAGTGAAGCGCTCAACAAGGCACGCAAGGTTGCGATCGAAATGGAAGAGATGCAGAAGCAAGCCGCCGTCTTCCGCGCTCGATTCAGGTCGCTCGTTCAATCGCAGCTGGAAATGATGGATTCCGGTGATTGGGATTCATTTGACAAGGAGTTGGCTCGGCGCGAGGCGAGTTTGGCCGAATCGGGACTGTAAATTCTTTGCCATTGGCGAGTTGAGAACAAAGCTGCCATCAAGACAGGGTGAACCACTTTGATGGCAGCTTTTTGCGATATAAACTACGGCTTCAGTGTAAGCGATGAGCGATGAAGAAGAGACTCACGCCCACACAAAGGGCGACGACAGACGCCGGGGCGAATGGAATAACCATCTGAAACCACAGTCTCGTGAGCCAGCAGGCGACCAAGAGAATTGCGCCTACCCACATGAGTATCCAGGATATAGCAAGTAGTTGATTGCGTCGCAACACCATTCTCTCCAGTCTTGCCTGACCTTTGCTTGTTGTAAATATCATACACCCCACGCTGTGTCATTCTGGTGACAGTCTCGTGAACAAGTTGTGGCGAATATCGGGATCTGTTCTGCAAAGGTTGTCAGACTGAACTGCTTGAAGAAGGGTTTGTTAAAACTTAGCTTCCTTGAAACTGTTGTCGAATGTGAATGTAAGTGAATCAGAACGAAGGCCGAGACGCAGGCATTCGAGGGCAATGACGTCGCTCGGAGGAATGTTCCCGAGATTGACCGACTGACCGAATCGCTTGATCAGTTCCACTTGTTGCGATTTCTTCGGCGCTTCCCACATGACCTTCGACAATGCTTGAGGTGGAAGCATAGCGGTAAAGTCCTCGAACAAGACTTCATCTATCTCGCCATGCGAACCGTAAATACCGATGTTTTCCCCGGATTCACGTCCTTCCACAATGACGTAGTCTGCTCCGGCCTCAAGATCAGCGACAAGTTGTTTTACGAATTTTTCCATATCCGTTGTCCGTTCAAGTTTTTTTCCCACTTCAGTGATGACGAGGCCCATATGTGCCTTGGCGAGTTCAATGGCACGCAGCCGAGTGTCGGCGTCCAGTTCAATCGTGCCATCGGAAATTTCCATGGCCGTGAAGCCTAATTTGGCGCATCTCTCCACGTATTTGTGGAACACGTTTTGGGTGATGGCGATTTCGGTGAGCGTCCCGCCGGGACATGTGTGAACGGAATAAACTCTGGCGAGCGATAATTTTTGTCTCAGGATATGACGCGGATAGAGGCAACTGGTGCCAAAGCCAAGTTTGAGGATATCCATGTATGACGAGGCAATCTCAAGATGATCGTTCAACGCTTCGTAGCCAAGGCCTTTGTCGATCACCATAGTGACCCCTGCCGCCCGCGGTTTCGACGAGCGCTTTCCGAGTGGATATTGTATGATTTGTGAGAAAGCGCCGGAGTCTGATAAGATCACGGTGTTCACGCCCCCCTCCGGATTCGGTCTATTCACGGTATGCTGATGCCGGTCGGCTGTGCAAGGTGGCGGGGGCAGTCCAGACGAAATAGGTGAACATTTTGCTTTACATCATCGCATTGCTTGTCTATCTGCTGGACCAACTTGTAAAGTGGTTGGTTCGAGCCAACGTGCCGGAGGGACAGACTGTAACCGTCATTCCCAACGTGCTCAACATCTTTCACATTCAGAACGTTGGCGGAGCGTTCAGCATCTTTCCAAACCAGACCTGGTTGTTCGTACTTGTTGCACTCGTCGTCACGGTGGCTGTGATCGTCGTTGAACGGCGATTCCGACCGACGTTGATGATGCAATTTGGCCTCGGGTTCCTTCTGGGGGGGGCCGTGGGTAACATGACGGATCGGATCATCACTCATTCGGTTACAGACTTTGTGTCCATCATCATCGGACAGTATCATTTTGCCATCTTCAATCTAGCGGATGTGGCCGTTGACGTCGGGGTACTGCTACTTCTCATCAACAGTTTCCGAAGCACCAAAGACACGGAAACGAATACCAAAAAGGAAGACATGAATTCATGAGGGCTGCTATACGAACGACATATGAAGTGACCGAACAAGAGACAGGTGAACGCCTGGATAAATGGCTGACGGAACGACTGCAAGAAGACGATGTGGATATATCCCGAAGCGTTGTTCAGCAGTGGCTTAAGTCAGGGCTCATCGCACGTCGGCCAGCCGGAAAAGTGAAGGCCAGCGATGCGGTTGAAGACGGGCAACAATACGATGTTGAAGTCCCCGAAGAAGAACCGTTTACGGTGCTGCCGGACGACATTCCTATCGATATTGTCTATGAGGACGATGACGTGGTCGTCGTCAACAAGCCCCGCGGGCTCGTCGTGCACCCAGCCGCTGGACATCCACGCGGGACGCTTATCAATGCGCTCTTTGCGAAAGGGATCAAATTGTCTTCACTAGGTGGGGAAATGCGACCTGGTGTTGTCCACCGCATTGACAGGGACACCAGCGGACTGGTGATGTTCGCAAAAACAGACAGGGCGTACTACGCTTTGACAGAGCAATTGCGCCATCACACGGTGGAACGAAAGTACATAGCGATTGTTCACGGTCGAATGGGACACGAAAGTGGGACCATTGAGATGCCGATTGCGCGGGATCCGCAGGATCGTCAACGGATGGCTGTCATCGAGGGTGGCAAGCGCGCGGTGACGCACTTTCAAGTCATCGAGCGATTTGATAAGTACTCCCTTGTCGAGTGCCGCCTGGAGACGGGCAGGACACATCAGATTCGTGTGCATTTTGCCGAGATCGGTCATCCACTAGCAGGCGATCAGGTGTACGGACGTCGCCACACACTTCCCATCGACGGACAGGCACTACACGCGCAAACGCTGGGGTTTGACCATCCTGCGACGGGCGAACTCGTGACGCTGACAAGCGAGCTACCGACAGATATGGCAGGGCTCATCGAGAACTTGCAAGCTGGACGTATCGGTTGAGCAGCCAGTGGTAGCATAATTCCTGTTGACAGATTCTCAGGCAACTGATAGCCTGATAACAAATTGAACTGCCTTTAAACCAATCCCGTGAGGTTGGAAAGGAGTCGTGATACTGCGGATGGCCGCACGCCTGCGAGCGTTGCGGCTCCCGCGCACACTAGCGGCTGCTTCCATCGGGGAGCAGCCGCTTTTGTGTGTAAAATCGACTTCGTCCAGCGAAAGGCGGAAAACAACATGCAAGAAGTGACCCAAATCATGGATGATGCAGCGATGCGTCGATCCATGACTCGCATGGCCCATGAAATTCTCGAGCGCAACAAAGGGTTAGATAACATCGTTCTCGTGGGTATTTTGACGCGGGGCGTTGCGCTCGCAGAGCGCATTGCTGCGAAACTCGAGGAGATTGAAGGTCAGCAAGTCGAGACCTTGACACTGGATGCGACACCGTTTCGCGATGACCGTGTCGTCGACAAGACGACACCCACAGAGGCACCCAATCTCGCTGTAGTGGACCGCAAAGTCATTCTTGTTGACGACGTTCTGTACACGGGTCGAACCGTTCGAGCGGCACTCGATGCCATCATGCAAGCTGGACGCGCGGAAGCTGTGCAACTTGCTACGCTCGTCGACAGAGGACACCGTGAGTTGCCAATCAGGCCCGACTTCATAGGAAAAAATGTACCCACTAGTCGGTCTGAGCAGGTCATCGTCAAGTTTCGCGAGGTTGATGGTGAAGACGGTGTCTGGATCGCGAGTAACAAGTAATCGTTCGTAGAAGTAACGAGATCGCTTCACGGGAAGGCAGACAAATGAGGAGTGGTCTCATGTTTCACGTAACAACGGTTAAACAGTTCGACTTGAACACCACCATGCAATTGATGGAGCACGCGGAGCGTCTTCGCAGTATGAAACGTTCTGACCTCGCAAATCAATTGGCTGGGCGGTTGATTGCGACACTGTTCTACGAACCGAGCACCCGGACACGTTTGTCGTTTGAAGCCGCCGTGTATCGATTGGGCGGGCAAGTGATTAGTGCGGAAAATGCACGTGAAACATCATCGTCGAAGAAGGGTGAAACACTTGCCGATGTGTTCCGCGTCGTAGGTGCATACGTGGATGCGATCGTCATCCGTCACCACAGTGCAGAGGAGTTGGATGAAGCCATCCCCTACTCAACTGTTCCGGTCATCAGTGCCGGTGCAGGGAGCGGCGAACACCCCACACAAGCGCTACTCGACACGTACACGATATGGCGTGAATTGGGGCGTTTAGACGAACTGACCGTGGCTGTTCTCGGTGACCTAAAATACGGCCGGACCGTCCATTCTCTCTTGCGCATGCTGACAAAAATGAAACGAATCCGCGTGAAGCTATTTCACCCGACGGGCCTCTGTCTCCCTGCTCATTTGGAAGAAGAGGTGGCCTTGGCGGGTGTGGAGATCGAACACTGCGATACCATCGAGCAGGCTTTGAGTGATTCGGACGTTGTCTACCAGACGCGAATCCAGTCGGAAAGATTAGAAGGTTTAGACGAAGCGTGCGCTGCCACAGAGTATGCGATTCACCACGAACATTTGACAGTCCTGCCGGAACATGCTCGAATTCTTCATCCGTTGCCGCGTGTCGGTGAAATCGACCCTGCAATCGATCCCGACGCCAGAGCAGCCTATTTTCGCCAAGCTGAAAACGGACTGTACATGCGCATGGCACTCCTAGACCAACTACTGAAAGGGGAACTCTCATGAGAATCCGTATTGACGGAGGTCGGCTTCTCCACAGTCAAACAGGCGAACTATACGGAGCAAGCGTGTGCTACGACGATGTGACGGGCAAAATCACCGCTATCGGCGACGAAACCATCCCGGCCGATAAAGTCGAGACACTGCAGGGCGAACTGATTCTGCCAGGTTTCATCGATATGCACGTTCACCTCCGGGACCCTGGGTTCACAGCGAAGGAAACCCTGACATCTGGCTTGCAATCTGCGGCAGCGGGCGGATTTACACACGTTGCGTGCATGCCGAACACGAATCCACCAACGGATGCGGCTGAAATTGTTCGCGACATTACGACACGCGGTCGTGACGTCGGCAAAACGTCCGTTCACCCGATTGCCTGTATCACGGTCAGCCAAAAAGGGGAAGCCCTCACGGACTTCGCGCAACTGAAGGAAGCGGGTGCCATTGCTCTATCGGACGATGGCAAAGGCGTGCAGCATGGGCGGCGCATGCTGGATGCCATGACGCGGGCAAAGGAGCTCGACATGCCTATCGTCATCCACTCGGAAGACGAAACGCTGTCTGGCAATGGTGTCCTGCATCCTGAGGCTGCAAAGCGAATTGGGGTTCCGGGCCTTCTAGAAGAGTCGGAGGCGGCGATGATCGCGAGGGATATTCTGTTGGCGGAGCGCACAGGTGTGCACCTACACGTCTGTCACGTGAGCACAGAGCAGTCGGTCGCACTCATCCGTTGGGCGAAAGCACGCGGTGTCCACATCACGGCGGAGGTCACGCCGCACCACTTGCTGCTTACGGAGGCCCTCATCACGGAGGACGACGCCGTGTGGAAAGTGAATCCACCGTTGCAAGGCGAGCGGGATCGGATGGCGTGCCTCGAAGGATTTCTGGACGGCACACTCGACATGATCGCGACGGATCACGCACCACACACGGTGGACGAGAAATCTCGCGGTATCCTGCGGGCACCCTTTGGCATGGTCGGATCGGAAGTTGCTTTCCCACTCTTGTATACCTACCTGGTCTTACCGGGTATCGTCCCACTCAGTCGTTTGGTCGAGGCGATGACGCGCGTCCCGGCTACGCATTTCGGAATCGATGGTGGTGCCATGCACGTCGGTGGTACAGCTGATTTTGCCATCGTCGACTTGACCAAGGAGAAGGAGATTGACCCTGACCGGTTCTACACACGCGGTCGAAACACGCCCTTTGCAGGTTGGCGTGCAACTGGGTGGACGGCGCGCACGATTCATCTGGGCCGAGAGATTTTTATAGCCGGAGAGGAGCGGTTCATATGACAAACATCCATCTGACAAAGATCCATCGTCCCACAGCTAGATTGATTCTTGAGAGTGGACTGACGTTTACTGGAACCAGTTTCGGTGCTACAGGCGAGCGGTTTGGCGAGGTGGTCTTCAACACCGGCATGACTGGCTACCAAGAAATTCTCACCGATCCGTCCTATTACGGTCAGATTGTCACCATGACCTACCCGCTTATAGGCAACTACGGCATCAATGTCGATGATGTCGAATCACATCATCCGCACGTTCGTGGATTTATCGTGCGGGAGTTCGCATCGACACCGTCCCACTTTAAACAAATCGAAACACTGGAGAACTACCTTGTTGAACATAACATTATTGGCTTGTCTGGAATTGACACACGCCAGTTGACGAAGGCCATTCGCTCCGAGGGTGCGATGCGAGCCGTCATCACGACGAGCGACGCTAAAGTGGAGGAACTGCTTTCGCGGATGCACGAAGGAACGATTACGGATGCAGTCAAGAACGTGACGACGAAAACAGTCTACCGCAGTCCCGGTCAGGGTTTCCGCGTCGTGTTAGTGGACTACGGTGCAAAATCTGGTATCCTGCGAAGTTTGTTAGCGCGCGGCTGCGATGTCATTGTGGTACCAGGCACGTCCACGGCCCGAGAAATTTTGGCATGGCGCCCCGATGGTGTGATGTTGAGCAACGGGCCAGGTAACCCGGAGGATGTACCTTTCGCTGTAGAGGCGCTTAAAGGACTACTCGGAGAGGTTCCCGTTTTCGGAATTTGTCTGGGTCACCAGTTACTCGCCCTCGCGTGCGGTGCAAAGACCATCAAGATGAAATTCGGACATCGCGGGTCAAACCACCCGGTTAAGCACTTGTCGAGTGGACGAGTGGACATCACCGCTCAAAACCATGGTTATGTTGTGGACCCCGAGTCCCTTTCCGGGACGCCTCTCACGCTTACTCATATCAACTTAAACGACGGAACTGTCGAAGGGCTTGCACACAAGTACCTTCCGGCATTTAGCGTGCAATACCATCCGGAAGCGCGGCCAGGTCCGACGGATGCAAGTTATTTGTTTGATGAATTCACAGCGATGATGACATCCGTGAAAGAGGGGAGTTTTGTACCGTGCCAAGACGCGACGATTTGAAGAAAATCATGGTGATTGGGAGTGGCCCAATCGTCATTGGTCAAGCAGCTGAGTTTGACTACGCTGGTACACAAGCTTGCCAAGCACTGAAAGAGGAAGGATACGAGGTCGTTCTCGTCAATTCCAATCCGGCAACCATCATGACCGATCCCGACATCGCCGACCGCGTATATGTCGAACCGATTCGCCTGGAATTCGTCTCGCAAATTATTCGTAAAGAGCGCCCCGACGGCCTGCTGGCGACACTTGGCGGTCAAACGGGTTTGAATATGGCTGTTGAGTTGGCCAAGAGCGGCATTCTTGAACGCGAGGGAGTCGAACTGCTGGGAACGTCACTATCGGCCATCGAACAGGCCGAGGATAGAGAGTTGTTCCGCAACCTCATGGGAGAACTCGCGCAGCCCGTTCCGCCCAGTGCCATTGTCCACACACAAGAAGAGGCGGACGCCTTTGCTGAGGAAATTGGCTTTCCCATCATCATTCGCCCCGCGTATACGCTGGGCGGCACCGGCGGCGGAATCGCGCATAACCGGCGGGAGTACGCAGACATCGTGGAACGCGGGTTGACCCTGTCACCGATTCATCAAGTGCTCGTGGAGAAGAGTATCGCTGGGTTTAAGGAAATCGAGTACGAGGTTATGCGTGACGCCAACGGCACGGCCATCGTCGTGTGTAATATGGAGAATTTCGATCCGGTGGGAATCCACACGGGCGACAGCATCGTCGTGGCACCGAGCCAAACGTTGTCGGACGCCGATTACCAGATGCTCCGCGACGCGAGTTTGACCATTATCAACGCCCTTGGAATCGAAGGCGGCTGCAACGTTCAGTTGGCGCTTGACCCCCACAGTTCGAACTACTATGTCATCGAAGTGAACCCACGTGTCAGTCGTTCAAGTGCCCTCGCTTCCAAGGCAACGGGTTATCCCATCGCTCGCATCGCCACCAAAATCGCTGTCGGTTACCGACTCGATGAACTCCGCAATCCAGTGACCCAGGAGGCGTACGCCGCCTTTGAGCCGGCACTCGATTATATCGTCACGAAAATCCCTCGTTGGCCCTTCGACAAGTTCCGCAGTGCGCAGCGCCAGTTGGGCACACAGATGAAGGCAACTGGAGAGGTCATGGCAATTGGCCGGAGTTTTACAGAGTCGCTGATGAAGGCCATTCGATCGCTTGAAATCGGGATCGAAAGCCTTTATGTAAAGGATGCGCATGGCTGGTCCGACATGGAGTTGGAGAAGAAACTCGCCGTCGCGGAAGATGATCGGCTGTTTGCCGTCGCCGAAGCCATTCGCAGAGGTTTCTCGGTTGACCGGATCCATGACTTGAGCAAAATTGACCGCTGGTTTCTTTGGCACTTGGAAGCGATGGTCAGCTTGGAGCAAGAGCTTGCGACCGTCGGTTCAACGAGCAGTCCCATGACGCAAATCCTCAGCGACCACGCAGATTTGATTGAAAGGGCAAAGAAGAACGGTTTTCCCGACGTTGAACTGGCAAGGTTGCTTGGCACGGACGCGCAAACCATCCGCGCGTGGCGCAAAGAGCGCGGTGTCATCCCGGTTTATAAGATGGTCGATACGTGCGCAGGTGAGTTTGCAGCGTCTACACCGTATTATTACAGCACGTTCGAACGGGAAGATGAAGTGTCGGAGTCGGATCGCAAAAAAATCGTCGTGCTCGGATCAGGGCCGATTCGCATTGGGCAAGGCATCGAGTTTGACTACTGCACCGTCCATGCAGTTTGGGCGCTTCGTAAACTCGGGTACGAGGCCATCATCATCAACAACAACCCAGAGACGGTTTCGACTGACTTCAGCACGTCGGATCGACTGTATTTCGAACCACTGCATGTGGAAGACGTGTTGAACGTGATCGATAGGGAACAACCGGAAGGCGTTATCGTTCAGTTCGGTGGTCAGACGGCCATCAACTTGGCTGGTCCCCTCGCTGAAGCAGGTATTCGGATTTTCGGCACGTCAAGACGAGACATTGATATGGCCGAGGACCGCGAGAAGTTTGACGAACTGCTCACGAAACTGGATATTTCTCGCCCACAGGGCAGCACGGTCACGACCGTTGAGCAGGCTGTTGGTGCGGCGGAAGCACTAGGGTATCCCGTCTTGGTTCGGCCGTCCTATGTCCTCGGCGGACGGGCGATGCAGATTATCTCCAATACTTCTGAGCTGTTGCAGTATATGGATGAAGCCGTGGAAGTGTCCGCGCAGCACCCTGTCCTCATTGACCGGTACGTCGCGGGAATTGAAGTCGAGGTGGATGCGATAAGCGACGGCGACACGGTCATCATTCCTGGCATCATGGAGCATGTGGAGCGGGCTGGTGTTCACTCAGGTGACTCCATAGCGGTGTACCCGCCACAGCACTTGAGTGAAGATGTGAAGCAAGCGATTGAAGACTACACGCTGCGGCTCGCACGCGGTTTACATGTGAGGGGCCTCGTAAACATCCAGTTCATTGTGCACGACGGCACGGTTGAAGTCATCGAAGTCAACCCACGGTCGTCGCGCACAGTGCCGTTTCTGTCGAAAGTGACGGACGTCCCGATGGTGGACTTGGCCATGCACGCAGTATGTGGCGGCACACTTGCTGACCTAGGGTACAAGAGTGGCCGCGTCAAAGAGGCGGATACAGTGGCTGTCAAGGTTCCGGTATTCTCGTTCGCGAAACTGCATCGAGTGGATATCAGCCTCGGTCCGGAAATGAAATCAACAGGCGAAGTGATGGGCCGGGACACGCACTACGAAAAGGCTCTCTACAAAGGAATGGTTGCCGCGGGCACCGTTGTACCATCACACGGAACCGTCTTGGCCACCGTTGCAGACAAGGACAAAGATGAGGCATTTCCGCTCCTTCGGGAATTTTCCCGTCTGGGTTATCGACTGGCCGCCACGGAGGGCACGGCAAAGTACCTTCGCGAGCGGGGCTTAGACGTAAGAGTGGTTAACAAACTCGCCCAGGGTACGCCAAACTTGGCCGATGACATCAGGCAGGGCAAGATTCAGCTGGTCATCAACACGCTGACCAAGGGGCTCAAACCGGAACGGGATGGATTCCGCATCCGTCGAACGGCTGTGGAACATGGGGTGCCATGTCTGACGTCACTCGACACGGTCAAATCACTTCTCGATATTTTGAAGCTCATTCACTTCCAGACACTCGCTTTGGGCGAATCCTCTTCGGAATCGGTATCCGAGAGTAGGTGGCGTGCGTGAGTTCCTGGGAAGCGCTGCTGGACAGCAAATACGACACTGTCCGCAAGGCAACCTATTTAGCGCTCGACGTACCTGATGTAACTTCCGCGCTCCAGTTGGTCGACGACTTTTTTCCCGTCGTTGATGGATATAAAGTTGGACTGGAATTGTTTCACGCGGCGGGGATGAATCTAGTAGAACAATTGCTAAAGCGAAACGCGCGAGTTTTTCTCGATATGAAGCTGCATGACATTCCCAACACCGTTCACGGGGCGCTCCGGGCGATTTGCCAAGCCCCGATTGAGATGGTAAACGTTCACGCGCAAGGCGGCCAGAGGATGCTATCCGCCGCGCGTGAAGCGGTTGATGCGAGTCCGTGTCAGCCGCTCCTCATTGGCGTGACTATCCTCACGAGTATGGACAGGAGCGACCTACAGGCAGTCGGCATCGAGGGAACACCGGAGGCTGCGGTCGAGCGCCTCACAAACCTCTGCATCGGCGCTGGTTTGGACGGTGTTGTCTGCTCGGCCGAGGAACTTGATATGCTCGCGAAGCGTGTTCCAGTTGGTTTTGAGCGTGTCGTACCAGGAACGCGCTTGGCAATGGACAGCGTCCACGATCAACGACGCTCCAGAAGCCCAGGCGAAGCAATGCGATCCGGCGCCACACGCCTCGTCCTCGGCCGGGCGATTGTTCAGGCAAGCGACAGGTTATCCGCTCTAGAAGCGTACTGGTCAGATATGCTGGAAGGAGATTCGCAAGCATGAAACCATTTCGAGATAGTTACGTTCAAGATGTCGACACGCTCGCCGTGGGCCTGCTCCAAATTGGGGCCGTCGAACTCCGGCCAAACGATCCGTTCACGTGGTCCAGTGGGTGGAAGTCTCCCATATACTGTGACAACCGTCTCGTCCTTGGCTATCCGATGCTCCGCGACTTGGTCGTGAGCGGCTTCGAAAACATCATCGCAACGGACTTTCCGGCGGTGGAGCTCGTTGCTGGAACCGCTACAGCTGGGATTCCCCATGCGGCGATTTTAGCGGACAGGCTCTCGCTGCCTACCGCATATGTGCGCTCACAGGCGAAGGCGCATGGACGCGGCAAGCAAATCGAAGGCCACGTTCGGGCCGGCATGAAAGCTGTCGTCATTGAGGACACGCTGTCGACGGGACAGTCGGCCTACCAAGCGGTGTCAAGCCTGCAAGAAGCAGGTGTGGACGTGCTGGCTGTGCTATCGATTCTTTCGTACGATTTCGACGCTGCAGGGGAGCGGATTCAAGAGTCCGGAGTACCGGCTTATCGGCTGGTCCCCTATCGTTCTCTCGTCCGTGTGGCACGAGAACGAGGCGACGTGAACGACCAAGAGGTCGAACTCTTGATGCGTTGGCGCGAGGCGCCAGAGAACTTCGGCATGTAAATCCGGCGTGCGAATAACAAAAGGGCCCCGGCGCAACGAAACGTTGTTGCTGGGGCCCTATTATGTTTCTCTATGGTTTTACACCCAACCACGCCAGCGCATGGCTTCGGCGAATGGGCGAATGCCCACCATATACGCGGCCAAACGAGGTGAGACGTCGTAGCGTTCGGCTGTGGTTAGAATGTTGTGAACGGATTTGACCATCATTTCTTCCAGACGTTGATTGACTTCCTCTTCCGTCCAGTAGAAGCCTTGATTGTTCTGGACCCATTCGAAATATGAGACGGTCACGCCGCCAGCGTTTGCAAGAACGTCCGGGAGAACGAGGACGCCGCGTTCGTTGAGAATCTCGTCGGCTGCTGGTGTCGTTGGACCGTTCGCCGCTTCGACGACGATGGACGCTTGAATGTCCCCTGCATTTCCCTCGTGAAGTTGATTCTCGAGGGCGGCTGGAATGAGAACATCGCACGCCTGGGTGAGAAATTCTTCGTTGGTGATGACGTTTTGGTAACTCGATGTCACCATGCCGAACGAGTCTTTCTGGTCGACAAGTTCCGGGATATTGAGGCCGTTTTCGTTGTAGAGTCCGCCCCCGGCATCACTGATGCCGATAACCTTTGCGCCGAGATCGTGCAAGATGAGGGCGACGTTGCTTCCTACATTGCCAAATCCCTGAACGAGTACACGCAAGTCTTTGACTTCTTTGTTCAAGCGAATGGCAGCTTCGCGCATGGCGATGACAACGCCCAGTGCAGTCGCTTGGTTACGGCCTTGGGATCCACCGAGCACGAGCGGTTTACCCGTGATAAAGCCGGGCGAATCGTATTCGCGAATATGGCTGAATTCATCGTACATCCAGGCCATAATTTGCGGATTCGTATAAACGTCGGGTGCCGGAATGTCCTTTGTCGGGCCAACAATTTGGCTGATGGCGCGGACATACCCGCGAGCGAGACGTTCTTGTTCGGGTAGGGACATCTTGCGCGGATCGCAGATGATACCACCCTTCGCGCCACCGTATGGCAAATCAAAAATACCGCACTTCAGGCTCATCCAAATGGACAGTGCCTTCACTTCGTCGAGGGTCACATTTGGATGGAAACGAATGCCGCCCTTCGTTGGGCCGATGGCATCGTTGTGCTGAGCGCGGTATCCTGTGAAAACTTCCGTATGTCCGTCGTCCATCCTGACTGGAATCCGGACCGTGAAGACGCGAACGGGTTCGCGCAGGAGATCATAGACGGTCTCGTCATACCCAAGACGGGACAATGCATCTTGAACGGCATTTTGTGTGTTCGTCAATACATTCTCGCCCGGAGCTGGCATACTGGCGCCAACCAGGAGCCGTTTGTTGACTTGTTTAGACAATTGAGAAACGCCCCTCTCGTTATTCTCTCCGTATGTACAAAGGTGCAATGATTCACCTTGTGAAGACTTCTTCATGCTTTGCCGAAAACACCCGTTTTATAATAAACCACTTGGGAGAAGATGAAAAGGGCAGAAGACAGGAAGAGGGATGCAAATGAAAGCGAACACTGTGCAGAATCCCGTTCGGGTAAGTGGCCTGCGCAGGCTCACGTCTTCTTGGATTGTTCACCTGCTCGTCGCCACGGCTGTGATCGCACTCGTCTTCCGTTTTCCGCCCCTCCTCTTTCAAGGGGATACAGACACCGCGCGCAACTACCTGAACACCATCGTTTCATCCCTATCAACGATTCTCGCCTTGTGTATCTCCATCATTCTCGTGGCCATCCAAATGACAGCCGGAAACTACACGCATCGTGTGCTCGATTTCTTTGTGCGTCTACCGTACAACGGATCGTTGTTTCTCATGTTTCTCGTGACCATCATGCACAGTTTCTTCCTCATGGCAAAGATTAGAGATCCGCAGCGCGATCCGCTTCCACGATCGCTGCAGCCGGAGATGAGCGCCGATCTCATTCTCGTTGTTATGTGCTACTTAAGCTTGCTCCTGTACATGTATGCGGTTGTCCGGCTGCTTAAACCCGAACGAATCATTCAATTGATTTCCCGTGAGTACCAGATGGCTGTCGGGGCGGGCCGATGGAAAGCAGCACTCGAGAATGTGGAACAAATATGCGATATCGTCAAGCGCGCCGCCTCCGTGAATGACTCGCTGACAGGCACGTACGGGCTGCAGCGCATGCAGGAAATTGCCGCGCGCTTGCCAATGCCGCAGAATGACGATGATCCGGTGTTGGACGTACATCGATCCATGGTCAACCAATGGGGAGAAATCATCGGCGTTACGGTCAAGGAGAAAGAGACGGGTATTCTCTTTGTTACTTTGGAGGCGCTCTATCGTCAAGGATACCTGTATATCGATCGGGAGGCTTGGGTACCGGCGCAAGCTGTCGTCAAAATGTACCGCAACATTGTCTTTAGTCATCTCTTGCCGGAGGGGCAGGAGTACTATGCGGAGACCGTTGCCGAGCAGTTATACCAACTCGCTGCCCATGCGGCCGAGGGCGATTGGCGGGGAAAGCAGTTTGCCGTCAGGACGTGGGAGACCATCGGATCGTGTGGTGAAAACTGTTTCCGCTTAGGTAAGGGTTATCCGAGTCTGTATGCGGGGTTCCTCATGGCCAAGGACATTCCTCGTCTGTTCGCTCATATGGTCGAAACATCCCTCTATACGCGAGCGCTGCTTAGCTATTTTTCGCTGTGGAAGATGTTCGTGTCCGTGGCGCAGCGCCAGGATGCAACACAGTGGGCACAGTGGTGGTCCGCTCAAACGTTTGTCGATCACGTCGATGCCCACGGACGTCATCTTGCCACCGAACTCGCGAAGCATCAAGGGCGCCACGATATTGAACTGACCCTCGGTTCTCTATTACAACAGCCGTCTCCGAGCGATATGCGGCACGTTGCCCGCCTCAAACCCATCTGGCGCAAATTGTTTGACGGCGTATCGGACCTGCCAGATGAGTTCAACGGGAAAAATTAGGTTAGGCCTGTGGTGCATGCTCTGAACGTCGACTGAGAATCGGCTCGAGCAGGGCACGTTCTGGTGTGACGTAGAGCGTTCTTTGATGATCGTACAAGGCTAAGCCGGGCCGCGCACCGTTCGGTTTCCAAACGTGCCTGATTTCTGTGATGTCGACAGGGACGTTGGCGGAGTCCCGACCACGGCTGAAGAACGCAGCGAGGAGAGCTGCCTCTTCAATTGTCGTTTCAGGAACCCCGGAAGCAACCCCTTTGCGAATAACGACGTGAGAACCCGGTTGATCTTTCACGTGCAGCCAGACATCGTGTCCTTCGCTCTGGCGAAAGGTGAGCTTATCATTCTGGATGTTGTTTCGACCTACGCGAATGAGGAACCCGTCCTCCGATAGATAGGAATCGGGCCGATTGTCCGTCTTTTCCGGCTTGGTCGGTTTGTGCTTTCGCTTGTTCTGCTTTTCTTGGAGAAATCCTTGACTGATGAGTTCTCTCCGAATTTGTTCGAGATTGCTTAGGCTTGTGTTCCGAAGTGCCTCATTTACCTCATCTAAATAACGAATGTCGAATTCGACCAGTTCCAACTGTTCCGCGACGGACGTCGCCGCACGCTTGCGTTTTGTGGCCTGTTTATAGTAGCGCTGTGCATTTTGAATAGCGTCTAAGGCGGGATTTAACTCAATAGCTATGGGTTCATTGTCCGCATAGTAGTTCGGTAAAATACAGCGCTCTTGACCTTTTTCGATTTGGTAGGCATAAGCTGTCAACAGTTCTGCCTTGAGACGATATATCGACTCGTCCGCACTCTGTTCGAGAGACTGCTCCAATTTCACACGTTTTCCTCGCAGTTTATCCAGATGGTCATCAACAACACGTCGTAACTCGTCTTGCAAATGCGAGTGATACAGGACTTCTCCATTGTCAGCAAAACGTCTGCGAATGCCCTCGCTCATTGACGGACATAGGGCATAGTTTTGTCGATGGGTCAACAGAAACGGTGCGCACTCAGTGGCTCGACCCATGGAATCGAGCGACACAGTCGCGGACTCCGTTCCGTCCTCCACCGCATCGAGCACGTGAATCAGTTGAGCATGGACGAGGCTTGTCGCAGGAGTATCTCCCTGTCGCTGTGCCTCGAAAGCGGCGCGATGGAGAATCTCGCGAGCGGATACTGGGCCCATGCCGGCGACGTGATCGACCAAATTTTGGACATTGGTACGCGCGAGCCAGTTCGTTTTGTCGATGGAAGGTAAATCAGTCGGCTCGATTTCTCTCCCCGAGCGTTTGTGCTGAGCGGGAGGTGATTGATAAGGTACACCTGGCAGGACTTCGCGATAGCGGGACATTTGCTCTGTGACACGGACGATAGAGTCAATGATTCTGAGCTTGTCATCGTCTTCCCGCCGGCAGAGGATGACGTTACTGTGACGACCCATCACTTCGCAAATGAGGAAATATGTCCGAATGTCCCCAACTTCGTCGACCGCCTCGACCCGGAACTCAACGACGCGATCCCAACCGTGCTGAAGCACAGCGACAACTCGACCACCTTCGATATACTTGCGCAACAACATACAAAACATAGGCGGTTCTTGGGGATTCTCTGGCCGCTCGTCCATGAGCAGATGTACGCGTGCAAATTGTTTGTGTGCTGAAATCAGCAGGCGCTGAGCGGACTTTCCCGGACCGCGCAGACTCAAGACCAAATCTGTCGATGCCGGCTGATAAATCTTTTCTATTTTACTGCCTGTAAGCGATCCTGCCAGTTCCAGGCTAAGACGCCTCATCGTCAATCCGTCCAAGGTTTGTGACTCCTTCCTTGCCTCCACCCGAGTATACCCGTAACGATAAAAACCCGGCAACGCGCCAATGTGATGCCTCCGGTGGACATGAAGTGTAACAGACAAGCATAGAGATTATGAGACAAGTTCACGAAGGGGTGGCTCCGGTGGAACAGCAGAACTGGCATGCGATTTCAGAAGCCGACTGTTTTGCGGCTCTTGACAGTGGGATGGCCGGTCTTTCGTCTGCACAGGTGGATGCGCGACGAAAGGAATGTGGCCTTAACCAATTGAGTGAAGGACACAAAGTGTCCTTGCTGACGGTATTTCTCAACCAATTTCGCGATTTTATGATCATTGTTCTACTTGCCGCAACGTTGATTTCTGGTTTGCTTGGCGAATATACCGACGCCATTACCATCATTTTGATCATCTTTTTAAACGGTGTGCTCGGTTTCGTTCAGGAAGTTCGTGCCGAAAAGTCACTCTCCGCATTAAAGGAATTGACCGCGCCTGTTGCACGTGTTCGACGGAACGGTCAAGTGACGAACGTACCGGCGAAGGAGTTGGTCCCTGGCGATATCATTCTCTTGGAGGATGGGGACAGGGTTCCGGCTGACGGACGCATTCTCAAGGCATCCGTGTTCTACGTTGAAGAGTCTGCGCTCACAGGTGAATCGGTCCCATCCAGCAAAGACCCGACGATTCTAACGGAGGTAGACAGCAACCTCGGGGACAGAAAGAACATGGTCTACATGGGAACGATGGTCTCGCGAGGGAAAGCGGAAGTTCTTGTCACGGCGACGGGTATGGCCACGGAGATGGGCAAGATTGCAGACCTCATGCAGCAGTCAGAAGAATCGCTGACACCGCTCCAACAACGTCTTGATCAACTGGGAAAAACGCTTGTTTGGCTCTCCCTTGGCCTCACAGTTCTCGTTGTCATTGCGGGTGTTCTGCACGGACACCAAGTGTACGAGATGTTCTTGGCAGGCGTAAGCTTGGCCGTTGCGGCCATCCCAGAGGGACTTCCGGCTATCGTAACCATCGCTCTAGCGCTCGGTGTTCAACGCATGATTAAGCGCAACGCCATCGTGCGCAAGCTTCCTTCTGTGGAAACGCTCGGCTGTGCGACAGTCATTTGTTCCGATAAAACGGGTACGCTCACGCAGAATCGCATGACGGTACAACGCATTTTTGCAGACGGAAGTTGGCTGTCTGTCACAGGCACGGGTTACGATCCGGTCGGTGAATTCATGATGGGCGAACACGTCGTCGATCCAAACCGTCGTGCAGCACTCAAAAGTCTCATTGACATCGCGGGAACGTGTAACAACGCAATGATCCTCCAGAACGAAACAGAAAATGGAACGGTATACGCAGTGCAAGGTGATCCCACAGAGGGTGCACTGCTCGTGCTCGCGAAAAAGGCGGGCTTTGACGACCCTGATGCGGTCTACCAGCGGATCGAGGAACTGCCGTTCGATTCTGAGCGGAAGCTGATGTCCGTTTTGGTCAAGTCCGGCGACGACGTCTTTGTTTTCGTCAAGGGTGCACCGGATGTCCTATTGGATCGCTCAAACCGCATTTTGCTAAACGGGCGGGAAGAGACGCTCGGCCAAACGACGCGCAAGACGATCCAAGTTGCCAACCAAGAGATGGCCTCTCAGGCCTTGCGCAACTTGGGATTTGGCTATCGGCGCTTCAAGAGTGTCGACTCGGCCAAGCGCGCACCTGACTGGGAGAGCGAGCTTGTCTTTGTTGGGCTGTGTGGCATGATCGATCCGCCCCGCGACGAGGCATTTGACGCCATTCAGATCGCTCGGGATGCAGGCATTCGCACGGTGATGATCACAGGCGATCACCAAATCACAGCGAAGGCCATTGCGACCAACTTAAGCATTTTACCGGACGGCGGCCGCGTCGTAACTGGGGCGGAACTCGACAAAATGAGTGACGCGGAACTCGAGTCCCTGGTTGAGGACGTATATGTTTATGCGCGGGTCACACCGGAACACAAACTTCGCATTGTGCGGGCCCTTCAAGCACGCAGTCACGTTGTGGCAATGACCGGGGACGGCGTCAATGATGCACCTGCCATTAAACAGGCTGATATCGGGATCGCAATGGGTCAGTCGGGAACGGATGTCGCCAAGGAAGCGTCCAGCCTAGTCCTGGCCGACGATAACTTCGCCACCATTGTGGCTGCCGTGGAAGAGGGGCGGGGGATCTACGACAACATTAAGAAATTTATTCGATACCTCCTGGCTTCGAACGTGGGCGAGATCGTGACGATGTTCTTCGCCATGCTCGCAGGGCTCGCACTGCCCTTGGCCCCGATTCAAATTCTTTGGGTCAACTTGGTCACGGATGGACTTCCGGCGATAGCGCTGGGTATCGATCCGCCCGAGAACGACATCATGAAACGGCAACCGCGCAACGTCCGCGAGGGCATTTTCGCAAAAGGGATGTCCACTAAGATCCTTTCCAGGGGTATTCTCATCGGGCTGGTAACCTTGGCCGTATTCATTTGGTCGCTCAGGACGAACGGAACCCTCGCTCATGCGCAAACGATGGCCTATGCGACCTTGACGATGGCGCAACTGATTCTCGTGTTCGATTGCCGCAGCCTAGAAGGTGGCATCATGAAGCGGAATATCTTTGGAAACATGTGGTTGATCCTTGCTGTATTGTCTTCAGTTGTTTTGTTCCTTATGACCATTTATGTGCCCAAAATTGCGCTCGCCTTCCGCACCATCCCACTCGGCATCGCCGATTGGGCTATCGTGCTCGTTATGGCGGCCATCCCGACGTTCGCCCTGTCACTGCGCCGCGCATCACGAAATGCACTGCGCCCCAAGGCAAGTACACGGGAAGCATAAAGCCACCACTTCCCGGTGGGTTTCGGTTTCACGCTCATGCGTCGCTCCACGGGTTCCAGGCTCACTGGAAAGGCAAAATTCATGGGTTGTGGCGTACGATTAACCAAACGATTTACAACAATTGAAACCTGCATACAGTTGGGATTGGAACCATTGTAATTTTGTTGAATATTTGACCATACCCAAGCTTGTTATCGGTCATAATACAGAATAGATAGGGCTGTTCCGCCGCATCCCGTCGCCGGATGGGTGCAGGGGCAGCTTTTTTTGCTCGGGGCGGTGAGCGGATCCGGGCGATACACGGGAGAAACGGAGAAACGGAGAAACGGAGAAACGGAGAAACGGAGAAACGGAGAAACGGAGAAACGGAGAAACGGAGAAACGGAGAAACGGAGAAACGGAGAAACGCGGCGGTGCTCAGAATAGGTGACTTCCTGTCCCTTAGATGCTAGGTTGTGATGACGTAAGATTGACTAAAGGCATCCGGTACCTCTAATGGGTCAACTTTCGATATCAGAACGAACTGATGGTGGAAACAAAGGTCTCCAAGTATCTTTTTTGATTATGGAGAGGCATATAGTTGTTGACAAGGGAATGACGGTCCGTTCAGCCCCGCCCCACCCATCACCACCCGCGGTCCCCAACCCGACATTGGGCCAGCCCCGTCACTGTCTCCGGCTAGGTAGCCGGGGCCTTGTTCGCATGTTCTGTCATTCTAGTTGTCCCACAAACCACTTTCAGCGTAAAATAGAACCACCAAAAATCCGTTCGCTTCGGAGGCTCAACAATGGCAATACGCAGTATGACCGGTTATGGTCGAGATGTACAAGTGGTCGCGGACGGTCATGTCTCCGTCGAAGTGCGGACAGTCAACCATCGGTTCTCTGAGTTTCATATTCGACTGCCACGTGAGTGGATGTTTCTTGAAGACGCGGTCCGTAAGGTGCTGGCCAGGGACATTCAACGCGGAAGAGTGGACGTATTCGTGAGTGTCGAGGGAGAACCATCGAACGTCGATGTGCACGTGAACTGGGCACTATTCGACAAGTTGGTTGAGGCTGAACGCGAACTAGTCGGACGTTTTGCTGAGGAGATTCACGTCGATACTGTGCGTGATTGGCTCAAATTTCCGGATGTTGTTCAGGTTCGACCAGTTGAACTTGCGGTCAAGGATGTGACCTGTGCTGTGAACGAATGCGTCTCTAATGCAACCCTCCTAGTCATCGAGATGCGTTCACAGGAGGGAAGCCGGCTAGCGCAAAGTTTCACAGAGAAGCTGGACCGATTGGCAGCGCATGTCAGCATTGTTCGTGACATGGATAGAGATGCCATTACCCTTCGGACAGAGCAGTTACGGTCTCGGGCAGTACAGATGCAGTTGGATATCGAACCTGAAAGGTTGGCCCAAGAAGTGGTGTTGCTTGTCGATCGCAGCGCCGTAGACGAAGAAGTCGTCCGGTTGGCAAGCCACATCGATTCGTTTCGTGAAGCATTGCATCGTGCCGGTCCCGTCGGTCGTCGGTTGGACTTCATCGTTCAGGAAATGCACCGAGAGGTTAACACCATTGGTTCAAAATCGAACGACGCAAGGATCGCTCACGAGGTTGTCGAAATGAAAGTACTGGTCGAACAATTGCGCGAACAGGTACAAAATGTAGAATGAGTGAACCGATTTCCATTGGGCTCATTGTGAAGGATGGTATGGATGACGAGAAAGGGACTCCTGTTCGTCTTGAGCGGCCCATCCGGTGCCGGCAAAGGGACGGTCTGTAAGGCGCTCATAGAGACCAAATTTCCCATGAAAGTTTCGGTTTCCGTGACAACGCGTGCTCCCAGAACAGGTGAGCAAGAGGGCGTAAACTATTTCTTTCGTTCAGTCGAGCAATTTCAGGAAATGATTGCGGCTGATGAGTTGCTAGAGTGGGCCAAAGTGTATGACAATTTTTACGGTACACCTCGATCTTTTGTTGACGAGCAGTTGGAAAACGGCAATGATGTATTGCTGGAAATAGATATTCAAGGAGCTATGCAGGTCAAGCAAAGGTTTCCAGACGGTGTTTTCATCTTTCTCATTCCTCCGTCGCAGGCTGAACTGGAATCGCGAATTCTCGGCCGTGGATCGGAAACACAGGAGTCCTTTAATAAGAGGACATCCGCTGCCAGGCAGGAATTGCAGAAAATGCGTGAATACGACTATGTTGTCGTCAATGACGTCATTGATGAAGCGTGTCGGCGAATTCGGTGCATTATTGAAGCCGAGCATCTGCAGGTGAAACGCAATCTGCACCTTGTGCAGTCGTGGTAGAACCGTGGTGCGTGGCCTTCGTATGCCACTGTGAGAAGGGATTAACCGTTCAAATCGCAGGCAAGGTGTCATAAATTTAAATGGGGTGAAGTTATGTTATATCCTTCTATTGATAAGCTCATCGATTTGTGCGGCAGCAAGTATGCGCTGGTCGTCGTGACGGCGAAGCGTGCGCGCAGATTACAAAATGAAACGTTGACTCAGCCGGGCTCGTCAACCACTCGTAACGTGAGTCGTGCACTGTGGGAGATTGGCGACGGCAAGATTGCTGTCGAAGGGAAAGGGCCACAAGCGAAGTAAACGTCTGCGCTCTAAATGAAGGGAGGCAGAGCAACCAACCATAGGTTGTTCTGCCTTTCTTCGTGCGTATTGAGTCATGGTCAGAGGGGGGCTTGGCACATGGAACAGAAGTCTATTTTAGTTGGCGTTGGCGGGGGAATTGCCGCATACAAATCTGCCGCACTATGCTCATTCCTGGTCAAACGGGGTTTTGACGTGCAAGTGCTGATGACTGAGCATGCGACAAGGTTTATCCAACCGCTGACATTGCAGGCGTTGACAAAGCATCCTGTGATCTTTGACACCTTTGCCGAGCCAAACCCGTCGGAAATTGCTCATATCGCGGTTGCGGATAGAGCGCTTCTGTATGTTATTGCACCTGCGACCGCGAATCTCATCGCCAAGCTAGCGCACGGTTTAGCAGACGACATGGTCACCACGACAGCACTGGCGGCGACGTGTAAGACGGTCGTTGCGCCGGCCATGAATGTCCATATGTATGATCACCCAGCTGTCCAACACAACCTCGGTATTCTTCGTGAACGAGGCGTGATCGTCATGGATCCAGGAGAAGGGCCTCTTGCCTGCGGCTACACTGGCAAGGGCCGGATGCCTGAGCCGGAAGACATTACGTCGGTCATTGAAGCCCTGTTATCCGAGAGCCGGGACCTGCTTGGGCTTCGCATCGTCATTACCGCTGGGCCCACAGTGGAGGATATTGATCCGGTTCGCTATCTGTCAAATCGCTCCAGTGGAAAGATGGGATATGCATTGGCACGACAGGCTGTTGCCAGGGGAGCGAGTGTGACGCTGGTCTCTGGGCCAACGCATTTAGATCCGGTCAGTGGTGCCAAAATGGTTTACGTCCGAAGTACGGAGCAAATGCTGAGCGGTGTTCAGGAAGCCATGGAGGATGCGGATGTCCTCATTGCTGCAGCTGCACCGGCCGACTATCGCCCTGCTCGCGTCTTTGGACAGAAGTGGAAGAAGCTGGACGGACTGCCGCAAATCGAGTTGGAAGAGACGCCTGATATTCTTGCAACCATCAATCGATCAAGAGTCCATGGGCAGACCCTTGTCGGTTTTGCCGCTGAAACTCGGGATGTTGTGTCGTTCGGTAAACGGAAATTAGAAGAAAAAGGACTGGATCTCATCGTTGTCAACGACGTCAGTCAACCTGGTGCAGGGTTTGACGTGGACACGAATCAAGTGGTCCTGCTGTCAAAGTCGGGAGACGTGGATCCATTGCCCATGATGGCTAAATCGAGTGTCGCGGATCGGATCCTCACACAAGTAAAACAGATCCGTGGGCAGCGCAACGGGGAAAGGACAGTATGACTCGAATCGGCACGGTGGTTGAGGTCATTATCGATTCGCCGGGTCTTGCATTGGACAAGCCGTTCAGTTATTACGCTCCCGAACATCAAACAGCCTCTGTCCAGGCTGGTCAACGTGTCGTTGTGTCCTTTCACCATCAACACAAAGCGGGCATCATCTGGGCAGTTCGCCCCAATGAGGAAATCACGGACAACATGAAACCGTTGTTAGATGTGGTTGATGAGCAACCCGTACTGACGCGAGAGCAATTAGAGTTGGCAGAGTGGCTATGCACACGCTATGTGTGCACACTGAATGACGCACTGAGCGCCATTTTGCCAGGGGCCTTTCGTGTAAAAGGGAAGATGACCGTTAGGCTTGGTACGTCTGTGGATGTCCCGGATGATGTTTTAGCCACGCCCCTGTGGAAATACGTCGCCGACCATTCGCCGTCCGTCAAAGAGGTTTCGGCGAAGTTCGGAAGGACTGGAAAGGCTCAGTTGGACGCATGGTTGGAGCATGGATTTCTTGTTCAGCACTTGGCGATTCAAGAAGAAGTGAAAGCATCCGTGAAAAATTGGATCGTTGCCGAGAAACCTTCATCAGCGCTTCTTGCAGCTGCTCAAAATCGGGAGAAGAGGGCACGGCGTCAGGCAGATTTGTTGCGCCAATTAGCGGAATCCGACCGTGGAGAAATTGAGTGGAGTCGCCGCGTGTACAACAAAGGGACGGTTGCCGCCGTTGTGTCCGAAGGTTTGGCTTCGGTGGACGAACGGCCGACGTCACGACTCTCTTGGGTGGAAGTTCCAGCTGCCGTAGCTCCAGTCCTCACAGAGGGACAATCACGAGTTGTCTCACGCATCGGCATGACTTTGGACGCTGGAAAACATCAAACGTACCTTTTACACGGTGTCACGGGAAGCGGTAAGACGGAAGTCTACATTCGCTCGATTGAAGCCACACTTCAAAAAGGGAAGAGTGCCATCGTCTTAGTACCTGAAATTGCACTGACTCCGCAAATGGTTGGACGGTTTTATGCTCGATTTGGCGAGCGTATCGCCGTCCTTCACTCTGGTCTGACCATGGGTGAACGCAGAGACGAGTGGGGAAGGATACTGCGTGGTGAAGCGAACATTGTCATCGGTGCGCGATCAGCGGTGTTTGCACCCGTCACCAGACTTGGTTTGCTCATTGTCGATGAGGAACACGAGCCTTCTTACAAACAGGAGGAATCTCCGCACTATGATGCGAGAGATGTTGCGATCCGACGGTCGGAAACGTTTGGTGCTGTCACGTTGTTTGGTTCTGCGACACCATCCCTGCAGGCATTACACCTGGTTGAACAGGGTCAAGCGCAGATTTTGATGCTCCCTGTCCGGGCTAATAAGCGACCGCTGCCGCGTGTGGATGTGATCGACATGCGCGATGAACTCCGCGAGGGGAACAAGTCATTGTTTAGTTCGCGTCTTGCGGACGAGATCGAAGCGACGGTAAGCGCGAATCAGCAGGTCATTCTCTTCCTCAATCGACGCGGGTACGCTGCGTCCATGCTATGTCGCGCTTGCGGTGAACGGATCCGGTGTCCACACTGCGACATCAGTTTGACGGTGCATAGGCAAGGCGGGCAAATGTCGCTCAGGTGCCACTATTGCGCTTACGAGGAGCCGTACCGGGCGAATTGTCCTGCCTGCAAGGAGCCGGCCTTGCGTGCATTTGGTATTGGAACTGAGCAAATTGAAGAGGCGCTTAAGGAGCAGTGGCCCCATCTGCGTGTGCTCCGCATGGATGTCGATACGACGCGCACGAAAGGTTCTCTGCAGCGGATTGTGGAGGGTTTCGAGCGGCGCGAGGCGGATGTGCTGATTGGGACACAGATGATAGCGAAAGGGCTGGATTTTCCGCACGTTCGGCTTGTCGGTGTCATCGCAGCGGATACAATGCTCTCTGTACCCGATTACCGTGCGAACGAGCGGACGTTTCAACTGTTAACGCAGGTGGCGGGACGCGCAGGGCGAGCCGAAACGGATGGCGTGACAATTATTCAAACGTATCGTCCTGAACACTTTGCTATCACGGCATCGTCGAGGCATGATTTTCAAACATTTTACCAAGAGGAACGATCGCAACGAGAAGTGTTTCGCTATCCGCCATTTTGTGAGATGGCCGTGTTCCTCGCGTCGCACGAGGATGAGCGTTTGGCGCGCGGAGCTGCCAGCCGATTCGAGCGGGAACTGCGCAGGGCATCCCTGCCGGATGACGTTGCGATTATCCCGGCCTCACCGAGTGGAATTCAGCGGATAGAAGATAAATTTCGCTATCAGGTTGTGTTAAAGTATCAGCATTGGGACTCTGTTCGGGCAGTTGTCGATGGTGCATTTCGTTTGGTGAAACTGAAGATGAATCAATACGGCGGTGCTTGTCGCTTGGACGTCAACGCCCAGCGAATTGGATGAACAACGTACATTTGTTGAGAGGAGGCCTTTAGATGGCCATTCGCATCATTCGTAAGGGAGAAGACGAGGCGTTACGGCAAAAGGCAAAAGAGGTTACAAAATTCACACCAGCAATCCATAAGTTACTGGATGATATGGCTGAGACGATGCGGGATGCAGATGGGGTCGGTCTCGCAGCGAACCAAATTGGCATCTTAAAGCGCCTCATTGTCATGGACGTAGGCCAGGGACTCATTGAACTTGTCAACCCAGAAGTCATTGAGAAACACGGAAGCCAATACGGACCTGAGGGATGTTTGTCTCTACCGGGGATTTCGGGCAAAGTTGAACGGGCAAACTATATTCGTATTCGGGCTCAAAATCGGTATGGTGAACCTTTTGAGTTAGAAGGGCGAGAACTCTTGGCTCGTTGTATTCAACACGAAATGGATCATCTGGACGGCATCTTGTTTACGGATTATTTGCGTCCTGACGAAATCGAACGAGTTACGGTTGAGGAGCGTTCTTGATGACAGTAAAGGTCGTGTTCATGGGCACGCCTGACTTTGCGGTGCCAACGCTAGATGCGTTGGTGGCGCAAGGCTGGGACGTGTTGGTTGTCACGCAGCCGGATCGGAAAGTGGGGCGAAAGCGTGAGCTGACACCGCCGCCGGTAAAAATTGCAGCGCTTCGGCATGGACTCACGGTATTGCAACCCGATCGAGTCAGGCAACCGGAAGTGATTGCGAAGCTAGAGGCGTTTCAGCCGGATTTATTAGTGACGGCTGCCTATGGTCAGCTGTTACCGCAAGCGGTATTGGATCTGCCTGCGAACGGTGCAGTCAACATGCACGCTTCGCTGTTGCCGCGCTGGCGTGGTGCAGCGCCCATTCACAGGGCCATTATGGCAGGTGACGAATCCACGGGCGTCACATTAATGGAAATGGTTCAGGCACTCGACGCAGGGCCGATTGTTGCCGTCCGTGAAATCCCCATCCTCGATACGGATGACGTCGGTACCCTGCATGACAAATTGGCGGCTCTAGGTGCCGAAATGGTGCAAAATGTGTTGCCGGCGTACATTGCTGGGACCATCGATGTCACACCGCAACCTGACGAGGGTGTGACCTATGCAGCTCGGATTGAGCGCAAAGACGAGTTTATTTCGTGGAATCGGCCCGCCAAGGACGTTCTGCGCCATATTCGCGGGCTTTCACCTTGGCCAGGAGCGAGCGGTTCGCTCGACGATCAAGACATTAAGATATGGTCGGCCGAAATCTCTACATCGTCCATGGCTTTGAGGCCTGGAGAAGTCGGTCGGCATGGCGGATCGATCCTAGTTGGTTGTCAAGACGGCACCTTGGTACTTGGTGACGTGCAACCGGCTGGTAAGAGAAAAATGAACGCTGTGGATTGGTTTAGCGGGTTGCGTCGAGATCGAGTACAGCTTCTGGAAGGGCAGTCGCAATGAAGCAGACGGCACGGGCGGTCGCATTTCAGACGCTTTCAAGAGTGTATCAGGACGGAGCGTATACGAACGTCGCATTGCAACATGCACTGTCTACCAGCAACTTGGCGCCAAGGGATAAAGGGCTGTGCACGGAGTTGGTGTACGGGACGATCCGCCGGCAGATCACCGTTGACGCACTGTTGCAGTCATACGTGAAGAGGCGTTTAAGCGATTTGGACCCTGAGGTTTTGACGATTCTTCGGATGAGTGTGTATCAACTGGCGTTTTTGGCACGTGTCCCTGCTTATGCCGTCATTGACGAAGCTGTTGAGCTGGCCAAGCGGCACGTGAGGTCTGCCAGTGGGCTGGTCAACGGTGTTTTGCGCAGTTTCGGTCGAGATGATCTGTCGACAGATGAAAAAATTGATCGAGTGATTGGGCAAAAACGTGTCGATGATGCGACCCGTCTTGGTATCCGTTACGGTTACCCGACGTGGATGGTCAAGCGCTTTGTCAAAGCGTACGGATTCGATCGGGCAAGTGCGATTTTACAAGCTTGCAACGAGCCGGCACCACTGACGATTCGTGTGAACACGTTGAAGACGAGTGTCGAGACCATGACGGTTGAGATGGGTCAAAGTGGAGCAATTGAAGTCGGCGCTGGACGGTTGTCGCCGTATGCGTTGACTGTGCACTCGACAGTGGATGTGGAGACATTTGAATGGTATCAACAAGGGTATGGTACCGTCCAAGATGAGGGTGCAATGCTTATCGCCCCGCTCCTTCACCCAGCACCAGGTGAGCACATACTCGATATGTGTGCGGCCCCAGGCGGAAAGACAACGCATATCGCAGAACTCCAAGAAGACAGAGGTTATATCGACGCGTACGATGTGTACCTTCAGAAGGTGAAAACAATTCAAGCTGCCGCACGAAGACTGGGTTTGCAGAGTATTACTTCGCGGCTTGGAGATGGCCGCGATTTGAAGATCGCAGGTAAAGTTTACGACGCGATTTTGGTCGATGCCCCGTGTAGTGGACTCGGCGTCATGCGGCGGCGACCAGATATTCGACATCGCCGAACAGCGTCGGATATCACCGCACTGTCAAAATTACAAGTGGAGTTGCTCGGTGCCGCGTGTCGAGTTGTTCGTTCCGGCGGTATTGTCGTGTACGCGACGTGTACACTTTTACCCGAGGAAAACGAGCAAGTGGTGCAAACTGTGTTAAATGAGTTCGCAGGGACCATGACATTAGAAGATATATCCGCTGATGTGCCGGCGCTCTTGCGAGATGATATACAGGACGGCCTTGTTCTGACACCAGAACGGTTCGGCACGGATGGTTTTTATATGGCACGTTTACGAAAGAAGTAGGAGGTGACCTGGATGGTCCATTTATATGATTTCAGATTAGCGGAACTGACGGAGTGGTTACAGGAAGAGTTCGGGGAACCTGCTTACCGTGCGAGACAGCTGTTCGAATGGATGTATCAGAAACGAGTTACGACGTTCGAAGAAATGACCAATTTACCGAAGTCTCTTCGTGTTAAACTCGAAGAGACTTGCAGATTGGGAACAGCGGAGGAAGTGACCCATCAAGCTTCGAAAGTGGATCCGACGACAAAGTTCCTGCTCGGTTGGCCGGACAACGTTACGGTCGAGACGGTTCTCATGCAACACAATTACGGGAATAGCGTTTGTGTTTCGTCTCAAGTTGGCTGCAAAATGGGTTGTACTTTTTGCGCGTCAACTTTGGGCGGTATGATTCGCCATATGACGGCCGGTGAAATGGTCGAGCAGTTGCTCTTTAGTCAACGGTTACTCGATCCGTCTGGTGAACGCGTCTCGTCCATTGTCTTGATGGGTTCTGGCGAGCCGATGGACAACTATGAACAGGTGATGAAGTTTATCGACATTGTAAGTGATCCCAAGGGCCTGGGCATTGGACAAAGGCATATCACCATTTCTACCGTCGGTTTGGTTCCGGGAATCAAGCGTCTCGCTGATGAGGGTCGACCCATTACCTTGGCTGTGTCCTTACACGCCGCCAATGATGAACGTCGCTCATCGATGATGCCGGTTAACAAAGCTTATCCGATTGCCAAGCTGATGGATGCATGTCATTATTACAATCAAAAAACCGGCAAGCGAATCTCCTTCGAATATGCTCTTGTCGGGGGTAAAAACGATACGCTCGAGGATGCGAAGGAATTGGCGGATTTGCTCAGGGGGCTTCCTTGTCACGTGAATTTGATCCCGGTCAATTACGTTCCGGAGCGAAATTACGACAGGACGCCGAAGAAGCAGATTTATGCGTTTTGGAATGCACTTCAAGAATACGGAGTGAACGCGACAATCCGTCGCGAAATGGGGCACGACATTGCGGCCGCATGTGGGCAGTTGCGCGCTCAACATATGAACAAGCAGGCTCAGTAATGTTGTAAGGGTGTCTTTGACGTACAGGGGTGTTCATTGAATGTTGTACGCTGCAAAGTCTCACATTGGATTAGTCCGAAGGATGAACCAAGACGGTTACATCATTGTACCCGATCTTGTCGCTGGTGAACTGTTTCTTGTAGCAGATGGAATGGGTGGCCCGTCCGCCGGCGATGTGGCAAGCCAACTTGCTGTAGAACACGTCAGTTCATATATAAAAGAACATGATGATGCCGAGAACGACCCGTCCGACGTGTTGTTAGCGGCTATTCACCATGCCAACGAAGCGATTTATGAGAAGGCCATGGGGAATTCGTCTTACCACGGTATGGGGACAACTATCGTCTGCGCGCTTGCCGATGCACAGCAGATACACTTTGCCCACGTGGGAGACAGTCGGGCGTACCTCATGACGCCAGACGGTGACTTGAGGCAAGTGACAAGGGATCACAGCCTTGTCGCAGAGTTGGTTCGACGGGGTCAGTTGACGGAAGATGAAGCAAAAGTTCACCCACAACGCAACATTGTGACGAGATCGCTCGGCACTGAACCGCGAAGTATGCCGGACGTAAACAGTGTTCCGTGGCATCCTGGGGACGTCATCCTACTCTGTTCTGACGGATTGACGAATCTAGTGCAGGACGCTGAATTATCTCAATTCCTGCGCAGGGCTCAATCATCTCGCGACATGGCCGACTTGGGACTTGTCGTCGACGAAATGATAAACCTGGCGCTAGAACGGGGCGGGTCTGACAATGTGACTGCGCTCATCGCGGTTCACCGAGAGGAGCGTGACGAATGTTGACAGCGCGCGTGTTAGGTGGACGCTATCAACTTCAAGAGCCTATCGGTGGAGGCGGCATGGCCATTGTCTACCGAGCCGTGGACACGCTATTGGATCGAGTCGTGGCGATTAAAATGCTGCGAAGCCAGTTCGCGGAAGATGACGAGTTTGTTTCCCGATTTCGCCAAGAGGCGCAGGCCGCTGCGCGCTTGTCGCATCCAAACATCGTCAATGTATATGATGTCGGAGTTGCCGAGAAAGAATACTACATCGTAATGGAGTATGTGGATGGGCCGACACTGAAGGACATCATTGTCAAGCGGGCACCACTTCCCGTTAACGAGGTTCTCGATATCACAAAACAAATTTGTGCAGCGTTGTCTCATGCGCACACTGAGCACATTATTCACCGAGATGTGAAACCACATAACATCCTGGTGAATAAATTTGGTGTCGTCAAAGTGGCTGACTTTGGTATCGCGCGAGCGGTGACGGGCAACACCATTACAGATCGACAGGCGACCTCGGTCCTCGGTTCCGTACACTATTTTTCTCCAGAACAGGCACGCGGTGCACAGACGGATGCGAAGAGTGACATTTACTCGCTCGGTGTAGTGATGTACGAGATGTTGACGGGGAGCTTACCGTTTAGCGGATCGTCACCCGTCAGTGTTGCGCTTAAACATCTTCGCGAACCCTTTGTGGAACCGCGAGAGTTGAATAAATCGATTCCACAGAGCGTGGAAAACGTTGTTTTAAGATGTATGGTCAAGACACCAGAGGGCCGTTATCCAGACATGGCCGCAGTGAAGGCAGATTTAGATGAAGCTTTGGAGCATCCGAACGTGCCCAAATTTCAGATGCCCCAAGACTACAACGACGAAACCATTGCCGTTCCCGTTGTTGGTGAGGGGTTTTCTGAGGTCTCCTCACAATTGCGGCAGTCGACGAAACCTGTGAAGCGATGGCGGAAAGTAGCTCAGGTCACTGGGATTGTTGCTGTGGCCGTCGCTGCGCTTGGAGCGGGTGGATATGCCGCCATAGCCATCGTGACCAATCTGGTGAAGGTTCCAAACCTACCACTGCCGTCGGTCGTTGGCAAACCGGCAAATACGGCCATGCAGTCGCTTGTGCAAGCGGGATTCAGCCCGAATCAGATTCAAGAGAAATACGAGTCGAATAGCAACAAACCAAAGGGTATTGTCTATGACCAATCGCCCACTGGCAACACAGAAGTGAAAAAGACGCGGGAAATCACACTTTATGTCAGCAAAGGTGCTCCGCAGATTTCCATGCCGGATGTGACAGGTCAGCCCGCTGACCAAGCAAAGCAAACGTTGGTCACAGCGGGGTTTTCTGCGAACAATATCAGTGAGCAGCAGCAGCAAAGTACAACCGTCCCGACGGGTCAAGTGATTTCCACGTCACCCGCTGCGGGAAATCAAGTGTCTACGGATGCGAAGATCGTTCTCACTGTGAGCGTACAGCAGACGACTACTGTCCCAAACGTTCTAGGGAAGTCGTACGCTGATGCCGTCAAAGCCCTGGAAGCGGCCGGTCTCCAGGTCGGCCAGGTGACGCATAAGCAGATGAGTAATATGGCTGACCAGCAGGTCTATTACATCTACCCGTACCAGGAAGGCCAGACAGTCCCAACAGGCTCCGCTGTCAATCTGGACGTGGCGGATAATCCGAACGGTGCTGGCACAGAAAACAGCACGGATAATGGAACTGCCAATGGCGGATCGACCTCTAATGGCACAGGTAACGGGACAGGTGCTAACACGACAAACGCCCAACCGTACCCTGAAACCATTTCTGTGGATGCGCCGAAGGGACCGCCAATTCATGTTCAAATTGTCATCGACGACGCGCGTGGAACCAACCAGGTGGTCGTAGACCAAACAATCCACAAGAAAACGAGCTGGCAGGAAACCGTATATCTGAACGCGGGACAAAAGGGTGACATAAAAGTGTACGAGAACGGCAAACTGGCTTACAATTACCCGGTCCAAGGGTAAATGGCGCGAGGAGGACTTGTGTGGCAACGGGACGTGTGATTCGGGCTATCAGCGGGTTTTTTGACGTCAACGACGGCGAGGTAACCCGTCGTTGCCGTGCGCGGGGTGTGTTCAAGAAGCAGGGTGTGACAGTACTCGTAGGCGATATTGTCGAATATGAGCCGATGGGATCGCAAGAGGGTGTCGTCGTATCTGTTCATCCCCGATCGTCCGAACTGGTGCGTCCTCCTATCGCCAATACCGATCACGCCCTTGTCGTGTTCTCCTTTGTTACACCTGATTTGACTCCACTCATGCTCGACAAGACCATCACGTCGGTACTCATTGCAGGTGTGAAGCCTTCTATTGTGTTTACTAAGGCCGATCTCGCAGAACCATCATTTGTCGAGGCGGTGTCTTCTCTGTATCGGAAATGCGGCTTTCAAACGCTTGCCATCTCCGCCAAACAGGGTGAGGGTGTGGAACAAGTTCGGACACTCATGCAGGGGCGGATCAATGTCTTCGCAGGCCCCTCAGGAGCCGGTAAATCAACGCTCGCTAACGCGGTAGCGCCCGGTCTCAAGTTGCAAATGGGTGCGGTGAGCGAGAAGATCGGTCGTGGCCGACAGACGACCCGCCACGTGGAATTGTTTCAGTTGGATCATGAAACGTGGTTGGCCGACGCACCAGGTTTCAGTCAGCTTCAACTCAGCGTACCAGCTCGTGAGTTAGGTACTTTTTTTCCGGAATTTCAAAAGGTAAATTGCGCCTACAGAGGGTGCTCGCATCTTGATGAGGAAGGGTGCGCTGTAAGAGCATCTGTTGAACGAGGAGAAATCGCACAGTCGCGATATGATAGTTATCAACAAATGTATCATGAAATCCGTGAACGGGAGGAGAACATGTATTGAACGTTGTTATTGCCCCATCTATCCTGTCTGCTGACTTTGGCAAACTTGCTGCCGAGGTGGAGAGTGTCGTAGAAGCTGGTTGTGACTGGATTCATATTGACGTGATGGATGGTCATTTTGTCCCGAACATAACCATGGGGCCACAGGTTGTCAGTGTCCTCCGATCACGATTCTCGTGCACACTTGACGTTCACTTGATGGTCCAGTCTCCTGAACAGGTCATTCCCGCCTTTGCTGACGCCGGTGCAGATATCATTACGATACACAAAGAGGCAACGCCTCATGTTCACCGCGCCCTTCAAATGATCCGTGGACAGGGTGTGAAAGCGGGTCTGGCGCTCAATCCGGCCACGGAGCTGGACGGGCTGACATACGTTGATGATATGATTGATCTTTTACTCATAATGACGGTTAACCCTGGTTTCGGCGGACAAATCTTTATCCCGGCCACCATTGAAAAAATTCGGTCGGCTCGGGAGCGGCTTATTCGGTCCAACCATGGGGACGTTCCGATCGAAGTGGATGGTGGAATTAACGCGTCGACGATCCAACGCGCACGAGGTGCTGGCGCAGATATTTTCGTTGCAGGTTCAGCGATATTTGGCGAGGACAATCGAAAGGCTGCTATAGATGCCTTGCGAGCAGCCGTCGGTTAACTATTTGACCACCGTACCTATGAATTTAGCCTTGTCTCAGCACATTTCGACAATTGGCGAATATACATAGTTATCGACAGAGGCACTTGCCCAGCCGTTAGTCTGGTGTGGTGCAGGTTGGACGAGGGGGGAAAGTGGTCTTGAAATTTTATACCATCAAGCTGCCGCGATTTCTGGGTGGCATCGTAAAGGCAGTCCTCGGCACTTTTACCAAAGACGCTTAATCTTTGTTCCTACACCTTCAATCGCAGCAAAGAAAAAAAGCACCTTCACAGGTGCTTTTTTTCTGTATAAGACGTCAATTATATGGCGCGCTTGACCTTGCCTGCTTTCAAACAACGCGTGCACACGCGAACTCGTTTCACAGTTCCGTTAACGTTGGCACGCACCAGTTGGATATTAGGGAGCCAACGACGCTTGCTTAACATGTGCGAGTGGCTAACCTTGTTGCCCACCTGAGGTCCACGTCCGCAAACTTCACATCGTCTTGCCATGCGAACACCTCCTTGACCACGATTGTTTTTCGTATTTTTTCGGGTTAATAAAACAAAACACTCGCCGAAATTGACCTCGTGTAGTTTAGCACACCAAATCAGTTACCGCAACTATGCTTTTGAGGACGTGCATGTTTATAGTACAATAAACGAAACACGGATAATCGGGTATCTGGATAGGGAGGGCTCCCATGCCGAAGACAATTGAGACGCAATACGGGCATATTTCCATTTCCGAGGAAGTCATTGCAACAAGTGCGGGCTTCGCCGCAATGGAATGTGAGGGACTGGCCAGCATGACATCCAGGCGCCAGGTAGTCGATAGGCTCACAGAGGTGTTCGGACGCGAAAATCCTGGTCGCGGCGTGGAGGTTCGGATCAACGCAGACGACGTCCATGTGGATTTGTTTATAGTTGTCAACTACGGGGTCAACATTTACGAGACAGCACAAACCATCCGGCAGAAGGTTCACTATGTACTGTCGGATACCATAGGCGTTGATGCGTCCACTATTAATATCTATGTACAAGGTGTTAAATTTTGATCGCTGTCGACATCAGTTGGTTTCTGGAGTGTTTTTACTTTGAATTTAGATCATGCTTCCGTTCGAGGGCTGCCCGGTGTAGGACCGGCGAAAGAAGTGACGTTGGCAGCCCTCGGCATTCATACCATTGATGATTTGCTTCATTACTTCCCATTTCGGTATGAGGACCGCCGTATCAAACCTCTAGCGGCATGGCAGGACGGCGAGCGGATTACGGTCCGTGCCACCCTTGACGGAACGGCTACAATTCGTTGGCGTGGTTCGAAATCAATGATGTCAGCCCGTCTTCGTGTCGACGGGCAGAATCTCGTCCTGGGAACTTGGTTTTCTCAACATTATTTAAAATCAAGACTGACTGACGGACGAGTGATTACGATCACGGGCAAATGGAATGCGCAAAAACGGCTCATTGTTGTCAGTGAAACGTCTTTTGATGCATCCGAAGTGCAACGTGCCAATGTCCCGTTCCTTCCTGTTTATCACGCGAGTAAAGCGTTTGGGTCACGTCAACTTCATCAATTGATTATGAAGGCTATCGAACGTCATTACAACGACATCCCAGAACGATTACCCTATGCTCTTACCCAAAAATATCGACTGCGGCCACTTAGAGATGCCATCAAAGCCATGCATCGTCCGGTGGATGCTGAAGATCTTCGTCAAGCCAGACGACGACTCGCATTTGAAGAATTCCTCATGTTTCAACTTCAATTGCATTGGTTTAGACAGCATCGCCATGAGCCAAAAGGAATTGAGAAGCGGGTCCCTGGCGATGTGCTAGGCACTTTTGTATCGCGATTGCCCGCTGCCTTGACAGAGGCGCAGCGCAGGGCATGTGAGGAAATAGCGCGTGACCTTCGCGGAACGAAAATGATGGCTCGTCTGCTGCAAGGGGACGTTGGTTCCGGAAAGACCTGGGTTGCGCTGTTTGCTTGCTATACGGCGTATTCGGCTGGATATCAATCAGCGCTGATGGCGCCGACGGAAATTTTGGCTGAGCAGCACTACCGTGAAGCGTGCCGGATTTTGTCGACCTTCGGTATGGAAGCGCGGTTGTTGACCGGAAGCGTTTCTACCAGAGAACGGACAAGTACGTTGCAGGACCTGGCTGAGCACAAAGTCGATGTCTTGGTGGGGACACATGCCCTACTGACGGATGACGTTTTGTTTGCAAAGCTGGGCCTAGTCGTAACAGACGAACAGCATCGATTTGGTGTTTCACAACGGTCTGTTCTGCGAACGAAGGGGGAATCCCCTGATGTATTGATGTTGTCTGCTACGCCAATTCCGCGAACGTTGGCACTTGCTGTCTACGGAGACGTTGACGTTTCCGTGCTGAATGAACTTCCACGGGGCCGCCAGCCCATTAAGACTGTTGCTTATTCCATGAGTCGTGAAGAAGAGGCTATACGCATTGTTCGGCGTGCATTGGCCCAGGGGCAGCAAGCATACATTGTTGCCCCAACCATCGAGGAGTCGGAGACGTTGGAGACGGCGGCTGTAACCGATGTGTTCAACCGTTTAACTGACAAGCTCGCTGGGTTTTCTGTAAGTTTATTACATGGGCGAATGTCTGCCAAAGAAAAGGAAGACATTATGCGTGCCTTCCGTGACGGACAGATACATGTTTTGGTTTCTACAACCGTCATTGAGGTCGGTATAGATGTCCCTAACGCCACTGTCATGGTCATCTATAACGCTGAACGGTTTGGACTTGCCCAGTTGCACCAATTACGTGGACGGGTTGGTCGCGGGAAGGAAGCAAGCACTTGTGTCCTTCTCGCTGAAGCGGGAAATGAAACGGCGAAGGCTCGCATTCAAACGATGGTACAGACTCAAGACGGATTTGCCATAGCCGAAAAGGATCTGGAATTACGAGGACCCGGTGAGTTTCTCGGTGTTCGACAGAGTGGGTTACCACAGTTTGCTGTTGGTGATATCGTGCGCGACCAAAACATCATGACCGTTGCGCGAGAAGAGGCAACGGCTATGCTTCAGTCGGACGAGTTTTGGCTAACGCCGAGCTATGAACCGTTGCGCGATGCAATCTCCAGCTTACCCGAACAAGCGTTTTATCGAGACTGAAAAAACGCTCACAATGTGTCGAACATGGTCGAAAATGGCAATTATAATTCCCCTCGATTCGAACATAATAGGTGTACCACGAAACGGGGAGGTGAAATGGCATGTCGAATAACAGCGGTGGAAACAGAGACCATTTGATTTCTGGTGCAAGCCAGGCTCTTGACCAAATGAAGTACGAAATCGCTTCTGAGTTCGGTGTGCAGTTAGGCGGGGAAACCGCATCGCGCCTGAATGGTTCTGTCGGTGGTGAAATCACGAAGCGTTTGGTGGCTTTCGCAGAACAGCAACTATCTGGCCGTTAAGGTTGACGTGAAACAAAAGGGCTGGCAACGTGCCAGCTCTTTTGTTTTAGTTGGCCATGCGGGCCTAGACAACAGATATAAAAACTCCTATATTTGCGGTAGACGTCGTGTAAAATTGAGGGAATTATGAACTTACGTCCAATAAAATGGTTACTCTGGCTCATGCCAAAAAGAACGTATACAAGGCTACTTGGTCAACTAGTAGGTACACGGATTAGTAAGAAGTTTATTCCTTGGTATGCAAATCATTTTCATATTTCCGAGGACGAGTTAGAAAAGCCCATGTCTGAATATGAAACGCTTGGCGAGTTTTTCTCACGTAAACTCGGTCCGGCAGCAAGGTTCATTTCAACTGGGATCGTTTCTCCAGTTGATGGAACGGTCAGTACAATGGGCACGTTAGACGGACAGCAGCTACTCCAAATCAAAGGTATGACGTATTCACTGGTAGAGCTCCTCGGGGATGATTTGGCTGCCAAGGCGTACGCTGGCGGCCAATACATCACGTTGTATCTCAGCCCTCGTGATTATCATCGCATTCACGCCCCTGTTGACTGTCAGGCAAGGCTTTACCGACATGTTCCAGGGACCCTATTCCCTGTGAACAAACACGGTATTCGACATATATCGCGTTTATTCGTCCGGAATGAACGACTTGTAACTTATTTTGAGTCAAACGTTGGGCCGTTTATTATGGTAAAAGTTGGCGCAGCAGGGGTTGGAACGGTGGTCGCCCCATACGCTGAGGCCAGAAGCAGTCGTGATAGAGGTCGTGGGCCGGTCCTCAGTTCTCCTTGCGACATGTCGTTTCGGCGTGGAGATGAAGTGGGTTTCTTTGCGTTGGGATCGACTGTTGTGCTGTTGTTTCCTCCCGTGTCACAGATAACATGGCGCGTTCAAACGGGTGATTCCGTTCGTATGGGACAAACCATCGCAAATGTGGAATGAATGACATGATCTGGGGAGTGTGGAACTTGGAATCCGTTCCAGTCGGCTCTCTGGACTTGCCCGTATGCATGAAAACTTGTACATTGTACTAGGAATAGAATAAGGTCTACATACGAATTGTTGGGGTGAAACGTCAACGTGAAAATTATGATCGCCGGTGGTGACGGTTTTTGTGGATGGCCGACAGCACTGTACTTTTCGCAAAAAGGACATGAAGTCGCCATTGTTGATAACCTAATCCGTCGAGAATGGGACAAAGAACTCGGGACACAGTCGTTAACGCCGATTGCTTCAATGGATGAGCGCCTGGCTACGTGGAAAGAGAAGTCTGGCAAGTCCATCAAGTTTTATCTTGGAGACTTGCAGGACTATGACTTTGTCGAGCACATTTTCAAAGACTTTGAACCGGAAGCATTCGTACACTATGCAGAACAACGCTCGGCTCCCTATTCGATGATTGACCGCGAACATGCTGTCTTCACACAGGTCAATAACGTCGTGGGTAACTTGAACGTTCTGTTTGCGATGAAAGAAATCACCCCAGATTGCCACCTCATTAAGTTGGGTACAATGGGTGAGTATGGAACGCCAAACATTGACATCGAAGAGGGATATATTCGCATTGTCCACAAAGGGCGCGAAGACGTGTTGCCATATCCCAAGCAGCCGTTTTCCTTCTATCACCTCTCAAAAGTACATGATAGCCACAACATTCAGTTCACCTGCAGGTCCTGGGGAATCCGAGCAACGGACTTGAATCAGGGTGTAGTTTACGGCCTTTGGACAGACGAAACAAAACTGGACGAGAAGCTGCACAATCGCATTGATTTTGATGGCGTGTTTGGTACAGCACTGAATCGCTTCTGCATTCAAGCAGCTGTGGGACATGAATTGACTGTATACGGTAAGGGTGGACAAACTCGGGCGTTCCTGGATATTCGTGATACGCTTCAATGCGTAGAGTTGGCAGCGCTCAACCCAGCCGATCGCGGTGAGTTCCGTGTCTTCAACCAATTTACGGAGCAATTCTCCGTCTTGGAACTGGCAGAACGCGTACAGGCGGTCGCACAAAGGATGAATATTGATGCGAACATAGCGCATCTTGAGAACCCGCGTGTGGAAAAAGAGGAGCACTACTATCATGCAGTTCATACGAAACTGCTCGATTTGGGACTTCAACCGCATCTGTTGTCGGATGACTTGATTCAGGGTTTGATCGAGACGGCCCAACAGTACCGTGATCGTGTGGATTTCAATGTAATCCGCCCAAATGCAACCTGGAGGTAAGGTTTTCAAATGAGAATTGCGATGTTTACGGAGACATTTCTACCGTCGACCGATGGGATTGTGACCCGCTTGTGTGCCACCTTGAAACACCTTGAAGAAGAGGGGCATGAGGTGCTGCTGTTCGCTCCATCTGGTGCGCCGGAGAAGTATGCCTCCGCGACCATCGTGGGAATTCCTGCTATGCCGTTCATCCTCTATCCGGAAAAGAGGTTTTCGCTTCCGTTGCCAAGGATTGGACGCCATCTCAGGAAGTTTCAGCCGGACTTGATCCATTCGGTCAATCCGGCCTTTCTCGGCATTGGAGGCATCTATTACGCATGGCGTTATCACCTGCCCCTGATTGCGTCGTATCACACAAATGTTCCCGCGTATGCACGTCACTATAAGTTAAACTTCCTCGAGCCCGCTCTTTGGTGGTACTTCAGAACCCTGCACAACCGGGCAAACTTAAACCTGGCCACGTCCCGAGCAACCATGAACGAATTGGATAAGCAAGGTTTTCGAAATCTGGGGTTGTGGGAGCGCGGAGTCGATGTGGAGGTTTTTCAAAAGGCGTCACGATCCGAGGAAATGCGAAGTCGGCTTGCGCCAGGCGCAGGCGTAGGTGATCCGGTTCTTCTCTATGTTGGTCGACTTGCTTCGGAGAAAAACATCGAGCGAATCCGACCCTGCCTGGATGCCATTCCAAACCTTCACTTGGCGATTGTGGGTGATGGGCCCTATCGACCAGACCTAGAGCGTATCTTTGCGGGTACAACTGCCAATTTTACGGGTTATATGCACGGCACTGAGTTGGCAACGGCGTACGCTTCAGCGGATGCATTTTTGTTTCCGTCAACGACAGAAACGCTTGGTCTGGTGTTGTTCGAGGCCATGGCCACCGGATTGCCCGTTCTTGCGGCGGATAGCCCGCCGACGAGAGAGGTTCTCGAGGAGGGGAAGGCGGGGTTTATCTTCGACTCTTCATCCACTGAGTCGATGATTCAGTTGGTGAAGGACATGATTCATGATGAAGCCCGTCGTGAAGTGGTGAGAAATCGCGGTCTCGAGATTGCTAGGACACTGGATTGGCGGGGACCCAGCGAGCAATTGTTGCGACACTACGAGTCGGTGTGCAAGGCACACGGGATTTTATCCCAGCCCGTTTCATCGAGCTCTCGACCATAGTAGAGGACCATAAACAAGGCGCATCCATTGTCGGGTGCGCCTTGTTTATGTCTTTGTATCACATGCTTGCCAGAAGTGTTTCAACGTGCTTCGCTCGCCACAGCAATTCCGCATCGTGGCCGTATCGACCGACCAATTGCAGCCCGAATGGGAGACCATCTATCGCCCCTGCTGGGAGGGAGATGGCAGGGACCCCGGACAGGTTCCACGGATTGGTGAATCTCGTCATGAGGGAGCGTAAGTCGTGTTCATCGCCCTGTGACACAGTGATCGTAACCGTCCCTAGCAAGGGAGCTGCAACGGGCGTTGTCGGCAACATCAACACGTCGGCGTCTCGCAGCCAATCATCCACTAGGCTGCGGAAGACCTTCTGAAAGGCGATACCTCGCATATAGGCTTGCGTGGTTGTGCCTTGTTGAGCGTGTTGAAGGCGCTCGCGGACATCGACACTGTAGAGGTCAAACATCGACTTAAGTTGGTTTGCATGGACCGCTGCGGCTTCACCACTCATGATTGCAAATTGGTGCGTCGCAACGTCGTCTTCGTCAAAGTCGATAGATTTGACCACTTGCACGTAATTCGCTCGTTCCAATGCACTCAGTACAGTTTGAAAGGCGTTCGCTACTTCAGTTGTTGCGAACCGTTCGATCAATTGCTTTGGCACGCCCACACGAATCGGCGAGGAGGGAACCGGCCAACGATTGATGCGCTCGACCAAAGACTGATTGCCGTGGAGGTCTGCCATGATATCGACCAATAGGGCCGCGTCCGTGACCGTAAGGGTGAGTGGACCGACGTGATCGAGCGATGGAGCCAGTGGATAGACACCCGCCGTCGGGACAAGGCCGTGGCTTGGCTTGAACCCCACGATGCCCGTTAGGGATGCTGGAATCCGAATGCTCCCACCAGTGTCTGTACCGACACTTGCAAGTGCCATGTTAGATCGAACGGACGCAGCACTACCGCCGCTCGATCCACCGGTCATCCGCGACACATCCACTGGATTGCGCGCTGGACCAAAGTGTTCGCTTTCATTTGTGATCCCGTATGCAAATTCGTGTAAGTGGGTCTTGCCGAGGATTATTGCGTGTGCGCGCTCCAGTCGCTCCACCACTACGGCGTTTTCACTCGGACGCTTGTCGAGGTAAACGCGACTACCATAGGTGGTGGGGGCAAAATTCGTGTCAATTAAGTCCTTGATGGATACCGGCGCGCCTGCCAAGGGGCCCAGCCCGGCCGGGTGGTGCTCGCGCATAAAGTCAATGCTCGATGCCGCTTGTCGTGCACGGTCTGCACAGACCGTAAGATAAGCGTTCAATGATGTATTCAATTCTTCGATCCGCCTAAGGTAGGACGCGGTTACGTCAACAGCCGAACAGCGCGCTCCATGGAATATCTCCTGCCACGCTAGGAGCGAGGTCGGCAAATGTTTCACGGACATGTGGGTCGAACGCTCCTCTGAAAATCGTCGTTAATTTACTTGAATGACGAGCATCCCAGCCCGCTCTAATTGGCTCACCAACTCTTGTAATCGTGGTGACTTGGTGACTTTCAAAATGACGCGACGATTCAAGTTCTCACCAGCATCGAACGGTACACATGTCACGACACTCAGGCCGAGCCGATGGGTGATGTTAAAGAGTCGTTCAAATGCACCTTCCACTTCGGGTACACCAAGGAATAATCGATCCGCATCCACATTCGAGGCAAATGCAACAGACAGTGCATTTTGAACGGCGCTTCGCTTGACGATCCCAAGCAGTTTGCCGTCGTCGACTATAGGTACAAATGGAATTTTAATAATGATTGCAATTGTGTCTTCAAAGTGGTCGTTTAGGGTTAAGGTTGGGACGTCACGTAGCAAACACTGTGAAATCGGTTGCTGTTTGAATTCTGTGAAGGTCATGGGGTTTGCCTGTTCAAATGCTTCGAACACGGTACGTTTACTGACAATGCCAACAAACGATCCATTTTTGTCCACACAGGGCAAGCTTAAATGCTTCGACATTTTTACGAGTGCTGTTTCTATTTGCTCGTCTGGATGAATTGATGTCAATTCGTTCAGTGGTGTTAAGCAGTTCCGAATAAACACGAAATCTCCACCCCCATACTTTGGTGAAATTATACTACGATGGCTGGGTTATAGGGAGATTTACTTTTGATGTGTGCAAATGAAGAAACCCACGCCCGGGTACGCGTGGGTTTCTTGTGCTTTCCATCGTGGTTAGCACGTTTCTGGGAGAGGAGAAACCGGATGAAGAGTGGATGGGGACACCTTTCTCTTCACGCACGGTTGCCTACAACAGCTATCGCCGTTGCTTAATCCTAGTATCGACGAAAGTGACGACAGGCATACCTAATTTCTTGCGAAACATTGCAAGCTTTCTTCCTTTTACGAGGTTCGAGTCGTGTGTTACAGTGAAAAATAACAACTGAAGAGTCAAACAGGAAGAGGAACAACATGCGTGTGATTGCAGGTAAGTGGAAAAGTCATATGTTGAAAGCCCCAAAAGGGTCGGACACAAGACCGACGACGGATCGGGTAAAAGAATCCATGTTCAATTTGCTACCGCATCAATTGGAGGGTGTCGTTGTCGATTTGTTTGCGGGATCAGGGGCGCTCGGGATCGAAGCATTGAGCCGCGGGGCCGAATCTGCAGTTTTCGTGGACGCAGATAGACGGGCCGTGTCGGTCATCCGTGACAATCTAACGCGACTTGGCGCACTTGAACAAAGTCGTGTTTGGTCTTGTGATTGGAAGTCTGCCATTCGGCGTATTCCGAGCGAAGTGGGTTCAGTGACGTGGATTTTTCTCGATCCGCCTTATCGAGCTCATCTTTGGGAGCCAGTAATGCAGTCGTTGAGCGATTTTCCACTTACGGGCGGCGTGTTGTGTGAAATGCCCAAGGATGTTTCTTTGCCGGACGAAATAAATGGGCTTGTTCAAGTGAAATATAAGGTCTATGGCGATATTGCTGTAGGTATCTATACGAAGGAGTCCCAAAAGGTTCACAGGTAAGACTCGAGCTGGGGCACCGTTTGCTCGGAAAAGGCGCACGGAGCGTACTTGAGTACGTGAGTACGACTTTTCCGAGCGAACGGCGTCCCGGCGATGGGGCCTGGTCCCCAGTGGGGACCGTTAAGGCCGGGCAAGCCCAGGAGAGTTCTGTGAACCTTTTGGGACCTCTATACGATGAGAAAGTGAGATGTATGGTAGTGCCTCGTGCAGTATATCCAGGTACGTTTGATCCAATAACGCTTGGGCATCTCGACATCCTAAAAAATGCAGTTGTTTTGTTCGACGAAGTCGTTGTCGCCGTCATGCATAATCCGTCCAAGCAGCCCTTATTTAAACTTGAAGAACGAATTGAAATGGTCCGACAAGCGACTCAGGAGTGGACGAACGTGAGCGTCGATTCGTTTTCGGGACTCCTGGTTGATTACTACTTGGACAAGGGATTCCAAGCGGTCGTTCGCGGTATCCGAAATGCTTCCGATCTGCAGGTGGAAATGCAGATGGCACACATGAACGAGGCACTCAATCCCCAACATCACACAGTATTCTTTCCAACAACACCGAAGTATTCATTTGTCAGTTCATCCTTGGTGAAGGACGTAGCCATGCATGGTGGTGATATATCCCAGTTTGTTACACCACAGGTTAACGAGGCAGTCCGTAATCGGTTAGGGGAGAATCCGTTTCAGGTGAAGAGGTGATGCATGTGCGTATTGCGTTGGCTCTCGGCTCGGGTGGGGCAAAAGGCTTTGCCCATATTGGGGTCATCTCAGCCTTGTCCGATCACCATATACCGATTCACGCTATTGCCGGATCGAGTATGGGCAGTCTAGTCGGCGCATGTTATGCAATGGGGACATCGCCCAGGATGATGGAAGGAATTGCGGTTGCGCTGAAGCGTCGTCTTTGGCTTGACTTCACGGTCCCAAAAATGGGATTGATCCAAGGTGACAGAGTACGGGAAGTCGTTGCCTTATTAACCCGAAATGGCCGCATTGAGGACGCAAACATTCCTCTTGCCATCGTTGCAACTGAGTTGCTATCCAGGCAGCGTGTCGTCTTTCGTTCCGGCTCCATTGCGGATGCTGTACGAGCAAGTATTTCCATCCCGGGTGCTTTTGTTCCGTTTATCCGAGATGGATCGGTTTATGTGGACGGGGGAGTACTTGACAGAGTTCCTGTGCGTGCAGCGTGGGAGCTTGGAGCGGATGTGGTCATTGGTGTGGATGTCGGAATGACGCCAACAGGTACCGTGCCGGGATCGATGATTGATGTCATCATGCAAAGTCTTGAGATCATGCAAGATCAAGTTCACGCCACAGATAGCCAGACGGCGTCCATTACCATTGTGCCGGAGGTATCACACATTGGTACTGCGCAATTTTCCCGGGCCGGTGAAGCGATTGACTTGGGGTACCAAGCAACGGTGCGCAGAATACCTGAAATTACATCATTGCTTGGAGAAAAAGTTCAGCACCAATAAGTTTGACAATTCGACAACGAGTTACCGTGCATGGGACAGAAGGGGACGGGGTTCATGCAGTTAAACATCAAATCGATTAAGCGAGAAGGACAGCTTGAGTTCGACGAGACGGTCCGTCTTCCACGAATTGCTCGTGAAGATGTGGATATCGCCGATGTTGGGCCAGTTCATGTCAAGGGAACAGCTACCTGGGCGGATCCCCTACTCATGGTTGAAGGCGAAATCAATACGATGATCACGTATATATGCAGTCGTTGTTTGACGCACTTTGATAGGCCATTGACCACAAGTGTGTCAGTTACCTACACGACGGATGACGTACAAGCAGACGACGAGATCAAACGTGCGCCTGATGACGTTCTGGACCTCACGTCAGATTTGGAGGAGAGCATTTTTCTAGCTGTTGACGATAAGCCTCTCTGTCGGAAAGATTGTAAAGGATTGTGCCCGGAATGCGGCGGGAATCGCAATGAGCAAACATGTAGTTGCGATACTCGAAAAGTTGATCCACGCTTGGCTGCATTAAAAGACTTGCTTTCGGACGATGATTCAGAGTAAGATGATGGGCGGTAGTCTGTAAAGGAGGTGTCCGCTGTGGCTGTACAACAACATCGTAGTTCCAAGACGAGAAAACGTCTGCGTAGAACGCATTTTAAGTTAGAAAAACCAACCTTGGTGATTTGCCCGCAATGTGGGGAATACAAACTTCCACACCATGCGTGCAAAAACTGCGGTACGTATAAAGGACGAACGGTTCTCGCAGTTAAGTAAGGTTCATACAATGAAGTGACCGACCCGGTTTCGGGTCGGTCCTTTTTATAACGGGCCGCGTGGAATGACAAATTTCAGCGGAATCGCTCAGAAAAGGGTCGTAGACTCGAATGTTGATTCAATATATTATTATGAGGTACTAAGTTTCGGCTTGAAAGAGGGTTTTCATTCTGAAGAAATCTGAGCGACGGTACGCCCTTGTTGCCCTGTTGGAGCAGAATCCGTTTGCGACCGATGAACAATTGGCGGAGCGTTTTGGGGTCAGTGTGGCGACCATTCGTCTCGACCGCAGTGCCCTGCACATTCCGGAAGTGCGGGAACGAATTCGCCGTGTTGCATCGGATAGGCAAGATGACGTACGCTCCTTGGACGAGCAAGAGTTGATTGGTCGACTCGTCAAGCTGGAATTGAATCGATATGCCGAGTCGGAACTGGCTGTCGTGTCTAGTCACGTGTTCCGCCGGACGAATATTGTTCGAGGCCATGTTTTGTTCGCACAGATCAATTCATTGGCGATTGCCCTGATGGACGCGGATGTTGCTGTGACAGCGAAGACAGAACTCCGGTTTTATCGACCAGTGCACCTGGGCGATTCAGTGCGTGCACGGGTTGATGTGATTGGCGAACACGGCGATGTGGTACGTTGTCGTGCTATCAGCCAAGTGGATTCGGAGATTGCCGTCCAAGGGATCATATGGGTTCACAAAGATCCATCCAACCTTGGGGCGGAAATTATGGATGAGGGGGAAGCTCGGTGATCACGATGGTCGTAGATGCGATGGGTGGAGATTACGCGCCTAACGCACCGGTTGAAGCTGTTAGCCAAGCGGCGGCCGATTTTACGGACACGCGCTTCGTCGTTATTGGCGACGAACAACAGATTATGGCGGCAGCGAAAGGAACCATACCGGACAACGTGACGCTGAAGCACACCGATGTGGTCATTTCGGGAGACGACGAGCCTGTTCGGGCCGTCCGTCGCAAACCGAATTCTTCGCTTGTTATGGCGGCCACAATGGTTGCGAATGGTGAAGCTGATGTCATGGTGTCTGCAGGAAATACAGGCGCTATCATGGCAGCAGGGATGCTCATTATCGGTCGATTGCCGACTGTGGAGCGACCAGCCTTAGCACCGGTGTTGCCGACGTTTGACGGCAAGGGAGTATTGTTACTTGATGCGGGCGCGACAATGGATGCTTCTGCGGAAAATTTACTTACGTATGCATATATGGCGACAGAGTATGCAAAGCACGTTTTGGACATCAGTGAACCGCGATTGGGACTACTCAATGTGGGAACGGAAGATTCGAAGGGGAACGCAGTCGTCAAGCAGGCGTTTACCCTTCTGTCTGAGTCTAAGTTGAACTTCATCGGGAACGTGGAAGCGAGAGAGATGATGGCGGGTATTGCTGACGTTGTCGTCTGTGATGGGTTCGTTGGCAACGTTGTCCTAAAACTCGCAGAAGGAATTGGCCTTGGATTGTTTAGTGGAATTAAGGAAGTATTAACTTCGGATTTTCGGTCAAAAATTGCTGCCGGATTAATCGGAGGCAAGCTGAAGGCCTTGAGAAAGCGATATGATTGGGCTGAACACGGTGGTGCACCGTTTCTCGGTGTCAATGGTGGATGCATGAAGGCGCATGGTAGCAGTAATTCTCGTGCTTGGTACATGACCTTGGCACATAGTCGCAAGTTCGTTTCGAACGACGTATTGGAGAAGTTGACGGCGGCGATGGAAGTTCGTACGTGAGATTGAGATCCTAAGGGAGGAACTTCATGACAGCGCGAATCAGAGCTGGCATTCTGGGTACTGGCTCCGCTTTACCCAAACGTGTCCTATCCAACAGCGATTTGGAAAAAATGGTTGACACGAGTAATGAATGGATTGTCACACGGACGGGCATCGAGGAGCGTCGCATTGCCGAACCAGGTGAGGCGACGTCGGACTATGTCTTTCAAGCCTGTGAGCGTGCGCTAGAGATGAGTGGTGTGCAGGCTAGGGACGTAGACATGGTAATTTGTGCAACTGTCACGCCTGACCACATGTTTCCTACGACTGCTAACTTGGTTCAGGACCGTTTGGGATGTGCAGATGCGAGCGCATTCGATCTAAGCGCCGCCTGCAGTGGTTTTCTATATGCCTTATCGCTCGGGACTTCAATGATTGAGGCCGGACGCGCTAAATATATTCTCGTTTCTGCAGGAGATTTGTTGTCGCGAATCACGGACTACACGGACCGGTCGACATGTGTTCTGTTTGGCGATGGAGCGGGTGCTGTTCTTTTGGGACCCGTAGAAGGAGAACGGGGAGTCTTATCATTCGCCATCCACTCAGATGGTAGTGGTAAGGACGCGTTGTACTTGAAAGCGGGCGGATCGCGTTTCCCGGCGACGGCCGAAACGGTAGCCAACCGGGAGCATTTCATCGGTATGGCGGGCCGGGATACGTTTAAATTTGCTGTGAATGCGATGGTGAGCGCAACGGAAGAAGTGCTTGAACAAAGCGGTTTAGCACCGGAAGATGTGGCGCTGTACGTTCCGCACCAGGCTAATCTGCGCATCATTGATGCAGCTCGCCGGAAATTTCACATTCCGGACGACCGGGTTGCATTGACGTTGAAAAAGTACGGGAACACTTCTGCATCCTCTATCCCTATCGCCTTGGATGAGTTTTATCGAGCCGGGCGCGTGGGTGAAGGGGACACCGTTCTGTGTGTAGGTTTTGGCGGAGGGTTGACGTGGGGTGCCGCGGCAATTCGCCTATAGTTTTGGCTTAGGGGGGTCCAACATGAAGACAGGTCTAGTCTTTCCTGGGCAAGGTGCACAGTATGTCGGAATGGGCAAGTCGCTCATTGACAACTATGAAACGGCGAGACGCATATTTGCTGAGGCGGATGAGCGTTTAGGATTTAGTTTGACAAAATTATGTTTGGAAGGCCCAGAGGAAGAGCTTCGATTGACATATTATACTCAACCTGCTTTGCTCACTGCGAGTGTCGCGTTTTACCGCGTTCTCGCAGAACGGGTTGATATTTCACCTATCGTAGCAGCTGGTCACAGCCTGGGGGAGTATAGTGCACTTGTCGCCGCTGATGCCCTCTCTTTTGAGGATGCAGTGTATCTCGTTCACCGCCGTGGTCAACTGATGGATGAGGCTGTACCGGCGGGACTTGGTGCCATGGCTGCCATTCTAGGAATGGACGAAGCCGATCTCGACGCACTCTGTCGCGAAGTCAGCGAATCCACTGGGGAAGTTGTGGAACTAGCGAACTTGAATTGTCCGGGCCAGATTGCTATCTCTGGCACGGCAAATGCGGTGGCGAAGGTGTCTGAGATGGCAAAACCTCGGGGCGCAAAACGGGCAATTCCACTAACCGTCAGTGGTCCGTTTCACTGTAGTTTGATGCGCCCGGCTGCGGATTCATTTGGCAAATTGCTAGACGAGACGAACATTAAGGATGCACGTATTCCTGTTGTTGCGAATGTCGATGCCGTGCCGCATACGCGTGCCGACGAGCTTCGTGAAGCACTGAAGCGCCAATTATATTCTCCCGTTCGTTGGACGGATGATGTGAGGACAATGCGGTCTCTTGGGGTCGACTTAATCGTTGAGTTAGGGCCGGGGACAGTTTTATCTGGGCTTATTCGAAAAATTGATAAAGGGATTTCGACTGCACATGTTGAAGATGACTCTACGCTCGAAGAGGTGACACAACTGTTCACCAACTAGGGGGGGCAGCATGGTAGAAGGTAAGGAAGGCAAAGTTTCAATTGTAACAGGAGCATCTCGCGGCATCGGGCGGGCAATCGCTGTGCGGCTTGGAGCAGATGGTGGGCGTGTCGTCGTCAACTATCAAGGTCGCGAAGAGGCGGCGAGGGAGACGGCCCAGCTCATCGAAGCAGCTGGCGGACAAGCCATCGTTGAACAAGCGGACGTGAGTGATGCAAAGGACGCTGCTCGTTTGGTGGAGGCAGCACTTGCCGCTTTTGGCCGGATCGATGTCTTGGTGAATAATGCAGGCATCGCTCGGGACGGACTCATTTTACGAATGAAAGATTCGGATTGGGACGATGTCATCAACACGAACCTACGTGGTGCTTTTTATATGATCCGTCAAGCATCGCGCCCAATGATGAAACAGCGGCAAGGCACCATCGTCAACATCACGTCTGTCGTTGGTCTCATCGGCAATGCAGGGCAGGTCAACTATTCTTCCGCAAAGGCGGGAATGATAGGGCTGACGAAGTCTGCTGCGAAAGAATTGGCATCTCGTAATATCACGGTGAATGCCGTCGCACCTGGGTACATAGCGACCGATATGACAGATGTCCTTGGCGAGGTAGTAACCAGCCAAATGCTCACTGGTATTCCGCTTGGTCGGGCTGGTCAACCAGAAGACGTGGCTGGCGCTGTCCAGTTCTTGGCCTCTGATGGTGCACGATACATCACTGGACAAGTACTCAATATCGACGGCGGCATGGTCATGTAGTATACTGCTGAAGGAGGTGAGAGGATGGCAAACGACGTATTTGATCGCGTGAAGAAAATTATTGTCGACAGACTCAGCGTCGATGAAGATAAGGTAACGATGGAAGCCACCTTTAAGGATGATCTTGGGGCGGATTCCTTGGATATCGTCGAGCTGATTATGGAATTAGAAGATGAATTCGACTTGGAAATCTCTGATGAAGATGCTGAGAAAATCGCCACAGTCGGTGATGTAGTTACATACATCAGCAATCACCAGGGCTAAACCTTGATCGATTCCAGGACAGTCCCGTGCGTGAGCCGGGGCTTTCTGTTATATAGAGGGGGGTGACAACGTGAAACGACGCGTGGTAGTGACTGGTCTCGGCGCAGTGACGCCTCTAGGCAAAGATGTACCAACATTTTGGGCAAGCCTTATGGAAGGTAAATCCGGAATTCGTGAGATCGATCGCTTTGATACAACAGATTACCCTGTAAAAATTGCTGGTTTGGTCAGCGATTTTGATCCCGAACGCTATGTCGATAAAAAAGAACTTCGGCACATGGATTTGTTTACTCAATATGCGCTGTACGCTGCATTCGAGGCCATTGCACAATCAGGAATTGAAATTACTGACGACAACCGTGATCGAATTGGTGTTTACATCGGTTCGGGTATCGGTGGAATTGGAACGACGCTCAGCAATTACAAGGTTCTCTTAGAACGTGGACCGAAGCGTGTCAGCCCGTTTTTAGTTCCGATGATGATCGGTGACATGGCAACGGGACAGGTGTCCATTCAGTTTGGCTTACGCGGCCCCAATAGTGCACCAGTTTCGGCATGTGCGACTGGCTCGCATGCCATCGGTGATGCGTTTAAGATCATCCAACGAGGCGACGCGGACGCCATGGTTGCAGGTGGTGCTGAAGCAGCGGTCGTAGACATTGCGCTTGCTGGATTCAGCAACATGAAGGCATTGTCCACTCGCAATGACGATCCAACGCATGCAAGTCGACCATTTGAAAAAGACCGTGATGGTTTTGTCATGGGCGAGGGTGCCGGCATTTTGGTCCTTGAGTCTCTGGAGTCAGCACAGGCGCGCGGTGCAAAAATCCTGGGAGAAGTCATCGGGTACGGCATGTCCGGCGACGCGTATCATGTCACGGCTCCGGCTCCGGATGGTGACGGTGCTGTGCGTGTCATGAAGGCTGCACTTGCCGACGCCGGTATTGAACCCACCGATGTGGACTATATTAATGCACACGGTACGTCAACGGATTTTAATGATCGTATCGAAACGCTGGCCGTCAAGCGTGTGTTTGGCGAACACGCGTACAAGGTGGCCATGAGTTCCATTAAATCGATGACAGGTCATTTGTTGGGTGCGGCAGGTGGAGTGGAAGGTGTGGCGTGCGTCAAAACCTTGATGGAAGGCATGCTTCCCCCTACAACCAATTACGAAACGCCAGACCCAGAATGTGATTTGGACTATGTGCCAAATGTGGCTCGCAAGAGTGATGCGCGCATCGCTATGTCGAACTCCTTTGGTTTCGGCGGGCACAACGCTTCCTTGATTTTTAAGAAGTACGAGGAACAATAAGTAGCAAGTCACTGGACATTCATGTCCTAGAGGAATAAGTGCCCTGAGAGGGACTGGTTCACTTAGACGCTATTATCGTCTTCTTTATTAAATGCAGAACCATGTACCTCTTTGGGCGGCCTCTATCAAGACAAGCCCCTGGCCTCGTCCGGGGGCTTTTGTACCATTCAGGGTTTTGAGGGGCCGTCGCTTGAATTGTCCCAGCGACCGCGCCTCAAAATCCTCGACAGGGAGAGACATCAGTGCAAACCAAATGGGACGAATTACAAGAGTCGCTTGACGTAAAGTTCGAGGATATCAATCTGCTCAAGCAGGCGTTCACACACGCGTCTTATCGCAACGAACACCGCAAAGCCCAGATTCAAGATAACGAAAGATTGGAGTTTCTTGGAGACGCCGTTCTAGAATTGCTGATCAGCGATTTTTTGTTTCATAAATACCCGCACATGCCGGAAGGTGAACTGACTCGGATGCGGGCCGCTATCGTCTGCGAGGCATCTCTCGTCATGTTTGCAAGGCGTCTTTCATTTGACAAGTACATTCGCCTGGGGCGCGGCGAGGAGCGATCCGGTGGTCGCGGACGACCTGCATTGTTGGCTGACGTGTTTGAAGCGTTCCTTGGGGCCCTCTATATCGATCAAGGAGTTGAACGCGTCCGAACCTTTGTTGAAGTCCACATCATCCCTCACCTGTCGGATGCAAAAGTTGGGGTTGACTATAAAACGGCTTTGCAAGAGTGGGTTCAACAACGGCTTGGTGTGGCGTTGAAATACGTTATCGTGGAAGAACGCGGACCAGCGCATGCGCGGGAGTTTGTCGTTCACGTACAAGTGGGTGATACAGTTCGCGGCATTGGTGCTGGCAAGTCGAAAAAGGAAGCGGAGCAGCAGGCCGCCGCTGCCGCACTGAAATTGTTTATGGATACGCCGGACGAGGAGCGGGATTCGCGTGTATCTCAAGCAGATTGAGATTGTTGGATTTAAGTCATTTGCGGACAAAAGTAAAATCGTTCTTGCACCTGGTGTAACCGGTGTAGTGGGTCCGAATGGCAGTGGCAAGAGTAATATTGCTGACGCGGTTCGCTGGGTGTTGGGTGAACAAAGTGTTCGAAACCTTCGCGGCAGCAAAATGGAAGATGTCATATTTGCGGGCAGTGAGTTGCGCCGTCCCACGAATCTCTGCGAAGTATCAATGGTTTTGGATAACGAGGATGGCCACCTGCCGGTTGTGTTCGATGAGGTGACAATTACCCGCCGCGTTTTTCGATCCGGCGAAAGTGAATATTTCATCAATCGGCAACCGTGTCGCTTGAAGGATATCCATGAACTGTTCATGGACACTGGACTCGGTCGAGAGGCGTATTCCATTATTGGGCAGGGTAAAATTGAAGAAATGTTATCGACCCGGGCGGAGGATCGTCGGGGTCCCTTTGAGGATGCTGCCGGTATTGTCAAGTTTAAGCATCGGCGCAAAGAGGCCGAGAAGAAACTTGAGGAAACAAACGCGAATCTTCTGCGTGTAGAGGATATATTGGCCGAACTTGAGGAGCAGGTCGGGCCACTGACTCGCGAAAAGGAACGTGCGGAGAAGTATCGCGAGTTGTCCGACGCCTTAGAGAAATCGGACATCACGTTACTCGTTGTTGAAATTGACAAGTTAAATGAGCGGTTTAAACAAGCGGTATCTTCGGTGGAAGCGCGCCAGGCTGGACGGGATAGTGCACATCTGGCAGCGATGGAAGCGGAAGAACTGTGGCAGCGGGAACGCAGGGCCCTAGACGAATTGACGCAACAAGTGGAGATTTTGCAGCAAAACTATGTAGCTTTAGTTGAAAAGAGACAAAAGCGACAAGGTGACTTGGCGCTCGTTGAGCAACAACTTGGCTATTTGGATGAGACCAAAGAATCGCGTGCTGCTCAATATAAACAAAACGTAGAAGAGATTGAAAACGTGCAGTCACAGGTGGAGACCTTGCGTCAGGCATTGCAAAATGTTGAAGGCACCCTGCATGTAAAGTCCGGCGAGCTTGAGGTTGCTGCAGATGGAGCGAAAGAACAGCGCAAGGAACAACTCGCGGCTGAGTTGGATGAGTTAAACGCGGATTATATCGAAGCGAACCACCGGGCTGCAACACTTCGCAACGAGATCAAAATGCTCTCGGAGCAGGTGGAATCCGAGGCAGGGAAGCGGACGAAGTATGAGCAGGAAGCCGAGAAGTGGCGGACCCAAATCGCCGAGGCTGAGAATGCACGCAACGAATTGCTGCATTCTCGCGAGCAAATGGAACAGGCTCTCGGTGCTGCAGCGGATTTGATCAGTCACTGCGATTCAGAGTATGAACAGGCTATGTCAGCCGAAGCGCAAACCGTATCGGATCTCCACCGAATTCATACCGATATCCAGTCACTGCGCTCTAGACTGGAACTTCTGCGGGATTTGGAAGAGGGGTACGACGGCTACGCCCTTGGCGTTCGGACCGTCATGCAGCAAGCGAATCGTGGTCGTTTGCAAGGTGTGCACGGCTCTGTCGCGGAACTGATTCGCGTTCAAAAGGACGTTGAAACGGCTATCGAAACAGCTTTGGGCGGTGCCTTACAGAATATCGTCGTGAACACGGAAGCAGATGCCCGGACCGCCATTCAAATGCTCAAACAACGGCAAGCAGGCCGTGCCACGTTCATGCCCATTGAAGTGATTCAATCAAGGCGGATGCGTGATGCGGAACTTGCCAAGGTAGAGAATCAGCAAGGATTTGTGGGACTTGCCAGTGACCTCGTGGACGTTGATGCTCGGTTTCGCGTCGCCGTGGAACATTTACTAGGGAATGTCGTCATTGCGGATACGTTGGAAAACGCCAATGCTTTGGCGCGAGTGCTGCAATATCGCGTGCGCATTGTCACTTATCAAGGCGACGTCGTTGCCCCGGGCGGTGTCATGAGCGGTGGTCATCACCAGCGAAAAGGACCGGGCCTGTTAGGACGATCCCGCGAGCGGACAGACACAGAAGAAAAATTAAAGGTTCTCGAACAGACGGAAAAACAACTGCATGCGGATCAGGCTAAGTGGCGAAATGCGGTGACAGAAGCACAGGAGAAACGCACTGCTGCTCAAAATCGTCTGGAAGTGATGATGAAAGAGCGTCAAACAGTCGATGAACGTCTGCGTGAGCTTGAATACACCAAATCAAATGCTGAGGAACGGCTTGCAGCACTCGAATGGGAATTTAATCAATTGACGTCGGGCACAGATGTCTTGGGCCAACGACAAGCCGAAGCCGCCGCTGCACTGGCTGAAACAGAGCGAGAGCTGGTGGCCATTTCAGAGGCGACCGCCGCTAAGCGGGAAGCGCTGGCGACGTTCGAGAAGCAGCAGCAAGAGATGCAGGATCGCGTGACAAGTCTTCGAATTGAAGTCGCCACCCTCCGGCAGGAGCGGGATACACACGGTGCTCGGTTAAATGAATTGTCCAGCCGCCGAGCACGGCTTCAACAGCAAATTGAGACATGGACTCAAGAGACAGCCGAATTGGAAGCCCGTCGCGGACGGTTGCACGAACAAGCTGAGAACGCATTGCAAAGTGTAGCGGAGCTGGTTGATGCGGTGGCGAGCAGTCAGGCCGATCTCGACAGTGCCAGACAGGCTCGCCTCGAACGTGAAGCCGAAGTAAGACGCCTTGAACAAGAGGTGGCGGCAAAGAGAAAGGCGCTAGCTGAGTCGGAAGAACTGTTACACCGGGTACAAGTTGCTTCCGAGCGCGCAGACGCGGATTTAGCACACGCGTTGCAAAAAATGGGTGATACACATGGGATGACTTATGAATGGGCCAAATCCCGGTATCCTCTGACAACATCGCCGGAACAGCTTGAGCAAGAAGTGGCGCGATTGCGCCGTGCTGTCCAAGCACTAGGTGATGTCAACATTGGTGCAATTGAGGAACACGCTCGATTATCGGAGCGCATTAGTTTTCTCACCCAACAACAGGATGACTTGGTTTCCGCTCGAGAAAAGCTCGACCAACTGATCCACGAAATTGATGTGGAAATGGCGAATCGCTTCATGGAGACATTTACGCAGATACAGCGGGAGTTTTCAAAGGCGTTTCAAATTCTCTTCAATGGTGGGGAAGCAAGTTTGCAACTCACATCACCAGATGATCCTCTGACGACCGGGATCGATGTAATTGCCAAGCCGCCTGGCAAACGCCTGCAAAACTTGAATCTCTTATCCGGTGGTGAACGTGCACTCACCGCAATGGCCCTATTGTTTGCAATCCTACGTGTGAGACCTGTACCATTTTGTGTGCTAGACGAAGTGGAAGCTGCACTGGATGAGGCGAACGTTGCCAGGTTTGCTCAGCAGTTGCGCGTGTTTGCCGCAGAGACACAGTTCATTGTGATCACCCATAGACGTGGTACCATGGAAGAAGCAGATGCGCTGTACGGGGTGACCATGCCAGAGCGCGGCGTCTCGGCACTCGTGAGCGTCCGTTTGGCAGATGAGTTGGACTTCGAAACCGCGTGAGGCTATGCTGTCACGCGGTTTCAACAGTCTTCTGGAAGTGAACATTACAGCCTGTACGTGAAGGAGTTATGGTATGGGGTTATTTGATCGCTTTAAAAAAGGGCTGCAGAAATCGAGAACGTCCCTTGTGGAGCGATTGGGGAACGTGTTTCGGTCACGCAAACTCGACGAGTCCGTCTATGAAGAGATGGAAGAAGCGTTCATTGCTGCGGATATGGGCGTCGAGACCGCCTTTGCCCTGGTTGAGGATGTACGTGCTCTCGCAAGAAAAAACAAAGTGGAGAACGCAGAGCAACTACCTGAACTCATGGTCGAGGCCATGTCGAAAATGCTGTCTGAACAGGATAGCGAGATGCGGTTTGCGACAGATGGCCCAACACTCGTTCTTATGGTTGGTGTCAACGGAGCAGGTAAAACAACGACCATCGGTAAACTCGCCCATTATTACTTGACCGAGGGCAAACGAGTCCTGCTGGCGGCTGCGGACACATTTCGTGCGGCGGCTATCGAGCAGCTGCTTGCATGGGGAGACAGAGTTGATTGCGACGTCATTCGCCATACACAAGGGGCCGATCCGGCAGCAGTCATATTCGATGCCATCCAGGCGGGACGGGCGAGAAATGCGGATATCATCCTCTGCGATACAGCTGGTCGGCTTCAGAATAAAACACATCTCATGGCCGAACTTGCGAAAATACATAAAGTTGCGGCTCGAGAGCTCCCCGGCTCACCTCATGAGGTCCTCCTCGTCATCGACGGGACGACGGGGCAGAATGGACTGAACCAAGCCAAAGTGTTTAAGGAAGTTGTTGATGTGTCCGGGATTGTTGTGACGAAGTTAGATGGCACGGCAAAAGGCGGGATCGTTCTTCCCATTGTCCATGAACAAGGAATTCCAGTGAAGTGGATTGGGCTCGGTGAAGGAATGGACGACTTGCAACCGTTTGATGCAACCGCATTTGCTGAGGCGGTTTGCAAGCCGTAGTGTGAACGTCAAGCCGGGAACACGAGGCCTCTTCGATCGCGATGACTGGGTGTAAAGGAGATATACTTGACAGTGACCTCGACACCAGATAATATGGATGAGGTCACCCGTATGGGCGACCTGTATGACTTTTATGGAGCGTTACTCACTGACCGGCAGCGTCAGATCATTGAGATGTATCACGTTGAAGATTGGTCTTTGAGCGAGATCGCAGAATCGTTGTCCATCAGTCGGCAGGCCGTCCACGACCAATTGCGTCGTGCTGGAGAACAGTTGGAGCAGTACGAAAGTGTCCTTCAGTTGCGAGCGTTGGCGAGGAACCAACGGGACGCTTGGGCGGGGTTACAAGAAGCTTGGTCGGCTGTTGCAAGTCGATTGACACCAAGTGAGCGAGAGCAGATCCGAGCAGCACTTGATAGGTTAGGGAATACATTACCTGGTCTGACGGGAGGTGATGCAGATGCTTGAAGGTCTGTCCAGTAGTCTACAAAAGGCACTTGGGAAACTTCGTAGTAAAGGGAAACTCACAGAGTCGGACGTCCAGGAAGCGATGCGTGAAGTTCGGCTAGCACTGTTAGCTGCAGACGTCAACGTGAAGGTCGTTCGTGATTTTGTTGCCCGTGTTCGCGAAAGAGCAGTCGGACAAGACGTGCAGAAGAGCTTAACACCCGGTCAACAGGTCATTAAAATTGTCTACGAAGAACTCACCGAGCTGATGGGCGGTACACAGGCGCGGATCCAGATGGCTGCCAAGCCACCTACCGTGATTATGCTCGTGGGATTGCAAGGCGCAGGTAAGACAACTGCCATTGCTAAGCTTGGCCTGGCGTTCCGTCAACATCAGCATCGTCCGCTACTCGTCGCAGCCGACGTATACCGACCGGCTGCTATCGATCAACTGCACGTCCTCGGACGGCAAGTCGACATTCCCGTTTTCGATATGGGAACAGAGACGAATCCCGTTGATATCGTCCGCAATGGGATGGCTGAGGCGGAACGTCAAGGTGCAGACGTGGTCCTAGTGGACACAGCGGGTCGTTTGCATATCGACGACGCGCTCATGACCGAGCTGGAAGACATGAAGTCGACGATTGAGCCAAGTGAAGTGCTTCTGGTCGTCGATGCCATGACTGGGCAAGATGCAGTGCATGTTGCTGAAACATTCCACGAACGATTGGGTGTCACTGGGGTCATTCTGACGAAGCTCGATGGTGACGCACGCGGCGGCGCAGCCTTGACCGTTCGTGCGGTTACTGGTTGCGCCATTAAGTACGTCGGTTTAGGCGAAAAAATTGAGCCGCTTGAGCCGTTTCACCCGGATCGGTTGGCATCTCGAATTCTTGGGATGGGCGATGTACTCAGTCTGATCGAACGTGCACAAGAACGCTTTGATATGGACAAGGCCAAGGAAATGGAAGAGCGGATGCGCTCTGCGTCATTCAGTCTCAACGATTTCCAAGAGATGTTTCGCCAGGTTCGGAATCTCGGTCCGTTGGATCAGATCATGAAGATGATTCCAGGCATGAACAAGCTGAAGGGCATTGAAAATGTTGATTTGAATGACAAGCGGTTTGTTCGGATGGATGCCATCATTTCATCCATGACAAAGGCGGAGCGCCTTGACCCAAGTGTCATGAATGCCAGCCGTCGTCGTCGCATCGCAAACGGTAGCGGAACGACAGTTCGGGAAGTCAACCAACTGCTTAAGCAATTTGAACAGACGCAAGACATGATGAAACGAATGTCTGGGATGGGCAAAAAGCTGGGCCGCAAGAATGCCATGAACGCCTTAAAGTCTATGGGCGGGTTGAAGGACGCAGCACAGCTTGAAAACCTTGAAGAGGCATTCTCATCGAAGGTGACGTCGCACGAGCCACGGAAGCGACAGCACCGCGCAAAAAAGAAGCGCAAATAACAATTATACCTGGAGGTGGTTTTCGTGGCAGTAAAGATTCGTTTGAAGCGTATGGGTGCAAAAAAGACACCGTTTTATCGTGTGGTCGTTGCAGACTCCCGTTCACCGCGTGACGGTCGTTTTGTGGAGGAGATCGGTACCTACAATCCGTTGACGCAACCTGAGAAGATTCAAATTGACGAAGAACGGGCATTGTATTGGTTAGGAACAGGTGCTCAACCTTCTGATAAAGTTCGTTATTTGTTCCACTTGGAAGGGATTTTGAAGAAGTTTCACGAACAAAAATTACAGAAGTGAACTGTGGGCGGCCCCGTGCCGCCCTTCGGAGTGATATTGTGTGCAAGAACTTGTGGAGTACCTCGTATCTTCATTAGTTGAGCATCCAGAAGCGATTGAAATCGTAGAGACAAACGAAGAGGACGCTGTGACGTATCGAGTCAAAGTCCATGCAGACGACATCGGTCGGATCATTGGACGCCAGGGTCGGATTGCCAAGGCAATTCGAAATGTTGTGAGTGCTGCGGCATACCGCCAAGGCAAGCGTGTGTTTGTCGATATTCAGTCGTGATCGAGGAAAGGACGATACTGTTGGAAATTCGTCAACCGGTCGCCGTCAAACTCATTTTGACAGAGACGACTAAGCAGCAAATTGTGCAGGAGCAACGTCGCCAGATCGATCAAGTGACAAACGAGCTTGAACAACTGGAAAATCAAGGACGCGAAGCGCTTCAGCAGGCCATGGCCCAGGGTGGAGAGTTTGCACAACAAGTTCGCCAGCAGATTGAAAACGAAAAGAATACGCGGGAGCAACGTCGCGAAGAACTGTTCCAGCAAATGCAGCAGATACAGCAGATGGAGCTTGGGACAGAAATTCAGAATATGACTGTAGAAACAGTTGTTACGGTAAAGCCCGGCGACGATTGGACGAAGGTGCTGCTCGGCTCTGAAATCATTGTTCGCGATGGTATCGTGCAGGAGATTCGTCAAAACGGCCAGAAGATCGAAGGCTGATTTCAGTCCGTAATAAGATTTGCCTGGGTTCAGCACGTTGTGTTGGACCTTTTTTGTTCTCAGGATTGGAGGTTCAACGATGACTGCATATTACACTGTTGGGGTGATGACGAAGCCGCATGGCTTGCGTGGGGAAATGAAAGTTTACCCGCGAACAGACTTTGCTGAGAAGCGTTTCGCACCTGGTTCGAAATTGTACATTCGTGCCGAAGGGGCATCTCCTATCGCGGAGGTCGTTGTGAGGTCTGGTCGTCAGCAACAAAGCATGTGGATCGTCGGGTTTCACGATCTGAACGCCATCCACGATGTGGAACGGTTCAAGGGAATGGAACTGTGCGTCGAGGAGAGTCAACTGGAACCGCTGCCGGAAGGGACTTACTATATTCACCAACTGGTTGGACAGCAAGTTTATACGGATGATGGGACATTTCTCGGAGAACTCAAAGAAGTCCTGAAACCGGGTGCCAACGATGTATATGTCGTGCGTGGACCCCGTCAGAAGGAGGATATTCTGATACCCGCGATTCCCGACTGTATCCTCAGCGTCGATCTCGTCGCCAACCGCATGACCGTCCATCTTTTACCGGGACTCCTGAGTGAAGACGACGAATGAGGAGACAAGGCGAATGGCACTAGATATTTTTGTACTGACCTTATTTCCCCAGATGTTCACGGGTGTTTTTGGGGAAAGCATGATGAAACGTGCGTTCGGGAGTGGAGCTGCGAACATCGAGTATGTCGACTTCCGCCAATACGCCACGGATAAGCATCACACCGTAGATGACACACCGTTTGGCGGTGGTGCGGGCATGTTGTTGAAACCAGAACCATTGTTCGCAGCCATGGATGATATTGAACGTCGGTACGGCCACATCGATCCGCCCGTCGGCCGCGTCATATTACTCTCTCCTCAAGGACGTCGGTTTACCCAAGACGTCGCTCGTGAATACGCCGCTTGCGATCGCCTCACCTTCTTGTGCGGTCATTATGAGGGATTCGACGATAGGGTGCGCCAGCACCTTGTAACGGAGGAGTTATCACTTGGTGATTTCGTCATGACAGGTGGAGAGGTCGCTGCTATGGCCGTGATCGAGGCGGTGGTTCGGTTACTCCCCGGTGTGCTTGGCAACGCGGAATCCTTAGCGGACGAATCGCATTCGAACGGCTTACTGGAGTATCCGCAGTACACGCGGCCGGCGTCATTTCGAGGGATGGATGTCCCGCAGACATTGCTTTCGGGAAACCACCAATTGATCGCCAAGTGGCGGGAGCGTCACGCGCTATATCGCACCTGGCGCGAACGACCAGACTTACTCGCTCAGGTGCCTTTGTCCCAGGAGCAACAAGAGTGGCTGGAGCGGTTTGAGCGGGGAGACTTTTCCGAGATCGATCTCGCTTGAGCTACAGCAGGCGCACAGTACTATTGGCTGTATCCCGGGGAAGGAGCGCCTGCTGTAGTCGATGTATCGTATGGTGTCTAGTGGGAATGCGTTCAAGTAGGTTGTGAGGCACACTTTGCCATCCATCTCATATGATGCTTTGTGTTGTCTCAGCCTGGATTGATTCCCTATGTAAAATCTAAAGACTATGTTTGACTCATGACACCGAGCGTGTTATATTAGACGACGTCGCTTCTGAAGCTTCTCTTTCAGAGCGAACCCAATATACCGCGTCATTGGCGCATTTGTTCGCGGTTCGGTTTGCGAATTGAGTTGGACAGCTTGTCTCAGGATAGATTATCTTCAATAGTTCACTCGGAGACAAGAAACGCGAGAACGAGTGCAGAACTTACCAGTGACAATGAACATCGATTCATGGTATATTATTTCTCGCCGCTTCGACGGCACTGATTGATTTGGTTCCTTGAAAACTAAACACACCACGCCTGAAAGTTTCAGTCGAGACGACTTCGGTTGTCGCGACAAACGGATAACATTCTGGCGAAACGCCAGTAACATTTATTGAGAGTTTGATCCTGGCTCAGGACGAACGCTGGCGGCGTGCCTAATACATGCAAGTCGAGCGGACATCTTCGGATGTCAGCGGCGGACGGGTGAGTAACACGTGGGCAATCTGCCTACCAGACTGGAATAACACTCGGAAACGGGTGCTAATGCTGGATAACATTCACGAAGGCATCTTCGTGAATTGAAAGATGCAAATGCATCACTGGTAGAGGAGCCTGCGGCGCATTAGCTAGTTGGTGAGGTAACGGCTCACCAAGGCGACGATGCGTAGCCGACCTGAGAGGGTGACCGGCCACACTGGGACTGAGACACGGCCCAGACTCCTACGGGAGGCAGCAGTAGGGAATCTTCCGCAATGGGCGCAAGCCTGACGGAGCAACGCCGCGTGAGCGAAGAAGGCCTTCGGGTTGTAAAGCTCTGTTGCTCGGGGAGAGCGACAAGGAGAGTGGAAAGCTCCTTGTGAGACGGTACCGAGTGAGGAAGCCCCGGCTAACTACGTGCCAGCAGCCGCGGTAATACGTAGGGGGCAAGCGTTGTCCGGAATCACTGGGCGTAAAGCGTGCGTAGGCGGTTGCGTGTGTCTGGAGTGAAAGTCCAAGGCTCAACCTTGGGATTGCTCTGGAAACTGCGCAACTTGAGTGCTGGAGAGGCAAGGGGAATTCCACGTGTAGCGGTGAAATGCGTAGATATGTGGAGGAATACCAGTGGCGAAGGCGCCTTGCTGGACAGTGACTGACGCTGAGGCACGAAAGCGTGGGGAGCAAACAGGATTAGATACCCTGGTAGTCCACGCCGTAAACGATGAGTGCTAGGTGGGGGGACACACCCCAGTGCCGAAGGAAACCCAATAAGCACTCCGCCTGGGGAGTACGGTCGCAAGACTGAAACTCAAAGGAATTGACGGGGGCCCGCACAAGCAGTGGAGCATGTGGTTTAATTCGAAGCAACGCGAAGAACCTTACCAGGGCTTGACATCCCTCTGACGGGTGCAGAGATGTACCTTCCCTTCGGGGCAGAGGTGACAGGTGGTGCATGGTTGTCGTCAGCTCGTGTCGTGAGATGTTGGGTTAAGTCCCGCAACGAGCGCAACCCTTGACCTGTGTTACCAGCACGTAATGGTGGGGACTCACAGGTGACTGCCGGCGTAAGTCGGAGGAAGGCGGGGATGACGTCAAATCATCATGCCCTTTATGTCCTGGGCTACACACGTGCTACAATGGGCGGTACAACGGGAAGCGAAGCCGCGAGGTGGAGCCAAACCTAAAAAGCCGTTCGTAGTTCGGATTGCAGGCTGCAACTCGCCTGCATGAAGCCGGAATTGCTAGTAATCGCGGATCAGCATGCCGCGGTGAATCCGTTCCCGGGCCTTGTACACACCGCCCGTCACACCACGAGAGTCGGCAACACCCGAAGTCGGTGAGGTAACCTGTATCGGAGCCAGCCGCCGAAGGTGGGGTTGATGATTGGGGTGAAGTCGTAACAAGGTAGCCGTATCGGAAGGTGCGGCTGGATCACCTCCTTTCTACGGAGAAACACCCTTTCAGGACGTGGGAATGTGTTTAGTTTTGAGGGAGCCAAAGCCTTAGTGGCTAGGTAAACTCAAGGTACCTTGGCAACTGAATATGGAACAACCTTGAATGAAGTAAAACCGGTAACCGAAATGCGAGTAACAGGTTAACGTAACCGGGAAGTATATTTGACAAAGAGGCGCGAGGAATACAAGGAACGAGGAGGACGACGGACTGAGCGTACATGAGTACGTGAGGGAGTTGGCCGACGAGTGACGCAGTAGTCCGAAGTGGAGTCTTTTGTCAAAACGGTGAAGTTAGAAAGAGCGCACGGAGGATGCCTAGGCGCCAAGAGCCGAAGAAGGACGGGGCGAACACCGAAATGCCACGGGGAGCTGTAAGCGAGCATTGATCCGTGGATGTCCGAATGGGGAAACCTGCTAGTGAGAAGCGCTAGTACCGTACAGTGAATACATAGCTGTGCGGAGGCAACCGAGGGAACTGAAACATCTAAGTACCTCGAGGAAAAGAAAGCGAACGCGATTCCGTAAGTAGTGGCGAGCGAAAGCGGAGAAGCCTAAACCGTATACGTGGTACAGACTGCAGTCGATGCGTATGCGGGGTCGAGGGGCTGTAAGTGGGGACCTGCAGGGAACCAACTGGAAAGAATCCATAGGAGAACGGCATGGGAAGGCCGGCCATAGACGGTGAGAGCCCGGTAACTGAAATGGATTGTGGAAAGTGATACAGACCCCAAGTACTGCGGGACACGAGGAATCCCGTGGGAATCTGGGAGGACCACCTCCTAAGGCTAAATACTCCTTGGCGACCGATAGCGGATAGTACCGTGAGGGAAAGGTGAAAAGGACCGCGGGAGCGGAGTGAAATAGAACCTGAAACCGTGTGCTTACAAGCAGTCGGAGCATGCATGACATGTGACGGCGTGCCTTTTGTAGAATGAACCGGCGAGTGATGATGGCAAGCAAGGTTAAGGCAAAGGAGCCGAAGCCGAAGCGAAAGCGAGTCTGAATAGGGCGAATCAGTTTGTCGTCATCGACCCGAAACCGGGTGATCTACCCCTGGTCAGGGTGAAGTGCGGGTAACACCGCATGGAGGCCCGAACCCACTGGCGTTGAAAAGCCAGGGGATGAACTGGGGGTAGGGGAGAAATTCCAATCGAACCCGGAGATAGCTGGTTCTCCCCGAAATAGCTTGAGGGCTAGCGTCAGGGAATGAGAAGTGGAGGTAGAGCACTGATTGGGTGCGGGGCCCGCGAGGGTTACCAAGCTCAGTCAAACTGCGAATGCCACTTTGTCGAAGAACCTGGCAGTCAGACTACGAGTGATAAGACCCGTGGTCAAGAGGGAAACAGCCCAGACCAACAGCTAAGGTCCCAAAGTACTGGTTCAGTGGGGAACGATGTGGCGTTGCACAGACAACCAGGATGTTGGCTTAGAAGCAGCCACCATTTAAAGAGTGCGTAATAGCTCACTGGTCGAGTGGCGCTGCGCGGAAAATGTAACGGGGCTAAACCAGACACCGAAGCTATGGATGGAAACATGGTAGGGGAGCGTTCCATTTGCGGGGAAGCTGTGCTGGAAGGCATGGTGGAGCGGATGGAAGTGAGAATGCCGGTATGAGTAGCGAAAAGACAAGTGAGAATCTTGTCCGCCGAAAGCCCAAGGTTTCCTGGGGAAGGCTCGTCCGCCCAGGGTAAGTCGGGACCTAAGGCGAGGCCGAAAGGCGTAGTCGAAGGACAACAGGTTGAAATTCCTGTACCACCGCGGAGCGCTTGAGCGAAGGGGTAACGCAGGAGGCTGAAGGAAGCGGCCGGATGGAAGAGGCCGTCCAAGCAGTGAGCGTGGAGTGTAGGGAAATCCGCACTCTGAGAAGCGTGAGCTGTGATGGGGAGCGAAGAACAGTAGCGAAGTCCTGTAAGTCACACTGCCGAGAAAAGCCTCTAGTGAGTGAAGTGGTGCCCGTACCGAAAACCGACACAGGTGGGCGCGTGGAGAACACGAAGGCGCGCGGGAGAACTCTCGTTAAGGAACTCGGCAAAATGGCCCCGTAACTTCGGGAGAAGGGGCGCTTCGAGAGAAGCCGCAGTGAAAAGGCCCAAGCGACTGTTTAGCAAAAACACAGGTCTCTGCGAAGCCGAAAGGCGAAGTATAGGGGCTGACGCCTGCCCGGTGCTGGAAGGTTAAGAGGAGGGGTTAGGGAAACCGAAGCTCCGAATTGAAGCCCCAGTAAACGGCGGCCGTAACTATAACGGTCCTAAGGTAGCGAAATTCCTTGTCAGGTAAGTTCTGACCCGCACGAAAGGCGTAACGACTTGGGCGCTGTCTCAACGAGAGACCCGGTGAAATTGTAATACCTGTGAAGATGCAGGTTACCCGCGGTTAGACGGAAAGACCCCGTGGAGCTTGACTGTAGCTTGATATGGGATACGGGTACGTCATGTACAGGATAGGTGGGAGACTGGGAAGCTTGGGCGCCAGCCTGAGTGGAGTCGGCGTTGGGATACCACCCTTGAGGTACTTGTGTTCTAACCTAGGACCATCACCTGGTTCGGGGACAGTGTCAGGTGGACAGTTTGACTGGGGCGGTCGCCTCCAAAAGAGTAACGGAGGCGCCCAAAGGTTCCCTCAGCGCGGATGGAAATCGCGCGGTGCGTGTAAAGGCAAAAGGGAGCTTGACTGCGAGACGGACAGGTCGAGCAGGGACGAAAGTCGGGCTTAGTGACCCGGTGGCACCGAGTGGAAGGGCCATCGCTCAACGGATAAAAGCTACCCCGGGGATAACAGGCTGATCTCCCCCAAGAGTTCACATCGACGGGGAGGTTTGGCACCTCGATGTCGGCTCATCGCATCCTGGGGCTGAAGTCGGTCCCAAGGGTTGGGCTGTTCGCCCATTAAAGCGGTACGCGAGCTGGGTTCAGAACGTCGTGAGACAGTTCGGTCCCTATCTGCCGCGGGCGCAGGATACGTGAGAGGGTTCGTCCTTAGTACGAGAGGACCGGGATGAACCGACCGCTGGTGTACCAGTTGTTTCGCCAGAAGCATAGCTGGGTAGCCAAGTCGGGAAAGGATAAGCGCTGAAAGCATCTAAGCGCGAAGCCAGCCTCAAGATAACGTATCCCATCCGGATAACGGAGTAAGACCCCTTGAAGAAGACAAGGTAGATCGGTCTGGAGTGGAAGCGTAGTGATACGTGGAGCGGACAGATACGAATCGGTCGAGGGCTTCACCAGAACAGAGAGGTTGTTCCATCATTCAAGTTGTAAGTACCGACAAACTGTAGCGAAAGCTGCGGTACATAGGGCGAAGCTAAGGAAGTACCATGTAAGGTACAAGATGCCTTGGTGGAGGGATCGAACGAAGCGTTCTGCAGCCCGTAAGGGCGAAGCCAGCGTAGAGAGAGCCCGGAGCCCAAGCAGTCTGGTGACCATAGCGGAGGGGAAACACCCGTACCCATACCGAACACGGACGTGAAGACCTCCAGCGCCAAGGATACTTGGAGGGAGACCTCCTGGGAAAGTAGGACGTTGCCAGGCGAGAGAGAAAGAGCCCTTGAGGGAGCAGAGGATGCTGCCTTGGGGGCTTTTTTGTTTTTGCTGACGCGGAAGGTGCATGACGGGACTTACCTTCATGTGACGAACGATTTTACAATGCGACAAATAGAAAGGTCGCATCAACATCAGAACCTTCATTCGGGGTGCATGGAATAGGGGACTGCTGGTCCGCTCTTGAGCACATGTCGTCACCCGAAACTGAGTAGAGGAATGGGATACCCTTCTGCGGCAATTTGCAACTGATCAGATGCCTGGACAGCCCAACAAAGGTGTCCTGGTTCGTTGTTTGAGCTGGGGCAGAGGCAAAATGCCCAACAAGTGAATCCCGGTACCTTACTCCCCAGACCGTGTCGCCACGCACCACAAAATCCATCTGCATCCAATTGATCCCGGATGAGCGAAAACGTCTTACATTCGAGGTATATGGAACACGAGACTCCCAGTCCTCTATTGAAAATTTAGAGTCACCCGAAATTGATTAGACTCCCATGCCGCCGGGGCGGCACCAGCAGAAGGATGAAAATGCCTTTGTGTTGAATGATTTTTTGGTGGCTGGCGAAGGCAGGTCGTCACTCCTTGGTGCCTCGAGCCCGCTGATTAGACTGACTACGACGACCAGGTGCACCACAGAATGTCGCTCTCCTCCTCGGAGAAGCACGCAGGATAGAATGATCCGTTATGGTCGTTGCACCAGCCCTTCAATATTACCAGTCCATCAGGAAGGATTGGCATGGATGTCGTATACGAACGTTGTTGCGGCCTCGATGTGCACAAGAAGACGGTGGTCGCCTGTGTGCTGACGCCGGAGGCCAAGGAGATTCGCACGTTCTCCACGATGACGGAGGATCTCCTGGAGATGGTTGACTGGTTAGGACAACATGAATGCACGCATGTTGCTATGGAAAGCACAGCTTCATTCTGGAAGCCAATCTACAACCTTCTGGAGTCGGCGGACTGTCAAGTGCTTGTGGTGAACGCCAAGCACATGAAGAACGTTCCGGGCCGTAAGACCGATGTGAAGGATGCCGAATGGATCGCCGGATTGCTCCGCCACGGGCTGTTGCAAGCCAGTTACATCCCCAACCGTGAACAACGGGAACTACGAGAACTCATTCGCTATCGCCGAAGTCTCATTGACGAGCGGGCAAGAGAGGTGAATCGGGTTCAAAAGGTGTTGGAAGGTGCCAACATCAAGCTTTCTGCAGTGGCCAGCAATACACTTGGCAAATCTGGGCGGGCGATGTTGGAAGCAATGATCCACGGAGAAGAAGACCCGGAGGTATTGTCAGGGTTAGCCAAAGGCCGGATGAAGGCGAAGAAGGCCGATTTGCACAAGGCACTGAATGGGCTTATGGGCTCCCACCAACGAATGATGCTGGCAGCCCAATTACGTCACATCGATTACTTGGATGAAGAGATTGCCCGGCTGGATGAAGAAGTCAAGGAGCGCATGCTCCCTTTTGAAGAAGACCTGGAGCTAGTGGACACCATCCCCGGTGTCGGTCGACGAACAGCAGAACAAATTCTGGCTGAAATTGGGACAGACATGACCCAATTTCCGTCTGCTGCCCATTTATGCTCTTGGGCAGGACTGGCTCCAGGGAACAATGAAAGCGCCGGGAAACGAAAGTCGGGGAAAACACGCAAAGGGAATCAAAAACTCAGAGCAGCGCTGGTGGAAGCAGCACGCGCAGCGGCGAGAACGAAGCAGACTTATCTCTCTGCCCAGTACCATCGAATTGCAGCTCGAAGAGGCAAAAACCGTGCAGCAGTTGCAGTGGCCCACAGCATCTTAACCATCGTGTATTACGTGTTACAGCGACGTCAGCCTTATATTGAACTCGGCCCAACATATTACGAAGCACGCAAGAAAGACGCAGTCGTAAAGCAGGCGATCCGGAAGTTGCAATCACTCGGGTTGGAGGTCACCGTAAAACCTGTTGCATAAATGATCTCCAGACATCACAGAGTTCCTTTTAAAACCCATCTTGTGGTGGGCTTATTTCAGTATGTCGTTTTACCCTGGTCATCGCTCAATTATTTTCAGGATAGAGGAACCCGGTACCGTTATTTGGCCATTTGCTCCTGATCTGGCGGCCAGACAGCCTCAACAAAGCCATCCTGGTCCCTTGTTCCCGTCTGACCAGAGACAAAGTGCCCAACAAAGGAACACCGGTACCCTACTCCCCCCGACACCCCGACACATAACTACAAAGTCTACCGCTTACCTTAGCCTGTCTCCAAACCGTTGACGGTCGATCAAACCATCGTGTATATTGTGTAATAGGTGTACCAGTATATATAGTACACATTATACACTTGGTGGTGAATCGTGTGTGGCTGAATATCAACCCCAGAGACAGTGAACCGATTTATCTGCAAATCATTCGGGGGGTTAAGACTGCTGCCGCGAAGGGTGTCCTGCAACCAGGTGAGAAGTTGCCATCGGTAAGGGAACTTGCAACAGAGTTGGCTGTCAACCACAACACGGTTGCCAAGGCATATCAGGAGCTTGAGCGAGAGCGGGTTATTGAGGTCATTCGTGGTCGGGGTACTTTTATTAGTCTGGATTCTAAGCCGACGAACTTGGACGAGCGACTTGATGAAATGCGGACGTCAATGCGAAATTGGCTCGTGGAGGCGCATCATCTCGGGATGACGACGAAGCAGTTTATTGACATGGTGAACGAAGTGGTTGACGACTGGACCGCAAGCAGGGAGGCTGTGCGACATGAGTAGCATAGTGGAAATCAAGCACGTTTCGAAGGAGATCGATGGACGCAGTGTGTTGTCTGGCGTGGATCTTGCCATATCGGCAGGATCAGTGTATGGAATTGTCGGTGCCAATGGCGCTGGTAAGACAACGCTGCTGCGATTACTAAATGGCGTCTATCGTCCGTCCTCAGGTGAAATTCATATATTTGGTCAACCGATGCCAGAAGAAGCAGCTGCGATTCGGCAACGGGTACATTTGGTGAGCTCAGACGGGTCTTTTTATCCAGGATTTCGAGTAAAGGACTTGTTTCGCTATGCTTCCATGTTGTATTCAAGTTGGGACCATCAACGCTGTAATACGCTTATTGCGGCCCTCGAGCTACCTGTTGAGCAGTCTATTCGGACGCTGTCCCTGGGAATGCAGATGCAACTGCGGCTGGCAGTTGCCTTGTGCAGTCGACCAGACATCCTCTTGCTGGATGAACCAACTAACGGTCTCGATCCAGTTGTTAGACGGCAATTCCTCCAGCTGATCGTACAAGAGGTAGCAGGCACAGGTATGACCGTTGTCATGGCGACGCATCGGTTCGAAGACTTGGAAGCGATCGCGGATGGCATTTCTGTCTTGTACCAAGGGAGACTGCTGCTGTCGGGAATGCTCGAGGATTTAAAGACACAGTTCCACGAGGTCATTGCGGTGGCAGACGGATCGATTTCTGCGGACGTGTGGAATTTCCCTGGCATTCAGTCGATGCAAAGTCGAGGTGCCATTCACTCATGCATTGTCAAGGGAGATACAACGCGATTGTGTGAGCAGTTAGAGTCGGCAGGGGTGTTGCACATTGATATCCTACCGCTCTCGCTTGAGGAACTGTTTCGGGCCGTGATGCGGAAAGAGGGGTATTCGCGGGATGCGGTTTTCCTTTTATAGTGCACTGGTGTTCAAGGAGTGGCGGCAGCAGCGGTGGTATCTGGTTGCCGGGATGGTTCTATTATCGTTGTCTCCACTTGTGGGCCTTTTGGAGTCCCGAGGGGAAAGTCCACAGTTGACTCGCATGAATGCAGAACAACTGAATTTCCCGGGCTTGGGATATTTGGTTCTCGTCTTCAGTGTGGGTCTTGCTCTCGTTTCCCTCTCCGAGATGTACACGGACAACAGCCTTCAAATATTCTCTGAGCCTGTACCTTTTGGTGCAGTCTTGAAAGCGAAATTCTGCATGGGTATTGCCATCGTACTGGCTAGTCAAACGGGGACCATTCTTTGGTTTGGAATAACACTTGCAATACAACATGCGCTCGGACCATTCATGTCGATTTTCGGGTTCTGGCTGACGTCGATCACGGTTGGCCTATCGTTCTACGCGGTGACCTATGTGATGGTACTGATCGTCCGGCCACTTGTATTCAGCATCTTACTCACCTCTGCAGTAGTTGTCTCTCCTTTGTTTGTAGCAGAGTGGTTCGTTAGCCCCTGGACGAGATATTTCCCAGACGGGAGCAGCGAGCGACATCTTCCGGAATGGGGGGTACAGGTCTATAACGTGATCCGGGATATATCTCCCTACGGCGTCATTCATCCGGATCGCAGTTATATGGTTCACTCGCCTATGAACTATGTTGCGCACGGACTAGAGCCCATTGTTTGGCCCATTGTCAGTTTTCTGTTGGTTTTATGGGTTAGCCGGCGCAAATCTCGACTTGTTTGGGGGAATTCGTCGATTCAACCACGCGTGCAGATAATGGTTAGACTTTTCAGCACACTCTCTGCGGCGGCGATTTTACAGAGTTACGTGCTTCACATTGAGGCAACTGCTTGGGAGTTTAAGCTGGTTGTGGCGGTGTTGCTGTGGGCCTGCAGTTATCTACTGTCACATGCATTCACTTCGTATATAGATGACCGGCGGGTTCGAAAGAAACCCAAAGGATTGTTGAGTCAGAGGTGGGCGAAGAGATGATCAAGAGAATGATACCCATCAAGGCGCTGCTGCTCCGCGATTGGATTCTTATGAGGGCATGGATATGTAGCCTAGCACTCATCGGTGTAATAGGACCGCTGCTCAATTTCCTTGACGGTGTTGTTTCAGGGGCTCCCTCGGCAAGACTCTCTAACGCGATCCTATCCGTATACAACGGTCTGAACGTGGGAACTCTCGCTCTTAAGCAGGGGCACATTGTAGCAATAAATTATAGACCCCCAATGGTTTTGGTGTTTCATGGGGCGCCGACATGCAGTTTGTGGATTTTAGCAGTGGCAATGGGCTTTGGCTCGTTGTGTGCGTCCTATGATCGGCAGTGTACTGGGTTGATGGATACAATGAACGCCCCAATTCGAAGACTGGATTGGATACATTCCAAGTTTCTCTTGGGGATTGTTTCACTTACCGCGATCACGCTCTTTCATTCAGTGTTCGTAGCCCTGGCGAATGGCATTTCACCACTAAGTTTTCCGTTTGGAACTGTCTGCATGTCTTTCCTCATCAATTGGTCTCTGTCATGCGTGACATTCGGTGTGACGTTTTGTGTTGGACTTCTTGTCGGTAACGCAATTGTTGCCTGGATGCTAGGTTTCCTTGTCTTTATGTTACCACTGTGCCTCGGGGCATTGATAGGGTTTTATGGGCGGCCGGGTACGCCAACGGGGGATTGGACGTACCACTTGGAGCACGGAATTCTGCTGAATTTGACGCCGGTAGCTTATACAGATTACGGAACGAATTCGGTCCAGAATTCGTCGGGGCGTGAATTCAATTGGGTCATCGTTACGGCCGTACAGCATCCGTGGGCCACGGTCATTGTGGCGGTTGCGTTGACCCTTCTCACTTATTTGCTTGCGTCGAGAATAATGGACGCAGTGCAGCCCGAATACTTTTCTAACGCATTTGTGTCAGATACGGCGTTTTATGTAGTTGCTGTGTGTGCAAGTCTTGTCTTTGGATCTGTTACCGCGCAGATTGTCGACAGGGCCAAGGGATTCCTCTGGATCATCGCTGGACTGGCCTGTTATCTCGGCTTGATGATTTGCTACCGAAAATGGACGAGATGGTCTCGAAAGGTTACCTCGCAGGCGGTTGCTGGTGCATCCGATCTCTCTTAACTTGGCATGGCTTTCAGTTCATTGAGGAGGGCAAAACCGTCATGACTGAACGGACACAAAATGACACCAAGACGATTGAGCGGATTTATGTTACATATACGCGAGACGTCTATCAACTCGCCTATCGGTCCACACGGAATCACGCGGATGCAGAGGACGTTGTGCAGGAGGTATTCATGCGCGTACTCCAAAAGTGGCGATATTTCCGAGGAGACTCGCATGTAAAAACATGGATACTGCGGATTGCCCAGAATTACATCGTTGACTTGGCTCGGAAACGGAATCTCATGGAGCGGAGTTGGAGCACGGAGGTATACCAAACTCCTGACGTGAGCATGGTAAGCAGCGTGATCGAAATCGATGACATGTTGCATTCACTTTCAGACCGTCATCGGGCGGTGATCGTTTTGCGAATTATGAACGACTTATCGGTCGCTGATACAGCAAAGGCGTTAGGGTGCTCGGAAGGCATGGTCCGCGTTGACACACACCGAGCAGTTAGGCGATTAAAACGGACTTTGCAAGAGGTGGATTCTATGTAGACTACTAAAAGGACAGTCCATGATAAAGAAGAGGTTCCTGGGGAATATGCCCAGGAACCTCTTCTTTTTTTAGCCTTCACGTATATTGCGCTGTCTGTTTTAAACAGTTCGAACGACGATTTCGTTTGACTCATCGACGTCGATGACCAACTGTGTGGCTTCTGGATCATCCACAAGTACGTCAGCAATTTGGTCCTCAACACGATCCTGTACGACCCGACGCAGAGGACGCGCACCAAAGAGCGGGTGGTATCCCAATTCACCGAGCTTGTCTGCTGCCGCATTCGTCCACGTCAGTGTGACACTCTGCTGTGCTAACGTGTCTTTTAGTTCGTTCAAGAACAAGTCGACGATTTTCGTTAGGTCCTCATTGGTCAAAGCCGCAAAGTTTACAATCGCATCAAACCGATTGAGAAATTCCGGTTTAAAGTACGCGGAAAGTTCACCCATTTGCAACTCAGTTCCTTGAGTCGTCTGGTCATCTGCTGTGAAACCTAACGTTACTTTCTTCTGAGCAACACCAGCATTACTGGTCATAATGATAATCGTGTCTTTAAAGCTGATGGTCCGGCCTTGGCTGTCGGTAAGTCGACCGTCTTCCATGATTTGCAGGAACATGTGTTGAACATCTGGGTGTGCCTTTTCGATCTCGTCAAGCAGAATGAGACTGTATGGATTGCGGCGTACCTGTTCAGTCAACTGTCCTGCGTCTTCGTAGCCAACATATCCCGGGGGCGACCCGATCAGCTTCGACACGGAGTGTTTCTCCATGTATTCGCTCATATCCAAACGGATCATCGAATCCTTCGACCCGAACAACGTCAGCGCCAAACTTTTTGCCAACTCTGTCTTACCGACACCGGTCGGACCCACGAAGAGGAAGGAGCCAATTGGGCGTTCGCCTTTGCGAAGGCCTGTCCGACTTCTGCGTACGGCTTTCGCGACTTTCTGCACAGCCTCAGCTTGGCCAATGACTCGACGGGAAAGTTCACTCTCTAGATCACGTAATTTGCTCTGTTCAGCCGCTTGAATCTTGCGAACAGGAATACCTGTTTTTTCCTCGATAATCTGCTGAATGTCCTCAGCCGTTACTTTCCCCTCGGGCACTTCCTGTTTTACACCCTCGTTCAGGCGTTCCCGCAGGCGCAACTCCTCTTTGTGGAGCTCTGCTGCGCGCTCATATGCTTCTACTTTTGTTGCCTGTTCTTTTTCTTTGACAACTTGCTCTAACTGACCAGCCAGGTCCTCACCTTGAACATTGCTCAATCGCAAGTTCGCTTTCGATCCCGCTTCATCCATCAAGTCAATTGCCTTGTCTGGCAAAAATCGATCAGAAATGTACCGACTTGACAGCGTGACGCAGGCAGTTAGTGCTTCGTCTGAAAACTGGACCTGGTGATACTCTTCGTATTTCGACCGAAGGCCACGCAGGATTTCAATTGCTTCGTCCGTGCTCGGTTCGTTGACCATGACGGGCTGGAACCGACGTTCGAGCGCTGCGTCCTTCTCAATTTGGCGATATTCTTTGAGTGTTGTCGCACCGATCACTTGCACGTCTCCACGAGCCAATGCTGGTTTTAAAATGTTTCCAGCGTCCATCGATCCTTGTGCAGAACCAGCTCCGACCAGCAAATGGATTTCATCGATAAAGAGAATGATATCTGGTTGTGCCTCTAATTCGGCAATCAATTTTTTCATTCTCTCTTCAAACTGTCCCCGGATGCCCGTATCAGCAACGAGTGCCGCGACATCGAGACTGTAAACCTGCTTGTTGCGGAGCTTCACAGGTACCTTGCCTTCTACAATACGGTTTGCAAGCCCCTCTGCAATTGCTGTCTTACCAACACCAGGTTCACCGATCAGCACAGGGTTGTTTTTATTACGACGGTTCAAAATTTCAATAACGCGAGAGACTTCTTGGTCGCGACCGATAACCGGATCGATCCGACCTTCCTTTGCCCACGCCGTTAGATTGTGGCCAAACTCATCGAGAAATCCGCCGCCACCCGAGGCTCCCCCTGCCTGTTCTCTCAATGGCTCGCTTGCCGTACTGGAAGCTTCGCCAAACATGCCGAACATGTCATTCATAGACGGGAAGCCTCCAAATGGCCCCATTCCGACGGGTGATTTATAGGAAGAACGAAGTTTAGTTGAACACTCTGGGCACAAGTGTAAATCTTTCTCCATTCCATTGATGTGCAAACGTACGTGTGTGTTCGCTTCGTGAGATTTACATACATCACAACGCATAATTCGTAACCTCCTTCTCAGGGATGTTGCTTGTTCATTGTTGACTTTAACTTTCCTTGACCAATTGGCCAAATTGACTTTGACTATCTTTGATTATAATCAGTTTGACGATTTTTTCAAGCCGTGAGTAGTTCACCACTGTATCAAGTGTAAGATTTGGAAAAACCTTCGTGGTCCATAAACGGATAGTAAATGTAAGCGTTGGGAAGATTTATCGCACAGGCCCCGATCACGTCCGCTCCGACAACTCACAACTTGAACCTACGATGATAAAGTGGAACGGATAGTACCTCATACGATCACACGAAAAGAGGGAATGGAAGTTGATAAACGAAACGCTACACGATGTAACCATTGAGGCACTGAAGAACCGTGGGGTTGAAATAGAGGACATTGCTAAGCTGACGTATTTTCTTGAAGAGAAATACATACCAGGTCTCCAGTTAAATGAATGTATTGAGAGTGTGGAACATGTTCTGACCAAACATGAGGTGCAGAATGCGATTCTGACAGGTATCGAGCTCGATACGTTGGCCGAAGATGGACTTCTGAAACGCCCGCTTCTGGATATCATTCAAGTGGATGCCGGTCTATATGGAGTTGATGAAATTCTAGCATTATCGATATTAAACCTATATGGAACGATTGGCTACACAAACTACGGCTACATCGATAAATTGAAGTATGGCATATTGGAGTCGTTAAACGATAAATCAACCGGAAAGGTGAACACGTTCCTAGACGATCTCGTCGCAGCCATCGCCGCTGCAGCGTCAGGCCGCCTCGCTCACAGTCACAATGTCATGTAATCACGGAGAGAGGTCGTGAGCGTAGGGTGACTTGCCGGAGATGTAAAGTGGGGAAATAAATAGGTAAAGCAGGGTGGACGGCTCAGGTGATAGGCCGAGGAGAGATCGATACATATGAGTGGCTGGGCAGTTAGTAAAGACATCAAATACACAGCGTCCATTGCGTTATTTAAGAAGCAGTATGAAACTGAACGTATTGTCCATTTTCAGGGTTGGTATCCGCAGAGGCGTGAACTCGTTTGCCTCTCGTCAGCATTCAAACTATTTATGCTACCTATTAGATGAATCCCTACCAATCCAATGATTAAATAGGTTGTGGTCGACAACGATCGGAAATACATCTGCGTACCACAATTTCGAGAGGGAAGGTCGCGCGGGGTAACAATAAGACTGTCAGGGGATACAATTCTAATGGATCAAGGCAAGCATACAAGCTGCTATAAGTAAATGCTCTTAGTACAGACCGTATGGGGAACGGCACGATAGAGTAAATATCCACACGGCCCATGCCCTGTCGCAAACCGACGGAACAAGTTCACGCTTTCCTCGCTGAGTTCGAGTATGTACACAGTATCGGTAGGCTATCGTTTATGTGGGGGTATTACTCATTAAGAGCGGAACCTAAGATTCACTTATCATTCGATTGCAGTTTTGTTCTTACAATAAATAGCGGTTGAATTGGTTGGAGTGGCATGGTATATTAATCGACGTCGCTTCTGAAGCTTGTCTTTCAGAGCGAACCCAATATACCGCGTCACTGGCGCATTTGTTCGCGGTTCGGTTTGCGAATTGAGTTGGACAGCTTGTCTCAGATAGATTATCTTCAATAGTTCACTCGGAGACAAGAAACGCGAGAACGAACATTTGTGATGAAGAACTTACCAGTGACA